>CAKQLF010000020.1 GCA_934254585.1 uncultured Alphaproteobacteria bacterium | reverse complement strand
TAGGATTTGCAGAGAGAGAGAGAGACCTTTTGATTGCTTATTTTTCATCTTTCTTTCCTCATAAAATTAGGTGAATTATTCAATACCCAAAGTCTAGCAAACTCTTTTTAATAAATCAATAAAATTTATCTTCGTAAAAACTAAAAAACAGTATAAAACAGGCTAAAACAGTTAGTTGGGATATGGTTTAAAGTCCGTTTTAAACCACCGTTATTTTTGGACTCTTTTTTGCTATATTTTGGAGTATAGGAGAAAGGTGCAAACATTGCAATAACTTTTTATATTTTCAACATTTTTTCGGGTTTGGAGATTTTTTTGATTTTCCATTTTTGAGAGTCCGTTTTAAACGGTGGTTTAAATTGGACTTTAAAAGAAGAAAAAATAAAGGAGAATCAAAGTGTTAGAAAATGGCAAAATGGGGTGTTTAAGACGGGTTTTTGAGGTGATTTTTGAACACAATGTCATTAATCGGCACTTTTTTAGGGGTATTCGCGGGCACTTCTTTAATCTCATTCGCGGGCATAGACCCGCGAATCTAGATCCACGGGTCAGACTGTGCGTTACGCCCGTGGATGACTGTAGAGTGATGCAACTAGGCCGGTCAATGATTGAAATGCTCGGTGTTCTCGCCATCATCGGGGTTCTTTCCGTTGGCGGCATTGCCGGCTATTCCAAGGCAATGGAAATGTGGAAAATTAGTAAGCAAAAGCAACAAATAGCCGAATTATTTATTCAAACTATAAATCTTAAAGAATATTTTATGCGTGAATATAATAAAACTCAGGCTTATGTAAGTACAGCATATATTATGAATACAATAGGGGTTATACCTGATGGTATGGAGATGGTTGATGATTATAATATACAAGATTCAGCCGGAAACAATATCAGAATATATTTTAATTCCTGGAATCATAAAGCAAATGGTTTGGAATATATGTTAATGTTTGATATTTTTCAACCTAATATGTCAAAGCGACAAATGCAGAATTATTGTGCAACTTTTTTAGAACAATCTCAGGCCATAGCTCCTTATATACTAAATGTGACTAAAAGGAATTATGCGACCGAAAATGGTAATACTTCTGGTTATACAGTAGATTATTTTAATTTTTACTCGGCAACACCTAGCGATATTTACAACTTTTGTAAATCTTGTAGTTCTAAGTATGGCTGTACTTTATTACTTAAGTTTAAGTTATAACTAAATCTTTCTTTTGATAAAAAATTCCCTCTACACATACGAGCTTTCCTTTAAAAGTTGTTTTTTTGATTACACTTTTAGAGGAAAGTTAAAAATGTATGTTTTTTATTAATCATAAATTTTCACAGCATTAGCCGAAGCCCAAGCCCAATGCAGATTAAATCCGCCGAGTTCTCCGGTAACATCTAAAACTTCGCCAATAAAAAATAGGTGTGGGCAAAGTTTGCTTTCCATTGTTTGCGATGAAATCTGACTTACATCAACTCCGCCGGCGGTAACCTCTGCACGGTCAAATCCCATAGTTTTTTGCGGGATAAAAGAGAAATGAGTAAGTCTTTCATTTAGTAATTGTTTGTTTTTGTTGCTTAGATTTTCAATATTGCAATCTAAATCACCGACAAGTTTTTTTGCCAAATTGGCGGGGATAATTTGACTTAATATTTGGCTGATTGTTTTTTTGGCTTGCTTCTCGAGCAAAGTATAAAAACTTTGTCCGTTCAAAAAATCTATGTAAACAGTTTGTCCGCTTTGCCAATAAAGCGAAACGTTTAAAATTGCCGGTCCGGAAACACCTAAATGGGTGAACAGTAAATCTCTTTTAATTTTTTTCTTATCTATTACGACTGTAACCGGTAGAGAAATTCCGGCCAAATCTGAACAAAAATTGCGTAAGTCCGGCTTTGAAACGAGTCCGACAAGAGCAGGGCGTGGATTAATAATTTTGTGTCCAAATTGGCGGGCAATTTTATATCCATAGTCGGTGGCTCCAATTTTGGAATAAGACATACCACCGGTGGCCACAATTAAATAATCACTTGTAAAAACCGCGAAATTTGTTTCAATCTTAAAAACGTTATTCTCTTTGCTAATATTTTTTATGTTGCAATTTGTTTGAATTTTTACTTGTTTGGCTAAACATCTTTTTAAAAGCATATCCGCAACGTCTGACGCATTAAAGGCAAAAATTTGTCGATTTTGGCGTTCTTCATAATTAAGCCGATTTTGCTGCATAATTTTCAGAATGTCTTGTGGTCTAAAACGAGCTAGTGCCGATTTTACAAAATGTTTGTTAGACGAAAGATAGTTTTGGTCAGACACTCCCAAATTCGTAAAGTTGCATTTTCCTCCGCCGGATATTTTAATTTTGGCGGCAATTTGCGGCTGTTTTTCTAGAATCAACACGCTTCCGGAATCGGAAATATGTTCGGCGCACATCAAACCTGAGGC
>CAKQLF010000019.1 GCA_934254585.1 uncultured Alphaproteobacteria bacterium | reverse complement strand
GAAGCGGATAGCCGGCAAAACCGAGCTACTGCGAAGGTTGAGCCGCTGCGACGCGAAAGGCACTGCTCGCAGCAAACCTGTTTGCAAGAGTAGGAATATATTTTCACACATCGTAGACATTATCAACTTTGGCATAGGTTTCAGTATGTTTTAGACTTTTGCTCAAATTCAAAAATGTTAAACTTTGTTCGGATTTCAAACATTGTTTAACATTTTAGTGAAAATTACTTCTTTTGCCATTGCATTAAAAATTCTTTTTCATTGGTAACATCATCTAATTGCTCACGGATGACCTCAAACTCATTTTGCTTATAAAATTTGTAGGCAAGTTCATTTTTTTGATAAACCGATAATCTCAAACTATGATTCAATGATTTTGCATAATTCAGTAATTGCTTTCCAATTCCTTGCGCTCTGGCATCTCTTTGCACAAAGATGCCTGCGATAAATTCATCTTGCAAGCCTATAAAGCCCTTTATTTGGTTGGATTTTTCATCTTCATAAACATAAACCTTGCTTTGCGGCAGCATTTGCTTAACAAAATCATAGTTTTGTTGCCAATATTCCGATGCAATAAAATAATGCGCTTGCAGATTACCATCAAGCCATATCTGCATCACTATGTCTAAATCTGTTGTTTTCAGCGGTCGTATCATTTTTTTCTCAGCACCGGGAGTTCTTCGTAAATTGCTTTTATCAGTTGGCAAAGAAAATCACTGTCCTCAACATTATCCACAAGTATCATTTCCTTTGCGCCATCATATGGAAGTTCCATACTTGTGTTTGGCATCATAGTCTTTGCGGCTTGGTTCAACGTCAAAGTTGGGGTAAAAGCAGTATCCAAGATTATAAAAAAGGAATATAATCGGCTCGCCAAAACACAATTGGAGGGACTGCTAATTTCTATAGAGAAGTATATAACAGGAAATGAAAAAATCCAGATAAAAAATATTTTAGAGAGTTTTATGTGCTTAACTTATTTATGATGAAAAACAAACGAATTGATGAATGATTTTTTTATAACTTTTTTACTCTGCCCCCAACTTTGACGATGAGCCCACTGAACAGCTGATAGGGGCTAAAGCATATTCTGCTTTTCTGTCGTAATATATTCAGGTGGGATTAGGCCGTCTTTTATAACAAGAAGATAGTAGCGTACGTATGCAAATCTTCGGCCTAGTTTGTCATTGCAAATACTCCAGTCAACCGGAGAAATATCAATATCTTTTACAGAAGCCAGTCTTTCATAAAACTCGTCGCATTTGCACATAAGTTCAGGATGTTCAAGGCATTCAGGATGTTTATCGCCGAGAGGAGGGGAAACATAAATGCTTTCAATTAAACCATCGGCATCCAATTTATCAACATCTACAGATATAAGTACATTGTTTTCTGCAAAATTTTTTAATAAATCAACTGATTGTTCGTTCCACCTAATGGGTTCAGTAAAAAATCTAATTCCACGGCTGCGGCCGGTAAAACATTTTTCCAGCCATTCTATAACATCTTCTTGAGTCTTTAGATTTTCATCTCTCCATAAATAGCTTTTAAGATTAACCGTTTTGCTTTTGGCAAATGATTGTAATCCGTCAGTCTTAATTGTATTATCTTTGGGAATATAATGGTATAGTTTCATATTATCAGCCTCACATAACTATATGGCATAATATAATAAATTATAAATCAACGCAATTTAATTCTATCTGTAAAAAACTTTGTAAATTTTCGTACTTGTTTTATCAAACATAGAGATTGATTTATGACTCTCTTGTTTGATTTTAGCGTATCCGTATGTATATAAATAAACTCTCATTATATAATTGTCTAATTAGTATTATTTTCCTGCTACAGCAATTTTTTACCTCTTTATCAAAATCAGATTCTATATGCTGTGTTTTATTAAATACATCCTATTCCTTTTACAATTGAGGCTGATTAAAGGAAATCTTTATTTAAATTTGTAGTATTTTTGTAGTATTTTCAAAAATTAAAAAGGGCTATTAATTAACATAACCCTTTGATTTTTTTAATGGTACGCGCGCAGGGATTGGCTTTGCCGCTGCGTTCTCGCTCGGTTTCACCTCACCGGCGTACTCCTGTCCGCCTCTCGTCCTTGTCGGGCCCACTTTTTCGTGGCTCCTCTTCCCGCCTCTCCTAATAACAAAAAAAGGCTACCTTTCGGTAACCCTCTTTTATTATTGGAGCGGGCAATGGGATTGGCTTTGCCGCTGCGTTCTCGCTCGGTTTCACCTCACCGGCGTACTCCCGTCCGCCTCTCGTCCTTGTCGGACCCACTTTTTCGTGGCTCCTCTTCCCGCCTCTCCTAATAACAAAAAAGGCTACCTTTCGGTAACCTTCTTTTGTTATTGGAGCGGGCAATGGGATTCGGACCCACGACATCAACCTTGGCAAGGTTGCGCTCTACCCCTGAGCTATACCCGC
>CAKQLF010000018.1 GCA_934254585.1 uncultured Alphaproteobacteria bacterium | reverse complement strand
TTTAAAGGTTAAATATCTAAAGTGACATTATGGCCTACCCCTAATTTTATTTTTCGTAACAAACTTTCTAAAAATACGCATAACAATTAATTTATGTACCCTATATATCAGGACAAAAAAACTTTGTCAATAGTTTTTTTGTGTATTTTTTCATTTTTTTGTCTTTTTTTATAAAATCAGTAATATTTCCAACCAACCGTGCAGGTGTTACCTGTACAGTTACAAGCTTGAGCTGCAATTTGCGGCTGTTTTTCTAGAATCAACACGCTTCCGGAATCGGAAATATGTTCGGCGCACATCAAACCTGAGGCACCCGCGCCAATAATTATGCTTTTGAAGTGATTTTGTGTATGTTGTTTCATTTTATATTATGTTTAAGCGTTAAGTTTTGTTGTATGCTAACACACGAGAGTTTATATTTCCAGTATGAAATTGGTTTGATGTTAATTTTTAAAAAAAAGAAAACCTCCAGGCTGACAAGCGAGGAGGAAAGAATTATAAGGCTGATAAACATCAGGAAACTCATTTCTTTTGAAACTGGCAAATAAAATGGATAAGTTAATATATCCTAAAAGGGTGGAGGTCTCGGCATACTCTAAAATCTAGCTGAATACTAGAATTTAATTAAACTTAAGTTAATTAATCAATCGGCAGTCATTTAAAGGTTAAATATCTAAAGTGACATTATGGCCTACCCCTAATTTTATTTTTCGTAACAAACTTTCTAAAAATACACATAACAATTAATTTATGCACCCTATATATCAGGACAAAAAAACTTTGTCAATAGTTTTTTTGTGTATTTTTTCATTTTTTTTGTCTTTTTTTTATAAAATCAGTAATATTCATCTTAGGATAATGAATAAGTTTAAAAATTGGTAGAAAAATTCACTTTACCAGTCAAGAGAATACAAAAAAAGCCCGCCAAAAGACGGGCTTTCTAAATTCGCTAAAAAGCAGATTATCTTGAGTAGTATTCGATAACCAGATTTGGTTCCATCATAGCGGCGTATGGAACGTCATCAAACTTAGGTACAAATGTATATTTTGCAGTAAGTTTTTTGGCATCTACTTCCAAATAACCTGGAAAATCACGAGATTGAGATTCAATAGCCGCAGCTACCAAAGCCAAACCCTTAGATTTTTCACGAACTTCAATAACATCACCTGCTTTAACTTGATAAGAAGGAATGTTTACTTTTTTACCGTTAACAGTAACGTGACCGTGGTTAACAAATTGACGAGCGGCAAAAACAGTTGGAACAAATTTAGCTTTATAAACCAAGTTGTCCAAACGAGATTCCAACAAACCAATCAAGTTTTCAGCGGCATCACCGGAGCGACGAATAGCTTCAGCATAATATTTACCAAATTGTTTTTCCGAAATGTTTCCGTAATAAACTTTCAATTTTTGCTTAGCATTTAATTGTTCGCCGTAGTCGGTAACTTTTTTCTTTCTTTGACCGTGTTGACCAGGGCCATAAGAACGTTTGTTAAACGGGCTGTTAGCATCGCCCCAAAGATTTTCGCCATAACGGCGGCTGTTTTTCTTTTTAGCAGCAACAATACTTTTCATAAATTTAAATCCTTTTATTTTTTTGTTTACATTATTGTCCCGATAGTTCCACGTCAAAATACGGAAACGAGATTAAGAAGATTTCCTAATCTGCATTCTCGGAAGTGCTGCCAAAATAACTCAAAAAAACAAGTTTTTCAAGTATAAAATCTAAATATGTCTGGATTTTTAACAAAATTCTTCTAAAATCTGTTTTAAGGAGAAGAAAATGTCGTATGAATTGATGTTTCAAAAAGCCGTGGCTTTACAGCAAAACGGAGCGTTAAACGAGGCCGAGCAGTTGTATCGGCAAATTTTGGAAACATCGCCGCAAAATGCCGATGTGCTTAATTTATTGGGGTTAATCGCGCAGACTCGCGGTTTGCACAGTGAGGCGGTTGGTTATTTTTATCGGGCGGCGGATTCCGCTCCGCAGCATTTTCCCATATTTTTTAATTTAGGCGTGTCGTTGGCGGCAAGCGGTCATTTGCTTGAGGCTGCTGAAGCTTATAAAAAAGCTTTGAAAATCAAGCCTGATTTGAAAGAAGCCTACTTTGGGTTGGGGAATGTTTTTTGGCAGTTGGAACGCTTGCCGGAAGCGGCCGAATCTTATCAAAACGCGCTGAAAATTGATTCCGCTTATTCAGATGCCGCGGTTAATTTGGCGGAATTGCAAAACAACAAAGCAAGTCTGTTGGAATTGGCCGCAAAAAATCCGACCGAGGCGCGACCTTGTTATTATTTGGGAAGGCGAGAGTTTGCCGAAAAAAATTATAGTGAAGCCTTAAAATTTTTGCAACAGGCTGACAATCTTTTAGAGGCTGCTGAAATTAAAGTTTTATTGGCTGAAACCTATCTGGCTTTGCATCAGGCAGACCAAGCTTTGCCGATATTTTATCAAGCCTTGCGGCTAAATCCGCATAATGTTGCCGCCTCTTTGCATATTGCCGATTTGGAAGCGGAAAAAGAAAATTATGCCGAAGCGGAAAATTTTTATAAAAAAACTTTGGAATTAGACAATAACAATTTGCAGGCACATGCCAATTATGCCAATATGCTTTGTAAGCGCAAGCGTACTCTTGAGGCCTTGGAAGAATATCGGGCGGCGGTGCGAATTTCTCCGGAAACGCCGGAATTGAGCTATAATTTGGCGATTATCCTTAAAACGTTGGAAGAATATGAACAGGCATTGGCTTTGATGTTTAACGCTTTTTATTTGGCTCCGCGACATACAGATTGGAGCCTGAATTTGGCGGAAACCATAACCCTGTTTTATGATAAAGCACCTGAAAAAGCGCGAAAAATAGCGGAAAATTGGTATGAAAAAATGCCTGAAAATTTGGTCGCCAAACATTTGTGGGCGGTGATAAACGGTCAAAATCCCGAAAATGAAAGCGAATATAACCGTTTGTTGTTTGATAATTTTGCTGAAACTTATGAAAACACTTTGCGCGGTATCCGCTATGCCGTAGTTGATAAAATAGCCGAAATTGCCGCAGATGTCAGCGGAAATATTTTGGATTTGGGGTGCGGAACCGGTTTGTTGGCCGAAAGATTAAAGTCTTCTCATAACAGTTTTGTCGGAGTTGATTTGTCGCAAGAAATGCTACAAAAAGCCCGTGAAAAAAATGTATATCATAAATTGGAACAAGCCGATATTGCGGATTATTTACAACAGCACAAAGGTGAGTTTCAAACTGTGATGGCGGCAGATGTTTTTTGCTATTTTGGAGATTTGTCAAAAATTATCAATGAATTGACGGCGAAAAAAGTCATATTTTCCGTAGAAACGGATTTGCAAACAGAAAAATATAAAATCCAAGTCAATGGCCGCTATAAGCATAATCCGTTATATGTTGAAAACTTGCTGAAACAAGCGGGATATCAAAAAATAAAAACCTATGCTTTGTCCTTGCGTCAAGAAAACGGAAAAGATGTTGAGGGAATGATGTTTGCGGCGGAAATTTAATCCAACACAATTTGCTGAATGTTTTTAGCCAAACCTGTTTTATCATCGGTTTCCACCAAAATTCCGTAGAGTGTGCCATCACCGGCTGCCGGAATTAGACGATCTCCGACATAGCGGCGGCACAGGCGGTTAATTGGCGCGTTGATATCAAACCCCAAAACCGAATTATAGTTTCCGCACATTCCCACATCGGTGATATAGGCCGTTTTATTGGGTAAAATACGATAATCGGCGGTGGGAACATGGGTGTGTGTGCCGGCAACCGCGCTGACTTTGCCGTCCAGATAATAACCGAGAGATAATTTTTCAGATGTGGCCTCGGCGTGTATATCCACAAAAATAGCGTCAATATTTTTGCCTAAGGTATAATTTTTGAGAATATTTTCCAGAGTTTGCACCGGACAATCAACCGCTTCCATAAACAATCGACCGAGAACTTGAATAACTAAAATGCGTCTGCCGTCGGCCAATTCAAAAATTGTGTGACCGCGCCCCGGGTTTTCTGCCGGAATGTTAGCCGGACGAATGATGGTTTTGCAGTCATTAATATAAGCCACAATGTCACGCTGATTTAAAAAGTGATTGCCTGTTACGAGCACATCGGCACCTTTATCTAAAAAATCACGACAAATACCCGGGGTAACGCCAAAACCGTGGGCGGCATTTTCCACATTCACCAAAATAACGTCCGTTTTGTAGTCCGAACGAATTTTAGACAGGTTTTTTAACACAACTTCGCGCCCCGGACGAGCGACAACATCACCACAATAAAAAATACGCATATTTTCTCCTTTTGCCTAGGTTATAGCAAAAACAAAGATTTGTGCAAGTTTTATTTTCGTAACGGCAAAATGCTCTTTTTAGGTTGAAAGGCCACTAAAATAATTCCGGAAATAACCAATAACGCTCCGTAAATTTGTGAATTATACAGAGTTTCATCTAGGACAAAATAAGCGGAAACACAACCAAACACGGGGAGCAGATAATAAATGATTCCGGTATGCACAAGTCCGATTCGCTTTATGGACATATTCCACCATAAATAGGCTAAACCGGAATTTAAAAAACCAATAATCAGCAAAATGCAAATTTCTTTTTCGGATAATTCCGGCAAAGGAGATTCTTCTTGTTCTAGCCAAAAAGCCGGTGTGCAAAAGATAACGGCAACGACAATAGCCGCGCTTAAAACAAGCAGAGAGGGAATTTGAGCGGAGATTTTTTGCTGACAAACGGAATAGGTGGCAAACATAAGAGCTGTTCCCAACATCCAAATGTCGCCGGAAACAAAATCGAAATTGCGCAGATTTTCCAAATCACCGTGCAATATTATAAAAAGTACGCCGATAATGGCCAAAATAATACCTATGATGGTGCGAAACGGCGGAAATTGGTGTTTAATAAGGCTGTTGAAGATGATAATAAAAACCGGTCCTAACGTGGCAATCAAAGACATATCCACAGCATTTGCCGTGTGTCCCGCATAATAAACGCAAATATTGACCAACGCCAGACCGCTTAGCCCGATAACAATGATGTACTCTAAATTTTGCCACAAAAGACGCCAATATTGCCACAAGCTTTTAAGGGTGAAAGGCAAAAAGAAAAGCATTGCCAAAGACCAACGTATAAAAGAAATCTGCATAGGAGTTAAATTCAGTAAAAGTTTGGCATAGACATAATTTAAACTCCATAAAAAGACGGCGGAAACAGCCAGTGTATAACCAATAAAACGGGAAAGCATATTATTTTCTCCTTTGCATTGGATATAGTCATAAAATAATAAATTTCAAAAAAATCTGGATAAATTTATAAAAATCAGTATGCTGAAGAAAAAGGAGAAAAATATGAATAAATTTATGTTTCTGTCGGTGGTAACAATCGGCGTTATCTTTGCTCTGACAGCTGAAGCTCAGAAAAATAATAAACTTGCGGACAGACCGATTGATTGGAGTAGTGAACTGAAACTGAGTAAAGAGCAAAAAATGCAGGTGCGGGAAATTTATAAACAAAGCCACGAACATATAAAATCTCTGCGCCAACAAATAAGCACTTTGCATAGAGAAATAGCGGAAGTTCACGAAAGTGATGATGAAAAAATCAGATTGTTGCTAACGGAAAAACAACAGAAAAAATTTGATAAATTGAAAGAACGTCAAAATAAGCAAAAACCGGAATTTGAGCAAAAAAACAATAGTAAAAAATCTTCTTTCGGTAAAATGCGGCAATACGGAATTATTCAGATGTAGCTTGCAAAGTAATTTTTTTTAGATAAAATAAAAAAAGAGGGGATTAGAAATGAATATGAAATTTTTTATTTTGATTTTGAGTTTGGCCTTGGTTGGCGGATATAATACAAAAGCCGAAGAAGTTGATGATTTTGGTTTAGATGAAACTGTTGAAGTAGTGGAAAATGCCGAAACACCTATGGTTGAGGAGTCGGTATCCAAAGTTGCTGAAGAGGTTGAAACTCCGGAAATAGTTGACCGGAAAGTCGAAAATTCTGAAAGTGAATTGGTAGAAACGCCGGTTGTGGAAACTAAAGAAGAAACAGAGGTTGAAAAAGTAAATGACGTTGTTCAGCCTGAAGAATTGAGTGCCTATATAGAAAATTTGAATCTGGATTCTAATCAATTGATTGCAGCTAAGAAAATTAGTGAAAAAGGGCGATTGTTGCGGATGCAAATGCTGCAGAATGTTGAAAAAATTCAAGAAAATATCAATGATATGGAAAAAAAGAATTTAGATGAGTTTGAAAAAATTCTAACTTCGGAACAGTTGGAAACTTTTAGGCAAATGCGGGAAGCGTATATCAAAGAGCATCAAAAGTAAAAAGGAAAACTGTTCAAATTTAGAGTGAAACAGTAGGAAATAAAATAATTTTATACTTTTTTTGGTAAAATTATAAAATTTTTGTTGCAATTGGCAAAAAATGTATTAAAACATCATTGTCAATGACGGAGTGTAGTTCAGCCTGGTAGAACGCTACGTTCGGGACGTAGAGGTCGCTGATTCGAATTCAGTCACTCCGACCAATAAAAAGCTCGCAGTAATGCGGGCTTTTTTTGGCAGTGGAGTGAGAATGAGAATCAGCGAGAAAGCTGATCGACCAGGACGAGAGGCGGACTTTAGGACGCCGGTGAGGCGGT
>CAKQLF010000017.1 GCA_934254585.1 uncultured Alphaproteobacteria bacterium | reverse complement strand
CGTTCTTCCGCCATTTTTATTTTACCTCTTTTTCTTACTCTTTTATACTACTTTTTTATCTAACAATTCGCGGGCTTGACTCGTGGATCTTGTGCGAACCGACACTTATGTAATAATAAGGCAAATTTATTGACTAGGTTAGTACCTTGTTGCAACAAGATTCTAGGCACAGGGTCTAGAATGACTGGTGCTAGAATTGCTTTCTTTGTGCCGCCTGCCAGTTTCGTGCTGTGCTTGTTATTCTCGCATACATCATTTTTTCTGAAAAAACTTGCAAAAACGTCTGTAGCGGCAGAAAATATGCCTTTAATCAGACATTTAGGATTTGCAGAGAGAGAGAGAGACCTTTTGATTGCTTATTTTTCATCTTTCTTTCCTCATAAAATAGGTGAATTATTAAACACCATAATTATAGCAATCACTTCTTAATAAATCAATAAGATAAATTTTTTGAATAGAAATGAACTTGGAAAAAATATCTGTCAGGTGTTGTGATAGCACAATAAAAAAGGCTTGAATAACCACACAGTTACACATTATGCGGGTTAGACAAGCCTATGTTTTTTTTAGATTTGAACCGTGTGAATAAGGTTCGTCATACCTTTGTGTCCAATCGGGTAACCGGCTGTAATTATTAAATAATCGCCTTTTTGTCCCAGATTGTTTTCTTGGGCTATGTTGGCGGCAACTTCCTCTAAACTATCAAAGTTTTTAAACACTTCGTTATTGACAAAGCTTTTTACGCCCCAAACAATCCCCATACGGCGAGCCACTTCCAGAGATAAAGTGACTGCTAAAATAGGCAAATCCGGACGTTCGCGCGCCATAGATAAAGTAGTGAAACCGGAAGCGGTGTAGGTAACAATTGCCGATACATTAGGTAAAACTGCAGACATTTCGCTTGCCGCGTATGTGATGGCGTCTGCCATATCTTCGCAACCGGATAAATCTTTATCTCGCTGAATGCAAGAATAGTAGGAGTGGTCATTTTCCACTTGAGTGATGATGTGGTGCATCATTGCGACTGTTTCGGCCGGATAACTTCCGGTGGCTGTTTCGGCAGAAAGCATAACGGCGTCGGCACCATCATAAACAGCGGTTGCCACGTCGGAAACTTCGGCTCTGGTCGGGGTTGGATTATTAATCATTGATTCCAACATTTGTGTGGCTACAATAACCGGACGGGCATATTTGCGGCAAAGTTTTACAATCCGCTTTTGCAACACCGGAACGGTTTGAATAGGGCATTCCACGCCCAAATCGCCGCGCGCCACCATAATTCCGTCTGATTCTTTAATGATGTCGTCCAATTCAGTGATGGCACTCGGTTTTTCCAGTTTTGAAATAATCCAAGCCCTATCGCCAATCAATTTACGCGCCATACGCACGTCTTCAACACTTTGCACAAATGATAGACAAACCCAGTCCACACCCAAAGAAAGAGCAAACTGCAAGTCAATTTTGTCTTTTTCGGTGATGGCAGAAATAGGAAGTTTAACATTTGGTAAGTTTACGCCTTTGTGAGCCGACAAATATCCGCCGACAATCACTTCCGTTTCCATCTTATAGCCGTCTTTTTTGATAACTTTCAGCTCAATATTGCCGTCATTAAGCAAGAGCATATCACCGGTTTTCACCGCTTCAAAAATTTCTTTGTGTGGTAACATCACCCGAGTTTCATCTCCGGGTTCTTCATTCATATCCAACACAAAAGTGCTGCCGTTTTTAAGCAAAACTTTTTCGGTTTTGAACGTACCGACTCTGAGTTTAGGGCCTTGCATATCGGCAACAACAGTTAAGTGACGCTTATATTTTTCGGCCAATTTGCGCACAATTTGATAACGCTCGGCGTGTTCTTCGTGCGTGCCGTGGCTGAAGTTAAAACGAAAAGCGTCGACACCGGCTTGTACCAACTTTTCTAACATTTCTTCCGAAGCTGTGGCTGGTCCGACTGTGGCTAAAATTTTTGTATGTGTATCAATAGGCATTATTTTTTTCCTCACAATGTTAAATTTTGCATAACTATACACACATATAGGTTAAAAACTTCTTAGTTTAAAGAGAAAATTTAGATAAAAATTCCACTTGTCAAAATTAATTTTGTTTGCTACAAACAGCAAAGATAATTTTTTTAGAGGAGAAAAACAATGGCTGAAGAAAATGTTACAACCGAAGTGGGTGGTGTTGCTGTTGATCGTTTGCGTTCGCTGATTGAACGTATTGAGCGTTTGGAAGAAGAAAAAAAAGGTATTCAAAGTGATATCCGAGATATTTTCGCTGAAGCGAAATCCGCAGGTTTTGATGTAAAAGCTATGCGTACGGTTTTGAAATTGCGTAAAATGAATGCCGCCGACCGTGATGAACAGGAATTGGTGGTGGATACTTACCGCAAAGCTTTGGATATTTAATTATTGTCGTTTTTAGATATGTAACGCTCCGCTGTGGGGCGTTTTTTTGTTGCAAAATTTTGGTTATGCCGATTTTACTTGCTTTGTGCTGAACAAATTGTTATAATTAGACAAAATGTTATTTAGAGGAGTAAGGTTATGGTTGGTTCGGCTAAGCAAAATAATAAATCATCAACAGTGAAAATATCTTCAATTCCTATGCGGGATATTGATTTTCAGGTGGATACAATTCCGGGACGTACAGATGCTGCGGCTTATATGAGTCCTACATATAACACTATCACATCTAACTATATAAATGGAGATAGTGAAGACTATAATCAATACAATCAGTCTGACTACACCTTATTACACGAGCAAAAACACCGTGATAACCATAATCAAGGTATATTTGAATATCCGGTTAGTCCGGAACAATCCTATAAATTAGAGATGTATAATGAAATTTCGGCAATGACGACTGAATTGGTTGCTTTACGAGAAGAATATATACGAACCAATGATATCTCTGTCTTTGATAAAGATGGGGGACGTTTCCTCTTTTATAAAGAAGCTATAGAAAAAGGTAAAATCAATCCAAGAAGCAATGCTAAAGAAGATTTTGATAAAGATATGCATTTTATTGTTAACAGTACTAAAGATATGTGGATGCGGGTCTGGGCACCGACAGAAATGTATGTAGATGAGTGTACTTATAGTGGCTATTATAAGGGTGATAAAACGGGAAAGTATGCACAATACTATGATCAAAACTATGAACGCGGCAAAAAAATAGCTTTAACTATCGGCGGTGTGGATTTTAGCCAATATCTGGACAAAGATGTGGAAATTCCCGAAAAAGGTAAAATTGCGTTGAATCGGAATTTAGGACGTTTAAGATTTTGGGAAAAAAATTCTAATCTGGAGTTTACAAAAAAAATGGGTTTACCGGCTTATGATGGTTCTATGAGCCTGCGGCAGTATCAAAATTATTTGCAACATTATACGGTTGTAAATAATATTAAGCAGGAGGGTGCGTTACGATTTTACAGTGAAAACATAGTGCAAGATAAGCAGACCGGAACTAAGATTAATGCCGGCTGTCAAGATGATATTAATAAAATAAAGAAAGATGGAATGGAGGCTGTTGAAAATAACAAAGAGTTAATTGAAACAGCAGTGAGATTAGCCGCGAAAGACTATGTGAAAAATGGTAAAAAGCTGCCTGAGGATAATCCGCAAGCTTATCAAAAGGCGTTGAATAATCTTTATAGCACAAATGTTGATCTTGATACAAAGTTTTCTCAAAACGGAGTGGAAAAGACTTTCAAATATAAAGGTAATGTCAATTTTCAATCACTGTTGGGGGTAACAGATAAGGAATTGCCGCAAACCTCTTTGTCGGCAGAAAATAGAGCATTGGAAAAACAGTCGCAAAGTTTTGTTGCTCGTTGTTTAAATAAATGGAGTAATTTTTGCGGTGTGGATGCTACAGCAAGTAAAGCTTATGTTGAAGCATCTAGCAATTGGGATAAATTCAAAGCTGCGTGCAAAGGATTCTATAACATTGCAAAAGAGAGTGTTGTAAATAAGTTCTCTTCAAAAGAAGGCGAAGCTGTTAAAAATGAAGTTATAAATCCAGTAGATAAAAACAAAAAGCCGGAATATCGCCAATGGGAAGATAAAGACGGTAGCAGAGTGTCAGAAGTTCAGCATATTAGTCTGCCGGATATGACTAAAGATGTGATTCAAAAACCATCTAACTATAATGCCGAAAGTAAAGTCCTGAATGCAGAAGATGTTTCTAGAGAGAAAATGTGCGCAATTATTGATTATATGAATAAAATCAATGGACAGGGTAAGACTATAGATGCGGAAAAAACTGTGGAAAATTTGCGTAAAACCTATGGAGATAAGGCCTTGTCGCTTTTACAGATAGCGGTGAATGAGCCGACAAATTATGCTAAATATGTGGGAGATGCTTCAATCAAAACTTCACGCGCTGCCGTGCAGCATTTGTGCAATATAAAAGAACCGGAAAAGGCAGCACAGGAAATTGCGCAAAGAAAAGTTTCTCCTAAATATGAAAGCAGCGTAAAAGAACAATTGAAAAACGCCCGGCAAAGTAATAAAAAACAAACATCAGAAACAAAGTCGGGTAAAACGGCTAAGCAACAGATGAAAGAGGCTGCGCAAAAACTCTCTAATCAAAAGAAAGTGGCTGCTTTGCAGCAGAAAACAGCGGCGAAAAATGATAACATTCCTACCCGCCAACAACTTGCTCAAACAGTCGAAATTAACTCTCGTTCAGTACAAAAGCGTTCTGCTGCTAATAAAATTGGTTCAGCCACACATTCGTTCAGTATAAGAAAGCAGCGTACTAATGATTAAATTAAAGATATGTTCTTTAACGGAGAAAGGTAAAAAAAGCCGATACTAATTATTTAAATATCACTTTAAAAATTTGATTGCGGCAAAATTGTGAAGGGAAAAACAATGTCACTATCCAGTAAATTAGAAAGCTTGAAACTAGAATCATATAACTATGCCAAAGAACAGCAAAAGCCGGGGAGCTTGGAATCGGTGTCCGGTTTTTTCTCCAGTATTGCCGCTTCACTTCGTTTTGTGTTGACGGAAAAAGAAAATGTTGTTTTTGCCATTTTGCAGTGGATGGCTATTATTGGAACTTATTTTGTTTGGGTGCAGGTGTTGAGGTGGATTCCGGAAGAAATTTGGAAAGATTCCGGTGAAAATAGTGGACAAGCTGCGGTAGACATTGTTTTAATTGTCTGGTCTTTTCTGTGTGTCGGAGTTGTGGCGTGCTTTATCGGAATTTTTACGGCCTGTCTTAATGCCTCTTGTATTTTACGGTCACAAAAACGGGAGTCTACTTTTATAGATTGTCTGCGTTTGGGAATGCAATATAGTTGGACACTTTGGGTGTTTAGCTGGATAGACGGTTGGTGGACTACAAAGCGAATTTTTGAACGTTTACCAAAGAAAAACGACAGAACATCTGCTTTTACCAAAGCTCAAAATGAGGCCATCTATCAGGCTTGGAAACTTGTTTCTTTGGGGTTTATTCCCTCGATTTTGTTTGGTCGCACCGTACCTCAAGCGTGCAAAGATTCGATTGAACTCACAAGAAAACGTTTTTGGCCGTTGGCAAAATTACGGTTCGGTTATTCGTTTCTTTGTTGGATAATTGGGATTAGTTGTTATGTCGGAGTAGTGCTTTTCTTTGCTTTTATGGATAATATGCCTGAAAGATATGACATATATTCGTGGTATTTTTACGCCGGATTTCCTATAATTTTAGCCGCATTGATTGTGATAGTTCTTTTTCGGCCACTGTATATAATTTCTGCTTGCCGCATTTATGTAAGTTATGCTTGTGATGCAGGTATAAAGCCGAATTTGCCGAAAAGCGCGCCAAAAGTTGTCAGCTTGTTAATAGTGTTACTTTTGTTGATGGGGTTACTGGGGGCGGCTTTGTTGTTCCATACCGAACTTGGAATTGATAAGTTTATTGTTTCAAAATAAAACTCTATTAAAAAAAAAGACTGTTTGCATTAAACAGTCTTTTTTAGTCAGATTTCATTATGGAGTATGAAACTGTTGATAAAAAGTCACCGAGCACCAAAGCAGTATGCTAATGGAGCAGATAACCACAAATATTCCAAAAACAAACAACTTGGCGTTTGAAAAGTTGGATTCGAGTTTTGGCAGAAAATATGCAATTATCATTAATGATAAAATTGCGAGTATTGCCAAAATTAAAATTGAATAATTCATTTGCTTAACGTTAAATAATTAAAACAATAATAAATCTGTTGCTAGAAAAATGTCATTCCTCAAAAGGTTTGTCAATAAAAAATTGGAAAAGAGAAAATAAAAACGGCAAAACTGAGTTTATAAAGCAAAAATTTTATCAATTTTGGCATTTTTAGGGTTTTACACATAAAAATAAGGTGGATTGTTTATTTTGCACAAATAGGTATGTATGGAATTTTTTCCTTGATTTTCAGGGCGTGGCTCTATATATTAAGCAAAAGTTAGAGGGGATAAAATGTTTTACTCAAAAAAAATTGCAATTTTGGCTGTTGCGGCCTTGTGGGGATTTTCTCCGGCTTATGCCAATGATGATGACAGCACGCTTGAAGCGTATAATCGGGCTATGTTTGATTTCAATATGAAATTAGACGACTATGTGATGAAACCGATGGCTAAAGGTTATCAGGCAATTACAAATGAGTTTGTCCGCGAACGCGTGAAAAATTTTTTCAGCAATCTGCGAGAACCTGCCGTGACCATAAACCATTCGTTGCAAGGTAATTTTACGGATTCCGGCAAATCTTTAGGCCGTTTTGTTATTAACTCAACATTGGGCTTGTTGGGTACGTTTGATGTTGCTACAGGTTGGAAACTTGCGCCTAACAAGACAAACTTTGATAAAACTTTGGCTTCGTGGTGTGTGCCTGACGGACCATTTTTTGTTTTGCCGCTTTTTGGACCAAGCACGCCTCGAGCTGCTACCGGATTGGCTGTTGATGCGGTTGCCGACCCGCTTTATTGGGCTGACAGTTATGTTAATTTTGGTCATAGTTGGAAAAAATACAGCTTTATTTATGGCTTAACCGCTTTGGGTTTTGTCAGTGCCAGAGAAGAGAATCTGGAGTTTGTGGATAATCTTACCGCTAATGCTGTTGACCCATATAGTATGGTTAAGTCGGCCTATGTGCAAAATCGTTTGAAAATCGGAGCTTGCAGCGCGTATGTTGACGAACAGCCGGCCAGTTATGATTTCGATTTTGATGAAGATGATGACTAAATAAAAGGATAAAAATAATGAAAAAATTTTGGACTGTTTTATTTTTCGGATTATTTATGTTCAATAATGCTTTTGCGGCTGTAAGCAGCGAAGAGGCTGAAAATTTTATTAAAAAAACAACTCAGCAAGGTATTGAGGAATTGATTAATTCAAACGTTTCGGAAGCTGAGAAAAAAGCCAGATTTACCAAGCTTTTTAATGATGACTTGGATTTGGATTTTATCGGAAAATTTGTTTTGGGGCGTTATTGGAAAACATCAACTTCTAAACAACGTGCCGATTTTATAGATGTTTACCGCAAGTTAAATATTCAAACCTGGTCAGAACGCTTTAATGAATTTAAGGGTAAACATTTTGAGTTTTTAGGAACAGAAAGCTCAAAATCAGCCGACCAAATTTTTGTTAATACGCAAGTGCCGATGGACGAGGGAGCTCCTGCCTCGGTTAAATGGCGCGTGAAAGAAACTAACGGACGTTTGCGTATTGTCGATATTGTTATCGAAAATGTGAGCTTGGCGCAAACCGCTCGTAGCGAATATACCGCTTATATCAAAAAATCTCCAAAAGGCGTTGACGGTTTAATAAGCGATTTAAAAGCACGGTTAAAATAATTTTAGATTAGGTCTTGCAAACCTCATCAAAATCTGCTATATTTTTATGCGTATTTGCGGAGAAATGTGTCGATGATTGTTGACGGTTACAACACAAAACAAAGAAATATTCTGATAAACAAGTGTTTTTATCAAACTACAATGAGAATTATGCACCTGTTTCAAGAAAAAGGTAATAATGATTTTGCCAACAAAACTATTGAGGCAATAGCGGCTTATCACGCTGTTATTCAAAAAAAGAAACGCAACAATTATGACCAAGACTACAACGCCGCTTTTGAAACAATCGATTCTGCCATTCGTAATATTGCCAATAAGGTTTTTTATATTTACGGTTCTGATAGTTTTAACCACGCTTACGATTCATTCAAAGATTATAACTATGTGCAGGTTGTTCGCGGGCGTTTGCATAAAAATTTGCTCAAATAAACAGATTTGCTGTTAATTTCTTGTTAGTTTAGATTGCTAATTTTTTTATATGGATTGATAATGTCCACAAAATATAAATCGAGAGGTTGAAATGAAACAAATATCTGTAATTGGCTGTGGTCGTTGGGGAACATTTTTGGCTTGGTATGTGGCAAACTACTGTAAAGTCGAGGGAGTTTTGCTCTATGGAATTTCCGGTTCTCCAAGTTTTGAAAATTTGAAAAGCACACGAAAGAATGAATATCTGACTTTAAGCGACAATATGCAGATGACCTCAGATATTGCCGAAGCTCTTAAAAATGATTTTATAATTATTTCTATCAGCTGTCAAAATTTACGGGTTTTGGCCAAGCAGATAAATGAATATAACGTTGAGGGAAAAACCTTTCTGTTGGCTATGAAGGGTTTGGAAGAACCGACTGCTGAAATTTTGGCTGACGTGTTTAAAGAAGAAATAAAACAAAATATTCATATTGCTACTCTAGGGGGGCCGGGGCACGTTGAAGATTATATGCGAAAAGTTCCATCTGCCGCCGTTATAGACAGCTATGATGCGGAAACTCAAGACAAAGTTATAAAATTTATGCAAAGTGATTTGATTCGCTTTTATTATGGTACAGACCTGGTTGGTAATCAGGTTGGTGCGGCTCTGAAAAATGTTATCGGAATTGCTGCCGGAATTTTGGACGGTTTAGGTTGGTATGGCTTAAAGGGAGCTTTGATGGCTCGCGCTCCGATAGAAGTCGGCCGATTAATAAAATTTAAGGGTGGAAATCCGGAATCCGCTTATGGTTTGGCTCATCTGGGCGATTATGAAGCAACGCTTTTTTCAAAAAATAGTCATAATCGTATGTTTGGCGAAATGTTTGCCAAGGGCGAAAAATATGGTAAATTGGCTGAGGGCGTAGATACTTTGCGGGCGGTGAAAGCTATTGCCGACAAAGAACATATAGATATGCCGATTTGTCAGGCTCTGTATAAAGTGATTTTTGAAAAGGCGGACATAGAAACCACAATCCGCGGGCTGTTTGACCGTTCGCTGAAAAAAGAATTTGATAGTATTTGTTAAATTTTTACCCGTCTGCCTTTAAAACAGACGGGGTTTTTGTATAAAGAAAATTCCGCGTTAGATGAACTGTATTTCTTAATAATGAACTTTTTGCTTTCGCTTTTCGGAATATAGTTCAAACTTGGGATTTTTTAGCTCTGAAAAAGATGTTATTTGATGAATGATACGCCAAAATAACAATCGTTATCTTTGCAATTGCAATGTTCGGCCACAATATCAGGCGGAATTGGCAGAGGTATTCTGTCCGCTTCCGTTTCCCCATATTCTTCATCTGGAACACCACCGTTATTGCAAACTACTAAATAGTCACCCCCTTTAATAGTGAAAGTACTAGCATATACACATTCAGCAGGAGATGTCTCTCTATAATTCGAATTAGGCGAGATTCCTACACCGATTACAGGGGCGGAGCCTTTAGCCCAATCTAAAGAACCCAAAGCCATACAGGCTTCACGAGGCATATTCTCATATTCAAATTCAATATAGTTATGGCCTGAATAACGTGAAAAAGAAGCAGAAATTATGTGAGCATTTAGCCATAAATCTCCGCCAAACGGATTTTTTAGCTCACCATCAACAATCATATCCTCGGAGATTATGTCCAAAGATTTCAAAAGGTTCATATCTTCTTCTTGGGTAGCTTGAATATCCATTTCCTTTTGGTTGGCATAAGCAGTGAATATTCCGTGGGTTATTTGCTCTATTTGTTCAATGGTTTTGTTGATTTTCCATTTGGTCATCGCCTTGGAATAACCGGCGATTCCGGCAACGGAGAGGACTGCAATTATGGCCAGAACTCCAAGCATTTCTATCATAGAACGACCTAAACAACAAATGTCATTGCCGGACGTGATCCGGCAATCTAGATTCGCGGGTCTGTGCCAGCGAATGACGTGTAAAAGGTGCCCGCGGATGATTGAGAATAGTGAAGAAAATGTGTGTTGCGACAAGATTAACGGGTCAAGCCCGTTAATGACATTAAAGAAGTGTGAGTGAGTAGTTTCTCTACAACTAAAATTCTTCAAAAAACTTGCAAAAACGTCTGTAGTGGCAGAAAATATGCCTTTAATCAGACAGTTAGGATTTGCAGAGAGAGAGAGAGACCTTTTGATTGCTTATTTTTCATCTTTCTTTCCTCATAAAATAGGTGAATTGTTTAATGCCCAAAGTCTAACAAACTCTTTTTAAAAAATCAATAAAAATATATATCGGTCGAACTCTTCTCCCAGAGTTCGGCAAACTGGTAGTGGGGAAAAGCTTGGAGTTAAACAACAAAAAAGCCTTGGCAAACCAAGGCTTTTTGAACAACAATTGGCGGAGAGGCAGAGATT
>CAKQLF010000016.1 GCA_934254585.1 uncultured Alphaproteobacteria bacterium | reverse complement strand
GCTTTGAGAGGGATTGGCTTCGCTGACGCTTCGCCGCTGCGTCCTCGCTCGGCGTTGCCTCACCGGCGTACTCCCGTCCGCCTCTCGTCCTGGTCGAACCCTCTCTTCGGGTTCTAATCCCTTACCCGCCGGAATAACAAAAAAGCCCGTCTTGAAAGACGGGCTTTAAGAGGGATTGGCTTCGCCGCTGCGTCCTCGCTCGGCTTTGCCTCACCGGCGTACTCCCGTCCGCCTCTCGTCCTGGTCGAACCCTCTCTTCGGGCTCAAATCCCTTACCCGCCGAAATAACAAAAAACCCGTCTTAAAAGACGGGCTTTGAGAGGGATTGGCTGCGCTGACGCTTCGCCGCTGCGTTCTCGCTCGGCTTTGCCTCACCGGCGTACTCCCGTCCGCCTCTCGTCCTAGTCGAACCCTCTCTTCGGGTTCAAATCCCTTACCCGCCGGAATAACAAAAATCCCGTCTTAAAAGACGGGATTTTTGTTATTGGCGGATAGAGAGGGATTCGAACCCTCGATACCCTTTAGAGGTATACACGATTTCCAATCGTGCGCCTTAGGCCACTCGGCCATCTATCCAAAACAATCGGTATATTAACCGATTATTTTTGTTTCGCAACACTTTTTTGCAGAAATTATCAATAATATGGGATAATTCTTGATGGGTTGCCGTTAATCAACATACATCTTTGACCGGCGGCAATCAAATTATCCGTGCCTTGTGTCACACTATATGTTTGACCATTATCCGTCCTAACCACATACTCATAACCGCCCTGCGACATAATTCCCTTTTCGGCTGCATTACCTACCAACGCGCCGGCAGCCGCTCCGCCTAAAGCTCCCAAAATAGAAGCACTGCTGCCGTGACCGATGGTTGAACCGGCAACACCACCGGCTAGACCGCCGATAACTGTTCCCGTTCCGCCGCTGCTGTTTACATTAACCGAACGTACGGATAAAACGGTGCACGGAAATGTGCTGCTTGCCTGTCCGACCGAAGAATAGCTGTAATCATTGCTGCCAATGCTTGGAGCACAAGCGGCCAAAACTGCGGCAACCGGTAAAATGTATAATATTTTGTTTGTCATATTGTTTTCTCCTGAATTAAACTTTTATTATAATTATCCATCTGAAAACGTTTGTCAAGGCTAGACAATTAAAGATGAATGTTATATAGTGCAAAAGATTTTGTAAATTTATTTAAACAGAGGGTAAAATGTTAAAAAGAACTAAAATCAAACAACTATTGGCCTCGGAAGACACTATTAAAGAAGTGTTGATTAAAGGCTGGGTAAAAACAAAACGGGATTCTAAAGATTTTTCTTTTATTGAAGTTAATGACGGCTCTTGCCTGAAAAATATCCAAATTATTGCCAATAACACCCTCGCCAACTATAATGACATTAAAAAACTTACTACAGGCTCATCGGTTGCGATTAAAGGCGCGTTGATTGAATCTGCCGGTGGCAAGCAAAAATATGAAATTGCAGCTGATGAAGTTACAATTTACAGCATTGCTCCCGACGATTATCCACTGCAAAAAAAAGGTATGTCTGATGAATTTTTGCGCACAATTGCTCATCTGCGTCCGCGTACCAACAAATATGGCGCGGCCTTTCGCGTGCGTTCGCGTTTATCATACGCTATTCACAACTTTTTTCAGAGCCGCGGTTTTGATTATGTTCACACTCCGCTGATTACCGCATCAGATTGCGAAGGTGCCGGCGAAATGTTTCAGGTAACCACTCTTGATATGAAGAATCCGCCGAAACTGCCAAACGGGGAAATTGATTATACTAAAGATTTCTTTGGAAAAGAGGCGCGACTGACTGTTTCGGGTCAACTGAATGGTGAAATGTTTGCTTGCGCGTTGGGTGATATTTATACTTTTGGTCCGACTTTCCGTGCCGAAAATTCTAACACCCCACGCCACGCCGCCGAATTTTGGATGATAGAACCGGAAATGGCGTTTGCCGATTTGGCCGATGATATGGATTTGGCCGAAGATATGGTACGTTATTGCGTTAAAGACATTATGGAAAATTGCGCCGATGATTTGGATTTGTTCGAAAAATTTGTTGATACATCGCTGAAATCCACTTTGTCAAACATTGTTGAAAATGGTTTTGCGCGTATTACATATTCCGAAGCTATAGAAATTATGAAAAATTCGGGCCGTAAATTTGAATATGAGCCAAAATATGGAATTGATTTGCAAACAGAGCACGAAAGATTTTTGGCCGAGGAACATTTCAAACGTCCGGTAATTGTGCGCGATTATCCGAAAGAAATCAAAGCTTTTTATATGCGCCTGAATGACGATGGAAAAACCGTTGCCGCAATGGATGTTTTGGTTCCGAGAATCGGTGAGTTAATCGGCGGTTCTCAGCGTGAAGATCGTTATGATGTTTTGGTTTCCAGAATTAAAGAATTGGGTATGGATATTGAAAATTATTCGTGGTATTTAGACTCCCGCAAATACGGTAGTGTTCCGCACGCCGGATTTGGCTTGGGTTTTGAGCGTATGATGATGTTAGTGACGGGCATCACCAATATTCGCGATACAATTCCATTTCCACGCACGCCGAAATCGGTTAGCTTTTAAGGAGTGATTATGAAAAATAAGCTGTTCTTTTTGTGTACTTTTCTGCTTTTAACTCAATTGAGTTTTGCTTGTTTTGCAGATGACGAATCGACTCAAAAACTGCAATACGTTGAGGAAAACGGCTTGACCTACCCTTATTCTGAATTACAAAAACAAGACGATGTTTTTGACGCTTCAGCCGAAGTCAAGCCCTTAGCCACAGAATTGTCGCAAAAAGAACAACTTCAAGAAAACAGCTCCGACCTGAATTATATTGAAGAACAAACAGAACTTCCGGATTTGCCGTGCAACTCACCGAATTTAAAAAAGCAAATAGCGGCGTTTATTTATAATAATCTGAAACAACAAACGACCTTTTCCGTGATTGAACTGCGTAAGCGCAATTTAATGGTTAAAAACTTATCCGAATTTCAAGACGTTTCAGCTGATAAAATTGATAGTTCGAAATATTTTGTCGCTGCGGCTACAGATGCTTATTTACGCATTAACCAACATCGGGAAATTAAGCACATTTGCAAGAGTTTTAATAAGGACGCCTCAAAACGATTTAATGATATATATGTCATTGTTTATCCGTTTTTGAACTTTTACAAAGTGGTGGTTACAAACTTGATGAATTCAACCGATGACCTTGAAAAAGCAACTTTTATTTATAATTGGTAAATAGATGAGCGATTTGAAACATAACAATTTAGTTGTTTACGAACCAAAGTCTAATCTTCCGGCTCTAACCGAAGAAAACGGTTTACGCGCTTATTTGGAAACAATAAAAAAATTTCCGGTTTTAAGTGAAGAAGAGGAAACTCTATTGCTTAAAAATTTTAAAGAAAATGGTGATTTGGCTGCCGCCCAAAAACTTATAACTTCTCATTTGCGGTTGGCGGTTAAAATTGCTCTGACCTATCGACATTATGGATTGCCTACAGCCGACCTTATTTCCGAAGCTAATATCGGGTTGATGCAGGCGGTAAAAAAATTTGACGTCAATAAAAATGTTCGCCTCTCAACATACGCTATTTTGTGGATAAAAGCAGCCTTAAATGATTTTGTTTTGCGTTCGTGGTCGCTGGTAAAAATCGGCACGGTAGCCGCGCAAAAAAAACTTTTTTATAATTTAGGGCGGATTAAAGCGCGCTTGGGAATTTATGAAAATAAAGAATTGGCTCCGTCTGTTGTGAAAAAAATTGCTCAAGAACTGGTTGTTGATGAAAAAGACGTGGTGGAAATGAATCAGCGTATCAGCGGTGACACTTCCCTTAACTCAGCCGCCCACAACAATGACGATGAACAAGTTGAAAAAATAGATTTATTGGCAGATAAATCTCAAAACATTGAAGGCAAATTAGAACAAAAACAAGAAGCAGAAATGCGGCGCAAAATTCTGCAATCTTGTTTGGCAAAACTTAATGAACGCGAACAATATATTGTTAAAACCCGAATGCTGACCGATAATCCGCAAACCTTGGAAGATATCGGGGCAAAATTTAACATCAGTCGGGAGCGCGTGCGGCAAATAGAAAAAAAAGCCTTTGAAAAACTTTCGGCGGAAGTGCGTGCCGCTATGACAAAAGCAGCTTAAAATGTCTGATTTTTTTACGGAAATAGTCAATTTGATGGCCAATGCCCATATTTCAAGCCCGCGTTTGGAAGCAAGAGAGATTATGGCGTTTGCTCTTAATAAAAACCGCTCAGAAATTTATAGTGGCTGCGTTATTGATGACCGACAAAAAGCTGTTGTGCTAAATTTGGTAAAAAAAAGAATTGCCCATTATCCATTAGATAAACTTATTGGCCGCAAAGGCTTTTATAAAAATGAATTTATCACAAATGAAAACGTTTTATCTCCTCGTCCGGAAACGGAAATCTTGGTGGAAAAAACTTTGGAACTGAAACCGAAAAATGCTCCGACAAATATCCTAGACTTAGGAACAGGAAGCGGTTGCATTATTGAATCTATTTTAGCAGAAAGAAGTCTGTGGCGCGGCGTGGCCGTTGATATTTCGGCCGACGCGTTGGACGTAGCTCGAAAAAACGCACAACTTCTGGAGGTGGATAATCGACTGCGTTTCATTCAAGCAAGTTGGTTTGATGATGATTTTTTTGCTAAAATTTCCGAAAGTTTTGATATAATTGTTTCAAATCCGCCTTATATTCCGCGCTCGGATATAAATATGCTTGATGATGAAGTTAAATTATACGACCCGAATCCGGCTTTGGATGGCGGCGAATCAGGTTTTGACAGTTATGAAAGAATCGCCAGAATAACACCGCAACTGCTGAAAAACGGAGGCTATATTCTATTGGAAGCAGGAATCGGTCAAGCTAAGCAGATTGCCGGAATTTTTGAAAAACAAGGTTTGCAATGCCTTGAAATTGTTCCGGACTTGTCAGGAATAGAACGCTGTGTAATTTTACAAAAACCAGTTGCAACTTTGTAAAAAAATAGCTATATAATTTTCATCGGGCATTTTTTGTTCGCCCGTCAAATTGTATGAACAATAAGGCCGTACAACGGTTTTTTGAGTGGTTTTAGATGAAGAAAATTAGTAATAACAATAAATTTCGCAATAATTCAATTTATTCGTTGAATTATAAGTTTGACAGTGTAAGTTCAGCCGGAAAATTAAACGGTACGGCTTTGGATTTGATAAAAAAATATAATGAATTGGCTAAAGAAGCACATAATAATGGTGATTATGTGCAAATGGAAGTCTTTCGCCAATATGCCGAACATTATCGGAAAATCGTTACGGAAATAAACGAACGAAAAAATCAAAACAGAGAAAACAACTCTGAACAAAATACCGCCGCCGTTAATTCGGAAAATAGTGAAAATAAGGATAACGAAACCCCGACAGAAGAAAATGCTGCTGAACAACCTTCCACCTCTGACAATGTGGAAAACAATTTGGTTGAAACAGAAGCCGCTCAGCCGACTACGGAAGTTAAGGCCGACAGCTCAGCATCTGAGGCAAGAGAATCTGGAACAATTCGTAGAAAAAGAAATTTTACGGTTGTTGAAATAAAAGAAACAGCTAATTCATCGGAAACAGAAGCTTCCGAACAACAGGTTAAACCTTTGCGACGCACTATTCGCCGCAAAAAAAATGAAGAAGCAGCTGCTGAACAAAGCGCGTCAGCTCAACAATAACCGAATTACTAACTTGGAATGTTTCTAAATGAGTAAACTTGAAGAAGCATATAACATAGCCGCCACAGAAGATGTTTCAACACCTCCGAACAAGGTTGTGCTATATAGCATAAGTTATTTACCGACTCGGCAAAATAAAGATAACGCCTTAGAATTTTTGAAGAAAAATCCGGATTTTTATACTTTAGACGATACGCCCTGCGGCAAAAAGTTAATTTCCTTAGGTCTTGAAACCGGCAATGATTGCCCGAACAGTGAACTCTTAAAAATTTGGGCTATTGCTTCTGAACGTTTTATTGCCGCGGCTTCCGGTAATATTACGGCTTTTGTGGAAAATGCAAATTCTAAGAGCACTTTTGTTTCAGTTGAATTACCGCATATCCTGCAAAACAACAAAATAAAACTTATAAACGGAACAGACAAATTTGTTTTTGCTAAAAATTTTGGAATAGATTAAAATAGTTTAAAAAAATGTATTGCTTTATGTTATAAAATCTTATATATATTTTTATGCGGCGAATTTATGAAATTATCTATAATTTCCAGCGGTATAACTTTCGCAAGTTAATAATTCAGAGGGCTTGTATATTTTCCCATAAAGAATATATTTCCTATGGTTGGGGAGTCTTACGCGGATGTACAAAAAGCATTATTCGGTTCTGGTGCTTTTAAAGGTGTAAGAAATCATTATCTGAATTATGATTTGCGAACTCCCCGACCGCCTTATATATAACGAACAGTTTCCTTTTGATTATAACTAACTCCAAGAAAAAAGCCGTTGATTTTTACATCTTCGGCTTTTCTTTTTTTTAATAGAGCTATATTTTTTGTTTTATAAAATCACTATCCTCAAAATAGTTAATTTTCATAGCCTTGCGAACATCTGCCAATGTTTCGGCCGCTCTGGCCTCGGCTGTTGCACTACCTTGTTTCAGAATATCCAAAACCTCAGGCAAGTGCTGCTCCCAATGTTGTCGACGAGAGCGAATTGGCTCTAATTCGGCTTGCAACACATTGTTTAAAAACTTTTTGACTTTAACATCACCCAAACCACCGCGTTGATAATGCGCTTTCAGTTCGTCTAAGTTTTGATATTCGGGCAAAAATTCAGCAAAATGTTCCGGTTTACTGAACGCATCTAAATATATAAACACCGGATTACCATCAACCTGCCCAGGGTCTTCAACACGCAAATGATTGGGATCTGTAAACATAGACATAACTTTCTTACGAATTTCCTCAGATTCGTCAGACAAATAAATGCAATTTCCCAGAGATTTACTCATTTTAGCCTTGCCATCAGTCCCCGGCAGACGCAAACAAGCTTTATTAGACGGCAAAACAATCTTAGGTTCAACCAACGTTTCACCATAAACGCTATTAAATTTATGCACAATTTCCCGACATTGCTCCAACATCGGCTCCTGATCTTCACCGGCCGGAACGTCAGTGGCCTTAAAGGCGGTAATATCAGCGGCTTGACTAATCGGGTAACAGAAAAATCCAACCGGAATACTGGTTTCAAAATTTCTTAATTGAATTTCTGTTTTAACCGTCGGATTTCTTTGCAAACGAGAAACAGTGACCAAATTTTGATAATAAAAAGACAACTCTGTTAATTGCGGCACCATTGATTGTATAAAAATTGTTGATTTTTCCGGATTAATTCCGCAAGCCAAATAATCTAAAGCAACTTGCAAAATATTATGCCGCACTTTTTCCGGATGTTCGGCATTGTCTGTTAAAGCCTGAGCATCGGCTATCATAATGTTTATTTCATCATACGCACCAGAATCCTGCAGCTTAACCCGCTCAGCCAACGAACCGACATAGTGACCGACGTGAAGTCTACCGGTTGGTCTGTCACCGGTTAAAATAATTCTTTTCATATTCTTTTCTCCATAAATAAATTCTATAATTTTTTAGCACTGCTGAACTTAAAAGGCAAGAAAACAATATTTTTTATACAAATGATTACAAAAAAACTTCGGTTTTAGCAAACAACCGAAGTTTTTCTTAATTTTTCCGCAAAAAAAGATAATTATTTTTCAAATCATACATATAGAGTTTTTTACCAGAAAAACCCTGTTTGTCCTTTTTTTGCATAATTACAGCCACAAGATTTTCATTGTCATAACGCGGCCTAATGTCCAACAAACGGCAATTAATCTTATCCAGTTTCATTTTACTGAGAATAGGTTTTCTTTCGCCGTTCCGACAGTCAAACAACTCCATTTCTCCGCGTTTTTTACCAATAAGCACCAAACCGCGACAAAAAGAGAACGGGTTACCCCGATTATCTTTCACCCAATCAACAATTACATTGTGATGAATATCCAACAGGCAATAATAAGTGTCATTGTGACCATTTTGCTCCGATTTTTTAGACATTATAAGCAATTCCGTTTCTTCAACCGGCTTTATACTTATTGAAATGTTCGGAGTATAAGCAATGGCCGCCACAAAAGTTAAAACGCACAAAACAAGAAAAATCTCTAAAAATTTCTTTTTCATAGTAATAAAGCAATTAATAATTATAAAACTTTTGGAAATATAGCTCTATTTAAAGCTTTTGCAAGTAAAATTTTATTTTTTTTCCTTACGCATTTCGCTAAAACCTTTTTCTTCTATATTTTCAATATTTTTATCATTATTTTCCAAACGCACTATTTCGGAATGGTAGTGATTTACAATATGCATAACTTTGTGCCAGAAACCAACTTCATAAGCCACAATACTCCCCCAAACAGCCATTAAAAACATCAAAACGGTGGATATACTTTCAGCGATACTCAGTTTTTCTTTAAGCGTATATTTTTTAAACTCTTTTTTCATACCTAACATATATGACGTTACGCTGAAAATACAAGTGGCCACCGGTTATTTTGAATAACCAACCGGCTGATGCGCTATGGTAAACTCATTTGGTTCTAAATTTAAGGCTGCGGCCATTTTTTTATCGTTCGCTAAACCGCGAATAACCGTGTCTAAACCCTTAGCTTGAGCATATAAATAAACATTTTGATATGCCGAACCGGCGTAGGCAAAGCCCCAAACTTTGTCAGAACTGGTATAAACTAAATTAACCGGTGCATCCATAATAAAATTTTGTCTTTCAGCCAAATAGGGTAGCATATTTCTATCTGATATTTTTTCCAACTGGTTTTCAGACGCATTATATAGCCAAATTCCGTTCGTTTTCAAAACAAAAACTTTAAGATTTTGACTGTTCAAAGCGGTTGGAACTGTTATTTTGCCATATTGATTAATTCCGCGGGCGCACCACAGAATTTCACTGAGAGTAACGTCGTCAACTCTTTTATCTTTATCATAACTTCGGCCGGATTGCCGATTGTTTAACAACTGCAGAAAAGAAGCGGAAGCGGAATCCAAATCCGGTTGCGGAAGCTTTATAATATCTCCGGCCAAAACATTGGTATTAAACCCCAATATTGCAACCGTAATCCCAAGCAAAACTTTTTTCATTTGCCTAATCCTTTTGCTGAAAATATTGTTTAATAACCTTATGAACTTCCGGCATATTATCGCTAACGGCAAACGCTCCGGCCTTTCGGCAAGCGTCAATATATTCCGGCGTGTTGTGCCCTGTGGCTCCAATATAGGCAATGACAGGAATCCCCGCAGCTTTTCCGGCCGTTATTCCGGCAAGAGAGTCTTCAATAATTAAACAATGTTCAGGAGCAACCCCCATTTGTTTGGCGGCATAAAGAAAGATATCCGGTGCCGGTTTACCATTTTTTACCATATACGCCGTAAATGTGTTGTTTTCGTTGAAATATTTTTCCAAACCTAGCTTTTTTGTTTTTTTATTATGTTTTTCGAGAGTCGCGCCGGTTGCTACACATTGCAGATAGTCGGAATCTTCCAAAATTTTTTCAACACCGGCGGTCAGTTTCAACTCATTGGCAATCAGACTGTCTTCATTTTGATGCAGAATCTGCCAAAACTTATCTCCCAGAGTTATTTGCGGAAATTCTTTAGAAAATGTTTCAACTTTTGTTTTATCGGCCTTACCTTCTAAAAATTGTTTCTGCTGCTGCGGCGTTAGTTCAATAGCATAAAGTTTTTTTAAGGTATCCGCCCAATTTTTAACCCATAAGTGTTCGCTATCGGCTAAAACTCCATCAAAGTCCCAAATTAATAAGTTGCGAGGCATTGTTTTCTCCTTAATTATTTTTTCTTATATACAATTTATCAAACATTGTCGGTTCATAATATTTATCTATCAGTTCCTGAGAAATTTTTTGTGTTTCCAAAGCCTTGTTTTGTATAACAACTTGAGAAACATCTAAATATTTATCCGGATATTTTTTATATAAATTTAAAATATCAAAATTATACCGACTTATAAGTTTGCTACGAAAAACTAACGGCGTTATTTTAAAATTGCTAAAATAGATAAACTTGGGCTTATCGGCCAAAATATCAGCATTAATGTCATACCTGTCTTTTCGCAAATATGAATTATACAAATATCCGGCATCGTTTAACGCAAACCACACATAGTCCGTATCTTTACGAAAAATATTAAAATTATTTATATAACCGTTCAGCAGTTTTTCGTCATCTGAAGTATTATCAATAATATACTGATATTCTTTTATTTTTTCAACAACCGGAGATTTTCTGAAAATATAATCGGGAACAGCGTTTAAAAACGCCAAAATATATCCAAACACAAACACATAACGAACTTTTAGCCACAGTTTGCTTTTTTGTTGCTCTAACACACTGAAAATGATGACCAAAGCAAAAATGTTTAACAAATAAAAATACTGCGCAAAAGTCGAAAATGTGAAATAGCGGATAATTAATTCAAAAACAAACAACAATGCAAACGTCCGGCGATATACATTCTTTGATTTTATGAAAGCTGACAAACAAAACAAGGCAATAAAAGAAATAAGCGTGTCAAACCAAGAAAAATTTACGGCATAATATTGATTATTAAGTGAAAAAGATAGTTCAATTCCCCCTAATTTATATTGAAAACAGCTAAATCCGTAAATTGCCGAAAGCAACGTATTTAGGGTATAATTAAGTTCCCAATATTGCTTTAAACTATCGGTAAAAAACAGATATCCGAGAAATGAAAGCAAAATAACAACCGGCAAAATAAGTGACTTAAAAAAATCCGATAAAGAAATAACTTTTTTACCGACTAAAAACAAAGTCCACCCACCTAAAACCAACAATAGAAAAATGATTTTCTGCAAAAATAAAAATGACAGGGCAAATAAACAAAACGCTAAAGTCAGGAGGTATGTTTTTTTATCTTTCAAATAGGAAAAATAATAATATAAACCACTCAAAAAACATAAATGCATCAATAAATCGGGCCTAAATTCAACTAACAGAGCGTGCATTTTATCGTTAAAAACAGCAATGGTAATTAAGCATAAAACCCAAGTCCAAACATCAGAAATGTATAATTTGCATATCCGGTAAACACAAAACAAACTGATAAGATTAAAAAACAAAGCAAAATAGTGGCTGAAAAGCAAAATATTCGCATTGTTGTAGAATAAAAGAGTGAATGGACTGAATATAAACCAAAGCAGCGGATGATGATGCTCAAAAAAATCACGATATGGAACATTTCCATCGGCAACTAACCACGAAGCGTGGATATGCTCCATTTCATCAACCTGAAAAAAATCATTAAACAAGCCCAAAAATATAAGCCATACAAATTCCGCGCCCCAAAAACCGGCAAACAAAATTGCCGTTGATTTATTTCTTGAAATAAAATTAAAAAATTGCCGCATTTATTCTTTCTCCAGAACTCATTCTTAGCTTGAAAGTTTTTAGTTAATATAATGACACAGCTTATCAGCTGTCAATTTATTTTTCTGTTATCAATTACTGATGTATACTATGTTATGCACTACTCATAAAAAAATAACTTACAAACATTGTAAAAAGATTCTATATTCAAAGAAAATGTAAAAAAAAGGATAAAAAAATATGAGTTTGATTAATTTTTTCAAAGAACTGCCGGCTAGAATATCTTATAAAGCCAATTTAATGACAATGCTTGAAATCGTGCTAAGCCTTAGTGTTCCGCTTATGGTCTTATATGCCAATCCTTTACTTTTTACGGAAGGTGCGTCAGTTGAAAATTCGCAATTGCTAATTTTGTCCGTCGCGCTGATAATTGCCCTAAAAGCCAAGCAAGACAGAAAAATGTTTATCTTTATTGCCTTGATTATTATTTTGATGCTTATGCGCGAAACCAATTTAGGCCGGTCGTATTTTTGCGCCAAGTACCTGACGCCTGATGAAATGTGTCGTTGGAGAAATATGAAATATGGAATCTATGTTGAACCTATGCGAAACTTATACGGGGTTTATATTGTGTTTTATTTTTTGAAAAACAAAATCTATAAATCAATCTGGCAATATATAAAAAACGCGCCTGTTTATTTATGGGATATTATAATTTTGGTCGGTTCGGGGATAATTGCCACATTAGCAGAATGGCCGCAAATAGATAATGAAATATTGGAAGAAAGCTGCGAAACTTTGTTTTATCTGACACTTGTAAATTGTATATGGAGATACAGCCGCACCCCTGTCGCAACTTTTTTCAAAACAGAGTAAAAAAAGTATTGCAAATAAAAACATTATGCATTATACAATGTTTACATTATTAAGATGCGTGCGTAGCTCAGTTGGCTAGAGCAACTGACTCTTAATCAGTGGGTCCAGGGTTCGAATCCCTGCGCGCGTACCAAAACGGAAAAGCTCCCAAACGGGAGTTTTTTT
>CAKQLF010000015.1 GCA_934254585.1 uncultured Alphaproteobacteria bacterium | reverse complement strand
TAATGGATATTTTTCAACGAAAGGTGCAGCATTCATAAATTGCTAGCCAAACTGGTTTTGAGCGCAGCAATTTATTTGGAATGCAAACGAACTCCCGAGGGAGTTCGAGCCTCTTATTTCTCTTTAACTGAATCCACTATTTGAATCAACTTTTAAAACAAAAAAAAACTGCCTTTCGGCAGCCTTCGGACTGGTGGACGCTGTGACACCGGCTTGAGGCAGAAAAATATCCCTTAATGGATATTTTTCAACGAAAGGTGCAGCATTCATAAATTGCTAGCCAAACTGGTTTTGAGCGCAGCAATTTATTTTGAATGCAAACGAACTCCCGAGGGAGTTCGAGCCACTATCTGAATCAGCTTTTAAAACAAAAAAAAAACTGCCTTTCGGCAGCCTTCGGACTGGTGGACGCTGAGAGGCTCGAACTCCCGACCCTCTCGGTGTAAACGAGATGCTCTTCCAGCTGAGCTAAGCGTCCATCTCATCAACAGAAATGTTTATACACGCTAAAAAAACAAAAATCAAGCATTTTTTTCATTTTTTTGTATTTTTATCATAACGCATTGTTATATAATAAAAAAGACCGATTATATTTTATCTGTATATTGGCTGTCAGAAAATTTTTTTCTAAAAAATCGGCAATTTTGGGCTTTACATTTCAACAAAGTGGGCTATAACACACGCGTGTTTAAAAAAGATTTAGAGAATAGATAAAGAGGTAAAAAGATGACAAACGATTTAACCATAGGCAACCCATTGACTTTAATTATAAAATTTGCCATACCGCTTTTGTTAGGCAACCTCTTTTTACAAATTTATCAGATTTCTGATATGGTTATCGTAGGACGGCTTCTTGGTACGGAGGCTTTGGCTGCTGTTGGTTCATCTGCCCCGATTTATATGGTATTTTTGATGATTGCCTTTGGCTTTACCGGAGGCTTAACCGTAGTCACGGCCCAACGATTCGGTGCCCATGATGATGACGGAGTACAAAAATCCGTGTTTCACGGATTACTCGCCGCCTTGGCCTTGAGCATTATTATGACCTTAGGTCTGATTATAAGCTTAAAACCATTGTTACGCATAATGAATGTTCCGGCCGAAATTTTTGACGACGCCTACAAATTTATGTATGTTTTGGCACTAAGCGGGATTATGATAATCACCTACAATCTGCTGTCCGGTTTTATTCGTGCCTTGGGCGACAGCAAAACACCTCTCTATTTTTTAATTTTTTCTTCATTAATCAACATTGTTTTGAACTTTATTTTTATAAACAATTTTCATTGGGGTGTCATTGGCTCGGCTGCCGGAACACTGGTTGCCAACACAATTTCCGTTATATTGTGCTATGCCTATATGTGGAAAAAATATCCATTATTGCGTCTTAACCGCCGTTTTATGAAATATGAAAGTCGTATAATGCGTGACCATTTAAACATCGCAATTCCAATGGCTTTACAATTTTCAATTCTTTCTTTTAGTATTTTGATTGTCCAGAGTGTTTGCAACTCGTTTGGCCCTTCTGTTATTGCCGCGTTTGCCGCCGCTTTACGCATTGAGCAGGTAGCCACCCAACCGTTGATGGCCATTGGTTTGGCTATGGCCACATTTTCGGCCCAAAACTGGGGAGCAAACCTATTATCACGGATTCGGCGCGGTGCCAAATATGCCTTTTTAATTTCCACGGGACTAAGCATTTTCGGCTTTATTTTAATGCGTGAAGTCGGAGAAAATATGATTGGAATTTTTGTAAACGACGGCAACAACCAAATTATAACCATTGGCAAAGAATATTTGGTTATCAGCACACAATTTTATTTTTTCTTAGGATTAATATTTGTTTTCCGCAACACCGTTCAAGGTATGGGAAAACCGATAATTCCGTTCATTTCCAGTATAATTGAACTTTCGACCCGTATTTTTGCCGCCGTCTACTTAGCCAAAGTTATGGGATACACCGGAATTTTTTATGCCAGTGCAATTTCTTGGACGGCGGCCGGATTGTTTGTCACAGGAGGCTACTTCTATTACATCCGCAAATTCAGTAAAGACTCTATGCGTTGGAAAATCGGAGCCATCAAACAACATTTGCGTGAAACAGGCCCTGTGGACTAAATTATTTCAGCCCACAGTTTTTGCGCCGCCTCTTTACCTGAAGCCACAGCCTCGACAGCCGTTGAACCGCCGTTTAAGCAGTCACCGGCATAGACAATACGCTCGTTTTCCAACAAATTTTCTTCACACTTGCTTCCCAATGCCAAAATAATCAGAGAAAAATCAGGACGAGCCACTTCCGTTGCCGGAATATCCTCCAATTTACACTCAGCATTAAAACGAGTTTTCACCGTGAAAGCTGTCAGCAAATCAGAAGTTTGCGCTTCGATTCGCGTCACTCGAGTCATTGTAGTGACATTAATTTCGTTTTCGATTAAATCTGCATAGTCATCAAGCGGCATACGCATATCACTCAAACGGCGACGCACAAACATTTCCACATTTCCGCCCAATTTTTTTGCGGTTAAGGCGCAATCTAAAGCCACTTCACCGCCGCCCACAATCGCAACATTACCATTTGTCTGATATTTTTCCGGATTGCTCAAATATTCAACATACGAAAGGCTCAAAGCTTCCCCTTCAATTTTCAGAGTGCGGCAATTTTGTTCACCTATAGCAACAACGACTCCCGAAAATCCTTGTTCTAACAACAAAGTATAATCACAAATATGTTCGTTTAATTTCAGTTCCAGATTCGGATTTTCAGCCAATTGTTGCCAGTCGGCGTTTATGACCTCACGCGGCAGACGTTCCTCCGGAATTAAATTCAGTGCTCCGCCGATTTTATCATTCATCTCAAAAACCGTAACGGCACAACCTTGTTTCAGCAATTCCGAAACCGCGCCGATTCCGGCCGGCCCACAACCGATAACGGCAATTTTTTTACCGTTAAACGGAACTATTTCTCCCGATTCGTTTTTTTCCATACGCGCTTTTTGCATAATTGCCGCCTGCACTGCCGGAATTTTTATGGCTCTGTCTAAATTAGCTCGCACGCAAGCCTTCATACAAAACTTATCCGGACAAATCAAACCGCAACTTTGGGCTAAAGGATTCTGCTTTTCAATCAGATTCGCTGCCGTTTTCCAATCTCCGCTTTTGGCCGCGGCAATAAAATCACACGGCGAGCAATGAACCGGACAAGCTTTCATACAAGGCTTAGCCGCACAATGTAAACATTTTTCCAATTCCGTTTTTAATTGAGCTGGTTTTAAATTTCGTTTTGTCATTTTTATTCCTTTCTGTTATTGGCATTTAAGCACAAAAAAGAGTAAAAAAACACCTAATATTTTGGTTTTTCAGATTGTATTTCCTAAAAAAGCCTGTATTATGCTAAATACTAAGTCAAAAATACGGATATATTTTAGAAAAATGAAAGATTGGCTCAAAAATTTATTAAAATCAAAAAAAATCGAAACCATAATCGGCAATCTGGCCTATTTTTATCTGAAATTTGTTGGTTTAACTACGCGTTGGAAAGTCATCGGCGTCAAAGAAACGTACGATTTACTTGATAAACACGGAAGTATGATTGTAATCGGTTGGCACGGACGCGCTCTGGAAATGCCTTATTTTTGGAATAAATCCCGCCCTCTAAACGCTTTAGTTTCCCCGCATCGCGACGGCCGCTTGATTGTAAACATCTTAAAAAAATTCGGCATCGGAAATATCAGTGGTTCTTCTAACAGAAACTCAGCTGAAGCTGCTTTGGAATTGATGCGAAATCTGCAGCAAAACAACAGCATTGCCATAATTCCGGACGGTCCGCGCGGTCCCAGTATGAAATTAACAATGAGCCCGCTTTTTTATGCTCAAAAATCCGGCAAACCCATTATAGGTATCACTTACAGCATAGCCGGCGCCAAAATTATCAACAAAAGTTGGGACAAAATGTTGGTTCCATTGCCATTTCGTCGCGGAATTTATTGCATTACCAAACCTTTTTTCATTCCGGCAGAGGCTTCGGCTGAAGATTTAGAAAAATATCGCTTGGAAATAGAAACAACCTTAAACAATTTAACTTGGAAACTTGACCAAGAAATGGGGCTGCCTTTTATTCCGCAAGGAACTGTTCAAAAAAAGAGCCGCAAACAAATTATTACAGAAAACTTAAAGGAAAAATAAATGTTTATCGGAATTTATAACACTTTAGTCCGCACTCTTTACCCCATAGTCATTCGTCGCTATATTGAAAAACGAAAAAAAATGGGCAAAGAAGATGTTAAGCGTTTCAACGAACGAATCGGCCGTCCGACTAAACCCAGACCCGACGGACAGTTGATTTGGTTGCACGGAGCTTCGGTTGGCGAATCTATTTCGATGTTGCCCTTGATTAACCGCTTGCTTGAAATTTATCCTGAAGCCCACGTAATGGTAACCACCGGCACCACAACTTCAGCGGAAGTTATGGCTAAACGTCTGCCGGAACGGGCTTTCCACCAATATTTACCCATTGATAATCCGGTATTTTCCGCCCGTTTCGTCCGTCATTGGCAACCAACCATTGCTTTGTGGTTCGAATCGGAATTTTGGCCGGCAATGCTTTCTACCATTAAACGACGCAACATTCCGCTCATTTTAATAAACGGTAGAATTTCTAACAAATCATTTAAACGCTGGCAGCAATTTGATTTTGTAATCAAAGAAATTCTGGATTGCTTCACGGCTTGTCTTGGACAATCGGAAGAAGATGCCTATCGTTTGCGGGCACTCGGAGCAAAAGACGCTATGTGTCTCGGGAATCTGAAATACGCCGGCTTACCGATTCCGGTAGATGCCGACAAAAAGCAAGAAATACAAACCGAAATCGGCAATAGATTGGTGTGGTTGGTGAGTTCGACTCATAGCGATGAAGAAGCCAAAATAGGACGCTATCTCAAAGGATTAATTTCAAAACACGACGGACTGCTGACCATTATTGCCCCCCGCCACCCTAACCGCGGAGCAGAAATTCAGAATATTTTGCGTGACAAATATCAGCTAAACACAGCTTTACGCTCTGCCAATGAAAAAATCACCGCAGAAACCGAAGTTTATATTGCCGACACAATAGGCGAAATGGGAATTTGGTATGAACTATGCCCGATTGTTTTCATCGGTGGCTCGCTGATTCCGCACGGAGGACAAAACTTTATGGAACCATCTCGTTGCCGTGATGCCGTTATTGTCGGCCCTCATATGCACAACTTTACCGATGCAATGAACCGTGCCAAACGCGCCGATGCCATTATTCAAGTTGATGAAACTGTCGATTTGATTGATATGGTTGACCAACTTTTGAGCAACAAAGAACTATTAGATGCTAAACGCAGTTTAGCTTATAACTGGGCAACAAGCGAGGCCAAAGTCTTAGATGGTATCGCCGAAAAAATTCAAGGATATATGGAAAATGAAAACACCTAGTTATTGGCAATCAAACTCTTTGATTTCCAAATTATTATCGCCAATCGGTTGGATTTACGGCTTTCTGACGCAAGCACGTCTAAAATTGAAACAACCGCAAAAAGCAGATATTCCGGTTATCTGCATTGGCAACATCACCGCCGGCGGCACCGGAAAAACCCCCGTTTCTATTTCCATTGCCAAAATGCTAACCGGTGAAATGTATCACCCCTATTTTGTGACTCGCGGTTACGGCGGAAAGCTGCAAAACGTTATTGTTAACAATAAAAAACATTCAGCCGCCGAAGTTGGGGACGAGCCGCTTCTTTTATCTCGACAAGCTCCGGTTGTCGTTAATGCCAATCGCTATCAGGGAGCTTTAACTGCCCTGAAAGACGGAGCCGACATCATAATTATGGACGATGGTTTTCAAAACCCAAGTCTTTATAAAGATTTGTCCTTTTTGGTTTTTGACGGAACTTATGGTATCGGTAACGGTAAAATTTTGCCGGCAGGCCCTTTGCGAGAAACTTTCAGCAATGGCTTGAAACGAGCTGACGCTTTAATTATCTTAGGCAAAGATAAACATAATTTGGCACAAAAAAGCGGATTGCCGACTTTTTACGGATATGCCGAAGCTGCTCAAACCTGCAATCTTGACAACCCGAATGTTTTGGCTTTTGCCGGTATCGGCCACCCGCAAAAATTTTATCACACATTAAGTCAGCAAGGTTTTAATCTGCTCAAAACCATAGACTTTCCCGATCATCACTTTTACACCAATGCTGAAATAGAAAATATTTTAAAACAAGCTCAAAGTCTGAATGCTCAAATTTATACCACAAGCAAAGATTTTGTTAAAATTCCGCATATTTATCAAAAAGAAATAAATGTGCTGGAAATTTCCATAGTTTGGGAAAAGCCCGAAGAGCTGATGGACTTTATTGCAAAAAAAACACGGCTTTAACTTGACAAAAAATCAACATAATGCTATAAAATAAGTCTATTTATTATCATTATGTTTCACATTTTAATTTTATTATTATGAATATAAACTTAATCAAAAATTATTTGCATCAACAAGATGAGATGTGGCAATTGATTTTTACCATTTTCTTTATTAAGGACTTCAAACAAACACATCTTGATCCTTCAGAAGTTGAAATCGACGAATGTGTCAATTTTTGCCGCAACGACGAAGATATAATAAAGCTTGGAAAAATAGTTCAATATGTTGACATAAACTATATATCTTTGATGGAAAAAATTGATAACATCATTACGTCTAAAAGCTATGTATGGCTGTTGGATTTTATAAAATGCGCGGAAATTGAACTTAACCAAAAGTTTTTACGCGATTTTATTCCTTTAGCTTTTACGGAAGCTTATTGTTGGTTGTTTTCAACAAAGCCGGAAAAGATTGATTTGTTTTATAAGAGTGTTGACAAAAACTTTGTTGGCACTATTAAAGCTCTGAATCAAAGAGAAGCATATATCAAGCGCAACTTCTTGTTGATTTTGGAAGGGTGTTACGGTACTAGAACCTTGCGTTCAATCAAGGAATTAACCTTTAGGGAAATTATTGATTTGTATATTAATAATGTGCCCATGCCTGAAATCCGCAAAGCCTATCAAAAAGCTCAAACAGCAGCTGACAACATCGAAGGAAACACGGATGAAGCCCGAAACGCGTTGAAGTCAAGTAAGGAATATTATGATTATGCGTATTATTACCCTTTCCTTTCAGAAAGAGAAAATATCCAACGTTGTGTTACACCAAAAGGAAGCATAACCACAATTGCGCAAGATTTTTTGCGGCATTGTTATGACAATCTTTGGCAAAAAACCGATGATAGCTATTTTTATTTTGAGGAAGAGGAAAATGACGATGACGACGATGATGATGACGAGGATATCCAAAAAAGATTAACCCGACTCACCGTTTTTGTTGATTTTCAGGAATTGTGCGTCATTGATGTGCTTATGGAGAACGAATTTTGCGCTCACATATACATCAAAAAACGACCAAATTCTTATACGGACAATTATATTTCCGAATTTCTTGTTTGTGATAAAAACTTTATCTATACCGTAGAATTTATTGATTACTCAGAGGATTCTGCGCCTATCAAAGAATTTACGAAATCGGCTATAAAAAAACGTGAAGAATTTGAGAATTTTTGCAATCAGATTGGAGCCTCGAAAAACAAAGAAGATTATTCTCAATTATCGTCTCAAGGATTTAAATATTTAACCGATTTTGAAAATAATTACATATTTCCTCCGATTTCAATAATCTGAAAAAAAATCCTCGTATAAATTTTATACGAGGATTTTTTTTACATAAAACACCCCTTGATTTTATCTATTCTGTTTTATCTTCCAAAAACGTTGTATGCAAAAATGTCACCGGCTTGATTTCTGTCGCTGCAAAAACCCGACGTCGAATTTGCCCGCGGATAAAATCTTCAATTTGCGTGTGATTATCTGATTCCAACAATTTTTTCTCTATCAAAGGTCTTACGGTTGCCAATATTTCTTCCGCCAGTTTATTCCAATCATTTTCTTCCAAAATATCAATAGACGACACTTGCAAATCAAGTAATTGCTTATTTTTTATAACCGCGCTGATAAACATTGTGCAATTGAAAGCAATGCGGCGACGATTTTTTATCAACTGAGATCCGAGCGACACCGGACGATTTCTATCCCAACCGATAATATCGCTGAAAACCTGTTCCAAAAATTCAATATGATTGTTATGCAAAAGACACATATCCCCGTTGCGAGCGGAAAACACTTCTTTAATTCCGCAACTCAGGGCAAAACGCTTATGCTCGCGAATAAACTTTTTGTCACCGTGCACCGGCAAAACCACCGCCGGTTTCAGCAAATCATACATTTTTTTCAAATCTTCGCGGCAGGCGTGTCCCGACGTGTGAACTAATTCATTTTCATCAGTGATTACGGTTGCCCCCTGAGCAGCAAGCTTTTCTTGCATTCTTTCAATTTTATCTTCATTTCCCGGAATCATTTTAGAAGAAAAAATAATGGTATCGGAATTGTCAAGCTTAATATATTTGCTTTCACCATTGGCAATAATGCTCAAAGCACTACGATAGTTAGCCTGCGAGCCGGTACAAATATACAAAGCTTTGTCAGCGGGAATATCTTTAGCTTCTTCTATTGTGTGCACCGGCGGCAAATCTTGCAGATAACCGCATTCTTTAGAAATTTTGATGTTATTTATCAGAGTTCGTCCCAACAAAACCGGCGTACGACCGGCTTTATCCGCCGCCAAAATCAAGCTTTCCAGACGCATCAAATTAGACGCGAAACAAGTTACAATCAACCCGCCCTCAATTTGCGGAACAATTTCCAACAAACTCTTTCGCACATCGGCTTCCGATGGAGATTTTTTATCAACCATAATATTTGTGGAGTCGCATACCAACATAGAAACTCCTTCTGCCGCCAACTTTTTAAGAGCGTCAAAGTCTGTAGGAAGCATCGAAAGAGCCTCATCATCAAAACGCCAATCTGTCGCGTGTAAAACATTGCCGTATTTGGTACGAATTGCCAAAGCGCAAGTTTGTGGCACGGAATGAGCAATCGAAATAAATTCCACACTAAAATTAGGAACTTCAACGATTCGCTGCTGATTAACCGACACCAGCGGCACCACATCTTGCATATTAAATTCGGTCAAACGCGATTTAATTAGTCCCAAAGTAAAGTCCATAGCATAAACCGGACACTGCAGATGCGGCCAAATTTGAGCGATAGCTCCCAAATGGTCCTCGTGTCCGTGGGTAATAAACAATCCCACTATATCTTCCTTGTAGGCATCTAAAAATTCCGGCGAGGCATAAGCCAATTCCATTCCCGGATAGTCATCAAGCAAAAAACCGTACCCCGCATCGACAACAATAATTTTACCGTCAACCGCATACATATACATATTCATACCGATTTCATCGGCACCGCCCAAAGGCAAAAAATAAATTCCGTTTTTCTTAAAATCACTCATCTACTTAATCTCTTCAAAAAAGACATCTCCGGCCAATATTTTCCTCACACCGGCCGGTGTTTGCATTAACAACACGGCGTCTTCATCGATTCCCGCAAAAACGCCTTTCCATTCCTTGCCATTCTGGCGAACTATAATTTCTTTCCCCAGATTTTTGGCATATTTGAGCCATTCCGTCCGCAGAACTGCAAAACCTTTTGTTTGCAGCAGACTCAGATTCTGCGAAAAACTTTCCATAAACAACAGCATCAACTCCGGAGCCGTGGTCTTTATGGCCGCATCGGCCAATGATGTAATTTTATAAACCGCGTTTTCAACTTTTGGAGCAACTGCCACATTAACACCTATACCGGCAATTATATAGTTTCCCTCGCCTTTTTCAAGTAAAATACCACTGACTTTAGCCCCGTTTAACAAAACATCATTTGGCCATTTTAGCAAAATATCTGCTGACGGAGCTATTTTTTTTAGGGCCTGCAACAAGCTAAGTGAACAAATAAAGGCCAATTTTCCGGCTTCTTTAATATCAAATTCAAAAGCCGCCGAAAAAAACAGATTACCGGCCGCACTTTGCCAACTTCTTCCCCAACGGCCGCGTCCAGCGGTTTGTGTATCGGCTCTAACCACCACACATTGCCCCTCACTTTGGCAATATTCTCTTATCTTGTCATTTGTACTTCCGACTTCCTTAAATTCAAAATATTTCCACTCATAGTTCATTGCCATATTAACACACTTTCCAACATTTCCTGAAAATTTTGCAATAAAAAGTATGGTTGACTTGTCAACACCATCATTGTCCCCAAAATCAGAACAATTATAAAATAAACTCCCCTGTCTGCTTTATCAAAAGTTATTTGACTGTTTTCAAAGTATAATGTTTTTATAATCTGTAAATAAGCGTATGTCAAAATCAAAAGTGCTGCCAACCATAATGCCAATTGATAAAAATTGTTATGCTGAACCAAATCCGCCGCAGCGGCAAAAAAGCTCCAGAAGCCTAAAAACGGCGGAAAACCTGAAAGTGAAAATAAAAAGAAAGTCAAAGCGGCGGCCACGAATGGTCGTTTGAAAGCCATACCGGAAAAGTCGTTCAGCATAAATAAATATTCACCTTTATTTTTCAAACTGAACAAACAGGCGCAAACTCCGCTCATTGAAATTAAAAAAATTACCAGATACACAAATGCTAAATTGACTGCGCTTGGCGTCAATCTTTGCATTAATAATAAAATAATTCCCAGCTGATAGACTGTGCCATAGGCAAATATTTTGCGGATATTCTTACCACTGCACGCCCCCAAAGCTCCGGCAAACAAGGCGAGAATCGCCAACCCCTGATAAAACAGCTCCAACTTTGGAGATATTGCTGAAAATACCTGTGCATTCAGGCGAATAAAAGCAGCCGCATAAACACTTGCCGTCACCAGTGTAAAATAAGAAAATACCGGAAGCACAACCTGCCCTGTGGTTTCAGTGTACCAAAAATGCAATGGAGGCAACCCCAGTAGAAAAACAAAAATTAAAACCATAGCCGCCGCCAGAACAAACGCTGTAAGACTATCAGCATTTTCTTCAAAATATAAGCTCAACGCATCATAACTTAAATCTGTATTTTCCCAAAACAATAAACACACGAGAGCAACTAACAGCGCAAACATAAACAAAGCCACTCCGGCATATAAACGACTGCTTGCCTCCACATTTTTTTTCTTATCTGCCCGCAAAAACATTAAATAATTGCTAAGCAACATCAAGGCTATTCCTCCGGCCGTCACCCAAAAGTTTCTGGAAACGAGCAAAATTTCGCCTGCCACCAAAGCCATCATTAAAACAGCACAAAACAATGTTCCGGACAAATTCATTCCCGCGTACCATTTTCGCGACAAAAATAATGTTAAACCGGCAAACACATACATTAATCCCCCGAAAACAGCCGAAAATTTGTCGGTGTGCATATAATCGGGAAAAGCTGAACGATTATAAAAAATGATTGAAAATCCAAAACTTGCCGCCACAAAAATTTTAGTCCAACGAAAAACCCAACTGCTTGAAATTTTTTGCCAACTGCAAACTGCTAAAACAGCAATTCCCAACAACAACGAAACAATCGGAGATAAATAAATTACACTTTCAATCATAACTTCAGCCTACAACACAAACCACAGCGGATTAAAAAACGATAAAAACAAAACAACCACAATCCCGGCAAAAAAGACTTGTTTATACAAAGATAAATCCTCCATATTTTCAGCCTTTTCATTATGATTTTCCAGATTGCGCATAACATACAGCTCTTGCAGCAAACCTGCTGACACCAAAGTTAAAGCACCCATAACCCATAATCCCAGAACAAAGTTTTCTCTAAAAAGTCCGGACACCAACACAAAGTTGTTCCAAAACAGAGAAGATATAGGCAAACCGACGGCGGTTAAAACAAAAAACGACATAACCAATGAAAAACGCGGCATATAAGTCAAAATACCATTATAGCTGCAAGTTTGTTGCAAACATTTTTCTTCAAACAACAAATCCAAAACAACCAAAGACGAAGTCACTATCAAAAAAATAAACAGCGAATACGCAATATTCATAATCAACGTATCTACCGGAAGAATAACCATCAACAAAAAGAAAACATAATAAATTGCCGTATAACTAAACAATTTATAAGTAAACTCCCGTCCGGCAAAACCGATTAAGGCGATAAACAACATTGTCAGTGCCGCAAAAAACTCTATCCACGGCAGATAGCTGTAAATACTTTCCGGCACCGCCAGCGGCCAAAAACGAACAAATCCGTAAAGTCCGGTCAGCGGCAGCATATTAATCATTATATAAATCAGCGGATTTTTAATATTTACAAATACGGAAGATATCCACGAATGAAACGGCCAAACCGGAATACGAGAAATGAAGGCCAGACAAATCATTGTCCACACCAAAATTCCGGCGTGAGCCGACATATCAAGCAAGGCAATTTCTTCTAATTTCACATTGCCGTGATAAAACTTATATAAAATCAGCGCACCTACCAACAAAAACATTGAGCCGATAAGATTATAAATAAAAAAACGCATCAACATTGATGTTTTTTTATTGGTTTGCGCCCCAACCAACATAAACAAAGGAATCAACATTCCGGCAAAAAACACATAAAAAGAAAATAAATCTCCGGCAACAAAAAACGCCGTTATATTACCGGTGAAATACAAGGTCAAAAAGAACAATGGTTTACTTTTGCGAGCTGTATTATTTAAACCGACCAGACCAATGATTAAAGCAATGTAAACTCCTAAAATCAGTATAAGCGAAAAAGCATTAAGACCGAAATTCAACTGAAATTGTTCAGCGTCTAACAAATAAATTGTTTGCAACAGACTCAATTCCGTAGATGAAATGTCTATTTGCGTGAACAACTTCAAAATAATAACTATATTTGTCGCCAATGTAAAAAACGAGAGATAATAAGCATTTTGCTTATTTTCCGGAGAAAAGCACACAAAGCAGCAACCGATTAGCGGCAAAATCAACATAATCAACACCAGATTTAACATCAATTGCTTCTCCCCGCATAAAAAGAAACCGCCAACAATCCGACCAACATAATAAATATAAGCAAAATTCCCCAAAAACGATTATAATGGATATTTCTAAATAAGCGTATAGCCGTTTGCAAACACCAAGATAAAAATCCGACAATCCATTTTTCAACAAGCATACGGTCAATAATAACCGCCAACACGCGCCCGCTAAAATCCATAGGCTCCACCAATAAAGATTTATAAGCAGCCTCGCCGAAATCAGACTGCTGCAACTTTTCGTTGCGATATAACCTATATATAAGTGGTAAAATCGGTAAAAAAGCCACACCTATAAAAACAACCATCACCATAATTTCTCTGAAATAATTTTGAATATTCCATTCCCAAACAAAGCTTTGCGGCCACAGATTTACAATAATCGATAACAGCAATCCCCAATAAGTCAATTTAATCGGCTGAGAAAAATGCTCGGATTCGTTTTGTGCTTTCACACGACTGAATTGACGCAATAACAAAGAACTTCCCAACACATAGAATAATCCGCCGCACCAAATATAGAGCCCGTCATTTTCATTAAGTTTGAAAACATTATGCGCCATCACAAATAAAACAACAGCCATAACTGCGTAAATAAATCCCAGTCCAAATTTCGATTTAAACACATAATTTGGTAATTTAAGCAAATTTACGCTTCGATTCGCATAGTAATATAAATAGTAAAAAATGCTGACCATTAAATATTGTCCGACCAACAGATTAGTCAATTCCGTCGACCATTCAAAATGCTGTTTAAACAACGTCAAAACCAAAAATCCCATAAACAGCATTTGCAAATAAACCATTTTTTGTTTCAAATTGCCGCGAATTAAAAAGCAAATTCCGCCCCATAGAATAGCCAACCAACATTCTATGGGCAAAAAGATTGAAAAATATTTTGAATTTTGCCACAAAACCCCGAATTTCATCAACAACACCACCGCGGCCATCGGCGAAGTAAGGAATAAAACACTTTGCAAGCGATGAAATCTGATATTTTTCAGACTTAATATTCCCAACTGAAATGGTATAAATCCCAACTTTATAAATACGACCGCCAATCCTGACAACGCAACAAAATCCTGATGTTGACCAACCTTATTATATTCTGCAATTTGCCGAATATCCAACGATTCGATTTGTCCGTTGACCACCGCGAGTACAGAAAATAAAATCATATCGGCTATCAAATTAAACATTGCATATTTTTGTGATATGCCCATATCTTTTATCATCAAAAGTGCTAATATATCTATCAAAAACACCCCTGACAACAACTGAACCAAACTATTGCCCGCTATAATTAAAATTAGTGCCGCTAAATTAAATAACAATAAAGAATTGTATACGCTTCTCCGTTCTTCATAACGAAAAATAAAGTTATAACCAATAGCCAAGGTTGTGAAAACAAAATACGGCAAAATAATTTCACAGTTAGCCGAATTGGAAATAATATCCAACATAATATTTCCACTGGGGGAACTATTCCAAACCGTGGCAAAAACCTGCTCTTCCAAAACATTTCTATGCTGAAAAAAAATGGCAAGAACAACAAATATAAACAAAAAAACCAGACAAGACAGAATCTTGTCTGCTTTTACACCGATTTTTAAGCCACTGAATAGAGCAATAATTATTAATAAAAATGCCGTATCAGCAATCATTTAAACCTTCTTATAAATTTCAAGAAACAAATAAGCTGTTTACATCTTTCACCAGACGAACCGGAACAATATATTCACGTTCCACATCATCATTTTCAATTTCAACAACCAAAATTTCAGTAACCGACTTTAATGGCAAACGAGCTCCTTTATCAATATTATTAAAAGCCACAGAACTTTCCTGAGAGCGATAAAGTAAAGCTTTTTCCCCGCCATCGTAAATAAACCGAGGGTTTTCCGGACCACCTGCGCGGCTATCCATCATCAGCATTATCTCACCTTTAGCGTTTTGCAAAATACTATATTTGCTTTTTTGCCCGATTTCATTACTAACAGTCATACATAACCTCTAAATATATAGTTTTTGTTCAATTTGAAGAGATGTTAGCATATAAATCTTAATAAATAAACACCAAATTCATTTTTTTTAACTTTTTTTATTTTTTTTATTGACTTCTACAATTTTATTTAATATAAGCATACTCGTTAAGCGAGTTCGTAGCTCAGTCGGTAGAGCATTTGACTTTTAATCAAAGGGTCGCGGGTTCGAATCCCACCGAGCTCACCAACAGTAAAGCCACCTTTATGGTGGCTTTTTTTGTTGGTGAAGTATCAAGGGATAAGAA
>CAKQLF010000014.1 GCA_934254585.1 uncultured Alphaproteobacteria bacterium | reverse complement strand
CCGACACTTATGTAATAATAAGGCAAATTTATTGACTAGGTTAGTACCTTGTTGCAACAAGATTCTAGGCACAGGGCTTAGAATGACTGGTGCTAGAATTGCTTGCTTTGTGCCGCCTGCCAGTTTCGTGCTGTGCTTGTTATTCTCGCATACATCATTTTTTCTGAAAAAACTTGTAAAAACGCCTGTAGCGGCAGAAAAGGTGCTTTTAATCAGACATCTAGGATTTGCAGAGAGAGAGAGAGAGACCTTTGAATAGCTTATTCATTTTTATATTCTCCTGTGAGTTTATATTTGCTTTCAGTGTACTTAAAAAAAATTAAAAATACCTTAATCCTAATAAAAGTCGATAGAAACAAAAAAACGAAGTTAAAAAGACCAGATAACAGTCAGTTTAACTTCGTTTAGGAAATTAACTTAGCAAAGTTTATTTGTTAAAACCACGCGGCGGGCAGTAACTAACATTGTTTGAAGAATTTTTTTGCGCATTGCGAGCCTTTTTTTCAGCTTTTGCTCTGGCATTTTCCGCACCTTTGCAATGACATTCCTCATTCACAGACAACACTCTTGTGCAAAAAGCACAATAAATTTTTCCGTTTGCGGTTACAGTTAAATTTGAATCCATAAAAAAATAATTTAAAATAATTAATAATATAAAAGACGACGATTATATAACAAAATTTGCATATTTTGTCAATATGCAAGTTATATAATTTGCTTAATTAGTCAGAGCGGTCGCTAATTCGACTTCTGTGGCCGAGTTTTGAATTATAGAGGTCAGTTCTTGTTGGTTTTTGCCGGTGAGTTCTTTTAGAGCCAAAGTATATTCCGGATTGTTAAGTTTCAATTCGGCAAAATTATAGAGAGCAAAAGCTTTGATTTTGGCATCTTTGTTATATTTGTTCAGTTCAACGGCAGTCAAGTCTCTTTTGCGCATATTTATGTAAACGCCGCTTTCGGAATATTTCCACATTGAACTGGTGGCAAAATCTGTAGTCCAGCTATAAACACTCAGCAAATTGCCCCAAGAGACCGTATTAATTTTGGCTTTATCCTGCATTACGGAATCTTCATAGCCTTTGGCTTTGGCGATAATTGTCAAAGGTGCGGAGCCTCTGTCAATATCTACAACGCAAGGAGTTTTTGTGCAGACTAAAGCTCCGTTTGCGTAAATGTCTATATTTTCTTTTATGTTTGAATCAAATGTGATTGTTTGTGATGAGCCGCTAAAAACTGTGCCGCAAGCACCAAGTAGCAATAGCGAACTATATAATATGTTATGTTTTAGTGACATAATTTTTCCTTTCCTATAGATAAAATTAAACCACCTGAGAAAGGTGGTCGGAGAGTACAAAGATCACTACATCAAAATGATTCTCTTAGCCTTTGAGCAAAGCCCTGAACATACGCTAAAAGCTCCCCGACCATATTGCTACAATCGGGGATATATTCATTGTAAGCTGTTTTGTGCAGCTGACAATTTAACGATGTTATATCCTAACACCGTGATGTAAAAAAAAGAGCCTTTGAAACTCCGCACCTTAAAAAGGCACTGACTTGTTTTTTATTCAAGCTGATTGAATTTTAGAAAATAAATGTCAGCAAGTCAAGTTTAATATATGTCAACTGCACAAAACCATATAATAATAAAACCACCTGAGAAAGGTGGTCGGAGAGTACAAAGATCACTATACCGAAATGATTCTTTTAGCCTTTGGGAAAACCCTGAACATACGCTAAAAGCTCCCCGACCATATTGCTATAATCGGGGATATATTCATTGCAAGCTGTTTTGCGCAGCTGACAATTTAACGATGTTATATCCTAACACCGCGGTATAAAAAAAGAGCCTTTGAAACTCCGCACCTTGTAAGGCACTAACTTGAGTTTTAGCCCAAGCTGATTTAATTTTAGAAAATAAATGTCAGCAAGTCAAGTTTAATATATGTCAACCGCACAAAACCAGATAAAATAAAACCACCTGAAAAAGGTGGTCGGAGAGTACAAAGATCACTACACAGAAATGATTCTTTTAGCCTTTGAGCTGAAAGCTCTGAACATACGCTAAAAGCTCCCCGACCATATTGTGCTGTGGCTTGCTCTATTGGTTAGAAAGCGGTGGAATGTTGATTTGAGCAATATACCCCGGGCGAATCCGTTTGCTGCTGTAGTGCATATTGCCGGTTTCAATTAAATAGCGTTCACGGCGTGTCCATTGAGCCGCAGTAGCAAAAAAGTCTTTGCCCGTAACCTCTTGATTTTTCGGGTTCATAATGTAGAGCACGCACCCCTGATGCGGTTCCACAAGCCCACAACGACTCCGTCCGGCCGGAACATCAGAGTTTACAACAACTCCTTCCAGACCGCGTTTAGTGGTTTCTTTACTAGAAAAAAATGTGGCTCCAAACACCGTGCCAAAAACAACGGACAACACCAACATTAACAAAATGGTTTTGTTTTTTAGAAAATAGGCCAGATTTTCAGTGTTTTGCGGCAGAAAATCATCATCGGTGATAAACTGAATGTTTTCAGCATCTCCGTTGTTGTTATAAAACATTTCGTGGATATCGTTTTGTTCGGCAGGCTGCGGCATAGCAGAAATTTTTTCGGGAACACCATAGGTGGCCGGTTGGTTCTCTTGCAAACGAGGGCGTTTAATTTTTCTTATTTTGCGCGGACCGCTGCTCATCTGATTTTCTTCCATTTTTATCTCCGTTAAATTCTGTTCTTTATGCTTTCATTGGTTTTTAAGGTTCTGATAAGACGTGGAACCATAAATATAATTGTTTCGGATTTAGGGCTCTTAATTCCAAAAAGCTCGTTTGGCAAACCGATAATCATAAAGTTTTCACCGAGTTTGTTTCTTATTTTGAATTGCGTGACCTGTCCGTTGGTTTCTTCTAAAGTTATGTCAGAAAAAATTTCATTTTTCTTTTCAACGGAAGATTTTGCCAAAATCGACATACCATAAGCATTGGCTTCCGGCTTGCTGCATTTACCGATGTCAAAACGAGAAAGCCATAAATTAGGTACTACAAATTTTCCTTCGGAAACAGATTCAATTGTGGCCTGATTGCCCAAAAATTGCTGCAATTTTTCAATAGAAATATCGTTGGTGGTGGTTAAAACACGTCCGATAACACCGGTTTGCGCCGTGGTGATTGAACCAAAATCAAATGCTTCCAACAAATTTTTCCATTCAATGTCTTGTGCGGCATAAGGATAGAGTCTGAAAATGCTGACATCATAGGCAATCAGTGTAGGGCTGTTTTCAAAAGACTTTATCAATTCCTGCATTTTGTTGCGGGTTTCTACGTCGGCGTCAAAAGTGATGGAATAGTCCGCCCAATTGGTGACAATATTAGTTATTCCCGCACCGCGAATTACATCTAGCAATCCTAATATAATAGGCCGTGACGGAGGCGTATACAGTGTCATACTGACGCGCCGACTTAATGTCAGAATTTTGTCTTTGGCGTTGTAAGTGTAATAAATATCGGCCGAATCTGCTATCATTTTGATAACTTCCGAAAACTCACCTTTCAAATCTTCGGCTGAAATGCTGGTGTAGGGACCATCTGCCGAGGAAATGCGTATTCCGGCTTCTTTGGTTAGTTTTACCAACGCTTGCTCGGCCGGCATCATATCAAATGAAAAACCGGTGACTTCAAAACGCGGTAACGGATCATTTTTACCGTTGCGCTCTAATTTGAAGGCAGAATTTACATAAGGCAAAGTCAAAACCATTTGTTGAGTTTTCCAGTTTACGTTGCAGCGCAGCGGAGTTTCCAAATCCAAGGCATTCGCGCCTTCAGGTGTGCGAATAATCGCCGGATTTTCAGGATCGGAAAAAACAATCTCCGGTTCAGGTTTTGCCTGATCAGTCGAAACTTTAGGATTTTGAGTCGCCGAAGTTTTTATTTGCGGTAAATCAATTTCAGTTCCGTTTTCTTCGGGTATATCATCACGGCTGATGCAGGCGGTGAGGCTGAAAAGCGCGAGTGATAAAAGTGTTGTAACAAGCAAAGAATTGGTATTTTTTTTCATAATTTCCTCATTGTTGCTGATTGTTATCTTCGTTGTCCGAAGAATTAATATTGTTTTCAGCCATTAACTTTTTCATTAAGTCATCAATGTTCATTCCCGCGCCGGAAGTCGGGTCAACTGATTTATCAAAGTTGCTCATAACTTCATTCATTTTTTGAGACTCGTTCGGGTCAGTTTTCAGCATATCCGGTGACTGGTTGTTGGTAAGTTCTTCTTGATATATGGCCAGATTTCGTTTTAAGGCTTCTACGCCGCCGGCTATTTTCTTTTCAATATAAGGATATAATTCCGTATGCTCTAAAATATAGTTTCCGGTTTCGCAAATTTCTTCCAAAACATCAAGAACATAAGGATAAAATTTGTATTCTTCCAGAGCAATGTTTCCGGTGCGTATACAGCGTGCCGCAATGCGAGATATGGTGCGGTCATAATAGTCTATCAGCACAATATAATTGTCCACATACCAAAGGGCTTCTTTTGTAATTGGTTGAAAATTTTCTTCTGCCATAATTTTATCCTTGTAAGTTTATTTTTATACTAATCAAGACCGCTTGGTTTGTAAATAATTTTTTATGATTTATTTTCAATCGGGTTGCCGTTTTCATCGACATATTCCCAATCGCCGTCGTCATCAGCGGAAATCGGGTTGCCGTTTTCATCAACATATTCCCAATCGCCGTCATCATCGGCGGAAATCGGATTGCCGTTTTCATCAACATATTCCCAATCGCCGTCGTCATCAGCGGAAATCGGATTGCCGTTTTCATCGACATATTCCCAATCGCCGTCGTCATCAGCGGAAATCGGGTTGCCGTTTTCATCGACATATTCCCAATCATCGTCATCTTTTTTTTCAGCTGACGGAGTAGGCGAGGAATCGGCCTTGTTTGCGATAGGAGAAGTTGAAGGAAAATCATCGTCAGAACCAAGCGAAACCGGCTTTACATCAATATTTTGCAATGAAATGTCTTCATCAGAGCTGAGTGCGTTCTTAATTTTCAAAAGGGCGTCCTCATAAGAATGAAGCTGTGATTTAGGCGCGGAGGCTGGCTTGTTGTCTGTAATGTCGGTAAGTAACTCATCGCCGGAAATAGTGTTTTTTGCCTCAATTGTTTCATCTTTTGGAGTGGCTGATTGCGGCGAAACTTGAAGATTTTGCTTTATATTCGGATTTTCTTTATTTAACAAAATGTCCGCTTTGTCGGCCAAAGATGGCTCGTTTTTCGTGGCAATTGTTGTTTCTTTAGGCAAATTAGTGTCAGATGATAAAGGTGCAAAATTATTATCAGCAAAAATATCTAATTCATCAGCTGAGTTTGTCTGTGGAAGCGATACATCATCATTTGGTAAATCGTCTAAAATAGAATCAATATTGAAATCGTCGCCTAAAGTTTGGGGTTGCTTGGTTTCTGCAAAATTGTTTGAAGCCGGTTTGCTCTCAGCTTGCGGTTTGCTCTCAGCTTGCAACGCGTCCGGTTTGGTTTGTTGATTAAGCGGAGTTTTGTTTTCAGCTTTTGGTTGCGGCGTTTTTTCGGTGTTATCAGTAAACTGTTTCGGGGTAGAAGTTTCTGATTTCAGCTTGTCAGTCTGAGCAAATTTTTTATCGGGTTTAGGTTCGATAAATTGCGTATGTTCAATTTTAGTCTCAGGTTGAGGATTTTTGTTTTTAGCCGGAGTTTCGACGGTTGGCTGTGTATTCGGCTTGTTGTCGATTTTTTTATTTTCCGGTTGATTGTTTGCCTGTTTGTTATTTTTTTCATTTTCTTTTTTTTCTGGTCTGAAAGCTTTTTCTTCCGCTTTGTTTTGCGGCGCGATGTTTTGATTTTGTTTTTTCAAATCATTTATTTTGTTCAGACTGTTATTAATGCGATTTAGCAGGGATTCCGAGCGTTCTTTTTGCGCGTTTCCAATGTTTTGGGCCAGTTTATTAGTGGTTTCGCTCAATTTTTCGCTAAAACTTTTGATAATTCCGCCTTTTTCTTTTTTATCTTTATTTTCTGACGGAGGCAAAATGTTGGCATTTTTGGAGCTTTTATTTTGATTGTTATTAGAAGCCGTGGTTGTGGTCGGTTTAGCCGGTGTGAGCGGGGCAACGGTTTCGACCTCTGATTCTTCGTCGACGTCAACATCTTGGGACACAACAACCTTAACTGTCGGTCTGGTTTTGGATTTTGCCAATGTCTTGGCTAATTCTTGCTGAGATTGTGTGAAAGCTTGCACCAACATTTCGCCAAAAGATTTAATGGCTTCAATTTGCTGTGAGTTGTTTTCGCGCAACGCGGCGGTTATCGTATTGGCCAGAACTGCCGACGAGGCTCCTGATTCTAAAGATGTGCCGGAAGATAAGTTTCCAATATTTTGATTGAGCACCGATACAATTTTCATCATATCTTCGTGACGGCGAGTGTCATTTTGCAGCAGCGTATTGTTTAAGCTTTTGAAATATGAAGAATCAATGTTGATATTGTTTACCGTCGTCGAATTATTGTTCTGCAAATTCTGCTGCGTCGCGCTAAGACCTGCCGCGGCGTTGGGAATAGGTGCGGAAAGCGGTGCCGAAACAGTGGATTGCGTTGTGACTTGTTGGGCGTTTTGCCGTAAAATGCTAGCTGTCAGAGTTTGCATATTACTAGCATAGGCGTTAAAAGACTTGCTTAGCACGGCGGCTAATGAGTCCAGATTTTCACCTGATGATGCGACATTGTTGTTTTTTAGGGCGGTGGCCAAAGAGTTGGCTAAATTTTCGGCAAAATCGGAGCTTAGGGTTATTTCTCCTCCGCCTCCGCTTATGGGGTGTGGTTTTAAGCTGTCAATAGATTTTTTTTCTTCTTCAAGATTTTGTGAAATCAATGATGAAGTTTCAACGGTGTTTATGCCTTGTTTTTCTTCAATTTCTTTAATGTGTTCCAAAAGAACGCGGCCGCCCGGAATGGTAATCATTAATTCTTTAATTTTTTCCGGCATTTCCAAAAGGGATTTGTCAAATTCCTCTTTTTTGGTGGCATTAAAGATGTGAATTTGGTGAAAGATGTTCAGATATCGCTGAGCAACCAGAATCGGATCTTCTTCATCTTTGCTACCAGAAAGTTCTTCTTCATTAACTAAATAACTGTCAGCCACTTTATTATCCTATATACCAAAACTCTAAAAACAAATTTACTCTCTCCATTATAGCTTAGAGAGAGTAAATTTCTTATTAAAATGTTGCTTTGTTTGCAAAAAATTATAAATTAATTGCAACTATTTTATGAATTTTCGTCAAATCGCTGTTGGTGAAATTTGTTCTTTCATCAGGATTCCAACGTAAGCCGTAAAGCTGACCATTTTCGTCCTCTCTAACGCTGATAAGTTTTGTTTCGGTTTCATTGATATAATAAAGAGCAATGTCACCGGCACTCACAACTTCGGTTTTATCTACAAACAAAATGGCGCGGCTTGGCAATAGAGAGCCTAAACGGCGTGTGCAAAGGTTGACCGCATAAGCTTCGGGTTTGTTTTGTAGCTGCACCGGACAAACAACTTCTTTGATGACGTTTGATTTATCAATGACAATATCACCTTCGGCATTGCTTGTGCCATAAACCGGAAGCATAGAAATTTCGTTCTCAGTTTCGGAAGCTAAAGCCGCATTGGAGTAACGAGAACTGTTTAACAGTTTATAACGTGTTTCGTTATGTTCGATAATATCTTCTAAAACGCCTTCGGATTCCAGTTTTTTGATTTCGGCTTTCAGCTTATCAATACTCATAGACAAAGCTTTGGCGATGTTATGATATTCTTTGTCGGAAACTTCGCGTTGTCCCATTTCTATGCGATGGTAAACAGATAAAGTCATATCTGCACTTTCGGCGACTTCAATCAAAGTTAATCCTTTATCCGTGCGAATGTGACGCAAACCGGCACCAAGAGTTTTTAAGCCGGCGTTCTGATTGATTTTGCATCGTCTTTCTTGTTCGCGTTTCCAAGCTTGAACCACATCTTGCTGTGAATTTTGTTCATTTACATACAAATCTTGCAAAGAACAGTCAATTAATTCAGCAACTTGAATAAGTTGTTCTTGATTTAAGCGGCGATAACCTTTTTCTATTTTAGAAATAGCTGAAAGACTGACGCCCAAATGGTCAGCCAATTCCTGCATAGACATACCGCGCAATCTTCGGTGCATTCTGATTTGATTTGGGAAAATAATTTCTTCCATATCATTTTACTCCATAAATAATAGTTACTGCTAATAATAGACAGCATTACAAAAAAAGCAAGACAAAAAACGGGGGTGTGTACAGAACGTATACAAATTTTGCCCAAAACAGTAAACCGTTAAGCGTTTTTTTGTTTATTGAGCGCGGCCTCCAAATTGTCGAGTTCCAAAGAATCCGCTCCATCATTTCTGAGAATTTGTATAAGGGCGAGAGCTCGGTCAAGTTCTTTGAAATTGTCCGCTCCCCTGAATTGATAGCAGCGTTTCAAAAAGTCTTCGTCCTCTTTGCTGATGTTATCGGAGTGGAAAGCGTGAGGCGAAGATTTTTTCTTTGGTTTGTCATTGTCTTGGGTGTGGTTTAAGGATATGAAAGACCAACCATTTTCCAACGCCAAAGTCAGCTCTTCAGACAAATTGCCGCGCGCTAATAATTGCTCTATTTGTTCGGTAGAAAGAACTTGCAGAGTTTTATTCAGAATATCCAGCACTTTGTTATTCATTTTTCCGTCTTTATCTTTGAAACGCTCGTCGGACAGAATGGCTAAGGCCAACTGACTGGAAGCGTCTATTTTTTCAATTAATTTCAAGTTTTTGGCATATTCTGATAACTGCGTGTCAATCAGTTTGTCAACAATATTGGCGTTCAGAGGCGGAATTTTCCCGTTTTTCAGACAGTCTTTGGCCAAATCTTCCAACTCAAGTAAATGTTTTGAAGTAGAGTTTACCAATTTGCCGTTATCCCGTAATTTCAGATGAAAATTATTCTCTTTATCAACGGTTAATTCATTAATCAATTGCTGTTGCGTGTTATAACGACGCAAAACATAGGAACCATCGTTTCTTTTGATGCTTTCTTCTATACCATTTGGGGTATAAATAACTTTGGTTTGATTTTTGTTTTTATCCGTAAGAATCTTCCCTTTGATTTCATTGTATTGATTATATATTTTAGTTAAAAATGTGCCGTTATCTTGCTTAACGGTATCTAAAATGTCACCATTATCCAGATATTTCAAATTATGCAGTTTGCCGTTTTTATCAACAAAACCTGTCGGTAAATCTTGTTCTTCATAATCATCGTTGTTTGGTGATGTCATTTTTCCCTCTTATCAATTAATTATACATTTCACTTATTGATTTAGTTGCAGAATATGTTCATTAAATTCTTGCACATTAAATCCGGCCATAGCTTTCATCGGATCTATACCATATCCCCAAGCTCCGTTTTTATCCAAAGGTTTGGAAATCCGGCTACGGCTGTTGGCTTCATCGGTAAAACCATAAATAGTTTTGCTTGCAAAAGTACCGTTTTTCTGCAAAGTTCTGGTGGTTGTTTTAGTTTGAATACCATTGGTTTTTTGTATGGTTACGTTTCCTTTGGTATCGGTAATTTGGTTGCTGATAACCATTTGTCCGTTTACCATTTGAGCGTTAACTACTTGTTGACTGCCATCGTTATTTATTTGCACCATAGTAATACTTCCATTCGGATTCATCTGCGTTTTCAGACTCTTGAAACGATTATCCATTGCTTGACCGCGTGCCTGCATATGCATTCTGACCATAGCCGCCATAGCCGCCTCTCTGTTTTTAGCCTCAACTCCATTCATAATTTGGTTAAAGGCGTTCATATTGGTCGAGCCGTCTTTGTTTACCAAATATTTAGAACTTACATTTTGGAATTTAGCATCAAAACTGACGATATTGCCATTTTTGTCGCGAAGAATACGCTGTTTCATAAAGGAGTCATTTATGTTCTGCACGCTTCCCGGAGTTTTTATTTGCTTTAATCCGTTATCCGTACTTAGTTTGTATTGCAACTGGTTGCCATCTTTATCGGTAATCAGTTGGCTTTTACCATCTTGAGAGGTGTAGATAATATTTCCGGTGGCCGCATCAACGCTGCGGTTCATCTGCTGATATTGTGCAGTACCGCCTTTAGTTCCGACTTTGACGGCGTATGTGGTGTTGCCATTGGCGTCTTTCATCGGTTTAAACGCTTTGTCGGATTCGGTTTGTTGGTGAGTTTCTTTGGTTTGCGTCCACACGCCGCTAGCATCTTTAGTGACCGTTCTGGTGTGAACGTGTCCAAAAACGTTAAACCGCATTTGATAGCCGGAAACATTACCTTGACTGTCGATTATAGCACGTCCGCCAAGAGTTTTCAAAATTTGCCCCTTAGCCTGATTGGTTTTACTTCTGACCCAGTTTCCGGCCAAGGAATTTGCCGATTCACCAACGGCGGTAGCGGCCTTTTTACCGACAGCAGCGGCTTTTTTACCCACGCTTTTTCCGGCGTTATTTACGGTGCCGCCAACTTTTTTACCGATATCAAGGCTGATGCCTGTGGCAAACTCATCGGCCATTTCTTTGGCTTCATCAAAGAAACAGAAAAATAAAAAGCATAGTGCGGCAATTTTGAAAGCACCAAGTCCCCACCAAGCCAAACCTTCTGTGCCAATTTGAGTGAAACGGGCCGGATCAAAGTTGTCCGGCATCTCGGTGTCAATACCTATCCAACTTGCAAACATTGAATTGATTATGTAAGCCAGAATTGCCATAAACACCAAATTGAACATAGCGTTCATAAAGAAGTCCCAAATCTTCGGCAGGTAGTTTGCTGTAACTTTGAAGGCAAAAGAAGCTATGCTGCAAGGTAACAGGGCGGCCGCAATGCAAAGCTGCAGAATACAGTCGACCAAGCACCAAGGAAAAGTCATTACCAACAACATAGCGGCACACCAAAGAACACCTCCGGTGGTAAAATAGCCGAAGTGCGGCAAAAATCCCAGATGTCCAACGTCTCTTTCGTGCCAAGCTATGCACATTGAATATTTGCCCAAAGCGGCCAAAACTCCAACGCTGTCTTCCAGATTTTTGATTGTGCAAACAATAGATTCTCCCATAGACATAGGCAGACCGCCTAAGGATTTTTCATTCAGTCCTTTAGCATCATAACCTCTGATGTTTTTCATATAATCCGCGCTAGAGTCGCAGTTTGAATTTTCGTTTAGCGAGCGTGAAAATGACAAGCCGGTTTCCATCACCGGATTTAGGGTTAAGTTCATAGCCTGATCCATACCGTTGGTTAAAACAAAAACCACACAGGCAACACGAAAACCCTGAAAAATAATTCCTTTTATCATTTCTCCCGGGGCGGCTCCCTGAAAAGAGGCAATGTTTTTCAACACATAGATAGCCATCCAAATCAGAAAGCCCAACAAGGTTAAATCTTTGGCCGGTGCCGCCAATTTTTGAATGGCGGTGAGAGCCATATTGCTAGCGGCGTTGAATATGACCTTAAAGAGGTTGCAGAAAATACAGGTTTGCGAATCTAACGCACTGGAGAGTAAACATTTTGGAGCCTCATCATCAGAGCCGTCGCTAGATGACGATGTGCTGCCGTCGGGCATTGTCATATCGCTTGCGCTAGCGGTTTCACCATTGCCGGAAGAAGATATGGTGTGCGGACACTTTTTTATGTTGTTGGAACAGCCGCCGCAAAGAGCTTGCAAATCTCCGCAGGCCGATTGATAGGTGTTGGCTGCTCCGGTAGACGCGGCACCGCTGGCCGCACCATCCATTACTTCAAGATGGAGGTGGATGGCATAGTGAGGGTTAGTACAACTTCCCGGCTGACTAGGGTTGTCGCAAGGTCCTTTATTGACATAGTTCGAACCGCCGACAATTCCAATCTTTTCACCTTTTTTCACCGAGCCGCTTGTTTTGTATACTTTATATAGATGTCGATAAATTGTGGTATAATATTTGGAACCGTTAGTACCGTCGCAATGTTTTTGATGTTTGATTACCAGAGTTCGACCGCTATGGTCTGAATTTGGTTTATAGTAGGCAATTTCACCATCGGCGGCGGCATAGGCCAGCACATTGGTTTTTCCACCTGTTCCAAGGTCGCTTCCCAAGTGATTGCGTTGTCCGTTTTTGCAATTACTTCCACTGGAGCAACTACGGCTTCCGGGCATATTATAACTGCCGACATAACTGACAGGTGTGGAATTAAAACAACCGTTTTCGCTTTCTTTGCGCACGCAGGCACTGTTAATTTGACTTGAAGCATTTTGATAATAAATTCCATTGCTTTTCATTTTTGGTTTGCAGTTGCTTGCGGTTGAGCATTTCGGGGTTTGTCCTCGGCAATTGGCATATACGGCAGTAGGAAAAACAATATAGCAGGCAATGAAAAACATTGTCAGTTTGCTTAAAAAGTTAAAATGTTGCAGACATCTTGTCATTTTAAATTCCTACCTGTTATAATTATGCATTGTCATCTTGCTCTTGCTGTGAAATTCTATCAGTTATACTCGGACTAGATGGATTATTTTGTTGGTTTTTAGCCTGTTTCTTTGCGTCTTCTCTGGCCTGCTGATCTTTTTTAGGTTGGTTTTTGATATCTTTACCCAACTGTTGCAATACGCGTCCGGTGAAACGGGTCATCGCGCCTTTGGGGCCACCTTTTTGCGATGAGGCCATTTGGTTGCCCAAAGCCTCAATGCCGCGGCCGCTTTGGTGAGTTACCACGTCTTTGGCGTAGCGCGCCACCGGATCGGCCAAATTGCTTTTGGCAAAAGCTATGGCTTGCGTGCCCATGTGGTGCATTGACGAGTCGGCTGAACCCATTGAACCATCAACAAAGTATTTTATGTATTTATCCGAACTGTCGGCTATAATTTTGAAACCGAATATCAGACAGAACAGAATAATTAAAACGTGCACACTGTCCAATGAAAAGTTTTCGGTCATATATTCCAAACTGTTGGTTGCTTCTTGGCTTTGCGAGGTGAACACACCGACTTTAGCTCCACCTATTTGTATGTTTAACAAGCCTTCGCGGCCTTCGGCGATATCGGTTGAGGCATTGATGGATTGCCAAAACTGATTCCAAGATTGTTGGTCGCCGATAATACCTTGGGTGATAAGAACTATGGCATAAGCCGCGCCAATGGAGATAAAAGCGAACAACATAGCGTTATAAACAATTATGCTTATATTTTCATTAAATTTGCTGTTTACAACCGGAAACGGCCAAAGTCCGATAGTTATCGGCAAAAACAGCAGAGCAAAGCCGAGTTTGAAAGAAATGTCGATGAAATACATTCCAATGCTCATACACATAAAGAAACCGGTTAAATAAATGATTAGCCCCACCGGATAATATTGTAGATTAGGAACGGTAAACAAGCAAGCTTGAACGCCGCCTCCTTCACCGCCGATACAAGTATAAGCCGCTTCCGTGGCATAGCACATTAAAGCGTGGCCGAGCATAAACAAAACACCCATAGATTGGTAGATGGTCAGCAGTGTAGACTGCATATTATCCAGAATCTCCATAGAGAAAAATTCGGAAGTGTTGACATCGTTTTGCACAACACCGCCACCATTATATGGCGCGGAGGCAGGTGGAGCTCCGCATTGGCTCGGCATCGTATAGTCACCTACTTCATATTCTCCGGCCGGTGTGCTTGAAGAATAGCTGTCATTACCCAAATCAAGATTCGAGGAGGCTAAATTTCCGGAACCTCCCGGTGCGGCACCGCCGCCGGCAATGACTTTGCCGTGTACTTTCAATCCGGCCATTGATACACCGTAAACCACACGGTGCTTACCGACCACGGCAGTTTTATATTTACGCGCCCAACTTGGAGCCACGCCCTTTTTATCCATCCAAGTTGCATAATAGTTCATAGCTCCGCCCGTGTTGTCTTGGAGTTTGCCGGAAACAGCCAGATTGGCTATTTTCAGACATTTTTGCCAAGCTGCAGCATCACTTCCGCGCACAGACTTCATGTGTTGTTCAATACGTTGCGGAGTCCAACTTTGTTTGTCATTCCAATAAGAATATTGTTTATAGGCCAAACAAACATCAGAAATTTTAATAACTTGGCCCTTTTTGGCGCGTTGCTGATAAAAGTTACGGCGATTCAGAATGGTGCTGGCCACAATTTGCATACCTTCAACGCCTTCACCTCGCGCTTCGCCGTAAAGCGTTGCCGCCAAATAAGCAACTTCGGAGTCCAACGCCGACGCCTTGCTTATGCAGAACATAAGACTAATTAAAAGCAGGTATATAATTTTTTTCATTCTTTTCATTTTCTGTGCCTTTAATCAGATTACTATGTTAATATCTTCTAACATTTTTTTTAAGAGTTCATTGCCGATGTCGGTTCCGGTTAGCATTATCGGCTCTAAAATATATTCGCGTATAAATGCCAAACCATCGTCTATGGCGTAGTAGGAAAGGGCGCATTTGAAACACATCATCAGCACTTCCTGTAACATTTTTCCCGGAGTTATCGGAGCCATTGAGGCAAGCTGATTCATAAAAAAGTAGGCAAGCCAAATCATCAAGCCCCATTTTAAAATCACTTTTCCAAGTGCGGCCGAAGCAGTCAGAGCTTTTGAGGCGGCTTCCAGAAAAGCTTGGGTCATCATAATCACAATGTGACAATACCAACAATTTTTTAACTGATTATCATCGTCTTTTTTGCCGATATACATCTCCTTCAGCTTCTGCAAATTACACGTGGAAGCGGCAGAAGCGGCCTCGCTGCTATCTTCCGTATGATCTTCTGCATAGGCAGGCGAGGAACATAAAAACATTCCACTCATCAGAATAATGAGTAAGTATGAAAAATATTTTAATATAAGCACTTTCATAGTTACTACCTTCCTGCCAAATTGTTTAGCCGCTTTTTGGCTGAATTGATTTTTGATTTAAGATTGTTATATTTAGTTCGGGCATTGCGCAACGTTTCAACGTGGTCAATGATTGAAGTAGCTATTTTGCCGGCTCCGCCCGTACAATAAGTCAAAGCAGCTTTACCAACCGTCACGGCAAGCTGTTGAAACTTTTTCTGGAAGTTCGCAGAGGCGCGAATTCCGGTGATTTTGGTTGAAAGCTCAACGGACAATCCGGTGGCTTTTACAATAAGAAATCCCATAAGAATAATGCTGAGTGCGGTGGTGCCGAAATTTCGGTAATTGTCAAAAGAGGCATATTCTCCTTCCAACAGCATTTTTTGAATGGCTAAAACGGTGATTGACACAATCAACCCCAAACACAGCATTATGGCCGAAGAGCAAATTATGAATTTGAAACCGGTTTTAGCCCATTTACGAATAACCTCAAAAGGATATGACATAACTAGGAACGGTAAAATAATCATAATCATATTCAAGCGGAAAATGCTGTCAACCAAATAGAATACAAAGCCGATTTTAGCCACGGTGAAAGAGCCGATTAAAAAGATTGCGGCAATAAAGGAAGATACGGAAACCAAACCCAACAAGCGCATACCCAAATCATAGCCAACGTTTAAGCGATCGCTGACCGCACAGGCCATACACCCCATCAGCTTAAAAGGAGCGTCCGGAAACTTTCCGTTTTCAAATTTTACGTCATTGCCGATTTTGCAACCAACATCGTTAATTGAGTGATCGTACACTTCGCAAAGATATTCTTCGCCGCCAAAATCGGAAACTAAATCAATGTGGTCAACTCTGGCCGCCGGATCTTTGGCGGTGGTGTTAAGCACTTCGGCCGTAAAGTCCAAAATGGTGATGTATATTGGAAAAATGAAGGTGTTGATGACATAATACAACTCTTTGGTTGATGAGGCTAAATAACCGCAAAGAGCACAAAGAAAGGCTTTTTTTATGACCTTGTTCCAGAACTCACCGATAGATTCTCCGGAAGGAGAGCTGATATGCTTAAAAATTTGATAAGCCATCCAGAGGGTAAAGCCTAAAATGACAATGTGCATCGGATTTTCTTTTTCTATCGATTTGTAAACTTTTTCTGATTGCGAACCGATGTTTTTGTAAAAAATTTCCAAAAATTCACTCTGCCAACAGCTGCGTTGCTCATCTCCGGCCGCGCGAGGGTCGTAGTTGCTCGGGAGCACGGTACCTCCATCCGAACTTGAACAAGCCGAAAGTAAAAATACGGTAGAAAAAACGATAAATAATATCCTTAACATATTATTTAATTTCAGAGTGTTCATTAATTCGTCCCTTAGTTTGTTGGTCAGTACAATAAGCCCTATGTAAATTATATCACAGAATTTATTTAAAATATATTACAATATGATTAAGATTTTGTGATGTTATCATTGTTTCCATTTTGTATCATCTCCAGTAAAATTATTATCTTTTTTTAGAGCCTTACAATTTTGATAAGTTCTTTCATTAAAGTTATTTTTTACATAATCGTGTTGAGCGTCATCCATATTTTTTATAGCAGCTCTGTGCTCATCAGAAAACCATCTAGCACCATTTTTATCAACAATATCGTTTTTTGCAGCCTCTTTTATTTGTTTATTTAGTTCTTTAGCTTCGTCCGTATCATAAAATGAGAATAAAACTTGTTGTGCATCACGATATTCTGTTCCAGTCATATTATAACCACGCTCTTTTATAAAGTCTTCATCAGATTGCCTGCCTCTTCTAACTTCATCATTAAATTGTTTATCTAGTTTTTCATTGCCTGTATCATATCCGTTTTTTATGTCTTGATCCATTTTGTCTAGTTTAGCATCCATACCGGCGTTTCCCGTATTGTGTTTTTGTGGCGGAAACATATATGGACTATTGTTATTTCCATTCGGTGTGTTGTTGTTTTGATTCCCACCACCATTGTTATTAGGCGGATTGCCACCACCGCCGCCATTGTTGTTAGGCGGATTGCCTCCACCACCATTGTTGTTAGGCGGATTGCCACCACCATTGTTATTAGGCGGATTGCCACCACCATTGTTGTTAGGCGGATTGCCACCACCATTGTTGTTAGGCGGGGTGTTTCCACCACCATTGTTATTAGGCGGATTGCCACCACCATTGTTGTTAGGCGGATTGCCACCGCCGCCGCCATTGTTATTAGGCGGGTTGCCACCACCGCCGCCTGGAGGAGTGTTTCCACCACCATTGTTGTTAGGTGGGTTTCCACCACTGCCGCCCGGAGGAGTGTTTCCACCACCACCGGAGCCTTGAGGAGGCATACCACTTTGTGCTCCAGGTTGATATTTTTTAAAACCCATAGCGGCACCGACTTTTGATGCTGCACCCAAAATAGTTCCATTTACAGCTTGTTTCATTTCTCTTAGCTTAGGACTTATTCCGCTAGCCTCACCGGCGGCAGAAATGATTTTACCGCTACTGGCCAAAGCTTTGTTTTTAATAGCGTTAGCCGTGGAAGCAGCCATACCCCCAATCTTAGGTGCGATAGAAGAGCCGCTGCCTCTGGAGAATTGGTCGGCAACATCATTAATTACGCCGATTAACTTAAATGCAAAAATACAGCAGGCAATAAGCGTCAGCATCTGCAATCCATCCAAACTGGCCATTTCTTTAAGAGCATTCAAATTGTTTCTATCAATGGCCTTGATATATTTTAAAATATCACCGTCTTTTCCGCTGGCCGAATATCCCACAATCTTCATTCCGACGACCAACATTACTCCGGCTAAAGCAAAGTTGAAGAAAGTGTTCATCAACATCTGCACGCCTTTTCCGGTGTAGGAAGCAGTGATTTTGAATGGCCAACAAGCAATGAAAAATGGTACGAGAGCACACAAAATACCCAGTTGAACTGTGCAGTCAATTAAATATAATCCTATAACCAACCAGATACCTACACCAAAAACATAGAGCAATAAACCGATTATCCACATCGAAAAATCAGGCAAAGTTCCGCCTTCGTTGTACCAACCATAGCAAATTAAGCCACGGCCAACCGCCGGAAGAAGAGACGCTGATTGTCCAAAACAATATATGGTGTTATATATGCTGCCAAGCAAGGACGCGTCAAGCTCTCCACCGACTACGTTAGAAAAAGTGGAAGATTGCGCTAAGCAGGCATTTACGGCGGGGTTGCCTATGGAAAGAAACGCTATGCCCATATCAAGTCCGCCTTTTACGACCGGAGATATAAAAAGCTTATAGACGTCTGATGAATTGCTTAATAAGTAATAAGAAATGGCAACTTTCAGGCCTAAACCGATAACGGATTTCAGATAGGCTCCCGTGTTTGCTCCGCTTGGTGCCGAAATAATCTTCAAGGTGTTCATAGCTAAAAACACCAGAAAAAAAGTCAGAACAATTTGCTGCAGGCTTTTGGCAAACGCGTTCCAACCAATGTGGGCAAAATTGTTGTCAGCGTTAAGAACTACCTGAAAAAGCGGGCAAAGCGGACAATTGGCAAGTTGATTCACATATACGGTAAACAGCTCGCAAGCTCTTTCTTCGGATTTTTCCTGCTCAATTCCTTTGTTATAAGCCACACAGTCGGCGTTTTCAGTGCTGCTGTCACAATAGCAGGAAGCCGGAACATTTTCATCGCGGCGATACAAACCTAAAAGAGTTTCGGTGCTGTCTTTGGCAGAACGTATTTCCGACTGAAGTTTAGACGCTTGACTTTGTAATTTTTTACATTTCTTATTTGTCGGATTTTCTCCGGTCCAGTTTACGCCGGTAAATTTGTAATTATCTTGCAAAGTAAGAGTCATATAGCTTGTTTGGTCGTCGCCAAGAAGAGTGGACATATCCTGCATGGCTTTGGTCGACAACATTGTTTGCGTGCCTTCTTTTAGATCTTTATTACACATCTCTTTATATTGCGAGGCAATGGATTTATAAGATACAAGTTTCTGGCTTAGTTCCTGCATACTTTTAATGGCTCGTTTGTTTACGGTTTCCAAAGCTTTTTTCTGTTCCTCTTCAGAACAAGAAGATGCGTTGGAATGTGCAGGTGTAAGGCAAATTAAAAACACCGTGGAAAGCAACAAAATTAATGATTTAAGACTTTTCATTGTTTTTTCCTTTTCTTTTTGGTGTTTTTGGGAGCAGAAACAGTTTTTGTTTTTTTGTCTTCTTCTTTGAACTCTTCTCGGAGAGCTTTGATAAAAGCGATGATGTGCAGTTTTGGCAAACCGACAAATACGGCTGCGCAAAGAACTACAATCAGTAATGACGCTTCGGAAACATAGGCAAAGATGTCACTGTTTATGACATCTAGCACATTTGTGGAAAGTAAGCCGAAAACGACTCCGAATATAATTAAGGTTACAAAAACATATTTCATTTTACGCTCCTTAAATTATGGGGTTGGACCACTGCCGGAACTTGAGCTGCCGCCGGAACTGCTCCCGCCACCACCAGAGCCGCCGGAACCACCACCAGCACCGCCGGAACCACCACCAGCACCGCCGGAACCACCGCCCGCACCGCCGGAACCGCCACCAGCACCGCCCGAGCCACCGCCCGCACCGCCGGAGTTTCGTCCTTGCGCTCCAAATTGAGCTTGGCTGCCAACACCCATTTTGCCCAATGCTTTGTTTATGCCGCCTTTAATCTGGTTGCCAAGGGCGTTAGCTGCTCCTTTAGCACCGGAGGCCTCGGCCAGAGCACCTGCTCCGCCGGCACCGATATTCATGGCCTTCTTAGCCGCAGAAGTTGCTAAGGAGGCTGCCGCGCCGCCGAGTTTGGCACTCATTTCGCCGGTCTTTACGCCGCCAGGAGCAAATTTACTGCTTATCAGTGCGGTTGTTTCAATTAACTTCATTGCCATCATACAACAAACGATTATCAGTACAAGTTGTAGTCCGGTAAAATCCATTGCCTCGGCAAGACTGTCAATGTCGTTGGTGTTTAGCCACGTTTCAAGGTCGGAAAGCGAACTTCCGGTGGTCAACGCTTGTTGAATCAACTCAACTGCGGTAGATATGACAACACCCATCATAATAAAACGGAAAACAATGTTTAAAATCATGTGCCAACCGGTTTTGGTGTATCGTGATGTGAGCTTAAACGGCCAACAAGCGACAAGCATTGGAACTAAACAGCAAATTATACCAAGCTGAATGGCACATTCCAATAGATAAAATCCAACCGCAAGAGAAATCATCAAACCAAAAACATAAACCAATGCCCCTTCAACCAAAAGACTAAGGTGCGGCAATATATCTAAAATAGGCTGTATCCACGAATTGCAAATCAATGCGCGGCCGATAGCCGGTATTAAGGCGGCCTCGTGGTTAAATCCCTCGACGGCACCCATCAATTTTTGTAAAAATTTGGCAGTCAACATCTCGTTGGTTGTGTCAAAATTGTTATATTTTCCGGCGTATTGGTCGATAATTTGCAAATTACTGGTCGGAACAAGTTCTAATCCCATTTCAAAGCCGCCTTCAATCAACGGGCCAAGGCAAAGATTATATATTAATGATGGTTCTTTCAAAATAAATACGGCAACGGCCACTTTGAAACCCTGATTAACAATTGTAGTTAAAAATTTTCCGGTTTTTTGCCCACTTGGTGAGCCAACCAAAACTAAAACTTCATAGGCGATAAAAAGGAGAAAACCTAATAAAACCAAATCGGATAAAGAAGATGCCAGAGCAGTAAAAGCTCCACTGGCTAAACTTTGGTTAGAAATTAAAATTGTTTCAAAAATGCCGCAAACCGGACACATATCAAGCTCTGCCTGATATTCGCTCATTTGTTTACAGGTTGGACTGACTACATCGTCTTCTTCAAACGTTTGGTCTTGAACATCACAAGATAAGACTTCGTGTGTTTTGGGGTTGCAGGTACAGCTTGACTTAACCTCTTGAGAAAGCGGAGCAAGATAGGAATGGACTTCACCGCGATAGGTTTTTATACTTTTACGGCTGTTGAGAACAGTGTCTAACAATTTGTTGCATCTGGTTAAAATGCCAATTTTTTTCTGCTGTTCAGTAATCTCCTGACTTAGATATTTTTTATTGTAGGTCTCTGTAGACGTGCTTAATGTTTTTTGTAACTCCTTAATATCCTTATTGCGGGAGGTGATTTTTTGATTGTTATAGTCAATATATGATTGAATGTTATAATCCGTTCCTTTTAACGGCTTATTGACTTCATTAAAGAGTGCGGGAACATTTTTGTTATATTTTCCGGCTTCGGAAGCACCGGCCGCATCATGTTCACCCCAGGTTAATTTATCTTCCCAAACGGCGGCGGCCCAATCTAAAGATTGTTTGGCCCAGTTGCGGTCAACTTCAAAGCAGTCACCATCGGGAGATTCTTCAGCTTTTTGAAAGTTGGCTAAATACTCACTTAAGCTTTTTTTTAGATTAATTAGTGATGTTTCGGCTTTATCGGCAAGGCCTTTATGAGTTTTGTCGTCCATATTACATTCTTCGGTTTCTTCCTTAGATTGTTTGTCGGTGGCGGCCGGCGTCGGTTCGGCAGCAAATGATATGGTATTTACAGAGGCAATAAAAAACAAACTTACAGAATATAGTGTAAGTCCCAAAACTTTACGGAAAAATAATAGCCGTTCCATAGTTATCCTTTAAGTGTTTGCCCATATTTGAAACAATTATAGCACATTTATTTAGCAAAATATATGACAATATCGTTAAATATTCGTAATTAAAACTGTTTTAATCCGTATTTTTATTCTCGGGTAATTTCGGAAACTCGCCATTTTGCAGATAATATAAACAAATTTCTCCAAGTTCTTTGTCGTTTAGCGGAAACATTTTGTATTTCTTAACGGTGCATATTTTGTCGGCGTATGATGATTCGCTTGGTGGAGATAAAGGCGGAAAACTTTCAAAATGACTCAACATTTTTTTCACCAGTTGTGTGTATGATGGGGCATAAAAAATTATTCCATGCGGAATTTCTTGAGGTATTTTGGCTAAAGAAATGGCTTTTTGCGGAATTAAGTCAGTTAACATCGGACCAAAAACTTTTTGGCATAAGCGATTCGTATATACTAAATCGGCTAAGTCACTTCCGGAATTTATGGGGTTGATGTCTAACACGTTTGCAATGTGATATGCTCTATAATTTTCACAGGTTGCCAACAGTTTTCTTAAAACAAGGCAGCCGGCACCGCTGGTAATAAAGTAAAGCTTGCCCTTGTTGTTCAAATTGCGCAGAAACTGAACCAATAAATGCGCGTGATGGGACAAATCTTTATATAAAGATGCATAATTAACGGCAATAATGTTGGCATTCAGCGGCTGCAAAGAATCGGTAATGTTTTTCCAACAATGTTTGGTGCAACAAAAATTGTGTAATAATATAACAGTGTCATCATAAATCGGATTAAGCTCGTACGCCTCTATATATTTTAAAAGTGTATTTTTGCATTCATTAAAAGTTCCGGAGGCCCTTCTTATATTGTGAGAATCTAATAAACGGTATTTTTGATTGCGTATATTGCATTGAATCGTCCAATTTTGATAGTTAAAAACGTCTTCCCAGAGGAATCGGCCGCCAAATGTAAAAAAATTAAAATTCATAATCAGACTCCAATTAAATTAAATAGAATCTAGATAAAAAAATATTAAAAAAATATTAACATTTTGATTTATTGATATTTTTTCTATATATTTAATATTGTGCAATCAGAACATACATTTTTGAATAATATTATGCGGTATAAAAGGGCAAAATAAAAATGAAAAAATTTTCAAAAAATAAATTTTTAAAAATCAATAAGTTGTCAAACTTTTTAGCCGATTTTCAAAAAAAAATAAAAAAAATGAAAAAAATGTGTTGACTTTGGAAAAGGATTATTCTATACAGTCAATCACCGGCCGATGAGGTGCGGTT
>CAKQLF010000013.1 GCA_934254585.1 uncultured Alphaproteobacteria bacterium | reverse complement strand
GACGTTCTTCCGCCATTTTTATTTTACCTCTCTTTCTTCCTCTTTTATACTACTTTTTTATCTAACAATTCGCGGGCTCAGACCCGCGAATCTAGATTGCCGGATCTCGTCCGGCAATGACTATAAGGTGGAGTGTGTCAAGCCTGGCAATGACAATGTTGAGAGAAATATTGACCATAAAATAAAAAATACCATCGTATTAAAGGGTTTGGATGTCGTGCGTCAATACGCCACACTTTTGGAAATACGAGTGAGAAAAGCGCAAGCAGTGAACAGACAGACAAAACATATTAGAAATCTTCTTCCGCAATGTGCGTCAGATGCGACGGGATTTTTAAGCGACGTGTACAAAAAAAGTACACGAGCGAGAAAATTCCTAGCAGATGGCGTGCAGTACGGAAGAAGTATGATTGAAATGCTCGGCGTTTTGGCTATAATCGCCGTTTTGAGCGTGGGTGGAATTGCCGGCTATTCCAAAGCGATGGAAATGTGGAGAGTTAACAAAACGGTTGAGGAATATAAATATGTTATACATAGTTTGATGGAACATTTGCCAGAGCTTCAAAAACTAAATTCGAGCAATAGTCAATATATGCTTACTGATTTTATTCTAGATGCCAATATGGTGCCGTCAACTTGGAGCCGCCGTGGTACAGATTTATCAGATTCCTTTGGCGGCGCGACAGCTATTTTTATCAGAAGAAATCACCTGAGCGTGGAAATTTATCACCATTTTCCTTATGCAAGCGGGGCTTCATTATCTTCTGTTGAATTTTGTAAAACTATGATTAAGGATATAGCGCAACCATTGGCTTCGGCAATGTATGGTGTTGGCCTGTATTTGTTTGAATATGATGATGATATTATTTATGGTGATGCCTATTGTGGTAGCGGTAAAATATGCTTGCATAATTTAACCGTTTCAGAAATCAATAAAATTTGCCACTCTTATAAAAAGGGTGAAAGATACAGTTCGGTAATTTTATACTTTTAAAGTGGTTATAATAACTTTTATAGAGCTTCATAAAAAAAGGTGACAAACCTATTCTTTAGTTAAAATCAAACTATTACGTTCTTTTATGAGCTGTCTATAGCGCACATAGATTTCTTCGGAGTTTTCAGGTTTTTCACTTATTAAAGTCATACATTCTTTTAGTTCTATATCTATCTGTTTTAGCTGAATTTCCAATAATCCGTTATTAATTTCCGCTTTTAAACTCGGCAATGTCGATTTTTGGGATTTATACATATTAATTTCCCATAAATCACCGATTTCTGCAGCAAAATTAAGCTTCAATTTTTCAATTAAGCGTTCACTGTCCAACTCTTCATCTTCTTGATGAATGGAAATTATTTCAGTCAAAACTTTAGCCATTTTGGAATCATTTATTTCAAAAGCTGATAATTTTTCTTCATACTTTTCAATAAGTTCCGGATATAGCAACATTGCGGCGATAATTCCGCGAACAACCAAATCATTTAACGGCGGTTTTTTCACAAAATGATAAATCGGTTCGTTTTCAATTTTTTTGCGATTGGCAGGTATCGTTGTTTTTGGTTTTTCCGGCATCTGATTTTCTGAGTTTGGAGCTGGTTGCTTATTTTTATAAAGCGAACCTTTGCCAAAAGTGTAATATATACGCTTCTTCATTTCTTGAGCATAGTAGTTACGGATTTGTTCATCTTTAATTTTGGCTACTTCTTCAAATGTTTCCTTTTCAATCAAAGCTTTTTGTTCCGGTGTTTCGGTGTCTTTGTTCATTTTACATTTATGCCATAAAATATCGACCAAAGGCTTGGCGCGTTGCAAATATTGCTCAAAAATCGGCGCGCCTAAAGTTCTTAATAACTCGTCGGGATCTTTTTTTTCTTTCAAAAAAATATAATTCACCGAATATCCAGCTTTAAGAATAGGCAAAACTCTGTCAATTGAACGAATGGCAGCCTTAATTCCGGCTCCATCGCCATCAAAACAAAGAGTAGGGGTGTTACAAACTTTCCAAGCTTCTAAAATTTGTTCTTCAGTCAAGGCTGTTCCCAATGGTGCCACCGCATAATTGAAGTTGAAACAATCCAACGCTATAACATCCATATAGCCTTCGCAAATAATCAGTCGTTTTGCGGCATAGGCCGCCTCTCGAGCATTGTTCATATTATATAAAATACGGCGTTTGTTGAAAATAGGAGTTTCCGGTGAATTAAGATATTTTGGCTGACTGTTGTCCATAATTCTTCCGCCAAAAGCAATGACATTGCCCTGCTTATCAATAATCGGAATCATAACCCTTTCACGAAAAAAATCATGCGGAGAACGATTTTTATCTTCGGGAACGGCAATAAGCCCCAACTCAGCCATATCGTGTTCCGATATTCCTTTGGACGCCAACAAAGCTTTAAGACCATTATTATTAGGAGCAAAACCTAAGCGGAATTTTTTTATTATATCATCACTAAGACCGCGTTTTTCCTTGAAATAAGCCAAACCGGCCGCGCCGACTGGCATTCTTAAATTTTTTTCAAAAAAAGTGCAGGCAATATCCATAATTTCATATAAGGATTTGCGTTTCAGACTTTGCTCTTGGCTTTCTTTAGATAAAACAGGCAGTTGCATTCCGGCCTTGTCTGCCAATTTTTTTACGGCTTCAATAAAGGGAAGGCCGTTGGCGTCCATTTCAAACTTTATAATATCACCGTGGGCTCCACAGCCAAAACAATGATAGAAACCTTTACTTTCATTAACTGTAAACGATGGTGTTTTTTCATTATGAAAAGGGCATAAGCCGGTATACTCACGCCCTCGTTTGGTTAATTTTACTTTATTTCCGACGACATCGGCAATCGAAATTCGACTTCGCAATTCATCTAGAAATTTTTGTAAATCATCGTTCATTATTAACCTGTTGTATTTTTAAGCTAAGAATTTTTTTATAGCGGCAGAAGCCACGCCAAAATCCATTTGTCCGGCATATTTAGACTTTAAAGCCCCCATAACTTTTCCCATATCACGAATACCGGCAGCACCTGTTTCGGATATAGCAGCTTTAATGGCGGCTTCAATTTCTTCGTTATTCATTTGTTTAGGTAAAAAGCGAGTAATTACATCTATTTCAGCTTGTTCTTTTTCGGCCAAATCCGGACGATTGCCTTCATTATAAACTTTTATGGATTCATTGCGTTGTTTAATCATTGTCTGCATCATTGAAAGCAAATCAGCATCACTGGCTTTTTCCAATCCTTTGCCGCGAGCCTCAACATCTTTTTCCTTTTGAGCGGCAATAATCAGGCGAATTGCGCCGACTGAAACCATATCTTTGCTCTTCATTGCTTCTTTCAAGCTATTTTGTAAATCTTCTCTTAACATAATTTTCTCCTTTTAAGCATTTTCATCAAACTCTAAATTTATTGTTTTTTCCTCAAGTGTGCTATTCGGTAACAGAATCCGAAAAACCGCACTAAACCCAGGCTCCAATCTGTCTAAGGTTAGAGTTTTTGTTGTTTCCGCCGCTATGGAACCGTCTTTATTCAATAAAGTGGCTTTTATCGGCAATATTTTGGATTTCAAATCGCCCTGATTAAACACAATACCCGAAACTTCGGCCATAGCTTCACCGTTACGACTTATATTATTAACGGTTACATTTTTAAAAGTCAGATTTTTCGCTTTATAAATACTTTCAATATGCAACTTGTTATAAAAATATTCAATTTGCGGAACCAAACCGACAATTTCGTGACGATTGAAATAGCTGATATACAGCGTGTTGAAAATAATCAATAAAAAAATCAGACAATTAATCATAAACGGCGAAAAGAATAATCTTAGTTTCAGCTTAATTTTTTCGGCTTTAGTTTCGGCCGATGTCTTACCGCTAAACAAACCTTTGGTGTCTTGAGAAAGACGATTAAACATATTCGCCACATCATCTTCTTGCGCTGTTTCCGGACTGACAATTTGTGATTTTACTTGTGTCGGAACCACAGGCTGAGAAACTTCTTGCGGTTTAGCTATCGGCGCGGCGGGAATTATCTCTTGCGGACGAACAGTCCAAATTTCACCACACTCGGCACACTTGAATTTTTTACCATCAGCCGGAATTTGATTATCCGGAACCTTATACACAGCATTACATTTAGGACAACTTATTAACATTCTAACCTCTTTTTTTTGCACTATATTCTAAAAATCTGCAGAATAAAAGAAAAAAAGTATTTTATTAAATGAATTATTGATATATTCTAACCTCGATGGGAGAAAAGTGATGGAAAATAATACAACAGTTACGCAGCCGATTATAGATTTGCAAAACGTGGCAGTCGGGTATGATAACCGCGAAGATGTTTTGCAAAATGTTTATTTTTCTTTATTGCCGGGGTCGTTTACCTTTGTAACCGGAAAAAGCGGTGCAGGGAAAACAACGCTGTTAAATATGTTGTATTTAATCAAAAAACCGCGAAAAGGGACTGTAAAAGTTTTTAACAACAATATAAATTTTTCTAACCGCGATACATTGGCAACATTGCGACAAAAAATCGGCGTGGTTTTTCAAGATTTCCGTCTGCTTGAACATTTGAGTGTGTTTGATAACATTGCTCTGCCTCTGAGAGTGCGCGGAATGGGTGAAAAAGAAATCTATAAACGAGTAACCGAACTGTTGCAATGGGTTGAGCTTAATAAAAGCATCTATAAGGTATGCGCCTCTTTATCGGGCGGAGAAAAACAGCGTGTGGCCATTGCCCGAGCCGTTATTAATCGTCCGGAAATTTTGTTCGCCGATGAGCCTACGGGCAGTGTCGATTCGGAAATTGCCGGAAAATTGATGCGTTTGTTTATTGAACTGAATAAAGTCGGAACCACTGTTGTTATTGCCACTCACAATGAACAGCTGACTTCGACATATAACTATCCGCGAATTATTTTGCAAAATAATTCGGCAAAATTATATCCGGCTTTAGGCAAAATCAGGGAGAAATAATAAATGAAAAAAGATTTGGTTACCGGCCGCAGAAATGAAATTACTACAGAAGATGATGATACTTCTGCTTTTATGTATGTGCTGACTTCAATCTATATGTATTTGTTTGTGGTGGTATTGGCTATTGTGATGTCCATTAATGCTATGGCCGATAACTGGAAAAAAGATATTATGGGTTCGGTTACCGTACAAATTATTCCGGTTGAAGATGCTGACAAGCATATTGACACGGAAAAAACACAAGAACAGCAAAATAAGGTTTTGCAGTTTATGGAAAACTTATCGGGCGTTGAAAGCGTTAATGCTTTAGATTCTCAAACTGTTGAAAAATTAATGACACCGTGGTTGGGAAACAAAGTTGATATTTCATCTTTACCAATTCCGACGTTGCTCGATGTAAAACTGAAACAAGATGTTGAATTAAACTATGATGAAGTAACTCGCGGATTGCGGCAAATATCGGAAAATGCCTCTGTAGATAATCATCGTTTATGGTTAAATCGTTTGATAAAATTCGCTTCATCATTAAAAAACATTGCCTTGGCCGTACTTTTAATGGTTATAGGTATTTGCGCATTTTCAATTTATTATTCAACCCGCACCAGTCTGGGTATAAATCTGAACACTATTGAAATTTTACATATCATCGGCGCAAAAGATGATTATATAGCCAAACAATATGCCCGAAACTTTGCTAAAATAGGTTTTTTCTCCGGAATTATCGGTTTAATGGCGGCAATTCCTTGCATTATATTGGTGGCTAGATATGGAATTTCCACCGGCAGCGGCTTAATCAAAGGTGCGCAGCTTTCGACATTTGCTTGGGTTTTAATTATGATTACTCCATTGTTTTCATCGCTATACGCAATGGCTATGTCTTATTTAACTGTTCGCAAATCTTTGGAGAAAATGATTTAATGAAACGTTGGCTTTTATATGGTGTTTTAACAATTTTTATCGCTTGGGCCTTGGGGTTTGTTCTGTTTACCAGATATATAAATTCATTTGATATTGACACAAACACCAAAACCGATGCCATTATAGTTTTAACCGGTGGTCGTAATCGCATCTCCGAAGGTATCAGGTTGCTTAATGAAAATTTGGCCGATAAGCTGTTTATTTCCGGAGTTCCGGAAAATATAAGCATTGGTCAAATTGAAAAACAGGCTAAAATAAAGGCTGATGATGAAAACAAAATAGAACTGGGACGAAAGGCAAAAAACACCATTGAAAATGCCATAGAAACAGAAGAGTGGATAAAAAAGAATAATATTAAATCCATCAGATTGGTAACTTCCAGCTACCATATTCCCCGCAGTCTGCAGGAGTTTATTGTTTATGTGACAATGGGCAATGATTTGGAAGTTGTCCTAAACCCTATTTATTCGCCGAATGTCAATCACAAATGGTGGAAAAGTTGGGGAACTTTTCGCTTGCTGATGATGGAATATAATAAATTTTTAATTGTCTATGTCTGTCGGCATTTGCATATTTATTAAGGAGAAATCAAGATGCTGTTTATTCGTTCTTTATTGACTAATATTTTCTTTTTCGGAACCTTGGGAATTGGCTGCATTCTGCAATTGCCGTTAGCGTTTTTTCCGCAAAAAGCCACAATTTTTTATTGGGATAAGATTATTATGCCGGTGGCTTTATTTTGGGTCAAAATTTTTGGCGGTATTAAACTTGAAGTCAGAGGAATAGAAAATATCAAACATCACGATGTGCTATATGCCTGCAAACACGAATCTGCCTTGGAAACTTATTCGTTCACTCAATTTTCGCCAACCACAACCTATATTTTGAAAAAAGAGCTTATCTTTTTGCCGTTTTTCGGTTGGGCGCAATATTTTTATGGAATGATTCCGGTAAATCGAAAAGGCGGAGCACGGGCAATGAAACATATGTTGACCGAAGTAAAAAAGAAAACAGATGCCGGCCGTCCTGTAGTTATTTTTCCGGAAGGAACCCGCTGTCAGCCGGGAACAACCAAAGGTTACAAATCCGGAATTTTCTTTTTGGGAGAAAATCTTGATTTGCCAATTGTTCCGGTAGCCATAAACACCGGTTTGTTTTGGGCTAAAAATTCTTTTTTACGCTATCCGGGAACAGCCGTTTTTGAATTTTTGCCACCGATAAGTGCCAAAGGCAAAACAAAAGAAGAATTTATGACAGAATTACAAAACGCTATCGAAACCAAGTGTGCCGAACTCAATGCCGAAGCAGTCAAAAAATATCCTTATGTAAAAAAAATGTTGGTGGCAACAAAGGAAAATTAAATGGTCAAAATTTTGAAATTTTTTAAATCGATTTGCACTTTTACCGGCGGAATAACTCTGTTTATTTTGACCGGTTTGATGGTTGTCGGCTATCTGAACAACCGTTCGATTGAGATTAAACCTCATACATATTTGATGATTGATTTTAACCAACCGATTTCCGAAAATGATAATATCGGCTTGTTAGAAGAATTAACCGACGAGCCGGTTATGTCTTTTTCGAAGCTGATTCAAACCATAGAATTTGCCGCAACCGATAAAAATATTACCGGCTTGGTTGCCAAAATAAATAAAACTTCTTTAGAACCGGCTCAAATTCAGGAAGTGGCTCAGGCTGTTTCTTTGTTTAAATCTACCGGCAAAAAAACGGTGGCCTATTCACAGGGATTCGGAGATTTCGGACGAGGTAATATGGAATATTATCTGGCTTCATTTTTTGACAAAATATATATGCAGCCGCATACTTATATAGGCTTGACCGGAATCAGCATTGAAATTCCTTTTTTGAAAAATCTTCTGAATAAAATAGGCGTTTCACCCGAATTTTATGCGCGTTATGAATATAAAAACGCTATGGCCTCGTTAACCGATGCCAAAATTTCACAAACTTATGAAGAAGAAATGAAAAGTTTGGGAAAATCCTTAATGTCTGAATTTGAAAACGATATTACCCGTAACCGCAAGCTGAAAGAGCCTTTTAGAAAAATTATCAATCAGGCACCGTTGTCGGCGCAAAAGGGCAAAGAATTAAACTTGATTGATGAATTAGCCTATCAACAGCAATTGGAAAAAGCTCTGAAAGACGACGGAGCCGAATATTTTGCGGATATCCGAGATTACGCCGCCGGTTTAACGGCTAATAACGGGGATTTGCCGACTATTGCCGTTTTAAACTTAAATGGTGAAATTGTCGATGGCAAAAGTGAAAATAGTTTCAAACAAGACGAGGTTATCGGAAGTTCAAATGTGGTTGAAGATATTGACGCCATCAAAAATTTGCCTAACTTAAAAGCCGTAGTGGTGCGAATTAACAGCCCCGGAGGAAGTTATAACGCGGCCGATGAAATTTATTTTGCCTTAAAACAATTAAAAGAAGAAACCAAAATTCCTCTGATTGTTTCTCAATCTGCTTACGCCGCTTCAGGAGGTTATTTTATTTCTCTGGCCGGTGATTATATTCTGGCTGAACCGATGACAATCACCGGCTCAATCGGGGTCTTAGGCGGAAAAATGGTGTTAAGCGACTTATGGAAAAAACTTGGCGTAAACTGGAATAGAATCTCTTTTGGAAAAAACAGCGGTATTCTAAGCCCAAATCATCACTTTAGTGATGCTGAAAAGAAAATATTTAACGCTTCGCTAGATGAAGTCTATGCTGATTTTACCGCCAAAGTAACGGAAAATCGCCATCTTACTAAACCAATTGATAAAATAGCCCGCGGAAGAGTTTGGACCGGTCGTCAGGCTCTATCTTTGGGTTTGATTGATGAAATCGGAGGATATTCCGAAGCAGTGAAAACCGCTTTAATTCAATCAGATATAACCGAAAAACAAAAATTTAAATTAGTTTCTTATCCCAAAGCTAAATCATTTAGCGAAAAGATAAGTGACCTTTTAAGTAATACTCATAATGTGGCAGTGGAAAAAGTTTTGCAGCAAAGTGGTGTTGATATTGTGAATTTAAAACTTTTCAAACGCTTACAATATGATACTGTATTGTTACCATTTAGGATAGATATGTAAATAAAAGAGGTTGAAAATGGCCATAGATAATGAAACAGTCAAGAGAATAGCTTTTCTCTCGCGATTAAAAGTTGATGATGATAAAATTGAGGCAACTAAAGAAGAATTTAACAAAATTCTGAGTTGGATAGAAGAATTAAACGAAATCAACACCGATAATGTTGAGCCGCTGATTTCAGTAAACGACACCACTTTACGTTTGCGTGAAGATGAAATTACCGACGGCAATTATCAAGAAGCGGTTTTGGCCAACGCTCCTGACAAAGAATATGATTATTTTGCCGTGCCAAAGGTTGTGGAGTAATAAAAATGAAAAATATAACAAAATTAACTATTCACGAGCAATTGAACGGTTTGCAAAAAAAAGAATTTACGGCTGTGGAACTGACCGAAGCATATTTAGAAAATATACAGGCCGGAAAACATTATAATGCCTATATAACCGAATGTGATGAAAAAGCTCTTGAGCAAGCAGGTCAAGCAGACAGGCATTACGCAGATGGCAGTAATCGGGCTTTAGAGGGTATACCTTTGGGAATAAAAGATTTATTCTGCACAAAAGGTATTCGCACCACAGCTTGTTCTCATATTTTAGACAATTTTATTCCGCCGTATGAATCTACCGTAACCGCACAGTTGCTGAATGACGGAGCTGTTTTTTTAGGTAAACTTAATATGGACGAGTTTGCTATGGGCGGAAGTAACGAAACAAGTTATTTTGGTCCGGTAATAAATCCGTGGAGTAAAGATAGAGATTTAGTTCCGGGGGGCTCTTCCGGCGGTTCGGCGGCGGCTGTGTCCGCTCATTTGTGCGCCGGTGCTACAGCCACAGATACCGGTGGTTCTATTCGCGAGCCGGCGGCTTTTTGCGGTTGCACCGGAATTAAACCGACATACGGCCGCTGTTCACGTTATGGAATTATGGCTTTTGCCTCTTCGTTGGATCAGGCGGGGCCAATTGCCCAAGACGTGCAAGATTGCGCCATATTGCTAAAAAGTATGGCGGGTTTTGATGCTAAAGATTCCACCTCTTGTGACAAAGAAGTTCCGGATTATGAAAGCTTCTTAACTCAAGACATCAAAGGCTTGAAAATCGGTTTGCCTAAAGAATATCGTCCTGAAGGCTTGAATTCTGAAGTCTGCGCTTATTGGGATAAAGCGGCCGAATACTTGAAAGCACGCGGTGCCGAAGTTGTGGAAATTTCTTTACCGCATACAAAATATGCTTTGGCGACTTATTATGTTTTAGCTCCGGCCGAAGCATCTTCAAACTTGGCGCGTTATGATGGTATTCGCTATGGTTTGCGCAAAGATGGCGAAAACTTAGATAAGCTTTATATAAACACTCGTACGGCAGGTTTTGGAGCAGAAGTTAAACGCCGCATAATGATTGGCACTTATGTTTTGTCGGCCGGATATTATGACGCCTATTACATAAAAGCGCAAAAGATGAGACGTCTTATTCACGATGATTTTATTAATGCTTTCAAAAAATGTGACATTATTTTAACCCCGACTTCTCCGGTCACGGCTTTTCCGATTGGTGATGAAAGTATGCTGAACAATCCGATTAATATGTATCTGAATGATGTGTTTACGGTTTCGGTCAACCTTGCCGGCTTACCGGCTTTGAGTTTGCCGATTGGTTTGTCTAAAGACGGCTTGCCTTATGGTATGCAACTGATTGGTAAACCTTTTGATGAAGGTACGATTTTTAAGGTTGCGGCTAAAATTGAAACCGATGCAAAGTTTGAAAGGAAATAAAATGTCGGATTATATTATCGAAACAGCCAAAGGAAAATGGGAAGTTGTTGTCGGACTGGAAATCCATTGCCAAATTATTTCCAAGTCTAAGATTTTTAGCGGAGCCTCTACCGAATTTGGTGATGACCCCAATGTTAATGTTTCATTTGTTGACGCCGGAATGCCGGGGATGTTGCCGACATTGAACAAACAGTGTGTACATCAGGCGGTTAAAACCGGTTTAGGTCTAAACGCTAAAATCAATAAATATTCGGAATTTTCTCGTAAAAACTACTTTTACGCAGATTTACCGAGCGGTTATCAAATCACGCAATTTCGTTTTCCGATTGTGGGCGAGGGTAGTATCCGTATTGATTTAAGTGACGGAAGTTCAAAAATAATTGGTATTGAGCGTATGCACATTGAGCAAGATGCCGGAAAATCAATTCACGATTTAAGCCCTCATAAAAGCTTTATTGACTTAAATCGCGCCGGTGTGGGTTTAATGGAAATTGTAACTAAACCTGACTTTCGCGCGCCGGAAGAAGCCGGAGCTTTTTTGCGTAAACTTCGTTCAATTTTGCGCTATTTGGAAACTTGCGACGGAAATATGGACGAAGGTTCTATGCGTTGCGATGTCAATGTTTCGGTTCGTCCGTACGGTTCAGACGAATTGCGTACACGTTGTGAAATGAAAAACGTAAACAGCGTTAAGTTTGTTATGCAAGCTATTGAAAATGAGGCAAAACGCCATATTGAAGTTTATGAAAACGGCGGAGAAATCTGCCAAGAAACTCGTCAGTTTGACCCGATTAGCGGACAAACAAAAGTTATGCGTAAAAAAGAATTTGCGCACGATTACCGCTATTTTCCGGAACCGGATTTACCGCCGCTGGTTTTGAGCGATGAATATATTAATCAAATCAAAAAAGAAATGGTGGAATTGCCAGATGCCAAAAAGCAGCGTTTTGTTGAAACTATGGGCTTAACTCCGTATGATGCGGCTGTTTTATGCGAAAATAAAGAAGTTGCCGATTTCTTTGAAAAGGCGGCTGCCGGACACGATGCCAAAAAAGTAGCAAACTGGATGATGAGCGACTTTTTTGCAATGCTTAATAAAAAGAAACTTGATATTCTGCATAGTCCGGTTTCGGCTGAAAACTTAGGAAAATTGGTGGAACTTATCAGCAAAGAGGTTATTTCCGGCAAAATAGCTAAAGATGTTTTCGAAATTATGAGTGAAACAGGCGAAAATCCGGAAAAAATTGTTGAAGAAAAAGGCTTGAAACAGGTTACCGATACAGCGGCAATTGAGGCTATTATTGATGAAGTTATTGCTTCTAATCCAGCCAATGTCGAAGCTTATAAAAATGGTAAAACGAACTTGGCCGGTTGGTTTGTGGGACAAACTTTGAAAATGTCGCAAGGCAAGGCTAATCCGGCTATTGTAAATAAATTAGTGAGAGAAAAGCTAGATCACTGATGTTTATGAATGAGAATAATACGGTTGGATTGCCGGGGCAACAAGGAAATACGGCGGCTCCTTTGTATCACGACACAGAGGGGCGGTTCAATCGTAAGGGTAAAAAGCCTGTAATTAATCCTAAAAAAATGATTTTTATAAACAATGCCATTGTGGCTTTGTACATAATATTCATTTTAGCCACGGATTTAATTCTGTTTTCAGGGTCTGGAAATATAGCCGTATTCCGCGATTCAATATTTCCTATTCCTGAAATATTGCTTATTTTATCCGGCTTTTGTTTAGCCACTGTCCTCATAATATATCTTTTAAGAGGTATACCATTTTTACAAAATCTCCTGGCCGCGTTTATCACTTTCAGTTTGGTATTTGTCTTATATCGACAATTTTCGCTTATTCAGCAAATTTTGGAAATAGGCGGAACGATTATTCCGTCATATATGGCTTTCGGCATAGGTCTGGCCTTGATTTGTTTCGGTATTTTATCATACGGAAATGTTTTTGTTAAATCATTGTGGCTTGTGGCCATCGGAACATTGTTTATTCACGTATATTCAGCCTACATCGGACAACACAATCAACCGGAATTTATAGAATCCTATAACTCTCAAAAAATAGGCGAGGGTGAAAATAAACGCTTTATCTATTTTATGTTTCCGAATTTGTCATCTTATGTCTATTTAAACTCTGCCCATACAGATGAAGCTAAGCGCACCAATAAAATTATGCAAGGATTTTATCAATATAATAATTTTGTGGTTTATCCTAAAGCTTTTACTCCGGAAGATTATTTTCTTAATAATATGGTAAGAGCATTTAATCCGGAATCTGAAGAAAACAGTATTCATCATACCTTAAAAACAAGAATATTATCGGAATATTGGCGTTTTCACAATATTAGAAACGAAACGGTAAATCTAAAAAATAATAGTTTATACGATAATTTTAAGGATAAGGGTTATTTAGTTTCCGCCTATAAATCTCGAGATTTCGAAATGTGTCGGAAAAATCACGAAACAAATGTTGACAGATGTATTGAAAAAGTTAATCAACCGGTTAATATTTATGATGTAAACTTACCGATGCTTTCCAAAGCCAACATATTGCTTATGGAATGGATTGCCAGTATGAAAATTACAAATAACTTGTCTTCAATCTTTTCATTTTTAGGTAATTTTGTTGACTTACATAATGCTCCGATGGTGGGAATAGATTACAGCAATCTTTACGTTGTTAATTCCATTAAGACATTTGATGTGTTATTGGAAAATATAAAACAAGATAAGGGAAAACAGGCCTATTTCGTGTTTATTGATTTGCCGTCGAATATGTATATTTATAACGAGTTTTGCGAAGTGAAATCAACCGACAAATGGTATGATATTTCAAGCCTTCCTTGGATAACCTCAGATTTAAGCGAGCAAAGAAGTAAAGCATATATGCAACAAACTCGTTGTTTGTTTGGCGAACTTGAATATTTTATGCAACAAATGGAAAAAAATAATCTGTTGGAAGATACTTCAATTATTATTCAAGGAACTTCAAGTGTTAATAATTTCCGTTCGGTAATGACCGGAAACTTTATGGATGATTTTGTTGCCAATCAATCGGTATCTATGGCTATTTATGATAAAAGCTTGAAAAATAAACAGTTTGATTGGCGTTTTTGTTCAACGAATCAACTGGTTAGTTCTTTTATTAATAACAAGGATTTATGTAAAAAAGTTCCGGATTTGGGCGTACACGAAAAAGTTATTATTTCTTTAAATCGTTTGTTAAACCAATTGAATGAAGGAATAAAATCTGATTACAGGCAGAATTTTGAAAAGTGGTATGAAACTTGGCTCTCTCTAAATCGCGAAAAAAATGATAAAACTCCGGTTTGGATTGAGCGTGTGGAAGAGCCTAAAGAGATTAAAGAAAAAAATATGTCAAATAAAAACGGACAAGAAAATCCGACCGCAACCAACACCATTGAAGAAAATGTTTCAACACAGGACAATTCTGAAGACATTCAAGACAGTGATGATTATTTCGGATTATAAAAAATGCGGAAATTGGCTCAATATTTACATATTTTCAAAAAAAACAGAAGAGCCTATGTGTCTTTATGCTTATTAGGAATAATTTTTTTTATTTCTTTATTTTCTGAATTAATTGCCAATAATAAACCGTTGATTGTAAAGTATAATAATGATTATTACTTTCCGGTTTTACATAATTACAGTGACGAGTTTTTTGGAGGAGATTTTCCAACTTCGGCAGACTTTAAAGACGCTTTAATTCAAAACAATATTCAAAAAAACGGTTGGGCATTAATGCCGCCGATACCATATTCGTTTAATACCGTGGATTATTATTTAGACGGGGCAACTCCGTCCGCCCCCAGTAAAGAACACTGGCTTGGAACAGATGAAGAAGGGCGTGATGTGGCGGCCAGAATTTTATATGGTATCCGTTTATCATTGATTTTCGCGCTTTTCTTGACTTTTGTATCATCTTTAATCGGTATTTTTGTTGGGGCGGTACAAGGTTATTTCGGTGGCAAAGTAGATATCATTTTACAAAGGGTGATTGAAATCTGGGATTCTCTGCCACAGCTTTTCATTTTGATTATTATAGCCAGTGTATTTTTGCCCACATTTTGGAGTTTATTGGTTATATTACTTCTGTTTTCTTGGACCGGCTTAACCGGAATGGTGCGCGCAGAATTTCTGAGATTGCGCAACTTTGAATTTATTAAGGCGGCTCAAGTTATGGGGGTAGGTAGTTTTCGCATAATGTTTCGGCATATTTTGCCTAATGCTTTAGTAACCTCACTCACTTTTATACCTTTTATTATGGCGGAAGCAATCACTTCGCTGAGTGCCTTAGATTTTCTGGGATTGGGATTACCTCAGGACTATCCGTCACTTGGTGATTTAGTTCGTCAGGGAAAGGATAATTTACAAGCTCCCTGGATTGGTATTAGCATTTTTATTGTTTTATCAGGCTTACTTTCAATGCTTATTTTTATTGGCGAAGGTGTGCGCGATGTGTTTGATACAAGGAAAAACAACCGATGAAAATATTAGAAATCAAACACTTGTCTGTATATTTCAGAAACGATGAACAAAAAGATTTTTGCGCGGTCAATAATGTTAGTTTAAGTTTAGAGCAGGGGAAAATCTTAGGAATAGTTGGAGAATCCGGTTCCGGTAAATCGGTGACCTCACTGTCTGTGTTGGGGTTACTGCCATATCCCAAAGCCTATCATTCTGAAAATTCTTCCATAACTTTCCATAAAAAAGAACTTATCGGCCTAAATAATAAAGATTTTCAAAACATTCGGGGAAATAAAATATCGTTTATTTTTCAAGAGCCGATGTCGTCACTCAATCCGCTGCACAAAATAGGTGCACAAATTGCCGAAAGCTTGAAAATACATCAAAATTTGAGTTCAAAAGAGCTAAAGAAGAGAACTTTAGAGCTGTTAAATCTGGTAAAAATTTCCGAGCCTGAGCAAAAGTTAAATGCTTATCCGTTTGAACTTTCCGGTGGGCAACGGCAAAGAGTTATGATTGCAATGGCTATTGCCAATAATCCGGAAATTTTAATTGCCGATGAACCGACAACAGCATTAGATGTAACTATTCAAGAGCAAATCATTGATTTACTGTTGGAATTGAAGCATAAACTTAATATGTCGATTATTTTCATTAGTCATAATTTGCGATTAGTTAATAAAATCGCCGATGAAATAGCTGTGATGTATAAAGGTGAATTGGTTGAATATGGTACAGCTGAAAATATATTTAATTCTCCGCGACACGATTACACTAAAAAATTAATATCTTCTATTTTATCATTGAATTTACACAATAAAATATCATCGAACGTCATTTTAAAAGCTAAAAATATTGAAGTTTCATTTCCTCGTAAAAAAAATATTTGGGGAAGGGTTATTACCGATTTTAAGGCTGTAGATAATGTTAGTTTTGAACTAAGACAAGGAGAAACACTGGGGGTGGTCGGTGAATCCGGCTCCGGAAAAACTTCGTTGGCATTGGCTATTGTGAACTTATTAAAACACAATGGCACCGTTGAAATATTTGACGGGCAAAATTATCAGCAATTGTCACATTTTTGCAAAGATTTACAGATAGTTTTCCAAGACCCATATAATTCATTAAATCCTAAAATGACCATAGGCCAAATAATTGAAGAGGGTTTGTCAGTACATTACAAACAACTTACAACTTCTGAAAAAACAAATAAAATCAAAGAAATATTAAAAGAAGTTAATTTAGATGAAGATATTTTAAACAAATATCCGCACGAATTTTCCGGCGGACAAAGACAACGAATTGCTTTAGCGAGAGTTTTAATTCTAAATCCTAAAATCATTATTCTGGACGAGCCGACATCAGCTTTAGATGTGACAGTTCAAGCGCAGATTATCGATTTGTTAAAAAGACTGCAAGCTAAATATAAATTGTCATACATATTTATTTCTCACGATATGAATGCCATAAAAACAATGGCGCATAAAATTATGGTTATGCAAAATGGCAAAATTGTTGAGCAAGGCTCGGCAGAACAGATTTTTAATCAGCCAAACCAGCCATACACAAAACAATTAATCCAAGCGTCTATGCTGTAATTTTATAGTTTATTTTTTATATTTTTAGCCTTACGCTAATAAAACTATACATAATAGACATTATGCGACAAATATATAAATATACATAATCTACTATAAAAACCACTATTCTAGTTTCAGCATTAAAACGAAATTGTAATATTGCAGCGTCTATTAGATTTATCACAAACATTGCAAATATTATGAACATCTTCAAAAGTTAAATCTTTCAGACATTTTTTGTTTTGATTACAATATCTATCACCATAACGTATGGTATCGTTATAAGGATATACATACCCCGCCATAAGCATATTATGCAAAGGAATAACTAAGTTAAGAAATAATTCCATACATAATTTATCCGAAAATCCGGCTGAAACGCTTAATCCATTTTCATTTTTAGCTAAACCATTCAAATTAAAGTCCAAAACAATTCTTGGCTCACTAACATAACGAGCATCATTTATGGCGTATGGATAAACTAAGTTACCATAATTATCATCTAAATAACGCCCTTCTATTTTCCAGTTTTCCGGAACAATTCCAGCGGCAGAAACTAAATTATTTATCAACACCTCGCCTGTTTGTCCTTTTATGTTGTTGATAATATTTTCACGATATTCAAATAATCCTCTAATCAACATATTATAATCGGCAATTATTTTATTAGCCTTCCACTTTTCCATTGCTTTGGAATAGCCGGCAATACCGCCAACGGAGAGAACTGCAATAATGGCCAGAACGCCAAGCATTTCTATCATTGAGCGACCGCTGCATTGCCTGTTTTTAACATTTTTATCCATATTTCCAAACCTCCGCAAAACACCAAAACAAAAACCCGCTTAAAGCGGGCGGATGTTCAGAAACCGTATACATACAAACGGCTCGGCTTATTTGGCCGAAACCTTATTTAGCCGACATCCGTCCAACGAACAGAAAATCGGCATAACAAATTTAAAGTCGTATTATGCTCAACGACTGTATGTATAAAGGGTTTCTGACGCCCTGCACTTTTTAGTACATCGTTAGTATAGAATATAGAATACTTAATAATCAAGCAAAAAAATGTTTAACCTATGTTTTATTGAATAATTCCGGCGCATTTTTTAATGCTCAGGCCACAAAAATAAATAAGTGATTTATATTTAATTATTATGCTTTGTTTTTCTTTATCCCTTGACAATTCAATCTTTAGAGTTTACTCTAAATCAAGACTTTTAAAATAATACGCTAAAAATACTTAATTTACGGAGAAATAAAAGATGTATTATTCCATTGGGCAAGTCGCTGCCAAAACCGGACTAACCGTTCATACTTTACGCTATTATGAAAAAGAAGGCTTGCTGCCATTTGTGCGCAAAAGCAGTTCCGGCCTCAGAATGTTTTCTGACGATGATTTAGGTTGGCTGTCGTTGATAGAATGCTTAAAAGAAACCGGAATGTCGCTAAAAGGAATTAGACAATACATAGATTGGTTTCGTGAAGGTGATTCCACACTTCCTCAACGTCTGGAAATGTTTAAGCAACAACAAAACAAAGTGTTGATGCAAATTGAGCAATTTAAGAAATATCTGCAAAAAATTGATTATAAAGTTAAGCTCTATGAAGAAGCTGTTAAACAAGGCAGTTTTGATAAAGCTCTGAAAAAATTAAACAGCTAAACCCGAACAATATAAACAGATGTTTGAAAACTGTCGCTATATTAAAGAAAAAAACAGTGAATCTTGAAAACCAGATATTGACAAATTAAATAAAATTAACTAAAAATTAGTCGCTAGCAATTTATGTTGTCCGCAATGGATAAAAATCGATTTTTTAAGGAACGTTATGTCAGATAAAGAAAATCAGGACTTGTACGAAAATGATGGTACAGACTCCGCTGCTGTGGATTCTATGAGCACGGCTTTTAGACACCTTCTCAGTAAAGGGAAAAAATTAGGCTATATCACAATGGAAGAACTAAATAAGGTCTTGCCGCCGGAAAAACAATCGTCCGACAAGCTTGAAGACATTATGTCGGCCATTTCTGATATGGGAATAAATATTATTTCCGATTCGGACTCTGAAGATGAAACCGAAGATGAAGATAATGACAACTATGATTACGATGATGAAAATTCCGATGATGAAGTTGGAAATATTGACGTAAAAGAAATTGGCCATTCCGATGATCCGGTGCGTATGTATCTTAAAGAAATGGGGCTTGTCGAGCTGCTTTCCCGCGAGGGAGAAATTGCCATTTCCAAGCGTATTGAAGCCGGTAAAACCGTGATGATTGGCGGTTTGTGCGAAAGCCCGATGACTATTAAAGCCATTTCCGATTGGCGTGATGAGTTGGTTGCCGGTACAATGCAACTGCGTGACATTGTTGATTTGGAAGTGATGTACGGCGATGATACCGAGGCAATGGTTTATGATGATGAAACCGAAAATTCCGGTGTTGATGATTTAGAAAAGGTCACCAAAGAACTTAATGAAAAAAATCTCGATGAGATTGATGACGACTTAGAGGCCGATATTGAACTTGATGGCGACGTTGCCGACGATATGGAAGACAACGACGATGAAATTGAAAATATTGATGATGAAGATAATCCGGACGGCGCAGATGAAAGCGAAGATGAAGAAGGTGTAAATCACAATTCTACTTCTGTTTCGGCTATGGAAAGTATGCTTTTGGAACCGGTTTTGGAAACTTTAAATAAAATTGCCGGTTACTATGATGATTTGAAAAAAGTCCAAAGTCAGCGTATGGCGTCCATTTTATCCGGTCGCAAAATTATTCAGTCTACCGAAAAGAAATATCTAAAGCTGAAAAAAGAATTGGTTGAACTGATGAGCTCCATTCATCTAAACAGCAACAAAGTTGAACAGTTGGTTGAGCAGTTGAATGAAATGAATAAACGTCTGATGGGACAAGAAGGTAAACTTCTACGTTATGCCCTTGCCTGCAAAATTAAACGCGAAGACTTTTTGGAAGCTTATCAAAAATCAGAGCTTGACCCTAATTGGTTGGATAAAATTTCACAAAAAAAAGACAAACACTGGACAGCTTTTATTGAAAAATATAAAGATGAAATAATTTCCATACGCAGCAGCGTCGCCCAAATGGCGCAAGAATGCGGCCTGCCAATCAGCGAATATCGCAAAATGGTTGACACCATCAAAAAAGGTGAACGCGAGGCTGAGCGCGCTAAAAAAGAAATGATTGAAGCTAATTTACGCTTGGTTATTTCTATTGCTAAAAAATATACTAACCGCGGTATGCAATTTTTGGATTTGATACAAGAAGGAAATATCGGATTGATGAAAGCCGTAGATAAATTTGAATATCGCCGCGGTTATAAATTTTCAACCTATGCAACTTGGTGGATCAGACAAGCCATAACCCGTTCAATTGCTGACCAAGCTCGCACAATTCGTATTCCGGTTCATATGATTGAAACCATTAACAAGCTCGTGCGCACCTCGCGGCAGATGCTGTCGGAAATGGGACGCGAACCAGTGCCGGAAGAATTGGCTAAACGGTTGTCTATGCCGCTTGATAAAATCCGTAAAGTGATGAAAATTGCCAAAGAACCGGTTAGCTTAGAAGCTCCGGTCGGTGATGAAGAAGATTCGTCTTTGGGAGATTTTATAGCCGATGAGAGTGCTTTACAACCTTTAGATGTGGCTATTCATTCTAATTTGAAAGAAACCTGTACTAAAATTTTGTCGTCGTTGACGCCGAGAGAAGAACGGGTGTTGCGTATGCGTTTCGGCATCGGAATGAACACTGACCACACTTTGGAAGAAGTCGGCAAGCAATTTAACGTAACCCGCGAGCGTATTCGACAAATTGAAGCTAAGGCGTTGCGCAAACTGAAACACCCTAGCCGCTCTAAGCGTTTACGATCGTTCTTAGACCAATAAATTTTTCTCAATCAATCAGCTTTAAGGAGGAATATTGTGACGGAATACACGACAGAAGACATTAAAAGAATGAATATCTCAGCCCTCGCCTGCAATAAATCCCGCCTGAAAGAGCTGATTGATTTTGCAAAACTCAGCGGCTATCATAAACTGGGTATAGCCAATTGCTTTTTTATGCAAAAATATGCTCAACACCTAAAAGAAATTTTAGAGGAAGCCGGTTTTGAGGTATATTCTATGAGTTGCCGAGACAGCGGCTTAGAAGGTGAAACAATTTCGTCCGAGTTAAAGGGACCTTCTTGTGATCCGGTTTCACAAGCCGATTACCTAAATCAGTGCGGCACGGAATTTAATATTAATGTCGGGCAATGTTTGGGGCACGGACTTATTTTTCAAAAATATTCCAAAGCCGATGTCACCACAATTGTGGTTAAAGACTTTGAAACTCATCACCGTAGTGTTGAAAATTTTGAGTAACAAAAAAACTTCCGATATAAATTATCGGAAGTTTTTTATTTTCAGCGTTTTGCCTGTAGTTTGTTTCTTTTACTTGGCTGCTGTTTTCTTATAGACAGTTTCCAGAACAGACGAATGTAATTGTTGTAATCCTTACTTTCTACAAAACAATCACGTTCTTTAACGCTATAAACAATTCCCTCTGAAGATGAATAGCGATCTTCCAACCAATAGCGACCATCTTCATCTAAAAAATCAGATGTTACGCCGTTTTTCTGCAAAATATCTATGGTTTCGTTAAAATCATCTTCGATGGCAATTAACGCTTCCATATTTTCACGCTTTGGCAGGTGCGGTTTTTTGTTTTTGATAAAATATTCGTCTTTAATCCAGTCTAAGCGATAAAAAGAATCTTTTATTTGCTCTAAACCGACAACAATATCTTCAATAACAACACCTAAAATATTTTCAGTCAGTTCTACTGAAAAGTAAGGTAAAACCACAATTTTGCAGTCGACACTATACGCCAAAGGCAATGGCATATAAACCTTAGCCAGAGATTCATCTTTAACCATAAAGCAAAATAAATATAAAATTATACAGAATAGGCTTTCAGTATACTAAATTTTATATTTTTGTCAAGTAGTCTATACAAAAAAATCCCGATAATTTAATATCGAGATATAAATTTTAATCTATGTTCCAAACCATTCGCAAAGTTCCGCTTTTTTCATCAAACTTATCCAACAATGTCGGAAGCTGTTCTTTCATCAAAAAAGCAAAAGCTTTTCTGTGTGAAAATTCTTCATTAAGCCAATAAACTCCGCTCAAATTCAATCTGTCTGCCGCAATTCCATTTTGTTGCAACAACTTTATTATGGCGTTAAAATTTTCAAGGTTTTGCCTGATATTTCGCATAACTACCAGACTTGGCACCACTGCTTCGCCGCAATGTAATCTTTTGCCGCGAGCAATCCAATGAGCGAGTGACCAAGAAACCACCTGCTCTTTTAAGGCAACAATGGTCTTATCAATTAAAATTCCCACCAGACTATCCTTATTAGCGGCCTCAAAGTCGGGTTTACGCACAATTTGGCCATTAAGAACATACACCAAAGGCAAAGGAACAATAACATTTTGTTTTTCCATAACATAAATAATTAATTAATAATAAATGAACGAAACTAATATAGTCGCAGCCAATCTGTTGTCAACAGTAAAATTTAATCCAATTTTTCTTTAGTTTTGGTGGTATAAAACGGGAGTTTGCCAAAGAGATAGCCTTTGGTTGTTTCTCCGCGGCGCACAATTTTCATAATCTTTATTCCTAAAAATTTTACACGGCTGATTTGTTCAACGTCTGGAAAAATTTTTTCCCACAGCAATGGATTATCTCTCCGCACAAAATCTTTTATTTGCATGGTTTTATCGTCCATTCTTTGTTTTTGCAAGTGAGTGGTGTTGCCGGCAAAATTGCGATAATAGAACAGCACTTCCGGCAAATTATGAAACTCAGTTTTACCAATCAGACGGCAATACATTGCATAATCTTCCGCCGGTGAATATTCTTCCTCATAGCAAATATTATTAGCTTCAAGCACCGATTTGCGCACCATCGACGCCGAATGAATCACGCAACACGACACAAACAGCTGACGGGTAATTTCGGCATTATTTTCCGGATAAACAGTAATTTTTTCGCCTCTGATATTCTTTTTTGCGCAACTGACCACACCGCATTTCGGGTGCGTGTCCAAATAAGCAACTTCCTTTTCTAAGCGTTCCGGCAGAGAAATATCATCGTGATCAAAAATAGCTAAATATTCGCCTTGCGCCATATCAATAAGTTTGTTGCGACTGGCGGAAATCCCCATATTTTGTGCATTTTTAGCATATTTTATACGTCTGTCGTCGTATGATTTTACAACTTGTTCTCTGTCATCAGCCGGACAATCGTCTAAAATCAAAAACTCAAAATCCGTAAAAGTTTGCGCCAAAATGCTTTCTATAGCTTTTCGCAAAAACTTTTCCGGTGTTTTATAAACCGGCATTAAAACAGATACTTTCGACATACGCCATCTCCTAAATAAACTAACCGCAAACACCATAGCCTATGAACGAAAACTATTCAACTTTTATTTACTTGTTAATAACAAAACCATCTGAAAACGAATACATATCCGGCTTAAAATTATTTATTAATATATTGAATGAAATATAAAAACATCTTTAGGATAAAATTAAAAACTGTGGGAGTTGGATACTCTCACAGTTTTCGTTTTATAAGGCAAAGTTATCTCATAACTTTTTGCAACCAAATTGAAAAATCGCCAATCAAATCACCGATTTTTTCAACTCCCCATAAAATAAATACCGTAACTACAACTACTATAGCCGCAATTACAAAAAATACAAAATACATCATTTTCTTTTGTTTTTTCTAAGTTCAATATGCATTCCCAAAAGAACAAAAAAAACACCAACCGATACTATTCCGGCCACAGTAGCGAATATCACTCCGACATTAACATCAAGTATTTGTGGAACAAAAACCAATATTACACAAAACAATGCTGTAATTATTGCCAAAATGAAAAGTGATAAACCTGTTCTGACAAAATTATTCATAAGCCCCTAAATTATAAATAAACATAAAAATTTAACTCTGGATATATCTAATCACTTTATTCCGTTTTTGTCAAGTTTTTAGCACAAAAAAATGCAAAACCTTTTTAAGATTTTGCATTTTTCCCGCCTTAAAGACTGTTTTGTACCTTTTTATGACAGTCGTGCAACCACTTTAAACAAAGCAACATATAATCATTTCGAGAGTGAATTGTTGCCTTATCTTCCGTTTTCAACGCAAAAAGATAGTCAGCAGCCGCTTGCCTGAAATCAAGTAGTTTACGTTTTAAATTATCAAATTGTTTAGTTGATAATTTGCTGCTTTTGAGACAGATTTGAACTTGTTCAATAACTTTACTCTGAATTGTTTTGAGGTCTTCATCAGAAAAAAGCTTAATCTTTTCCAAAAATAAAGCATCACAGGCATTAAAAGCCGTATTTTCCAGCTCGGTTTTTTGACGCTGCAGCTCGTTTTTCCTGGCCAACATCCCTTTCTGAAGCTTTTTCGCCTTTTTCTTTTCAGTTTTAGCCAATCGTTTCAGCTCGCCCTTAGATGTTTTTTGCTGTTGAGACTTAATCGGAGATTTTCCATCTTTAGAATTAATCTCCGGCTTAGAATTGAGCAAAATTTTTTTCTCAGAAATTTCCGTTTTTTCAGCGTATTCCGCCGCACCAGACGAAACTTTTTCCTCTTGAGTTTGTGTTTCCGCCTCTTGAGCTGATGTTTCCGCCTCTTGAGCTGATGTTTCCGCCTCTTGAGTTTGTGTTTCCGCCGCGCCTGACGAAATTTTCTCTGCCTGCAAGTTGTCCTTTTTACCGGCTTTTGGCAACTTTTCTGTTTTAAAAACTTTTTGCAAATCTTCTTTCATTTTTTGGTATATCTGTTTTCTCATCTTATAAGAGCAATCATAAACCATTATTATGAAAAATGCCAAGATAAGACCGGTTGTAAAAAAAATTACAAAATCAGTGCCACGATAAATAAAAAGAATCCCTGTGTTCATAATAGTAATAATTAAAAAATTAAACATAAATATATAAAATCGCAATTATATTAACTATATTTTGTATATTTGTCAAGCCACATAAAAAACGCCTTCAGAGATATATTTCTGAAAGCGTTTCACAACCTAGGGTGATAAAGCCAAACGAGCACACAACTCCGAATTTGAAAAATGTACTTTCTCCGCACAACCTTTTTGCATATTAAAAGCACCGACAATTTCCGACTCAAAGTCCACATCAAGAGCGCAAAATAAATCATCTGACCATTTGTCCGCCTTTAGGCCCAAATAGCACAGAATTTCTATGGTTCTATTAAACATTTCTTTTTGAATAAAAGCCGCCGACAGCTGTTGTAAAGTCGGCAAAGTCAAACTTTTTCCACCAATTGTATAGGCGCGGCTTTTAGACGTTTCTTGGCTCCAAGTGACAGATTTATCTATAACCAGGTTATAATATAAATCTCCGGAAAATATACCCCAAATTTCATTTTTTCGTGGTAAATTAACATAATCGTGAAGTTCCACCACACCATTTGACACATACACCAATGGCAGCGGCAAAGGTTTCTCAATAATACTTTTCATAACAAAATTATTAAAATCAAACAAATAATAAATTTTCCGGAAACGATATTACATATTTCCGTTTTTCAGTCAAGTTAAAAATTTTCAATAATCGCTATTTTAGCGTTTTGTTGCCATAGCCATATTTTTGCAACTCGTTAATTGTCTCTTGTGCTGATTTATGCAAAATTCCGATACCGCCCTTTTCTTCCCAATTTTTAATATTGCTTTCTCGGTCATCAATCAGAATGTCTTTATTTTTATTTTGAATATAATTTTGCTTATCTTTACTCAAGCAGCAAATAACTTTCACTTTGTCACCCAAATATTTTTTCACCCATTGCCTTTTTTCTTTATCGGCTTTTTCATATCCGCAATTCGGCAAACCGGTTAAAATTTGAAAATCTTCTTTGAGCAAAAAATTTATTAAATTCTCGGCATCGTTTTTCGGCGGAAGATTAACCCAATAGTTTGGAGTGTTTAAAACCAAGTTCCAACGTTGCTGACGCGGTAAATCTGCCGGATTTTCTCCGAATTTGGCCTTAAAACTGTTATCAAAATCGACTAAGACGCCATCCATATCGCAAAAAATCATCGCCCACACCCGCTAAAATTAATCCGCACAGCCTTAAACTATTTGTAGACGAAACCGACCATAGTGTCAAGCCCTTATTTTGTCAATATGACTATACAAAAAACTGTGAAATCTCATATAGATTTCACAGTTCTCTAACTTAGTTAAAAATCCCGATAAAGATAGTTCCTAAAGTATTCAGCCATTCTTTCATATTGTGAAAAATCGGCATCCAGTCTACTGCATACCCCAGCAACCCTACCGGCAGAATAGATATTCCGAACTTAATAACATCCATCTTGATTTTTCTGAATCTAATTCTGAATTCGGCATCTTTTTCTTCTTCAAATTTTTTCTTAGCCACGCCCCATTTCTTTTCTGCTTGCGCAGAGGCCTCATTAACATCTTTGCCAAACTGTATATTGTCGGCCAAAAATACACAAAAGTAATGAACAGATGCCAAGCTGAAACAAAACATAACAAAAAGAGCCAGACTCGAAGTTTTATCTGCTAAAGACAAGGAAAAAATAAACATACTGCCTAAAAATGCGGTAATAAAAACCATTAAAATAACTTCTATGGCGGAAATTTTTTCCTCATACTTGTCAATAAATTTAAGATATAAATTCATAAGCTTAATAATTAAAGATTAAACATAAAAATACAATTACGAAGTTTAGTGTAGATTTAAAAGCTATTTTTGTCAAGTTTTTTATTATTTATAGATTGAAATATATCTATGGACTTAACACAAAAAAACTGCAGAAGCTTTGACACTTCTACAGTTTTTTTAATACCTAAAATAAAGCAAGGACAATATTCTAACTTACGCTGTCACTCAATTCGTCATAGGCAGCATTCAGTATCTGCAAGTAAGAAAGCTGCATTTCTTCATTACTCAAAGGTGCGATATACACACGCTGCATCATACGATAATGTTGAAGCAACCAAGTTTTAGTTAACTTGCAGCCTGTCAGTCCAAGTATTTTCAGAGCAATCTCTTTGCGGGCAGCTCTGTCTTTTTCATCATCAGAACCTTCAAGCATTTTAAACTTGCTGTATTCAGACTTAGCAAAATCCCAATATTTATTAAATTTTGGAGATGTTCGCCAAGCCTCTTGCCTCTTGCGTTTAGCCTCTTGCTTCTTGCGCTCAGCCTCTTGCTCGCATTCAGCTTCCTCTTGCTCGCGTTCAGATTCCAGACGCTCAGCATCAAGACGCTCTGCCTCAAGACGTTTTGCCTCTTGCTGTTTGCGTTCAGCTTCAAGTCGCTCTGCTTCAAGACGTTCCGCCTCTTGCTTCTTGCGCTCGGCTTCAAGACGTTCAGCCTCAAGACGTTCAGCCTCTTGTTTCTTGCGCTCGGCTTCAAGACGTTCAGCCTCAAGACGTTCAGCCTCTTGTTTCTTGCGCTCAGCTTCCAGACGTTCAGCCTCTTGTTTCTTACGCTCAGCTTCAAGTCGTTCGGCCCCTTGCTTCTTGCGCTCAGCCTCAAGACGCTCAGCCTCTTGCTTCTTGCGCTTGGCTTCCTGTTGCTTACGTTGAGACTTAATACGTTTATTAAGAACTACTGCCAATGGACAAATTATACCCATTACGCAAATTGCACCTACTAACAAAGCACTTCCTTGATGTCTTTGACTACCGGTAACAGAATTAAAAAGTCCTACCATAATAAAAAAATTAAAAATCAAACAAAATTATAATTAACTCTGCTTAATTGGTAATACATTATTACTATTTTGTCAATATTTTTCTAAAAACCATGCCGTAACCAAAGCTGCCAGCTTTCGCTGTTGCGGCCGATGTTGTGGCTTCCCTCATAGCCCATTTCCAGCGACAAATTATCGGTCAAACCCAACGCCGCTGCGGCTTTATAAACCAATCTGTCGCCAAATTTGCGGGTAGCCCAAGTTTTTTCGGCATTAAAATGCAGTCGCACCACGCCAAAATCTTTCAAAACGCCGATTTCCGGAGCCAATCCGCCCCAACTGTTATGCGGAATAAAACCGCCGTACGCACCGTTGATTTTCAACAAACCATAAAGCCAAATATCTGCCGGCAAAACAATGGTTTTACCCACTCCGCCATAGCCGTAACCAATATAACCTTCATCATAATTCTGCGGATTATAGTCGCGTTTAATTTCCGCACCGACCGCATAGGAAATCGGATTAAACACCCTGCCCGCCGGCACTAATGATTTAATTTTTATCGGTGCAAAATTTTGCAAAACAGTTTTGTGAGATTGATTATAATACCGCCATTTACTGGACATCACGCTGATTTCCGCCCCTTTAACCAACCCGAAACTACTGTCAGTCAAAGCGGTATAAGCGGGACGAATTTCAACTTCTTCAAAACTTTTGTGGCGTTCTGCTCCGCCGCTGAACGATATTTGCATAGAATCGTGTGACAAGGCCGGATTTTCGCCAACCGCCTGTGTTTTTTCCCCAATCGGCAAGGCACTACGCTTACGCAACACGCCGAAACTGGCTTTTCGATAATCTTTCAGCGGCATATTTCCGGCGGTGTATTCATATTGAAAATACTGATAAACTGCTTCATAAACTTCTGATTTTTCTTCATCTGTCAGATTTTCCGCCGTAAAATCATATTTTTCTACACCGCGTAAAAATGCCTGATATTGCGCATTATTCATTGCCTTTAACAAGTTTTGAATCTGCGTATAGCGCGCCGGACGATAGTTTTGCGACTTAACCAAATTCGGCTCGTTGTTGATGGTTTTGAGCGTATCCAAGGGAATTACCCACGCCGGATATTGTTTAGTCAATTCCAAACTCGGCCGCACCGCCTCCAGCAACTCCAAAATCATATACGAGCAATTTTTACTCAAAAAATAATAGCGGATTTTGGCTTGTCGCATTTCATACAGATGGTCAACAAATATTTGTTTTTCTTCATCTGTTAAATTAAGATTATATTCCCAAATATCTCTATTTTCAATATTATTATAAGTGTTTATTATTTCCCAATATGGGCTGACGCTATATACCCCAAGATATCCGCCGAACAAACCTTTGAGCGCAAACATCACGCCATATTCCGTTCCGGAATCCGCTCCAAAATTTGAGCCGTGTGCCAACATTTGCGTTCCCTTGCGCGCTGTGTCTATACGCACCAACGTATGCCCAAACAACGAGGCTGGATTACTCATATACGCGTTGGTAAACAAAATCGTGATACCATTCGGACGCACATCGTGCATAAATTGCTGATAATCCTTGCACCCGCTTAAATCACCCTGCACTTTTTCCAGCTGTTTCAGATAGTTAAATCTTGCCGGAAAGCGGCACTTTTCTTCACCTTTAGAAAAAGCTTCTATTTCTGCCGCAAATTCCGCTTGCGGATTGTTTCGCCCGTCCGGACTTATATAAAATTCCTGATTTTCCACTAAACCCTGATAGCCGTTAAGCGTTTTATGATAATGCAACAACTTTAGCCACGACACATCATACGCCGGACTTTCCACAGCCATAGCCGCGCCGCACCACAATAAAGCACTCAAAAAAATCAGAATTTTCCGCATACACAAATAAAAAACCGCCCTTCACCTTAAAAAGATATTTACGGCAACAGAGCGGCTTTCCCTTATTTCAGCAATTAAGCCTTGGCAATTTCCATAACTTTCAAAGCCACATCAGCAGCTTCTACATTGTCGTTAGGGAAAATATAAGCAAAGTTTTGTTGAACTTCTTTGCCCAAAGTTTCACTGTCCATATCTAAGATACCGGCCAAAGTTTCAATAGTTTCGCCACGTCCTGCCGCTGCGTCCATTGCAAACTGTTCCATATTGTCTTGTAAAAAGGCCAAAGTCATACGACCTGTGCCGCCAGTTACACGACCATTAGGGTCACAGCCGGAAGTTCCCATTGTCACACCGATAGTGTTAGAAAACCAAGAGTTAGTGGTCATAGCCAAAGACTGAGGAATTACACCGCTTTGACCGCGCCAAGCCATAGAGCCCAAACCGCAACCGCCGGTGCTGTCAACAGCGTGAGCGGTGCCAGCCAAACATACAACAGATAAAACTGCCATTGTTCCCAAAATTTTTTTCATTTTATGCTCCTTTGTAAAAAAGTACTTCAAACAAGTATATCTTAACAAAAAGTAAACAAAAGTATACATTCTCTGCAACTTTTGCACAGGTTTTGTTTTCCTCTATTGAACATTTATCATCAAAAATAATTCAAACCAACTTAAAACCTAATGGCAAAATTACAATAAGTATTGGCTTTATCACAAATATCACAAGCATTTTTAAAATCAGCAAGAGTTGCAGGCTGTAAACATCTAACCTCTTCCGAACAAAATTTATCTCCCCAAAACTTCATTTGTCGGGAACCGGTCCAATTTGAAACGGCGGCTGATATTAATTCAGAATGTAGCGGATGTGCTAAATTATTAAAAAGCTCAACGCATAAATTAGTGGAAAAATTGGCTGATACCCTGACGTTATCACTATTTTTAGTTTCTCCGCCCAAATACATATCCATAGAAATCAACTTTCCCTCATCCGTACCTTTAGAATAAAAATATACATCATTGCCATAAGGATCTTGAAACCCCATAGTACTTATTTTTAACCAACTTTCCGGTACTAATCCGGCCGCCTGCATAACATCTGTCAAACCTGTTTGCCTGTCTGGATTATTTTTCAATATATTTTCACGATATTCTAATAACCCGCGAATAATATCCGAATAATCCTCCATAGCTTTGTTAACTTTCCACTTTTCCATTGCTTTGGAATAGCCGGCAATTCCACCCACGCTCAAAACGCCGATTATGGCCAAAACGCCGAGCATTTCAATCATTGACCGGCCATAATCTCTCGCCCCTTGCGGGAGAGAGTGGCACGACAGTGCCGAGTGAGGGGTATTTATTAAATTGCAAACAGCTCTTAACCATCGTCCCAATCTACTGTCATTGCCGGACGTGACGCACAGTCTGATCCGGCGATCTAGATTCGCGGGTCTGTGCCCGCGAATGACCCAAAAGAGGTGTTTTAAAACCTCGCCCCGTGCGGGAGAGGTCGCAGACTTGTCTGCGGGTGAGGGGTAATTAAACAACTTACAAGCACTGAATAACCGCCACCGGCACCCGTCATTGCCGGGCGTGACGCACAGTCTGACCCGTGGATCTAGATTCGCGGGTCTGTGCCCGCGAATGAGGCTAAAGAAGTGCCTTAGAATACCACTTAAAAAGTGCCGATTAATGACATTGTGCCCAAAAATTGCCTCAAAAACACATCTTAAACACCCCATTTTGCCATTTTCTAACACTTTGATTCTCCCTTATTTTTTCTTCTTTTAAAGTCCAATTTAAACCACCGTTATTTTTGGACTCTTTTTTGCTATATTTTAGAGTATAGAAAAAATGTGCAAACATTGCAATAACTTTTTATATTTTCAACATTTTTTCAGGTTTGGAGATTTTTTTGATTTTCCATTTTTGAGAGTCCGTTTTAAACGGTGGTTTAAAACGGACTTTAAACTATATCACAAACAACTGATTCAACCTGTTTTATTTTGTTTTTTAGTTTTTACGAAGATAAATTTTATTGATTTATTAAAAAGAGTTTGCTAGACTTCGGGTATTGAACAATTCACCTATTTTATGAGGAAAGAAAGATGAAAAATAAGCAATCAAAAGGTCTCTCTCTCTCTCTG
>CAKQLF010000012.1 GCA_934254585.1 uncultured Alphaproteobacteria bacterium | reverse complement strand
CGAATGAGCACAGTGGCGGCAAAGCCAATCCCTGCGCGCGTACCAAAACGGAAAAGCTCCCAAACGGGAGTTTTTTTGTTTTTAGCGCGGTAAGGGAGAGAACACTGGAGAAAGGGTTCGACCACAAGCGAAAGGCGGACTTTAGGACGCCGGTGAGCTTTAGCGAATGAGCACAGTGGCGGCAAAGCCAATCCCTGCGCGCGTACCAATCTTAAAAAGGAAAGTTGATACTTTCCTTTTTTCGTTTTAAATATCACCGCTCAAAACCGCCTGTATTCCCCATTCTTTGAACCATGCTGTAATTATCGCTGTAACACTGTATATTTCACTTGCAAAATACAACTTTATGTAATAAATTGACTAAAAATACAGGGGTATAAAGCAATGAAAAAAGTTGGAATTATAACAAGTGTCATTTGTGCTGTGGCGGTGATTGCTGGGACATGGTATTTTATGCAAAGAATACAAAAATCAGAGCAAGAAAATGAGATATTGCAACAAATAGTACAAGAATTAGATGAAAAATTAAAGCAAGAACAAGCTAAGCCTCATCTTGAAAATGAAGAACTATGGCAAAAGGTGCAAGAGTTAGAAAAAAAACTCACATTAGCTCAAGAAAAATTGAAAAAAGAAACTTTCGTTAATCCGCTATTTTATGAAAAGTTAGAGGCTGTTTCTACCAATGCTCGCGATACTTATTTGACCCCTAATTCATTGGTCTTTTCTAATTCACCCTCTGTGGATAATGACAAAAAATATAAAAATGGCTGGACTCATGAGGCTTGCAAACTTTTGGAAAATGAACAAGATTCTATTGGTATGAAATGTATCTTGGTTCATCCAGATTTTAAAAATCCAGCTGTTGAATTATATAGATTCATAATTAAACCTTGTAATGATAAAAATGATAATTATTTGAAGTGTTCTTATAAAATAGAAGAAAGAAGTTACGATAATTCTTTATCTGATGATCACTACTCAAGTGAAACCTTAGTAATAGAGAAGACAGCTAATTAGCTGTCTTCTCTTTATCATTTACCTATTATTTTTCAAATCTTCCTCCAATAAATCTAATGTCCACTCATTACGTCTTGGTTGTACCCCTTTACGATGATATTCATCAATCATACCGTGTGTATAATTTGCCTTTGCATATTTAATAAAATTAGGAAATTCTTCTTCAAAGTGAGTTTTCCCCATATTATACACCATATCCATAATAACCAATTTTTTGTTATCACTTAGTTGATCATAGTTTGGTACTACATCATAGATTTTCGGAAGTATTTCTTTAACATGGTTCAAATACAATCTTTTTTCTTCTTCTGGAGTTATTCGCAAATTACATGCATCTTTAAATTCATCTTCTATAAAATGTTTTGCTGCAAAGTTATGTGTCTTATGAGTTTTACGATATTCATGTGACCAATTTTGTAGCGTATCAAAACAGTTTTTTTTATCAGCTTCTGTTGGAACTCGTTTGTTTCCATTATCCTCTATATAATAATTGACCTTTTTAAAATGATTATAATTATTAACATTACTTCCTCTTCCTACAGTTGTATGAAATGTTGTGTCAACATATATATTGTCGGGATGTCCTTCAATCGGTCCCATATCATTAAAATGTTGCTCTATCAAATTATTATACTTATCAAGCAACGGAGAGTTTGGATAATTTGTATCTTCCGCTAGTCCTTTATTTACATCGTATATTTGATATGCTTTTGATGACACGAATGGCTTTGAAATGAATTTCTGCAAAGGCTTATAAGTATTAGAAAAGATTTCTTTGGTCACAGGACTTATAGTGGCATTGTTCGCTGGTTGTTGAGCATTATTTCCAACGCCTGTTGGTGTTGTATTCTGCCCATATACTGTTGGAGTGGTTGTATTACTCTGTCCCCACGAAGTTGGTGTAATCATTGAGTTCTGATTATTCATCTGATTTTGATATTGCAAAGTTTCTTCTAGCGTTGGGAAACCTTTACTCTTCATCTGCTCGATGTTCTCGCTAATGTTAGAAGAACCAAAGCCATAGTTATTTTCGGAGTTATTACCCCAAAAACTTTTGCCAAACTGAGGATAATTATCGGTTATTCCCTGATTATTATAACTTTGCTTAAATTGTTCTTCGCGATTGTTTCGCGCCATCTGATATTCTATCTCATCACGCAAACTAAAATTACTATGGTCAACACCATACGCATCTATTCTATCTTCTTCGCCAACATCATAGCCAAACGGAGAACTTGAATTTCTATATATGTTTGTCATTTATTATATCCTTTATAAAAAAAGCCACTCGGCACAAATCACCGAATGGCTGTAAGTTTAAAAACAAAAAAGACAAAACATCTAGTTTTGTCTTACCTAAATATGATAAATCATCATCTGAAGATGATAATATATCATATTATACCATATATCACACTTATTTAGTCACTACAAGGAAAATATTATAATTATACATAATTTCTTATAATATAATATTTTATATGCATATAATTTGATAAGCAATTTAGTCTAATTAAGGATATTATAATCTTCTAAACTTCTTATATATCATATCTTTTGAATATATAAAAGGAGGGGACTGAATTTGCGAGATGGGAAAAACGTATAGACGTTATGAATGAATGTCCAGTTCGCGTACCAAAACGGAAAAGCTCCCAAACGGGAGTTTTTTTGTTTTTAGCGCGGTAAGGGAGAGAACACTGGAGAAAGGGTTCGACCACAAGCGAAAGGCGGACTTTAGGACGCCGGTGAGCTTTAGCGAATGAGCACAGTGGCGGCAAAGCCAATCCCTGCGCGCGTACCAATCTTAAAAAGGAAAGTTGATACTTTCCTTTTTTCGTTTTAAATATCACCGCTCAAAACCGCCTGTATTCCCCATTCTTTGAACCATGCTGTAATTATCGCTGTAACACTGTATATTTCCCTTGCAAAATACAACTTTATGTAATAAATTGTCAAAAAATACAGGAATATATGAAGATGAAAAAAGTTGGAATTATATGCTTAACAATTTTACTACTTAATTTCAAGGTAAATGCTCAAATTTTACATGGTATAAATATTGATGAAATATACAATAAGAGCGATTGGAGTAGTAAAGGTGAAATTGTAGCAATAGTAGAAGATTACAGGCTAATGCTTAACTATCAAAAAGATTTAGAAAATTGTTCTACTTCAACACAAAAAATATCTTGTTTGGATAAAGTAGCAGAAGAAACTCTGAAAAATTTATATATAAATTATGAAGTCAATGTAAAAAATTATAAATTATTTCGAAAAAGTTTAGAAGATAACTATGCTATATCAACCTGTCAGTTAAAACATTTTGGACCTAATGGTTATTTGTGCAATACGGACAGTATGCCAGACATTTATAATGCGCTTTATAACTATATACAAACATTGATATTATCTAGTAAAGAATCAATGCAGTCTTTAATTCCTGTACTTACAGAATATAAAGAGGCCGAATAATCAGCCTCTTTATATTACTAAATTTTTATTTACACCATTTAAACAAATCTAATAACTCCCTAAAGCCATAATTTTTAGTTAAAACATCACTGACTTTCTTATAGATGGTGCATTAGATAATGTAGATGTAGGTTGATGAGCAGAAAGGATGCTGCCGGACGAATTATTTAATTCTGTAACTGATGGAGGATTTTACCGACCTCCCAAACTACTTCTATATGGTATATTAATATAGTATAAATATTCACAAAAATACACTTGACGAGAGTGTTTTTCGTATTATATTACTCTTATGACTACAGAAGAGTGGAAAGATTTTATATCGCCAGTAAGCCGCCGCCATTGTGTAATAACACATTGAAGAGATGTATGATGAGAAAGCTGGCCATCCTGTAGTTATAAAGTAATACTGACTTTGTCTGTATTATGGAGAAAAGGGATTGAAGAGCAGAATGCTTGCTGCCAGACTGTTGTAAAACAGGAGCTGTAAGTTGGGTGGGCAACCAACCAATCCCTTTTTCTTTTTAATTACTTATTTTTATATCCTGTTTTTACAAATATATGTTCTCCATCTCTTATTTTACCAACAATAGCACTGTTTGTATGTCGTGTTCCTTGATTACTAAGTTCTTGTAATGTTTTATATCTAGTCGGATTAATTTTTTCAGTTCTAAATATTGCATTGTCCAAGACATCAACTACTTCTTGAGGTTTATATCCATTGTTCAGAATGCGTCTTTCAAAAACATGTTCAATACAATCTGAAGGAATAGATACTTTTCGACTTCCAATCTTTGAAACCCCTTCAAGTTTTCTAAGATTATTTATTTCATCTAGTTGTTTCTTCGCTATATAGCCCAAATTAACGTTCCTAAAATCTTTACCTCTTTGTAATTGGTTGAGTAATTGTCTACGTCCATTCCATCGTATAGCTTGTTCTCCTGCATTCTTTGCCATATTCCAAGCTTTATCTCCGCTAGCCAAACCGCCAGCAACTTCTAAGCCAAGATTCGTTAACTGATTTAGAGTTCCAACACCTGCTGTATCAGCATCTTGTTGTATCTCTTGCCCTAGTTGTTTTATATTTCCACCTAGTTGCCTGTCTGCCCAATCAACTGCGCCAAAACTTGCTCCATTGAGTGGACGTGCTGCACCATAAATAGTGCCTTTACCCAATCCCTCTAAACCAGAACTAAATACACCATTCCCCCGATTACTTGGTTGTGCTTTTTGCGCTTCGGTAAGTGGTCGGAGTTGAGATGTTATATTTTGCCCATACTCTGTTGAAGTTATTGCGTTATTTTGCCCTAATGAGCTCTGTCCCCACGGAGTTGGTGTAGTCATTGAGTCCTGATTATTCATCTGATTTTGATATTGCAAGGTTTCTTTCAACGTTGGCATACCGTTTGTTTTCATCTGTTCGATGTTCTCACTAATATTTGAAGAACCAAAGCCATAGTTATTTTCGGAGTTATTACCCCAAAAACTTTTGCCAAACTGTGGATAGTTTTCAGTTATACCTTGTTTGTTATAACTTTGCTTAAACTGGTCTTCTCGATTAACACGCGCCATTTGATATTCTATCTCATCACGCAAACTAAAATTACTATGGTCAACACCATACGCATCTATTCTATCTTCTTCGCCAACATCATAGCCAAACGGAGAACTTGAATTTCTATATATGTTTGTCATTTATTATATCCTTTATAAAAAAAGCCACTCGGCGCAAATCACCGAATGGCTGTAAGTTTAAATAGATATCCCCCAGTAAACTGTGGGATATCTATACAAAAAAGACAAAACATCTCGTTTTGTCTTACCTAAATATGATAAATCATCATCTGAATGTGATAACATATCATATTATACCATATATCACACTTATTTAGTTACTATAAGAAAAATCTTATAATTATACACAATTTCTTATAGTATAATATTTTATATGCATATAATTTGATAAGCAATTTAGTCTAATTATGACATTATAATCTTCTCAACTTCTTATATATCCTGGCCTTGGAATATATAAAAGGAGGGGACTGAATTTGCGAGATGGGAAAAACATATAGACGTTATGAGTGAATGTCCAGTTCGTGTACCAATACTAAAAAGCCGTCCTTTAATGGGCGGTTTTTATGTATGTAGGCTTATTTTTACGCTAGGTATTTTATATCATCAATGACAATATTCCACACAATATGGTGGCTAAAATCGTATATATACAAACAAAAGCTAGCGTTTTATTTTTGAGAATCTGCGATATTTTACCTCGGTATAGCCAAGGAAAAATTAAATATAAGATGAGGTATAATGTACCACAAATACCCTCATAAATAAATGCATCCGCACTAGATATCCATGCAAAGAAGTCTCCTAAAATGACTGGCGCACAAACAAATCCAATAACAAAATAAATGATTTTTTTCATAATTTTATTCCTCTATTTATCTCAAATATAAATAAAATATAGATGTATGGCAACAAAATATTTATTGCCATACATCTTGTTGATTAATATTTACCTGTTTTACGATATGTTCTACGAGCCTTATCTCCAACAGATTTACAATAATCTAAGCTATTTTTAGGGTTTCTCAGACATTGAATAGTTTCCCTTGCAAAATACAACTTTATGTAATAGATTATTTAAAAATACAGGAGTGTTTTAAGATGAAAAAAAATCGAGATTATATGCTTAACAATTTTACTACTTAGTTTCAAGTTAAAACATCACTGACTTTCTTATAGATGGTGCATTAGATAATGTAGATGTAGGTTGATGAGCAGAAAGGATGCTGCCGGACGAATTATTTAATTCTGTAACTGATGGAGGATTTTACCGACCTCCCAAACTACTTCTATATGGTATATTAATATAGTATAAATATTCACAAAAATACACTTGACGAGAGTGTTTTTCGTATTATATTACTCTTATGACTACAGAAGAGTGGAAAGATTTTATATCGCCAGTAAGCCGCCGCCATTGTGTAATAACACATTGAAGAGATGTATGATGAGAAAGCTGGCCATCCTGTAGTTATAAAGTAATACTGACTTTGTCTGTATTATGGAGAAAAGGGATTGAAGAGCAGAATGCTTGCTGCCAGACTGTTGTAAAACAGGAGCTGTAAGTTGGGTGGGCAACCAACCAATCCCTTTTTCTTTTTAATTACTTATTTTTATATCCTGTTTTTACAAATATATGTTCTCCATCTCTTATTTTACCAACAATAGCACTGTTTGTATGTCGTGTTCCTTGATTACTAAGTTCTTGTAATGTTTTATATCTAGTCGGATTAATTTTTTCAGTTCTAAATATTGCATTGTCCAAGACATCAACTACTTCTTGAGGTTTATATCCATTGTTCAGAATGCGTCTTTCAAAAACATGTTCAATACAATCTGAAGGAATAGATACTTTTCGACTTCCAATCTTTGAAACCCCTTCAAGTTTTCTAAGATTATTTATTTCATCTAGTTGTTTCTTCGCTATATAGCCCAAATTAACGTTCCTAAAATCTTTACCTCTTTGTAATTGGTTGAGTAATTGTCTACGTCCATTCCATCGTATAGCTTGTTCTCCTGCATTCTTTGCCATATTCCAAGCTTTATCTCCGCTAGCCAAACCGCTAGCAACTTCTAAGCCAAGATCGGCTTTTTAATATAGAAAAGGCGCAAAGTTAAAAAACTTTACGCCTTAACAGACAATCGACTAAGCAGTCAAAATTTTCAGGCAGTCAAACATCACTCTGATGTGGTGTTTGGTACCGGTACTAACACAATGCACGAATCCTAAATCATTAAGTTTGGCATACTTTGTAAAGACCTCGGACTGCACCAAATCTTTTAGTTTGTTAAAAACCAAAATCATAGCCATTTTATCGCAATGACGGCCACTTATAACCTGTTCCAGTGCTAAAATGACGGAGCCGGAGACTTCGTACAACTCAAACAGAATTTTCTGTGTTTCTTGGTTGCCTAATGACCAACCTTCGCGAATGTCGTTAGCCCAACCGGAGCGATACATCTTCAAATCAGAAATCTGTTGCTTTGCATCATCTGCCAAAATTTCAAGTTTAGCCATAATAAATCTGGGTTTGTTTAGAGAGGGTGTGCCCTTTTACACGTCCCGTTCCCTCTTTTTGTTGATAAACTAATGTTAAAAATAACTCTAAATAATTTCAAATTACATTTTTATTAGCCTATCTTTAGACAAAAGTCAAGCTATTACGGATACAGAGAAACGTTTTTATCAACTGAAAGATTCTGTTCTTGTTCTTTATCTTTTAGAATCCGCAAGACTACCAATCATTAATCCATTTCAGCCAATCTATCTGCTTGATCTTCAGCAATCAGAGCGTCTATAATTTCACCCAAGGCCTCACCGGAAACCACGTCATCAAGTTTATACAAAGTCAAGTTAATTCTGTGGTCGGTCACCCGCCCTTGCGGATAGTTATATGTACGAATACGCTCACTACGGTCTCCGCTACCGACTTGCAATTTACGTTTTTCCGAATAGCTGGCATCAATGGCCGATTTTTGACTGTCATATAATTTGGCGCGCAGGTGATTCATTGCCTTTTCTTTATTTTTAAATTGAGAACGGTCATCTTGGCATTGCACGACAATACCGGTCGGAATATGAGTTATTCGCACGGCGGATTCCGTACGGTTAACGTGTTGTCCGCCGGCTCCTGACGCACGGTAAACATCAATCTTCAAATCAGCAGGATTAATGTACATATCAACTTCTTCAATTTCAGGCAAAACCGCCACCGTTGCCGCCGATGTGTGGACACGCCCCTGAGATTCCGTTACAGGAACACGCTGTACCCGATGCGCTCCGGATTCGAATTTTAATTTAGCAAAAACATCTTTACCTGTGATTTTGGCCGAAGCTTCTTTATAACCGCCTAATCCGTTTTCGTTGGCGTCTAAAATTTCAAATTTCCAACCTTGTTTTTGCGCATAACGCTGATACATTTCAAACAGCACAGCCGCAAACAAAGCCGCCTCATCACCACCGGTACCGGCGCGAACTTCAAGTATTGCGTTTTTTTCATCATCGGCTTCTTTTGGCAGCAACAAAACTCGAATTTCTTTTTCTAATTCCGGCAGTTGTTCTTTAATCTCATAATATTCAGCTTCGGCCATTTCACGCATTTCTTTATCGAGCGACGCATCATCCATCATCGCCTTATCATCTTGCATAGCCTGCAAATGCTTTTTATAATTTTCAATAGCTGCCACCACCGGTTCCAAAACTGACAACTCTTTGTTCAGTTTAACCAGTTCATCTGAAGAAATATTGGTGGAAAGCAAAGCTTGCACTTCTTCATAGCGGTTAACTACATTAGCCAATTTTTCTTCAAAATTCATTACTTTATTTCCTCAATCAAATGTTCAAGTTTAACATTTTTTTGCTCGCCGCTATCCAAATCTTTTATAGCCGCTTCACCTTTTGCCAATTCATCGGAGCCAATAATCACGGCCTTAAACGCGTTAGCTTTTACGGCTTTTGCCATACGCTTTTTCATATTGCCGCTGTAGCTCTGTTCAACCTTAAAACCGGCACGACGCAACTGATTGGAAATTTGCAAAGCTTTATCTTCGCTTTCCGCCCCCATTGGAATAACCGCTACCGGACGCGGAGTTTCAATTTCTTCATCCAACAGCATTGCCAAACGCTCTACTCCACTGGCCCAACCTATGCCGGCCACTTCTCCGCCACCCATTTGAGCCACCAAGCCATTATAGCGACCGCCGGCCAAAACCGTTCCTTGAGCTCCGAGTTTATCGGTAACCAATTCAAAAACCGTATGCGAATAATAGTCCAAACCACGAACCAATCGATTGTTAACACGATATTTTATACCAAGCAAATCCAATCCGTGCAAAACTTTAGCAAAAAATTCCCGAGAATTTTCATTCAGGCTGTCGGCGTATAGCGGAGCATTTTCCACCACCGCTTTATCACATTCTTCTTTAGAATCTAAAACTCGCAAAGGATTGCGCTCTAAACGTGATTTACTGTCTTGAGAAAGCTCTTCATAGTGTTCTTTCAGATAGGCCACCAACTTTTCCCGATATGCCTCACGGCTTTCCGCATCTCCCAAAGAGTTTATTTCAACAACAACCTGCCCATTCAAGCCCAGTTTTTCCAAAAGTTCATAGGCCATCGAAATAACTTCAACATCAGCTTGCGGAGTTTCAACACCCAGAAGTTCAACACCAAATTGCGTAAATTGACGCTGCCGACCTTTTTGCGGACGTTCATAACGAAACATCGGCCCCGCATAATAAAACTTAACCGGCAAATTTTGTTGCATTCCGTTTGACACAAAGGCGCGCACTACGCCCGCAGTTCCCTCGGGACGCAAAGTTAAGCTTTCGCCGCCTTTATCATTGAAGCAATACATTTCTTTTGTAACAATATCAGAGGTATCCCCCAAATTGCGAGAAAAAACTTCCGTAAACTCAAAAATCGGAGTTTCTATTTCTTCAAATCCGTATTTTTCCACCACGGAAGAAGCAACCTCCGTCACCTTTTTCATTTTTCTCTTAGCGGTGCCATACAAATCGTATGTGCCGCGAACACTTTGTATTTTTGACATTTTTATTCCTGTTTTTCTTATTCAGATAAAATATATTTATCAAGGTTAATATTGGTTTGTTTCATTGCCGATGCCACTTTAATCAGCTTGCCGTCAAGGTAAAAATCCACATTGTAATAGCGGCCGACAGAAACGACCATTCCGCTTTCATCAGGCACATCATAAACAAAGTCCTTACCATAATTTCCGCTCAATAAAACTTTGCCATTGTGTTTTAATTCAACCCAAGACGGTCCGGCCAATTTTATGCGTAATCTGGTTGGAGTGACTGTCGAACTTTGTTCTTCTTCAACTTTATTTTCCGTTTTTTTAACTTCTACACTTGCCTTATTTTCTGTTTTTTCAATTTCCGCCACCGGTTCGGTTTTATTTTCCGAAGCATTATCTATATTTGTCTGTGAAGATGCGACTGTTTCAGTTTCCGCAACACTTTCATTATTTGAAACTTCCTCTTCTTCAATAATCACCGGTTCGGGCACAACGTTATCCACGGTTGTTTCCTCGTCAAATTCCTTGCTTGATTGCGGTGATGACATTCCGGTCCAAACAGCAAAAACGGCCACCAAACCGACAAGACCGATAATAATATGATATAATTTCGGTCCGCCTAATTCCATTGTATTGGTGTTTTCTTCAAAAATTTCCGGTTCATTCGCATCTGATTGTTCAGCATATACCGCTTGTCGAAAAGCTTGAACAATGCGAGCGGAATTAAGCCCCAAATAATCGGAATAACTGCGCACAAAACCCAAACCGTATGGCAACGGCGGCAAATTTTTTGTTTCTAAATTTTCGATTGCCTCTAAATAAAATTTACGAATACACAAATCCTTAGAGACATCTCCTAAAGTTTTACCTTTCTTCAAGCGAGTATTGCGCAACAATTCACCAATGTTTTGCGCGTCATCTATGTCTTCCATTTTATCTCACCTTTACTGTCTTATATTCTCGGCGTTTATAACATACTTTTTAATTGATTGCAATAGTATGATCATAAGCATACGCCAATAATTGCGGACGCACACTTGTTTTGGCAGATTTCAGCAAACTACGCACATAGTCGGCCACATCTTCGTTGTTCATACTGAGAATCATTTTTTTAACATTGGCGTATGCGGCTCCGGAAACCGATAAATTACGATAGCCCAAACCGATTAAAGCCATTGCCTCTAACGGGTTGCTGGCCATTTCTCCGCAAACGGAACAATGAACTTTGTATTGTCCGGCTTTATCCACAATCATTTTCATCAATTTCAAAAAAGGTGCCGACAAAACGTCATAGCGTGAAGTTAAACGCGGATTTCCTCTATCGCAAGCAAAAACAAACTGATACAAGTCATTGGTTCCGACCGAAACAAAATCAACTTGCTGAAAAATTTCATCTAACTGAAACAGCACCGACGGAACTTCTATCATTATACCGACATTAACTTTAGATGCAGTCGGACGGCCGCGCTGCTTTTCACGTTCATATTCCAACATCAAAGTTTCTTTAGCTTCCAAAAATTCCTCGCAGGTCGATATCATCGGAAACATTACATACAACTCTTTATCGGCCGCGGCACGGAGCATTGCCCTAATCTGCTGACGCAAAATAGAACGCCGGTCTAATGTTATGCGAATTGAACGCCAACCGATTGCCGGATTATCTTCTTTTATTTCGCCCCAATACGGCAAAAATTTATCCGACCCCACGTCTAAACTACGGAAAATTATTTTTTTATTGCCCAAGGCCTCAAACAAACGCGCATATTGTTTACGCTGACTTTCAACATCGGGCATTTTATCCGCCGACATAAACGTTATTTCCGTACGATACAACCCAATACCATCGCAATGAGTTGGTTTAATATACTCATAATCCAAATCCAGACCATAATTCAAAGCCAAGTTTATTTTTATATTATCTTTGGTTTTGGTCGGCTTTGCACTCAAACTTTCCAGTTCGGCAAAAACTTTTTGCAGTCCGACAGATTTTTTTTGATATTCGGCAACAAGCTTGGCAGACGGATTTGGATATATGGTACCATCATTTCCGTCAACGGCAACAACCTCGCCGGCTTTAACTTCTTTCAGCACTCCGAATATTTTGGCGACAACCGGAATGTTCAGAGCCTTTGCCACAATAACAACGTGAAGTGTCGGCGAACACTCTTCAATCACCAAAGCTTTAATCCGCTTATAGTTATAGTCCATCAAGTCGGCCGGCCCCATACTTTGGGCAATCAGCACAATATCTTCATCGCCGGAAACAAATTCCTGAATTGCGTCACCACCGATAAACGCCCGCAACCTGTCTGAAACATCGCGTAAATCATAAAGTTTTTCTTTGATATAAGGATCGTTGGTAGCAGAAAGCCTGCTCCACATATCTTCATAAACGTGTTCAACCGCCGCTTCCGCCGTATAACCTTTTGCAATATCCGCACTTATTTTTTTGTACCACCCCTTATCCATTGCAAACAAACGATAAGCTTCCATAATTTCTGTGCTGTTACCGATATAGTTGCCGGCCTGCGCTATTTTCTTGTCTATATATTCCAGCATTTTGCGGCGACCTTCGGCTAATTTCGACTGTTCCAACTCAACATTATCCGCAAAAATATTAACGAGCTCGCGTTGGCGATAGTGCAACACGGCTTTGCCGACGCCATATCCCTTATTCATACTGACACCGTGCAGCGCGTTGCGAACAACAATACCTTTTTCTTTGATAATCTGATTTTTATAGTCTTCAAAAATTCGCGCAGATAACAAATCTATTAACGGCAAAGCCAAAGTTTCGGTTTCTTCAATCTGAAAATCGTTAAACCCCGAATTGTTGTGTTTAATCGCGACAAAAACGCCAATAACAATATGCAATCGCATTATCGGAACGCTAATCAAAGAGATATTTTTTTCTAAATTAACAGCAAGTTTGACCGATTTCAAAGCGGCGCATCCGCCAATAGTTCCTTCGTCAAAACGAATGTTATTTTTATAGTTAAGAGCCTGATACTGCCCCATAAGTTCTAAATAATTTTCATCAATCGTGGCATATAACAGAACCTCATCTACATTAAGCGAATCGGCCAGTGATTTCAGCACTTTGCTGATTTTTTCAGGCATAGAAGCTTTTACGGATAATTCCTCACTGATAATTTTTTGAATGGCCAAAGCCTCGCTGACAATACCCGAAGTATTCATTTTTAATCCTGCATATTTCTAAATTATAGTTGCAACCACACATTTACTGTTTATACTACTTTTTAAATTATGTAAACCTAAAAAAGGAGAAGAAAATGACAAATACATATAAACGCGGGCAAAATGATAAACGCCCTTGGGGCACTTGGGAAGTTATTGATTGCGGTGACGGATTTTGCGTTAAGCACATTGTGGTTGAGCCAAACGGAATTTTATCATTGCAGCTTCACCACGAACGCGCCGAATATTGGAACATTGTGCGCGGCGTGGCCGTGGTTACCTTAGGTGAAGAAACTAAAGAAATAAAAGCCGGCGAATCCGTTTATATCCCCGTAAAGACAAAACACCGAATCCAAAATAATTCTTCTGAACCAATGGATTTTATTGAAGTGCAAGTCGGAGAAAACCTTGATGAAAACGATATTATCCGCTTTGAAGACAAATACGGCCGCACAAAATAAACTTTTATGTGCATAAATCAGAATCCCTCTTGAAGTTTTTTAAAGGTTAATGAATCCTTAACATAAAGTTCGGAGGGATTTTTTATGTTAAACAATTTTGACTATTCTACTATGCAAACCGGTGATATTATGGTTTCGGCTTGTCAAGAGCTGTTAGAAGAAAACGAAACACGTTGTGAGCTGTGGGGCTATATGCTGCGCATTGAAAACAATTCTGACGAACGTATCCGTTTAACCACCAAAGATGTTTGCATCACTGACGAACTTGGCAACAGCCGACATTTGTCTGCCTTGGGCTTTAACGGAGAATTACCGGATTTGGAACCGGGAGAATGTTTTGAGTTTGAAGACACCGCTCAGCTTAATGGAGCCGCCGCGGTTATTTACGGATATTGCAAAGCCGTCACCACAAAAGGAAAAGAACTCAAAATCAAACTTCCCGTTATCAATTTGAGTTCTTCAAAAAATCTTTCAACTTGTTTTTGTTGATTAATATTCGGTGATTGTGGTATCTCCCTTAACATACATATTCAGATATTTATGAATATTCATTTCCATATGTTCGTCAAACGCGTTGAACAATTTCACCACCATTTCATTCCAATATTTTTCTTTGTCTTCAATATTGGTGTCTATCGGCATACTCAATTCACGATAGGCTTCAACTGAAGTCTGAGCAGAAGACTTGTTGTCAGTAACTCGCAACAACACACTCAGGTTTGCGTGATATTTTAAGCGGTCTTTTTGCAACAATTGTTCGGATTTTTCTTCTTTTTCGGTAACACTGGCGTCTTTAATAATAAATTCCGCAACTCTGTCCGAAGAGAAATCCACCGCATCTAAACGCTCATCAGCCCAAGTTTTAGCCGTTTTTTCAATGGAGATAGGGAATAAGTGTTCCACGTTAGGACGGGTAAAAGACGGGGCAAATTCTGATTTTATTTCAATTTTTTTAACGGTTAATTCAATAGGTTTTTTATTGTCAAAATGCAAATCACTATATTTTTCCGGAGCGGCCTCATCATTATTCATTGTCGAACACGCGCTTAAAACACTGGCGAAAGAAATCGCACAAAATATCTTTAAGAAGTTTTTCATATTATTTTACCCCATAAATTAAACCTATTTTCTAGATAAAATTTACAGGGTAATGTTTAAGATATGCTTAAAAATAAAGCTTAATGTTTTAAAAGTTCGCCTTTATCAAAAGAATAAACTTGTCCGCAGAAATTGCAAGTTGCGGTAATTTTGCCGTCTTCAATCATTGCATTGATGTCATCTTCTTTCATTGAACTCAAAGTGTTCAAAAGTTTTTCACGACTGCAACGGCATCCGAAATAATATTCATTTGCTTTTACGACCCGTACCTGATGTTCGTGGAAAAGACGATACAAAATATCATCAGCCGCCAGTTTTTCATCAAACATTTCCGCCGCGGTCAAACTATCGAGCAAAATTTTATCCTCATTCCACTTTTCCGCCAATTCATCTTCAGTTTCGGACAATTCGTTTCCGCCCTTGGTCGGCATTTTTTGGATTAAAATACCCGCCGCTTGCCAATAATCGCCTTTTTTGTTCAAATATAAATGCAAGTGCGTGTCAATTTGTTCAGAATATTTGAAATAGCGCAAAGCGCAAGCTTCTAACGTATTGCCTTGCAAATCGACCACACCTTGATACAAATCCGTTCCTTTGCCTTGGTCAATGGTAAAAATCAAGCTGCCTTTACCAAGCCAGAACGGTGTTGCCTCTAATTGTCCCTCAGTCTTACGCAAGATTTGAGCCTCTTTCATTTTCTGTTCATCAAAACGTGCCGTTGCGCGCACTTTTCCGTCTGAAGTGACATCGGTAACCAAATCAGAAACAGGGCCGTTTCCCTGAATTTGCAGCGTAAACAAGCCGTCAAACTTCATAAGACTGGCCAACATCACGCCTAATGCCGTTGTTTCGGCCACCGCCGCGCCGACGTTATCCGGATATTTATGATGGGAGAACACTTCGGCCAAAACATTATCCAAGCGCACTAACCGTCCGCGGAAAGCGTTGTTATCCAAATTAAAGGAAACACATTTATCTTTATTCATCTTTTAAAAACCTCTTTGTGATTAAACTAATGTTCTATTATGCAAAATTTAGGGTGAAAAAGGAGATATTTCAAGTGAGTTACGAAAATTATCCCGAAACAGAACAACCCAAACGCAAACGTCCGGCAAAAAAAATTACCCCGCAGCGTTTGAAAAACATTGGTTTGTATTATTTAAAACGTTTTGAATCTTCGGTAGAAAACTTGCGTTCGGTCTTACAAAAACGCGTCAATCAATATGCCAAAGAGAATCCGGAATTTAACAAACAAGAAGCTTATCAATGGGTGGAAAATGTTTTGACGGAGTTTGAAAAACTTCATTATTTAGACGATGACCGCTTTACAGAAATCAAAGTTCGACATTATCTTTCTATCGGCAAACCGGCTCGCTATATTCAAAACAAGCTGCGTGAAAAAGGTGTTGCCAACGCACAAATTGAAGATATGTTAGAAGATTTGGATTATAACCCGCGAGAAATGGCTCTAAAATTGGCAAAACGCAAAAAAATAGGACCGTTTCGTCCCGACGAAGAATCGCGAAAAATTAACAGACAAAAAGATATGGCAACTTTAATCCGCGCCGGATTTGACTATGATGTGGTGGCGGAAATTATGGAAACAGATGCTGCAAATTATGAAAACTGAGATTAGCTTGTTGACGAAATTTGAAAAATGTGTTAAACTAAGTCATTAAAAAAATTATTATAGACAGTATTGTGTAATTTGTGCTTCAATAAGCAGGATTTATATAAGGTTGTGTTTAAAATTTATTATGTAGTGAAAAATAGTAACTTCATCTCAATTTTAATGTATTGAGAAATAATATTTTTTTTACACAAAATTATACCGAGAGATTGTAATGCACCATAAAATAACCGATTGTGAGTTTTGAAAGAAAGTAATCAATTGGTAAATATATGAGAAATAGTTTTGTTCAGTTTATGGATTCTGATTGTCATTGTGAATTTTGCGGAGCAATGGTTCCTGCTGTTACGTTAGGTTTCAGATCAGGAAAATATCACGCGCAAGTCGGTCGTTGTTCTTGCGAACAGGGTCGTCACGCTTGGGAAAAAGCAAACGGTAAAGGTGTTACTGCTTGGGAAATGAAGTTTGCTCTCAGAGATTCAGGTCTTTTGGTTGGCTTTACTGCCTCAAGCGGCTCTATTGTTACAGCTGAAAACTTTGACGATGTTGTATTTTTTGAGGGACAGAGTGCTCAGGTAACTGCGAAAAGCAGTTTCTTTGTAACCTCACTCTCGAAGATGACTTTGGACGACATTGAAAGTCAGATTAATTTTTTGATTATCGGCCAACAAAGATACATCTTTGTGGTGACTGATGTCGAAAAGGCAAAAGAAGTTATCAAAAACTTGTTTGTCAAGCTTGCATAACTAACCTCTGTCCCTGCTTTTGTATAATTGTAAAATTGTGCATAAGCGGGGATTTTTTTGTATTATTAAGCTTGTCTTTATTGCCGGTGATACGGGTGATGATTTATAATTGTCTGCATACGATAAATCTGTTCGCTTAAAACAGCCCGCATCAGCATATGCGGCAAAGTTAGTTTGCCAAAAGAGAGAATTAAATCAGCCTTGTCACGAGTAGATTGCAAATGTCCGTCCGCGCCGCCGATTAAAAAACAAATTTCCGAACAGCCGTCAAGAATCCAATGTTCAACTTTAAACGCCAATTCCATACTGGAAATATTTACGCCGCGTTCATCAAGCACAATCACTTTAGCCCCGTTTGGAATCGAGTTTTGCAAAAATTTAGCTTCGTCTTCCTGCGTGGAATTGTCTTTTTCTTTGATAATCACGTCCCAGCCCGAACGTTTGACATATTCGGCAATTATCGCCGCTTCCGGTGAGCCGTGTTTGCATTTTCCGATAGCTAAAATCAACGCTTTCATTTATTTTCTCCTTTTTAGCAGAGAATACAGACATACACGAAAAATTACAAGAAAACGTAACAAATAATACATAAAAAATTGACTATTCGTAACAAAAATGTTACGTATTTATCAGATAAATGTTACGAAAGATGGTTATTATATCAACGATGCTATAATTTAATATGTCAGTACCAACGCGCATCCGGTATTATCTTTTGTGCACGCATTACATAATTGATTTATGGTTGATAAAGAAACATCTTTTATGCAGGGGATATTTTCACCGCAAAACGCGTCGCCATAAAACATTTGTTCAACAATATAACCGGAATACATCATACTATGTAATGGCTGTAAAATCTTTGTAGCAATTTCTTCGCATAATTTAGGATTAAAATTCTGAGATATAACCGAATTTTTACCAGTCCACTTATAACCGCCTAAATAAAAATCAATAACAAACTTGTTATTTCTACCAAAAATGCGAATCGTGTTTCCTTGTTTATCCGTACATTCTCTTACTTTGGCTCCGCAATCCCATTGTTGAGGAATAAGATTTAACGCTTCCGCCATAGTAACAAGACCATATTGGGCATTTTTTTCTTGTTCAATGCGATGAATTTCATCAATATGCTCAAGCATACCAAAAACAAGAAGGGAGTATTCTTCAAGTGACTGATTAACTTTCCACTTGGTCATTGCTTTTGAATATCCGGCAATACCGCCAACGGAAAGAACCGCGATAATAGCCAAGACACCCAACATTTCTATCATCGAGCGACCACTCTGGGAAAAAGTAATAAGCCCGCATCCCCGGCACCCGTCATTCTCGGATTTATTCCGAGAATCTTCTCTCAACTTACACTTATGCAATAATAAGGCTAATTTATTGACTAGGTTAGAGACACGTTTCCACAAGATTCTATGCACAAGGCATAGAATGACTGGTGCTAGAGACGCTAGCCTATTATCTGCTTGCTCTTTGATAAATAAGCCCTGCGTTTGTTGTTTATTTTCATAATTTTTTAACATAATTTATCCTTTCCGAAAATGTAAAAAACCACCTGTAAAGAGGTGGTCGGGAAGTTGACAAATCATATCATAGCAAATGACTCTTTCAGCCTTTAAAGCCATATCTGTTTCAAAAATAGATTACACAGCTTTTGGACATACGCTGAAAGCTCCCCAACCATATCACTATGAATCGGGGATATATTTTGATATCGACAAGCCAAACCTGCCGATAATTTAACGATGTTATATCCTAACACCGTGCTAGATAAGAGCTTGTCACAGCCCAACAGTTTCTCTCTTGAGAAACAGTCACTTAAAACTATATATTAGTTTTTAAATATTTCAACAGATTTTGTTTAAATATAAAAAATGCGTTCCGCCTATTGCCAACAGAACGCATTTGGATAAAAGAAAATAACCTATTCTTTACGCAAATTTGCGACCGATGTCCACATTTTTTCCAAATTATAAAACTCCCGAACTTCCGGACGGAAAATGTGCACAATCACATCAAACGCATCAATCAAAACCCAATCGGCTTTGGTTTCACCTTCTACCGAACAACGATGTCCGGCAGCTTTCAACGCTTCTTCAATTTTTTGCGCAATAGAGGCAACGTGACGATTTGATGTACCGCTGGCCACCACCATATAACCTGCTATTGAGGTTTTGCCTTCCAAATCAATCACCGAAACATCTTCGGCTTTCATATCATCTAAAGCTTTTGTAATTATATCTAATATTTTTGTGTCTTTCACTGCCACGATTTTACTCCTTAATTTAGTCCAACGGAGACCAAGGTTTTGTTGGTTGCTCCGCTATTGGAGCGTCGTCTATTATATTTTCTGTTTTTGCTTTTTGTTTATGTATAACAAACTTATCCACAGCTGATAAACAATCATTCAAATTTCTACCGGCAACCGCCGAAATGGCAAAAACCTGATTTTCAGTTACTTTCCGCAAAGCTGAAAGCTTATCGGCAATTTCATCATCGGTCAAGGCATCGCATTTGTTTAAGGCCACAACTTCAGCCTTGTTTTTCAGTTTATCGTTATACAATTCCAACTCTTTGCGAATCGTCAAATAATCGCCTGTCACATCTTCAGAAGTGGCATCTAACAGGTGTAAAAACACAGAACAACGTTCAACGTGTTTCAAAAATCTGTCACCCAAACCAACACCTTCGTGCGCACCGGCAATCAACCCCGGAATATCGGCCAACACCAATTCCTTACCATTTATCCAAGCCACCCCCAAATGCGGATGCAAAGTTGTAAACGGATATGAGGCAATTTTCGGACGAGCCGATGTAACAGCTGATAAAAAGGTGGATTTACCGGCATTAGGCAAACCAATTAAACCGACATCGGCAATAATTTTCAAGCGCAACCACACCCAAATTTCTTCTCCGGGAGTTCCGGGGCCGGCATAGCGTGGTGCCTGATTGGTGGAACTTTTGAAACGAGTATTCCCCAAGCCGCCTTTACCGCCGCGGGCAATCAAAAAACGTTCACCAGACTTTACCATATCGGCAATCACTGTTTCACCATCTTCGGCCACAATTTCAGTACCTACCGGAACTTTGATGATTAAATCTTCGCCCTTGTAGCCAGTCATTTCCGAGCCCATACCCTGTTGGCCTTTTTGCGCCTTAAAATGTTGCTGATAGCGAAAATCTATAAGTGTGTTCAAATTTTCCACAGCCTCAAAATATACGCTGCCACCATCGCCGCCGTCACCGCCGTTCGGACCTCCGAACTCAATAAACTTCTCGCGTCGAAAAGCTACGCAGCCTTTGCCGCCGTCACCGGCTTTAATATATATTTTTGCCTGATCTAAAAACTTCATATTTTTTCCTTTTGTTTTAAGGTCAGATAATACCCTTAAATAAAAAATAAAGGGGCATAAACGCCCCTATTTTAACTCTTCTGCAAGATTATTCAGCAACAACAGAAACGTAAACTTTATCGTCTGCTTTTGTTTTGAACTCTACTTTGCCTTCAGATGTTGCAAAAATTGTGTGATCTTTGCCGAGGCCTACATTCTGTCCCGGATGATATTTTGTTCCGCGTTGACGAATGATGATGTTGCCAGGGATAACAGCTTCACCGCCGAATTTTTTAACACCCAAACGGCGACCTTCAGAGTCACGACCGTTGCTGGAACTACCGCCAGATTTTTTATGTGCCATAACGTTATCTCCCTAAATTATTTCTCGCACACATCAGTAATTTTTACTAATGTGATGTTTTGTCTGTGACCATTTTTACGACGATAGTTCTGTCTTCTTTTCTTTTTGAAAACAATAACTTTTGCGTCTTTAGCTTGTTTCAAAACCAAAGCTTTAACACTGGCACCGGCAACTAATGGAGTACCGATTTTTTCACCCAAAGCCAAAACTTCGTTGAAAACAACTTCTTTACCTTCTTCACCGGCGATTTTTTCCAACTTAACAACGTCACCAGTTGTTACGTTATATTGCTTTCCGCCTGTTTTTATTACTGCGTACATATTCTTCACCTAATTTTATTTAAACATAAAACATTGGCTTGTAATATACATAAGTTTTCGGCTCTGTCAACAGTAAAATAACTATTTTTAAATATTTTGTGCGTTTTAACCCCTTATATAAATATAAGTGTATGACACATCGCATATAAAACTTGAAAATTTTAATTTTGCAAGTTAAATATGGATAAAATAATTTGTGAGGTGCCATAATGTACGACGTATATGAAATCAGAAAAGATTTTCCAGTAATAAACGAACTTATAAATAATCGTCCTTTTATATATTTGGATACATCGGCCTCAGCGCAAAAACCTCAACAGGTTTTGGATAAAATGATGCAGATATATCAAACGACTTATGCAAACCCTCACCGCGGCAGTTATACAATTTCAGAAAATATGACCACCGAATATGAACAAGCGCGCGAAACAGTGCGCGAATTTATAAACGCTCATTCTTCCCGCGAGATAATTTATACCCGCAACGCAACCGAATCGATTAATCTTGTTGCAGCCTCGTGGGGAACAGATAACCTGAAAAGCGGCGATGAAGTTTTAATTTCACAGGCCGAACATCACGCCAATTTGGTGCCTTGGCAGCATATTTGTCAGGTTACGGGTGCCAAACTGCTGGTTTTTCCGGTTTCTGATAAAGGTGAATTTTTGGAAGAAGAATTTAAAAAGAATCTGACATCTAAAACTAAAATAGTTGCCGTTACGGCTATGTCTAACGTTTTAGGCACAATTTTTCCAATTAAAGAAATCACCGCCGCCGCGCACCAAAATGGAGCCAAGGTTTTGATAGATGCCTGTCAATTTGCCGTACACCACAAAATTGACGTACAAAACATTGACTGTGATTTTTTGGCTTTTTCAGCTCATAAAACGTATGGTCCCAGCGGTATCGGCGTGCTTTATGGCAAAGCAGATATTCTAAATAAAATGCAGCCTTATCAATTTGGCGGTGATATGATTGACAATGTGACCTACGAAAAAACCACGTTTACGGATATCCCCGCGCGCTTTGAAGCCGGAACACCGGCGGCTGTACAAGCCATTGGAATGGCAGAAGGCCTGAAATATATGATGAAGCTCGGACTTGAAAATATTGAAGCCCACGAAAAAGAGTTGGTTGATTACACCACGCAAAAACTTTTGCAAGTTCCGGACTTAAAAATCGTGGGAACGGCCAAAGAAAAAGGCGGCGTTTTCAGCTTTGCCATTCGTGATATCCACCCTCTGGATTTGGCTTTTATTCTGAATAAAGAAAATATCGCAATCCGCACCGGACACCATTGCGCGCAGCCGGTTGTAAACCGAATGGGGTATACATCTCTTGCCCGCGCCTCACTTGGATTATACACCTCAAAAGAAGATATAGACAGTTTATATTCAGCATTAATAAAAGCTGAAAAATTTTTTAGAGAAAACTAATGTCAGAAGAAATTAAAAAAGAAAACATTGACGAAAAAAACATCGGTGCCACGGAAAGCCGTTTATTGCAAGCAATGTGCATTGATGGCGACAACGAACCGGCCTCGCAAAAATTGCCGGAATATGTGGCCTATGCCGGAACTGAGTTGTCAAAAAATGCACCCAAAGTTAAGATGTTGGATATTGTTGAAAAAATACGCACGGTTTCCGACCCTGAAATTCCGCTTAATGTTTATGATATGGGACTTATTTATAAAATTGACCAACAAGACAACGGTAATATCTATATTGAAATGACGGTAACCGCCCCGACCTGCCCAATTGCCGGAGAATTGCCGCAACAAGTGGCTGATGCCGTGGCCGAACTGTCCGGAACTGGAAGAATAGAAGTGAAAATTGTTTGGGAACCGGCTTGGACGCCCGAAAGAATGACGGACGAAGCCAAAGAAATGTTGGAGCTTATTTGAGATGACTATTGATGAACTTGTAGATAACTTTTCTTTTTTGGACGGGTGGGAAGAAAAATATCAATACGTTATTGATTTGGGGCACAAACTGGAGCCTTTAGATGAAAAATTTAAAACTGACGACTGGAAAGTTAAAGGCTGTCAGTCACAGGTTTGGTTGGTTCCGCACATAAAAAACAATGTTTTTCATTTTTGCGGTGACAGCGACGCTATTTTGGTAAAAGGTATTATTGCCATTGTTTTAATGATATATAACGACAAAACTGCCGATGAAATAAAAAATGTTGATGTTACGAAAATTTTTGTTAAACTGGGATTGGAAGAAAATTTAACTCCAAGCCGCCGCAACGGTATGCTGTCAATGGTGGAAAAAATTAAGCAATATGCCTCTCAGGCCTGACGGAAGCACGCTATGAACATACACGAGTACCAAGCAAAAAGAATTTTGGCCGAAAACGGAATTACAATCCCTGCCGGAGCAATTGCCTATACACCGAGTGAAGCCAAACGTGTCGCTCAAAATCTGACAGCGCGCGGACCGTGGATGCTGAAGGCGCAAATTCAATCCGGTGCCCGAGCCTCAGGACATTTTATTGAGAGGGAAGCCGGACATAAAAGCGGAATCAGACAAGTCACGCAAATTTCCAATTTAGCTTACGAAACCACCCAAATGCTGAATAATACTTTAGTTACGGAACAAACCGGTGCCAAAGGGAAATTAGTCAGCAAAGTTTATGTTGAGGCGTTTAAAAAAGTTAAGCACGTTTTTTATGCCGGCATGGTTATTGACAGCGCAATTCCGGCCATAACCTTGCTTATTTCTGAAACAATAAACCAAAATATTGTTAAAATAGCCACATCTCAAGAAGATAAAATTTTGCGTTTAAGCCTAAAGTTCGGCGAGGAGTTTGCTGAAAATCAAATTTTACAAGTGTTGGATTTTCTCTCTTTAGATAAGAGTTTACTGCCTAATTTTATGGATTTTTTCACTAAACTGTATCACACTTTTATAAATCTTGATGCCCAAATGATAGAAATTAATCCTGTGGGAATTTTGCGCGACAAAACTTTAATTGCTCTTGATGCCAAAATAAATTTCGACGACAATGCTTTGTTTCGACATCCCGACATTCTCAAAATGCAAGACGATTACGAAGAAAACAGTCGATTACTGCGAGCCAAAAAATTCGGCTTTCAATATCGTGAATTTGAAGGAAATATCGGTTGCATTGTCAATGGTGATGGCTTGGCTCTGGAGGCAATGGATTTGATAAAGCAAAAAGGAGAAAACATTGCCTGTTTCTTAAATGTTAAAGGCGGAGTTGACAAAGATAAAATAGCTGAAGGTATTAAAATTATTATGACCAATCCTCGTGTTGAAGGAATTTTGATAAACATTTTAGGCGGTTTTCTGCGTTGCAATTTAATTGCCGATGGTATATTGGCCGCAACTCAAGAAGTCGGCTTAAACGTCCCGTTGGTTTTGCGTTTGGAAGGAACAAACAAAGACGAAGCCCAAAACATTTTAGCCCAATCAAATCTACCGGTGATTTTTGCCGATAACACCGGTAAAGCCATTGACACATTGCTGAAACAAATGGAGATAAACGATTAATGTCTATTCTGGCCAATAGAAACACAAGAGTTATAATACAAGGAATTACCGGAACTCAAGCGTCTTTTCACGCTAAACGCTCGCTTGATTACGGCACCAACATTGTGGCCGGCACTTCACCAAAATTTGACGGACAAGAACATTTGGGAGTTCCGGTGTTTCATAATGTTGCTGAAGCAAAACAAAACACTCCCATTGACGCCAGCGTTCTTTTTGTACCGGCAACAGCCTTAAAAAACGCCATCAAAGAAGTTGTAGAAGCTGAAATTCCCTTGGCTGTATCCATTGCTGACGGCGTGCCTTTGCGAGATATGTTGGAAATTAAATCTATGTTGGAAAATTCAGCCACAACTTTAATCGGCTCAAACACCCCCGGGGTTATAACGCCTCAAGAAGCGAGATTGGGGATTTTTCCGGAAAATATTCACCACAAAGGCTGTATCGGAATTGTTTCCCGAGCCTCAACTTTAACCTACGAAGCCGTTATTGAAACTAATTTAGTTCATCTTGGACAATCGACCGTCGTGGGAATTGGTGATGATATGATTGTCGGCACCGATTATCGAAAAATCATTCACTTATTTCACGAAGACGCCGAAACCAAGGCTTTGATATTAATCGGTAAATCTGACGGCTTATACGAGCAAATAGCTGCCGAATATTACAGTAATTTAACCAACAAAAAACCAATTATTGCGTTTGTAGCCGGCGAAGCTCTGCCTTTTGGCGACAGTATGGGGTATGCCGGCGACATCATAACTCGCGGACGCATCACAGTTCAAGACAAAAAAAGGTTAATGCGCGACTCTGGAATGATTGTGGTTGACAACATTGATCAAATCCACTCGGCTCTGCAAGACTTGGAACTCTGATATGTTGGGACTGAATATTCTGATAAACTTAGTTTTGCCGCCAAGATGTATAAAGTGCGGCAAAATTTTAAGTCACAACAACGGCTTGTGCAGTGACTGTTTTAACAAAATTCAGTTCATAAGCGAACCATATTGCGCTTGTTGCGGTCGTCCGTTTTTAAATGAAAGCGGCCTGACTTTGGGAAAAAAGCAATTATGCGCACAATGTCTTAAACAAAAACATCACCTGTTTGTTATGCAACGTTCGGCATTCATTTATAATGACGAATCGAAAGACTTGATTCTGGATTTCAAGTTCAAAGATAAAACTTCTTCGGCCGAAACGCTTGCCAATCTGCTTTTTGCGGCAGGAAGAGATATTTGGAAAGAAAAACCGGATTTATTGTTACCGGTACCGATTCATCAGCTACGTCTTTTGCACAGACGCTACAATCAATCGGCCTTACTGGTTAAATATTTGTCAGAAAAATCGAATGTTTCAGCCGATTATTTTTCTTTAATCCGTCACCAAAACACCATTCCGCAAGTTCAATTATCCAGAGAAGCCCGACGTCGAAATTTGAAAAAAGCTTTTAGTGTCAACAATTGTCAAAACTTAGCCGGTAAAAATGTTGTGCTGATTGATGATGTGGAAACAACCGGCTCCACACTGGGCGAATGCGCCAAAGTTCTTAAAACCGCCGGAGTAAACAAAATCTACGCCCTGACTTTAGCTCGCACAGAAATTTAATCAGCCGATAATTCGGCGTAAAATTCCCTCGTTTTCAGCCAAAAGTTTTTCAGCTACGTCTTTAGAGCAATTCTTTTTAAGCATAACACAAGCCGTTTTAACATTTTGAGCAATTTTCAGCGCATTTTGCGCGGCGACTTCATCAACATTGCAAATTTCGCAAACAAAACGCACTGCTCGCTGCTGCAATTTTACATTAGTCACTTCCAAATCTATCATATAATTATGATATGTTTTACCGAGTTTGACCATTGCACCGGTAGAAATCATATTCAAAATCATTTTTTGCGCGGTTCCGGATTTCATTCGCGACGAGCCGGTTATTGCCTCCGCCCCCAAAATCGGATTAATAAAAATATCGGCAAAAGCCTTGAATTTGGCTTCGGGATTTGAAGTCACGGCAATAGTTAAACACCCTTTTTCACGCGCAAGTTCCAAAACCTTTACGCCATATTGCGGATTACCGCTGGCCGAAACAACAACCACCACATCTGAGGTTTGCGGATTAAACTTATTAAAATCTTCGCGAGCCAAAACTTCGCTGTCTTCGGCATTTTCAACAGCATAGCGAATCGCCTTTTCACCGCCTGAAATATATGCTTGAATCAAATTTTCGGGAACTCCGAAGGTGGGTGACATTTCCGAAGCATCGAGAATCCCCAAGCGGCCACTTGTTCCACTGCCGAAATAGGCCATTTTTCCGCCGTTTTTCAAGGAAACAGCCACTTTATCAATAGCCAAACCGATTTCCGGCAAAACCTTTGCCACAGCCTCGGCCACTTTTTTATCTTCCTCATTTATCAGTTTTGCAATTTCCAAGCCATTTTTAATATCAATATCCAGAGTGTTCTGATTAGATTTTTCGGTTATTGCCAACATTTTTTTAACTCCTTTTCAACAACTTAGCAAATATTAGCACAGATATTTTAAGAAAACTTAAAAAAAATATTGACATTTAGCAAAAAATAATGATTATAGCGTTTAGAGAAATCAGAAACGATTTGTCTTTTATGACCCCGAGATGGTTTTATTGGAGGGGTGGCAGAGCGGTCAAATGCAACGGACTGTAAATCCGTCGACTTAGTCTACGATGGTTCGAATCCATCCCCCTCCACCACTAATTAATCACTTGGGGTTTTTGATTTCAATATTAAGCTCAAGCGGGTGTAGCTCAATGGTAGAGCAGAAGCCTTCCAAGCTTACTACGGGGGTTCGATTCCCCTCACCCGCTCCAATTTCCTTAATATTGATTTTCGTCTTTAACATTAATGTAAAACAGGATAAATAAACAATGGCAAAAGAAAAATTTGAACGCAGCAAACCGCACTGCAACATTGGTACAATCGGCCACGTTGACCACGGTAAAACAACCTTGACAGCAGCCATCACCAAAGTATTGGCAGAAAAAGGCGAAGCACAATTTGTTGATTATGCAAACATTGATAAAGCACCGGAAGAACGCGCTCGCGGTATTACCATTAACACCTCACACGTTGAGTATGAGACAGAAAACCGCCACTATGCACACGTTGACTGCCCGGGCCACGCCGACTATGTTAAGAATATGATTACCGGTGCCGCTCAGATGGATGGTGCAATTTTGGTTGTATCTGCAGCTGATGGTCCGATGCCGCAAACTCGTGAACACATTTTGCTTGCTCGTCAAGTAGGTGTGCCTGCGATTGTTGTTTATATGAACAAAGTAGACCAAGTAGACGATCCAGAATTGTTGGAATTGGTAGAAATGGAAATCCGTGACTTGTTGTCTTCTTATGGTTTCCCTGGTGATGAAACACCAATCATCAAAGGTTCTGCATTGGCAGTATTGGAAAACGGCGATCCGAAAATCGGTCACGATTCAATCATTGAATTGATGAAAGCTGTAGACTCTTACATTCCACAGCCAGCTCGTCCGATAGATCAACCATTCTTGATGCCAATTGAAGACGTATTCTCAATTTCTGGTCGTGGTACAGTGGTAACAGGTCGTGTAGAACGCGGTGTAATTCACGTAGGCGATGAAATCGAAATCGTTGGTATTAAACCAACACAAAAAACAACTTGTACCGGTATTGAAATGTTCCGCAAATTGTTGGACGAAGGTGAAGCCGGCGATAACATCGGTGTATTGTTGCGTGGTACAAAACGTGAAGAAGTAGAACGCGGTCAAGTATTGGCAGCTCCTGGCTCTATCACTCCGCACACAGATTTCGTATCTGAATGCTACATTTTGACTAAAGAAGAAGGTGGTCGTCATACTCCATTCTTCTCAAACTATCGTCCGCAATTCTATTTCCGTACAACAGACGTAACCGGAACAATTGAATTGCCGGAAGGTACCGAAATGGTTATGCCTGGTGATAATGTAAAAATCACTGTACAATTGTTGCACCCAATCGCAATGAGTGAAGGTTTGCGCTTCGCTATTCGTGAAGGCGGTCACACAGTTGGTGCCGGTGTTGTTTCTAAAATTTTGAAATAATCACCGAGTGCGATTTTAACAGAACCTCCCTTGTTCTACCGAATGAGGGAGGCTTTGTTGTTTAATGATGATTTTTTACTTTTATAAAATAAAAACTCATTAATTTCTTGTGAAAATAGTTGAAATACTCCTAAGCTGACAAGCTATAAAAATCCTTTACTTTCGCGCAATATTCCGATATCATACACCTTAGATAGGCAATAGTCTATCTGGGGTGTGGTAACCTCTTACAAATACGTCTTATAATGTTTAGACGTTAAATCAACATACCTTCTAGCGAAAGCTGGAAGGTAGCAGAATAGGCTATATTTACAATAGCTAATATGCTACACTATTTTATTTGTAATAGCTTACCAACTTCCAGCTGCTTCGTCCAAAGCAGCTTTTCTTTTGAAATTAAACAAATGAAAGGAAGTTATTATGAAAAATAATCAATTTGGCCGGTCAATGATAGAGATGCTCGGTGTGTTAGCCATCATCGGGGTTTTGAGCGTTGCCGGAATCGCCGGTTATTCCAAGGCTATGACCAAATTTAAAATAAATAAAGCCATTGACGAAGTAAACGCCATTGTTTCTAATACTAAAATTATTTTCGCTAACAGTAAAACCATAACAGCTCCATCTGGTGATAGTTATTTTAACTACAGTGATAATGAAGAAGATTTTGAGTTTATGAGAAATTTCATTATGCCTAAAGAAACTGATACCGGTGTAAAAGATGAATATGGAGGAAATATGTTTCAATCCCCATTTGGTGGAGAAATATATGCAGATCCGACAGATGATAGAATAATTATTAACTTATCCGACTTACCGCGAGAAGCTTGCATTGCTTTGGGAAGCTATAATTGGAAAAATGCTGAAAACGTTAGCGTTTCAAGTGTATCCTATGGCTATCCGGAAGCTTGGGTTTCATCTCTGGATTGCCAATCCATTAAAGGAGGGGTAGATGTAGGACCTTCTTATGATGAAGAAGGTATTGTCGGCAGATGCAAATACAACAACGATATTTTACCTATGTTACCTGACCTTGCCGCTAAAGGTTGTTCTTGTACCAGCAATACTTGCCAATTCTCGGTTATGTTTCCCTAAATGCAAAAAGGAGCAAAATGCTCCTTTTTTTTACCTTTCAATGAAACACTAGGCAGATTTTTTCTCTTCTGCTTGATGTTTAATCAATTTTGGCTTTTCCCCTTCGGTGATAACCTTTTCATCAATAACGATTTCAGAAATATCTTTTTCATCAGGAAGTTCATACATCCATTCCATCAAAATTTCTTCCATAATCGCCCGCAATCCACGAGCTCCGGTCTTGCGTTCAATAGCTTTTTTGGCAATCGCACGCAAAGCTTCCGGCGTTATCGTCAGTTTCACATCATCCATACCAAACAATGACGCATATTGGCTAACTAAGGCATTTTTCGGTTCGGTTAAAACCTTAATCAGCGCGTCTTCATTCAAGTCATCTAAAGTGGCTATGACCGGAACACGGCCGGTAAATTCCGGAATAAGTCCATATTTAATCAAATCTTCCGGACGCACGTCTTTCAAAATTTGTCCGACTGTTTTTTCGTCTTTTTCTACCTTTGCCCCGAAACCGATAGAATTTGTGCCTTCCGCGCCGTGTTTTTCCACAATTTTTTCCAAACCGGCAAACGCGCCACCGCAAATAAACAAAATATTTTTGGTGTCAACGTGCAAAAATTCCTGTTGAGGGTGCTTACGTCCGCCTTGCGGAGGAACATTGGCCACAGTGCCTTCAATAATTTTCAGCAAAGCCTGTTGCACACCCTCGCCCGAAACATCTCGAGTGATGGACGGGCCGTCGCCTTTGCGGGAAATTTTATCAATTTCATCAATATAAATGATACCGCGTTGCGCTTTTTCAATGTCGTAATTGGCGTTTTGCACCAATTTCAAAACAATATTTTCCACGTCTTCGCCCACATAACCGGCTTCGGTTAAGGTGGTGGCGTCGGCAATAGCAAACGGCACGTTCAAAATCTTCGCCAGAGTTTGTGCCAACAGAGTTTTTCCGCAACCGGTGGAACCAATCAGAATAACGTTTGATTTGGTTATATCCACTTCATCTTTTTTAGGATTATTCAAACGCTTATAGTGGTTATAAACCGCCACGGACAGCACTTTTTTGGCATAATCCTGTCCAATGACGTATTCATCTAAAAATTCCTTAATTTTTGACGGCGTCGGCAAACTGTTCATCAATGGCTCATCAGTCGAAGTTTCTTTATTTTCTCCGCTTATTTCGGGTTCTTCGGCCATAATTGAATGGCAAACGTCAATACATTCATTGCAAATGTAAACGCCGCGTCCGGCAACAAGTTTTTTCACTTCTTTTTGACTTTTACCGCAAAAAGAGCAATGCAAAATTTCATCGTTGTTTTCGTCACTCATCTCTCACCTACTTTACTTCATCGCGGTTGGTAATAATATGGTCAATCAAACCAAAGTCCAAAGCCTCTTGCGGCGTCATAAAATTATCTCTGTCCATAGCGCGTTCAATAACCGAAATTTTTTGACCGGTGTTTTGCGCGTAAATGGCGTTCAAACGTTTACGCAAATCCAATATCAATTTGGCCTGAATTTCAATGTCGGCGGCCTGTCCCTTAGCACCACCGGACGGCTGGTGAATCATAATCTGCGAGTTTGGCAATGAATAGCGTTTGCCTTTTGCGCCGCCCGCCAATAAAAATGACCCCATTGAACATGCCTGACCAATGCAAATTGTCACAACATCGCAAGATATGTATTGCATAGTGTCATACATGGCCATGCCGGAAGTCACAACACCACCAGGGGAATTGATATACAAGAAAATATCTTTTTTAGGATTTTCCGCTTCTAAAAACAAAAGTTGAGCGCAAACCAAAGCCGAAGTTTCATCATTAACTTCACCTGTTAAAAAAATAATCCGTTCTTTCAGCAAACGCGAAAAAATATCAAACGAACGCTCGCCTTTAGGCGTTTGCTCTATCACCATAGGCACTAAAGCGTCGCTGGGTTGCAATGTATTCATATTTCATCCTTCACAAAGTTCTTTTTGCTTTTATTAAAGCCTATTATTACTTAATTTTTTATAAATAATTAACATTTTTCCGGCGTTTTGCAAGATTTTATAACAAAAAAACACCGCTTAGCATAAGCTAACCGGTGTTTTTTTTGAAGCTCTGTTATAAACAGCCAAGAGTTTCTTTAGCGTAACGGGCATAGTCCTGATAATATTGGCGCAAGCTTTCTTCAACCATATAGTTTACAGTACCTTTCGGATAATTACCTTTATTATCCAATTTTCCGGCTTTAACGCCTGTTAATATCTCTATGCCGTCATCAACAGTATCAATAGCGTAAATTGTAAAGCGTCCTTCTTCAACCGCTTGCACAATATCCGCCCGCAACATCAAATTATCCACATTGGTGCGCGGAATAACCACACCTTGTTTGCCGGTTAGACCATCGTGGGCGCAAACGTCGAAGAAACCTTCTATTTTTTCATTAACTCCGCCAATCGGCTGAATTTCTCCAAACTGATTAATAGAACCGGTCACGGCAATGCTTTGTTTAATCGGCAAATTAGCTATAGCTGACAACAAGCAATAATATTCCGTGGACGACGCGCTATCACCATCTACACCGCCATACGATTGTTCAAACACAATTGATGCCGACAGCGACAGCGGCGAATGTTTGGCAAAACGATTGGAAATCAATGATTTAAGAATCAAAACCCCTTTGGTGTGAATTGGTCCGCTCATCGAAATTTCTCGTTCAATATCCATAAAGTCGCCCTTACCGATGCGAACCTGAGTGGTTATGCGAGCCGGTTTACCAAAGGAATAACGAGAGAAATCATAAACAACCAGTCCGTTAATCTGCCCCACGCGCTCGCCTTTGACATCCATTAAAATCGTGCCTTTGTCAATTTCTTCCAACATAGCTTTTTTAATGCGGTCAGAACGATAAATCTGCGCTTCAATGGCTTGGTCGATGTGATTTTTGCCAATTTGCTTAGAATTTGAAACCCGCGCCCAATAATCGGCCTCACGCAACAAATCCCCAATAGATGAAATATGCGCGGTCAATTTTCCGGCATCATCAGCCATACGAGAGGCATATTCAATCACCCGAGCCACAGCTTGACGATTGAGCGAGCGCAACTGTTTCTTTTTAGAAAGCGAACCGATAAGTTTGGCATATTCCACTTCGTTTTCGGCGTTTCTATCCATAATCATACCAAAATCGGCCTCAACTTTGAAAAAGTCGCGGAAATCAGGGTCTCTTTCACTCAACAATTCATAAATTTCAAAATCACCGGTCAAAACAACCTTAATATCCAAAGGAATCGGCTCCGGATCAAGAGAAATAGTCGTGAAACTGGTTTCTTCCGACGGTGCTTCAATCTTAACTCTTTTAGAAGCAATGGCGCGTTTTAGCGAATCCCAAGCATAGGGCTGTTCCAAAACTTTACGCGCGTCTAACAGCAAAAATCCGCCGTTAGCCTGATGCAAAGCTCCGGCTTTAATTAAAGTAAAATCTGTCAACAACGCGCCATATTGTTGGATACGCTCAACTTTTCCCACTAAATTACCCTGTGTAGGATAGTCCAGAGTGATAATCGGCGCGCCGGAATTTGGAACATTTTTAACAATTACATTAACCTTAAATTTGGCAAACTTATCCTCTTCAGGCTGTTTCATTTTGCTCAACAACTGTTGTAACGGATCTTCATCGGCTCCGGTTGTTGCGGCTTGCCGGTCACTGTCTGTCGGCACGAAATCATCAATATTATCCAAGATATTGTCTTGAATTTGTTTCAAAAACCGAGAAGGTTGCTGACTTTTATATTTTTTGCGCAACGCGTCTATCGGGTCTTTAACGGCCGAACGCACAAATTTTTCACGCAAAATGGTAATTTCTCGTTTTTGCTTTTCTTCCCAACGCGGCAAATCTTGAGTAGCGTTCTCAATTTCCTCCTGCATTGCGTTCAAATCTTCCATCACCAGTTTTTTTTCTTCTTCCGGCAATTGCTCAAACGCATCAGGACTTAAAACTTCGCCGTCTTTCATCGGTGCCACAACCAGTCCCATTTGCATGTGCAGCAACGACACTCTTTTGCCTTTGGCTTTTTTTTGCAGCACATTTATATATTCTTCTTTTTTGGCTTTATACTTTTGGCGGATAATTCCCAAAGCCGCCTTATATTCTTCTGCTTCAATTATTTCCGGCAAAGAATCGGATAATTCATCTAACAATTCATCAACATCTTTGGCAAATTCTGCCGCCTGACCGGCCGGAAAACTCATAGCCAACGGCTTATACGGCTCATCAAAATTATAAACATAAGCCCAATCATCAGGAGTTTTACGATTTTTTGCCTCTTTTTCCAAAATACGTTTAACAAGACTGGTTTTTCCGGTTCCCTCAGGGCCAAGGCAAAACAAATTATATCCTCGTGATTTTATATGAATTCCCAACTCAACAGCGTGTATTGCCCTGTCTTGTCCCAAGGCAGACAAACGTTCTTCCAAATCGGCCGTTGTGTTAAAATCAAATTTTGACGGATCACATTTGCGATAAAGTTGGTCAGAAGTTAATTTTGTAATAGCCATTTTATTTTTTTCCTTTATAATTTAGTGATAGGTTATATTAAACTGAAAATTGCTAATAGAGTGTAAATGTCAGAAAAATATTTTATCTTATGTTTTATGGTCGGCTTATTGGGCTTAATTGCCGCAATTTTGAGCCTGATAATTTTATATTTGCGCTACAAACATCTGCGCAAATTGGCGCAACTTAACATATTACGCCGGCAACAATTGTTTTCCGGCAACGCTTTATTCTCAACTTATGTTGTCAATAAGGTCATCGCCAAATTGTTTTTTTCTTTCAAAAGCGGAGCCCGCAAAGCTTTAAGAAATATGGTCGGCGGACGTCCGGAAAAAGCGGTTGAACATCTGAAAGCAAAAAATTTTCAACTAAGTCTGCTGTTAAAAGCACACTATGCCGATTTACGACCTATTTTCAATAAACTTAAACGTCTGCCCAAAAAACAAAAATCTCCGCTCGTTTATCTGGGGTGTGCGCAGATTGCTCACCTTTTGTTTGAAGATTTCCAAATTTTACCGCTGCTTAATCGTGTTAAATTCAAAAAACTGCCGCAAACACTGAAAGCCTGTTATTTATATCTTTCTTCTTTTTCCTATCTTCAAGAAGGAGATATGCTTTCGGCCTCTAAAAATTCCTCACAAGCTTTGAAAATTTTTAAAAAACAGCATTATTTTGCGGAAACGGCAAAAACTTATCTGCTTTTAGCCGAAACATATCGTATCTGTTGCGTTAATGATGTTGCCCAAACAATGATTGAAGCGGCTTTAAAAATATACAACTCCTTGAAATTATCTTTTTTTTCCGCTCAAACAACTACAATGTTGGGAATGCTTATGATGTTTGAAAACAGATTGGACGAAGCGGAAGAAAAATTTAACTTTGCCTTGCAATCAAGTCCGCAAAAACAGCTTGACGCCGATATTTTTAACCAGTTTGCCTTGTTGAAACTGGCGCAAAAAGAAGAACAATCAGCACTAAAATATGCTCAAAAAGCCTTCAAGCTGCATCGCTGCTTAAATAATGAACGCGGCGAGGCTTTCAGTCAACAACTGATAGGACATTTTAGGCTGAACGCCGATGCTCCGGAAAAAGCCGTTTCCGCAGCCAACTCCGCGGCTAAACTATATTTCAAGCAACAAAATTTTTCCGCTTATGCCGAAGCAATGTATTTACAAGCCCGCGCCTTATGCAAATTGCAAAAATTTTCTCAGGCCGAAAAAATTTTAAGAACTATTTTAGCGGAAAGTCAAAAAGAAAGCCTAAATTTTCATATTGCCAATGTTTATAGCCTGCTTGGATTAATTTATTTACATTTTCATAATTTAAAACGCGCCAAGGTTTTGTTTCAGCAATCGTTGCATCTGGAACAAAACCACGAACGTTGTGCGGGATTAGCCTTAGATTACACGAATTTAGCCCTGATTGAATCTTTATCCGGAAATTCCGACACGGCTGATGAAAATTTGAAGCTAGCTTTGGAATATGCACAGAAAACTGAAAATGCTGAATTAATTGCCCTTATAAAGAATAAAGATTTTTCACAATAAAAATTCTTTACTTTACCTATCCCTTTGTGTAGAGTGAAAATACTTGATAGCTTTTTATCTATGTTATAATTTCGCCATCAATAAAGGGTTTGTTTATGTTTGACACTAATTTATTTTCGCAAATAAGCCTGAACCGCTCTACGGATTTGGGAGATATCCTGTCTCTGTTGGCGGCAAAGTTTGACCGTCTGCATAGTGTCATAATTAATGAATTCGGGCCCAACGGTGTTTATGTTATGGCGGCGTTTTCCGCTTTTATCATTCTCATTTTGCTGATTTATATAAAATCGGTTGTTGACACATTTCGCATTGCCGAAAATCAAACCTCGGAAGCAGGTTTGTTTTATACTTCAGCCAATGGAACGGAAACCGGTTCAGAAGATTACGACTATGATGAACACGAAATAGATGACGCTCGCCCGAGACTGACAGTTAATGTAAACAATGACGATTTTCAAACAACTTATTCCGACCAAAATTATTCAAAAGAAAGACAGGCCGCTATTTGGGAAAGAGATAGGGAACTCTCGCGTGATTTGGTTAAATCATCAGCAGTCACCGATGATATTTTACAGCTGAAAGAAAAGCTGAAAGACCAAGCCAGAAATTCTCTTGATTGGAGCAAAAACGAAGAGCGTGACACCGAAAAGCTTGACGAGCAAACCTCTCTGAGCTATCAACAGCCTCAGGAAAATATTAACGAGCTTATCGGTTTAATAATTAATATGCTAAGCCGCGATATCAGTTCCGAAAAAATCACGCAAGCCGTATATTTCAGAAATAAGGGTGAGCACTCGCAGGAAGATGTTCTGCAAACAGTTAACGCCGTTAGAGATTTTATCAGCCTTTGCAATAATGGCAAATTAGACAGTCTGCCGCAACGAGAAGAACTTCCGGCTAATGACGAAGCTGTTTATTTTTGGGCCAACGGTGACAATTCGCTATGCTTAAAACTCTTAGAAAACTTAATAAAACAGCAAATTGATTATGCTGAAACCAAAGAAAACACCATTCAAGATTTGGCCTATACCCAAGCTTCTTCTTATGCTTGTTTGTTCGGCACAATAGCTCTGACGGAAAATAAAACCGAATTAGCGCAAAACTCTTTTGAACTTGCCTTAGAATTGGCTCCGCACAGTATTAATGCTTGGAGCCGTTGCGCCGATGTTTATTGGCAAGCCGGATTATATGAAAAAGCCGTGTTTTCATATCAAACCGTGGCTGAAAACGGCGATGAGGCCTTATATGCCTCGCAAATAGCCAATGCCCAACATCATCTGGCTGAATATTATCGTAACTCGGGTCAAAGCGATACCGCCGACAAGTTAGAAAATGACAGTCATAAATATTATACCGAATCCGGTATAATAACCTCTTTGAGCGATAAGGAAAATGAAACTTTGAACATTATTGCCGCTAAACAGCACGAAAATTTGCAAAGTTCTATTACAAAACTGCTTGCTAACCGACAAAAGCAATATGCTTGAGCTTTTTCTTGTTAATTTTTGTAAATATTCTTGAAGAAGTGAAAGCTTCGTGTTATGAATAAATCAGCTAATTAGTTTAAATATAATTATATCGGCAACGGAGGGAAAATGAAAAATACCGGTTTAGTCGTTTTGATTGCTTTAGGCATTGCGTTTCTCGCAGCCTTAAAATTTGATATGCTTCCGACAATGAAATCATCTCTTTATGAAAACACGGATATTGGTGACTCTTTTTCGGATAAACATAAGGACGGCATACAGAAAGATTATTACGAAAACGGCAATATCCGAAGTGAAACTCCGTATAAAAACAACAGAATTGACGGTGTTGTCGTTTCTTATTATGCCAACGGCAATATCAAGTCCGAAGCTAATTATACAGCCGGAACCCAAGAAGGTGAAACCAAAACCTATTATAAAACCGGTGGGCTCGAAAAAGTTTATACCTATCATAATGACAAACTGAACGGACCGGTTGTGGCTTATAATAAAGACGGACAAAAAGAATCTACAGCCGAATTTAAAAACAATGAACAAATCGGAACGGAAACAGGTTTTTATCCGAGCGGAAAAGTTAAATATGTTCTTAATATGAACGAAAACGGCAAAATCGACGGCAAACTTACCCAATATTATGAAAATGGCAAAATCTCAACGGAAACTCCATATCAAAACGGCAAAGTCGATGGCGTGGAAAGAGTTTATTATGAGAACGGAGAATTGAAAGAACTTAACACTTATGTCAACAACCTCTACGACGGCACGCAAATGACCTATTTTGAAGACGGCAAACTTTATGCCGAAACAAATTATGTGGCCGGACAACTGCAGGGCATAACCAAAACTTATTATAAAAACAAACAACTTGATGAATATATGACATTTGCCGACAATATGCGTAACGGCCTCTATAAAAAATATAATGAAAACGGCAAACTCTCGGTGGAAGTAAACTACAAAAATGACGAACCTGATGGTGTGATGAAAATGTATCACGCCAACGGAAATATTTATTCTCTTTTGCCTTATGTCGACGGTTCTATCAACGGCAAGGCTCAGATGTTTTATGAAGACGGCAAGAAAAAATCTGTAGCTGAATTTAAAGACAGTCAGCTGAACGGCACCGATGTCGGATATTATAAAAACGGACAAATTATGTATGTTAAGCACTATATAAACGGAATATTGTCAGGTAAATCGGAAGAATATTATGAAAACGGCAATCCGGAACGTACCGCAGTTTATAGCAACGGAAAGGTCAACGGATTGGTGGAAAAATATAACCAAGATGGTCGGAAAGCGGCGCAAATTTTTATGAAAGATGATAAAATTGCCGGCAAATTGATTACTTATAAAGCTGACGGCGTAACTGTTGACCAAGAACTTGACTACAGCACCGGTGCCCTGAACGGAAAAGTTTTGCAAAAAGATGACTATGGTAATTTGGCAATGGAAGTATCTTATAAAAACGGAGTATTCCAAGGAGTTGAAACCGGATATTATGAAAACGGAGCCGTAAAATATGTGTTGAAAACAGATGCCGGCGAACTCTCGGGTAAACAACTGCAATACGATGAAAAAGGCAAACTGAAAACCGATGGTTTTAATGGTGTTTTGACAATTTATTATGAAAGCGGCGTGAAAATGGCCGAAGTTCCATATCAAAATGGTATGCAAAATGGTGTTATCGTCACTTATTTTGAAGATAGCGATAATATCAACGAAACAATGGAAATGAAAGATAATAAAATAAACGGCAAATATACCGAATTTGATGAAAACGGCGAGCCTATCTTAACAGCCGAATATAAAAATGACGAACTTGACGGTTTGGTGGAAATGTATTTCGCCGATGGCACAATTATGGCGCAAATTCCATTCAAAAACGGCGTAATAACCGGTGAGGCAGTTGCCAATAATGAAAATGGTAAAAAGCTTTATACAATGAGATTTGTCGACAACAAACCGAATGGAACACGCACCGCCTATTATCCAAACGGAAAAATCAGATATACAAAAAAATATAAAAATGGTGTTTGGACCGGCAAAGATTATAAAGAATATGCTGAAAACGGAAATTTGCGTTTTGAAATCAGTGACGATGGTTTTGCCACGTCGTATCTGAAAAATGACGGAATGAACAATATGGTTAAAATGTCGGCCGAGGAAAAACAAAATTTAATGAAACGCATTGACAACCGCGAAGAAGAGAAGAAAGAAGCTGACAGCATTTCTTCATTGAAACCGCAACCAAGAAAATTCTTTTAGGACTGCAAATATGACTAATGAAGAAATAAATCAACGTTTAATCGACATTGAAATGACTTTGGATAACCAACAAAAAGCTTTGGACGATTTGAGCGAAGTGGTGGTTAAACAAGGTAAAATTATTGATACGTTGTCCGCACAAAATCTGTTACTTAAAAGTATGCTGTCAACGGATATTGTAAAACCTTTAAGTGAGGAAACTCCTCCTCCACATTATTAGGGAGAAAGATATGAGAGTTGTAATAAAATCTACATACGAAGAATTGTCTTCCTGGGCGGCAGATTATGTTGTCTATCGAATTAACAAGCACCGCCCTACACCTAAAAAGCCGTTCGTCTTAGGCCTGCCTTCCGGTTCGACGCCGTTAGGAATGTTCAAAGTGTTGGCAAAATATTATAAAGAAGGTAAAATCTCGTTTGAAAATGTGATTTTCTTCGGCACTTGTGAATATGTGGGAGTTGGTGCCGGCGACGAACGCGGTTTTCAATATGCTTTGTGGGATAACTTTTTGAAATATGTTAATGTAAAAAAAGAACACGTACATTTTCTAAACGGATTAACCACAAACTTTTCCAAAGAATGTGCTTCTTATGAAAAAGCTCTAAAAGATTGCGGCGGTGTTGATTTGTTTATCGGCGGAGTTGGCGAAGATGGGCATATTGCCTTAAACGAACCATATTCTTCACTTAATTCCCGGACTCGAGCAATGCTCTTAACTCCAAGCACTCTACGAGCCAACTCGCGTTTTTTTGATAATGATATTCAAAAAGTTCCGACAACTGCCCTGACGATTGGAATTGAAACAATGATGGAAGCGGAAGAAGTGTTGATTTTGGCTTCAGGAGCGCGGAAAGCTTTGGCTGTGCAACACGCTGTAGAAGGCAATATATCTCACGTTTGGCCGATTACAGCCTTGCAGCATCATCAATATGGAATTATTGCTTGCGATAAAGACGCCACTGAACAGCTTTCGCAAGAAACAGTACGTTATTTTGAAGATGTTGAAAAAAATAATTTTTCCTGACTTTTTTTCTAAAATTTCAGCTCTCCGTAACTTATAGCGGAGAGCTTTTTTTTAATTTCAAAATTCAAAAACTATGCTACAACTCTACCTTCAAACGAGAGATGTATGAATTATTAAAGCTAATTTTATTGATTTATTAAGAAGTGTTTGGTAGAATTATAATGTTAAATAAATTTACATATTTTATGAGGAAAGAAAGATGAAAAATAAGCAATCAAAAGGTCTCTCTCTCTCTCTGCAAATCCTAAACATCCGATTGTAGACCGTTTTAAAGCCCTTACAGGCGTTTTTATTGATTTTTTGAAGAATTTGAGTGACGGGGAAAGTGCCCGCTCACATTGTTCTATGGTCATTAACGGACACTTCTCTCGTGTCATTCGAAGGCTCTTCTTTAATGTCATCAACTCAGATGAAAAAGTTATACACAGAGAGATTTAGCTTTAGCATTAAGAGTGATTAAAATCTTACGCAT
>CAKQLF010000011.1 GCA_934254585.1 uncultured Alphaproteobacteria bacterium | reverse complement strand
GCGACGGGATTTTTAAGCGACGTGTACAAAAAAAGTACACGAGCGCGAAAATTCCTAGCAGATGGCGTGCAGTACGGTAGAAGTATGATTGAAATGCTCGGCGTATTGGCCATAATTGCAGTCCTCTCCGTCGGTGGCATTGCCGGTTATTCCAAAGCGATGACTCAGTTTAAGGTTAATAAAATCATTGCTGAAACAAACCAACTGATTGCCGATGCCCACGAATATACCCTCAAGGACAAATCGTTTAATATTGGTCGTCTTAGTTCTGAAGAAAAGAAATCACTTGGCCTTTGTCCGGAAAGTTGGAAAAATTGCGAAGATTCAGGATTGGGGGGAAATATTTGGATGGATACTAATCGTATATTTTTTCAGCCTGAAGTACCGGAAATGTGCTTGGCTGCTATTAATAATATCGCCATTCCCTTAAAAGAGAGTGTTGATACTGTATATCTTTTATCTAAAGGTCCAGAGTACGAAGACGCTATGGATAAATGTATGGATAAATTGAATGAGGAAGCGGATAAATGCTTTGATATGAGTGATGATGAAAGGGATGAATGTATGCATAAGGCAATAGAATCTGATATTAAGTGTACGGATGCTGCTAATGGAAATTATAATCTTAAAATAAAAAATAATTACATAGGTGATGATGGCGATGAATATGATGAATCATCTAAAAAAGGCTCAATAGACTTCAACGATTCACGGCTTATTTCCGCAGTTGCCTCTATTTGCCGTGGTGAATATAGATATATACAAATTAACTTCAAAAATGGTGTTATTGGCAATTAAGCTCTCGCTATTCTTTTAGTTTTTGGGGCGTAACCACGCCCCTGTTTTGTATTTCCGGCTTTTTACTATTTGTTTAAGCAACTATATGGCAAGGTAAAGATTTTCAAGTGTTTTTAGCTTAAATTCTCCGCCCTTTGATATTTTTTATTTCACCGCTTCCGTAATTCGTTTTTTTATTTCTTTAATAGCATCAAAAAATTGTAAATGATTTTAATTTGACTTTTTAGTTTAGCTTAGATATAAATAAAAAGCCTTGTAGCGGCAACTACTTGGCTTTTCTTTAACATAAAGAAGGGTTAAACCTTATCTTTAACTCATCTCTTAAGTTAAAGATACTTCATTTTTATATAATTGTCAATAAAAATGAAGTTAGGTTTATCCTTTCTTTCACTGCGGAAACTCCGCTGAAAGGAATAAGATGGACTTAAAAATCAAAGTTCTTAGCATTACAATATTAGTGCTAAAAATCATCATTCTTATATTAAAATAGTATAGTGTGATGAGGCGGAGTTTTCAAGTGTTTTTAACTTAAATTCTCCGCCCTTTGATATTTTTTATTTCACCGCTTCCGCGCCGGAAATAACATCTATCAGCTCATCGGTAATATTTTCTTGCCGCTCTTGCTGATATTCCAAATTCATCTGTTCCAAACTCTCATCAATATTTTTTTCGGCGTTTTGCATATTGGTCATCCGCGTATAATGCTCCGCCGCCAGCGAATAGTTAAGCTGACTGGCCAAGGCGATGGTCAAATATTCGTTCAGCAAGGCGGCAAACATTTTTTCGCGCTCAATCGGAATCATCGGAATATTATTGGTGCCCCACGGCTTGTCTTTCAGCTTTTGATACGCGGCAAAATCAAACGGAATAATCTGTTGTTTTTGCACGCTCACCGGCTCATTTTTGTTACGCTTATGATACCACACGCTCACACTGTTAATATGTTCTTTACGCGTTGCCTCGTCAATTTTCATAATCACGGTTTCGGCAATGGTATTAACCATTTTCACCGAATTAGCAATGGCGTACTTGGCATAAACATTCAAATTATTTTGTCCGACCAATCCGCTAATTCTTTTGCCAATAGTCAAAAACAACGCGCTTTTAAGCGGAACGCCCTGTTTTTTTAAATCTGCCTTGGCTTTATCCAAAATTTCTTTATTAAACTTGCCGACCATCCCATTATCGGTGCCGATTAATATAATCAATTGTCTGTTTGTATCCGGTTTGGCATAAACCTTTGGCAAGTTGCCTTTTTTAAGCAATGCGTGGAAAGCGTCTTTAAGATTGCGACGATATTTTTCCAAGGCGGAATTAGCTTGCTCATATTGCAAAATGCTTACCGAGGACAATGATTTCATTGTTCCGACAATTTCCCGCAAATCTTCCGTAACCTTAATTCGCTTTTTCAACGCTTCAATCGACATCTAAATTTAATCCTTCATTGTTTAAGGCAGATTTAAACGCCGTCATCATTTCTTCTTGTGTTTTATCGGTCAATTTTTGCCGATTTAAAATATCTTCCACCTCGCGGCTGAATTGCGACAACAAAACCTCGCGCACAATTTTTTGCGCTTTTTTATTATCTTCAACCGACAGCGCGTCAAACAAACCGGCGTTAGTGGCCATAAACACGGCAATTTGCTCCGGCGCCGTCAGCGGCTCAAAGCGGCTTTGTTCCAACACAGCGCGAATGGCTCGCCCGCGGTTAATACGCTTTTTAGTTTCCTTGTCCAATTGAGTGCCGAATTTAGTAAACGACTCCAGTTCTTCAAACTGCGAATAGAACAATTTAAGCGGTCCGACCAATGTTTTATACGCCGGCAACTGCGCATCTCCACCCACGCGCGAAACCGACCTTCCGGTGTCAATTGCCGGCATAATTCCTTTTTGATAGAGTGAGGCCGAAAGATAAATTTGCCCGTCGGTTATAGAAATAATGTTGGTCGGAATATAGGCGGATATATTTCCGGCTTCGGTAGAAACAATCGGAAGCGAGGTCAGCGAACCGCCGCCAAGTTCTTCTCGTAAATGGGTTGAACGCTCCAACAAACGGGAATGAATATAGAAAATATCCCCCGGAAAAGCCTCTCGTCCAGGCGGACGACGCAATAACAGCGACATTTCACGATAGGCTCTGGCGTGGTTGGTTAAATCATCATAAACCACCAACACATCTTTGCCTTGCGCCATAAAATATTCGCCGATAGAGGTGGCGGCATACGGTGCGGCATATTGCATACCGGCGGTATCATTGGCCGCGGCGGAAACGACTATGGTCTGCGCCATCACATTATATTTTTCCAAATCGGCAATCACCGAGGCCACCGCGGAATTACGTTGCCCGATGGCGCAATAAATGCAAATAACGCCGGTCTTTTTCTGATTGATAATCGTATCCACGGCAATAGAAGTTTTTCCGGTTTGCCTGTCGCCTAAAATAAGTTCGCGCTGTCCGCGTCCAATTGGTGTAAAAGCGTCAATAGCTTTAATTCCGGTCTGCAACGGCGTTTCCACCGGAGCTCTGTCCATAATCGGATACGCTTCCATTTCTAGCGCGCGGCGTTCACTAAAAGCAACCGGTCCTTTGCCGTCTAACGCTTTGCCCAACGGGTTAATCACTCTTCCCAATAAGCCTTCGCCCACGGGCACGTCTAAAACACGTCCGCTACGGCGCACTCTGTCACCGGCTTTCAAACTATCGGGATTGTCCAAAAACACCACGCCGACAGAATCTTTGTTTAAGGTCTGCACCATTCCCCACACGCCGTTTGGAAATTCAAGCAACTCTTCCATTTGAGCCTTTTCCAAACCTTTGATAATGGCTGTTCCGGCCGAAATTGAATGAATAACGCTAACTTCTTCTTTTTTCAGCTGAGCCTTTGTCTGTTTTATTCCCTGCTCAATAGCGGCGAATGTTTGCTCTGTTTTTATCATAACTTATCCTTTATTCACCAATTGTTGCACATCATTTTCCATATTTTTTTGAAACTCGACCAAATACGCCGCCAAATTCCATTCAATCAGTTGTTCGTCGGCCTGCAAAGCCACTCCGCAAACCAACTTTTTATCAATTTCAAATTTAAACTTTGTTTCTTCCGCCAATTCAAATTGACCTTGCAAAAATTCTTTAATTATCTGTTTCTGTTCTGGTAAAATCTTTTGAGCGGAACGGATAATCAGCTGCTTTTTATTTTGATAAGCGGCGGCAAATTCTTGTTTTTTTCGTACCGGCAAATCTTTGATTTTTTCTTTAAGTTTCGCCAACATCAAATCGTTTAGCGAAACATCGGCCATTTGGCGCAAAGCGTTATCGGCCAATTGATTAAAATGTTCCACAATCAGATTTTGCATTGCCAAATTAAATGTTTTTTTATCCGCTTCCAACCGCTGTTTCCACAAAAGTTTATCCGCCTCCAACTGAACTTTCGCCTCGTTAGTCAATTTTTCGGCCAAGGCCAAAGCTTCTTTTCGAGTTTGCGCCAAAATTTCTTGCTTTTGCGTATCTATTTCCGCCATTTTTTGCTTACATTCCGCTTCCATTTGCAAAGCCGCTTTATGTGACAAAGCCGCTTTTTTCAACTCACGTTCAATAAACTTTTGCCGTTCGTCAACCGCTTTCAGCACCGGAAGATATAAAAACCGCCGCAACAAATACAGCAACAACAGCAGATTAAAAATCTGGGCAAAAAATGTAAAAAAATCAATACTCATAAGCTTATTCCATTTGAAACTATTGAACTTGCGCTATGGCGTAATTCCAAAACGGATTGGCATATAAAACCAAAAACGCAATCAACAAAGCGTACAAAGCCGTGGTTTCCACCATCGCAATTGCCACAAACATTGTACTACGGATACGGCTTGACTCATCTGGCTGCTGCGCCATTGCTTCCAAAGCAGAAGCGGCAACGCGTCCTTCGCCCAACGCCGAACCGATACTGCCGATACCCATACATATACAAGCACCCAAAACCGAAAACGCTCCGATTAAAGTAATTGCATCCATTATTTTTCTCCTTTTTCTAAATTTGTTAAACTTGTTTTTGGCACAATTTCACCTTGCACGCTAGAAGAATACACCACCGCCAACAACGCAAAAATATACGCCTGAATTGTTCCCGTTAAAAGCCCCAAACCTTGCATACTGAGCGGCGCAATCAGCGGAATAAACGCGCTTAAAATGCTAACAAACATCACCCCGCTCAGCATATTGCCAAACAACCGAAGTCCCATTGCAAAGCTTGAGAAAAACTCGCTGAAAATATTCATCGGCAACATTAAAGGCATAGGCTCTATAAATTTTTTCAAATACCCCTTTAAGCCGGCGTTTTTAACCGAAAAATATGGTATGGCTAAAAACACAACGGCCGCCAACGCCATTGTGGTGCTTATTGAGGCTGTCGGCGCGCGAAACCACGGAATAACCGTCAACAAATTGCAGACCAGAATAAAGCAAAACAGCCCCATAGCCAAACCCAAATATTGATTATTTTTGGAACCGCTGATTTCATTTGCTTCTTTTTGCAGCCACAGCACCAACGCTTCCAACGCCACCTGCAAACGCGACGCCTTGCGCTCAAATGACAAATTTTTGGTAGCCAAACGACAGCACAGCACTATCAACGCAATCACCAGCCAACTGTTAAATATGGTGACATTTATCCCGATATCGCCGATTTTAAACAAAATTATTTTGTCATAGCTATCAAGCCCGATTTGCCGACCGGCCAAAGGAATATCCCACCAACGAGAAAAATCAAAATCCAACCATTTCATTGTTTTTTCTCCGTTTCAAATTTGACAATTTGCCCTTTTTCACGAATTACAATCAGCATTTTTGTTATAAAAAAAGCCAAAACATATAACAAAACAACAACCGGATTTCTTTGCGCAATCAAGATCATCACCCCAAAGAACAGCAAAATTCTGAACACAGCCACACCGGCGAAAAAACGTATTTTATGCTTGGTTTCGCTCAAATGGTTCAAGCTCCAACGCAAACTCTGAAAATAGATAATGCCCACCAACAAACCGCCGAGCACCGCCGCCGCAATTTGCCACGTTTCAGCCTGTTGCCACATTTGCGCCAAATAAGATTCAGAGTTCATTTTTTTCATCCTTTTGCAGTTCTTGCTTTGCCCGCTGTTCACTGTGTTCTATTTTAGCGTTTTCAAATTTAAGCCAATAATAACCATTAACAAAACCCCAAAACACACCCAAAAACAACAAACTCAAACGCCACGAAAAATCCAGCGGAAAATGTTCATCAAGCCAACCGCCGCCAAACACGCCCAACAAAATCGGTACAATAATCACACCACCCAACGAGGCAATCATACCAAAATCCGCGCTCCACCGCTGCCGCCGACACATTTTCAGCTGTTGCGCCTTACGGACAAGCGCGTTACGAATTTCTTTTTCGGCCGTATCATCAAAATCATCAGACATTTTCCGCTCCTTTGAGTTTACTAAAACCGCGCACCAAACCGAGTTCCAAGCGAGCCATAGCCAAATTAAGTTCTTTCCGCCGTTCTTCATTTTCTTTGAAATCGTTTTGAATAACGCCGGTTAAATTTTCCAAAGATTGGCTGAGCATTGCATTTTGCACGCTCATTGTCACATTTTGCCCTTTTTTAACCACAATTCCCCGATGACAAGCCACATAACTTTCTGCATTATTTTCATCGGTATAACGCACAATATTCGGATTCATTGCCGCTACAAAATCCACGTGTTTAGGCATAAGTGTATAAAATCCGTTCAATGTTTCAAACGTAACTTTCAACACTTTTATCTGCAAAACCGTGCCCAGAGGCGAACAAACCGTCAACTGCATCAGTCATTCTCCTCGCTTTGTGCTTTTTCAAAAGCGGCTTTTTTATCTTTTGTTTTAGCCAGAACCTCGTCAATATCCCCCACCATAAAGAAATCGTTTTCCGAAAGATAATTAAATTCGCCGGACAAAATGCGTTCGCAACCTTCGATTGTTTTTTCCAAATCCACCGAACGCCCCTCCATTCCGGTAAATTGATAAGTTGTGTAAAACGGCTGAGTCAAAAAACGTTCCAATTTACGCGCGGTTAAAACTGTTTGCTGATCGTGTTCCGGAAGTTCATCAAACCCGAGCATGGCAATAATATCTTTTAACTCTTCATATTCGGCCAAACATTTACGCACCGCCACCGCCGTTTTATAGTGCCGTTCGCCCACAATCAGCGGGGTGAGCATATTTGAGGAAGAGGCCAACGGGTCGACGGCCGGATACAGACCTTGCGCCGCGCGACTGCGTGACAGCACAATACTTGAGGATAAATGCGCGAATGTGTGCACCGCCGAAGGGTCGGTAAAATCGTCCGCCGGCACATAAACCGCCTGAATAGAAGTGATTGCGGCGTCTTTGGTCGAGGAAATTCGTTCTTCCAAAGCAGCGATATCTGTTCCCAAAGACGGCTGATATCCCACGCGTGACGGAATTTGTCCGAGCAAAACCGAAACTTCCGAACCGGCTTGCACAAAGCGGAAAATATTGTCAATCAGCAGCAAAACATCTTTCTTTTCGCGATCACGAAAATATTCCGCCATAGTCAAAGCGGTCAGCGGCACACGGAATCTCACTCCCGGAGCCTCGTTCATTTGCCCGAACACCATCACGGTTTTAGGCAACACGCCGGCGTCTTTCATTTCGCGATAGAGCTGTTCCCCCTCGCGCGAACGCTCGCCCACGCCGCAAAAAATGCTCGCGCCCTCATAGCGTCCCACCATATTATTGATAAGTTCGGTAATCAAAACGGTTTTACCCACACCGGCACCGCCGAACAAACCGGTTTTGCCGCCGCGTTCCATTGGAGCCAACAAATCAATGGCTTTAATACCTGAAATAAAAATCTGCGAACCGGTTTGCCGGTTTTCCAAAGGAATAGCCTCGGCGTGAATCGGCTGCCGCTCATCGTTTTTCAGTTCTCCGGCATTATCTATGGGCTGACCGAACATATTAAACATACGGCCCAAAATTTTGTCACCAACCGGAACTTCTATTTGATGTCCGGTATCTTCAACTTCCGCCAATCGTGACAAACCTTTGGTTGAGCCCATAGCCAAAGCACGCACGGTTTTTTCATCAATATATCCCTGCACTTCGGCCGAAAGTCCGCCGATTTTCAATTCATTATAAATTGCCGGCAGTTGTTTAGAAAATTCGGCTTCAATCACGCTGCCGTTAACCGAAGTTACAATTCCCATATTTTTTTTATTTACCATTTTCCATCCTTTTCCGGTTAGCGATTAAGATAATCGTTATTCAAGGCAGTTTCATCACTTTAAAATAGCAAAATAAAGATTAACTTTGTCTTAATCCAAAGTTTATACATACCAAAGTTATAAAAAAACTAGTTATCTTTGAGTGTGAACAAAGTATCATACACGGCCGGCCGATAAGTTTCCTGCAGTTTGCGGAAATCTATGGCATATTTTTTACGAACTTCCGGATATCTTTTTTTATGTTCTTCATAATAAACGAATTTCGGTTTAGTTTCGGCAATCACTTTGTTGATATCAAATGGCTCGGCATAATGAAAATATCTTTCGTCAAAACGGCCGATAAAGCCCCACGAAAACCAATAATAGTGCGGATTTTTATTGAACACGCCAAACGGTATCCCCGGCAGCCCAATCACCACGTCATCGGGCGTAGAATTTTGAGCAATGGTTGTTGTCACCTGCATAACCGAAAGTGTGTCAATTTCATTGGTTTTCATACCTTCAAACAACCAAAATTTGCCAAGCAAGCCAATCATAAGCGGCGCGGCGACCCACGCCACCCAATTTTTTCGAGCATAAAAACGCCCCACCACCACACTAATTAAAATTGCGTTATAAATCACCACAATTTTATAGTAATACATCCACATAGACATATAAGTTGTTCTAAGTATCATTTCGCTGAGCCACATCAGCAGCAAAACCGCCAAATATTTGTTTGGCTTGGAGCAAAGCAAAAACACGGCCGCGCCGATTCCCAAAGAAAACAGGCCGTAATAGCAGCTAAAATCCTTAATACGGGCGGTCCAAATATTCCCTGCAATTCGAGAGTTCAACAGCCAGTTAGTTTCAACATAGCGTTGCAGGCTTCCGGTATACAGAAGATAGGCCAAAAACATTAACAACGGCACCACCGCCCAAGGCAAAGCCTTTAGCGCGCTTTTCCACGACATTTTTTTAGCCGCAAGCAAACAGGCGCAAAAAACCGCCGTAGGAAACAGCAAAAATATCAGATTTTGCAAAAACAAAAAAGAAACGGCCCAACTCAGCGCGGCAAGATTAAGATATTTTTGTTTATTCTCGCGCCAAAACCTAAACAATAAATACAGTCCGAGGAAAAAGAAAAAATGCATAAATGTATCGGGCTTAAACTGCACCATTGAATCCATAACAATATTGCTATACAAAAAGACGTTTATAGCAACAAGGGCGGTGATTTTGTCACCCCAAAAATCTTTAATCAGCCGATAAATCACATAAATTGTGGCCAGCGAGGTTAAAAAACAAATAATGCGGATAACCCAAAAAATCAGCATATTACCGCTCATTGCGGTGGCCAAAGGCGCAAACAAAAACCACATAAGCGGGTGATGATGTTCAAAAAAGTCCAAATAAGGCACAAGCCCCTGCCCAACCAACCAAGCGGCGTGAATATGTTCCAAATCGTCTCCGACGGCGCGACGGCTGATAACTATAGAAACGCAGAGATACAATACATTGACGAACAAACAAAACAATAAAACTCTGGCAAATGATTTTTCTTTCATCGGTTTTCCCCGTATATTTTCACCAATTAATTTTATACACATCACATTTTGGATAATCAAGTAAAATATTGCCGAGTTTATATCGGGTTTAGCTTACTTGACAACACTTGGAAAATGACTTAGTAATGAGGCATAAACAGAAAGGATAGAAACAAATGAAAATCATTAATGTGGCGGCGGGGCTGATTCTGTGTAATGGGAAAATTCTCATCGGACAGCGTAAACACGGCAAAACTCTGGAATATAAGTGGGAATTTCCGGGGGGAAAACTGGAGCAAGGTGAAACCTATGAACAATGTCTGGCTCGCGAGATGATGGAAGAAATGCGCCTGAAAATTGAGGTCGGAGAACATTTTATGGATTCTGCCTATGATTATGACTTTGGAGAAGTCATCTTGCATTGCTATTGGGCGACTTGTTCAAATCCGAATGTTCCGGCCGTTTTGGAACACGAGCAATACAAGTGGGTGGCTCCGGACGAGCTGCCGCAATACGATTTCGCACCGGCCGACAAACCGATTATCGCCGCTTTAGAAAAAGCTTTGTAAAAAACTGCAAAACCAAACACCGGCCGTCAACTCAATGACCGCCGGTGTTTTTTGTTTGTCCTTACCACACTTCGTTATATTGTAATGTCGGGTCGTTTAACCTGTTTAAATTCGAACCCGTTTTTCCATACCCATCAGCCGGACTGGAATAATTGACATTAGTGTTTATATATTTACTAGCACCATCAACAAAATCATTAGCCATAAGATTCGTCCGGTCAAAATAGCAATAAACCGTGGCATATCCTTCCATTGAGCTTCTCAGCACCGGAAACAGGTTCCAATAAGCCGATCCTTTATCTTTAGAAAGTTTCAAGGGATTGCTACCAACGGCGGTTGCAAAGCCACTATACATGCTTTCAGGATACACAAATCCCATTATCGCCGCCCATCCTTGAACATAATTATTACTATTTACCATTTTAAGAGCATACGACTTCAACCAGGTACTTTGCTGAATATACATCGGGCCTTTAGCATCCGCATTATTTGACGTCAAAACATAGTCCTTAGTAGCAATATTACTCATTCCATTTACTGTTAACTTACCTGACGTTGCCGTTATCGGAGGACGACCGGTTGATGGTGGGATTGAAATGTATGCTGCTTCCTTACTATTATTTTTGTCAACACTCGCCTTCTTAAACCTTGTTTCCGTAATATTACCATTGCTATCCTTGTTCAGATAGTTGTCAGCAGAGGCATATAGTCCGGCCGGAACAACATAATATTGTCCACGAGCACCATTACTCATTCCCAAGGTACCGCCCTGCGCCATCTGGAAAGAGGCCGGAGTCAGTGTAATCACACGTCCATACCCCGGAGGACATTGCGGAGCCGGAACAAAACCCAACACCGGCGAGCCCCAAGCGTTTTCAGAACCAAGACTATATGATTCATCCTTCCCCAAATTTGTACACCCATCAATTTGCTCTTTACTGGTTGGTGGAAAAGGAATAGAGGCTTCACCACAGCTGTTTGTCACCACATAAATGCCTTTAGTTATAAAGTCCGGCAAAATGTCGCTCAAACGCGCGCCACCGCGGGTTACCAATTTTATATCGTGCATCACCGATGTATAAGCCGGATTTACCATATACCTATCATAACGATGAAGATTGTCGCTACTATTAACATTATTATATGTTGCTAATGCATCGCTATTAATCAATTGCGGCACCTTATAACCCGGAGTAGAAGTAAGCGGCGAATTGTTAGCCACCAAACGAGAAGCCACAATCACACCATTGCCGTTCAGAGGATCTTTCTCCTTCATATTAACAATATTCGGTGTTACCTCCAAATAACCTTTGCGAATATAAATAGTCCCGTTTGTGGCTTTATCATGATAGTTAGGAACACTTTGCGCAGAACCGGAATTTGAATTGGAGGTATTGTCTTGAACAGTTTTTACCGCGCCTTGGTCAATCAAAATAATATTCCTTTTTTTATATTTGTAATATTCCATCCCAGATTGACTATTTTTTACATTTTTTGTCACAATATTGATACCGGCATCGGAATTAAATCCCGTTGAACTGGCAGAAACGTATGTTGTACCACCTAGTGAACCTTTGGTGGCATTTTGTCCCCCCAAACCATCAGTAATCAAAATATCGCCATGCATAGCCAAATCATACTTTCCACTTTTAGTATTTACATCATAGAATATATCCTTATTCGCACCGGAGGCATCTTTATACTCTCCTTGTTTTTCATAGTCATCATTACCATAAATACTCAATATTGACTGCTTTACTTTTGTATCTGTTTTAGCTCCGTTTTCATCAGTCGGACGCAAAGCCTGAACATTAAAGTTGGTATTATCCAAATCCAAGTTGCCGCCTGAAAACACGGTTCTGTATTTTTTATTTGCCGAAAGAACTTCGTCACCATCAGTGGCTGAAGTTCGACCGCTGATGCGCAATTCATTATCATTCATTCTCATCTGCATATTGTTGTTGCGAAGCATAACCGTGTTTTCTTTTACGGTACTATAAGTGTCGTTTATATCGTCAAGATCTTTATAACCATCTCCGTTTTTCTCGGACAACGCTTGTAACAACACCCTCCTACCTGTCATAGTCGCCCCTTTTTCACCGCGCAAATCAAGCTCAGTACCATATACGGATGTCCTAACTCCTTTGCGCAAAACAACTTGTTCTGAGTTACTAGATATATTAAGTCCTGATGGTTCCCGCAAATTAGTTGCCTCACCTACATGCATTGCGATAATATCATTCGCAATTCGCAGTCTGGTTCCGCTCTCTCCGGCATCACCACTGGTTTCTTCATCCACGGTATAAGCCGGATCTTTAATGGTTACGCCGTCTTTATCCACATTTAACCATTTGTTGGCATCATCAATGTGTTCCGAGCCCACCGACAACGTTGCCGCACGCAATTTCTGCGTATCAAACTGCGCCGCCGTCAGCAAACCTTCAACTTTGGTGTTTGACCCTATCCGTACCGGAAATACCGGAGCTGCGGCGTTATTATAAGAAATTGTCGGCACGTCCTCTCCGCCGCCATTTTCATCTCCGGAAACCTTTTTCAAACCATCATCCATCAAAACGATTCTGTCCTCGGTTGGAGCCGACACATCATTGTTACCAAAATTGTTTACTTGCATAATTTTATCGTCTAGGATAGTCACCCGTCCCCACGGAGCATAGGTTGAAGCCGTTACATCATTAGTTGACTTCTTAATTTTAATGGCATAATCATCACGATTTTGCGCTGCAGGATGAATATCTATGGAACCAATTTTAACATCATTCCACAATCCTGTAGCGGCGGCCAAATAAACATCACTGTCAACGGTTAACGTTCCCTTCGTTGTTGTGTTGCCGTTGCTGTTAATCGTAAAATTATAATCATCTATGTTATCTGTTCCCGGAACAGTAGGACCAAAACCCAGAAAATCCTGTGAAACCCTGAATTTTGAAGCCGCCGCTTCCAAATTTTCGGCAATAAACGCGTTTCTGTTTGTGGCCGCGGGAGAAATGTATAGACCATAATTACCGGTTTCAGCCTGGTTGCCATCGGCATCAGCCGCCCCCAACGCCGCTCTTTCTGAACCGACAATCAAACTATTGATGTTGCGGATGCTGAACGGCCCTGCAGCATTTTTATACATATCGGCCTCATCGTCATCGCTATATTCCCGTCCCATATACAAATCGGTGCGCATTGTGTTTTTCCACAAGTTTTCATCACCGTCATTGTCATCTTTTCCACGTTGCAGATATTTATCATTATCAATTTCATTACCGGCCGAAGCACTGATTGTATCCGCCGACGCCGTAACCAACGAATATATATTAGGATTTTGATCTTTGAAAGTGTTAGAAAAGTCTGCAGTGTTCAAACTCCAAATACCGCCCACGCCGCGCGCCGATTTATTGGCGTTCACATAACCGCCGTTAGACCCCACCAAAGCCGCAATTCGCGCCGTGCGCTCTTGACCAATACCCGAATCCGCGTCGTTTTTGGCCGGAAACAACACAAACACCGTCAAATTATTGTCTTGCCGCACCAAAGCCACTTTCGGCTTGTTATAATTATAAAGAGCTTTATCCGTATCAAATTTATACGGCAGATAATTATCAAGATTCGGCATCGGAATTTCCCGCACTTGCTGATTATTTTTAATCATATCCGAGGTAATAGTCGCATAGTTTGCCGCAACGTATGACTCCGCCGCCCCCATAATTGTCCGCACGGTGGTGGCGGTGTTGATATCCTCAACCTCCATTGTGCGTTCGGCCGACTTTTTATACATTGTCGGTGTCACTACGGCAATCAGCCCCAACATTGCCAAGGCTTCAATCATCAATCCACCTTGCTGCATTATTCTATTGGTTAAATTACGGCGTTTCATTGATTTTCTCCTCAAATTACAATCCTCAGATTCCGCTGTTTGCTCTCATTAAGTTTTTGCAATGCATATTCTTATCGCTGTTATGCAACTTGTCAAAAGCAAACAAACACGGCAAACCGGAATTACATTTGTTCTTAAAATTTGTATTATCTAAAATTGCCTTAGGAAACGTGAATTTCACATATTTCATCACATTTGATTTGTCGTTTCCGGAAGTTTCAACATAATTTATGGTTTGCAGAGTCGCTCGCCCTGCTAAATGACATTTACTATCACTGCCGCACCAAAGCCAACCGGTGTTTTTCACTCCCGTAAGCTCTTTAGCCAAAAAGTTGGTATAGGCCGGAAGCGGAGTAATCACCGAATCTTCTACATTACCAATCTTAATTGTTGTTTCCTCTTTTGATATCCACCGCGCCGGAAGTTGCACAAAAGATATTACATAGCGATCTTCTGAACTACCGCAGTTTGTAGACAACTCAGCCTCATCGCTTATCGGTTTTTTGAAACAATATGCATAATGAAACACTTCGCCGATATTCACAGTCGTATCATATCCCAACGGCAAATTGTTGCTAACCGACGTGTATCCGACATTCAAATCAGGGCTGATTAAATATTCAGAACTATAACGGCTTCCGTTATATAAAAGCTCGCACTCCATTGTTCGAGTGGCAGCAACGTGTTCGGCGCGAAACCGGTTGATGTGCGACGCCGCCTTGATTTCGCTGAAAACAGATTGCTTATCTTGTCGCGGCGACAAGTTCAAAAAGCTCAACGCAATCATAAATGTTGCAAGTAAAATCCAAATATACATAGCCTTACCTTAGTCCAGACAAATCCTTTCATTATCAACATATCATAAAATACCGTGCATCTCCAGAATATTTTTGTAATACAGGCAATTATTCATATTTTTGTAACAATTTAACACAAGGGGCGTAAATATTTGGTTAATCTGCCTCGTTCTGACAAAATATGCTCCCAAACAAAAACTTGAGAGCATATCTTGTTGTAAAAAAACAGCAAAAAATTAAAGCAATTCTTTAACCTTTTTGACCACATTTTCGGCGGTTATGCCAAAATAATTATAAACTTCATCGCCTTTGCCCGACGCGCCAAAACTGTTTATTCCAATAACTCTGTCGCTTGAACCCGTATAACGCTCCCAACCAAAAGCGGCGGCGGCTTCAACGGCAATTCTCGGCGCGCGTCCCAATACTTTTTGTTTATAATCTTCGGGCTGAGCGTCAAACAATTCGCAACACGGCATTGAAACAACATTGACTTCTATCCCGTCGGCTCTAAGCTGTTTTTGAGCCTCAACCGCCAACGAAACTTCAGTTCCCGTGGCAATAATTGTGGCTTGCGGATCTCTTTGCGCCTCAGAAATAACATACGCCCCGCGACTGCTCAAATTTTCTTCGGTATCGGTGCGCAAAGTTGGCACGCTTTGACGCGAAAGAGCCAAAATGCTTGGAGTTTTTTCACTTTCCAAAGCAATTTTCCAAGCTTCGGCCGTTTCCACCACATCGCAAGGACGGAAAGTATAAATATTAGGCATAGCACGATAAGAAGCCAAATGCTCAATCGGCTGATGCGTCGGCCCGTCTTCCCCCACTCCGATAGAATCGTGAGTCAAAACATATACCACCCGCAGTCCCATTAATGCCGCCAAACGCATAGACGGACGCATATAGTCGGAAAACACAAAAAACGTTCCGCCATACGGAATCACTCCGCCGTGCAAAGCCATTCCATTCATAATTGCTCCCATTGCGTGTTCCCGAATGCCATACATCACATTATTGCCATTATAGTCATCAGCCGTTATGGTTTTCATATTTCCGACAAAAGTCAGATTAGAAGCCGCCAAATCGGCCGAACCGCCTATCACTTGCGGAATTTTCCCGATAATGTTTTCTAAACACATTTGCGAAGCCTTGCGAGTGGCAACGGAAATTTGCTCTTTAACGGCCTTATGTTTCAACTCGTCCAAATCTTTAGACCAATTCTGCGGTAGTTTATTTTCTATGTAATCCCTAAATTCCGAATTTTTCTCGGCCTTTTTCTGCCATTCCAAGCACTTAGCCACTGAACGCTGGCCGGCAGCACGCCACGCCGCCATAGTTTCTACCGGAATTTCAAACGCCTCGTAGTTCCACCCCAAATTTTGGCGCATCTCGGCCAACTCTTCCGCTCCTAGCGGCGAACCGTGAACTTTTGAAGTTCCTTGTTTGTGCGGCGCGCCGAAACCAATGGTGGTTTTACAAGCAATCAGAGTCGGCTTATCTGATTTTTGCGCCGCTTCAATTGCCGCCGAAATCTCATCATAGTCGCGTCCGTTGATGCTTATGGTGTTCCAGCCCACCGCTTTGAAACGCGCTATTTGGTCAGTGCCATTAGACTTGTCCACAGTCCCATCAATGGTTATGTTGTTATTATCCCAAAAAACAATCAGCTTGTTAAGTTTCCACAATCCGGCCAAAGATATGGCCTCTTCCGAAATGCCTTCCATTAGGCAACCGTCACCGCAAATAACATAAGTGTAGTGGTTGCACAAATCATCACCAAACTCGGCGTTAATCCGACGTTCGGCCAAGGCCATACCAACTGCAGACGAAATTCCCTGCCCCAATGGCCCCGTTGTCATATCAATACCGGCCAAATGCCCATATTCCGGATGTCCGGCAGTTTTAGAACCGAGTTGGCGAAAATTTTTTATATCCTCAATGCTGATATCATTATACCCAAGCAAATAAAACAGCGAATATAACAACATAGACCCGTGTCCGGCCGATAAAACAAAGCGGTCGCGGTCAAACCAACGCGGAGAATTTGGATTCACTTTTATATATTTTCCAAACAACACGGCGGCCACATCAGCCATTCCCAAAGGCATTCCCGGGTGACCGGATTTGGCTTTTTCTATGGCGTCGGCACTCAAAAACCGAATGGCGTTGGCCATTTGCTGTAATTTATATTGTTCTGTATTCATATTTTTCTCCTATAATTTTTCAAACAAAGCGACAAGTTCGCTGTGTGTGGAATATACAAATTGATCTACTAAAGTTAATTCACTTATTTTGTAGCCGCCGTCAATCAAAACATTGGCATCATTCACAAATGTGTGCGGATTGCACGACACGGCAATAATTTTATGCGGTTTTTCTTGTTGCGGCATAGCGGCAATCTGTTTCACCTGAGCGGCAGCACCTGCTCGCGGCGGGTCAAACACTATCACCTCAAAACCTTTCAACTCATCGGCATCTAACGGATATTTGAACAAGTTTTTCCGAATAATGCTGATATTTTGAATCATATTATGATTTACCGACTTTTGAAACCCGTCCAACAAATCTTCCGAAGAATCAACCGCCGTTATCTTATTTTTGGAATTTGCGGCCAATGGATAAGAAAAAGTTCCAACTCCGCAAAACAAATCGGCAATTTTTCCGCAAGAATCGGCGCAATACTTCAAAACCAACCGAACTAAAGCCTGTTCGCTCTCATCGGAAGCTTGCAAAAAAGTTCCGGCCGGGATAAAAACCTGATATCCACCGATATTAAGATACGGACGACTCTTTTCGACCACCGTTTCAACGCGTCCGTTGTTTATTTGCACCGATATTCTGGCTATGTCGGCCAGATTGTTGGCAAAATCACTTAAATTTAATCTATGTTCCAAACCAATGTTTTCACTCAATTCCAACAAAATGTCCAAACCATTCGCGGCGTTGGTAATCCAAACATCACCGCCGCTTATATTATAGGTGCGAAATTTTTTATTTTTAAGTTTCTCCGTTGTTTTTATTGAGCAAAAATCTCCCAAAAACTTGCGAAGATGGGGCAAAAAAGCATTAATTTTCGGCGTAAGCAACAAACAATTTTCGACATTTATCAAATTATAACTTTTACTCTCATTAAAACCCAGTTTTAACTGCCCTTTTTGCATTTTAAAAGCCAACTCGGCGCGGCGACGTGTTCCATCTGCCACAAAAACAGCTTTCCCGATTTTTATATTTTTTTGCCTAATCTGCGAAACTATCCGCTCGAATTGCTCTGTTTTTAACTTTTGATAATTATCTTTACCTAAATTTCTATATGGGCAACCGCCGCAAGTTTGTTGATATCCACACTCCATTTTTAGTCCTCACAAAATTTTATTTTCATAATTATTGAGCAATGAAATTTCTTCATTTTCTTCATTTTGAAACACCGGATGAACATCACGATTTTGCTTTTCAACTTTCTTTTTCATTATCCGCTTTACTTTTTGTTCATCATATAAAGCCACGCAATTACGCCCGCTGTTTTTAGCTAAATACATTGCATCGTCAACCTGACGCAGTAAAACTTCCAAACTGGCTGTATTTTCCGATGAAACAACACCGATACTAACCGTAAAATGAATTTTTTCGCCATTATCGCCCATAACTTCCAGATTAGCAATACTTTGCCGCAAACGTTCGGCCACAATTTGCGCCGATTTACTGTTGGTATTGTCCAAATAAACCACAAATTCTTCACCGCCGAAACGACAAACAATATCATCTTCGCGCAAATCATTCTGACAACAAGCCACCAATTCAATCAGCACCCTGTCACCAATTTTATGCCCATATTGGTCGTTAACATTCTTAAACTTATCGGCATCAAGCATCAACAGGCTGAAATTTTGTGATTTTTTCAGAGTTTCTTTAATTTTCTCCGGTATTACTTTTTCAAAATGGCGACGATTCCACGCCAAAGTCAACGGATCTCTTTCTGCCTGAAACTTCAGCGAATTTTCTCGCTCTTTGCGTTGAGTAATGTTTTGAAAAGCCATATATAGAGCCATTTCATTATTATATTCAATAGCCTTTACCGACACTGCCAACCAAAAAGGAGTTGTATTTATCAAATTGCAGACCATCAAATCAAAATCTTGCACTTCGTGTTCTTTTTCTAATTTTTTCAGCAACTTATTATAATTATCATCATCGACAAAAAAATCTTTCAACTTAAAATATCCGCATTCCTTTTTGGCTATGCCGAACAACTCCGAAGCTTTAGTGTTTATCAGCATAATTTTATCACCTGTTATTTTAGATATAACAATCGGAAACGGTGACGAATCTATCATTGCGGCAATTTGCAAATTAAGTTTGTCTATAGTATTCCAACTTTTTTGCAAATTCTGATTAAGTTTTTCTATTTTCAAACAAATCACCGCGGCAACAAAAACATAAATCCAAATCCAGTTCAAAATATTTAAGTTCAACCAATTATATCTGAAAAAATAGGCCGAAACCAACAATTTTCCCCACAACATCAAAACCGAAACCAACAGCAAAACACTGCTTAGCGACACGTTTTGCATTCCGCGTAAAAAAGTCACAAGCAAAAAGAAGCTGAGCCCCAGCAAAGTTATGGCGGAATTAACCAGACCGCTATCGCTTTGACTGTATTCATAAAAAGAATAATATCCGCAGATAACCGCACATAGCGAAACATAAAAAGTCAAAACTTCACGTTTTGTCTGCCGATTATTATAAAGCTCCGACGACGCGTTAAGCCAAATCACCGAAACCAGCAAGGCCAGCATCATTTCCGCAAAAGCCACAAAATTGAAATTAAGCCCGATTTTATATAAAATATGTTCATTAACGGACAAATAGGTCAACAAAACAACGCCTATCCCCCCCAGTTGGAATAAAAACAAGCCCTTAAACTCTTTAGCCGAACGCACCAAAAACACAGCCCCAAAGCCGATAAACAGCGAAAGAACGCCAAAAAGAATATTATATCCCGAATAAAATATGTTATTACTTAACATTAAATTACACCAATTTTTAAATAAAATATGTTATATACTAACTTCAAATATTATAAAAACAAACATTATTTAAAAATAATTGATGAAAAATTTTTTTTATTGCGCTAAATTAAAGCAAAAGTACCAATCAGGAGATTAAAATGGTGTATTCAGCTCCCAATCATTATAGCTACAAATTTAAGTTTGATATAGAAAAACTACCGGCTTCACAAAAAGACAGAATACCTTGTCGATTGGCCGTTTGGGGCATTTTATTTGGACTGGTTTTTGCCGGACTCGGCCTATTTGAAGCCATACTCTATTTTATGGAACCGGCCGAAGTCAGCTATGATTTCAACCTTCCGGAACATAATATGTCTGAAAACATCAGTTTCTGGCGTTACTTTTTTGATATTTTTGTTTTTATTTTCGGAGTGTTAATCATCTCTCTTTCCGTTATGGGAATGATGCGCTACAAAAAAATATTCTTTGACGGAGATAAAATTCGTATAGTCCATCGTCCGCTGTTTGGCGAAAAACAAATCGAAGTTGAAGATTTGTACAATTATCTGGGTGTTTTATTAAGGGTTGAATATTACCAATTCGGGCTGATAAACCGCAATCGCTATATTATTGAACTGTACCATTCCGACAAAAACAAACGTGTTCCGCTCTATATCAGCACCAACGGCCGCAACATTCGCAAAATTTGGGAATATTATTCAGCAAAACTCAAAATGCCGGCTCTGTTTATGACTGACAAAGGCTTGGTTTCCCGCAATCATAAAGAACTAAACCGCACCTTAAAAGAAATGGCTAAGAAATGGCAGTTAAAGGCTCTTTACCAAACTTTAGAAAATGCTCCGGACTCCGTAAAATGTAAAATAAAAAATAATAAGGTGATTGTTAAAGAAGAAGGCCTGTTTTTTGACGCTTACAGCATTTTGGCTTTTATCGGTTTATTACTTTTAAGTGTTGTTTCGGGTCTGATGTTGGCTTATTACCAAACAATCATACCATTTTTAGGAGGTTGGTGGTTCAGCGGATTATTGATTGTTTGCCTGACCATTATGCTGTTTTCGCTGTTCATTTTGTTCAGCAAAGATGTTTTAATCGTCACCAATCGCGACATTATTTTAGGACACAACGTGTTATTTATACGCGTAGACGCCGAATTTTTGCCTAAAAATCAAATTGAATCGGTTGATGTCGGGCACAATCCGACTACTGACCGCTATTATCTTTCCATAATTTCTCACGATAAAAGTTTTATCTTTGGCAAAAATATGCCCGTAGCCGATTTACAATGGGTTCGCGGTTTCATTATTCGAGAAATTGTCCGCAAAGATTGAGAAAATATTTGCTTTATCCAGCTTTTTTTGCTATGCATAAGCTAACTTTTGTTTTATAGAGGGTAAAATTATGAAAAATACAGAAAAAAAAATCAAAAAAACAACCGCTAAAAAAAATACGGTTAAAAATACGGCAAACAAAGACGCCGCCGCTGTTGTTTCGACTCCGAAAACCGATGTAAATCCGGATTTTACCGATGCTTTTATCAATGAAGTAAATGAAGAAGTAAAAAACGATAGTTTCAAAGAGTTATGGAACAAATACGGCTTATTTATCATTGCCGTTGTAGTAATTGCCGTCAGCGGTGCGGTTTCTTTTGAAAAATTGAAAAACTGGCGTTTACAAAGCAATCGTCAAAATACGGAAATGTATATGGACGCGGCTCGTCAACAAAATGATGCAGAAGCAATGATTGCCGCTTTACAAAAAATAAATCAAAACGACCGCGGAATTTATGGTGATTTTGCGCGCTTACAAATTGCCAATGTTTTGATAGAACAAAATAAAGCCGACGAAGGGTTGGCTATGCTAAGCAAATTAGCCGATGATGCTCAAGTCAACGGCGAAGTTCGGCAAATTGCCTTGGTTAAATACGCCACCTACAAGGTAGACACTTTAAGTCAAAAAGAATTGGCCGACATCTTGAAACCTGTTTTGGAAGCAAATAACTCTTGGACACCTATTGCCAACGATTTGTTGGCGATGGCCGCCATTCGTGAAGGAGATTTACAAACCGCGCGTGAAATTTACAGTAACTTGCTCAAAATCAAAGAGTTGCCTGAAAGTTTCAAGTCTAAAGTACAGGAAATGTTGTCTTCTTTAGATACGGCTGAATAATTTTTATTTTATACAGGTGATATAAATGTCAATTAAAAATTCTGCTTTTTGGACTGCTTGTTTTGTTGCCATAGCGTTTATGGGAGGTTGCTCAAACGACAAAGTTTTGCCGCAAGGAAAACGTCTGGCCGTTTTAGATCCGGTAGCCGCAATAAAACCTGATGTTTCCGCCGGCCAATCACACATTGTTGTTCCACCGGCCTACGCCAATTCGTCGTGGTTACAGGAAAGCTACAACCCACAGCATTTGCAGCAAAACTTCAAAGTAGGCACTTCATTCCAAAAACAGTGGAGTGTCGGCTTTGGCAAAGGAAGTTCAAAACGCGAATTTTTAATATCAAAACCGCTTGTCAACAACAATCGGATATACACATTGGATGCCTCAGGTTTGCTTTCGGCGTTCAACCTTGAAAATGGTGAAACGCTATGGGATGTGAAATTGCGCTCCGAAAACGACAATATTGATGACACAGCCCTTAAAGGTGCCGGCATAGCAATGGCAAACGGCGTTATTTTTGCCACAACCGGCTATGGAACAGTATATGCCGTAAATGCCCAAAAAGGTAACATTCTTTGGCATAAATCATTGCTAACCCCACTGAGAATAGCTCCGATGGTGGCAAACAACAGTGTTTACGTCCAAAGCGTTGACAACAAATTTTATGCTCTTAACGCCAAAACGGGTGAAGAACAATGGAAATATGACATTTCATTAGAAAACACAACCTTAGTCGGCGGAGCTCCTGCCGCTTATTCCAATGATTTAGATATGGTGATAACCGGCTTTTCCAATGGAGAGCTTCAAGCTTTCAACGCTGTTTTAGGTTCTCCTTTGTGGTCTGACATACTTATTTCAAACCGCAAAGCCTATTCTTCTACATTTTTAAACACAATCAAGGCCGCTCCGGTTATTGAAGGAGAAACGGTCTACGCTGTTGGCAACGCCAATATTTTAACCGCGCTTGATTTGCGTAGCGGTATGCGCAAATGGGAAAAAGAAATCGGCGGTGTCAACACTCCGTTGCTGATTGCCAACACCTTGTATGTGGTTTCCAACACCAATGATTTAGTGGCTGTAAACAAAGAAAACGGCGATGTTTTGTGGGCAACACCGATAAATATGGGGAAAAAACCGGCAGATGTGACGGTTTTCACCCCGTTAATGCTTGACGGCCGTTTGGTTTTGGCTTTATCCAATGGCACGGTTTACACATTTATGCCGCAGACCGGAAAGTTATTAAACACTTTGGATTTAGGCGAAGACTTAAACACTGCGCCGATAGCGGCTAAAGGTTATATCTTTTTTGTGACAGCTGACGCTGATTTATTGGCTTATAAATAAGGAGAAAAAATGCTTTCTGTTGCCATTATAGGACGTCCTAACGTAGGTAAATCAACTTTGTTCAATCGGTTGGTCGGTAAAAAACTTGCCATTGTGCACGATAAACCCGGAGTAACGCGTGACCGTAAAATGTCTCCGGCGAAATTGCGGGATATGGAGTTACAACTGATTGACACCGCCGGTTATGAATATTCCACCACCGACAATATGGAAAGCAGAATGTGGAAACAAACTCAGATGGCTATAAAAGAAGCCGATGTCTGTCTGTTTTTGTTTGATGCCCGCTCCGGCCTTCAGCCGTATGACGAACTTTTTGCCGATTTGGTGCGCCAAACGCACAAACCGGTTATTCTTTTGGCCAACAAATGCGAAGGTAAAAAGCAAGAAGACAGCATTTATGAAGCCTATAAACTTGGTTTGGGTGAGCCGATTCCTTTTTCGGCCGAACACGGTCTGGGATTTGAAGATTTGTATGACGCTTTGGCCGAAATTGAAAAAAATAAAGTTTCAGAATCGAATAAAGTTAGCGTGCTCGGGCAGATTCCTGAAGATTTTTCCGTAGAAGAAAACAACAAACGCCCGATACAACTGGCCTTTGTCGGTCGACCGAACGTCGGTAAATCCACCCTTGTCAACGCCCTGTTGAATGACGAAAGAATGTTAACCGGCCCCGAAGCCGGAATGACCCGAGATGCCATTACGACTCAATGGCAATGGAAAGGACGTAAATTTAATTTGGTTGATACGGCCGGGTTACGCCGTCAATCACGGGTTAAAGATTCGCTAGAAAAGATGTCGGTGGAAAGCACCAAATACGCCGCAGATATGGCGCAAGTGGTGGTATTGGTTTTAGATGCCGATGCGGTGTTGGAAAAGCAAGATTTGACCATAGCCCGTCGTGTTATTGACGAGGGGCGAGCCTTAGTGATTGCCGTCAACAAATGGGATATTGCCAACCGCAAAGAGTCGTTAGAAAAATTGAATTATAAATTAATGACCTCGCTGACACAGGTGGCGGGTGTGCCAACCGTAACAATTTCCGCCCTCAAAAAAGAGGGATTAGACAAACTTATGAGTGCGGTTCTAAAAGTTTATGACCGTTGGAACACTCGTATTCCGACAGCTCCGCTGAACAAATGGTTTGCCGACGTACAAGAACAGAATCCGGCTCCTTTAGGCAAAAATAAAAGAAGGATAAAGTTAAAATTTATCACCCAAGCCAAATCCAGACCTCCTTCATTTTTTATATTTTCAAGTAATCCCGAGGGTCTGCCCGATTCGTATTTACGCTATCTGACCAATAGTTTGCGAGACACCTTTAATTTGGGCGGAATACCCATTCGCATAACCGTGCGCAAGGCCGACAATCCTTATGCTGATGACAAGTAAGCCGAGTTTCAGAGGCTCAGCATACTCCCCTCTATAGTCATCATCAAACAACATTCGCATCCCATATCACTAAAGTAATATAACCACTAGCTTATTGAGAAAATATAATTTTTATGATATTAATAAAGTAGAAAGAAATAAGTTTTATACTTGTTTCCGGCGAGGTTTAGGAGGCCTTAGCCAAATATAATTATACTTTATTTTTTAATTAGGAGAAAAACAATGAGAGTAAATGAATCCGGTCGTTCTATGATCGAAATGTTAGGCGTACTTGCCATTATCGGTGTTTTGTCTGTAGGTGGTATTGCCGGTTATTCTAAAGCTATGAATAAATTTAAAACTAACCAAGTTGCCGACAATGTTTCTATGTTGGTTGCCAACATCAAAACTTTGTATGCTCAACAAAAATCTTATGATGGTTTAAACAACACTTCTGCCGTTTCTATGGGTGTGGTTCCTGATGAATTGGGTACAAGTGCAACTTTAACTAACGCGTTTAATGGTGCTGTAACTATTTTGGCATCAAATGACGGAACTCGTGCTAATGGATCTTTCACTTTGATTTTTAATGGTTTGTCTAAAGAAGCTTGCATCACTTTGGCCACCAATGACTGGGGTTCTAGCTATTCTTCCGGCTTGGTTGGTATGAAAGCCGGCAGCTCAGCAACTGCTATTGCTGCCGATGATGCTACCAATCTTAAAATGGGCTGCACCAAGAGTGGTGATAATGCATCGCCTGCTTGGGCTTGCCCTGGAAATATGCCGATGTCTGTTATGAATGCCGCTAAAGCTTGCAGTTGCGATGCCGGTAACACTTGTTACGTTATGTGGAAATACTACTGAGTTAATTTAGTTGGTTATTTTCCATCAAAAACGACGGAGTTTTCTTCGTCGTTTTTTGTTTTAAATAAGTATCCTCTCTACAGTCATCCACGGACGTGATGCACAGTCTGACCTGGTGTTCTAGATTGCCGGATCACGTCCGACAATGACATTAAAGAATGTGTCCGGCAATGACATTAAAGAGAGTGCCCGGCAATGACACACTACTTTCTATAGTCATCATCAAACGTCATTTGCGTTCCATATCACTAAAGTAATATAACCACTAGCTTATTGAGAAAATATAATTTTTATGATATTAATAAAGTAGAAAGAAATAAGTTTTATACTTGTTTCCGGCGAGGTTTAGGAGGCCTTAGCCAAATATAATTATACTTTATTTTTTAATTAGGAGAAAAACAATGAGAGTAAATGAATCCGGTCGTTCTATGATCGAAATGTTAGGCGTACTTGCCATTATCGGTGTTTTGTCTGTAGGTGGTATTGCCGGTTATTCTAAAGCTATGAATAAATTTAAAACTAACCAAGTTGCCGACAATGTTTCTATGTTGGTTGCTAACATCAAAACTTTGTATGCTCAACAAAAGACATATAATGGTTTAAACAACGCTTCTGCCGTTTCTATGGGTGTGGTTCCTGATGAATTGGGTACAAGTGAAACTTTAACTAACGCGTTTAACGGTGCTGTAAAAATTCAAGCGGCTTCAAGCACATCTTCTACTAATGACTATAAAGCTTTCACCCTTACTTTTAGTGGCTTGTCTAAAGAAGCTTGCATCACTTTGGCCACCAATGACTGGGGTTCCGGTTATTCTTCAGGCTTGATTTATCTTAAAGTTTCAAATGCGCAAATCACAACTTTGGCTAATACAGATACTTTAATTGGTTGTTCAGGTTCAGCTGCAGCTGGTTCCGCCACTGCTTGCCCTGGGCACAATATGCCGTTGCCGGTCAAAAACGCCGCAGACGCTTGTAATTGCAACGCCGGTAACACTTGTTCTATTCAATGGAAATATTATTGATTTAAGTTTCCAACAAAATCAAAGTACCGCCTTCGAGCGGTATTTTTTATTTATTGATTATTGCTATAAACTTGACGCTTAATCATATTCGTGCTAATAGAAGAATAATTATTATCATAAGAGGGGAAAAATATGCTGAAACAAACTTATCCGGAAACACTTTTTCTAACATTCTTAAGCGACGTGTACAACAAAGGTACACAGGCGAAAAAATTTTTGACAGATGATGCACAGTGTGGTCGCTCTATGATAGAGATGTTGGGCGTTCTGGCCATAACCGGCGTTTTGAGTGTCGGCGGAATCGCCTCTTTTACACAAATGAGCTCCCGTTATAAAATTAACGAAACTCAATCGCAAATTACCGCAATCGCCGCCAAATTGTCAACAACATCTGCTAACGGCTCTTACAATGGCCTAAACAACAGAGCGGCTATCAAATTTCACGCAGTTCCGGATGAAATGATTGTCAATAAATCAGCGGGAACCGTCGAAAATTTATATAGAGGAAGCGTGGTTATAGAGGCTTCAACCCTAAATGCCTCAGATTCCGGAAAATCCGCTTACACAATTTCTGTAAACAACATTCCAAAAGAAGCCTGTATAGCCTTAGCCACCAGTGATTGGGGCGGAGCCGCCTCTTTTGTTGGCCTTACAGTGGGCAGTACAAGTTTTAGTGAGACATCGGCCGAACTGTTTTACGGCTGTTCCGGAAAAGTTGACACCTCTTATGCCACAGCTTGCGTTAATGGCAGCACCCAAAAAATACCTATGCAGCCCACAGTTGCCGGAAAGGTTTGCAACTGCACCAATTCAAAATGTTTTATTACTCTGAAATTTTATTAAAAGGATATAAAAATGTTTAAAACAAATTCAAATCAGCTTGGCCGGTCTATGGTTGAAATGCTTGGAGTTCTGGCCATTATCGGCGTTTTGAGCGTGGGCGGCATCAGCGGATTGTCCAAGGCGATGAACACCTATAAAACCAACAAGATAATAACCCAAATGTCGGAAATAATTGCCAATGTGAAAACCGTGGCAATGCGGAAAAAAAGCATTTATCGCGATTTAACCGTCAAAGGTGCCGTTAAAATGAAACTTATTCCGGAAGAACTCATTGAAACCTATGGTAATAATCCGACTCTTAAAAATATTTATAATGGTGAAGTTCGCCTCGGTAGCGGAAAAGATGTTATCGGCTCTTCAAAAGACAGTCTTAATTTTGCCGTCTATATGAGTGGATTGCCTAAAGAAACCTGTATGTCTTTGGCCACTAAAAGTTGGGGTGATAGAAAAATTGTGGTGATAGCGTCTAACTCTGCAAATATTGACGGCGGAAATCTTTTTGCAAATTACAGCTACTCCGACTTCCAAATTTGCCAAAAAAAATCCGGCACCGCTTTGTGCGCAAATAAAATAATGTCGCCAAGCATTGCGGCAAGCGGCTGTTCTTGCACCTCTAACACTTGTTCTTTTGCAGTTGTAACCTATTAGGTTTGCCCCTCGATAAAAGGCTTTGAGCAAATGACTCTGAGCCTTTTTTTATTTGTTTTAAACAAATTTTCAATAAAGTATTGACAAAAAGTCAAAAAAGACTTACTCTAATTATAGTTTTTGAATTATTAACCTTTATTATATTTATCTTATGCTTAGATTTAAGATTAAGAAGTCCCGTATGTGGATTCCGGCCTTGGGTGTAGTGATTGCTTACGGATTTTTCCATAATTGCGCCATTGCCCCTTATTTCGATTGTCGCGCCATTGATTGGACACAATTGATTTTAACGTTTTGTATTGTACTCGGACTTGGCGGTGCTCGTGATGTTGCTTTGCAAAAGTTCTATTACATCGGCGAAGTTCAAAAGTCTATAGACGCGTCAAATAGTCGTTCGCTTGGCAACAAAATTTGGATACCGGCTATAGGTTGGTGCTTGGTTTTGGGCTTTTCAAACAACTTTATCATTGCCTCATATTTCAATATTGGTATGATAGAGTGGGGAGGATTGCTTTCGGCGTTGAGTATACTTCTTACAATCAGCGGTGTGCGTGATTATGGTATTTATGCCTCTGAGCGCAAAGCGGGAAAGCAGGCTTCCACTCAATCAGCCACTTCAGATGGTGATGAGTTGTCCGTCTAAATCTACTAAAAAACAGTCCTTTCTAAAAAGGACTGTTTTTTATTGCGGTAAAATAATTGTAAATTCTATAAAAAATAACATTTCATAAAAATGGCATTTTTTAATCTTTAACTTTTCGGCTCATAAACAGCAAGTACAGAGCGCATAGTATCATTACGGCAACCGCCCCGTGCTGATTATTGACAAAATCCGACGCGATTCCCATCAAAAGCGGAAAAACCGTGCCGCCGAAAATTCCCATAATCATCAAACCGGACACTTCGTTGCCATGTTGCGGCATCGTCTTCATTGCCTGTGAGAAAACAACAGGGAAAATATTCGCATTACCATAACCAATGCAGGCAATGCAAATATAAAGCAATTCTTTGCTGTTGAAAACGAACACACCGCACAAAGACAACAACATCAACAGCACACTGCCTAAAAAATATTTATGATTGGAATATTTAGCCAGAATATATGCCCCGCTAAAACTACCGATTGTCCGAAAAAAGAAATATACGCTAGTTGCATAACCGGCTTGTTCCAATGTCCACCCCAATTTTTGCATTAAAAGCTTTGGTGTGGTTACATTGGTGCCCACATCTAACCCAACGTGACACATCACCGCCATAAAACATAAGAAAATCGTGCCATTGCCCAACAGCTTAAAGCATTCCTTAAAACCGGAGGCCTGCCCGACTTCTGTTTCTTCTATTTTCTCACGCGCCAACAAAACATACGCCACCGCCGTTTCAATCAAGAAAAACGGAAACAAAATCTGCCATTTACCAAAATGAAGCGCGCCCCACCCCGCTAATATAGGTGCCGCAAACGAGGCTGTAGCTTTCACAAATTGCCCAAAGGTCAATGCACTCGACATCTTATCTTTAGACACAATATTTGAAACCAACGGATTCAACGAAACCTGCATAATGGTGTTGCTGATTCCCAAAAGTGAAAAAGCAATCATTATAACCACCATATTATAGTCAAACATTGGCAAAACCAAAGCCAACATAGAAATTGCCAAGCTAAGCAAAACAGTTTTACGGCGACCGATTTTGTTCATTAGCAAGCCGGTCGGCACCGAAAAAATCAAAAACCAGAAAAAAGTCATAGACGTAAACAAATTCGCCAACGTATCCGAAAGGCCGAAATCTGCTTTAACATAGTTTGTGGCAATTCCCACAAAATCAACCGCCCCCATTGCAAAAAAAGCAAACATAATCGGTATAAGTTTTTTTAACATAGCCGTTTTCAACATCGCTTTTCTCCTTTTTTTCAGTTATTTTTCATATTCCGGCCAAGCTCCGCTTTTGGTGCAAACAAAAGCGGCCGTAGCCACAGCTTGTTTATGCGCCTCACGCATTGTTTTTCCGTTCAGCAGTCCCATAATAAATCCGGCAGAAAACGAATCACCGGCTCCCACAGTGTCGGCGACCTCAACCTTTGGCGTTTCCAAATATGAAGTTTCCCCGTCAGCGGCATAAACAATGCTATATTTTTCGCCGGCCGTAAAAATCAAATAACGCAAATTATATTTTTGGATAAACCATCGGCAAACATCTTCAATCGAAAGATTTAAGTCAAACAATTTTTGCACTTTGATCATTTCTTCGTCATTGATTTTGAAAACATTGGCCTCTTGCAAAAGTTCGTCAATCAATTCCTTTGAAAAATAGTCGCTGCGCAAATTAACATCAAACAATTTATAAGCCGTGTCCGGCACGTTTTTCAGCAGAGTCAACACCGCTTTTTTTGTTTTTGCCGAGCGTAAAGCCAAAGTTCCAAAACAAACCGCGTTGGCTTTTTTCACCACTTCAATTTCTTGAGGCGTTGCTTCCAAATAGTCCCACGCCACGCCCTCAACAATTGTATAGGTTGGAATTCCGTTGTTCAAAGCCACTTCCACAACGCTTGTCGGATAATCATTACGCTGCAACACATAATGAATATGGCTTTTTTTCAATTCGTGAATAATCTCATCGCCCAAAGCGTCTTTCCCCACCGCGCTGACCGCATAGCCATCGGCTCCAAGCTGAGTGGCGTTATAAACAAAATTAATCGGTGCTCCGCCGGCACGCTTGCCCTCGGGCAGCATATCCCACAGAAGTTCACCGATTCCGACAACAACAGGTTTAACCATAATTCCCTCCTTTATAATAATATATGCCTTAGTTTAGCATAATTTAAGACAAATATCTAATAAAAAAAGAGTAAAAACTTAAAATAATCCCCCTTCAATTCGCCAGTTATTATCATAAATTAAATGGAAAACCGCGCAATTTTCAATGCGTTCAAAATCATAATGCAAATAATTGAGCAAACTCCCCATAGTACCGCCATGAATGGCAATTCCCATTGTTTTATATGAAGATTCAGCCAATTCTTCTATCTGTTTCCACACTCTTTCCAATGCGGCTTTTTTAGTTTCCCCCTCAGGATAGGCAATGTCCCAAAAATTCGGATTCGCCCAGTTGGCGTAAACATCAGTGTATTTTTGCTTGACTTCAGCAATGGGCAAACCCTCGGCATTGCCATAAAAACATTCGCGCAAATCATCTTTAATCAACACCGGACAATGACACATTTCCGCCACGGTCTGTGCGGTTTGCATAGCTCGTTTCAACGGACTGCTGAATATAATCTCCAAATCATAAGGCTTTAGTTTTTGCGCCAAAGTCAAAGCTTGAGCCTTTCCGACTTCATTCAGTTCAACATCCATACCCGAACCTTGTATCCGCGCCTGCGCGTTCAACAAAGTTTCTCCGTGGCGAAAAATATAGAAATCTTTCCGCATATATCACAAAGCCTTCAAACCAACTTTCTCGGCCACAATACGGAAAACTTTTTCCTCATCTTCCGGTGTCAAAATACCATATAAAGGCAGACAAAACGGCGTAAATTCTCCGTTGTGCTTTTGCAAAAAGCTATATTTATAATCAAGACCTTTTTTAGGAAGCAAAACAATCACTCGACGCTCTTTGCCGCAACACTTAACCATACGTTCTTCCGCCGATTCGATGTCTTTCCAAGCAATCGGATTCGAATGGTCAATTTTAATGGTTTCGTCGGTAATAACCGCCATTGGCTGCTTCATTGCGTATTTATAAACCCAAATCAGCAAAGTGAAAACAAACAAGCCGGTCAATACTTGAAACTCCCACCAACAGGCGTATGATAAACTTTTAAGCAAACAAGAACCTAACAAGACTAAAGCCAAAACATTCAGCATCAGCCAAATGTAATTTTTCTTAAAGTGATAATAAATTGTTTCTTCCATAATTTTTCTCCTCTCTACAGCTAATATTACCTCAATTATGCTTTAAACGTAAAGATAAATTTTTGGATATTCCAATCAACTTCTAACTTTAAGAATATGTTAAGCATCTTATTCTATACTTATTTCCAATATAATTCACCTAATTTTATGAGGAAAGAAAGATGAAAAATAAGCTTAGCAAAGGTCTCTCTCTCTCTCTGCAAATTCTAAATGTCTGATTGTAGACCGTTTTAAAGCCATTACAGGCGTTTTTACGAGTTTTTTCAGAAAAAATGATGTATGCGAGAATAACAAGCACAGCACGAAACTGGCAGGCAGCACAAAGCAAGCAATTCTAGCACCAGTCATTCTAGGCCCTGTGCCTAGAATCTTGTTGCAACAAGGTACTAACCTAGTCAATAAATTTGCCTTATTATTACATAAGTGTCGGTTCGCACAAGATTCTCGGGACAAGCCCGAGAATGACGGTAGCTGGAGGTGTTGGCTTAGTATTTGTTGCAAGTTATTTAATTACCCCTCACCCGCACGGGGCGAGGTTTTAAACAACATCACATTCAAGGGTTTGGATGTCGTGCGTCAATACGCCACACTTTTGGAACGACGTGTACAGAGTAGTACACGAGTGAGAAAAATGCAAGTAGTGAACAAACAGACAAACCCGATAGGAAGAAGTATGATTGAGATGTTAGGAGTTTTGGCTATTATTGCAGTTCTCTCCGTTGGCGGTATTGCCGGCTATTCCAAGGCTATGGAAAAGTTTAAAGTCAATAAAATCTTGGATGAATATAGTTTTATGATAGCTGGACTTGTGGAACATACGGACGATTTGGGGCGCAATTCTTACCGCAAAGAAAGCGGCTATTTCGGCGAAGGCCTTGTTGATTGGATTGAGGGACTGAATTTGGTTCCAGCTACATGGCATAGAATAAATGACATTGCTATGTCTGACAGCAGCGGAAATGTTGTACAATGGTATAAAGCAAGCAATAATAGTTTGGCTGTAGATTTTTATTTAGGCGGCTGGCAGGAAAATGAAAATCAAAATAATAGCAGCTGGCTTGACGGTAAGTCTTCAACCTCTTTTTCTCCAAAGCTTTGCGTGGAAATATTTGAAAATTTGGTACAGCCTTTGCATTATGTTTTGTATAACGCAAATACCTTTAATTCAATGCAAAGCGGCAAAGGTATAACCTTTAGCGGCGACAGTATTTGCGGTTCAACAACAAATAAATGCTTAAGCGCAGCTTCACTAGCAGATTTTCATCAGGCTTGTCAGGTTTGCGACGCTACAGGTGTTTGTGCCATAACATTATGGTTCCGGCTTTAATAATAAAATATAAAAGCCGACTCAGAAACTCGGATAATGAGGCTAATACGCATTAACTTTTTTTCGCAGTGTACAAAAAAGTACACGAGCGCAAAACATATTAACTCAAAAATTGCAGATAGTGGTGCAGATAGCGTTAAAACCAGAAGAGAGAAAATTTTAGCGTACACAAAAGTACGTGAATTTTCTCTCTTTCGCAGTTTTAGCACTAGATGCGCTGCTAGATGTGATTTTTATATATCAGAGATGACGGACATTGAAACGATTACATCCGGTTCGGCAACCATTCCGTTAGGACCGAAACCACGCTTAATAAGGTCAACATATTCCATACCTGAGGTTACTTGCCCCCAGATGGTATATTGACCATCAAGCCACGGACAATCACTAAAGCAGATAAAGAATTGGCTGTCAGCAGAGTCCGGATCCATTGCGCGAGCCATAGAAACCGTGCCACGAATATGACGATTGCGGTTAAATTCAGCCTTTAACTTTTTACCGCTACCGCCGGTACCATTACCGCGCGGGTCACCGGTTTGCGCCATAAATCCGTCTATCACCCGATGAAATTTCAAACCATTGTAAAAGCCGTCACGCACCAGTTCTTTTATACGGGCAACGTGATTTGGCGCGTCATTCGGAAACATTTCGATAACGATGTCACCATTTTTGGTTTTCAAAAGCAAAGCGTTTTCCGCATCTTTAACATTATAAGAATGTTTAATTTTTTTTGCACGGGTATCGCTCATTTCCAGCTTTTTAGTTTCTTTATTTTCCAGATGTTTTGTATTTGGTTTTTCAAGATTTTTTGTTTCAGATTTTTTTAATAAATCAGTCATTTTAATACTTCCTTTCTTTTCTACATTCCTATTTAGGAAGTCCGCCTTAATTATTCAAGATAAAATCGATTCTTTCTTGCGGGGTTAAGTTTTTGGGATAAGTTTCTTCAATTTTTTGTAAAATCGGCTGCAAACCTTTTCCATTGGCTATCTGCACCGAAAGACCCGGACGAGCGTTAAGTTCCAACATCATCGGCCCTCTGTCCTTATCCAAAACAATATCCGCGCCCAAATAACCAAGACCGGTCATTTCATAAGCTTGCGCGCCAATCAATAAATGTTCCTTCCACAATGGAATTTGCAATTCCATTAAATTAGCCCCCGTATCGGGATGAATAGTTATCGGCAGATTATGACTAACAGCCTGAACCGCCTTGCCGTCTTTGATTGAAAGGCCGACACCCACCGCGCCTTGATGCAAATTTGCACGGCCGTTGGATTCGCGAGTGGCCAAACGGGTCATTGCCAACGCCGGATATCCTTTATAAACAATCAGACGCACATCAGGAATACCCTGATAACTGAAATTTTTGAACACATCGGTAAAATGCACCAATTCTTCAATTAAAGCTACGTCATATTGTCCGCCCAAACTATATAACCCGCTCAAAATGTTAGAAACGTGCTGATAAACTTCTTTAAAGGTTAAAACACGTCCCGAAGTGGTGGTGAAAATTCCATTTTCATAATGAGCAATCACCAAAACCCCTTTTCCCTCACTTCCGTGAGCCGGCTTTATAACAAACTCGCTATGTCCTTCAATTTGTTGCAACAAATCTTTAACTTCATATTGATGTTCAACCAAACCAATCATGTGCGGCGTGTTAATATCAATGCTGTTTGCCAGCTTTTTAGTTTGCACTTTGTCATCAACCAACGGATATAGCGAACGTTTGTTATATTTCGCTATTATATTGTAGTTACGGGCGTTCATACCCAAAACACCTGCCTCACGCAGTTGACGCGGAGAAACGTAACCTTTCAAAAAATCAAACATTCTATTTCCCTTTTGTTATCGGTGCAAATCTTTTAAGTTCGGTCAAACGATATCCCGTATATGTGCCCAAAAGCATAACTACAAACAAAATCACCAGATTCCATTCATTGAAAGCAAACATAATGTGGCGGATATATTCGCTGCTGATAACGCCGTATGTCACAATAGCCACAAACAAGCTGTTCACAACTTGCTGCAAAGCGTTTTTAACACCTTCTTCCTCCCAAGTGATAGAAGCGCGCTCAATAATCCACGCGGTAATGATAATCGGGAAGAACACCGCCGAAGAAGCAATATTAAAGTTATATTGATAGCCGAAAATTGTCAGCATTTGCATAATTAAAATTACCCAAATCACCACCGAAGAAATTCTTGGAACCAACAATAAATTCAGACGAGTAAGCATTGTGCGGATTAAAAGTCCGATTCCGATAATCAAACCAAAGCAAATCAACCCCGGAACAAATCCAGTCTTAACCAACGACATTGAAATAAGCATCGGCGTAAAAGTTCCCATTGTGCGAATACCGATAACATTACGCATCAGCACAATAAGCAAGATTCCCAGCGGAAAAATCATCAGCCATTTCAAAGTATTTTGTTCCAAAGACGGCAAATTATAAATTGTGAAATTAAACCAACGGCTGTTTTCATATTTTGCTCTGCTTCCCGCCATTTTGAATGAAGATATAACCGATTTAATAACCGAAAACTTAACTTGTGAATCTTCCCCGCCGGAAACGTCTAACAGGGAATTTCCACCCCGTTGAAAAATAACAAAGCTCTTTGGCAGTCCGGATTTTCCGGTATTGATGTCATAAATTTTCCATTTTGAACCTTCATAAGCTTCAACCATCAAATCCGCCCCTGTCGCTTTTTTCTTTTCACTTAATTTAACTCCGCGAACAACACGAGCCGGAATACCTTTGGCGTTTAACAAAAATATAATTTTTTCCGCCATAATCTGCGGACTTTTTTGCACCGGCAAAAATGAATCTACTTCAGGCGGCAACGGCTGTTCATTAATAATCGAAATCAGGCGTTGCGCTCTGGTTTCACCCTCGTGACTTTCCGCCAAATTCCAAATAGCCTTCACCATTTCTTCCTGTTGAGGGTCATCATAGCGCACATTAACCGCTGCCGGTCTGTCAGCAATTTCTTTACCGCTGGTATCTTCATTATCATAAATCATTACTCGATAATAAAGATTTTGTTTGCCTTTACGAGCCGGAGATTTCATTATCACGCGATGATTTTTTTCGTCGGTAGAAACGGCATAATTCTGAGCCACGGCATCTTCGCTCAAAATCTTATATTCTTTACCGATTCGCGGGGTGGACAAAGAAACCTCAATCGGATCTCCGGTCGGCCTGAAAGAAACGTGAGCGTCAACGGTCCAAACATCAGTACGGTCCTGAGGTTTGAAACTAAACCCCCAATACACGATTTTATAATATGTCGCCACCGAGGCAATTGCCACAGAAACCAACAATAAAAATGTCAACACACCGCGTACAGAAAAAATTTTTTTAAGCATAGTCCCTAACTTTCATACTAAAATCGACTTATTACCGGATTATTTCAGCGTATTCGACAAACTTACATCAACAATAGCTCGTCCATAAAGCACATTTCGCCCCACCAAAGTCTGATATTCAAACTTTTCACGCTCGGCAATTGTAAAGTTTGCTCTAAACACATCTTTCCCCATACGCACTTCCATTTCCACCATCGGGCGTTTTTCTCTTTCGCCGATTCGTTTAATCTTCGCATTTTTCAAAAGAGGCTTTTCAAACGTATATTTTTCGCCGGTTGCACGGTTCACCACCACAAATGAAACCCACTTGCGTCCGTCACGTTCAAACGGTTTAACATCTTCGGCATCTAAAGAAGAAGTAGTTGCTCCGGTATCAATACGCGACATAAACGGAGATTTCATCGGCAGTAAATAAATTGGTTCAACTTCACCGATAACATTATTTGGCATAATTTTCACCACCTTTTTTTCTTTTGCCGTATTCGGCACAATTCCTGGAACCAACGGCACTTCAGAAGAAGTACATCCGGCAAGAGCCAACACAAATAAAATGTGTTTTAATTTTAACATAATCACCTCAATATTTCAAAAATCATTGCAGAACTAGTAATCCTCTATTTTTTGCCTAAAGTAAAGCAAAAAAATAAAGATACCGACTCCTTAAACAGCGGTATCTTTTCAGCAAAAACATTTATTTGTCAGAAAAACAGCGTCAATCTTAGAGAACTGGCCAAACCGTAATCCGATTTTTGATTCAAAGCCGGATTAATATAAAGCTGAATATCCGGAGTAATTGTCGCCCACTTTGAAATTCCCCACGCCCAATAAGTTTCGATAACTTGCTCGGCATTATGATAAGTTTTTGTTCCTACCGCTGTTTCGTCTATTTTATTATAGGCGTACGCCAAGCCTATTTGGTCTAAGCTGTTGCGGTTGAGAGGATTATTATAAACCATTCCCAGAGCATAAGTTTGATTAGTTGTAATAACGTGTCCGCTAACCCCGTTAAGTCGCCCGAAAACAGCCAATTTTTCAGTTAAGTTCTGCTGAATATTTATTGACCAACCGTTAGTTGTCGGAAATTGTTCTTTAACTGCCGGCTGATTATAAAACATTATGGAATATTGTCCGTCGCCCAATCCTTTAATTGTCGGATTATAACCGATTTGCGCAAACGTGGTAAAATGTTTTTTCTTTAATCTGTTCACTCTGATACTCGGAGCTTCAATATTGGTGGCGTCTTGAAATCCGGCAGCAAAGAGCCATTTCTCAGGTGTTGCCTGCAAATAGGCACCCAATCCCGCCGATGCATAACTGGCACTGCCGTTTTGTGATAAAGAATAATTCAAAAAATTAACTTGTTGATTACCATCATAATCCGTTCCGTCAAACATATAAAGATTATATTGACCGGCTCCGAAGGTTAGCCAATTATATTCCCGCGGAAATTGATAGGTATAATAGAGTCCGGCAAAACTCTGTTCTTTAGCATCAAAGTCATTAATCGGCGTCACAAATCCGCTGTTAGCTTCAAGGTTTTCAGCCGTATGCCCGCCGTAATAAATACTGTTATAGGTAAAATTAAGAGTACCGACACCATAATTATTGTCAAAAGTCGTCCAAGCTACAGACGGATACAAATAAGATTGCACCGCGTTATTTTTACCGCTTGGCGACGTTCTTTGCCCCATAAGAGAATATGTTAAGCTATAATCAATATTATATTCCTTACTCAGCCAATTTTTTAATGACAAATAATCACTTTCTAACGATGCTCCTGCCGCATTGGCTCCGGAAGCTAGCAAAATACCGCCGGCCAAAACAATCCCGAAATAACATTTCATAAATTAATCTCCTCAAATTTGTTTTGAGAAATATAATTACTGATAATTAAAAAAAAAGAGGTCAACCATATGACCTCTAAAAAAATCTTTCTACCTGACTTATTTTTTGGTTGCTTTCACATAAGCCATATTGGAGTGCTCTTCGCAATAAGTTTGTCCCATACGCACCTTACGTCCGCAAAAACAAAAATCTTCATCACGAGGGTCACCCAGCGGCCAACGGCAAGTATGACTATCGAGTTCCACCAATTTTATATGACCATTACCTTTGTGTTTTTTCTCAACTTTACGTTCCACAACCGGTTCAGGCATTTCTTCTGCTTTAATTTCTTCAACAACTTTAACCGGAGTTTCCGGCTGTTGCTCGGCCGTTTCCACCACCTCAGTTTCGGCTTCGTCTTCTTTTTTCTTAATTGGCGACGGACGAGCTTTCAGGCAAAGACGATGAACTTTTCCCACAATTGAATTTTTTGAAACGCCCAATCTTTTGGCAATTTCATTTGCCGTCAAACCTTCAGTCCACATCTGACGCAAACCTTCAACCATTTCTTCAGTCCAAGCCATAATCAATCTCCTTTTTGCTGTTATCTGATATTTTTTACAAAATTTTTTATTTTATGTCTAGCGAAAACTTTGGTTTCATCACTTTTTTTTAAGAAATCACTTTTATATTAAGTTTAAGGAGAATAATATGCGCTTTTTACTACTTTTGACTTTTATGCTTGCCGGCGCGCCTTGTTTTGCGTTTTCGAGTGAAATGCAACACCTTTACGATGTTGATTTAAATGAAGAAACGCCTTTTATCTGGCGCGTGGAAGAAGAATATCGCCAAAGCAGCAGCGATTATAATTGGAAATATGATTACAGTTGGAATGTACCACCAATTTTTGACAAAGATTTTTCGCAAAGCATCAAGAATTTCGGAAACATTGAAAAACGCTTGGAAAATGCCGATGAAGAATTACTTTTGCAAGATTTAAAACGACTTCCGCCGGCGTTTTATCCCTACATTGGTCCGGTTTTACACACTGTTCCGGGGTTGTCCGGCAAAATTTTAAATCTTCCGGGAATTAAAGAAACCAAAAATCAATTTCCCAAACATATTGCCTCCAAATTATCTAAAATTCCCGACATTGAATTTGTTTCGCCGGAACTGTACATATATCTGATGCCAATTGTTTGGGGCGAAGGGCTTAACTCACGCGAATTTCCGCAAAAAACCCAAAAGCGTCCGCATCGCGCGCCGGTAAAAATAAAAAAAGAATTTATTGAAAATATCTTGAAACGCGTTCCCACTGCCGATTTTGCCAGCAATCAGCCATCAAAAAAAGAAAAAAACGGCATCAGACACTATACGGCAAACGCGACAACTCCGCTCTCCAAAGCCGATGTAAAAGCTTTTATAAACACGCTTGAAGATTTGCGTCAATCACCTATCCTAAAAGAAAACGAGGTGCGTTTGATTTCCTTAAATTTTCTTTTCAGTTATTGGGACGGAAAACAAGGTGTCGACAGTAATATAACGTTTTTAAAAGGTGTTGTTAATCCTTGTCAGACCATTGCCCGAAAAATAAAATGGCTTGGCTTGCACAATGAATTTCAGCAAATTATAGGCAAAGAAGCATTTGGCCTTGATGATTGGGCTTACACCTGTGATAAAACGCTGAAAGCCTACCGCGTGGTTAGTCAAAACAATGCCTATGTCACAACCTTAAACATTCTGAAAAAAGGCTATTTCAACAAAATGATAGATCAATACGGCTATTACACACCGCAAGAAAAACAAACTCAGCAATATTTTATTGAGGCAGTAATTCAGATGTTTTCTTCTAACTACGAAGATATAAAAGCTGTACGTCCTTTCAAAAATGAAATATATCAAAAACTCCTGCAGACCGGCTCCGTTTTTTTAGGCACGCCGATAATTGTGCCATAATTTTACAAAAAAAACTTGCATTTACGGCAGATACTCTGTATAAACTCTAAACAGATAAACTTTTAATTAAAAGGTATAAAAAATGGCAAGAGTTACTGTTGAAGATTGTATTGATAAAATTCCTAACCGCTATGATTTGGTAATGGTTGCGGCGCAGCGCGCTCGCGACATTTCTGCCGGCGCGCCTTTGTGTGTTGACAGAGACAATGATAAAAACTCGGTGGTTGCATTGCGTGAAATCGCGGAAAACCGTGTAAGCATTGAAGATTTGCAAAAGTCATTGGTTATGGGACAGCAAAAATACGTTGAAGTTGAAGAGCCAGAAGATGAAGAAGTTGAAATTTTGGCCGCTGAAAAAGAATTAGCCGATATGGACGGTCAGTTCTCCAGCGATATGATTAGCGACGAAGATTTGAACGATTCTATGCAAATCAGCGGCGATGAAGAAGATGATGATTCTGATTTAGGCCTCGATTCGGACACCAATGACATTGACTTTGACGACGACGCCGATTTGGGTGACGATGCTTTGGACGATGAAGATTTATAACCATCTTCCCCCAAAAAATTAACATTTCATAAAGCAAAACGTATTATTGTAGGAATATGTTTTGCTTTTTTTGTATTAACAGACAGGATAATGCTCAATGCTCAGACAATATGAACTTGTTGATTTGGTAAAATCTTATGATCCTTACGCTGATGAAGACGCCTTAAACCGTGCCTATGTATTTGCGCTGAAAAAACACGGCTCGCAACTCCGCACCTCGGGCGATCCCTATTATTCGCACCCCATTGAAGTAGCGGGTATTTTAACCAAATTCAAATTAGACAGTTCGTCGATTATTGCCGCCTTATTGCACGACACGGTTGAAGACACGGACACCACTCTTGAAGAAATCAGAAATTTGTTTGGCGACCAAGTTGCGCAATTAGTAGATGGTTTAACCAAATTGGCAATGATTGAGCAAAAATCAGGTTCAAGCAAACAAGCCGAGAATTTTCGCAAACTTTTACTTGCTATGTCCGAGGACATCCGCGTATTACTCATCAAATTAGCCGACCGTTTACACAATATGCGTACTCTGCATTTTTGTCCGCCTGAAAAACGCGCCCGCATTGCCAAAGAAACCTTGGACATTTACGCCCCTTTGGCCGAGCGTATCGGTATGCAGGAAGTCAAAGAAGAAATGGACGAAATAGCCTTTGCCGAACTTTATAAAGATGCCCACGATTCTATTGTTGCCCGCCTTAACTTTTTACGCGAGCAAGGCAGCGACATTGTCCCGAAAATTATAAGTCAGTTGGAAAAAGATATGGCGGATAACGGAGTTCACTGTACAATTACCGGCCGCGAAAAATCACCCTATTCTATATGGCGGAAAATGCAGCTGAAAAACGCCTCATTTGAACAGCTTTCCGATATAATGGCATTTCGTATATGTGTAGATACCGTGGCCGACTGCTATCAGGCTTTGGGAATTATTCACAGTAAATATCACATGGTACCGCGCCGTTTCAAGGACTATATTTCCACCCCGAAACCAAATGGTTATCAGTCTTTGCACACCGGTGTAATCGGCCCTTTCGATGTGCGCATTGAAGTGCAAATCCGCACTTATGAAATGCACGAAGTCAACGAAAAAGGTGTGGCGGCCCACTGGGCTTACAAGCAAGGACAGCGCACCGAAGGCAAAAATTTCCGTTGGATACGCGAGCTGTTGGAAATTCTTGACCAAGCGCAAAATCCCGATGAATTTTTGGAAAACACAAAGCTTGAAATGTACAACGACCAAGTTTTCTGCTTTACGCCTAAAGGCGATTTAATCGGACTTCCTGTCGGTTCCACTCCGGTTGATTTTGCCTATGCCGTGCACTCAAATGTAGGCGACACTTGTGTAGGAGCCAAAATTAACGGAGAAATCAAGCCTTTGCGCACAATTTTGCAAAATGGTGATCAGGTTGAAGTCTTAACTTCAAAAAATCAGCACCCTTCGCTGGAATGGGATAGATTTGTGGTTACCGGCAAAGCCAAAGCCGCCATTCGCCGCTATATTCGAATCAATAAAAGAGAGCAGTTCATCACTCTTGGTAAAGAGATTCTGGAAAAGCTTTTCAAATCCGAAGAGCAGGAATTTAGTGAAAAAGGCTTGGTTAACGTGCTTTCTAACTTTGAGGCCGAAACGGTTGACGACATTTACGCCAAAGTCGGTGAAGGATTGGTGACCGGTTGGGACGTTTTGCGCGCGGTGCATCCGGCTTACAAACAATCAAAGCTCGAAAAAATGGTAAATTCCATCAAGTTGCCTGTTTTCAGCAAAAAAGAGACCGCCAAAAAAGATTCGCTAAAAATCCGCGGTTTGATAGATGGTATGGCTGTGCATTTTGCCGGTTGTTGCCATCCGGTTCCGGGTGATAGGATTGTCGGTATTGTCACCACCGGCAAAGGGGTAACGGTGCACACCTTAGATTGTCCGTCACTCAAAAATTATGAAAAAGAACCGGAACGTTGGCTTGATATAGACTGGGGTTTAGACGCCGAAAACGAAAAACATACTGCGCGTTTGAAACTGATGATAAGCAACGAACCCGGGGCGTTGGCCGATGTGGCTAACATTGTGGCAAAAGCCAACTCCAACATTATGAATCTTAACATCACCTACCGCACATTAAGTTATTTTGAAATACTATTGGATATAGAAGTAAAAAATCTGGAACAGCTTAACAATTTGGTTACGGCTTTGAAGTCGGCAAAATCCATAAGCTATGTTTCTCGTGCCAACAAATAGGAGGAAACCAATGATTTTAGGCTTGGGCTGTGACATTGTTAACATAGAAAGAATTGCCAAATCACCGGATTTTTTAGAGCGTTTCAAACAAAAGATTACGGGCAACGACGAGCAAAACGAATTAGCGGCTCAAGGTGAAAGCACCTATAAGGAACTTGCCTGCCGTTTAGCCAAATTATATGCGGCAAAAGAAGCTTTTGTCAAAGCTCTCGGCACCGGATTTCGTAATGGAATTTACCTAAAAGACATTCAGGTTTTGCACACGGAATTTGGTAAGCCGGAACTAAAAATCAGCGGCAACGCCCTCGCCTATATGCAAAAACTTAGTTTTTCCGCGCAAACTTTTATAACATTAAGCGATGACTTTCCGTTTGCCCAAGCCGTAGTGATTATTGAAAAATGACGGTGATTTATTCTTTACATTTCCTTCATTGACGGGCACATTCTTTTTTAACGTCATTCGCGGGCACTCTTTTTTTTAACGTCATCAACTCAGATGAAAAAGTTATACACAGAGAGATTTAGCTTTAGCATTAAGAGTGATTAAAATCTTACGCATAACAGCAGTAATAGCCACCATTTTCATTTTTCTGCGAGCCAATAAATTCTCGTACACCTCCTTAAAATGTTTATCAAATCTAATAGCCACTAAAGCCGCCATAAACAAAGCTTTCTTCACACCAGTTCTTCCCATTCTGGTAAATCTATGCCCAGATAAAGTTCCGCTATCTTTAGCAAAAGGTGCAACCCCTGCCAAAGCCGCTATTTGTCGCCGGTTCAAATATCCAAGTTCCGGCATTAGACCTATCAAGGCAAAAGCTACCTGTTTGCCAACACCTTTTTGCGAAACATAGAGATTATATTTTTTACAAAGTAGCTCGTCTGCTTTAATTTTTTGTTCAATAAGTCTTTCAAATTCCGTGATTTCTTGTTCATAAAATTTTATGGTTCTTTGCACAGATTTCTTGGTTTCCGGCAAAATATTCGGCATCTGCAAACGATTTTTTTCTTGCTGACAGGCGTCTTTCAAATCCTGCATTCGCAAAACAAGTTTCGTAATTGTATCATCAGAATACTTGTAACACCTTAATCTTTCAAAACATTTTTCTCCAAATTTGGCTAAAAGCCGAGCATCAATTTTATCGGTTTTGGCGTAAAAACTATTGGCTCGAGCAAAGTGTTTTACTCTTCGTCCTTCAGCACGGATTACCTTAAAACCTTTCTTATCAAAAAGTTTTACACATTCCGCCTCATAACCTCCGGTCAAGTCTATCACAACGTAATAATTATCTGAAAAACCAAGAGTTTTGATATATTTCAATATTTCGGTTTTAGTATTTTTTACCTGTGTTATCTCTCCGGTTTTACCATTAAAAATATCCAATTTAGCCTTGGCAACGTCAATTCCAATAAAAAACTTGTTTTTTGTTTCAGTCATGATATAATTTCCTCTGCTTACATGTACTTAACTTTGAATTGTTAACGTACGCGCATGTGATACGGTACAAGCAACTCATCAAGTGTTACATGCAGTTTATACAGTGGCGGAGAACATGATGACAACGAACTTTTAGTTCAATTCGCGGGCGTTCTTCCGCCATTTTTATTTTACCTCTTTTTCTTACTCTTTTATACTACTTTTTTATCTAACAATTCTAGGCCCTGTGCCTAGAATCTTGTTGCAACAAGGTACTAACCTAGTCAATAAATTTGCCTTATTATTACATAAGTGTCGGTTCGCACAAGATTCTCGGGACAAGCCCGAGAATGACGGTAGTTGGAGGTGTTGGCTTAGTATTTGTTGCGAGTTGTTTAATTACCCCTCACCCGCACAGGGCGAGGTTCTAAAACACCAACAAAAAAAGAAACACCCAAGTTAGGAGCAAGGGTGTTTCGGAGAAAAACTGCCGTATATTTGAGAGTAAACGGCTAGTTTTCGGAAAATACGAACGGTTTTAAGATATCACAAAACCGCTCGTTTTTCCAAACTTAGTAATATTTCCAAAAAACAGAACAAGTGTTACCACTGTCACAAGCGCAAGCTGTTGCGGCTGAAGAAACTGCCATCGGCATTTTTCCAGGGCAAACTTTTCCGCCTGAACCATCCAAAGTACAGCCAATCGTTAAAGCAGCAATATCCGCATTACTAGTCGCATTTCCGCTGACAGCCATACCCACCAAGCCGGAAGAGTAGTTTGATCCCCAGTTGTTTGTCGCCAATGTAATGCAAGCTTCTCTTGATAAACCATTAAATATTATATAAAATGAGTCATCATCCTTTGTTCCCTTAGCAGACTCAATATAAACGTTACCATTAAATGCGTTGGTTAAAGATGAGCCATCGGTACCCAATTCATCAGGAACCACGCCCATAGAAACAGCGGTAGCACTAGTCAAACCATTATAAGATTTTTGCTGAGCATACAAAGTTTTGATGTTAGCAACCAACATAGAAACGTTGTCGGCAACTTGGTTAGTTTTAAATTTATTCATAGCTTTAGAATAACCGGCAATACCGCCAACAGACAGCACACCGATAATTGCCAAAACGCCCAACATTTCAATCATTGAACGTCCGGATTCGTTTGTTTTAATCATAGTCATTGTTTTTCTCCATTATAATCTATACTATAATGCATTAAAATACATTATATGGTATATTAAAACACATTTTAATATTTAAAACAATATCACAATAGCACTATCACCTAAGTAATAGTATAATTTTATAAAGTATCCTTCGGAAAAACACCTACCCCCGTCAATGAAGCAGTACTCTTTTTTTCCACGTCATTCGCGGACGTTTTTTTTAACGTCATTCGCGGGCACTTTTTTTAACGTCATTCGCGGGCACACTCTCACTTATTGTCATTGCCGGACTTGATCCGGCAATCTAGATCCACGGGTCAAGCCCGTGGATGACTATGGAATGGAGTGCGTCAAGCCCGTGGATGACAGTAGAGAGAAGTAATCAAGTCCGGTGATGACTATAGAGTGGAATCCCGATAATGACGACAAAACAAATCAGGTGACAGCCATAAAATATCGTGAAAAATCTATTTTGCCAAGCGTTGCAGTAATTCCAAAATCACTTTTTTAGTGTCATTGTCACACTTATCCAGTAAATTTATAATCGCCGAATTAAAATCAAAGGCATTCTGCAAATGTTTGGTTGAAGGCAGCGCAAATCGCGGGTCTAACAAATCGGTTAGCGACACATTCAAAGCTCGGGATATATCCAACAGCGTGGTTAAACGCGGATCACCTATACCGCGTTCAATTTTAGAGATTGTATTGACCATTTTGCCGCAATTATCGGCAAATTCAAACTGGTTCAACCCTTGCATTTTGCGCAAACGGGCAATTTTTCCACCAAGTGCTTTAATAAAATCAGAATCAGTAGCTGTCATAATATACCTCACAATATGCGAAATATTATAACACGGTTCAGTTCTTTTAGACTATGGCTCTATAATCAATATTTAACGATTATAGAGCCATTATTTAATATTTTAATATTTGATAAACACTTTAACGTTCAAGCTTTTTATAACGAATACGGTGAGGATTGCAAGCATCTTCGCCCAAACGGGCTTTTTTATCTTTTTCATAATCTTCAAAGTTGCCTTCAAACCATTCAACGTGGCCATTATCCTCATAGGCCAAAATATGGGTTGCCAGACGGTCTAAAAACCAACGATCGTGAGATGTCACCAACACACACCCCGGATAGTTGTTAATACCCTCTTCAAGCGAACGTAACGTATCCACATCTAAATCATTTGTCGGCTCGTCAAGCAAAATAACATTTGCGCCCTTACGCAGCATTTTTGCCAAGTGAACACGATTGCGCTCACCACCGGAAAGCTGTCCGACCTTCTTTTGTTGATCCGCTCCCTTAAAATTAAACTGACCGACATAGGCACGCGAAGAAACCTCATTTTTTCCAAGCTGTATCATATCCAACCCGTCGGAAACCTCTTCCCACACGTTTTTATCCGGATTCAACTCGTCACGAGATTGGTCAACATATCCCAAATCGACGGAATCACCAACTCTGATTTCTCCTGAATCCGGTTTTTCCTGTCCGGTAATCATTCTAAACAAAGTAGTCTTACCGGCACCATTAGGTCCGATAATTCCCACAATTGCCCCTTTCGGAATTTTGAAAGACAAATCATCAATCAAAACTTTATCACCAAACGCTTTGCTGATGTGATTGGCTTCAATAACCAAATCCCCCAAACGCTCTGTCATTGGAATATTGATATGAGCGGTGCTGATTTTCTCACGTCCGGCTTGCGACAATAACTCGTCATAAGCATTAATACGCGCTTTAGACTTAGCCTGACGCGCCTTAGGATTTTTATGAATCCATTCCAATTCCAACGCCAAAGTACGCTGACGGGCGTTTTCTTCACGCGCCTCTTGCGCCAGACGCTTTTCTTTTTGTTCCAACCAAGAGGTGTAATTTCCCTCATACGGAATACCCTGACCGCGGTCAAGCTCTAAAATCCAACCGGTAACATTATCTAAGAAATATCTATCGTGCGTAACCATAACCACGGTTCCGTTATAGTCTTTAAGATGATGTTCAAGCCAAGCCACAGATTCGGCATCCAAATGGTTTGTCGGCTCGTCAAGCAACAACAAATCAGGTTTTTGCAACAACAAACGACACAAAGCGACACGTCGCTTTTCACCTCCCGAAAGTTTGGTTACATCGGCCTCAGCCGGCGGACAGCGAAGCGCGTCCATAGCAATTTGCACGGTGCGTTCAATTTCCCAACCGCCGCAAGCGTCTATTTTTTCTTGCAATTCGGCTTGTTCTTCAATGAGAGCATTCATTTCCTCATCAGTCATCGGCTCGGCAAACTTTGCCGAAACCTCTTCAAAACGCTGCAACAAATCACGAGTTTCGCCCAAACCGTCCATCACATTTTCCATCACATTTTTGTCGGGATTGAGCTGCGGTTCTTGTTCCAAATAGCCAATTCTGACTCCTTCGGCCGCCCACGCTTCGCCGCTAAATTCTTTATCCAGACCGGCCATAATTTTCAGCAAAGTAGATTTACCCGCACCATTCACACCAAGCACGCCGATTTTAGCCCCCGGAAAAAAAGACAAGGTAATGTTTTTAAACAATTCCCGCCCTCCGGGCAAAACTTTCGTCAGATTTTGCATTACAAAAATGTATTGGTACGACGCCATTATTTTCTCCTTTTAGTTAAATTGATTGGCATATTTATTGTAATTTGCATCACGCAATTCGAGTTTGGGAGCATTCTGCCTGTTTTTTTCGGCAATAGCAAGAGCTTTTTTGTAAGAATCGTATGCTTTGGCATAAACATCAGGATCTTTTTTGTATAATGACGACGCATCATAAGGTTTGCGTGGTTTTAAAACCGAACCATCAAGCAATTTTATTTTACCATCGGCATACAATATCATCTTAAAAATTTTCTGCCGGTTAAAATTATAAACAATTTCATCACAGCCGGCATAATCATTGGCAAAAACCGTCATATAAGCGTCGACTTTAGCCTCATTATAAACCCGCATTGCCTGCTGTTGCAATTTATCATTGGGAGATTTTGTCACCAACAGAGCTCGGGCCAAAAGTTCATATTGCTGATATTTGCGCGCTCTGCAACCAAGTCCCTGTCCGGAAACCGCGCCCAACTGTTTCACCTCGTCCAAATATGTTATCTGAGGGGCAGAAAAACATTCGGTCGCCAAACAACAAAACCCTAAAATTAAAGGCAATAATCTTTTCATATTACGTTCCTTTTCTTTATTTATTCTTCATTCATATATAAGCCTAAAAAGTGAAAGATAGCTTAATTTTATCCATATATCTAAAAAAATGGTTGACATTTAGCAATAAATAGCTTATTTTGCGCTCAAAATGTTTTGTAAAGGATAAGAAAAATGAAATGTTTCAGTTCATTAAAATCTAAAAAAGAACGCGATAAAGATTGTAAAGTTGTTCGCCGTAAAGGTCGCGTTTATGTGATTAACAAAAAGAACCCGAAGCTGAAAGCTCGTCAAGGTTAATGCATAATTTTTAAAAGCTCTCAAATTTGAGAGCTTTTTTTATTGTCTGAAATGAATTGCTTATAAAAAAAACGAAAGGTGTCAGTTTTTTCAAAAACCGACACCTTTTTTTAGCATTTTTTCAACTCCTTTGTGCAAGATTAAATCTGAGCATTAAGTATAACCACTTCAAGCAGATCCCTAATCTTTTCATAAATTTCAGGACGAGTACGGAAGTATTGTTTCTTTAACCTATCGCACTCCGAGTTAAACTCAACAGCAAAGGACTTCTTTCTGCATTGCTGGCATATCACGTTAATATAGAGTGGAACCTTATCACTACCGCTCTCAGCAATTTTCATAATTGCCCCGCTAAGTTTATAAGCTTTCAAATCATTGCGAAAAGACGCACTCGCTTTAGCACGTTCCTCAGTTGAAAACTCATTTACCTTTGCCATAAAATCAATGAATGAATTTCTTGCCATAAAAAAAAATAAATTAAACTGTTAATAATATAAAAAATCAAATAATTCTAAATCTTTTTCAAATTAACAGAAATTTGTCTAAAATGCAATACAAAAAATAAAAAAAATTTTATTGACAACTAACATTTTTTGTGCGACTTATGTTGCAATACATATTATTGCGCTCCTAGCTCAGCAGGATAGAGCAACAGCCTTCTAAGCTGTGGGTCGGGCGTTCGAATCGCCCGGAGCGCGCCAATCTTATTACACCGTCTTATTCAGGCGGTTTTTATATTAAAAGCGGCTTTGTCGCAGAAATCAGTTTTTACCTAATTATTTTGTTTAACTTAAATTTTTGTGTTATGAATGCAAAAGATGTACTTGCTTTTATTAAGCAGCAGTTGGTTGAAACCTATGACGTTAAGCTAACCGAATATTCAGAAAATGCGTCTTTAAGCCGTGATTTTGGGCTAGATTCTCTTGACTGCGCAATTTTGGCAGTTGAAATAGAAAGAAAATTTAATGTCAGCATATATTTCAATATTACTGACACCGAAACAATCACTATTAACAAATTGATTGAAATGGCTGTTGTCCCAAAACGCTAACATTTAAAAAAACACTAAAATCCGTTTAATGCCGATTTTAGTGTTTTTTTGTAACCATTATTTGAGATTAACACTTAAACAGCAGCAATTTATTTTGAATGCAAACGAACTCCCGAGGGAGTTCGAGCCTCTTATTTCTCTTTAACTAAATTTCATTACCTGAATCAACTTTTAAAACAAAAAAACTGCCTTTCGGCAGCCTTCGGACTGGTGGACGCTGTGACACCGGCTTGAGGCAGAAAAATATCCCTTAAT
>CAKQLF010000010.1 GCA_934254585.1 uncultured Alphaproteobacteria bacterium | reverse complement strand
ACGGCAATCATAATCGCAATAACACCACAGAATATGCCAAAACACCCTACACTTTCCGCGGTTTGATACATTGTAAAGAATGCGGTTGTTTGATTACGCCGGAAAAGAAAGTTAAAAAGAATGGCAATACTTATATTTATCTGCGTTGCGGACATCCATGCAAAGAATGTCATCAAGGAATAGTCAACGAAAATGTGATTATTGAACAGCTGAAAAAAGAAGTTATGGATAAAATATCATTACCGCCGAAATTGCAGGAAATCGTCAAAGAAAAACTGACACAAGAACTTAATGATACATCAGCTTTTAATAAGACTATGAAAACCAATATCACAAAGCAATTAAATGAATTAAAAGTAAAAGATGATAATTTGCTTGATTATTATTTGGAAGGAGGATTGTCAAAAGAAACCTATGAAGAAAAACATAAACAGATTACCAATCAACGAGCTGAACTTGAGCAGACGGCTGAAAAATACAAAAATATTGATGCAGATATGAAGAAAAGAGTTGTGCAAGTTATGGCTTTGGCAAATAATATCTCTAAGTTGTTTGATATGGCAACTCCAACCAGAAGAAACGAGTTATTACAATTACTTATTTCAAATTGCCAACTTAATGGCTCAAAATTGGAATATACCATAAACGCACCATTTAACTGGCTAATCAACAACAGTTATAAAGAATGGACCACCATCGTTATTGAGCATTTAGACGACTTTGAATGTGTGAAGGTGTAGAGATTATGAAATTTTACAATTTACTTGCAGATGGCAATAATCTACCATCAATAAATATAATTTCTGTATTGGTATTAGAGTTATTTTTCAAATCAATTAAAATTTTACGCCTTTCGTCACTATCTTCAAAGTCAACATATAAATAATAAGCCTTTTTAACATTATTCGTTGCCTTCTTATACGCTTCTAATTGTTTTATTAGCCCTTGTTTATATTTTTTATTAGATGATAACTTCATTTCCACGAGATATCGTTCTTTACTTCCTTTTGATATTTTGAAATCTACAGGTCCACGCCCTGTTTCTGCTTCAGCGGTTATATCTAAATTGTTTGTATCTAGGAACATATCTGCATAAACATTGAATATAGATTGCCAAGCTGTTTCACTTTTAGGAGTATTATCAATATTATATAGTAAATCTCTTTTAATTTCTGTATCATTACTTATTTTTTTACTAAAATGTTCCATAAGTAAATCAATGGCTTTTTCAGAATCATTTTCTGATATCGTAATATCTTCTTCTTTGACATATGGCCTAATTCGTGTAGATATATTTATTCCTAATTCATCTTTTTCTTTACTATACGGAGTTCCAGATACATCAGATATATAAGTAGAAATTGTATCAACAGCCTCCTGGGTAGTATAGATATAACCACGTAACTCTTTCTTGACCTCTGTTGTGTTTAATTTAAGTTCTCTAGCCTCTCGAAAAATATTAGATATGTAGTCATTTACTCTCATCTTAACAGCATCATTACTACAATTCCATGAACAAAACCCATTAAAAAAACTATCAATATCGCTTATTTCTGGCAATGTTGATATAATGTCATAGGGAGGCAACAATAAAGGAACTCTTTCAATTGGATGAGTTGGTAATTTATAAACCATATCATCTATTTTATATATAACAGTTGGAATTTGTAGTTCCTTAGAAATAGATTGAGTGAAGTTATATAAAGAATGTCTAATAATATATGCAGTCATATCACTTATTAAATCAGGTCCTATGTTATCTTCTAAAACGCACAAAAGTGAAAAGAGATTGGGATTTTTTGAGCCCAAAGATATTAATCGCTCAGATGCCTTAAATATCTGCGTTGCTTTTTCTCTCCCTATCCCTCTACCTTTATTATTTGAACGAGAATAACCAAGACATAATCCTTTTTGTTCCTTAAACAAAAATTTTGCTATAATTTTATTATATGCAAGTGACTTACTTATTCCATCTAACTCTTGAGCATTGATAATATCTTGCATAATATTTTCAAAAAATAATCTATATGTTGCAACGGCAGTTGTATTAAACTCCTTAAATTTGCTATTTTTAAGTAAGCAAGGATCTATAAATAACGGTGCATCTTGCTTTAGTGTTGGATTTACTATTCCTTTTTTTTCAAATAAAGATGAATCAATTTTAAAATAATCTGCTACCGTCGTTGAATATAGTCCCATTGTTCCTCGCTTTCTGTATATGAGATTTAAGGTAAAATATTATTTATAATGATTAAACTAGAAAATATTGCGTCAATTCTATCTGTTTCTTATTTAGGAATTAATATTTCAAAACGCAAGTCTTATACTGATTCAAATTCTGTATCCTTATTTCAAATACAATAAAGTTAAATTCATTCATATAACCTAGTCCGTGTATTGCAAGCTCACTCCAGCCACAGTTCAAAAATCGTCAGAAATGGCGATTTTTTTATTTACAAGCATTTAAACCGGTTCAAAGATTAGATACCTAATATACCTTACACCGGATAATCTTCAAACTAATTTCATCAAGAATCTAACACAATCAAGGTATTAAGTTCGAATAATATCCAGTCACCTATAGACACTTTTGTTAAAGCACTTTATCTATTTTTTGTTTAATTTATTCAATTTAGCAATTTCTTTTTGCTCTTTTTTCCATTCTTCCGGATTGGCTTCTTTCCATTTTTTATAAAGTTCATAATCTTTTTCTAAATCATCGGCAGTAATAATTGTTTCCCCTTTTTCAAGAAATTCTTGAAACTTGCTTTTCATAATCGAATTATTATGATAGTTTAATGATGCTAATTTTTTCCAACCTCTGATGTCTATTATTAGTATTAATAAGGATAAGAAAATTGAAAATATATATATGTATTTAAGAATATTACCAATTTTATTATATTTTATGTCTTTGTAATCAATTTGCTTATCATTTATATATGATGAAAAACGAATAAATCTTTTTTCTAAATCAGTATAATCAGATGGAGTTATGGGATAAACGAGAGTATTACCAGCTTTCATATGTAATTTTATTATGTAGTCTTTATCAACTCTTGTACGACCTCGTCTACCTTTTCTCGTTTTTGAGGCTACTTCAGTTTCTATTTTAGCAACATCTTGGGGGGAGAAAGTAGTTACTTTTTTTTCAATTTGGTTATTATATATAATTGCCCTATATGTACATATATTGTCATTTTTATTACAAACTAAGATTTCTTTATCTACTTCTGTCAGCATACGATCTTGTAAAAAATAAGCAAAAACAATAACACAAACTATTTTGAGTAATGTTTTAAAATAATAAGAAAAAATATTATTATTCATTTTATTTAATAAGTAAGGAACAAGATATATAATTGCTGAAAATATTCCGATACAAACTATTACCAATAAAAAATCCATTTTATCTTTCCTTGAAATTAAATTATATTACAATAATAAATAATCATCAGTAAAATATCAATAAAGAATGTAATATTTGTTATTATCACATTACCCAATCTATATCACAGCCAAAATCATGTATATAGGGTAGAAAAACAACTTCTATTATTCAAATAAACGTTAATGATAGGCTTTTAACTTTGCAGTACATTCTGTAAACTGAGGATTGTCTTTAATTATATTTTTAGCATAATCAAAACAATCATGCTTTGCAATTAAATATTTATTAGAAAAGCACAATTGCAAATAATTAAAAAAATCTGTAATACCTTTTTGATATAGACACCCACCTGTCTCCATAGTTTTATACATTTCATATAAATAATATGGAGAACTAGACATAGTATTATAGGGTGGTATTAAGGTTTTACAGTGAAATGCCAGAATAATGTGAGAAGATAATGGCATATATATTTCTATACCCGGTACAAGAATTCCAATATTACCATAAGGTCCATAAGTTTTTTTATTATGCAAAACAACGGGAGTGTCGGAAATATATAAATTATCATCTATAGTATCAATTAAGAATATATTTTTTGTAGAAAATAATATATTTCCAAAAGTTATTGTTTCTTCCCCTAAATTTTTTAAACTCATAAATTTGGCAGAAATATCAAAATTTTTTCCAATATTATCTTCCACCCAATCTTTATATGAAATAGTACTTTGCAATCCCGCATCATAAAACTGTTTTACCTTGTTGGCTGTTGATTTCATAATTGTTTTTAAATCATTACGAAAATGTGAGGTTCTCAGCATTTGTAATGATATAAATACACATAACATATATCTTTCTTTACTGCTAAGTACTGTTACGTTTTTATTTAACAATATCTTTTTTACAATTTCCCCTGTTTTAGTTTCTATTTCCGTAATTGCTTTATCACACGATAAGTAAACGTCCTTTGGCATGTCTTTAAATGTCTTTTGCAATTCATTTTTTATTTGTGGAAAGTTTTCACACAAATTTTCTAGAGATAAATTGTAAAAATCATCTTGAGAACAAACACTTTTTATATTCTTTTGTTCAACACGTCCTGTTTTTTTATCATACCTATAAACCAGTTTGTGTTCAGAAAAGTTTTTTAATAAAAATCGAGGAACATAATGTTGATTAGAGCCCATTGAAAAATTATCCTTATCTTTTAGTATTCATCCATACATCATATTTAGGTTATTTAGTAAAAAATCGCAAGTACCCAACTGATTTTAATTCAACCTCGGATTCTTAACACCCCGAAGTTAAAAACAATCAAAATCTTATCTCGAGAACCGCGAGCTCACTCCAGCCACAATTCAAAAATCGTCAGAAATGACGGTTTTTTCTTTATAAACAAGCATTTAAGTTTGTTCGAAGATTAACACAAAACATGCCTTACACCGGATAATCTTCGAATTAATTTCACCAATAATCTAACATAATCAAGGCGTTAATATATTTAATTCATAAATTATAGTACAAAATTCAGATTCTATTTTTACTTTATTGTTTTTGGATAACCTGTCTTATTAAATCAATAATGTAACCAATATTATCATCATTACTTATTTCAGCACGATATTCTCCATTTCCCCAATGTCCAACATTTCGCATATCCTTAAATAAATGTTTGGGGTCATCAATAGTTCCCCATTTCGCATTGAGGTATATTTTTAGTTTATTGCTCTGTATTTCAACATCACAAATATTCGTTGATTGTTTAAAGGCAATATATAATTTTTTTGCCTCTACTTTTATGCCTGAATCGAGATTCAGAATAGCAGATTTTAAATCCTCATATAGCTCTTTAATTTTATCATTACCATTGTTTAAATGGTCATCTTCTGTATATACTTTGATTTCACGAGCAACACTTTCATATACTTTATCATTCTTTGTAATAGTTTTAACGCTAACTTGTGAACTATCATCTTTCAGCGAATTGATTATAATATGTCCGTCCTTAAATTGTTTAACTTCTATCAACTCTATCGCAATATCCTTAAATTTAGTTGAAATTTTCTGATTATCATTAAATGACGAAGCGACAAATATTACTTTTGTTTGTTCCCAACTTATATCATCACGTTTGAAATGACGATTACATCTTTCATTTATTTCTAAAACAAATTCTGCCTTATTCTCAAGCATTATATGAAGATATGCAAAACCCTGGTCTATCACACTTGAACTTTTATCTCTTTTATATTCAATAATGACAAATGATTTATTTTCCTCATCAAAAGCCAATGTATCAAAACGCTTATTTTTGATAATAAATTCACTTTTTACAACTGTCAGTCCGAGAATTGTAGAAAGATTTTCTTCAAATAACTTTTGTAAATGCTTTTCTAACTTAAAAGGGACTTCTTTAACTTCTTTCAAATTGCCTTTATCATTCGTATACAGTATCATAGACTAATCCTTTATTTGAATTTGAACATATGATGAGTTTATTACTACTATAAAAAAATACAAGGCGCAATTGTTTTTATTGCCCAATTTTGTTACAAAACGCCTTATAGTAACTAAATTTAATTTTTCTAATAAAACACTAATTCGCAATCGATAATTTTCAAAATTTCTAAAACCATACGCTCGTCGTTGGATTAGTTTCATCTTTCTATATTTCTGGCTCGTAAGCTCTGCCTAAAGGCAATCACTAACTCACTGCGGTCACTCAGTTTGTAACGCTTTCCTCGTGTCGTTGTTACTAACTTGCAAGCTAAAAGAAAGAGGTCTTACGGCCTCCTTAACTTTTAAAAATTTATGTAATTCTAATTTTTGTATGTTATAATATTAATGTTTTGAAAAAAATCTCCGATTGTAAAACCGGAGATTTTTTGTTATCATCAGAAAACCCCGCGTTAGACGCGGGGTTTTCTTTATACAAAAATTAGGCCAAGATTAGCTTGACCTAAAATGATACCGCAAGTTTAAACTGGAGGAGTTTTATTTTAGTTGTTATATATAAAATTTATGTTCACATTCTAAAAAACTCAATTTAAGCAGCCATTTTAGTCAAAACTTCGGCTGCTTTTTCTCTTTAGGATTATATATATCTTTTTACAGATTTATTCTTTATATTTAACAGATATTGGGCACTTGATGTCTAATATATCATCTAATGCGCAATGCAATAGTGCCGCTTCCGGAGTTTCCGCCAATTTATAATACATTTCCTTGCCTTCGCGCCGACATTCAATCAAACCGGCTTGTTTTAACAAACGCAAATGATGGGACACCGCCGGAGAGCTCATTTTAACCAACACGGCAATATTATTCACGCAAACTTCATTATGACACAGCAACCATAATATTTTTAATCTTGTTGCATCGGAAATAAGCTGAAACGTTTCAGCTGTGTGCAAAAACGCCTTTTCCGGCGGAACTTGCAAAACAAGTTCTTCCTTATTGTGATTATGTAAGTGCGGCATTTCTTCCATTATTTTTCTTTCTTTTTATATTGCAATAGAAAATTCAACAAACACATTTTTTATTATATAATAGCGCAATATTTAAAATTTTTTCAATATAAAAAACTATAGATTTAAAACAAAACCCGCACAAAGCAGGTTGACGCCGGTAAAACAAATAAAAAAACGGTTCGGTTCGCTTGGTTATAAAATATCCTCACTCACCGAAATCCGTCTGCTAAATTTGCCATCGGAAATGCTGTCAAGCCTATTGTGCGGCAAAACCGAACGCGTCCGATAGTTCTACAATCTTACGACAGCACCGCCCCAAGTAAATCCGGCACCCATAGCGGTTAAAACAACGACATCGCCTTTTTTCAAACGCCCATTGGCGTGATTTTCCGACAAGGCCAAAGGAATAGAAGCCGCCGATGTATTGCCGTGATGATCCAATGACACAATCACTTTTTCTGCCGGCACACCCAAACGTTCGCCCACACTGTCAACAATGCGGATATTTGCTTGATGAGGAATCAGCCAATCTATTTCATCTTTATTAATTCCCGCGTTTTTCATTGCGTTTTCCGCCGCTTCCGACAAACAAACCACAGCGTGCTTAAATACTTCTTTACCATTCATAGTCACAAAACCGCTCGACTGAGTAGTAGAAGGACCGCCGCTTGTCTTTAGGCTGTCATATTGGCTGCCATCAGAATATATACAGGTGCTCAACACACCGGTATCTGTACTTAATCCATCTGTTTCTTTAGCACGCAAAACAACCGCGCCGGCACCATCGCCAAACAAAACGCAAGTGTTGCGGTCTGTCCAGTCCACAATTTTTGACAAGCATTCGGCACCTGCAACCACTGCGTTTTTCACCTGTCCCAAGCGAATCATATTGTCGGCCAAAGTCAGAGCATATACAAACCCCGAGCAAGCAGCCGAAATATCAAACGCCGGCACGCCTGGACGAAAGCCGAGACTCGCCGCAATTTTAGTAGCTGTAGAAGGAGTAGTATTGTCAGGAGTAATTGAAGCTAAAATCAAAACATCTATATCTGCGGGCTGTAAACCGGAATCTTTAATAGCGTTTGCCACAGCATTGCCGGCAATCACAGATGTAGTTTCTGTTTCAACAATATGGCGACTTACAATGCCCGTACGGGTTCTAATCCATTCATCATTTGTTTCCACCATTTTTGACAAATCATCATTAGTCAAAACCTTGTTTGGAAGGTAGTGACCAAAACCAATCATCTCACTTCTAATAAGCATCGTATAAAATATCCTGAGAAAGTTCGTCTAAATCAACGTTATCCACTTCATCGCGAATTGTCTGCACAAAATTCTGTCGCACCAACTTAGCCGCATTATCAATAGCATAAGAGTAGCCGATAGAATCTGTCCCCCCGTGACTTTTAACTGAAAGGCCGTTCAAACCTACAAACATCGCACCGTTATATTTACGCGGATCCATTGTTTTTTTCAATTTCCAAACCAAAGGCAACAAAAACGGTAAACCGATTTTCACCCAAAGAGATTTTTTAATTGTACTCTTAAGCAAGCCGGAAATTAATTTAGCCGTACCTTCCATTGTCTTAAGGGCAATATTACCGGTAAAGCCGTCCGAAACAATCACATCAGCATAACCTTCGCCAATTTGATGCGGTTCAATATATCCGATAAAGTTCAAATCCAAACGAGCATTTTTAATCATTTTTGCCGCCTGATGAATTTCTTCTTTACCTTTCATTTCTTCCGCCCCGATGTTCAACAAGGCGATTCGCGGACGAGCAACTTCCAAGGTGTGACGCGCCAAAATGTTACCGATAATAGCAAATTCGGCCAAATTGATTGCGCTGCACTCGGTATTTGCCCCCAAATCCAACATCACACAACGCCCGTTTTTGTGCGGAATAGTTGTACAGATAGCCGGACGATGAATCCGTTGAATTGTTTTCAAAATCATTTTAGATATAGCCATCAAAGCTCCGGTATTACCGGCAGAGATAACCGCGCTAGCCTCACCGCGGCGCACAGCGTCAATAGCCATATACATACTGGTATTCTTATTTCTAATAACCTGAGAAGGTTTGTCCTCATTACGGACACGTTCACTGGTGTGAATAATCTTGCAAAAATTTCTTAACTGCGGAAATTTTTTAATATCTTCTTCAATTTGCGCCTCATCGCCGAATAACAAGAACTTGATATCCGGATTATTTTTATGAGCAATTGCAATACCTTCCACGACAACGTGAGGGGAATTATCTCCCCCCATTGCGTCTATGGATATGACCAGATTATTTTCAGACAAAACCTGCTCCATATTTTAGATTATAAAAGATTATTTTGCTTCTTTATGAGCAACAACTTCTTTACCGTCATATTGGCCGCATTTCGGGCAAACATTATGAGGTCTTTTCAATTCACCGCAGTTCGGGCATTCTTGATAAGCATTAGAAGTCAACGCATCATGAGAACGGCGCATATCGCGGCGTGATTTAGATACTTTTTTCTTTGGTGTAGCCATTTCTATATCTCTTTATTCAATTATTTAAAACATTTACACATTACATTCGTGGTTTTATTTAGCACAGCTTTGCACAAAAAGCAAGCAAAAATAAACACCGCAAACGATTAAAACAGTTTGTATATAACTTTTTCTTATTTTGCAAGCACTTTTTATACTTTCTTAATTATTTTTTAAGTTTAGCCAGCACGGCAAACGGATTTTCTTTTTCTTCGTTATTAAATTCGCAATAAAGTTCGTCATTAAAAACTTCGCCTTCAGCCCGCGGATAGTCGTCCAAATTCAGTGCCACTTGCTCAATCGCTATATCTGCCAAATTAATGCAACCATTTTCAATAATATCCGGCACATCGTCTTCAATTGTGCAGTCAAGTTCTTTAATATCATTATATGTTGCGCGAGTGTCAAAATTGAGTTCAAACGGAATTTCATAGCTTTTGCAAAAATTTTCTAAAGTAATAACGCTTTTCAATTCCAACTGAGTTTTCACGATTCCCCAAACTTTTAGATTGTGGGCGCGGTTATTCAGCTTTAAGAATATATCCGCTCTAAAAGAATTAACTGCCTCAACTTGCAAAATTTGAGCAATATCTTCAAGTTCCGCCTTGTCTGCATTCAGTTCGTATTTATAGTCAGATTGCTTTAAGTCATCTATTTTTATGGGATATGAAAAATTTTTTTGCATTATAAAATCCTTGTGCTATATATATGTTAGAATAAAAAATATAGGGATTAGGAAATATGTCAATACGCAAAATATTTTTTCTTTTTATGATTTCACTGACAACCGCGTGCGCCGATGATTTATTTTTGGTGCACAACGGCAACATTCCGGCCAAAGAAAAAATTGCCGAAATTCATTTAGGACAAAGCAAACAAGATGTTATGAATATTTTAGGCGCGCCGAGCCTAACCACCGGACTGAGTGATGACCATTGGATATATATGGCTTCAACGGTCAAAAAAGTAGCCTTTTTCCGCCCTGAGGAGATTGACAGAAAAGTTTTGGCCATAAGCTTCGACAACAATAATATCAGTAAAATAGAACAACTGACCTTGGCTGACGGCAACAATCTTAAAGTTGATACCGACATCACTCAAAGCGTTGAACAGGAACAAGGTTTCTTTCGCAAATACTTTGGCGGCGTAGGCTCCTATATGCCGTTTGGCGGAACAAATTCTGGAAAGGAACTGTAAAATGATACCGGGATTACCGTTAAAAGTCGCCAATGCCCTGCTCTCTTACGAAATTAAAGGTACTTTAGGAAAAATCACCGAAGGACCGCTGCTGACTATGGTTCAGTTTGTGCCGGCTCCGGGGACTCTGTTCAGCAGCATAAAAAGGGTTGAGGGCGACATCAGCCGCAGTTTGGGTATAAGCGGTATACGAATTGTAGAAGTTCCTAATTCCACCGCAATTTGCTTGGAAATTCCTTCCAACAACGCCCAAACCGTTGAGTTTGCACCGATTTTGTACTCAGCCGAATTTCTGAAAGCTTCATACGCCTTACCGATTTGTCTTGGAGTTGATATGCGCGGCACGCCAATAATGAAAGACTTATCGAAGATGCCTCATCTCTTGGTGGCAGGAACAACCGGTTCCGGAAAATCCGTAGGATTAAATTCTTTTATACTTTCACTGATTCACAAAAAGTCACCGCAAGAATTGAAGTTTGTTTTGGTTGACCCAAAACGGATTGAATTTAACATATACAATAATCAACAATATATGTTGCGTCCGGTTATAACAGATATGAACATTGCCAGCAATTGTCTACACCAACTTGTTGAGGAAATGAATAACCGCTATCTTCAATTTGAAGAAAAAAATGCTAAAAATCTGAGTGAATACAACGCTTCCGCGCCCCAAAAACTACCTTATATTGTTTGTGTTATTGATGAATTTGCCGATTTGGTTATGTATGACAAAAGTGTAGAACAACAAGTTCAGATACTTGCACAAAAATCGCGAGCAGCCGGAATACATTTAATTATAGCGACTCAACGGCCGTCAGTAGACGTTATCACCGGCAGTCTGAAAGCCAATTTGCCGACAAGACTTTCTTATAAGGTGGCAAGTCCGGCCGATTCGCAAACTATTTTAAACACTTCCGGAGCCGAAAATTTACTGGGTAAAGGTGATTCTCTGTTTTTGGAAGAAAACGGCACTCTCACCAGAATTTTGGGAGCTTTGGTCCGTAATGAGGATATTGAAAACGCTTTACAGCCTTATCGCGTCCGCCAACAAGCCAAAACCACCGCTTATGCGCTGGAACAAGCCGAATTAGCCGAACAAAGGAAACTTAATGCCGAACAGAAAAAATCAGGTAGTTTCTTTGTTTGGATTTGCGATATATGGAATCGGTTAGGCCGTCGCAATCAAAGCAAAATCATTAAAGCGGCTTTTTCTTTGTTGACCGGAATTATCGGAGTGAAAAACAGCTCACGCTCGGTTTCTCGCTCTGTTCAAGCCAATAAACGCCGCTAAAATCAACTGTGTCCGGTCATATTTACAAATCTGTCCAGAGAAATATGGGTTTCGCTCAAAGCGCGAGCCCATTTTTCTTCATCTTTGGTGCGAAATAAAATATCTTTATCCGCATTAACCACCAACCAGTCATTTTCATATATTTCTGCCTCCAGTTGACGCGGCTGCCAAAAAGAATATCCCAAGGCCACCAGTTTGTCTTTCGGCCCCTGCCCGAATGCAATATCCGAAATAATTTCAGAGGTTGAAGAAACAGCCAAACCGTCAGCCACCATTATTGTTCCGTCACGCACATAATCAGCCGTATGCAAAACCATACCGCGAACTTGCTCCAACGGGCCTCCGGTATAAAGACTAACCTCATTTAATTTTTCATAATTTTTAACCGGCAGCTGAAAAGTCAAATCAGAAAAAGTAAATTTATCCATACGTTTATTAACAATAAGCCCCATAGCACCATTATTGCTGTGCGAACAAATATAAACCACCGCACGCGCAAAACAATCGCTATTATCAAGCGTCGGCATAGCCACCAAAAACTTTCCGGTCAAAGCATATCTATTGTCAAAATTACCAGTCACATTTCCCTGCATTGTTTTCAACCAAAAAAATATATTGTTTATTTATTTTTTTACTCTATCATAAAACTTATGTTAATTGAAGTCAAAATAAGCCTGTCGCAATGAATAATTTATTAAGATATATAGTTTTTTTATTTTTTCTTTTCAAGAGTCTTGTTTGCTCGGCTCAGCCCCTCAGCCTGCCCGACGATTTTGTTGGTGCCAACACTCGAGCGCGACTGGCCGCCGTTGCCGACGATGAAGCCTCCGCGCCTTCTGCGGTTGAAGTCGGACTGATTATGTTTGAGATAGGCCGCTATTTTGAGCAAAAATATCCGGATAGTGAACTTTTTTCCGATGATATGGCTGAAAAACTAAAACCTTTTTTTCCTAACGATGACGAATATGAGTTGCATCGGCATTTAACTTTTTTGCAAACCAGTGTTTCTTTATATCGAGCCGCTCGTTCGGTATATAACAAATATATTTCCGAAAAATTAGCCCCTGATAGCTATAAACAAGTGCATTCATTTGCCGACTTTGACCAACCGGACGAAGTCAAATATCAAGAAGCCCCTGAAGGAGAATTTATAAAAGTTTATAACTTTAAAAAATTTTTGACTTACAGCAACAATCCCAAAGAACGGCAAGCCATTGAAGATTTTAAAAAAATACAATCCGGAGAACTCGGGATTCTCGATAAAATCAATTATGCCGTAAGAAATACCGACTGGAAAAAATTTATATTTCAAATCGGATATCGTCCGCCTTTTGTTTCAGACAAAGGTATCGGAGAATATCATAATTCCGATTTTCTTAAAGCCCGTCTGTTGTCTGACACTTCTCATATTAATAACAAAAAAGAAATCAATATCGGTTTGCATTTAACGACTCTGAACAACTATTTTATTCTGGCCAACAACATATCACCGACATTGCAAAAACCATCTCTGAAATTTAAAGATTCGGAAAATTTAGAATCTTATGAGGTAAACTATCCTGTTCCGCTAAAAAACAGTACTCTGCCTTTTGCCCATAAATATTTTGGCGATTTTTTAATTCCCATAACCATAAAAGTTAAAGACGTCTCTAAACCGCTTGACCTGAATCTCAAAGCCAAATTGAATGTTTGCAACGGCTCTTTTGAATGTTTGCCCGAAGATTTAAATCTGCACCTGCATCTTTCTCCTTTCGGAACAGAAATTTTTGAAAACGGATATCAAAATTATTTTAACAAAAATATTGCCTTGCTTCCCTCTGCAACACCGATGAATTTTGAACTGAAAAAGTTTGTTATTGACACCGATGAGAAAAATCAATCGTTACGGTTGGAATTTAAGGTTGACAAGCAAATCAGCACTTTCAATGTTTTTATAGAAGAAAAAGATGGTTATACTTTATTTTCCGCTCCGCTGATTAGCATTCACGACAATATGGTTTATGTTCGTTTTTATCCGCTTTCACCTTCTGCGGATTTAACCAACAATGAGTTTATCATTACTGCTGTTTTGAACACCTTTGACGCCTATCGCACTACCAAAATAGCCGAAAAAGCATCTTTATTTGATACTCAAAACCCCAACCTCAATTTTGCTTTTATACTCTTGGCTATCTTAGGCGGGTTTATTCTAAACTTTATGCCTTGCGTTTTTCCGGTGCTTTCATTAAAAGCAATCAGTTTGAGCCACGCACAAAAAAGCCAAAAGAAAAAACTAAAAAAATCATTATTTTATAACGTATTAGGAATTTTCAGCGGTTTTACTCTATTAATTATTTTTCTGCTTTTCAGCAAATATCTGGGCTATTCTTTGGGTTGGGGTATGCAATACCAAAATATTGAATTTTTAGTTATTATGAGCTTTGCCGTCACCGGAATAATTGTTATTTTACCGCAATTACAAAACATAAAATTTATATCTTCCGAAAAATACGGCAAAAAGATAAACTTTTTAATTGGCAACTTAACTGTCCTGCTTTCAACCCCCTGCACCGGCCCGTATTTAGCCACGGCCATAGGTTTTGCGCTTTGCGGAACATATATTGACATAATCGTAATTCTTTATGCCGTAGCCCTCGGATTATCCTTGCCCTATTTATTGATTATGTGTCCTGAAAACCCGCAACTCTGGCTGCCTCCTGCGGGCAATTGGACCAAACATCTGCAAACTTTTGCCAATATTATGCTCTATCTGACAATTGTTTGGTTTATGTCTTTGATATTCAGCCAAACAGGCTTGTTGAGCCTTTTTGTGCTGCTGATATGTATATTGGTGTTTGCTCTGTCATTTGTTTTTTACAATAAATTCAACGAATATTTAAGCATTGAGAAACAGAATTATGCTCTAAAAAAACGCCTGAGAAGATATTCCTTGTACACGTTATTGGCAATTTTGTTTGTCTGCGTGGGAATTTCCTTTTATACTGCCGACAGAGGCTATACCAAAAATTTACGGCAAAATCAAGAAAATCGCCAAACCTTTATTGATAAACAACTGATTGCCGACAAGTTAAATAAGGGACACTCTGTCTTGCTTGAAATCGGAGCCGATTGGTGTTTAACCTGCCGCTACAACAGCTTAACCGCGCTAAATTCGCTAAACTTGAAAGAATGGAACAAATCCTATCGGCTTGATTTTATTCGGGTTGATTGGACAAACTATGATGAACAAACCTTGAATTTTATGGCCAAATACGGACGCAAAGGTCTGCCATTCTACATTCTTTACACTCCGATTTTGCGCGACGGCTTGGTTTTGCCTGAAATTTTCAGTAGTTCCGATTTTGAAAAAATATTACTCAGTTCGGTTCCACGCTGATTACTTTTTTTCTTTTTTTCTGAAAAAAGTTTTTCAACAACTCCGCGCTTTCTTCGGCTAAAATTCCCTCTTCGACCAAAGGTTTGTGATGGCAAGTTGCGGCCTCATAAAATTTTACTCCGCTGACCACCGCCCCGCCTTTGGCATCTGCCGCCCCAAAATAAAGATTTCTTATTCGAACAAAAGAAATGGCGGCGGCACACATTGTGCAAGGCTCCAACGTCACATACATATCCAAATTCCACAAACGAGTTTGTCCCAATTTACGACAAGCCCGCTGTATGGCTAAAATTTCGGCGTGCGCTGTTGCATCACCGCTGTGCGCGCTTTCATTACGCGCCGCGGACACAACCTCGCCGTTTTGCGGATTAACCACCACGGCACCAATCGGCACTTCGTCATTTTCTGCCGCTTCCCGCGCCAAATTAAGAGCCAAACGCATATAATCGTTTTTTTCCATTATTTCACCTTTTTTTCATAATTTCCTGTTAGTATAGCTTAAAATATGGAAAAAGGAAGAAAAAATGGCAGAAAGACTGGCAAAATTTATAGCTCGCAGCGGTGTATGCTCGCGACGCGATGCGGAAGAGCTGATAAAACAAAAACGTATAACCATTAATGGTGAAATTGTTGACACACCGGCTTTTAAGGTTGAGGGAACAGAAAAAATTCTGCTTGACGGGGAAAAATTACCGGAAATTGAACAAACTCGCTTGTGGTTATATCACAAACCTGCCGGTCTGCTGACCACCCACAAAGACACAGCTGCCCGCGCCACGGTTTTTGAACATCTTCCGGCCGGTATGCCGCGTGTAATCAGTGTGGGAAGACTTGACCTAAATTCTGAGGGTTTGTTGCTACTGACCAACAACGGAGAACTTTCTCGCAAGCTTGAATTGCCTGAAAACGGGTGGAGCCGCCGCTACAAAGTGCGGGTACACGGTTTTGTAAACAAAAATAAACTAAGCGATTTAGCTAAAGGAGTTACTGTTGACGGCGTTAGTTATGGGCCGGTTAAAGTTGAATTAGAAAGTCAAAACGGCACTAACAGTTGGCTGTTGGTCACCCTAAATGAAGGCAAAAATCGTGAAATCCGCAAACTGATGAAATCCATCGGTTTGGAAGTTGCCCGCCTTATCCGCCTTTCTTACGGTCCTTTTCAACTAGGCACTCTAAAAAAAGGCGAAGTGCGTGAAATTCCGCAAAAAGTATTAAAAGAACAACTGGGAAATAAAATAGAACTATGAGAATCGTTGCCGGACAATATCGTGGTAAAAAACTTTGGACACCCGAGGGAAAAAATGTCAGACCAACCTCGGAACGCGCTCGTGAAGCCATATTCAACATCTTAAATTCACATCTGGGAAACGATTACACTTCCATCTGTTTAGCCGACATTTTCACCGGCACCGGAGCTTTTGGACTGGAAGCAATTTCGCGCGGTGCCAAATTTGTGACCTTGGTAGATAAAGACGTTTCATTGGCGCAGAAAAATGCTAAAATGTTCAGCAAAGAACAAGATAAAATCAAAATAATTAAAGCCGATGCCTTGAAATTGCCGCATAGCGGTACAAAATTCAACCTTATCTATATGGACGCACCTTATGCTCAAGGTTTGACAGAAGAAGTGCTAAAACAGCTGTCTATAAAGAACTGGCTTAGCGAAGATTTTTTATGCATTGTAGAAATAAGACAAGACGAGCAGTTAAATATTCCGTCGGAATATCAACTTGTTGATGAAAGAGTATATGGTTTGGCCAAAATTATCTTTTTAGCCCCGAATAACTGCAAATAATTGTTATTTTTTGTCGAAAATTTATTGCCATACGCAAAAAAATATGCTAAGTTATAAACAAATTTAATAAATGAAAAGAGGTTTCTGATGGCGGATATCTTGTTAGAAAATACAAATGTTTTTGAATTAAAACCTGAATACAGCGTTGCCGAACTGCGCAAAAAGTTTGAACAGGAACAAAATTCATTCAAAAATGACTACAACGAAAATGTGGCTGATAAACGTCGCTTGAAAGAAGCTTTTGAAGATTTCAGCACTAACAAAGATTCGCCGTTTGATTATGACGAAACCGATTTGTTGGCGCAAAAAAATCAAATTGAAAACAATCAGCATAACATAATCGAAAAAGCGGCCACCGATCATAGTTATTTAGAACTGTTAAACAGATACGAATCCTCTTTTGCCACTTTGTATCAACTAAAGGAACAAAGCGAAAAGTTTGCCGAAGACACCAAACTTTCATTTAAAGAAATAGATCAAAAAAGTCAGGCCGGAATCATAACTCAGGAACAATATTATGAAATTAACGCTAATCCCAACGGCCAAATAAAACAATTGGCTTTAGAAGTGGAATTGTCAAGCGGCGAGACATTTGATTTAACAATGCCTCCTTATGATAAACCGGGGGCAGATTCCAAGGAAGTAAAGGCTCAAATTTCTTTTGACGACAAAGCATTGCAAGATTTAAATGCTCAAAAATTGGCTCATATTATGGAGTTTTGCGAAAGTCACGGCTTGTCAACATTTCAGATGGATGTTCCATATTCTTTTGACGGCAATATAGACGCACAATCAAAAATCAAAAGTTTATTACAACAAATTAAAGAACAGAACCAACAAAATGAACTAAAAAATCTGAATCAAGAAGCGTTCAACCAGATAAAACGCAAACGAGAATTACAGCAAACAGCTCCGAAAAACACTCCGGAGCACGATATGACTGTTTCTAATGACAGTCCTATGCCAAATGAAATTATTGAAACGGTTCAACCGTCGCAAAACGAGCAACCCTTAATAAATGCCGAAAAGCCGGCTCCGGCTAAAAAAAAGTCCGAAAAAACACTTGCCGACGCCGAAGCCGGATTTGAAAAGTTTTTAGAGGGCGGACTACGCAAAGAAAAAGGCTTTAACTATTTCAAAGAGCACACCGGTTGGTTTGGTTCCGGTTGGACTGAATATATCGTTTATGATAAATCCGACACGCAAAACCGTAAAAAAGATGGTCAGAGAGACAAAAACGGCGAAGCAAAATTTACTTACAGCTTTAAATTGTTCATTAAAAAAGAAAAGGGAAAATTCCGCTTTGCCTATCGTACCCCTGGCAACAAAAAAATTGATGATGCCGTGGTTAATGGTATGGCGGGGCAATTCAAAGACTTGGGAATTACTCATATACGTTTTCCGGATGGTTTGCAAGACGCCGAGAAAAAATTGTGGCGTATCGCGTTGGCCGAAAACGGCATTGTTCCCGTCGGTATGGGACTGGATAAAGCTAAAGCGGAAGGGATGCTCAAAGCAGCCAAAGAAAAACTTTCGGCAGAAGCTTATCGTTCATTTAGATATAAACTTGCCGTGCAAATGGAAAAAGACAACATCAAAAAAGGCAAAATTGTTTCTCCGTCGGAACAAGATTTTATTGACGGTATAAAAAACAGCCAAAAATATCTAGCTTTTACAGATGGTTATGAAGGCAAACTTAAAGGAATGCTGCGAGAACGTTTGGATAAGGCCGATGTTAATCACGATGACGGCGCAATAGAAAAAGCCGCCGCTTATATGGCTATGCGCCGCTTGTTTGACGCCTATAGAGAAACTGTTGACCTCGCCGACGTATTTAACAGTGAGAACCTTAGTTCAGAAGAAAAACAACAGCTGAAAGCCGCCGGTCTGACCGGACCGATTAGCGAATTTGACACCGAGCAAATGGGCAAGCTCTATGAAATTATGTTAGTAAAAAGCAAAGCCGACGCTAAAAAAGAAGTAGACGAAGCTCTGTTAGATGCTCGTGATGTTAACAACAAAGGTTCAAAAGGTGCAAAACGTGCCGATAACGTAATTATCAAAGAAGTTTTTGATGGCGCACGCAATCGTTTTGAAAAGGTAAATGAAATGCTCACGCCTTTGGGTGTTGATGAAATCAGTTTTCCAAAATCATTCGGACGTCTGCACTATGATAACTTCTATAAAGAGCATCCTGAATTTCAGCGTAGAGCTCCTCAGCAGACAAACACGCCGTCAACACCGACACCTCAAAACAAACAAGAGAGCATACAAAATAATGAGAGTGTTTCGGATAAAAACACGGACAGAGCCACTTTGCAAGCAAACAATGCAATTGCGCAAACTCTCAATAAAAACCGTGCTCGTGATTAATTTTGAAAATAACGCCCAACAAAGGGCGTTATTTTTGTTATAAAAAACAATATTCCGCTTGCCATTTATTTGCAAATTTCTATACTTTAAAAAGTAATGAATTCTAAGGAGATTTAAGATGAAAAAATTTTTAATATTGACTGTTGTTGCGCTTTTAACTGCCGGTGCTGCCGAAGCGAAAATTGATTTAGTAGCAGCTGCCCAACAAGCTCAAAACAAAATTGACAATGTAACCGCAGCAAATGAACAAGCCAAAGCTGATTTAGAAGCTAAAAAGAAAGAATTGGCTGAAAAACAAGCCGCTAAAAAGGCTGAAAGTGAAGCCAAAAAAGCCGAACAGAAAAAAGCTTTGGAAGACACAAAAAACTCTTTAAATAATTTGAAAAATTCTTTTACAAAATAATTTTTTTATAAAAATTTTATTTTGGAGGCACAATGTTTTTATATCCATTGTGCTTTTTATTTTATTGATTTGTTAAGAAGTGCTTGCTATAATCATGGTGTTTAATAATTCACCTATTTTATGAGGAAAGAAAGATGAAAAATAAGCTATTCAAAGGTCTCTCTCTCTCTCTGCAAATCCTAAATATCTGATTAAAGGCACATTTTCCGCCGCTACAGACGTTTTTGCAAGTTTTTGCAGAAAAAATGATGTATGCGAGAATAACAAGCACAGCACGAAACTGGCAGGCGGCACAAAGCAAGCAATTCTAGGCCCTGTGCCTAGAATCTTGTTGCAACAAGGTACTAACCTAGTCAATAAATTTGCCTTATTATTACATAAGTGTCGGTTCGCACAAGATTCTCGGGACAAGCCCGAGAATGACGGTAGCTGGAGGTGTTGGCTTAGTATTTGTTGCAAGTTATTTAATTACCCCTCACCCGACACTACCGTGTCGACCGATAAGCCATCAAAGGGGTTGGATGTCGTGCGTCAATACGCCGCACTTTTGGAACGACGTGTACAGAGTAGTACACGAGTGAGAAAAGCGCAAGTAGTGACCAGACAGACAAACCCGATAGGAAGAAGTATGATTGAAATGTTGGGCGTTTTGGCTATAATCGGCGTACTAAGCGTCGGTGGCATTGCCGGCTACTCCAAAGCGATGACCAAGTTCAAAACAAATAAAGTAATTGATCAAGTTGCATCAATTGTTGTAAATGCTATGACTTTATATTCTACTCAAAAAAAAGATGATGAAGCTTATTATGTCAACATTACCCCTGAAATAGAAAAGTTAATATACCCACAAGACGTTTTTTCAGAAAGTGGAGATAAAAAACACGCTCTTGGTGGTGATATCGACTTCTTTATAGCAACAGACAACTTTAATTCTTCTAGTTCCAATTATGGTCTTATGATTTTTTTGGATGGCTTATCAAAATCGGCGTGCCTAACCTTGGCCACAAATGATTGGGGGAAAGGTTCCTTTGGTTTTAGCGGACTTCAAATCGTAACTCCAGATGTAAATAATGAAGGAATGATGTGTTGTTATGTAGAGCATACACTGTGTTATGATAATGGAACCTTTTGCAAATATGATATCAGAGATAACAATCCATTTCCTTTAACAATTGACAAAGCCTCGCAACTTTGTGAGGTTGATGATAACTATATAGTTCTTTTATTTGAATTTTAGTACTGTCTGATAAATTATCACGGAACAAAAAAAAGCAACCTACGAAGAGGTTGCTTTTTTTCATTGCAAAAGACCTTATAAAAAGTAATTGCGCAAGTAGTCAGCCAAATCAGCCGTGTTTACACGAATTTGTTCCATTGTGTCGCGGTCGCGCAATGTTACGCTTTCCGGTTGCTGTTCAATGGTTTCAAAATCAACTGTCAAACACAAAGGCGTGCCGACTTCGTCGTGACGGCGATAAGCTTTACCGATGTTGCCGGTGTTTTCCAACGCCACGCGGCCGATGCCGAGCTTCATCAATTGTTTTTTCAGCTCGTGACATTTAGCCATAATTTGCTCATTATTCTTTTTCAGCGGAATTATAGCAACCTTAATCGGTGCCAAATGTTTTTTGAGTTTCAAAACAATGCGGCTGTTCCCCTCACCTAAATCTTCTTCGGTATAAGCCTCAGTCAACACAGCCAGAACACCGCGGTCAACACCCATCGACGGTTCAATCACAAAAGGAATCACCCATTTACCTGTTTCATCTTGAACACACAATTTTGTAGTGGAATCCGGATTAGCGTGACAATGCGCTTCCAACTGAAATTCGCTTTGATTTTTTGTGTGATTTCCTAAATCATAGTCGCGGCGATTAGCGATTCCCTCCAACTCTTCCATACCATGCGGAAATTGATATTCAATATCATAGCAGGCTTTGGCATAGTGAGCCAAATCATCATCAGGAGTTTTATAGATGTTCATATGTTCTTTAACTAATCCTTGGTCAAGCCACCATTGAATACGGGTTTCTTTCCATTTTTCGTGCCATTCCACATCGGTCCCCGGCGAAACAAAATATTCCAATTCGGCTTGTTCAAACTCACGCACGCGGAAAATGAAGTTGCGCGGAGTGATTTCATTACGGAAAGACTTGCCGATTTGCGCAATACCGAACGGAAGTTTGCGAGAAGTGGAATCCAACACATTTTTAAACTGGGTAAAAATAGCCTGCGCTGTTTCCGGACGCAAATAAGCAATGTTTTCATCACTTTCCACCGGACCGACTTGGGTTTTGAACATCAGATTAAACGGACGAGGCTCGGTTAAGTCTGTGGAACCGCAAACCGGACATTTGCCGCCGATTTGGTCGGCGCGAAAACGTCCTTTGCACTTTTTGCAATCAACCATCGGGTCAGAAAAAGTATCTTCGTGACCGGAATACTTCAAAACCTTGCGATTGGTCAAAATAGCGGCGTCCAAACCTTCAACGTCATCACGTTCATAAACCATAGCACGCCACCAAGCGGCTTTCAAATTGTTTTTAAGCTCCACACCCAACGGTCCATAGTCATAAACGCCCTGCATACCGCCGTAAATATCGGCATTTTGAAAAATAAAACCTCTTCTTTTGCACAAAGAAACCAATTGGTCCATTGTAGTTGCTACCATAGTATTTAAATCCTTCTTTCTCTTTATTGTTTTTTAATAAGTTTGTTTTACTTTATAATTTTAGAAAATGCAAGAGGGATTAAAGATGAAGAGAACAAAAGTAGCGTTTGCTTATGATTTTGATGAAACGCTGAGCACAACATATATGCAGGATTATTTTCTAATTCCGGAACTGGGTATGAAACCTGAAAATTTTTGGAAAGAAGCTAATTCTTGGTCCGAGGCCAACGGCGTTGATCAGGTTACCGGCAGTATGTATTACTTCAAAAAAACCGCAGAAAAAACAGGTTTGAAACTAACCAGAGAAAATTTGTTTTGCTGTGGCGAATTTATTGTTTTTTTCAAAGGCGTAACCGAATGGTTTGAACGTATTAACGCCTATGGCAAAACCTTGGGGCTGGATATTGAACACTACATAATTTCTTCCGGCTATGAAGAAATTATTGAAGGTTGCAGCATCCGCAAGTTTTTTAAGGACATATATGGCTGCGCGTTTGCCTATAATGATGAAGGTCTGCCGGTTTGGCCTGCCAGAGTAGTCAACTATTCGGGCAAAGTGCAATATCTTTCAAAAATCAACAAAGGTTTGGGCAAATTTGAAGATAAAGCCGTTAATGACTATACACCAGATGATAAACGTCGCATTCCTTTCAGCCGAATTATTTATTTTGGCGACGGGCTGACCGATATTCCGTCCATGCGAATGGTTAAAGACCACAACGGCACAGCCATTGCCGTTTATAAACCGCGCAGCCACCATAAAGAAAAGGCTGTAAAATTACTGAAAGATAACCGCGTAAATTTTGCTTTGGCGGCTGATTATCGTGAAGGCAAGGAAATTGATTGCGTGGTAAAAACAATTCTTAATAAAATAGCCACCGATAGAGATTTGGAGATTCTTCGTAAACGGGAAGATCGTAAAAAAGAGGGTTGTGGTTTTTAAAAAAAATTTGTTATGAGCGTTTTATTTTTTTAACGCTCTTTTTTTATTTGCCACTGTTCGTTTTCTGTTTTTAGCTTACAAACTTATCCCAAATTATGCTTTTTACTTGAAAGCTCTTATTTTTAGTATTAATATGCTTTCGAAAATAATTTATAAGGATATTTATGCCTATGAAAAAAATAATTTTTTGCTGTCTGTTATCTTCTTTTTTTATGGCACAAGCACACGCGCAAACAATTGATTTGTTAGATGACGGCACTTTGACTGCCGACACCGCCGACAAAAGCAGCAATACAAATGATGCGGCGCAGACTATTTCCAAACAAACTGAAAATACCGATGATTCACAAGACCAAAATTTTTTAAGTTTTATAACCAAACCGATATCACTGCTATTTTCCGCTGATGACAAAGTAGAAACAGCCGACGGAAAAGAAGAAACTTATCTGGAGAAAAGCACACGTCAGGCTAATGAAGGTAATTTAGATGACCAAATGAATCTGGCCTATATGTATCTTTACGGCAGCAACGGCGTAAAACAAGATTTCGCGCAAGCATTTAAATATTACGAAATGGCCGCCAATCAAAACAATCCCATTGCCCTGAACAACCTTGGAAGTCTTTATTTTAATGGCATCGGCACTGATGTAAATGTGCCAAAATCATTGGAATATTTCAGCAAAGCTGCCGAACTTGGAAATGATAATGCGGCCACTAATTTGGCCTTTATTTACCTCAAAGGCGGCGCAAAAGATCCGGCTCGCAACAAAAAAGCTATGGATTTGTTCAAAAAAGCATCGGCCTCCGGCAACAATATTGCCAAATTTATGCTTGGTTATGCCTATTATATCGGCTTTGTCTATCCGCAAAATTATGATAAAGCTTTCAAACTGATTCAATCTGCCGCCAAAAAGAACGGACAACTTGACGAAGCTCAAATTGTTTTAGCGGAAATGTATATAAACGGACACGGAACCGTCCAAAATTATATTCAAGGCATCAATGCTTACCGCGCTGCGGTTAATCAAGGAAATTCCGAAGCATATATGAAACTGGCAGACATCTATGTTAAAGGGCAGATAACTCCTCCTAATCTTATTATGGCTCATTCCTTATATAATGTCGCCTCGGTACAGGAAGAACCCGGAGCGGCAAAAAAAAGAGATATGATTGGTAAAAATTTAACATTGGAACAACTTTTACAAGCGCAAACCAGTGCACAAAACTTTAAACCGACTCCATCGGAACTAACTATATATGTTCGTAGAACTTTCGGATTTAATATTCGTAACTACATAAATATGAATACTCTAACAACAAAAGAAAGCAATTAATATGCAAAACAGAAGTAAAAAAAGAATACTTAAAAAAATTTTATCGTGGTCAGGTTTATTTTTCTTTGCCCTCGCTGCATTTATGATTTATAAACAGTTGTCAAAATATTCATTAGAAGAAATTAAAAATGCCATTATTGATGTTCCGGCAAAAAATATTATTTATGCCTGTTTAGCTTCTTTTTGCGGCTATGTAGCCCTTTCATCTTATGATTTTCTGGCTTTAAAATATATCCACCGAAAACTGGAAACTTGGAAATGGGTTTTTGCCGGATTTTTGGGATTTGCAGTCAGTAACAATGCCGGACACGCCATTATTTCGGGCGGAGCAATTCGCTATCGTTTATATACGCGTTGGCGCGTTAACGCCTCCGACATTGTAAAAATGGTAACATTTTCGGGATTTACCTATTTGGTTGCCTGTTTCTTTTTGGTTTTACTGGGCTTTATTTGCTCACCACACCACGTTCTTTCGGCAATTTCCTCTCCTTGGATAAATTGGGCTTTGATTATAGTTTCTGCCGGCGGATTAATTTTTTATGTCTGGGGAAGCACTTATTACAAAAAACCGATAATCATTAAAGAAATAGAGTTTGATACCCCGGGGTTTAAAATGGCTTTAGCTCAGATTATTATCGGAAGTTTAGACATTTTAATGGCCTCACTTGTGCTTTATTCCATTCTGGAACATTATATAGACATTCCGTTCATAACCTTTATCGGAGCATTTATTATTGCGCAGATTCTTGGAGTTTACAGTCAGGTTCCCGGAGGACTCGGTGTGTTTGAAATAGTGTTTGCCAAACTATTACCCGATGACCAAAATCAGGCCACATTGTTCGCTATTTTGATTTTATACCGATTGATATATTATTTATTGCCGCTTTTAATTTCCGGAATAGCGCTCCTATCTTATGAGTTTAAGTTGGCCGGACATTTATCATCAATAAAAAAAATTAATCACAAGCAAAAATAATTATTGACAAAGGGCAAAATCTACTGTAATTGTAGTTCTGTTCTTGGCGGGGTAGCTCAGTTGGTTAGAGCAGCGGAATCATAATCCGCGTGTCGAGAGTTCAAATCTCCCCCTCGCTACCATATAATAAAGCCCTCCTTTGAGGGCTTTTTTTGTTGTATGATAGCAAGATATTTGAACTTAGAAAGAAAGTTCGAAAACAAACGAAAGGCAGACTTTAGGATGCCGGTCAGCAAAGCTGATGAGTGCAGAGTCAACAAAACAAAGTGAAGTCAATCTCCCCCTCGCCATCAAGTTGAAAAGAGGAAGTTTATACTTCCTCTTTTTTCATTTTAAATCATTCCGCTCTGTATCGCCGTGTTCCCCAAACCTTGAACTTAATATTCATCGTCAAAGCTGAAAAGAAAGAATAATTTCAAATATCACCGCTAATATACATTCAAATCTCAAAAGTTATAGCGGAATTGAATTTGACCGGAATGAGCGTTATATTTTGTATGCAAATTAAAATCATACCCCAATATTAAATCCACATTCTCATGGCTGACAGCTAATTCCAAACCGCCATTAAAGCCAAAACGCGACATTGGTTCAGATGAAATTGTGTATTTGCTATTCGCGATAGTTACGTTAATTTTATTCGAACTGTTGTTCACATCATAGTTTGCGCCAATATAAACAGCCGGATTGAAAAAACGTATCACAATCAAGTAATTTTTCTCTGAATACTATTAAGAGTGTCTTTATAAATAAAAAAACAGCTTTTCCAATCGGTAAATTCCATAACATTTTGTTTCAAATAGAATCTTTATCAGCCAAGCAAGACAACAGACAGAAATAACTTTCACAATGTAATATATGATTAGCTGATTCAGCCTACACCAATATACAAAAACCACCGTTTATGTATATTAATTGGGCAAATAAATAAAAAAATACTTGCAATTGTTGATTCACATTGATTATAATTGCTTCAGTCAGTTAAACAGATGTAGTTTTTTTTAATAGTTTTAGTATAACAAATAAACGGTGGTTTTTGTATAAAATGATTATTGGATATTTAGACAGCAGTCCTAAAAATATTAGCTCCGAAATTCAGAGGCAAATAATCAGCGATTATGCCCTAACCCAACGTGTAAAAATTGAGGCCTTTTATTCTTGCGATAATATCAAACAATTTGCCCGAAGTTTTCTAAATAATGACATCACGGTTGTTTTTGCCAACATTGTCTGCCTTGGCTATTCTTTAGCTCAAGTAAAAGAGAATTTGCAACTTCTGAAAAGCCAAAACATTTCAATATATATTGCTCAAGAATGTTTCTGTTGCACTGCAGAAGACAATACTTTGCTTACCAGTTTGGAATTAGCTGTTAAAATTTTAAACATTTTAACCTCCACCACCACCAAACGCGCTTTAGATCGCAAAAAATCTCAAGGCTACAAGCTTGGAAGGTCTGGTCATAAAAACAAAAAATACATCTGGAGCGGCAAAGAAAATGAAATTAAACAAAAACTACTTTCCGGTATAACCCGCAAACAGGTGGCTTTAGATACCGGAATGTCAATCTATTCGCTCTATAACTACATCAACCAAACCCCTGAGCTAAAAAGAATTTTAAGGAAGAAGCCTAATGAGCGATAAAATTTCCGTAATTATTCCGGCATACAAATCTCAAGATGTTATCTTAAATTGTCTGAATTCCGTATGTAACCAGACTTACAAAAATTTGGAAATTATTGTTGTTTTGAAAGATAGCGGCGATAAAACCGCAGAAATTATTCAAAAACTAAACGACCCGCGAATTAAAGTTATTCAGCAAAATGACGATTCCGGCGCGGGTGGAGCCAGAAACATAGGTCTAAAGTCAGCTCACGGCGATTGGATTGGTTTTGTTGAAACCGATGATGTTATTGACCTCAACTTTTATCAAAAATTAATCTCCGCCGCTACCGATGAAAATATAGATATTTTATGCGGAGAAATATTTAATAAAAATAAACCGCATAACCATTTTGCGCCGTCAAAAATTTATACAACTTTCACCGAAAAATACAATCTGATTAAAAATGGCGCAACTTTTGACAAAATATTCAAGAAGTCCTTAGTTCGTAAATACAATCTCAAATGTTCAGAAAAAATACGATGGGAAGACAATATTTTTATTTTCAAAGCATTTTATTACGCTCAAAAAATTAAAACTGTTCCAGCTGCCGTTTATTATTACAACACCCATCCTTTTTCTGAAAGTTACAAAAAAATTTTACAAAACAGTGTAATTCCGGAAGTGGAGGAAATTGTTTGTTTTTTAAATGAAAGCAACTTTACGGCGGCGCAGAAAAAGTTGGCCTATAAAAAAATTATCAAGAGTTTTGCCGGTGCGTATCTATTAGATGAAAACATTAAACCAACTCTGATGAAATTAATGGATAATCCGTTGTTTTTACGCATTTTATATTGGAAGAAAAAATTTAAATTATATCGCAGAAATTTGAAACGTTTTATATTAGAAAGGATAAAAAAATGACTAAAAAAGCATTAATAACAGGTATTACAGGAATGGTTGGCTCTCACCTTTGTGATTTTTTGTTAGAAAACACAGATTGGGAAATATATGGTGTTTGCCGTTGGCGTAGCCCCTTGGATAATGTATCCCACTTGTTGGATAGGGTGAATAAAAAAGACCGCGTATTTTTTGATTATGCCGATTTAAATGATCAAGTTTCTTTAATTACGGTTATTCAAAAAGTTAAGCCTGATTATATTTTCCATTTAGCGGCGCAAAGCTATCCTTTGACCAGTTTTACTGCGCCGATTGACACACTGAACACCAATATTTTAGGCACTTGCCGTTTGCTTGAAAGCGTTCGTTTAGCAATGGAGGAAGACAGTAGCTACCATCCGGTTATACACGTTTGCGCGTCTTCTGAAGTGTTTGGCAAAATTCCGGCAGAAAAGAAACCGGAAACAGGCATACACGAAGAATGTCCTTTTCATCCGGCCTCGCCGTATGCCATTTCCAAAGTCGGCACCGACTTGTTAGGTCGTTATTATGCCGAAGCTTATAATATGACGGTGATGACAACTCGTATGTTTACGCACACCGGCCCTCGTCGCGGCGATGTTTTCCACGAATCTACTTTTGCCAAACAAATTGCTATGATTGAAGCCGGCTTGCTTCCACCGGTAGTAAAAGTCGGCAACTTGCAGTCACTTCGCACCTATGCCGATGTTCGCGACGCGGTCAGAGCCTATTATATGTTGGTTACAATAAATCCGATTGCCGGCGAATATTATAACATTGGCGGCTCCTACACTTGTGAAGTCGGAGACACCTTAAACACTTTAATTTCTCTTTCGACCATGAAAGACAAAATCAAAATTGAAACAGATCCGGAACGTCTGCGCCCGATTGATGCCGACTTACAAATACCGGACTGCCGCAAATTTAAGGCACATACCGGTTGGGAACCGGAAATTCCATATCAAAAAACTATGGAAGACTTGCTGAATTATTGGCGTGACCGCGTCAATCACGGTGAAAAATTCTTGCAACGCTAACAAGGAGTTCATAAATGAGTAACGAAATAAAACAAGCTTTGGAAACAATTTCTGATAATTTCAAAAAGCTTGAAAGCAAAGCGGAAACCATTAATGAAATTTCCGAAAAATGGATAAAAGCACTTTCAACCGGAAACAAAGTGATTTTTTGCGGTAATGGCGGTTCCGCTGCCGATTCTCAGCATCTTGCCGCCGAATTGATGGGACGCTACAAATTTGACCGCAACCCTCTTCCGGCAATGAGTCTGACCACCGATACTTCGGCTTTGACTGCCATTGGCAACGACTATGGCTATGAATGTGTTTTTTCACGTCCGCTTAAAGGAATTGGCAAAAAAGGAGATGTTTTAGTTGGCATATCCACTTCGGGAAATTCAAAAAACATTATTGCCGCATTTGAAACCGCTAAAGAACTCGGCATTACTACTGTTGCGTTTACCGGCAACGGCGGCGGTAAAATGAAAGAAATTGCCGATGTCACGCTCAACGTGCCGTCAGACATCACTAACAACATTCAAGAAATGCACATTGCCTGCGGGCACCTGATTTGCGGAATTGTCGAAAACCACTTCTTTGGGAAAAAGTAAATGATTATTACCAGAACTCCATACAGAATATCTTTTTTTGGCGGCGGAACAGATTATTACACTTGGTATGAAGAACACGGCGGAGATGTCTTGTCCACAAGCATAAACCACTACAACTATATCAGTTGCCGCTATTTACCGCCGTTTCACGCGGAATACCGCAACCGAATTGCTTGGAAGTATTTGGAATATCCGGATAAAATTGAAGATATTCAGCATAACGCCATCAGAGAAGCCCTAAAACATTTCAATGTGACGCAAGGTGTAGAAATCAGCAATCAGTGCGATTTGCCGGCTCGTTCCGGACTGGGCTCCAGTTCCAGTTTTTGCGCTGGATTGATACAATCTATTTTCGCGCTCAAAGGCGAGATGATTACCAAATATGGTCTGGCCAGAGAAACAATTCGTCTGGAACGAGAGATTCTTAAAGAAAATGGCGGTATTCAAGACCAAATAGCCGCGGTTTATGGCGGGTTAAATCATATTCATATTAATCCCAACGGCTCGTTTTCGGTTAATCCGGTGGTAATGAATGAAAATAGAAAAACAAACTTTAACAATCACCTAATGCTGTTTTTCACGGGAATTTCCCGCACTTCGTCGGACATTGCCGAAAAACAGGTGAAGACTGTCAAAGATAAAACCGCGCAACTGCGACGTATGCAAGAAATGGTCAGCGAGGCTTGCCACGTTCTTACTTCTGAAAATGAGGATTTGGACAATTTCGGGCGGATGTTGCACGAAACTTGGATGCTTAAACGTTCGCTGACCGATAAAATCAGCAATTCTCTGATTGATGAAATTTATCAGGTTGGTATGGAAAACGGAGCTTTGGGCGGAAAAATACTCGGAGCCGGCGGCGGTGGATTTATTTTATTCTATGCCGCGCCCGAAAAACAAGCGGCCATAAAAAAAGCTTTGCACAATCTTATTTATGTGCCGTTCAAATTTGACGATCAGGGCTGTCAAATCATTTATTACGCCCCGAAAGAATATGCTCCTTCGACTTATGAAAAGCGCGATTTTATTCATTTACAAAATCAAGAACAGGGGATTAATTTAAAGCTATGAATATCGTAATTTTAGCCGGTGGATTCGGCACGCGCTTACAATCGGTGGTTAAAGATGTTCCAAAACCGATGGCCGATATAAACGGCACGCCGTTTTTGGAATTGTTAATGCGCGAGATTTTGTTTTGCGATCCAGAGAGGATAATCTTATGCGTGTCTTATATGAAAGATGTCATCAAGCAACATTTTGGCGACAGTTTTTTAGGCGTTCCGGTTCTCTACTCCGAAGAAAACGAGCCGCTTGGCACGGGCGGAGCCATAAAACAAGCGTTTGATTTGTTTGGACTTGATGAAGCAGTTGTATTAAACGGCGACACCTATGTTCAGGTTAATTATTCAGATTTTATTCGCAAAAGTGAAAATGAAAAGTTAGCGGTTGTGCTGAAACAAGTTGAAAACGCCAATCGTTATGGGCGCGTGCAGGTTGAAAACGGTCGAATTATTTCTATGCGCGAAAAAAGTCCCGAGCCGACGGCGGGCTTGATAAACGCGGGGATTTATAAAATCAGACGAGATTTGTTTTCTGCCGATTTACCGGACAAATTTTCTTTTGAAAAGGACTTGTTAGAACCGCAAATAGCCGCGCTAAAACCGCTGTATATGCAGTCTGATGAATATTTTATCGACATAGGCGTTCCGGAAAGTTACGCGCAAGCCTGCCGAGAATTAAAAAATGTAATTTTCGGAAACCCGACACACAAGGCTTTGTTTCTTGACCGCGACGGCGTGATTAACGTGGACAAGCACCACTTGCACAAAATTGAGGATTGCGAGTTTATGGACGGCATTTTCGATTTGTGCCGTGATTACAAAAGCAAAGGCTTTGAAATTGTTGTGGTAACCAATCAGGCGGGAATTGCCAAGGGTTTGTATTCTGAAGCCGATTATTTCAAACTGCGTGATTATATTCATAAAGAATTTGAACGACAGGATTGCCCGATTGCGGCGGAGTATTTTTGCCCGTACCATTCTGAGGGAGTGGATAAATATCGGCGCGGTTCGTTTTATCGCAAGCCAAACGCCGGAATGATTTTGCGCGCGGCAAAAGACTTAAACCTTGATTTGGCGAAATCGGTGCTTATCGGTGATGCGGAAACAGACATTATGGCGGCGAAAACGGCGGGCGTCGGAAAAACAATCCGCCTGATTAACGAAAACAATATGCGCGGCGGCAAAGAAACCACCGCAGACGAAGTGATGAGGGTAAAATGAAAATTGCTTTTTATAACATATTTGGTGAAATGAAAAATGCAGAACAAGAAACACTGCTACGTTTGGAATATTGCTTTAAAAAACAAGGGCATAAACTAATTGTTTTTGATAGAAATGGTTTTGTAACATCAGATGGGGCTGATAAAGGAAAATATATTGAAGATATTAATGCAGATTTTATTTTTACTTATAACGCTCTTGAATTTATAATAACAACATTTCCTGATGTTTTTTCCGTGTTTTTTCATTGGGTTCCTAGCGGTTTTTTAGCAAATTTTCAAAGTAAACTATTATTAAATTCATTTAATTGCTATGATTCATTTGTTGGTACATATCAAATAGATTTATTTGATAAAATCGATCGAATTTCTATAATAAATGTTCCATTTATAGGGTCTTCAGTTCCTTTGGATTTTTCTTTTTCTGCTAAAAAACTATCAGTTCGTAAATTGTTTTATGTCGGTGTAAATGTTGAAAAAAAAATAGGTAATATGCGTTATGAAACACTTTTTAAACGCTTGGATAACAGCAATAAAATAGATATTTACGGACCTAAAAAAGTATATGGAATGGATAATTTATGGGCAGGATTTAAATGTTATAAAGGAGAAATTCCTTTTGATGGCAAAAGCATTTTAGAAAAAATCAATCAAGCAGGTATTTGTTTAGCATTAAATTCTCCAATGCATAATGATGCTAATGCTGTTTCAAATAGAACGTATGAAGCTGCAGCCGCGGGAGCTTTGATTATTTCTGATGATAACAAATTTGTGAGGAAATATTTTAAAGACAGTGTCTTTTATATTGATGTCAACCTTCCGGAGGAAGAGATAGCTAAAAGAGTTTTAGAAATTGTGGATTGGGCAAACGAAAATCCAGATGAAGCCTACGAAATGGCAAAACGATCTAATGAAATATTTAAAAAAGAATTGGCATTGGATAGAATGGTTGAAGATACCATTTCTGCCGTTAAGCAAGAAAAATCCGATATATGCGATATAACTAAACAGAAGGATATTGTCGATGTTATTTGTTTTGCATATTCGCAAAGCGAGTATGACAAGATTTGTTTAGAAATTGATCGCCAATATTATAAAAATATAAATTTAATAGTTCTTAGCAATTATGAATTAAATATTCGCAAAAAAGATACGTTTATTAAAACAGATTTAGAGTTCAAGGGAGATGCTTTTCTAAAAGCAATTCCATTTTTGAAAGGACAATACTTTATGTTTGTTGATGTATATTCAATAATGCATCAACGTCATATCTCAAAAACTTTAGATGTATTGAAAAATTTGGGTGATTTATTCTCTTATTCTGGCTGTTATTTGAAAGGAGATAAAAAATATATCACATTAAATAATCGTCCTATTATACGTGATGAATTTTTAAGCTTTTCTAATCAGACATTTGAAAATTTTAAATACAGAGATGAACAAAATTTCTATATAGAAACTATATTCAGTAGAAGCTGTTCGATTTTTAAAAAAGAAATACTAAATTATATTGATGAATATGAAATAGCGAGAATCAGCGATAGTGTTCACTTCTATCTGGCCTGTTGTTCTATAATTAAAGCACAAAAGCTTGGTCGTTTTACAAATGCAATTACCACCGGATATAAGGGAGATTCGGTTAACGACATAAATCAAACTGTCTTTGCCTGTCGAAAACATTGGTATCAAAATGATAGGTCGGCTAAAACCTATATTAAAGAGATGAATGAAGCTTTTTATAAATACACCTTTGAAACCACCCCGTATTTTTCGCCAAATCGTTCTTTAGAAGGAGAATGTTGTTGGTTTAATGAGTTAAATAAATCTTCAGAAAATAATATATCCTCAGAACCGACAATTATATATCATCCAATTATGAATAGCAAATGGATGAAAAGGTTATTAAAACGTTCGGAAAAATCAGGTGTCACGCGCTTACCTTATTTTATCTACAAAGCATTTTCGCTATATTGCAAAACGAAATCTATTTTTAAGAAAGGAAAATAACAGATGAAAACAACTATCACAACCACGACTATTCACGTTCCGTATCTGATTGAAGACTATATTAAAGACGTGATTAAGCACAATCGGCAAAACGATGTGGACTTTGTTATTACCGGAGATAAAAAGACTCCTTTAGAAGCAAAAGAATACTGTGCTAAATTACAAGAAAAATATGGTATTCAGGTTTTATTTATGGATGTAGATGACCAAAATAATTACCTAAAAAAATATCCTAAATTAGGTGGTTACATTCCTTGGGGTTGTATTCAACGTCGCCAAGTCGCCATTTTAAAGGCTTATGAGCAAGGTTCAGACATTATCGTTTTAATTGACGACGACAACTATATCGCGTGTGAAGATTATGTTGGTAAGTGTTTAGATTTAGGTAAAACAGTTGAAATGGAAACAGTTTCTTCACCTACAGGTTGGTATAACATTTGTGAAGATTTGACTGACCGCCAAAATCGTAAGTTTTATCCGCGCGGTTATTCTTGGATTGATCGTGTTGATGAAGTTAAGGATATAAAACGCGAAAATAAAAAAATTCGTACAGTTGTCAATGCTGGATTTTGGCTTGGAGACCCTGATTTGGACGCAGTTACCAGACTAGCGGCTCCGATTGATGTTATTGCCTACAATAAAGACCATAATTATGCTTTGGAAAAGGGAACATATTCTCCATTCAATTCACAAAATACGGCTATTCATCGTGATATGGTTCCTGCTTATTTTTTGATTCCAGATATTGGACGTTTTGACGATATTTGGTCATCTTATATAGTTGAGCGCATTGCTTGGCATTTGGGTGATTACATTTCTTATGGACAACCATTGGTTAAACAAATTCGTAACGATCACGATTATTGGGTTGATGCCTACGCTGAAGAAATGGGAACTAAAATGACAACCGATTTCTGCAAATGGTTGCGCTCTATCGAATTGACAAAATCAACGTATTTGGAATGCGGAATAGAATTATTTGATAAATTAAAGGTTTTAATTGATAATTTACCGAATGAAAAACTTCCATATAAAAATCGTGCTTACATCAATCAAGTTATTGATGGTCACCGCGTTTGGTTCGAAACAATGAAAGCGATGGGAGTCAAATAATCATGTATTTAATTATCGGTGCGAGCGGTTTTTTGGGGCGGTATTGCCTTAAAAACGTGTTGGAAAATACCAACGAAAAAATTATTGCGACATATTCTCAAAAATGTCCGGAATTTACCAATCCGCGAGTGGAGTGGGTGTCTTTGAATGTATGCGACACAGTGGCTCTAAAAGATTTGGCCGCTCGTGTTGATAACACAACCAAAATCATTTATCTGGCGGCTTTTCATCATCCAGATAAGGTGGAAGAATTTCCTGAGTTGGCTTGGAATATCAATATTGTGGCTTTGGCTAACGCCGTCAACCTTTTTCATAAGGCAAAATGCTTTTATTATTCCTCAACCGACACTGTATATGGCGAAGGTTCCAAAAATCGAAAATTTGTAGAAAACGATGCTTTGAATCCTGTCAATCTATATGGCGTGCACAAAGCTTTGGCTGAAAAAATATGTTTGGCAAAAGGCTTTAATGTTGTGCGGTTTCCGTTTATTTTTGGCACTTCATTAGTCGAAAATCGTCCGCACTTTTTTGATAAAATAAAGGCAGATTTAGAACAAGGCAAAACTGTGGAAATGTTTTCAGATTCATATCGTTCGACCTTGAGTTTTAATCAATGCGCCTATTATCTGGTGTCCTTAATTGAAAAATTTGGCGCGTGTTCGGAAAAAGTGATTAATATTGCCGGCGACGATGTAATGAGCAAATATGACGCGGCTCTGGCTTTGGCAGACAAATACAATCTTGATAAAAATCTAATCAAACCTATCTCGGTTAATTCCCTAAACGGAATATTTAAGGCCAAACGAGCCGCCAGCAGTGTTCTGGATAATGGCAAATTGAAATCGTTGCTGAATATAAATGAAATTCATTTGGAGATATAAAATGCTTATTGAATTTATTAAACCTGATTTTGAATTTGCAGATGACCGCGGCGCGCTGACCCAATTGGTTCACGGCGGTTGGAAGCAAGTCAATTATATCACATCGGTTACCGGTGCTTTTCGCGGCAATCATTACCATTTGCAAAACAAGGAAGCTTTTTACGTCATTTCCGGTGCTTTCAAATTGAGTTTGGAACATTTGGAAACACACGAAAAAGAAGAATATGAAATTAAGGCCGGTGATTTTTTCGTCATTTATCCGAAAGTCATTCACAGCTTTGACTACACCGCCGCCACTACGCTGATATCTCTGTATGACAAAGGCGTCGAACTACCCGACGGAACAAAGGATATTTTAAGATAATCGCCAAAGTTTTACTTTATCCAACAAAAAAACGGAAAAACTGCATATAAGTTCTTCCGTTTTTTAATTGACTCAGCGACTTAAATAACTCACCAATTCTTTAGGCAAACGCTCTGCCGGCAAAAAGCGGACAAATCGTCCTTTGTCATATACATCACACCCGAGCAAGCGCAATTTTTTGCCGTTGCTGTCGCGTGGATATTTTTCTTCTTGTTCCAAAATAGTCTCCTCTCCTTTCGGGAGCATAAAAATCGGAACAAAATGTATCATTTTTTTACCGAACATCTCCATAAACAAATGTTCGGTTTCCAGTTTCGGCCAAGTTTTGAAAGCAAAACTTTCGCCGGTTTCCTTTAGGTTTAAACGCTGTTCGTCATTAGCGGCATAATTGTGCACCACAGTATAAGTCACTCGCTTTACTTTGCTCAATCGCCCTTTAGTTCCGGAACATTCAAGTTTAAACCCCTCTTCTTCTTGCTCTAGTTTAACGTGCCACCTCTGGCCGCCTGACATAGAGAACAAAATCGGCGTTAAACTGACATTTTGTTCACCCAGCAAAACCGGAATTTCGTCCTCGGTTTCGGGGGTTGTTTTCAGCATTTGTTCAAACACTTTTGCTTTTACCAAATGTCCTTTTTCATAAACGCCTGACAAAAAAGTCAACTTGCGGGATAGAACCTTGTCTTTAACAACGTTATCCGGCCAAATTAAACGTGTCTTTTTCATAATGATAAAATTTTAATTAATAATAAAAAATACATCACCAATTTATCACTATTTATAGCTGTTTCAACACATTTCTATTTTTGACAAAAAAACGTTGCATATTCTGATAAAAGGGTGTATATATAAGGTATTAAAGTATTTTTATGTCTAACTTAATTTATTTACTATTATGGAGCATACTTTCACCTTTGACGAATTGAAAAACTATCGTTTGTCAAAAAACTTTACTTTATACGAATTGACGGTGTCGGCAACGGCTATCAACAAAGGTTTATACAATGTACCCGACAGTGATGGCATAAACAAACTGAAAAAGTTGTGTCAAAACCTTCTACAGCCGGTGCGTGACCATTTTAACGCTCCGGTTAAAATTCGCTCCGGCTATCGTTCGCCTAAAGTAAACAGCCTCTTAAATGAAGCCCCAAATTCTCGGCATATAAGCTGTGAAGCTGTGGATTTCAGAGTAAAAGGTGCTATGTTGAAGGACGTGTGCGCTTATATTGCCGCTAACTTGGAATTTGACATTATGCAGCTGGAATTTTTGCATAATGACAACAAGCAAAACTGCTGGCTTCACGTAGCTTATTGCCCTGATGGCGGTAACCGTAAGCTAAATTTGCAGACTTTTGCCGCCCGCAAACAGCTGATGTTGTCCAAAAACTTCAGTTTGTATGAGCTGACTCATTCCAACACCGCCGAAGCCCGCAAGATTTATAACTTGCCCGATGAAGCCGGCATTGAGCGTTTACGTCAAGTTTGCGAACATATTTTGCAGCCGGTGCGCGACAACTTTGGCAAACCGGTGCACGTTAATTCCGGTTATCGTTCTATAGCCTTAAACACGGCCATTAAGGGAGCCAAAAACTCTCAGCACGTCAAGTGCGAGGCTGTCGACTACGAAATTAACGGTATGAGCAATCGAGATTTGGCTAAATGGGTAGCAAACAATTTACAGTTTGATCAGGTAATTTTGGAATTTCATAATAATTCTCAAGACCCTAACAGCGGTTGGGTTCACACTTCGTATGTGGCACCTCCCCGCCAAAATCGTAAACAAGAGCTAACCATTGACAAGCGCGGAACTCGACTAGGTATTGCCTAAACAAAAAACAGCTTTGATATTATCTCAAAGCTGTTTTTTATTTCCCTGAATTTCTCTATTAAATTCAGAAAGACAAATTTGCTTAATCCCCAAAAAATTCATCGTCTTTGCCGGCAAATTATTTTGACTTGCTCAACAAAAAAGGCTGTGTTTTTACATAACACAACCTCTTTTATCATTACTGTTTATTCTGATTTTCTTGCAAAAGTTCCTGCAGCTGCGAAACATACTTTTTCAAACTGCCACCGTGAAACATACAATAGTTCAAAACCGCCTGTAAAATGTCTGCCGTGTCATCATAATATCTCAAATAGAATCTGTAACACAAAGCCAGCATAGAATACGAACCGTCAGGAAGTTTGTTTTTCTCTATCCAAGGATGCTTGTAATAGTTATAAGAGCCGCGGCTTATTTTCAGCAATTTCATATAATCTGCCAAAAACATACGCTGACGTTCTTGCTCGTTAACCAAACAGGCTTCGTGGCAAATTTCAGATACCAAAATTGCCGCTTTAAGCTTCGGATATCGCTGCAAAACCTCGTCTTTGCCGTTTTCCAACCAACTGTGAGACAACAATTTCTCTAAATATGACTGTATGTTATTTGGGATAGAAGTAATCCGCAAAAGAGCATTTATTACCTCTATAGACGGAGCCTTCAGCATATTATACTGAGCGAAACACCCTGAATATACCCCGTAACTAAGTCCTTCAGTCTGCAGAATCTTAATACGCATTTCATCTGTCAGCAAACAGTTCGGATATTCCAACGCTGTCGGGAAATTTGCCCAATCTCTTAGCTCCAAACCGATATCTATCAGCTTTTGCAAAGCTTTTTGCGACAAAGAAAAACGCTTTATGTACGCATCCAACGTTGAACTTGCCATCTTATCGTTAAAGCGTGCATCAATTAAAAACAGTTCTCCGGCTTCGGACAACGAATGAGGAAGATTGGCATAAGCAGTTTTGCCATAGTATGTGCTTTCAATTAAAAGCTTTTCAACCTCAAAATCATAAGGTTTGTTCTTCTTTAAATCAAAATACACATTCCATAAAGGACTAAAACCGCTGTAGTTCTGTCCGTTTACCCAAACATTGCGTTTATAAACATATCCACTAAATAACCGCAAAGCGTTTACAATTTGTTCTACAGGAGCAAAACGCCATTGGTTTTTAAGAATAAAATTTAAGAACCGGCTATGTTTTTCCTCACATTCGGCACACAAACGTTCCAAATCATCTTTGCCTATTCCGCTCACTAAAGACAAAATAAACAGTTTCAAATAATACAAAATTTTCATAAATATAAAGTTTTAATAATTAATATTCGCTTTTAACAATAGACAAATACTTTCACTTTGTCAAACAAAAAAGGCTGTGTTTTTTATAACACAACCTTCTTTGTTTAGTTTTTTGTTCAGTTACTTTTCGCTGTCTTTGTTGATGTTGTCATCAAATTCAGGCGTATACTCCGGCTCTTTGTTTTTATAAATCAATTTGCGAACCTTGTCGCCCTCTTTCGCCAGCACCCATTCAGTATTATTCTTGAAATTCACACCTGTTTCCAAGGTATGCCCATCTGAGAATTTTACATATTTACAGCCGTTATTGCTATTCTCTTTAACATCTGAGATAGTCACTATCTGTTCTTTTATCGGCGGTTCTGTATCTGTATCAGGCTTTGATTCAAAAGCAAAAAGCCCAAACGCTAGTCCTGTAACAAAACCGCTTATGATAGATATTACACAATACCAAAATAACCTATTGTCCTTATTCTCACTGTCATTTACCGCCGAGCGGAATGTTGAAACTTCTTTTTTCTTAGGCTTCAGCTTGCTGAAAAAAGGCTTTAACTCATTTTTATAAGCAATCGCTAAAATAATCACGACTGCCGCAATGCTTAAATACAACATACTAAATCAGTTTTAAGGGTTAAACAAATTACTTGCCGACTTTCATAAAAGGAAAGACCGGAAAACCGCTGCCATCGTTAGCACCTTTCATAATGGTCAGAGTCTGCGGTAATGAAACATTTCCGTTCCACTTTTGCAAAGCTTTTGCCATTTCATACTGCGCCACAAACGGATTGCCTTTAAGAGCTTCGGCCAAAATCTGCACTTCCAAGCCTTTAGCTTTTGCCTCGGCAGCCAAACGCTCATAAGCCTGTATAGCTTCTTGCTTAACGCGCTCTGTAGCCTGCTGAGCCATTTTGGTTTTATACTCCTCAAGTTTGGTACCTTGCTGAGCCTGCGCGGTTTGTTCTATCAGCTTTTCAAATTCAGGTGAAGCCTGATAATTCAAAAGTCTGAAAGTTTTGACCTTCACCAAATTATCGGCCATAAGCTGATCGTTGACAATGTATTTTACGGCATCCATCGTCATAGACTCTTCACGCCCCACAAAAGACCAAATATCGGTTAGAGAAGACAAAGTCAGCATTGTGCTGTTAACCATATCCTTAATAACCTTTTGCTCGTAGGCATCATATCCCTGATATTTGTCATAAAGCTTATGAACTTTAGAATCGTTCATTTCGCACAGTACGGCGCACTTCAAAGATATCTGCTGCAAACCTTTGGTACGAACCTTAAAGGTATATTCATAGCGATGAGGTTTGATATCCATAGTTATCACCTCGTTTCCCATATCCTGACTATATGGAATATACCACACCAACCCCGGAACATAGGATGAATCCACAACTTGTCCCCATTGCTTTTTAATACCTCTTTGCCCAGGGTCCACCTTGACAAAAGAATGTTTAGTAACATTTACACCCGCTGTAATGATTACTATTAAAGCAACCAATAGCCACGCAACTTTTTTACCCATAATGTTAAAAATTTAAGTTTGACATATAAAAATTCACACTCAAAACAGCTTATTAGTAACCTAATTTACATATAAGCTTAAATAATACTCATCATAATTTTTTGATAAGCGATAATTTGACATATGTATGACAAAATGTCAAGCATTTTACACAAAGAAAGGCTGTGTTTTTAAAGTTTCGGTTTTTGACAATAGCCTACCTGCTGCAGACGGAACATAATTTCGGCATCGGCTTTTTGCAATTCATCTTCCGCCGGATTATCCTGCACCAACAAATCGTTATATGCGTCTAAAATCAAAAACATATCTTTAGCCGGAATTTTACATATCACACTATAATCGGCAAAACTATCGCCTATGTTCAGTTGATTCAAAAGTCGAATAGTACATCCGTCATTTTCCAGTTTGGATACTAATCCCTTGGTTATTGTCACGTCATTGCTGGTTTGCCGGTGTAAATAAGCACTGTGCAACTCCGAACTTTTGTCGCACACATTCAATTCTTTCAACAATCCGGCATATTCATATTGCGGCTTATAGCTGGTTATATCTCTATTTTGCAGCAATTGGCGAATATCTGTCATACTATGAATGTTTGGCAATAGCTCTGTCGGAACTTCTAAAACAAAATCATCATATTTTAATTTACATTTTCCGTTATGGCTGCCCAAAATTTCTATTTCTTCAAATCCGGAAATATTTTGTTGTTCTTTAGCTTTGGCGCACTGATATAAAGAACTCATAAAGTCGGCCGAAAAATTACTCGGATTAGGAATTTCTTCAGCCGGCTTTATCTCTGTTTTTTCCGGCTCAGTTTTTTCAGGCTCTTCTTTCAAAATTTTACCTTTTGAAGTTTTCTCATTTTTATCGTCCGAAACATTTTTATCGTTCGGAGCATTTTCATTGTCCGTTTTCTGTTCTAAATTTTCAGTTTTCACGTTTTCTTTGTTTTCGCCTGATGTTTCATCTAAAGAAGCTTCTGCATTATTGTCATCAGCCTCATCTAAAGAAGATTCGGCATTATCATCAGCAACATTTTCTTCTTCATCAATATCCGGCATATCGTCCAACGAAAAAGAATTTCCACTACCGTCCTGACTGCTGTTTTCTTCAGCCGCCAACGTCGGCGTTCCGTTTACTGACATCAACAATATAGACAATAAAATCAAAAAATATTTTTGCATTTCCGATCCTCTTTTATATTTATTGCATTTTTTGTTCTTGCATTTTTTTGTGTTCGCCATAACCTTGACCGATAGTGCGTCCGATACTCATAATTTTCAGCCCTATACAGCTGCGGCAATGCGCCGGCGTATCATTCACGCAAATTTTCCCCGGATAAAGTTCATAAAGTTTACGATATTCACCTTCCGTAATGTTTGGCATAACCACATTGGCCCCGCTTTTAAGGGCTTTAATCCGCCCCTGAGGGTGCAAGCTTTCCATTGCCGTCGTGGCCGGAATATTAATATCCGGCAACAACAAGCGCATCACGGCCATTGTCCGCAAAGCCAAATCCAAAGTACCTCCGGCAGCATCTTTGAGAGGTGTGTGTTGGTGCGGAATAAACGGACCAATTCCCGCCATATCCACATCAAGTTCTTTCAAAAACAGCAAATCGTCGGCAATAGATTCAATACTTTGTTCCGGCAGTCCAACCATACACCCCGAACCCAGTTCATAACCAAGTTCTTTCAGCATAAGCAAACATTCATAGCGTTTTTGCCAACTCATATTCGGATCAAGTTTATGATACAAATCTTTGTCTGTTGTTTCTATCCGCATCAAATAACGGTCGGCTCCAGCTTCTCTAAAAGCTTTATATTCTTTGTATGTTCGTTCCCCCACGCTAAGCGTTACCGCAACATCAAATTTTTTAATAGTTTCCACAATGCGGCACATTCTTTCCGTATTATAATACATATCCTCGCCGGATTGCATAACAATAGTCTTAAAACCCAACGCCGCACCGCGTTTAGCCGTTTCAATCAGCTCTTCTTCATCCATTCGATATCTGCAAAGATGGGCGTTATCCCGTCTGATACCGCAATAAAGGCAATTGTTCCGACAAATATTTGAAAATTCGATAAGTCCGCGTAAATGTACCTCATCCCCGACATAATCGCGACGAACTTTATCCGCCTCTGACAAAAGCTTGTCTTGTCCCGCATCGTCTTTCAATCGGCGGACAATTTCTTCTTTATCCAACTTTGCCATCAGCTCTTACCTTCTCAACATCACTAATTTCTTAAAATATTATCTTCAGTCTTTAAAATATCAAGTTGTTTTACCGAGTTTTTAACAAAACATTCAACTTTTAAACCGCGAAAATTTCGTTTATTTTTATCGAGATTTTTGATTGACTGCAATATGCTATTTATAAAATCTTAAAGCGCGCATAGCATTCAAAATTGAGAGCACAGAAACCCCGACATCGGCAAACACGGCCGCCCAAATAGAAGCATATCCCACAGCCCCCAAACCCAATACCGCAAATTTCACCGCCAAAATAAACACCACGTTTTCGTGCACCAAACGCAATGTTTTTTGCGAAATTTCGATAGCTTTGGCTATTTTTGAAGGTTCGTCGGTCATAATCACCACATCGGCCGCCTCTATTGCCGCGTCAGAGCCGATTCCGCCCATTGCCACCCCGATATCCGAACGAGCCAAAACCGGCGCGTCGTTAATGCCGTCTCCCACAAACAAAACTTTTCCTTTGGAATTTTTAGTTTCTAACAGTTCCTCAAATTTTTGCACTTTGTCGGCTGGAAGCAATTCGGCACAATATCTATCTAAATTAAGTTTCTGCGCCACGCTTTGAGCGTTATTTTCTCTATCTCCGGTCAACATAACAGTTTGCAAAACACCCAATTTTTTCAGTTTTCTGATAGCGGATGATGCGTCATCTTTGATTTTATCTTCAATAATAATACAACCTAGATAATGTCCGTTTTTCAGCACATAAACAATAGTTCCGGTTGAGTTAACTTCCGGTACTTTTACCTTTTTATCCCGCATTATTTGCGCGTTTCCCAATACAATTTCATCTTTATCAAAACTTCCGCAAACACCTTTACCGAAATAATCTCTAACATCGGACACCCGTTGCAAATCCGGCTTTTTGCCATAAGCTTTTTTTATTGAAACCGCTATCGGATGCGCCGAAAAGGCTTCCAAATGTGCGGCGATTTCCAACAATTCCGCGCTGGAAATATTATTTTCCGGCTTAATTTCCGCAACGGCAAATTCGCCTTTAGTTAAAGTTCCGGTTTTATCAAACACCACGATTTCAGTTTGCGCCAACGCCTCTAAATAATTGCTGCCTTTTATCAAAATCCCGCATTTGGAAGCCGCGCCGATTCCTCCGAAAAAGCTGAGCGGAATTGATATCACCAATGCGCAAGGACAGGAAATTACCAAAAATGTAATGGCGCGATATACCCAAACCGACAAGCTTTCACAGAATATCGGCGGCAAAAAAGCCAACAAAACGGCCACAATCACCACCGATGGTGTATACCAACGCGCAAATTTTGAAATAAAGTTTTCAACTTCGGCTTTTTTGGAAGAAGCATTTTCCACCAAATCTAAAATTTTAGCCACGGTGGATTCCGCATAAACGCTTGTGGTTTTAACCGACAAAACACCGCCTAAATTGATGCTCCCGCTCAAAACATTGTCGCCTTTTTTAACTTCACGCGGCAACGTTTCACCGGTCAAAGAAGATGTGTCCAAACTGGAAACTCCGCTGATGATTACACCATCTAGCGGAATTTTTTCACCCGAATAAATTTCTATAACCTCGCCTTTTTTTACTTCTTCCGGACTAACTTTTATCCATTCGCCGTTTTTCTGTATTCTGGCAAAATCCGGCCGAATATTCATCAAAGCGGCAATAGATTTGCGAGAGCGGTTAACCGCGTAGCTTTGAAAAAACTCTCCTATCTGGAAAAACAGCATAACCGCCACCGCTTCGGGATATTCCCCTAAGGCGACAGCCCCGAAAGTGGCAATTGTCATTAAAAAATTTTCATCAAAAACTTCGCCGCTTTTAATATTATTCACGGCTTTCTTTATAATCGGCAACCCGACAATACCATAAGACACAGCAAAACAAAGCAGTGTCACGAGCGGCGGAAACGGCAGAAAAGCAAAGCCAAAAAACGCTGCCGCGATGATAATTTTATTTAATAATTTACGTAATTTTTTAGTCATCTGTCCACTTATAATAAAATTGTGCAATCGGGTTCGATTTTTGCCACTAATTTAACAATTTTTTCCATCATTTCTTCAATATTCTGACTTGTTTCAATCGTCATTTTTTGTGTTATAAAATTAACGTTGGCATATTCAATTCCCTCAAGTTCTTTTATGGCTTTTTCCATTTTTTCCGCACACACGGCGCAATCCAAATCTTCCAATTGATATGTTTTTCGCATTTTGCCCTCCCACTTAAACGATTAAATATACGTTTAATTGTATAATATATTTCACCCTCTGTCAAGACTTATTTCTATTCTCTCGACCGAAACAAAGTAAATTTTATTGATTAATCAAGAAGTGTTTAACCATTGCCTGATATTCTCTTCTTCTCTATTATCGCCGCCATTCACCGGTATTTCATTATTGTCATTCGCGGGCTCCCATTTCGGGGCATTCGCGGGCATAGACCTGCAAATTCCAATCAACGGGGCAAAGTTAAAACTCCAATATATTGCTGCACAAACCGCCCAACAACCCGCAAGCATAGAGTAAAGCTATAATCTTGATATTTTGTTTCAATGGACGATTCACCCGAAACAGAACCAAAATCCCTACCCCCGCACTGACTAAACTGCCGCTAATCATTGTGCTAAAATCAATATAGTTAAAAATATACATCTGAGTTAAAATAACTGAAGACGAACAATTAGGAATAAGCCCTATTAACGCGCTCAACATTTCCCCCAACAACGGATATTGTAAAGCACGGGTTAAAACTTCGGAACTACCGTAATTTTGTAAAATAAAATTCAAAATCAAACTAAAAACTAAAATAAACAGAGTTATACGCAGCGAATGATAGAGTGCCGGTTTCCAAATTGCCTCATTTTCTTCACAATGACAATTTTCATTTTGGCACAGGGCTTCAATATTCGGAGTAATTTTAACTTTACAAAACGCATCAACCAAATAACCGAATAAAATTCCGCAAACAATTTTGTAGCCTATAATTTCAACAATTATTTTTAACGGCACTTCGTATGAAATTAAAATAGGTAAAAGCTCATCGGAAGTTGATAAAAAAATAGCCATTAAAGTGCCTAAGGTTATAATACGAGCGGCAAACAAGTTAGCTGCAGCCACCGAAAAACCGCATTGAGGCAAAATTCCCAAAAGACTACCGACAAGAGGTCCCGCTCTATCTGCTTTTTGAATGGCTTGAGCTGTTTTTTCAGAAGTTTTTCTCTCCAAATATTCCAAAAACAGATATGTGATAAATAAAAACGGAAAAATTTTCAGATTATCCACCAGTGTGTCAAAAACTATTTCCCACATAAAACGTTCTCCTGCTAGAAGCAGTATATAATTTATATTTTACAATATTGCAAGCTTGAAAAGAGCCTAACCTTAAATCTTCTTTTTTAAATTCAAAAAAATATTTGATTTTAAAACCACAAAAGGGTTATGAATCAACATAACCCTTTGATTTTTAATGGTGCCGACAGAGAGACTTGAACTCCCGACCCACTGATTACAAATCAGTAGCTCTACCAACTGAGCTATGTCGGCAATCAACTGGAATAACTTATATAGTGTACTTTTTTGAATGTCAATAACTTTTTTATTATTTTTTACACATTATGAAAAATATAAAAAAAGTGCCGGCAAAACTCATATCCAACTAATTATTGACACCCCGAACCGCATTATAAAACATTTAACTTCAGACTTCAAAACCAAATTGAAATCAAAAAAAGGGTACGTTTTCAATAACGCACCCTTTTAATTTGAACTTTAAATCAGGTTTACTAACTCACACGTCAGACCTTAATCTGTTGTTACAGACATTGATTTGACATCAAACGAAGAAGATGGTTCGCTAGAATAAATCACACAAGTCATCTTTGTTGAGAAGATATCCTGAGCCGTACTACGAACATCTTGAGCATTTACCTCCCAAATGTTGGTAATTGCCTTGTCGTTATCATAATCAATGTTACGTCCGAGCAAAGACCAAGCAACCTCAACAGAACGAGGAAGAGCCTCGTTGGAAATACCCAAACGCTCAGCCATTGCACGTTGACGAGAAGTTTCCATTCGGCGATCAGAAGCAATGCTTGTCTGCAAACGCTTAACATTTTTGCTAACAACATCTATACATTCCTGCAAGACATTTCTTTTTTTGCCATTCTCAGCCGAAACACTGTCAGCGTCACAAGAAACAGCAATTCGCAAAGTGCGCAAACCAAAGTAACCGGCAATTTTAACAACGGCTTCAGCAACCAAACCGGCTTCGGCAAGCGAACGTTCCAAACGTCCGGACAGCATACTCATCATAACATTTGTTTCCGCAGTGTTGTAGCTGGCCGGTAGTTCCCAACCAAAAAAGGCAAGCTGTTTGCTTCCATTACCTTTGATAAAAGAAAAACCTCCGGTATACTCAAGACAAATATTCTTACGCTCACCCTCAGGCAACAAACCAAAGTATTTTTCAGCCACCTCAAACACAGTGTCAAAGTACTTCTTCAATCCGCTGTAGCTGATAACCACATTATTGCCGACATAGTTGTCTGTGATATAGTTTTTCACATCACAAACGGTCAAAGCCTTCAACTTATCAATATAGCGTTCCGGCTGCCAGAATACTTGATTATGACTAAACGCCGTATGCTTATAAGCAAGCTTGGTTTGACGAACCGGTAAAGGAGCCATATCGCGGGTATGTTTTGAGATATCCTCAACAGCGTAATTTACCGCCCTTTTCGTAACAGCCGTGCTAACACAGTTATCATACAGATACTTCAAAGCCACGGTGATAGAACCCTTGGCTCCGGTAACAAATGAAGTCAGTGAACCTCCGCAGATTGACATAAGATTAAAATTGTTAGCATTTTGCGCCACAATATTCTCATATACAGCCGCGACACCAACTTTAGTTTCATTGATGTGACCACTCTTGATTGTCAACGACACCTCAGGGATTTTAGCTTCTGAGCACAATACGGTAACACCGTTTCCTAAAACCTTCTTAATAGTTTCCATAACAATAATAGTTTAAAGATTAATAATACAGAATAATATACAGTTGAGATCTGTATACGCTTAATCTGGACAAAAGTCAATATTTTTTTTAATTTTTTTTAATTTTTGTCCTTTTAAAAAATAGAAAATAATTCAAATCAACCTTGGAAAAACTGTTTTTAAAAACTTGATTTTTGTTGGTAATATGTTATAAATCTGCCATAAACATTTTTGTTTTATAACCACTGCAAAATTGCAAGGTTTACCCCTTTAAAATTTTGCTACTCTAATTTAAATTTTTAAGGATACTATCTATGTCAGATGTAAAAATGAAAATGATGGACGCCAATGAAGCTTGTTCTTCCGTTGCGCATCGTATGAATGAAGTCTGCGTTATTTACCCTATTACTCCGTCGTCTCCGATGGGTGAATGGGCTGATGCGTGGTCTGCCGCCAAACAGAAAAACCTGTGGGGTGTAATTCCGCAAGTGCAAGAAATGCAGTCGGAAGCCGGTGCCGCCGGTGCCTGCCACGGTTCGTTGCAAGCCGGTGCCCTCACCACAACATTTACGGCATCGCAAGGCCTTTTGTTGATGATTCCGAATATGTATAAAATTGCCGGTGAATTAATGCCGTTTGTTATGCACGTTGCGGCTCGTTCTTTGGCTTATCACGCCTTGTCTATTTACGGCGACCACTCCGATGTTATGGGCTGCCGCCAAACCGGTTTTGCAATGCTTTGCTCCAATTCTGTGCAAGAAGCGCACGATATGGCCGCCATTGCGCAAACCGCTACTTTGCGTTCCCGTGTTCCGTTTTTACATTTCTTTGACGGTTTCAGAACTTCTCACGAAATTAAAAAAATCAAATTGCTGTCTGACGACGATTTGCGCGCAATGCTGAAAGACGTTAACTACAAATTTAATGCCGAACACGCTCTGCGTCCTGAAAATCCGGTTATCCGCGGTACCGCGCAAAATCCGGACGTGTTCTTCCAAGGCCGTGAAGCCGCTAATGTATATTATGATAAAGTTGAAGGCATTGTTCAGGAAGAAATGGATAAATTCGCCAAAATCAGCGGCCGTCAATATCACGTTGTTGACTATGTCGGCGCAGAAGATGCTGAAAACGTTATCGTGGTTATGGGCTCCGGTGCCGAAACAGTTGAAGAAGCTATTGAATATTTGAATGCTCACGGTGCCAAATTGGGCGTTTTGAAAGTTCATTTATATCGTCCGTTCCCAACCGAATCTTTCTTGAAAGCTTTACCGAAAACCGTTAAAAACGTTTCTGTTTTGGATAGAACAAAAGAATCCGGCTCTTTGGGCGAACCTTTGTATTTGGACGTTGTTACCGCTTTGTCCCAAGCCTTTTCAAACGGCAAATTGGCAAGCTTGCCGAAAATTTACGGCGGTCGCTATGGTTTGTCTTCTAAAGAATTTACGCCGGCTATGGCTAAGGCCGTGTTTGACAACGCTGTTTCAGCAGCTCCAATTAACGGCTTCACTGTTGGTATTAACGATGATTTAACGCACAAGTCATTGGCTTATGATGCTAAATTTGATGTTGAACCTGATGGGGTTGTACGCGCTGTATTCTTTGGTTTGGGTGCCGATGGTACGGTTGGTGCCAACAAAAACTCCATTAAAATTATTGCCGAAGACGCTGGTAAATATGGTCAAGGTTACTTTGTTTACGATTCTCGCAAATCCGGTTCTATGACCACATCACACTTGCGCTTTTCCGATAATCCGATTCGCTCGGCTTATTTGATTACTTCGGCAGATTTTGTGGCTTGTCACCAATTCCAATTTATGAATAAAGTTGACATTCTGCGCATTGCCAAAGATGGTGCCACATTCTTGTTGAATGCTCCTTACAAAGCTGATGAAGTTTGGAACCATCTGCCAATTGAAGTTCAAGAAGAAATTTTGGCTAAACACCTGAAATTATACACCATTAACGCGGTTGAAGTTGCTCGTGCTACCGGTATGGGACAACGTATTAACACCGTTATGCAGACTTGTTTCTTTGCAATTTCCAACATTTTGCCGAAAGATGAAGCTATTGCACAGATTAAGGCTGCCATCAAAAAGACTTACAGCAAAAAAGGCGACGCCATTGTGCAAAAGAACTATGCCGCTGTTGACGCTTCTTTGGAACACTTGTTCGAGGTTTCTTATCCTGACCACGTTACATCTACATTCCATCGCCAAGCTCCGGTTCCGGCCGACGCACCTAAGTTTGTACAAGGCTTGACCGCAACTTTGATTGCCGATAACGGCGACAGCATCAAAACTTCTGATTTGCAGGAAGTTGTTGACGGTACATGGCCGACAGCGACAACTCAATATGAAAAACGTTGCATTGCTACCGAAGTTCCGGTTTGGGATGCCAACACCTGTATTCAATGCGGTAAATGCTCAATCGTTTGTCCGCACGGCGTAATTCGTATGAAAGTTGCTTCGGAAGAAGAATTGAAGAATGCTCCGGCTACTTTGAAAACTGCCGACTATAAAGGTAAAGAATTTGCCGGTAAGAAATTTATGTTGCAAATTTCTCCGGAAGACTGCACAGGTTGCGGCGTATGCGTAACAGCTTGTCCGGCTAAAAACAAAGAAAATCCGGAATTGCACGCCATCAATATGGATCACATTGAAAACCACTTGGAAGAAGAAAAAGCCAACTGGAAGTTCTTTGAAACATTACCTTATGTAAAGAGAACCGAAGTTGCTAAAAACTTGCCGAAGACAACACAAATGATTCAGCCTTTGTTTGAATTTTCCGGTGCTTGCGCTGGTTGCGGTGAAACGCCTTACATCAAATTGCTGACACAATTGTTTGGTGACCGTATGGTTGTGGCCAACGCAACAGGTTGTTCTTCAATTTATTCCGGTAACTTACCGACAACCCCTTATTGCAAAGATGAAAAGGGTCATGGTCCGGCTTGGGCAAACTCTTTGTTTGAAGACAACGCCGAATTTGGTTTGGGTATGCGCATTTCTATCGACCACGAAGAAGTTACTGCCAAAACCTTGCTGGAATCTATGAAAGCGGAATTGGGTGAAATTGCTGAAAAGATTTTGAGTAATCCGCAATCAAATGATATGGAAATTGACGCTCAACGTGACAATGTAGCCGCTTTGCGCGCTAAATTGGCAACAATGAACAGCGAAGAAGCTAAACACTTGAGCGAAATCGCCGATTACCTGATTAAAAAATCCGTATGGATTATCGGTGGTGATGGTTGGGCTTATGATATTGGTTTCGGTGGTGTTGACCACGTTATCGCTTCTGGTCGCAATGTCAACATTTTGGTTGTTGATACCGGCGTATATTCTAACACCGGCGGTCAACAATCCAAGGCTACGCCGATGGGTGCTTCCGCTAAATTTGCCACAGCCGGTAAAGAATTACCGAAAAAAGATTTGGCTATGATTGCTATGTCTTACGGCAATGTATATGTGGCTCAGGTTGCTATGGGTGCTAACGATATGCAGGTGATTAAAGCTATGAACGAAGCCGAAGCCTATGACGGTCCGTCTTTGATTATCGCTTACTGCCCTTGCATTAACCAAGGCTTGAATATGGCTGATGGTTTGACTCACCAAAAGAATGCTGTTGAAACAGGCAGCTGGCCATTGTTCCGTTTCAATCCGGTAAACGAAACAGCCGGCAAAGCTCCGTTGACATTGGATTCTAAGGCTCCGTCTAAACCTTTGGCTGAGTTTATGTCCAGCGAAACACGTTTTCAGGTTGTCAACAAGATGAATCCTGAACGTTATGAGGAATTGTTGGAAAAAGCCCAGAAAAACGTTAATGACAAACATACTTTATTGGAATACATGAGCCAATATAAATAGTATGCGAGCTTAGGCAAAAGAAGAGAGAGAAAATTCTAAACGGATTTTCTCTCTTTTTGCATTGACTTGGAAGTTTAATTTTTCGGTTGACTTATGAAAAAAAGCTAGTGTAAATTGAGTATAGTAATCAACTAAAAAAATAGAGGAAAGAAAGATGAAAAATAAGCAATCAAAAGGTCTCTCTCTCTCTCTGCAAATCCTAAATATCTGATTGTAGACCGTTTTAAAGCCGCTACAGACGTTTCTGTAAGTTTTTTCAGAAAAAATGACATATTAAAAAACAACAAACATAGCACGAAACTGGCAGGCGGCACAAAGCAAGCAATTCTAGCACCAGTCATTCTAGGCTCTGTGCCTAGAATCTTGTTGCAACAAGGTTCTAACCTAGTCAATAAATTTTCCTTATTATTACATAAGTGTCGGTTCGCACAAGATTCTCGGGACAAGCCCGAGAATGACGGTAGCTGGAGGTGTTGGCTTAATATTTGTTGCGAGGTTTTAAAATACCTTTTCTGTGTCATCAACTCAGATGAAAAAGTTATACACAGAGAGATTTAGCTTTAGCATTAAGAGTGATTAAAATCTTACGCAT
>CAKQLF010000009.1 GCA_934254585.1 uncultured Alphaproteobacteria bacterium | reverse complement strand
CCAAAAAAAACGGTGGTTATTTTTACCCAATTTTATATTTTCAGCAGGCAAACCAACATAACGAAATTTCCATTTTTCGTTATATTCCCACAAAAAATAATGAGCTCCGCATCTGAAAACGGAGCCCAAAATAAAATACTTGTTCTTAGTAAATCAACCGGCTTTTTGCCCTCGATATGAATGAGCTTTATAACACCCTAAAATCTGATATTCTTCCGAAAAAAATTTTAGCTCCTCAAGGGCGTAACGCAATGATTTCGAGTTAATGTGTTGTTCAACCTCTATATAAAACTGCGCCGAAAAAAAATGTCCGTTCAACAAATAACTCTCCAATTTGGATATGTTTATGCCATTGGTCGCAAACCCACCCAAAACTTTATATAAAGCCGCCGGAATATGCTTGGTGACAAATACAATCGAGGTAATAAACTTGCCGCCGTCATCAACCGGCGTTTCCGATTCGCTTTGCATTATCAAAAATCTGGTCGTGTTGTTATCAGCGTTTTCAATGTTTGATGCCAAAATTTGCAAGCCGTAAATTTCTGCCGCCAGTTTTGAAGCTATCGCCGCCTTACTTTTGTCCTGCTCTTGGGCAATTTTTTCGCAAGACTTGGCAGTGTCTATGCGACTCAACGCCCTAATGTTATGCTTGTGCAAAAATTTTGAACATTGCGCCAAAGCTTGAGGATGCGAGGCCGCGCTAACTATTTCTTCCAGTTTTGCTCCCTTAACGCCTAAAAGCTGATGTTCTACACGCAGAAAATGTTCGCCCACAATATGCAAACCGGCCTTTGGCAGCAAAAAATGCACGTCGGTAACTCGTCCGGCGTTGGAGTTTTCAACCGGAATCACAGCCTTGTCCACAGTGCCGTTTTTCACTAAATCCATAGCAATTTCAAATGTGTCACACGGTACATATTCCTGATTTGGAAACAGCTGCCGACAGGCAATGTGCGAATAGGCTCCCGGAGCCCCCTGATAAGCAATTTTCAGCATTTTTATCCTTCCCTTAAATTCACTCTATAAGTAAATTTTCTATTTTTATATTTTTCGCCAAGCTCGACTTATTTTAATAAAAATCCGCGCTCTGTCAATAAATTGTTATTTTGTTATGGCACAAAAAAACACCCACGACTTAAAAACTACCGCGGGCGTTTTCTAAACTTTTACCGTAAATTATTTACCAGCGTTAGCGTCTTTTACAGACACAGACAAATCGTCGGCAATACGGGCTGAACGACCACGCAAAGCACGCAAGAAGTATAATTTAGCACGGCGAACTTTACCGATACGAGATACTTCAATTTTGGCTACGTTTGGTGAATATAACGGGAATACACGCTCAACACCTTCACCGAAAGAAATTTTTCTAACTGTGAAAGATGAGTTCAAACCATCGTTTTTGCGAGCAATGCAAACACCTTCATAAACTTGGATACGTTCGCGGTCGCCTTCTTTTACTTTAGTATGAACGCGCAAAGTGTCACCCGGCTTAAATGTCGGCATATTTTTGCCTTCCATAAGCTTTTCGATTTGCTCTTTTTCAATATTTTCAATAATGTTCATTAGTTTTACCTTTTTTAATTAATTTGTTTCCTTATAAACCAGAATCTGTCTAAAATCAAGCTTTTTCTAACAGATCCGGACGTCTTTCTTTAGTTATTTGCAGAGCCTTCTCTTTTTGCCATTTAGCCACGTTTTCGTGGTGGCCGCTCAAGAGAACTTCCGGCACTTTGCGGTTTTTCCATTCTATCGGACGAGTATATTGCGGATATTCCAACAAACCGTTTTCAAAACTTTCGTTTTCGGTGGACGCCGCATTACCCAACACATTCGGCAAAAGCCGAACAACCGCGTCAAGCATTATCATTGCCGCCTGCTCGCCGCCGGTTAAAATGTAGTCGCCGATACTGATTTCTTCGATATTATATTCTTCCAAAACCCGTTCGTCAATTCCCTCAAACCGACCACAGATAATCGTTAAATTATCTTCTTTGCTCAATTCACGCACTTTTTGCTGTGTCAACGCCTGTCCGCGCGGGCTCATATAAATGATTTTTCCGCCGTTGTAATTGTGGTCAATCGCATTGCCCAACACATCGGGACGCATAATCATTCCGGCACCGCCGCCGCACGGCGTATCGTCAACCGAACCATGTTTGTCAAACGCATAATCGCGAATATTGACAGCATCCAAGTTCCAAATCCCCTCTTTTAGAGCACGTCCGGTTAAAGACATTCCTAAAAATCCGGGGAAAATTTCCGGAAAAATGGTCAGAATTTTAACATTCATCGCCATTTTTATCCTCATTGTCTTCAGCAAAAATCATTGTGGCAGACGATACAATAATATAACCTTCTTCCAAATTGATTGTCGGTACATATTGCTTGGTGAACGGCAACATTTCGGTTTCTTTGCGGTGCGGTAATTTTATTTCAATTATCTCACCGGCTCCAAAGTTGCTGAAACGTGCCACCGTGCCAATTTCCCTGTCCAAAGAATTGAGATATACTTTTAAGCCGACAATATCGCTTAAATAATATTCCTCTTCCGGCAATTGCGGCAAAACTTCGCGCTTGACATAAAATTCTGTGCCAATCAGAGTTTCCGCCTCATTGCGATTATTTACACCCTCAATTTTCAGGCGTAAAACTTCTTTGCGGGGGCCGACTGCTTTGATTTTGAACTTGCGTGTCGCCTCTTTGTTTTCAACTTCGCCGTATTTATCTATGTCGGCGGGATTGTCGGTGTAGCTGTGAACTTTCACCTCTCCCCGCAAACCGTGTGCGGCAACAACTTTTCCAAGACATACGCGTTTTTCTGTCATCAAAGTTCCAATCTAAGGCTCAAAATAACTACCTAATTGTTACATTGCCGAAAATTATTCAGCAGAAGAAGCAGCTTCGGCAGCGGCAGCAGCTTTAGCTTCTTTTTCTTTCATTCTTTCAACAGCTTTTGCTTTTGGAGCAGATTTTTTAGGCTGCGGAACAATTTTTGGAGCTTCGCACAAACCCAAATTGGCAAACAATTTTTGCAATCTGTCTGTCGGCTGAGCACCTTTTGCCAACCAAGCGGCAACTTTTTCTTTATCTACAACCAATCTTGCTTCGTGGTCTTGTGGCAACAACGGATTGTAAGAGCCCAATTTTTCAATAAATCTACCATCACGAGGAGCTCTTTGATCAGCTGCTACAATACGGTAATAAGGACGCTTTTTAGAACCACTGCGAGAGAGTCTGATACGTACTGACATTTTATATTTTTCCTTTCTTTGTTACAAACTATAACTTCCGCTTAAAACGGAAACTTTTTGTTAAATCCGCCAAACGGCATTCCGCCAAGCGGATTTCCCTTAAACATTTTAGACATCGCCGACAAAGAGCCGAACTTGCCCATTTTTTTCATCATTCCGGACATTTGCTCATAAGACTTGAGCAAAACATTCACGTCGTGAACAGTTACTCCGGCACCTTGTGCGATTCTTCTCTTGCGAGAGGCTTTAAGCAAATCCGGATTCAATCTCTCCTGCTTAGTCATAGACAGAATGATTGCCTCCTGTTTTTTCATCAGATTGTCGCACATACCGGACTCTTCAATCTGAGATTTATATTTAGACAGCCCCGGAAGCATACCGATAATGCTACCGATACTGCCCAATTTTTTTATCTGGCGCATTTGCTCAAGCATATCGTTTAAATCAAACGAACCTTTAAGCATTTTTCCGGCCATTTTTTCGGCTTCGGCTTTATCAACGTTTTCAATGGCTTTTTCCACCAAAGAGACAACGTCGCCCTGACCCAAAATGCGGCCGGCTATGCGGTCAGCGTGAAACTCTTCCAATTCATCAATTTTTTCACCGGTTCCCAAAAATTTGATAGGCGCGCCCGCCACCATTTTCATAGAAAGAGCGGCACCGGCGCGGGACGACCCGTCTATGCGCGTCAAAACCAAACCGGTAATTCCGATTTTATCGTTAAATTCTTTAGCCACGTTGCAAGCTTCCTGCCCGATTAAGGCATCGGCAACCAACAAAGTTTCAACCGGCTGTGCAAGTTTTTTAACCTCGGCAACCTCATCCATTAAAACTTCATCAATTTGCAAACGACCGGCCGTATCCAAAATCAACAAATCATACACGCCTTTTTTAGCTTCGTTTAAAGCGCGTTTGGTGATTTCAAGCGGTTTTTCACCGACAACAATCGGCAAGGTATCAACGTTTATTTGTTTACCCAATTGCGCCAACTGTTCTTGCGCCGCCGGACGATAAACATCAAGCGAAGCCAACAAAATACGCTTATTTTTTTTCAGCTTAGCGGCAATTTTAGCGGTTGAAGTGGTTTTACCGGAACCTTGCAAACCAACCATCAAAAAACATACCGGAGCCGGCGCGTTAAAGTTTAGACTTTCATCGCCGTCACCAAGCAATTTGACCAATTCGTCGTGCACGATTTTCACAACCATTTGCCCCGGTTGCACCGATTTCACGACCTTTTCACCCAAGGCTTGCTCTTTTACTTTGGCAATAAAGTTTTTAACCACCGGCAAAGAAACATCGGCCTCAAGCAGTGCCACGCGAATTTCACGCATAGCTTCATCAATGTCTTTTTCTGACAGCACTCCGCGGGAGGTTATCTTAGAAAAAGCTTGGCTCAGCTTGTCGGTCAAATTTTCAAACATTTCTGTTTTACCTTTATCACCTTGTTAATACAAACAAATTTACGTCAGTGTGCGAAACCTCGCTGGCTGACGGACTCCTCGGAGCTTGAATTTTTTACGACTCTTTGGGTAAAAATTCACTAAATTTGCTTAGTTTATACTTAAAAAATCCCCGCTTGTCAACCCCTTTTTAAAACAAAAAAAGGAGCATTTTTCCAACACCCCTTTTTTGGCAAACAGAAAATTAACTATTAATAGCTAAACGTCCAAGATACAAAATAAAACCACCTATACAAACAACGACAAAGCCAACCCACAAAGGAACAATAATATCCCAAACATTCTGAGAATGCACATAGCTAAGACGAGAATTTTCAATCTCCACCACGTCGCCTTTTTTGTAAGCCGGATAGTTTTCACTGTCTTGACAAGCCTCAACAGAAAATGTTTGAGGCTCGGTCACACCTTCAAACTTGAAAGTCATGTCAGTTGAAGTAGCTGTCACATCTTCGACGGTATAAACTTCACCATCTTGATGCGAAATATTTCCTGAACACGATGCAAATCCTAAAATGATTAACATCAAGATAATAATCTTTTTCATAAGCGAAATTTAATTAAACAAAATAATAAATTTTGGAATTATACTATCACTGTCACATTATTTGTCAATATTTTTATTTTAGTGTCAATCATAAAAAAATCCCGTCATCAAACGATAGCGAGACTTTTTTTAGTTGTTAATCTGTTGGTTAATCTTTGAGTTTATAACCAATTTTTCTTAAACATTCTTCCAAAATAGAAATTGACTTAGCTCCGATTTGCGGCCTGACATAAACATTGCTTTTATTAGAGGCCAATAACTCCCCAACTGTAGAAAAATCCTTAGACAACGCATTCAACATTCGTGTTTTCAATTTGTTGTCGCCATCATAATATTTCAACAGCTCAGAAATACTCATATCCTTTAGCTTAATATCTTGTCCGACTTTTTCTAAATCAGATAAAGATGTTTTATCGTTGGCTTCCGAGTGTTTTCTAGCCTCAGCAAGATAATTGTCAAACGAAGCTTTAAAATCATCGCCGATAATTTCATAATAATCTTTAACAAAAGCTCTAAGCAATTTAGCATCGCCCTTTGCTAAAAGTAATTGTTCAAACTCTGTCATAAGAATAAAATTTAGTTAATAATAATTTCTACTTTTTAATTTATAGACAAATTACCGCGCATTATCAAACAAAAAAGCCTGATGTTAAAAACACCAGACTTTTTCGTTAGTTAGAAATCTTCCATACGATGAAGCATACTCTCAAAAAAGGCTATTTCTACCACATTGCTGTGAGCTTTGCAAAAATTCAAAGCATCATAATAGCATTTTTTCCGCGCCTTTTTGACATCTACCGCCAAATACAGACGCACACAGATTGCCTCCATTGTATCTGTCAATTTATGTCCCGTATAGTTCTCAATATACCTAAAAATACCGGCGGTATTTTTTCCCTCAATAATATCACCGACAACGTACGAAATTGTTGTAATACCGACAAAAAACGCAGCCAAACGTGTCAGTTCTGCCAAAAACACTTCAGTTTTCAGCTGCGGATAAGCCTTGCAAACTTCTGGCATTTCCGTACCGACTGTACTGAATGCCATTAAAAAGCGCAGCAAATCCACACTATCTGTTTTAATAAGCTGCTGAATAATTTCCGGTGCCGGATAGTTTTTGAACGTAAATTTACTAAGCAGCCATTTGCTGACTTTTTTATTTTTAAGCTCCAAAATATCCAACTGCAAATCAACATCCGGCAACAGCTTTTGAGCTACCACGTTATCCGGTAAATAATGCATAGCTCTTTCCAGCGCCCAAAGTTTTTCCTTAGCCGGATTTTCAGCATTTTTAGCCTGTTTCAGCAACAAACGCAAAAGCCGAATACTGCTGAACCTACCGACATAATACGACAGTTTACGGCATTTAGATTCCAGCGGCTCGCCGTAATCATCACGCTTGCACTCACCATAACCGGAACTCATAGCCACCAACTTTTGTTCAGCTTCAACACTAAGCGCATGGTCCATCATATAGGTGTATTCGCTGTCCAAAATGAGCCGTTCCAATTCAGCACCGTATGGAATTTCTTGGCGTGAATGAATAGCGACTCCCAGCAGCTTGACCGGATTTAAGTTAATATAATTCAACATTTTTTCATCCGGCATGTGTGAGAATTGCTCTACCAACAGCTGCTTTGCATACTGAGCATCTTTTGCTTTGCACACATGGGTCACAAGTTTCAAAATTTGCTCAGGGATAAGTTTACCTTGTTTGGCATCATCCCACGAAAACTCAGAATAATCAAAATCAGTCATAATCTATAAAATTAAGTTAATAATTTAGTTAACACCTCATTTTATAGACAAAACTCACAAAAAGTCAACAAGAAAACACAATATTATCCTAGCAAAATAGAAATGTTATGAATGTTTTCAAAGGAGAAAAAATGATGAAAACAGATATAGAAACAAAGTATGAATAAATAAAGCAATTTTTACTTCTTTTTATGCTAGTGTTGCATTTCTATTTTGGAACAACCCCTTTTAAAACAAAAAAAGGAGTATTTTTCCAACACCCCTTTTTATATAAATTTATGAATAAATGTCAGAAGCTATGAAAAATCCTATAATACCTCCGAATATTAAAGCAATTATCATACACAAATCAAATACGTAGTCATTACAAAATTCCATATGAGAAACTCTATTTTTACTAATTCTCACTATTTCTCCTGTCTTATATGACGGATATTTGCCTTCTTCGTCTTGACAAGCAAGAAGAGAATACGTTCGAGTTTTTTCAACACCTCTAAATTTAAATGTCAATGTAGTAGGTGAAACTGCTACATTTTCAATAACAAAAACTTCATCATTTTTTATTGAAGATTTTTCACCACATGATGTAAATCCTAAAATGATTAACATCAAAATAATAATCTTTTTCATAGGCGACAAATTAATTGAATAGAATAATAAATTTTAAAAATATATTATCTGTTTTATATTTTTTGTCAATATTTTTTTAAACCTCTGTTATTCCAAAATAGAAATGTTACAAAAAATAAGAGGTATCCGGCAAAAATAAACCACACTCCCCAAGTTGCGGTAATTTTTTGTCTTGAAAACAACTCAGGAAAGTTGCGCTTGATATAGTGAAGCGTAAATACTGTCACTTTTGGCTATAAGTTCCTTATGAGTGCCCGTTTCGACAATTTTTCCATAGTTTACAACCACAATCTTGTCAGCATTACGAACTGTTGACAGTCTATGAGCAATCACAAAAACAGTTCTGTCCGCCATCAGATTATCAATTGCCTGCTGCACAATGGCTTCAGATTTATTATCCAATGCAGAAGTTGCCTCATCTAAAATAACAATCGGTGCATTTTTAATAAAAGCTCGAGCAATGGCTATTCGCTGTTTTTGACCGCCGGAAAGCAACACGCCGCGTTCACCGATTTGCGTATCCAACCCCTCGGGAAGTTCTTTGATGAAATCACGCAAGCAAGCACAGCCAACAGCATATTCAATATCTTTTTCCGAGGCATTTTCGTTTCCCAACAATATATTGTCGCGAATTGAGCCGGAAAATAGAAAATTATCTTGAAAAACCACCGCCATTTTATCTCGCAACGATTGCAAAGAATAGTCACGAATATCAACGCCGTCTATCAAAATTTGTCCTGAAGTAACATCATAAAAACGCGGCAAAAGATTAACCATCGTGGTTTTACCGCCTCCGGAATTACCGACCAATGCAATTGTCTGACCTTTTTTGACATCTAAATTAATATCTTTTAACACAGGCTTACCGCTGACATATTCAAAATTAACATTTTTATATGAAATTCCGCGGTTTATTTCTTTCAAAATTTTCGGATTATCGCAATCTCTTATTTTTGGTGTTTGCCTTAACAGCTCAAACACGCGCTCCATTGCCATTAGAGCTATTTGCACGTTGTTAAAATTGCCGCCAATGCCTTTAATCGGGTTATAAAGCAAAATTAACGCCGCCACAAATGAAACAAAATTACCGGCCGTGATTTGATGATGAATAATCAAATAGCTTCCAACCCAAATAACCAACGCAATTCCCAATGAAACAATAAAATGCATTAACGGAGATAAAATTCCCGTACGCTGCACCATTTTCATTCCCAATTTGAACACTCTGCGCAACGTATCATCAAAGCGATTGTTTTGGTATTCATATAAATTATACGAAGAAATAATGCGATTTCCGCAAAAACTTTCATTATAATGGGTAACCACTTCCGCACTTGTAAACACCGTTTTTTTATTTATATCTTTAATGCGTTTACGCACTCTGGTTAAAGGATATAAGGCTCCGAACAAAACCACTACCGCAATCAAAGCCAACTGCCAACTGTTATAAAACAAAACAGCAATTAAAGAAATTGATGAAAAAAAACGAGTGGAAAACTGTTTTATATTATTAAGCAAGCCACTGCACGCCGCATCAACATCATTATTAAAACGCATCAGAATTGTGCCCGAGGTGGTGGCGTCATAAAAACCGGCTTCAAATTTCATTAATTTTTCAAACAATGAAATCTTAACATCACTGGCAATACGGTTTCCCACCCAAGTATTGGCAAAGTTTGCCGCAAACGTCAAAGCCCCTTGCAATGCACTGAATAAAATTATAATCAACGGTATCCACAAGGTGTTGGTGTTTTTTTCTATCATCATCACATCCATATAAGGCTTGAGAGCCCAAGCAATAACCGCATCTAAAGCTCCGACCGGCAGTGTCAGAAAAACGGCCAACAACGCTCTCCCCCAATATGGCTTAACAAAAGGCCACATTTGCGAATAATCATAAATTATTTGAGTGTTTTTGATTTTTTCTTTCAATTTAGCAAACATTTTTATCCCTTACATTTTTTTGCTATCATAACGGCAAAATTATAAAAGTAAACTGTTTGTCGCAAGATATAAACGAAAATGCGTTTTAAAAACAAAAAAAACAGAGAGCGTTTCGCCCTCTGCCTACTACTTTTTTTATTTTTACTTATTTTCGGAAGTTTTCGGTTGGAAAAACACTTTACGCGTGGCTATAATCAAAGCGACAATCTCTCCGCCATAGTTCAAAGCCACAATTCCCCAAATCAAATATACTTTTAACGGAGAAACAAAACTTTCCGAAAGTATAATCGGTAAAGTCACCGCCCCTATGATATACAGAATAAAAGAAACGCAACCGATATAGTGCATATACACAGAGAATTTAGGAAATTTTGTTATAAAACGCTCCAAAAAATTAAATCTCTCTTTTTTAAACAAACCAACAACAAGGAGGATGACAAAAACTAAAAGCATAATTTGAGTTATAATTCCGATAGGAGCTGTTAAAAATTCAATTAAGCCTTCCAACAAGCTCAGCAGATAGTCTATTGTAAAATACAATCCGCCCAGCACGCACAACCCTTTACCTTTTATTTCCATTTATCATCCTCCACTATAATTAAACTAAAGTATATACAAGTAATAAAACAAAATAATTACAAATACAAGCCTTATTTTCCGCTTTTACCGCCGAGAAGGCTGCCGACAGCGGAAATTGTACTGTTCAGATTATTCCATCCGCTTTGGCGCGCCGCTTGCAAACGATTTTCCACATCTTTATTCAGGTTGTATAAATTAGACTGATTTTGATATCCGGAAACCGAACCGTCCAACAACGCTTTAATTTGCTCAATATAATTCTTTTGCGCCATATTGTTAAAGTTGGCACTGTTGATGCTGTTATTCAAACTTTGCGTATAGGCATTTTGTCCGTTTAACACACTTTGATACGCTGCTTGATTAAGAGCCTCGTTTTGTTTGCTTTGCAAATCATTCATTGCTCGCTGATAGGCTTCACTGCCAACGCTAAGCCCTTTATTTGCCAAACTCGTTTCCAAATCGGTCTTTTCTTGCTGATATTGCGGTGTCAGCTTATCGACATACGACTGATATGTGGCGTCTTCCACCCGTTGACGCGCTTCATCAGAACCTTCTACCGAAAACTGATAATTCGGCAAATTATTCAAATTTTGACTCATATTCAGAGCTTGTTTGGTCATATTATTTAGAGTATTGTCATAATTTGACGTGTTATAATTTCCCAAATAATTTAAATAATTTTTCTCATAACCATACGGTGATGTGGAAGAACTTCCAAAAATTTTTCCCACTGACTTACTCATTTTCTTCTCCTTTTAATTTTAACCATTTACATTCATCTTTTAACATTCCCAAAATATAGCAATCTTCCCCGTTTTCACGAAAAGAACGCAATATTCCTTCTTGCTGAAAGCCTAATTTTTTAACAAAATTCAAACTGGCGGCATTTGACTTGTCAACCAACAACGAAATGCGTCGGCACCCCATCGCCTTAAACGCAATTCCAAACATAATTCTTAACATTCGGCGGTTGCACCAACGCTTATCCTCGCTGTACACTGTCCACCAAATTTCGTGCCGAGGTCTGTAATTGTGAAAAATCAACCCGCCAATCATTTTTCCTTTCAACGCAAAGCCAAAAGTCAAATGTTCGTCCAACCAAGCTTTGTCATATTTCAACCCCTTGCACACCCAATCGGTTATAATGTCGTTTTTATCAGGAAATATTTTATAATCTTCACTGTCTGTCATAAAACCCCGCTTCCAAGTTCATAGCGAATTCCGGTTTCATACCACTCAATCAAATTGCCTTTTGTCTTGGTTTTGAAAACCAAACTGGCCTTATATCCGGTCGCCGAATTGGCAATCCATTGACTACGAATAGTGGTGCCGTCTTCAGCCGTCCATTTAATTCCCAATAAGTTCTGAGAGTTTGACCATTTGGTTTCATTCCATTTATGCAAACCTGTGGACTTTAAGTTTTCCTGATAATCAATCTTACGGCTCTCCATATCCATGTTGGCATAAATCACCAATGAATAACCTGTACTGGAACGAGTGCGCGGATTCAGCAACTGTATTTTTTTGACACAGCTACTGCCCAAATCCGTATAAGCCTGTTCTACGCAACCACTGATTTCCATACCATTGTCTGAGTACCCCTCGTCGAACAAAAACACGCCTTGATCCGAACCAAAATACAAACGCTGTTTATACATTCCCCAACAATGCGCGCGAATACCCGTAAAACGGCACCAAGCTCCGGTATTAACATTAATAACGTGCTGTTCATATTGATTGGAAACCGGCACATTAAAAAGTCCGTATCCGCCGCGACTGTAAATTATTCCCTGCCAGCCCTGACGAGCCAAATTGCGTGAGGTGCGCGACAAAACCAATCCCCGAATAGCGTCGCTGAAAGCTATTTGCGAGGCATTGGCTTGCTCTAAAGGCAAGGCTTTGGACAACGGAACATATCCGTCTTCGGATATTACTACCACATCTCCCTGATACGGCACCAAGCAATTATAGCCAATAGGCCGACTGATTTTATAAGAACCGCGCAACTGCCAAGTGGCGGCGTTGTTAATATCCGAGCCGGTATAAACCAACGCTTCGCCTTCCGATGTAATAAACACCGTCAAGTCATCAATTCCCTGACCGCCGTCCTGTGTCCAGTTGGCAACAGCCACCAATTTGCCGCCAAAACGAGCTATTTTAGCCAAATCAAAACATTGCAACGCTCCGGAAATATTACCAGCCGTTTCGGGATACCAAACTTTGAGCGAACCATTTTCAATAAACCACAAACGCTGTTTAGACAAAGCGACGCCGATGATTTTAGTATCATTCAGATTTTCAGCCGTAAATCCCCAATCTTCAAAATGTTCGGCTCCGGCGTCATCTTGATAATAAACCTTTGGCTTGTTGTTGCCGTTGACAAAATACAAATAATTTTTATATTGCTGAGTTTGACAATAACTGCTTGAAAATTTTACATTTTCATAACCATACACATTTTTAGATGAACTGATGTTATAAGCTTTTCCGCCGGATATGGCTAAAAAAACGTTATTATCGCCGTTTTTATATTCAGCCAAAGTGCAGACTTTATCCGGCATATTTTTTACATAACCGACATAGCCTTTGCGCAAAGCCACTTTCGTGTCCATCGGCATATAATTATCCATCACAATAGCGTAACCGGCATTCATTTCCGCCAAACTATCGCGCACATTCAATCCTTTAATTGGTGCCGGCAAGGTAGCACTTATCGATTTATTACCTCTTGTCGCTAACTTTAACTTCATTATATGTTACTCCTGCATCTGCCAAATTTTCCAGAGAACGAGCCAAACAAATATTGGCGGCGGTATGTTCCGCCCCAAAACGTTTTTTCAGTTCACGCTGAAATTCGTCATATTCTTCCCCATAATCCAAACCGCTGCGCTTCAGCCAACGCCACAAAATATTCAGTTTCACCAAATATTCGTCAAAAATCGGCACGTCTGTATTAGCTGTCAGCGCGCTTTTCTCTTCAAAAGTATCAAAATCCCAAACCACACCATCAGAACGATATTGAAACACAATCCGTAAACCTCCGGCCGGCGGTGTCAAAAACACAAAACGCCCATTTTGAATTTTAAATTTTAATTCCGTGCTTGGGCTAAAAAAATACTTTTCTCGCATCCATTGCTCCGGAGTTATGGCTCCAATTACCCGTTCTTGACTGTCTTTAATGAAAATCGTATTGTTCAGCAAGCAGTAAAAATCCGGCAAAAACTCGGAAATAGGATATTGCGTCCGTCCTTCAACCGTTCGCAAACACCCTTCTTTAGTCAGTTCTTGCCAATCTCCGTAACGCAATAAACTATCCAACGCCGATTTTGCCACACTTAAAAAAATACTCTCCTGCTGACTGTTTGCATCAAACAAATTGTTGGGGCGTTTGGTCGCCGCTAAATCGGCAACCTCGCGGCATATTTCCAATATGGTTTTCATTATTTTTCTCCATCTGATTTATGAGCATTCTTTTTACGCTCCTCACTCAAAGCGCGCTGTAACACTGCCAACTGTTCGCGCAAAGATTCTATTTCTCTTTCATATTCAAGTTCTTTCTTAGCAAAATCGTCTAACATTTTGTTATTCTCTGATTTTTCCAAAAACATCTGTGCTAAAACATGTTCATCTTGCAAACCAAGATTTTGCACCTTTTCAAAATCCAAACCCGCCAAAGTTTCCACCGTAAACACTCCGCGGCTTTTACAAGTGGCTATTTCCGCCGCCGTTAAAAAGGCAAACTGTTCCAACGGAGTTCCATTTTCCGCCTGCTTTTTAGAAAGCTGATACAAGGCGTATTCGCGGGGAAAGCGTTTGATTTTTTCCGCATTCGCCGGTTGATTAAAAATTTCTGTATTGTTATCTTTCAGGCGAATTTCAATATAAGTTACATTTTTGAAAATCGGCAAACCGTTAGCCGCCACTTCTTCGGTTTTAACCGCTTTATCATAAAATCTGGCGGCCACGTTTTTTTCTGTTTCTTTTTGATTCAACATTTGCTGAAACATTGCAAAATCCATATCCATTAGATTTATCCTTTTACTTTAATTTATTTACACAACATTTTGAAAAAGAGTGGTTTTTAAGCCACTCTTTTTCATTAGACCACTATGCTTCGCTATTGGTATTAATCAAAACACCCTGAACAGCGGCGTTTGACATTGTCAAGTTGCCGGCCCAACCGATAATACGATATAAAGCGTCTTGATTGATAGACATTCTGTCACCGCCGATAATTTTCATATTTCTATCTTTATGCGTACGCAGATAAATGTAGTTTGTATTCAAAAAGTACATATGATTATCCGGACAATGACCACCTTGACCACCATCAAAAATTACATCTGCCCCTTTAAATTTTAAGCTTGTAAAACCGGCGTCAGCCATTTTAGGGTCTGAAAAACGTTGCATTGCCGCTAATGATTCATCAAACAAGCTGTATAATTTATCATCACAAACAATCAAATCCGGCTTATCCGCGTTGCGACAACATTTTTGATATAAGGTATTCATCATTTTACGGATGTTTGAAGCATCAACTTTGCCGCTTATGGTCTGGTTGCGCCAAAATTCGTTTCCGGCCGCCGAACGGTCAATACCGCCCACAGTTCCGGAAGCGGCGTCATCGGCCACCAACAAAGCCAAACCACCGATTTCTTTGCCGGAAGAACCTGTTCCGTCGCTGTAAAGAGCAGCCGCCATTTGATTCATCAATGTTTTTTCGGCATTAGTGATGCGTTTTTCCAACAAATCGGCCACCTGTTCCGGACCACTGTTCATAAGCAATTCTTCTCCGGAAATTGCCACGGGAACAGCACACAATTTCAATGCGTATTCCGCCGCTGTGAACAATTGTTTCGGGGTGTAGTTGATTGTGTCGTAACCGGAATACCAAACCATATCTCCTTCGCCATATTCCAACTCTTCCAAAATTTTGGAACCGCCGCTTAAAGGACGCATTTTTCCTTTTTCTTTTAATCGACTCAAAAGCACGTTGTTTTTAGAAATGTTGTCCGCCATTTCTTTTGAACGATTTTCCAAAGTTACAGTGAACACATCATCATATTTCATTTTTACCATTTTTTTATTCCTATAAAATTAAATTAATCCATAAAAGCAGCCATATTTTTTTCAATCTCTTCCCTAAGTGTCAGAGGTCTTTCCGGTGCTTTTGCTTTTCCTTTCGGAGAAAACGCCGCTTTCTGCGCCTTTTGCGCTTCTTCGGCATCAGAGTTAATTTTTTGCGCAATTAACTCTTTACGGATATCGGCATTGAGCCAAATCGCCTGTTTATAGGCATCTTCCAAACTCGCCGCCAATCCGTTTTGCAACAAAGATTTCATCGACTGATAAACCAAATCAAAATACGGATGCAAAAGTTCGCCTTTTTCATCTTTTTGCCCGCCAAACGCCTGTATTTGTTTGATAAAATCGTCATTTTGTTTTTGTTGCAAATAGCTTTCCAGATTGTGAAAACTGGCATCAAGATTCATCAATCTGGTTAAAATTTTTTCAGAAACATCATCAGAAGAAGTGCCGCCAAATTTGGAGGACACGCCAAAAACTTGAGCGATGGCGTTTAAGGTTTCGACCGGATTTTTGTGCATTTTTTCATCAATCCAAACCAAACCGTCCAACCATTCTTTCAAATTGCGAAAACCTTCACTGCCGCGTTCTTGCACCAAGCGGTCAAAACCGTGCAGCCAATTTAACAACTCGGAACCTTCTTTAACTTTTTTCCGTTCTGAAGAAAGTTTCTTTTCTCTTTGTGTCAAATATTCCTGCCACTTTTGCGGAAGCTCGCCGAAAGCCGAGGCAAATTCCGGCTCAAAATCGGCAGGAGCTTCCAAAATCACGACCGGTGCGGCCGTTTCTTCTGTTTCTGATTTTGTTTCAGCAGGTTTGCCATCCGGCTCAAACAAGCCGAACGCCTTAAACTGCTTTTCCAGTTCTTTTCTGACTTCATTCATTCCATATCATCCTTTTGTAATTATAAAGAAAATCGGCAAACACCGATTGCTGCCGTTCTCTTTCTTGTTGAGTTCGAATATTTTGATAATATTCGGGTGAATAGTCGCTCGCCAACGCCAATCCCGTGGCGCGTAAATACTTGTCAACGTCCGCGACCGAGGACGCGACAGATCCGTCGGGAAGAAGCACTTCTTCCGCGAATTGCTTACTGATGTAGGTCATCATATTTCTCCAAATTTCGGGTACAAAAAAACGCCTTGTTTTCACTTAAACAAAGCGTTTTGTTCCATAAAACTAATGGTTATTCTTACAGTTCTCCTGCGGCTTTTTTCCGCCTGTTTTCATCTGTTATCGGCACACATCCTATTTGCTCATTCCAGCTTAGACAATCATCACGGCAGATTTTCTGCACCGGGTCATATATCTTTCCAATATCCAAGCAATAGGCCTGCTTATCAAAAAACAAATATCCGGCAATGCCTATAACCGCCAAAACTAAAAATATCGCTGCAAAATAAAATACCTGTTTCATATATTTTTATTCCTTAATTGACTTGCGCTCGGCACCCAAAAAAACGAAACCGATAATAAGACTAACACAATACCATAAAATAAAATTTTACTTACATCCATCTCAGTATCTTTCTTTCATTTCTCCGTAACGCTAATAAGTTGTATTAAGTATAATCAATCAACCATTCACAAATTGCAAGTCATTTTTTACCAAAATCATCATGATATTCTTCCGTGCTTCTTTCCGGTGCTAGTTCATTGTCGCTGTAAGCGTTTTCATCTTCAGCTTCTGACGATGCTGGAACATTAGAAACACGTCCGTAAGCTTCATCTTCCGGCAACCAGCCATAAGCCTCGTTTTCTCGAATCATTTTCGGTCTGTAACTCATTTATTTTCTCCTTTTTCTTAAAAATTACCATTTATTATCGGCGGAACTATTGGCGCGAAACATACTTTCTAAGCTGTCGCTCGGCAATCGTCCGCATTCCTCGTCCAAGCGTTCAAAAACCGGTTCGGCAAAAGTTAAAGCCAAGGCATCAGCCATATCAGGCGATTTGCCCAACCGTTTTTTAATCTCTTCTTTTTCCTCCAGTTGCAAACGTCCGCGACTGTCATATTTTTTATTGACGGCGCAAAGCTCGTTTGCCAAATTTTCATCATTCGGCAATTGAACTCTTTGTTCGCCGCTCAGCCATATTCTCAGTTCGTCCCACATTTCGGCACGGCGGTTATGATAGCGGTCATCGACCAAAGCTTTTGCCCCAAACATTATCGGACGCACAACCCGCTTAAAACCTCTGTCATTTAAAATATCCACCACGCCGCCGCCAACCCCTCCGGCATCAACAAAAATTCGCGTCGGCTTATATTGGCGAATAAAAAAAGTGGCTCTGTTTGCTACTTCAACATTGTCCAAGCGAGCAAAACTTTCAAAAAACAGACACTTTCGACCGCGCCGGAAACAAAACACACTCTTATCATCGCCGAAACGCGCCACATCAAGCCCGATAATCAACGGAGAAGATGGTTGTTCCAAAAAATTTTCAAACGCCTGACGCACTAATTTTGGGGCAATAAGCTTATGACTTCCGACCGCAACCGGCGCGCCCAACCAAATATGTTCATAATCCTCAGGACTTTCTTTTTGACATTTTTCCGCCAAATAACGCATTTCTTCCGGACAAAACGGATTGTCGGTATAATTAACTCTAACCACCAACGTCCGCTCATCGGGACGCGCCCCGACAGCCAGCCAAACCGGATCATTTTCTTCTTCCCTATTCATAGAAATCCAAATTTCCGAACCGGCTTTACGAATTGTCGGATCCAAAATCTCCCAACTTTTTTTGCTGATTTTCTGAGCTTCTTCCAACCAAACGATGTCAATTCCTTCCAAAGATTTAATATTGTTTGAGTCTTGCTCTCGTAAACCTTTAAAAATAAAAACCGTTCCGCTGATTTTGTTGGTGATTTTAGTTTCACTGATTTTATAATCGGTTAGGCCATAAAAATTGATGCGGTCGCTTAAAAGTTTATGTACAGAATCTTTAATACTTTCCTGCACCTCGCGCATACAGGCAATCCGCAATTTTTTCATACGCCCCAACAAAAGAAGACTGTCGGCAAAAGCATACGATTTGCCGCCGGCACGCCCGCCGTAATATAATTTATAACGGCGTTTCAGTTTCATCAGAGGCGCAAAGATTTCCGGTATTTTTGCTATCATTTTGTTTGTCATTTATAAAATCCACCAAGATTTTTGTTAAATTCTCTGCCGCCGGTTCGTTTTCTTTATCATTTTGCATTGCGGCAATTTTACATTTCAATTCCTCGGCTTTCAAAGCCAAATTGATATTTCCCTCGTCCACCGCCATTTGTTGCAGACGATTTAACATCTCCAAACTTTCGATAAACGAATATGTTTTCACCTTCTTTTTAGCCATTTTTCCTCCTTATTCGATATCGTTATAAAACAGATGATTTCCGGCCTCATAACAAGGCGTTTTATTTTCCGCCCAACGCGGTTTAACCTGCTTGGTGTGATAAAACATTGCTCCGTTTGTAAAATCTTCGAGTTTACCGGATAAAGCCTTATACGCAATTTGCAAACACTTTTGAAAACCGTGAACATTTAACTCCGGTTTTATCAACAATTTATAATTCGCATCATTTTTGTTCCAACAGCTGAATTGAGCCTTTTTCAAACAAGTTTGTGCCACGCTCGGTACTTTTCTGCCATTTTGCATTTCATAACCGGTGAACCATTTTCGAGCCTTAAACCTGTTCATCACGACACAAGCCACGGCTTCAATTCCCTCATCGCCTTCACCGCGAGCCTCGCCAAACAGAGTTCGCGCCAAAATTTGTAAATCATCCATCGCTTTTTTTCCTTTTCATTTTGTTATCAATTAAAAATTCCAAACGGGTTTTAATTTCGGTCAAAACTAAATTTTGCTGTGATTGCAAAACCGCCAGCGCATCAACTTTGCCATCACTGGTTTCACAATGTTTTTCCAAATTATTTAATCTGACCTCCTGCCGCGCTTTCCATTCGCCCAATCTGACTAAAGCCAAAATCAAGCCAAACAACGACGAACAGCCGCTGATTACTCCCCAATCCATTTTTATTTCTCCTATCTTCCTAAAAATATAACTTTAACATATCCGGCATTGCCATTAACGACCGCAGCATTATTGCTACAATCACCGCCTTTTCCATAATAACCATATATTGAAGCCCCACCGGAAATATTGTTGGAAGTTGCTGTATTACCACTATTACCGGCTCGATTAAGAGTAGAAGAAATCACTGTATATGTTAAAGTAGGAACAGCTCCTGCTGCTCCAGCTGTAAGTACTGGTCCATTTTGAGTACTTCCGCCACCACCGCCATAAGCATAACTATTTCCAAAGCGAGAATTTCCTCCATCACCTACTTTCCCAGGAGTAACCCCTGCGTTTATAAGAAGATTACCAGCTCCACCCCCTCCGACATTCACAACGTAATCTCCTTTTACCAATTGAAAAATACAATCAAATCCAGAACCAGAACCACCTGTAGCACTCCAATGTGACTCCGTGAAATGGCGGCGATAATATTCTGAAGCTCCGCCTCCTCCGCCAATACAAATAACTTGATAACGTCCGGAGGTTTTGAGATTAAGTGTTGTCGAAGCACCACCCGAGGCACTTTCATATATTGTTTGTCCGTCATTATAATATATTTGTTCCAAAACAATATCTATTACCTTATTTTCCGTTACCGTCAAACTACCGGAAGCCGAATAATAACCATCTTTAGAAACAGTGTAATTAACAACGGTCCCTTTTTTAACAATTGTTTGATATCCGGAAATCTTGCCGACGTCAAAAGAAACAACAGCATCTGCCGGTGTGGTATTGATGGTTAATTTGGCACCGGAAGAATAAATCAATTCTCCGCCGTGATAAATTTCCCCAATTGAGTTTTCGCCACAATAAACCGAACCTATTTCCGCTCCGTTAAATTGAATACTCATCAGCTCTCCTTTACAAAATAAAATACATCAGCGGACGGATTATCCGGCAACGATGAAACAACTTGAAATTTTGACAACATCGCCACAACACTCTGATTTATTGAAACGGTATTATCCTCTAAATTTAAACCATATCCGACGTTATAAAGAGAACTGCCCAACTGATCCCAACCATTTTCAGTCCAAGCATAATTCATATCTGTGGTCAAAACATTATATACATCTCCGACATCAACATTTTCCGTTGGCAAATTTTCATAAGCCGTTACCGAACCGCACCATTTATAAACTCCGGACAATGTGGCCTTAATCGCTTTACAATCTTCTTTTAGTTGTTCACATTCCAGTTTCATACTATGCGAAATTTGTTGATTATTTTCCGCTGACTGAGCTTTATCTGCCGCCGATTGAGCCGATTTTTTCGCGCTTTCAGCCTGCTCCGCGGCATTTTTTTCTGCGGACTGAGCCAAATCAGCTGAATTTTGTGCCTGTTTGGCATATACCGACATTTGCTCGTTGGCGTATTGAGAAATATCAGGTTTAATCGTATTTTCCGTATATTCATTAATCAATTTTTGGGAAATGTCGTTAATGATATCAGAAACAATAGGTTTTGCATATTCATTTGTATAATTGGTTATTTCAGGTTTTAATGTGTTTTCAACATATTGTTTGATTTCCGCTTGTCCTGATTTTATATACATCAACTCAATTTCTAAATCTAACGTAACTTCATCCTGCCAATAAACTTCTATGTCGGACAAAGAAATCGGATTAACCTCCATTTTGTATTCGCTTTCCATTTTACTCACCTTGTCACTTGTTCTGTTACACGAAAAATTCCAATTTGATTAACATTGGCCGGAAAAAAGGTATTAACAGAACCATCTGCAGTTTTCAGCTGCATATCTGTTTTATAATCGCCAACATCAACACCGGTTTGTTCCGGTGATAAGATAAAAGCAAAAATTCCTTTTTGGCTGTCAACCGGTTGAGCTTTCAATTCAAAAACCAAAGAATTGTCATTTTTTTGCCGAACCTGCATAGATATCTCAGCCGCACTTAAATCTATTTCTGACGACATTTTTTTAAAATTCAGCCGAATGATAAAAGAATCACCCTGTCTTACCTCTATGAGGTTGTTACCGGCAATAATACGTCCTGTCATTGCTTATTCCTCCTCTTTAACTTTTATGAAATAGTTTACGGCTTGGTTTATGGGTGTAACGTGAGTGCTGGCCCCATATATATTGTTCGCCGAATTAGCGTTAAAATTAATGCTGCCGTAAACTTTGTTAAAACTACCGCTTGTGGCATCTGAACGACCTTGATTTTGATAATTTATTGCACCTGAAACCGCCGGATTGTCACCGCTGTAAACGGAAATATTGGAAATTGAACCGGTAATATTCGGCAGCCCTTCATTTTGCACCTCATACAAACTATTTGCCGAATCTCCGCCCAGTCCGCGTAAAAATTTGCCACGATAATCTGGTAAATTAAAGGTTGTTGAACCATCACCGCTTCCAAAATTTGTACCGATTAACTCAAACAGTTTGGCATAAGCCGTGCGACTAACCGCCTGACCATTACATAAGAACCAGTTATCGTGATTAGAACTTTTGAGTGAAGTTTTTATATCTCCCACACAAAACACTTGATTCATAACTTTGGTTAAAAGTTTGTTGGCATTTTCTAATTGGCTTTTATTAACGGCATCGGTCAACATTGTGCCGTTGGCTAAATTTCTGATTTGAAATCCGCCCATTTTCAGTTCACCTTTCATAGGCGTGCGGCCGTCTTTTAGAAAACATTCGCTTAAACCGTCAGCAAAATTATCATCTTCTTCATCGTGTCTGTCCGACACAATATCAATATCATTTTTTCTATCGTCTTCCCAATTGTGAAGACGCGTAAACAAACCATTACTGTCAAAAGGCATTTTTGTTCTCCTTAGATAAAAATTAATTAAAAAAAGTAATGCTTTTCAGCACTCTGCTATTTTGAAGAAAGCTTTTTAAGCTCGGTTAATTTTTTCAAATCAAGTTCTTCGCGCTTGATTTGATTTTGTTCTTTTTTAATGGCAAAATCTTTTTCCATTTTTTCATTTTGAAAATCCAACATTTTGTCTTCGGTTGGCTTATGCGGCGCATCAGGAGCATTTAGTTCAACACTGATTTTGTTGAAAACGTCTTCCAAAACATTTTCAAATTGCCGTGCGTTGCCTAAGGTTGCCACAGCGGCTTCTATCATTTGTCGATATAAAGGAAGCAACGCCGGCTGCTGTGAAATCAGAGCGAATGACTGGTTGACCATTTCATTTATATGCGCTAAAACATTCAAAATATTTTCTTCTTGTTTTTCGCGATCAAAACTGCAGTCCGTTTCCAAATCAATTGACATATCACGGAGTTTTTGCGTTTTTAAGAGATTAACAGCCTGCTGCACCAATTGCGGATTTTGTTCATTTTCATATATTACAAATGAAGCCAGCGTATCCGGAGAAAATTGCTCGCAAATAATTTCGGCTTTCAGACGCAGCAAATCTTTTAAGAAACGCTGCATATCGTTTTGTCGGTCTTGGTTGCGTAAAGTGCCGAAATTCGTTTTTTTAACAACTGCCGTCGCCGTATCGTGAGAATTTGAGGCTCCGCGCATAATATCGCTCACACCCGTAACTTCATATATGGAATTAATCAAAACCTGTCTTCGCTCGGCCAAAACTTGCAGCGCGCTTATATATTGTTCTATCGGGGCAAAATCTATAATACCGCGCAAACCGCCGGAATCTTTAAGCTTATCAAAATCATTTAACGAAATCAGCGTTACATCTTTATCTAAAATATTGGCTAATTCCGGAAATGAATTGTCATAGCAACCCGAAACTTTTAATGCCTGCATTGTCAAACGCATCCGACTGTTCACTCCGTCAAGTTCATCAAGCAAACTTTTTATTTCAACATAATCCGGAACCGGAATAACGCCATTGTTGGCCAAAGTTGCCATAATCGGTTTCGGACAAGGGAAAAAGCCGCTTAAATGCAGCGTATCTTCGTGCACTTCCAAAAAATTATCAGGATATTCAGGACTAAGAAAATAAATCTGCTTAGTTTTTTTATCCCATATTTCATAGACCGTAACGCTTCTGTCCGCAAAATTATGCTGACTTAAATAATCGGCGGGAATCTCGCCAAAGTTATAATAAACATCATCTACGCTCATATAACCTTTGCGGGCAATCCATTCCACATCTTCCCAGACACTGACCTTGTCGGTGTCGGTTAAAAAATTCAGCGGGCTGACATATTGAGTTGTAACCTGTTCTTTATCTTTAAGCATCACCTCGCCGATATATTTGAAACTGGAATGATATTGCTCCCATAAAATTCCCATACCGGAAAGCAAAAAATCATTTCTGGCATATTTAATGACACTGTCAAAGTCAAATTGTTTCATATTCCAATTCAAAGCTTTTTCCATAATTCGACAGGCCATATTTTCAACCGGATTGTTTTGCTTGTTACCGCGAATAATAAAGGGTTGAGGCTGTTTAAAATATAAAAAAGGCTTTAGAGTTTCCACCGTTGACCAAAATATATTTTGTTTGTTACGTTGACGTTCATTAGAATAATATTTGCGAATTTCATTAACCAAATCATAATAAGTAGAATAAGTTTTTTCTGATTCATTAATTTTAGCCAACCATTGATTATATAGTTCTTTATTTGATTGTTTTTCCATAGTTTTCTCCTAAACAAAACAGGCAGAATTTATGCTCTGCCTGTTAAAATTATTCTTGGTAAATTATTTTGAGTATTTTGCCAAAAGGCTTTTCTCACGAACAACCACCAAATCTTCAGTTGGCAACGGCAATTCATCAAAGCAGTGAAAAATAACCTTATCCCCCACTTCAACCATTGTCACCTTGTTGCCTATACTCTTTACAACACCTTGATTTGTATATGTTTTATCATTATTAAGCATTAACAAATCTGAAGTTTTTTGTTTTTCTGGCTGTATTATCAGTCTGTCGTCAAAAGCTTCATACATTTTTATTTTCCCTAAAAAAATAGGTTAAGCCGAAATTTATTCTCTGGGCTTAACCTATGATTAAATAAGTTTTATCTGAATACAATTTTACATCATAATAATTTTATTATACTATTAGTTACTAAATGTCAAGAACTTTTTTTATTTTTTTGTAAATAATGTTTAACAAGACGTTCTAAACCTAGGACTAGCAACATTTTTTTATGATATACAATTTGTTTTCCCAATAAACTTTGAGCAATAATATTCTTATCTGCCTTTAGCTCTTTATCTTCTATGCAAACAGTTCTAACCACAGACCAAAATTCTTTTGGAAGGCTTTTTATTGCGGCAATATAGCGTTCTTTATAAACTAATGCGCTATCCCTATCCCCTGTACTTCCGGATATTTTTAAAAAAGATATGCTTTGAAGATAATTATAATTACCCAAATAAAAATCTTTTGCTAATCGTTCTCCGGCTTTTTTTCTATCTTCGGCACTGAACGAACTTTCTGATAGCTCTAAAACGCCTTTTTCATAATACTTTTCTAAAACAGATTGCCTATAATATCCGCCCTCTTTTCGATGTTTATACCCCTTTTTAAGAGCCTCTTCTTTCGAAATATATTCTTCATTAACCATTATTACATCTCCTTATTAACTTATGATTATAAGAAAAATATAAGATTGTCAATAAGAAAAAAAGCATTTTACTTTCTAAGATTTATATTATATACTCTTAACAGTGAGGTGAAATATGGAAGATACAGAAGAAATCAGAAAAAAAATTGCCCGACTCATTGCTGAACGTGGCCTTAACTTTGCTAAAGTTTCACTTAGCATTGGTAAAAATATTGCTTATATTCAACAATTTATTAAAAACGGCTCTCCGCGTCGCTTGGGAGAAGTTGAAAGACAAAAGCTTGCTCGTTTATTAAAAGTTGATGAACAAGAGTTAACCGATTTGCCGTTAAAAGTGCCTTCCGGTTCCGCCGCCGCTGTTAATCAGGATATTTTATGCTTAGTGATTGAAAATATTGAAGATTGGTTGGAAAAACGCAAAGCCTATCTCACTCCGCACGATAAAGCCGAGTTGATTCGTTTGATGTATTCTAAAATTTGCAACGAATCGATGGATACGGCAAACGAAAAAATCAAAGATTTTATTGATATTTATGATGAGCTACGCAAAGTTAACTGATTCTACTTTTTAAATTGGACTGGGACTATAAATAATGGACATTGATGCAGAAATTCGGGATATTTTGATGAAAAGCACTCCGGTTAATGATAATTCGGCTAAAGCAATGCCCGTTAATCCTCAATCCATACCTTATAACTGGGGTGTAAACATCGTTGGTAATCAAAATATTGTAGTAAATACCGGCATTTTTCAGCTTCTGGGACTTTTCAGTCTGTTCGCCTACTATATTTCCCTACATTAAACAGCTCTCACATAAATGAATATGGATCAATATCAACTTCGACTTTTACCGTTGAGGGAACTTTTACCATTTTCAGCCACTGAGCCAAAACCTGTTGTATATTGATGTTTTTGGTGGTTTTTAACATCAAACGATAACGATATTTATCACGCAACAAAAACAATGTGGCCGGTGCCGGACCTAAAACAGAAACATAGTCTGTATGCGGTGCCGTTTTGCCAAACTCAGCCGCCACGGCACCGGTCAAATATTTATCCGAACCGGAAATAATTAAAGCGGCAAGTTTCCCATAAGGCGGATACCCCAATAGCTGACGAGATTTTTTTTCAAAATTCATAAAACTATCCCTGTCATTATTCAGCAAAGCTTTCAGCACATTGTTTTCCGGATATAACGTTTGCAAATACACCGTGCCTTTTTTATCACCACGGCCGGCGCGCCCCGAAACTTGCGACAACAATTGATAAGTTTGCTCCGAAGCACGCAAATCACTTCCCATCAAACCTAAGTCAGCATCAACAATACCAACCAAAGTCAAATCCGGAAAATGGTGACCTTTGGCAATAATCTGAGTTCCTACCAAAATATCTATCTCTCGCCGCTCCATTCGGGCAATAATCTGCGAAACAGCCGTAAACGAACCGGCGTTATCACTGGAAAGAATTTCCGTTTTGGCTCGTGGAAAACGATGTTTAACTTCTTCTGCCACTCTTTCAACCCCGGGGCCGCAGGCGGTTAAACCCTCTTTAGAACCACAATGCGGACAAAATTCCGGAATTTCCTCAACATATCCACAATGATGACACATTAATTTATGCGCATTTTTATGCTCGGTGAGCCACGCGCTGCAACTCGGGCATTGCATACGATGACCGCAATCACGACAAATCAATAACGGAGCATATCCGCGGCGGTTTAAGAATAACACTGACTGCTCGCCGCGTTCCAAATTTTCATTTAAGGCGTTAACCAAAGTAGGAGCCAACCACGAAACACCCCACTCTCCTTTTTGCGGCTTATCTTTTTTCAAATCAAGAATTTTGATATCCGGCAAACAGGCGTTAGCATATCGACTGGCAAGCTTCACGCAATCATATTTTCCGTCTTCAACATTAACCATTGTTTCCAAATCAGGTGTCGCCGTCGAAAGAATAAGCGGAATATGCTCTATTTTGGCTCGAACAATAGCCATATCACGTCCTTGATAATTCACCGCATCTTCTTGCTTAAATGAATGATCGTGGCTTTCATCAATTACCATAAGCCCTAAATTTGTATAAGGTAAAAACAATGCGGAACGGGCTCCGACTATCACTTTCACCCGCCCCTCAATAATAGCTTTCCACGTATCAACTCGCTCTTTCAGGCTTAAACCTGAATGCCAATTAGCCGGTCGCACCCCAAATCTTTTTTGAAAACGCTCCAACCATTGAGTAGTCAAAGAAATTTCCGGCACCAAAATCAAAACCTGCTTATCGTTTTCCAATGCCTTGGCCACGGCTTCAAAATAAACTTCCGTTTTTCCCGAACCGGTAACACCATCTAACAAAGTCACCGAAAATCCGCTCTCAACCTTTTGACACAGCATTTCGGCGGCTCGTTGTTGTTCCACCGTCAAATTTACTTTAACATAATCGCCGACCGGTTCCAAAAATTCTTTTTTATTTTCGACATAAACCGGCTCCAAAACTCCGCTGTCTATCAGAGTTTTTATCACGCTTTGGCCAACTCCCGCGCCTTTGGCTATCTCTTGCCGCGTGTAGGGAGCGTGTTTCAGCAAATCCATAACGTGCCAACGCGCGTCTGAATTTTTCAACTTAGCCTCGGCCAAAGTTTTTCCCGAAAGTTTATACAGCACTGTCAGTGGCGATGGCTCAAAGGCCGCTTTTACACTCACCGCCATTTTAAACACCAAACCCAATGGGGCCATATTATATTTTGCAACCCACCCTAAAAATTTTAGCAATTTTTCAGAAAGCGGCGGAAAATCAAAACACTTTACAATGCTTTTTATTTTTTCTTCGGGTAAATCACATACGGGATTTAATTCATAGACCACACCGATTTGTTTGTCACGCCCAAACGGAACTTCCACCAACTGCCCGATTTGCAACGGTTCAGCCGATTTATATGTAAATGGCTGATTAAAAGGCAGCGGCAGCAAAATTCCGACCAACAAACCTTATTCTCCTTTTTTTTGATGAAAATAGGCCGGAGAATAACCATTTGGATGACGCTTTTTCAGCTTTTCCACATTGCGGTCGATAATTTCTTCAAACGGAATATCCAAGGCAATTGCCGCCTGAAACATATACCAACAAACGTCGCCAAGCTCTTTAATAAACATATCTCTGGTTTCCGGTGTATATTCCAAGCCCATAAACTTAATTTTTTTCCACACATCGTCAACCTCGCCGACTTCGCCGCATAAACCGGAAACAGCGTGGTCTAAACGCGCATAATTTCCATTCAATTTTTGAGAAAGTTTAGCAAAGTTTTGAGCAAAAACCTCATCATTTTTAGCGGTTTCCGACGTCACTCCGTCAACAAAACTTCGGTATGTTGCAAAATATTCTTTTTCATTCATTTTTTAAGAGTCCTTTTTCAGCATTTCTTTCAAATCATATAACTTTTGCAAAGCCTCGCGAGCCGTTAAATCATCGGGATTAATTTGTTCCAATTCTTTCAGTACTGGCGTTTTTTTCTCCTCTTTCGGAGCAAACGAAAACAATGGCAACTCCGCATCCAGATTGTTAAAGTTATTTTGCCGTTTATCTTTTTCCAGTTTAAGCAACACCTGTTCGGCACGTTCCAAAACCTTTGACGGCAAACCGGCCAGTTTGGCAACGTGAATACCATACGAACGGTCGGCCGCGCCCTCAATAACTTCGTGCAAAAAGACAACTTCGCCTTTGAACTCCTTGATTTTCATACAGTGAAGGCTCATAGACTTCAGACGTCCGGTCAAATCCGTTAATTCGTGATAGTGAGTGGCGAACAAAGCGCGGCATTTGTTAACTTCATGCAAATATTCCACCACCGCCCAAGCAATTGACAAGCCGTCAAAAGTGGCTGTTCCCCGACCAATTTCGTCAAGAATCACAAACGAACGATGGTCGGCACGGTTTAAAATCGACGCGGTTTCCACCATCTCCACCATAAAAGTAGAGCGGCCGCGCGCCAAATCATCTGATGCGCCAACTCGTGAGAACACTTTATCAACATAGCCTATATGCGCGGATTTTGCCGGCACAAAAGACCCCATTTGCGCCATAATGGCAATAATGGCGTTTTGTCGTAAAAACGTTGATTTACCGGCCATATTAGGTCCGGTTATCAACCAAATACGGTTAGATTCCACATCTAAACTGCAATTATTGCCGACAAAGCTGCCCTCGTGGCTCCGCCGAATAGCCTCTTCAACCACAGGGTGGCGGCCGTCAACAATTTCAAAGGCGTAACTGTCGTCTATTTCCGGCCGGCAATAATTATTTTCTTCGGCTAAATCAGCCAAAGCCGCTCCCACGTCTAATTCGGCCAACGCATTTGCCGTGCGGGTAATATCATCGGCCGCTAACAGCACACTGTGAACCAAATCGTCAAACACAGCCAATTCCAACGCCAAAGCCTTTTCCGCCGCACCACGGATTTGATTTTCCAACTCTGTCAATTCCACTGTGGTAAAACGAGCCGCGTTCAACACCGATTGACGATGTATAAATTCCGGATTTCCAAGCACTTGAGCTGCTTCTTTATTGGGAATCTCAATAAAATAACCAATCACATTGTTATATTTTATTTTTAAATGCTCTATACCGGTTTGCTGCACATATTTGCTTTGCAAATTCAGAATGTAATTATGCCCCTTGTTTTTCAAATCGCGCACGGCATCAAGTTCCGGAGAGTATCCGGCTTTAATAAAATCTCCGTCGCGCGCCAACAATGGAAGTTCGTTATTTCTGTTTTCCACCCAAAGAGCATTGGCCAACATATTAACCAACATTGCGTGATTGCCGAATTTTTGCAAAACCTTAACCACCGCAGTCGGCAACTCATCAACCACATCAATCGGCTTAAAAGTTTCTATCAAAGTTTTAAGCTTTGGCAAACTACCCAAAGTCACACCGATGGAAAGCAAATCTCTCGGACCGCCGCGACCAACGCCAAGCCTTGACACGGCGCGTTCAATGTCGGGACAGCTTTTCAAAACGGCTCGAATTTTTTCTCTGACCTCTTGATGTTTAAAAAAGAACTCAACCACATCTAAACGAGCATTAATTTTTTCCACATTAAGCAGCGGATTAGCCAATCTGTTGGCAAGCAAACGAGCCCCCGCGCCGCTCACCGTTCTGTCAAGCACCGAAATAAGCGTGCTACCGCGCGGACCGTCTAACAAATCCAAGTTATGGCGCGTGGCGGCGTCAATTTCCATATACTGACTACTCAAAATTTTTACCGGACGAGCAATACGCGGCATTTTACCTTTTTGAGTATTTTCCACATAATCCAGCAAAATACCGGCCGCCGTCACTTCTGATTTACTAAAACTACCGAAAGAATCCAACGTGTTAACATTATAAAATTCTAAAATTCTCTTTTGCGCGTTACCGCTGTTAAACCGTGCTTGCGGCAAAACAGACAATTTTTCTTTATACTCATTCAACAAATGGAATAAATCCGAATTTTGCAACAACGTGTCGGCCACCAAAATTTCACTGGGCGCAAGACGCTCAATAGCCGTATGTAATTCCGCCGCTTCATTGCCTTCTTTAATTTCAAGCAATTGTGTATAGAACACGCCGGTTGAAAGGTCTATCCACGCCAAACCGAAATCATTATTAATTTTTGCCAAACATAAAAGATAGTTATTTTTTCGCGAATCGAGAATCGTGTCTTCCGTGATTGTTCCCGGAGTGACCAAACGCACCACATCTCGCCGCACAATGGCCTTATAGCCGCGTTTTTTAGCCTCGGCCGGATCTTCCATTTGCTCGCAAATAGCCACCTTAAAGCCCTGTTTCATCAATTTTGCCATATAACTTTCATAGGCGTGAAACGGTACGCCGCACATAGGTACGTCTTTACCGTCGGCTTTTCCTCTTTTGGTTAAGGCAATATCCAACGCTTTTGACGCTGTGATTGCATCGTCAAAAAACAATTCATAAAAATCACCCATTCGATAAAACAGCAAATAATCCTGATGAGCCTGTTTTAGCTCCATATATTGCATCATCGCCGGTGTTAAAGCACTTTTTTCTGTCATAACAAAATTAAACCTATTTAAACTTCTTTTATACTACAATATTCCCAAATCAAGTCTAGAACTTTATTAATTTTATCAGACGGGATAATGCCAATGCTAAAAAAAATGAAACCTTTGTTAGGTTTGGAAAAAGATTCTTCATTCTCCACCCGAGTGCTAATTTTATCACTGCCTTCGGCGGTTTTGTTCGCCTTGTTGGCATATTTTGGTTTTATTACGCCGCTAACATCTTTAATCTGTTATGTGGTTATAATTATATTTAATATGTTTTCGCTTTTTCCGCTCAGCTATGAAATGCAGTCACTAAAACAATACATATATTCTTTGGCCGGCGAACAAGAAGATTATTCTAAACTGAACCTCTCGGAAAAAGACGCGCAAAAAATTGCCGACGCCGTAAACTCCATTCACCGGTTTTGGGCATCTAAAGCCGAATCTCTTGAAGCTCAAACAATGTCTGATGCGGCTGTTTTAGATACGCTTCCTGACCCGATTTTAATGTTGGACGGTGAAGGAGTTATCACCGGAGGCAATTTGTCGGCGCGAACTTTTTTGGGTGAAGATGCCATCGGCAGCAACATAGATAGAATTTTCAACACCAATATTTTTATTGCTTCGGTCGAAAAAGTTTTAAAAGGTTTAAGCTCTTCAGAAAGTTTGGTTTTTCACGCAGGAGGCAAAATAAACAAGCGAATTTATGCCCATATCACTAAACTTCCGTGGTATTCCAAAGGGCGTGCCGTGGCCGTTATTTCACTTTATGACATCAGTAAAATGATGAGCTTGGAAAAAATGCAATCGGATTTTGTTGCCAACGCCAGTCACGAACTTCGCACACCGCTTTCGGTAATTTCCGGTTTTATTGAAACACTGCAAACCTCGGCTAAAGATGACGCCGACGCACGAGAGGCTTTTTTGGGTATTATGAAAGAACAAGCCGATTATATGTCGAATCTTATTGAAGATTTATTGTCATTATCAAAATTGGAAATGGCGCAAAACAAGGAGTTAAAAGATAAAATAAATATTTCGGAAATTATTGACGATGTGTCTGAAGCTCTGAAAATAAAAGCTTTTCAACATTCTATCAACTTGAAAATAAGTGAGCAAAAGCGGATTCCTAAAATTATCGGGGATAAACAAGAAATTCACCAAATTCTACAAAATTTATTGGATAATGCCATAAAATATGCGCAAGAAAATTCCGAAGTAAGCGTAGAAATTAAAACCGTGCCAGAAATACCTTATAACGCCGGACAAAACGTGGCCGAGGGTAAAGCCGTAAGCATTGCAATTAATAACAAAGGCCCGAAAATTGCCAAAGAAGATTTGGTGCGTCTTACCGAAAAATTTTATCGAATGCAAATTCATAAAGATAAAAAAATTCACGGTACCGGTTTGGGGTTGGCAATTGCCAAACAAATTGTTCTGCATCATCGCGGTAATTTAACTGTAACTTCAACCAGTTATAATGGTACAACTTTTACTGTGTATCTGCCACTGAAACCTTAGGTTAATTTATTAGTTATTAAAATTTGTTTAAACAAAACCTCATCGGAAGTACGGAACGTTCGGCGGTGATGTTTATTTCATTCAGCTTTTTTATTTTCTCCGCCGTTTTAATAATCCTAAAATATAATTGTTACATTACAATGTTTGATTTTATCGCAAGAACTGCAAATCGTTTTAATTGTGTCCAATGAAATATCTTTCAGACATTTTCTATTGCCGGAACAGTAGTTGTCACCATAATAGAAGCTGTTATAATAGTAGTTCACACCACTATTTACCCACCCCGCATTAACCGCATTATGTAGAGGTTTAATTACATTACTAAACAGCTCAAAACATATTTTATCAGAAAAACTTTCAGATCTCACTACGCCCTGTTCATCTCTGCCCAACGCTCCTAAAAAATAGTCTATATAGACTCCAGATCTTTCCGGATTATCATCTGTTCTATCATTGTCAGCCGAACGATAACCAATCCTCATTGGATTGCCATAGCTGTCATATAAATAACCATTTAAACTCCAACTTTGCGGAACTAAATTTAGAGCCCAAACTAAATTATTTATATTGTCGTCAGTTTCTTTTAAATTTGGTTCATATTCCATAAGTCCACGCACCAGCATATTATATTCGTCAACTATTTTATTTATCTTGAACTTTTCCATTGCCTTGCTATAACCGGCAATACCTCCGACACTCAAAACTCCGATAATTGCCAACACGCCGAGCATTTCAATCATTGAGCGTCCGCACTGCCCCACTCTATTGTCATTGCCGGATGTGACACACTTCTTATTTTTATACATATTTTTAGCTCCATTTTTGTTACAAAAAAACCGCCTAAAAATATCAAGGCGGAGGAGCTGAAAAACTGTAACTGTATCAGTCGCACTTATTCGCCGCATTATTGCTAATACGCTTATTTCGTGCACTCCCCCGAAAGGGATATGTTTAACAGTTAAGATGTTTTTCAGACACCACAAACCATCTCTGATTTGCAGTGCCAATATAAAGAATAATCTGCCTTTTTGCAATAGATTTTATTTAAATATGCAAAACCCCGCCGGAAGTGCGGAACCTGCGGCGGGTTTTGTTTTATCCTATTTCACATAGTGGTATTTACAAGAAATTATTTGCAAACCATCATCAACAACCTTATAAACAAGTCGGTGTTGTTGATTAATCCGCCGTGACCAACAACCGGTCAGACTGTATTTTAAAGGCTCCGGTTTGCCCAAACCATCAAACGGCGTATCCATAATATTTTGTATCAGCGTTTTTATTTTTTCCGCCATTTTAGCGTCTTGAGATTTTATCTCCAAATAATCAGCCCAAGCCTCTTGCGTAAACTTACAAGTCTTCAATATTGACATCTACAAAATCTCCGTTTTCAGCTTCGGTCAAACTCTTTTGCAGATGTTCGGCATTTACGGGATTTGCCAATAAATAGCAAGTTTCCATCCAAGCATTATAGTCGTCAAGCGACATCATAACTACCGATGGATTGTTGTTGCGGGTAATAATTTTAACTTCGCTATTGTTCACAACTTCATCCATCAACTTTGCCATATTTTGACGGGCTGCGGTATAGGTTATTGCTTCCATCGTTATCTCTCCTCTCAATTTATATTTAATATGTACAATATTCTGTACATAAAGTCAATAAAAATTTAGTTTTAAATATGCAAAACCCCGCCGGAAGTGCGGAACCTGCGGCGGGGTAAAAAATCAAAAATTATGATTATTTTTTCATAATCACAACACCTGGCAATTCTTTGCCTTCCATCCATTCAAGGAAAGCACCGCCAGCGGTTGAAACGTATGTGAATTTTGTATCAACACCGGCATTTGCCAAAGCGGAAACAGTATCACCACCACCGGCAACAGATGTCAATTTACCGGCTTCGGTCAAAGCTGCAGCGTGTTGAGCAACTTTGTTGGTAGCGTTGTCAAAAGGCTTCAATTCAAACGCGCCCAAAGGACCGTTCCAAACCAAAGTTTTGCATTCATCAAGCTTTTTATTGATGTTTTCAATAGATTTTTCACCAACATCAAGCAAAGTGCCGTCAGCCGGAATTTTATCCAAATCATAAGTTGCATGTTCAGCGTTTGCGGCAAATTCTTTAGCCGAAACAATATCAGACGGCAAAATGATTTCGCAGTTATTTTCTTTTGCAGTAGCCAAAATTTCTTTAGCAGTGTCAAGCATATCCATTTGCACCAATGAGTTCTTTTCATTGATAGCATCTACGCCCTGAACTTTCAAGAAAGTATGAGCCATACCGCCGGCAATAACCAATTTATCTACTTTTTTAACCAAATTGTTCAACAAGTCTAATTTAGTAGAAACTTTAGAACCGCCGACAATAGCCATCAACGGGCGTTTCGGGTCGTTCAAACCTGTAGTCAAAGCGTTTACTTCTTCAGCCATCAACAAACCCATTGCAGACGGACGCAATTTAGCTGCAGCCACAATAGAAGCGTGAGCGCGGTGAGCTGTGGAGAAAGCGTCAGAAACATAAACATCGGCCGGTTTAACCAATTCAGCCGCCCAAGCTTCATCGCCTTTTTTCTCTTCATTGTAATAGCGCAAGTTTTCCAACAACAAAACTTCATCAGCTTTCATAGTTTTAACGGCGTCGGCAACTTTTTCACCGATGCAATCGTCAACAAACACAACGTGTTTACCCAAAGCTTTTTCCAATTCCGGAGCAACGTGGCTCAAAGAATTTTTAACATCGCCCTTGCCTTCCGGACGGCCAAAGTGTGAAATAACTACAACTTTCGCGCCTTTTTCCATCAACAATTTAATAGTTGGAACTGTGCGATCAATACGAGCGGTGTTGGTGACGTGAAAATTTTCATCCATAGGCACATTCAAATCGGCGCGCAACATAACAACTTTACCGTTCAAATCACCTAAATCTTCAATAGTTTTATATCCTTGCATTGTTTTTCCTTACATATTCATAAAAAACTCTCCCCGCCCAAGCAAAAAACAATAGCACTAAGCCAACTGCTTTTCACCTGACGCGGGGAACAAAAATTAGCCGTTTACTTTAGCCATATGGGCAATCAAATCCAAAACTTTGTTTGAATAACCCCATTCATTGTCATACCAGCTGATTACTTTTACGAAAGTATCTGTCAATTGAATACCGGCTTTGGCATCAAAGATAGATGTGTGAGAATCGCCCAAGAAATCAGAAGAAACAACAGCATCTTCAGTGTAACCCAAAATGCCTTTCAATTCGCCTTCAGAAGCTTTCTTCATAGCGGCGCAAATTTCTTCGTATGTGGCAGGTTTAGCCAAGTTAGCTGTCAAGTCTACAACAGAAACGTCCAAAGTCGGAACACGCATAGACATACCTGTCAATTTGCCGTTCAAAGAAGGAATAACTTTACCCACAGCTTTAGCGGCACCGGTAGAAGAAGGGATAATGTTGCCGGAAGCAGCACGACCGCCTCTCCAATCTTTTACAGACGGACCATCAACAGTTTTTTGAGTAGCGGTTGTAGAGTGAACAGTTGTCATCAAACCTTCTTTAATACCAAATGTGTCATTCAAAACTTTGGCGATTGGAGCCAAGCAGTTGGTTGTGCAAGAAGCGTTAGAAACAAACTGAGTGCCTTTAACATAAGAATCGGTGTTAACGCCGCAAACAAACATCGGAGTGTCGTCTTTAGAAGGTGCAGACATAACAACATATTTAGCACCGGCGTCAATATGGCCCTGAGATTTTTCTTTTGTTAAGAACAAACCTGTAGATTCTACAACGTAATCAGCGTTGATGTCACCCCATTTCAAATCAGCAGGGTTCTTTTCTGCCGTAACGCGGATAGCTTTGCCGTTTACAACCAATTTACCGTCTTTAACTTCAACAGTACCATTAAAACGACCGTGCATTGTGTCATATTTCAGCATATAAGCCATATAATCAACATCAATCAAATCGTTAATGCCGACGATTTCAATATCATTTCTTTCCTGAGCGGCGCGGAAAACCAAACGGCCAATACGACCGAATCCATTAATACCAACGCGAACAACCATATTATTATTCTCCTAAGTCAAAGTGTTGTGCGGACAGCCCCGCACGGGCATATAGTTTCAAAAACTGGGCTTAATTTAGCATTAAAGATGAAATTTTCAAGTAAAATTTTCATCTAAAGCTTATAATTCGTTGATAAATTGATTTATCAACCGTACGCCAAAACCGCTCGCACCCTTTGGATATAGAGGTTTCGGCTCTTCAACCAAATCCATTCCGGCAATGTCAATATGCGCCCACTTAGTCTCTTTTTTCACAAAACGCTGCAAAAAACAAGCGGCGGTAGAAGAACCTGCGGCGCGTCCTCCGACATTTTTCATATCGGCCACCGTAGAATCCATCAATTTGTTATATTCGGAACACATCGGCATTTGCCACAAGAGTTCTCCGGAATTATCACCGGCAACAGTCAAATCTTTTGCCAATTTTACATTATTACTAAACAAACCGGCATAAGAATGTCCCAAAGCAATTACAATAGCTCCGGTCAAAGTCGCCATATCCAACACATATTCAGGCTTAAACTCTTCTTGTATATAGGTTAGACAGTCAGCCAAAACCAAACGTCCTTCGGCATCGGTATTTTGCACTTCCACGGTTTGCCCCGACATAGAACGGAAGATATCCCCAGGGCGGTACGCGCTGCCGGAAGGCATATTTTCAACCAACCCCACCACGGCAACCACATTTTTTTGCACTTGCTGCAAAGCCAATGATTTCATCACCGCAACCATTGCCGCCGCGCCGGCCATATCCTGTTTCATATCTCCCATACCGGCCGCCGGCTTAATGGAAATACCGCCGCTGTCAAAAGTTACGCCCTTGCCGACTAAACCGATTGAAAAATCATTACTCTCTTTATTTCCTTTCCATTTTATAACCGCCACGCGAGGTTTGTTCGTTGACCCTTGCGCCACCGCCAAAGCCAAACAAAATCCCCGTTCTTTCATCGCATTTTCATCTAAAATTTTTACTTCCAAACCCAAATATTCCAAACGACGGATATCGGCGGCAAAAACCTCCGGTGTCAAATAATTAGCCGGCTCGTTAATCAAATCGCGGGCATAACGCACAGCGTTTGCCAAACCGGAAAGCGGCTTATAATCGGTCATATCGGTTAAACCGGTAAAAATAACCCGCTCCAATTTCGGATAAAATGATTCTTCTTTGGTTGTGAAGTATTTGTCAAAAGAATATGAAGCCAGTTCCAAGCCAAAAGCAAAATCATAGGCGTGTTGGTTTAAGTTAAGCAAATCAACCTTAACTTCGCGACAATTTTTAATTTTGGGATAAATTTTTCCGGCTAGATTCTGCCATTTCAAAGCAGACATTTTGGTTTCAACAACAACAGCCAGAATTTGATATTCTCCTAAATCATAAATTTTTGCACCGTTTTCCACAGTTTGCTTTTTGATGGCTCCGCCAAGAAATTTTTCTTTATCCGACAACTGCGCCACTATCTCCGTAGCCTTTTGCGCCACCAAAACTTTGTCTTGCGCGGTTTTAATGTTTTTACCAATTACAAACTCAACCATTTAGCCCTCCTTTTTATTATAAATTTAATTATTATTTACATAATTACACTTTATTTACAAAAAATGATAGACATTTTTTTATTTATTGTTATAATTTAGACAAAAGAGTAGTAAAGGTAGCAAAATGGGACAAAAAGGTAGCAAATATGCACGAAAACATCAGGCTGATTTAGAACCGGCCTCGCAAACGCCGCAGCCTCAACAAAAAATCCAAAATAATTTGGCTGAAGATGATAAAATTATCTGGGATATTTTGTGCACCCCCTATAACTTTGAAAAAAGCTTTTTATCCCTGCCTTATTCAAAACAAATTTTGATGATTATCACCTTGAACAATATTATAAAGACTCAGGAAAAGTCGCCGCAATCAGGTGCAGTTGCCGAGTTTGCTTCTTTGGCTCGCAAACACTTAGAAAAAATTCACATTTTGGCCGACTCGCACATAGACACGGGAAATTTTGAACCTTTGTCAAATGATGAAAAACGCCTGATTCGTATGGACTGCTATGGCAAAATTAATTCTCGCCAAGACCATCAATTGAGCTCTATATACAAATTTTTCAGCAAACCGGAAAATAAAAAACGATGCCGATTTTCGGAATATGATTTAAGTTCATCACCAAGTTGGCGGGTTTTTCAACAATTTGAAAGTTTTCGCAACATATCTTTTAAGCTGAAATGCTATCTATATAGGCAGCACATTAATCCTGATGCTCTAAAAGTTATGACCGTTAACGATTTCTGCGACGTTATTTACAAAGCTTTTTCAGATAATATAACTAACGGCGGAGCTTGTTTTGTTCCCCAAGATAAAAATGTTCGCTCCTCGCTGATAAAATCTTTCGTCAAACATTGCGGCAAACAAATGGAACAACAATTAATTTTCAAAGGCAATGACCCGCGTTGCGTGGCCTCACTGCTAAATGCCATGCGTCGCTTCGGACACTGCGATGTTGCTTCTTTACGCGTAACAGAAACAAACTACACGCCGCGAGTTATCAGTGACTTAAAAAAAGCCGGTTATGATATGTCCGATGTTAAAGTCGGTGATAAAATTGCGCAAACATTTATGAACAAGCTTATTGACGAACACAAAGAAGATTTGATTTTGGCGCGCGATGAAAATGGTAACCTCTTAGATAAAAGCACCCTGCCAAACTTTGAAGTTCATCACAAACACGCCGTGCAATTTTCTGCAAACAACGGTTACTTAGCCCGCGCTAATTATCCGCATAATTTGCTTTTGGTCGACTCTCAAATGCATTCCAAATATTATCACTTGTTTGATCAAGTTTACAAAGAAAATAAAATGAGTAATTATTATTCTCGTCTAGATGTAAACAATCCGGTTTTAATTTCCATTATCGGTTTTAATGAAAGAGACTCTTTTTATTTTGACTTTGAAAACACGGAAGTTTTCAAAAAAAGAGAGGAGAACGATAAAAAATATGTTGTAAACTATTTTAGAGAAATGGAAAAAAGAGTCGAAAACGAAATCGTTATTGCCAAAAAATATAATATTACTTATGCTCAAAAATCATCTCAAATTTATATAAACAACCTTACTCAGCAATTGAACGACAAATCCGAGGCAATTCAAAAATTCTCAAAATGGCTGGCGACACAACACCCAAAAAACGGAGGCAGATAATTTATGCTAAACTTTTTATCGCAACTAAATCCGCAAAATTTAACGCAAGGCGAAAAACTTGAAACCGAAGCCTTGATTGTGGCTCAAAAACTTTTGGTTAACTCCGGTTTGAATTTTATTCCCGATTCTTATATTGACTTCTTAAAGCACTATAACGGAATAAAAGCTAACGGGGCTTATCTTTTTGGCGCAACCGTTGATAATGATTTGGATATTGTAGATAAAAACGAACAAATGATAAAACCTGACGGCTCTTTGCTACTTGGTTATAACGATTTTGATTTATTGGTATATAATTACCAGAATCGCTGCTATCAAATTATTGACAGAGATGACCTGAATGTGTTAGACTCTTATAAAGAAAATGAGCTTGATTATGCCCTTAACCAAATATTTAACGTGTGAGATGTGATGACTGATAATATTTATCCATATTCCGATAAAAACATTGCTAAGGCGGCAAAAGTTATTCAAGACGGCGGACTTGTGGCTTTTCCTACCGAAACTGTTTACGGATTGGGTGCTAATGTGTATAACAGCAAAGCGGTGGCTAATATTTTTGCCGCTAAACAGCGTCCGCATTTTGACCCGCTTATCTCTCATATTGCGGAAATTGATTTTTTGAAAGAATATGCCGCCACCGATGAACGCGTGTTTGCGCTTGCCAAACATTTTTGGCCGGGGCCATTGACTTTCGTATTGCGCCGTATAGAAGAAAATCCGAGCATAGATTTAGCTTGTTCCGGTTTGCGTACTTTGACGGTGCGTATGCCGCGTCACCCTGTTGCCTTAGCTTTGATTAAAGCCAGCGGTGTGCCGATTGTTGCGCCTTCCGCAAACAAATATCAATCCATAAGCCCCACTACGGCTCAGCACGTTGCCGAAGGTTTAGGGGACAAGGTTGATATGATTTTGGACGGAGGTGCTTGCAGTGTCGGGGTGGAGTCTACCATTATTGACTTAACCACAGATAAAGTTGTTTTGCTACGCGCCGGCGGTACGCCTAAAGAAGATATTGAAGAATTTTTGGGTGAAAAAGTTTTGATTTCTTCCGGCAATCCGGAATTGCCGACTGCTCCGGGACAGCTTTTGCGCCACTACGCTCCTAAGCATACATTGCGCATAAACGCCGAAAAACCGGAACCGGATGAATTTTTTATCGGGTTTGGTCAACTGGACGGAAACTTAAATTTAAGTTCCAAAGGAAGCTTAACTGAAGCGGCCGAAAAATTGTTTGCTTATATGCGTTTGGCCGACAGTCAGGATAAATTTTCAAAAATTGCAATGGCTCCCATTCCGCAAAATGGATTAGGATTGGCAATCAATGACCGCATCAAGCGCGCTTCATATAAATAACGGAGGTAACTATGTCTAACTTAAAAAATAAAATAGAAATTATGAAAAACAGTATACTTAAAACCGGTATTGCAACAGGTATAGCGGCCTCGGCTCTTGCGCCAACCTTAAAAGCTCAGGCTCAAGAACATAATTCTCAGCAAATAACTCAAAATGCACAAAAAACAACCGACAATGGTTTGCCCCGCAATATAGCTGCGCGTGATGTTGCCAGTATGAAAACACATCGTTTATATGATTGGAATGATGTGGTCAAAAAATATGGACTTAATGCGCAAGATTACGCTCCTAATGCAAAAGTAACTAAAGAAAAAGCGGCTATGCTTTCAGCTATTGTGAAATATGAAGCCTCTCGACCTGAGGCCGTAATGGAAACAAATTTCTATCGGGATTTAAGCGGTGAACACCCTATGTCGGAAAATGAAATGGCTACTTATGAACAGAATGCCAAAGACAACGCCGACAACGTTAAGTTTGAGGATATTTATCAAAAAAAATTAGCTGAAATGGAAAATAAACAAGACCGAAAAGCCGCAATGAACAACTTAGAGAGCTTTATTAACTCATCAACAAAACATATTGATTTTACTAAAAAAGTTGACAATAAAGTGGTTGAAAATCAAAATGGTAACAATAAAGCCAAAACCTTGTCTTTTGTACAGGCTTATAAAATGAGTCATAATAATTTTAATGGTTAATAACTATTCCTTTTAATTGACCGTTTAAAATAATTCATCTATATATCCACATAGCAATTAAGTATGTGGATATTTTTTATTGAGGATTTTATGAGTATAAAAAACATAAACTTTTCCACTTTGGCACGCTGTCTGACAGATTTTTTTAATAGCACAAAATACTGGTGGTTCTCGTTTCTGGGACTGTTAATCGTCTCGTGCTTCTTACGTTTTTTTAACACACAAAACACTTATAACCTTTTACAATACAGCGGATACGCATTAAGCTCCGCCCTGATTTTTGCTTTTAACGCCTATCTATGGAATTATGACAAAAAATTTTTCGGGCTTTTTCTGATAACTATAGCTTTTTATGAAACAACCGACTTTCTGCGAATTTTTGACGGAATGATTGTTTCTGAACGCGAAACAATGCAAACTCTGAGTGTTGCTTCAATTTTATTTGGTACAATATCGTTATTTTTATACTTTGGTAAAACTGTCCAATCCAAATTTATCCGCATTGCCGCCCTGATTTTTGCTTTTTTGCTTTGTCTTGTCGTATATTTATCTCCCCTCATATTTTGGGGATATTTTGCCGTCAGCGGCGGAAAAATACTTTCAACCGACATTATTATGACTTTATTTCAAACCAATAAATATGAGGTTTTGGACTACATTTCCGAACAAAATCAAGGGTTATGGTGGCTCTCCACTGCCGGACTATTCTTTGGCCTATTGTTTTTCTGCACTTTGTGCTTTAAACTTAAAAATTTTCGTTCTAACTGTCGAAAAACAGCTATTGTCTGCACATTACTGCTATTCTATTTGACTATTTTCTCTTTACCCCGATTGCAGTTAAATTTAGTTTTATCAACCTTTACTAATGTAAATTCATATCTCAATAACTTTGCTGAATTTAGTAAATCCGTGGCCGCTAGAAAGCAATTTTTACAAAAATTGCAAGGAACATTAACCAGCAAAGCCAAAGGAATCTATATTCTGGTTTTGGGAGAATCTACCACCCGCGACCATATGCACGCTTATGGTTACAATCGTTTAACAACACCTTGGTTAGATGCTCAAAAAAACAATCCGCAGACTCTGATTTTTAAAAATGCCTATTCAAATCACGTTCACACTATTCCGGCGTTGCTTTATCTTTTAACTCAACAAAACCAATATAACAAATTGAAAATAAAGGATACTTACTCAATTATCGAGCTTGCTAAAACTGCCGGATTTTCTACATTTTGGCTCAGTAATCAAACTAAATTCAGCGCGCACGATACTCCGCTTACCATTTTGGCTCAATACGCTGATAATGAAATTTGGATAAATGATTATTCCGGTGAAAAAAGTGTTTCGGCCTACACAGATGAAAAATTGATTGAATTTTTGCCCGATTTAATAAATAAAAGCAACAAATCATTGATTATAATCCACCTTATGGGTTGCCATAGCATTTATGCTGACCGCTATCCGACAGAATTTGAGGTGTTTTCTGAACAATCGGAAAAAACAGATAGTTACGATAACTGTATTTTGCATAATGACAATGTATTGGCTCAGATTTATGATTCGGTTAAAAATAACCCCGATTTTATGAGTTTTCTTTATGTTTCGGACCACGGTGAGGAACCTGATTTAGATTATGCGCACGAAAGCAGCAAATTTACATTTCAAATGAGCCATATTCCGCTTGTTATGCTGTTCTCCGAAAAATTTATTAAGCAAAATCAGCAAATTTTCGACACACTTAAATCTCACATCGACAATTATTGGAGCAGTGATTTGATGTTTGAAACAATGCTGGACATTCTTGGAATTGAGGGTTTTAAGCGTGACTCTAATTTAAGTTTAGCTTCGCCGAAATATAATCGCACTCAAGATGATTTATACACTATGCACGGGAAAATTCCACTCAGTCAGGATAAATAAAAACTCATTTTTTTTAGAAGCCAATCTCTAACGTTATTTAACGATATCGCCCTGTTATCATTGTTTATTATTGCCTTAATAAAACAAAATCCCGGGTTGTGACCCAGGATTTTGCATAAAAACATAATGATATCAGTCTGGCATTGGTTATTCATCTGCCTCGGTTTCAGGTTCAGCTACAACATCAACATTTTCATCAATATCCGCAACATTATCACCTAAAACCTCGCTTCCGTTTTCTTCGTCAATTTCTTCATCGGCGTCGGCATCGGAATCCAACCAGGTTACGGAAACAACCTTTTCATCTTCGCCCGTACGGAACAAGATAACGCCTTGGGTCTTACGTCCGGCCACACGGATATCATCAACCGGCATACGAATAAGCTTGCCGCCATCGGTAACCATCATAATTTCCTTACCATCTTCAATCGGGAAAGAACTTACAACTTCTTTGTTGCGCGGTGACATTTCCATATTGGCAATACCTTGACCGCCACGACCTGTCACACGATATTCATACGAAGAAGTGCGCTTACCATAACCGGTTACGGTAACAGTCAAGATAAATTCTTCTTCTTTGCGCATTTCCTCAAATTTAGCCGTATCAAGCAAATTCAACAAACCGGTTTGATCCGGAGAAATGCAAGCATCACCGCCGCTTTCGGTTTCCATACGTTTCATAGCGTTGGAAACACGCAAATATTCGTCGCGTTGTTCCACACTGGCGGTGCAATGTTTCAAAATCGACATCGAGATAACTTCATCGTCGCCTTGCAGTTTGACACCGCGCACGCCGGTAGAGTTACGACCGACAAACACGCGCAAATCTTCTACAGCAAAACGAATACACTTACCGCTCTTGGCCGCCAACATAATGTCGTTGCTGTCATCACACAAAGCCACATTGATAAGTTTGTCGCCCTCGTCCAGTTTCATCGCAATTTTACCATTGGATTGAACATTTACAAAATCCATCAGGCTGTTGCGGCGGATATTTCCTTTAGCGGTTGCAAAAGCAATTGACAAATTCTCGCAATCGGCTTCATTTTCCGGAAGTTTCATAATTGCGGTAATGGTTTCGCCCTGCACCAACGGCAACAAATTAATAAACGGTTTGCCCTTAGAAGTTGGTGAACCCAACGGAAGTTTATAAACTTTCATTTTATAAACTATACCTTTGTTTGAGAAGAACAACACCGGCGTGTGGGTGCTGGCCACAAACAAGCGAGTCACAAAATCTTCTTCCTTCGTAGTCATACCCGATTTACCTTTACCGCCGCGGCGTTGCGCCTTATAAGCGTTTAACGGCACGCGTTTGATATAACCGGCTTCGGTCACGGTAACAACCATTTCTTCACGCTGAATCAAAGACTCGATATCTTGGTTGTATTCAATATCTTCAATTTTGGTCAAGCGCGGAGTGGCGTATTCGTCTTTAACAGCCACCAATTCATCGCGCATAATTCCATAAAGTTTTTCACGACTGGCTAAAATAGAAAGAAACTCTTTAATATCTTCACCCAAAGAAACCAATTCATCGTGAATTTTGTCACGTTCCAAACCGGTCAAGCGTTGCAATTTCAAATCCAAAATGGCTTTGGCTTGGTCATCAGACAAGCGGTAAAAACCATTTTCAACCTTTCTATCCGGTTCATCAATGAGTTTAACCCAGTCTTCAATGGTTGCGGCCGGCCAAGCTTTGGCAACCAAAGATTCTTTAGCGTCTTGCGGAGTCGGCGCGGTTTTAATCAGTTCGATAACTTCGTCCAAATTTTCCACGGCAATAGCCAAACCAACCAAAACGTGCGCCCGATTACGAGCCTTGTTTAAGCGATAAATCGTGCGGCGGCGGATAACCTCTTCACGAAATTCAATAAAGGTTGAAATAATGTCTTTCAAATTCATCATCATCGGACGACCGGCGTTAATAGCCAGCATATTCATACCGAAACTGGTCTGCAAAGCCGTAAACTTATACAACTGATTCAAAACCACATCGGCCTGAAAATCACGCTTGATTTCAATTACGATACGCACGCCCTGACGGTCGGATTCATCGCGAATATCGGAAATACCCTCAACTTTTTTATCTTTAACCAATTCGGCAATGTGCGAAACCAATGCGGCCTTATTAACTTGATACGGCACTTCGTGCACAATAATGGCCTCTTTGTCTTTGCGAATTTCTTCAATTGTGCATTTAGCGCGCATCATAACCGAACCGCGGCCGGTCAAATAAGCCTGTTTGGCTCCGCCATAACCCAAAATCAAACCACCGGTAGGAAAATCCGGTCCCGGAACAATGCTGACTAATTCTTCAATACTGATTTCCGGATTGTCAATATAGGCACAGCAGGCATCAATAACCTCACCTAAATTGTGCGGCGGAATATTAGTGGCCATACCCACGGCAATACCATTGCCGCCATTAACCAGCAAGTTAGGAAAACGCGCCGGCAAAACCGTCGGTTCTTGCAATGATTCATCATAGTTCGGCATAAAGTCAACAGTGTCTTCATCTAAGTTATCGGTTAAACAAGAAGACACTTTGGCGAGTCTGGCCTCGGTATAACGCATTGCGGCCGCGCCATCACCATCCATAGAGCCAAAGTTTCCCTGACCATCAACCAAAGTCAAACGCATTGAAAACGGCTGCGCCATACGCACCATGGCCTCATAAATAGAACTATCACCATGCGGGTGATATTTACCCATAACATCACCAACGATACGCGCCGATTTACGATATGGCTTTGTGCAATCATAACCATTTTCATACATTCCATAAATAATGCGGCGGTGCACAGGTTTCATACCATCACGGGCGTCAGGCAACGCACGCGACACAATCACGCTCATCGCATAGTCCAAATATGAACGGCGCATTTCCTCCGAAATCATTGTCGGGGTAATGTTGTCAGACTTAATGACATCTGTGTTTTCAATTTCTTCAGTCACTTTATACCTCTTTTGTTAAACTTGTTAAACTGCCCAAACATAGCAAAAATTCGCCCTAATAAAAAGTTTTTTCTCGCTTTTATACCCAAAATAAAATAGTCGATATGCTTCTACGGGCAAAAAAACGGCCTTAAAATCGATTATCGTTTTAAAAAGTTAACAAAATCGGATAATCAAAAATTTATTGATTTTAATAACAAAAAAAACAGCCCGAGTAGCAAACCCGAGCTGAGAAAACACATATAGGTATATTTATTTTTCCACTGTTACATCTGTCAGATGAAAAGCATCAAACTCGCCTTCTGCCGGAATTTTAAAGCGTGAGCGGCTTTTAGCCACCATCGCGGTCGCTTCTGCTCCACCTTCATAAATAACGGCTCCGGATTTGTCCGTAAAGTTTATGGAAATCAAAATGCGCGAAATATCATTATCGGAACCATTTTCCAAGTAACCGCAAACAGCATTTTCACATTTCACCAAACCATAAACCTTTATACCATCTTGATTATAGGTATTCAAATCCTCTTTTTCTTTCAGTTGAGTATTTTCAACCGTATCTGCCGTTTCCGTAGACTGTTTTTGTTTTTCTGTGGAATTTTCGCCTGCAGGCATCATACCGACAAACAGCAGTAAAACCACCATTAAAACTGCCGCCAACGGAATTTTTTTGCCCTTAATGGTAACGTATTTTCCCTTGATAAAACGTTTATAAACGCTCCCCAACAATTTAAAAAATTCTTTCAAAGCTGAAAAATATTTTTTCTCTTTGAGATACATACCAAAATTTTTACCTTCAGCAACAATCTTTTCCATTTGTTCTTTTTGTTGCTCTTCATTTTGCGAAGTTTCATCAGTCATTTTAATAATCCTTAAAAAATGAAATACTTTTTTGTAGGTTAACGCTTAAATACTGAAAAAATAGTAAATAAACAACAAAAAAACAGCCTTGACGACTGTTTTCTTGCTGTATTCAAAAGATTAATCAAACAACGGAACACCACGAGATAATCTAATGCGTTGGGTTTCAATAGTGGTAGACAGGTTCATCTTACCGCTTTTGATAATACCGCGCACCTGATCACCCTTGGAGCCGTCCGGATTTGCAAAAACAAATTCCAGTTTAGCGCGTTTCGGCACCCCAACCAAAGATTGGTGCAACACGGCCAAAATACCGTTTCCAACCAAATCGTAAGCCATTTCTTCAGAAATACCCGAAGCTGCAGCATATTTTACAATTGATTGAATAGCATCTGACACGGTGCTGGCGTGAATTGTAGACATCACAAGGTGACCGGAAATTGCCGCACGCAACGCTTCTGACGCAATTTCAGGGTCACGAATCTCACCCAAATACACATAACGAGGCTTAGAACGAAGCATTGATTTCAAACCTTCTTCCCATGAACCGTTAGGCGGATTCATCTGTTTGCAAATTCCCAACTCGCCGTTTACCGTGTGATAAGTTCCGTCCAAAGGCATTTCGACCGGATCTTCTAAGGTGAACGCGTAACCGCCGTCACGAATTAAAAATTCACGCAACAATGCCGAAAGTGTGGTAGTTTTACCTGAACCGGTTGTTCCGGCCAACAAAATCAACCCCGGAGCACTACTCAAAGATTTCAGATATTTCAAAAGATGCTCTTCAATTCCCAATTTGTTAATATCCGGAACGCTATGAGGCATTTTACGAGCGCAGTATTGTTGACCTTCCAAAGTTACCGTTCGCTCAACACGATAGTTCAATCCTTTAAATTTCACCAAATAACTCGGATTATGCCCATCATAAGTATTCATAACTTCTTGTAGAAATTCATCATAATCATCAGGTTGCACCTGTATTAATCCGCTTGGAGTTCTTTGTCCCCAAATATAGGCCGTTCCGTCTGGTATAATATATATATCGGAAAAGTCCGTATCATTAACTGTTGCCATATTTTTTTATATCCTATAAATTAAACACTCTTAAAAGATATGTATTTTTCGTTAAGGTTTGGTTAAATCGGTGTAAAATAACTTATCCACAATAAAATTGCCAAAAATATTACAGACAAGCCATCTAAAAAGTCAATAGTATCTCAAAGGATACTGAGTTTGCCATTGCTTTAGAGCTTTACGCCTACTTCCAATATGTTATAATTAGCGCAGTTTAAATAAAAGAGGAAGAACTATGAAAAAATTATCAACAGCCGCCGTTTTGGCTTTAAGTGCGGCAATAAGCAACGCCAATGCTGCCGGCTATCAATTAAACGAATTTTCAGTAACCAACTTGGGGCGCGCTTTTGCCGGTATCGGCGTTGCGGGCGACGACTATTCCGCTTTGGCCTACAATCCGGCCGGTATGACCTTAGTTAAACGTTCGGGTATGCAAGCAGGTTTGACCATGACCGAAGTTGCTTCAAAAATTCGAGGCGTGGGTAATACGGCTGGGCAAAAGACCGATATGGATTTTATGATTCCGCTGCCGAGTGCGTTTGGTCAATATAATGTTAATGACAAGCTGTTTTTGGGTGCCGGTATTTATGTGCCGTTTGGCTTGGCTACCCGCTATAAAAACGACAGCTTTGTGGCCAACGGAGCAACCGGTGTCCGTCGTTCTGAATTAGAAGTGATTGACACCAATCTTTCCGCCGCTTATAAATTGGACAATCATTTATCTTTAGGCATAAGCGGAATTTTACGCTATATTAAAGGTAAACTTACTTCAAATTTAAACAATCCTCTTACCGGCAGCCGCATCGGTTACAGTGATTTTAAGGTTTCCGGCTGGGCGGGAACAATGAATTTGGGTGCAATGTACGAATTTAACGAAAACACCAGAATCGGTTTATCCTATCGTTTTAAGAGCACTCAGCGCACCACAGGCGACCACGATGTAACTTATTACACCCCGTTAGGAAATATATTCGGCCGGTATGATTCGGTTTCTGATCCGGAATTACCGGCAAGCTGGATTTTATCCGGTTATCATAAGTTTGCCGAAAAATGGGGCACAACCGCCACCGTTAAATACACTCAATGGCACAGATTTAACGTATTTCCGGCCAAATCAACCAACACCCGAATCAAAAATGGCGTGTTAGATGTGGACTACCGTTGGAAAGACGCTTGGAATTTTGCTTTGGGACAAGATTATTATTTAGATGAAAAATGGACCTTGCGCGCCGGATTGGCGTGGGATCAGTCACCGGTTCCAAACAACACTTACCGCACCAACCGTATTCCGGATACCGACCGTTTATGGACTTCTTTTGGTGTAAGTTATGCCACCGGCAATCATCAGTTTGACTTAGGCTACGCCCACCTGTTTATGATACACGGCAAAGTTTGGAACTCTCCGGAACATGATGCAAATGCAAAATACAAAAGTTATAGCAATATGTATGCTTTGCAATATCAATATAAATTCTAATATTATTTGAATAACATATTAAGTGGCTTTCCTTTCTTTAACGAACTGAAAGCCATTTTTTTATATCATTTAAATTAGTATGTTTGCATAAAAAAAAGAGCGGTTGCACAGCTCCGCCCTTTCCTGTTAATTTTCAGCAAATCATCCGATTATTTTGGTTATCTTGACTCGGGTAATACGCATATTATCTACCGCTAAAACTTCGTATTGGCAATAGTCATCTTTTGCCACGTCACCGACTTTCGGTTCACGCCCGATTAAGGCGAACACATAACCGCCGATAGTGCTTTCTTCCGGTTCATAATGCGGTAAATCCATACAATCAAACGCATCTTCAACCAAAAACAGACCATCAAATTCACAGCATTTATCGTCAATTTTCACAATCGGTTCAACTGTGGTATCGTCGTGTTCATCACGAATATCACCAACCAATTCTTCCAAAATATCTTCCATAGAAATCAATCCGGCTGTTCCGCCATATTCGTCAACCACAATCGCCAAATGAATATGCTTATGCATCATCTGGTGTAAAATGTCAGAAATAGAGTGATTTTCCGGCACAAACAAAATTTTGCGAGCAATGTGATTCAAGAAGTCCTTAGCGTCTTTATCTTCCGGATGTTCCAAAATATCCCGAATATGCACCATACCGATAATATGATCTTTATCTTTGTCACACAGCGGAAAGCGCGTATGATTGTGACGGCGGACAAAATCCATAACTTCGTTATAACTGGAATTTTTATAAATACATTTCATATCCTGCCGCGGAATCATAATTTCATGCGCGCAAGTTTCCGAAAAACAAATAGCGTTTTGAATAATTTCGCCTTCCGTATCATCAATAATTCCGTCTTTTTGCGACGCGTCAATAATCAGCTTGATTTCTTCTTCTGAATGGGCGTCGCCGTTTTCATTGCCGGATTGAATGCCCATAATTTTCAAAATACCAATGGTAACGTGATCAAACACCCAAATAAACGGCGAGAAAATATGGTTAAAAGTATAGAGAGCCGGCGCAATGGCCAAAGCATAGCGTTCCGTATCCTGAATTGCCAAAGATTTTGGCACCAGTTCACCCAAAACAACGTGAAACAAAGTGATAAGACTGAACGCCACACCAAAACTCAGCGAGTGCAACAAAACCGGATTATCGCTCAAAAAAGTTCCGAAAATAACTTCCAAAAGTTTAGAAACCGCAGGTTCACCAATCCACCCCAGACCTAAAGACGCCAAAGTAATACCCAACTGAATCGCACTTAAATAAGTGTTTAGATGATCATTGATTTTCAGACCTATTTTGGCGCGTTTACTGCCGTTTTGAGCCAATTCTTCCAACTTTGTGCGGCGAATTTTTACAATGGAAAATTCAGAAACCACAAAAAACGCATTGAAAAAAACTAAAAGAAAAACTAAAAAAAGATTAAAAACATACACAAATATGGGACTACTCATAATTTATTTTTTAACTACCTCAAATTTATTACATATACACGCACTTTAACGACAAAACAAATCGTTGTCAATAACGATATAAAAAATTGCCAAATTTTTTGCAAGCAATCTATTTCGGATAACAGTTTGCATTTTTCAAACGTGACAAATTTAGTAAAAAAAACTTTCTTTTTCCATATTTTCCGGAAAATCTCAAACTTAAAGCTTTATCACAGGCTTTCTTTCTATAGTCATCAACGGACGTGACGCACAGTCTGACGCGAGGATTCAGATTCGCGGGTCGGAGCCCGCGAATGACGAAAAAAAAGTGTGTCATCACGAACAGTAACCAAAAACATTTGTCATAAACAGCGGTAAAAACTTTTAAACAAAACATCTCCGATTGATTTATCGGAGATGTTTTGTATTCATTAAACTGACAAGTCTGTCAACTATTCAAATCTGTGTGGCATTTCAGCTTCTTTTTGCAGTTGAGCCACAAAATCATCTAAGGACATAACTTCTTGTTTTTCCGAACCCAAACGGCGAACCGTCACGGTGCGATTTTCTTTTTCTTTAGCCCCGACAACGGCAATTACCGGAACTTTAGCCAAAGAATGTTCACGAACTTTGTAGTTGATTTTTTCATTACGCAAATCTGTTTTAGCGGTCAAACCGGCCTTAGTTAAAGCCGCAGCCACTTCTTCGGCATAATCATCAAATTCGCTGACAATCGGCGCAACCACAACTTGTTCCGGAGAGAGCCACAAAGGCAGTTTTCCGGCGTGATGTTCAATTAAAATTCCCAAGAAACGCTCAATTGAACCAAACAAAGCGCGGTGCAACATAACCGGCTGATGTTTTTCACCATCTTCGCCGATGTACGAAATATCAAAACGTTGCGGCAAATTCATATCAACCTGAATTGTTCCGCATTGCCATTCACGACCGATGGCATCACGCAAAATAAATTCCAATTTAGGGCCATAGAAAGCACCTTCACCGGCATTAATTTCATATTTATAGCCGTGTTTTTCCAAAGCGTGAGCCAATGAATTTTCGCACAAATCCCAAATTTCATCAGAACCGATGCGATATATGCTGTCCGGACGAGTCGACAGATAAATTTTGATATTATCAAAGCCAAAATCTTTATAAATATCAAAAATCAGTTTCATCGTACGAATGCACTCATCTTCCATTTGTTCAGGCGTGCAGAAAATATGCGCATCATCTTGTGTAAACTCACGCACGCGCATCAGCCCCATCAACGAGCCGGAGGCCTCATAACGGTTCACCTTACCAAATTCAGCCATACGCAGCGGCAAATCACGATAAGACTTAACACCTTGTTTATAAACAAGCAATCCCCCAGGGCAGTTCATTGGTTTAACACAAAATTCCTTACCGTCTTCGGTTTTGCCGGAATAGTTGTGCGCACCATATTTATCCCAGTGGCCGGAGGTCACCCACAAGCATTTATCCATAATGCGCGGAGTAGAAATTTCTTCATAACCGTTATGTTCCTGACGGTTGCGCATATACTCAATTAATTTGCGATATACTTTATATCCTTTATCGTGCCAAAAAACAGCACCCGGAGCATACTCTGGCTCGAAATGGAACAAATCCATTTCCTTGCCTATTTTACGGTGGTCGCGCTTAGCAGCTTCTTCGAGCATAGTCAAATAAGCGTCCAATTCTTTTTTGGTAGGCCAAGCGGTTGCATACAAACGTTGCAACATTTCATTTTTAGCATCACCGCGCCAATAAGCACCTGCAACTTTAGTAATTTTGAACGCGTCGCCGATTTTACCGGTTGACGGAACGTGCGGACCACGGCACAAATCGGTGTAATTGCCCTGACGATATAAGGTAATTGTTTCATCTTCCGGCAAATCTTCAATAATCTGCACTTTATAAAATTCGCCAAGCTTTTTGAAAAATTCAATAGCCTCATTACGCGGCATTACAAGACGTTCAATTTTTTCATCACGTTTAACAATTTCGTGCATTTTGGCTTCTATTTTAGCAAAATCCTCGGTTGTGAAGTTTTCTTTGCAAGAAAAGTCATAATAAAAACCGTTTTCGATTGCCGGACCGATTGTTACTTGAGCATCAGGCCACAGTTCTTTAACGGCCTGAGCCATAACGTGAGAGCAGGAGTGACGCAAAATTTGTAAACCGTCTTTGTCTTTGGCGGTGATAATAGTGACGGTAGAATCGGTTGTTATCGGTGCGGTTAAATCTTGCAATTTATCATTTACGGAAACAGCCAAAGCGGCTTTTCCTAAACTATTACTGATTTTATTGGCAATTTCCAAGCCGGAAATGCCGTCTTTTTCATCTAAAACACTGCCATCAGGCAATTTAATTTTAACCATTTTATCTACCTTTTCACTTAAATAAAGTTCACTATAAGTTTATCAGTTCTTTATAAACCTCGATTGTTTTATCACACATAATTTGTTTTGTAAAATGTTCTTTTACATTTTTTATGCCAGCGGCACCAATTTTTTCTCTTTCTTCGGTAGAAAGATGCAACGCCCATTTAATGGCGGCAGCCAAATCCTCGGCACTGGAACTTTCATAAAGACGTCCGGTCACGCCATCAATCACGGTTTCAACCGAACCGCCAATGTTTGAGGCCACCACCACGCGCCCCATTGACTGCCCTTCAATAGCAATGCGGCCAAAGGCTTCCGGTTCGATAGAAGTTGAAAGTACCACATCTGAAACCATCATCGCCGCCGGAACATCTTTCACATTACGAATAAACAAAAAGCGGTCGGTCATATCATATTCAGCAATCATTTTGCGCAATTCCGCCGAATATTTTTTACGCCCTTGGTCGTCACCAATCATCACACAAAAGAAATCTTCATCTTTTAGCAAATGCAGGGCTTCAATTAAAAGCTTCTGTCCTTTCCAATTGGTTAAACGGCCGATTAAAGTCACAATTGACTTATCTTCGGGAATATTATTTTCTTCCAAATATTTTATCAGTCGTTCGGCGGAAGTTGTTTCTACATTAAAATTATCCAAATTCACACAGCGATGAATCAAGCGAATCTTATTTTCATCTACCTTATAATTTTTGAGAATATGTTGTTTTATGTGGTTAGAAATTGCAATAACCCGTTCGCCATAAGTCATAATTTTGTTATAAAACTTTTTAATTCCCCAAGGGCCAAGGCCATAAGTTCCGTGAAACGTGGTGACAAAATGCACACCGCAACGTTTGGCAGCCCAATATGCACTCCAAGCCGGAGCCCGAGAACGTGCGTGCACAATTGTGACGCCGTATTTTTTGATGATTTTGGCCAAACGCAGCGAATTAAGATACATTTTAAAAATATTTTTTGTTTTCAGCGGCAACGTAAAATGCTTAACTTTGATACGTTCTAAATTATATTCCATTCGTCCGCCTTGGGAAGCCACATAATTTTCAATGCCTTGTTTTTGTAATTCCGAGGCAATTTCAATAGTTCCGAGTTCCACTCCGCCTTGTCCCAGTTCAGGCAAAACCTGTAACACCACAATTTTTTTATCTTTTTGATTTTCCATACTTTCCACCTGTATAGTCCAATTTCAACTCATAGTATAATACTATAAATATGTATTTTTTCAAAAATTTAGGCAATGTTATACACACATACACAAAAAAACACCGCCATCTTTATACAAGACAACGGTGTTTCGCGCATTTATTCTTCATCAACAGCCCCTTTAAACCATTGAAGAACTTTTTCATCTGTTGTGACTATTATAATTGCGCTAAAGCAACCAGCCACTAAAAATGTTGTTATTCCGGCAAACAGCGGAACCGTGATTGCCAACAATGTCGGTATCAAAAAATGGAGAGGTTTGACACTTCTGAGCCTAAAATAATAAGCCGCAGTCACAGCAAACAAAAGAGAAAATATCGGAATAAATAAATATTCCCCGTTTTCTCCTGTTTCCATATTAACAACAACATCATTGCTTTTTGTTGCGGCAAATAATATTGCGAAAAAGGCAACAACCAAAATTAACGCGCTGATAAATGTTCTCTTCATAATCAATATAAATTAAAGAGTTAAACAATCATTTTGAACCATAAGCTTATAGAAAATTTTCTCTTTAAAAAAAGATTTGCAGACAACGCCAATAATTGTCAAAATTTAACCATAATACTTACTAATACGCTTTCAGGATAAGCCATTTTTGTCAACTTTGCAAGATTTTTTTTATTCATTCGCGGGTGTTTTTTTATGTCATTGCCGGACTTGATCCGGCAATCTAATGACGACATACTTTTTTCTTTCGTACGTTCGCCGTCATTCTAGGCCTTGTGCCTAGAATCTTGTTGCAACAAATGACTAATTCAGTGAATAAATTGGCCTTATTATTACATAAGTACAGGTTCACACAAGATCCTAGGCACAAGGCCTAGGATGACTGGTGCCTAGGGTACTTACTTAATACAGTTTGCAACTTATTTAATTACCCCTCTCCCGCACGGGGCGAGGTTTTTAAACACTAACAAAAAAAGAAACACCCAAGTTAGGAGCAAGGGTGTTTCGGAGAAAAACTGCCGTTTTTTTGACTATGAGAGTAAACGGCTAGTTTTTGGAAAATACGGACGATTAGCAGATATTACAAAACCGCTCGTTTTTCCAAACTTAGTAATATTTCCAAGTAATGGAACAAGTGTTACCTAGATTACAACCGCAAGCTTTTGCTGCTTCACTGACAGGCATTGGAACTTTCAATGTACTACCACCCGGAGTAGCTATAGCCGCACCACCTTTTGCATTTGATGCAATGTCTGAAGCTTGCTTTGCTCCAACATTACCTATATGTACTGTATCCAAACTAGTCTTATCATTTGTAGCAGTTGAGTCACCTGCGGCACGAAGAGCAATCAAACCGGAAGAATAACCTGATCCCCAATCATTTGTAGCCAAAGTAATGCAAGCTTCTTTAGATAATCCGCCAAAATAAATTACAAACGCTTTATTATCGCTACCAGTAGTGCTTTCCGACGAATGGATATCTACATCACCATTGAATGAATTTTTTAATGTTCCGGCTGCTCTGTCTTTTATAAGTTCATCAGGAACGACTCCCAAACTTACAGCATCTGCATTTGTCAAAGTTCCATAAGTTTTTTGCTGAGCGTATAAAGTTTTGATGTTGGCAACAATCATCGAAACATTGTCGGCTACTTTGTTGGTTTTGAATTTGTTCATTGCTTTAGAATAACCGGCAATACCACCTACCGAAAGCACACCGATAATCGCCAAAACGCCCAACATTTCAATCATTGAACGACCGGACTCGTTTGTTTTAAGAGTATTCATAATCTTTCTCCTTTAGCCTAAATTAATAATATTTCCACATAATCGAGCAGGTGTTACCCTCGCCACAATCGCAGGCCTTAGCCGCATTCATAACATCCATCGGCATATATCCTGGACAAGCAAAGTTAGGTGAAGCATTATCAGTACCTTTAGTGCAGCCCATTTTAATATTTGTTTTATCATCTGCATCAGCCATTTCTGCCTTATTTACTTTCATACCGATTAAACCTGAAGAATAGCTTGAACCCCAGTCATTTGTAGCCAAAGTGACACAGGCTTCTTTTGATAACCCATTGAAAATAAGGTAAAAAGCCAAATCATCACTTGTTGAATTACCTTTTGAATCTGCAGCACCAATATAAACCGCCCCGTTAAAAGCATTTTCAAGACCTTGCGACGCAGGTTTTGCGCCCTCACCCGTAGTACCGGCCGTATATGTTCCGGTCAATTCATCAGGAACCACACCCATTTTCACGGCGGAAATATTATTCAAGCCGGTGTACGAATTTTGCTGAGCGTATAAGGTTTTGATGTTGGCAACCAACATCGAAACATTGTCGGCCACCTGATTAGTTTTGAATTTGTTCATTGCTTTAGAATAACCGGCAATACCGCCAACTGAAAGCACGCCGATAATCGCCAAAACGCCCAACATTTCAATCATTGAGCGGCCGGATTCATTTTCATATCTATAATTATTCATTGTTTTTCTCTTCCATAATTCCTGTTTGCATACAAAAATAGCTGTCGACGAGACAGCTGGAAGTTCGAAACTACTGAATGTAAAATAGTGTAGCATATTAGCTATGCACATAGCCTATTTTGCTACCTTCCAGCCACACGACCAGAAGGCATACGCGCATTTATCGTCTACACGCAAGACGTACATTCAAGAGGCTTCGACACCCCAGACAGACCATCGCCCGTCTGAGTATAATCTAACAAAAATATTTTCACTTGTAAAGATGAAATAAGTCGTATATCTAAAGTAGTAGTGTCATTTCATAGCAGTTCACAGACGTTTTTTTATTATTCTTTTCTGCGTCATCAACTCAGATGAAAAAGTTATACACAGAGAGATTTAGCTTTAGCATTAAGAGTGATTAAAATCTTACGCAT
>CAKQLF010000008.1 GCA_934254585.1 uncultured Alphaproteobacteria bacterium | reverse complement strand
GACGTTCTTCCGCCATTTTTATTTTACCTCTCTTTCTTCCTCTTTTATACTACTTTTTTATCTAACAATTCGCGGGCACCTCTTTAGTGTCATTCGCGGGCCCAGACCCGCGAATCTAGATCCACGGGTCAAGCCCGTGGATGACAATAGAGTGAAAAGCGTCACGTCCGGCAATGACAATAAAGTGGTGATTGACCATAAAAAGAAAACCAACATCACATTCAAGGGGTTGGATGTCGTGCGTCAATACGCCGCACTTTTGGAACGACGTGTACAGAGTAGTACACGAGTGAGAAAAGCGCAAGTAGTGACCAGACAGACAAACCCGATAGGAAGAAGTATGATAGAAATGCTTGGCGTTCTGGCCATTATTGCTGTTCTCTCCGTTGGCGGTATCGCCGGCTATTCCAAGGCTATGGAAACTTATAAATTAAACAGACTGGTAGAACAATATGTTTATTTGTTTCGTGGCTTGATAGAATATAGAGATTCTTTAGTTGTGACATCTCAGGAAAGTTATTATCTAATTGAAACCGTTTCTGCTTTGGGATTAATTTCACCTTTATGGAATGTTAATTATGCTATGTGCGTTGATGAGGCCGATAATAAGTTTAATTTGACATCGCGCCACAATGATCTTGTTATGGACTTAAATCTAAAACCAGGTTCTGAGTTTTCCAGCAAAGCTTGTGAAAAATTAATACAACAAGTGTTTCAGCCTTTACACGCGTTTATTAGCAGAATTCACTTTTATGATTCAAGCGGAAAAAATCATCAATTTTATTATTTTGGTGACACTTTATGTAAAGCTTATAATGTTGACTGCTTAAATAATTTGCCTGTAACAAAAATAAAAGATATGTGCGGATATTGTTCGATAAAAGAAGACAGTGATTGTTTTTTAGTGATATATTTCTAAGTTCCGTGTGTGTAAGTTATTGATAAAATCAAGATAATTCTGACAAATCGCACCCAAAAAAAGGAAGTCCGCTAAGACTTCCTTTTTTTCTAAAGCGAATTAAGCTTAGTTAGCTTTTTTCAAAGCTTCGCCCAAAGCATCACCCAAAGAAGAACCGGAAGATGTGTTAGAATATTCTTCCAAAACTTTCTTTTCTTCTTCTACTTCCAAGGCTTTGATAGACAAACCGAATTTGCCGTTTTTCTTATCCAAAGATGTAACTTTGGCTTCTACTTCATCGCCTTCTTTGAAGTTATCCGGATTTTGACCGGCTTTGTCTTTAGACAAGTCAGCTTTTTTAATCAAAGTAGACAAACCGTTTACTTCAACAATAATGCCTTTGTCTTCGGTTGCTTTTACAACAGCCTTAACAACATCGCCTTTTTTCATACCGGACAAAGCTTCGCTGACAGTGTCTTCAGACAACTGTTTAATGCCCAAGCTAATGCGTTCTTTTTCTACATCAACATCAATGATTTTAGCTTCAATTTCTTGGCCTTTAGAATAGTCTTTAACAGCTTCTTCACCAGATTTATCCCAAGAAATATCAGACAAATGAATCATACCGTCGATTTCGTCTGTCAAACCAACGAACAAACCGAATTCGGTAATGTTTTTAATTTTGCCGGTAATAACAGATCCAACCGGATGCTCTTCAATGTAAGCAGCCCAAGGGTTAGCCATACATTGTTTGATACCCAAGCTGATACGTCTCTTTTCCGGATCTACTTCCAAGATTTTAACTTGAACTTCTTCTGAAGTAGAAACAATTTTACCCGGATGTACGTTCTTACGAGTCCAGCTCATTTCAGAAACGTGTACCAAACCTTCGATACCGTCTTCCAATTCAACAAATGCGCCGTAGTCGGTAATGTTTGTAACTTTACCGGTGTAAACTTCGCCAACATTATATTTGTCGGCAACAGCTTGCCAAGGGTCGTTTTCAAGTTGTTTCATACCCAAGCTGATGCGTTGGTTGTCTTCATTGAAACGAATAACCTGAACTTTTACATTTTGACCAACAGTCAAAACTTCTGCAGGGTGGTTGATACGTTTCCAAGAAATATCGGTAACGTGCAACAAACCATCAACACCGCCCAAATCAATGAATGCGCCGTAATCTGTAATGTTTTTAACAACACCGTCTAAAACAGCACCTTCTTTAATACCGTCAATCAATTCAGCGCGAGCTTCTGCTCTGGTTTCTTCCAAAACAACGCGGCGAGAAACAACGATATTGCCTCTAACTTTGTCCATTTTCAAAATTTGGAATGGTTGAGAAATACCCATCAACGGAGTAATATCACGAATTGGACGGATATCAATTTGAGAACCAGGCAAGAAAGCAATGGCACCATTCAAATCAACAGTGAAACCACCTTTAACGCGGCCGAAAATAACACCATTCACGCGTTCGCCGGCGTTCATACTCTTTTCCAAATCAGCCCAAACTTCTTCGCGGCGAGCTTTTTCTCTGGAAAGAACAATGTTGCCATCTCTATCTTCATAGCGGTCAACCAAAACTTCTACCATATCGCCTGCTTTTAATTCCGGATTAGTACCGAATTCGCGCAATGGAATATTGCCTTCAGATTTCAAACCAACATCAACTGTCACAAAATCTGGAGAAACTTTAATAATGGTACCTTTAACAACAGTACCCAAAATGCCGTTATCACCAAATTGCTCATTTAACAAATCAGCAAAATTTTCTGTCATTTCAGGCATTTTAACATCAGTATTTGTCATATAAATTTATATTTCAAAAAATGCCAACCCCACAGTGGGCGGACTTGTACGCGGTTAAAAATTTACGTTTCCTTAGTCGTACCCCTAAGGCAACTGCTATTCTTATAGCTGAAAATTATTATTTTTCAAGTATTTTTTTAATTTTAGAAAGAATATTTATAAGCGCAAAATTTTTTCAGTCACGCCAAATCCGTTCTCTGAAATCTGTTTTTTTTTTGCATCATAACACTTTCATTATTTTCAATTATATTTTTTCAAAAAAAAGGAGTGTCTTTTCGGCACTCCCTTTATAAAACTCTTTATAACAATACAACAAAGATTAACGTTTGCTGAATTGATAAGAACGACGAGCCTTAGCTTTACCGTATTTTTTACGTTCAACAACACGATCATCACGAGTCAAGAAACCAGCTTGTTTCAAAACAGTTCTCAATTCCGGCTCATATTCATTCAAAGCTTTAGCGATACCGTGTTTAATAGCACCGGCTTGACCAGACAAACCACCGCCTTTAACTGTGCATACCACGTCAAATTCATTTTCGCGATTAGCCACAACAAACGGCTGATTAATAACCATTTTCAAAACCGGACGAGCAAAGTATTCATCCATAGATTTATCGTTAATGGTAATATTACCTTTACCAGGCATAACCCAAACTCTGGCCACAGCGTCTTTTCTTTTACCTGTAGCATAAGAGCGGCCTTTTTTATCTTTTACAGACTTGCGAGGTGCTTTAGCTTCTGCAGAAGCTGCAACGGTTGCAGATTTTATATCTTGCAAAGATTCGATTTTTTTAGTAGCCATTACAAAGCACTCCTTTTATTTTTAGGGTTTTGAGAAGCAATATCCAAAACAATCGGATTTTGCGCTGTGTGAGGGTGATTTTCACCGGCATACACTTTTAATTTTGTCATCATCTGACGACCCAACGGGTTGCGTGAAATCATTCTTTCAACAGCTTTTTGAATAACTCTTTCAGGGAAACGTCCGCTCAAAATTTTTCCGGCTGTAGTATCTTTCACGCTGCCAATATATCCGGTGTGTTGATAGTAGTGCTTATCCGTCAATTTTTTACCGGTAAGTCTAACTTTATCGGCGTTAATAACAACGACATAGTCGCCGCAATCCAAATTCGGAGTGAAATAAGGCTTATTTTTTCCGCGGATAATCTTAGCGATTTCAGCAGAAAGTCTGCCCAAAATAACACCGCTGGCATCAACAACATACCATTTTCTTTCGATGTCGGCAGGTTTTGTAGAATGTGTAGAAATCATTTTTATCTCTTTCTTGTTAAAAATGTTATTAAATTCAGTGCTAATATACATAATCTGAAATGGTTGTCAACTAAAAAAATATACATTTTTCAATATTTTATTTATATGGTATTATAATACCTTAGAATAACATATTGAAAAATAATCCAAATATTACACAAACAAAATATAATATCCGAAAAGTCAAGTAGTTAGCACTTCAAAAACTTTTGATTTTATGACTTAAAATTCAGTCCCCAATCGCTATAACGCGCCGGATCATTTCCCCAGTTTTCTCTGACTTTAACAAACAAAAACAGATGAATCCGCTCTTCCAGCAACTCTTCCAACTCCAAACGCGCTGATTGTCCGATTTTTTTTATCATTGCGCCATTATGACCGATGACAATGTTTTTGTGTCCGTCTCTTTCCACATATATTGTCATTTCCGCCCGAATTGAACCATCTTCTTTATGCTCCCACAACTCCGGCTCCACGGTTAAAGCGTATGGCAACTCTTGCCTTAAATTCAAAAAAAGTTTTTCACGAACAATTTCGGCCGCCAACAATTTCAGCGGCATATCCGACATCTGTTCTTCAGGATAATACCACGGGCTTTCCGGCAAATTTTCAGCCAAATATTCATAGAACTCGGTAATATGATCGCCAGATTGCGCCGAAAACATAAACACGGCATCAAACTGAAACAAATTTTCAAACTCTTCTTTCAAACTTTCCAATTTTTCGGCCGGAACCAAATCAATTTTATTAAAAGCCAAAACCGCATGAGCCTCGCGCTTTATCAGTTCATCAATAATTGCCGACGTTTCCTCGTTCATTCCGCGCTTGGCGTCAACCACCAAAACATTGATATCCGCATCGGTAAAACCATTCCAAGCCGACGCCACCATAGCCCTGTCCAAACGGCGTTTCGGCACAAAAATTCCCGGAGTATCCAAAAAGATAATCTGAGTATTGTCATAAATTCCAATACCTTTTATCGTGGTGCGGGTGGTTTGAGCTTTGGGCGAAACAATAGATACTTTGGAGCCGACAAAATTATTGGTTATGGTCGACTTTCCGGCATTGGGAGCACCAATAAGAGCCACAAATCCGCAACGAGTTTTTTTCATTTTACTTATCCATCAAATTCAAAAGATTATGCGCTGCCTGCTGTTCGGCCGCTTTTTTATTTTTTCCCTGCCCTAAAGCAAATGTCTTGTCATCAAGAGCCACTTTAACCGTAAATATCGGGCTATGTTCACTTCCGTCTTTTGACATCACCTCATAAACGGGAGAAGGTAAATGTCTGGCGTGAAATTTTTCTTGCAGACTCGTCTTAAAATCCTTTTGCGAACCACTGTCAGACTTATCAATCATATCTTTCCAGTTACGTTCCACAAAGGCAATGGCATTTTCAATATCCGAATCAATATAAATTGCCCCGATAATCGCCTCGCCTACATCACATAAAACATTAACGCTTTTTACCGTTTCTTTATCTTTAGCGACAATATAATCTGCTAATTTCAATTTTCTGACAACTTCGGCCACAGCTTCGGCGCAAACAAGTTTTACGTGACGTTGTGAAAGCTGACCTTCCCTATCGTTTGGAAACATTTTATAGAGCAAATGAGCCATAGTCATTCCCAACACTCTGTCGCCCAAAAACTCCAACCGTTCATAATTTTTATGTTCATTACCCGTAACACTGCTGTGCGTTAGAGCCTGTGTCAACAAACGCGGATTATTAAATTTATATTGCAAAATATCTTCCAATTGCGACATAATCAGTAAATTCCTTTGAAAAAACGACTCCAACGAATAGCTTTAAACCAAGTCCAAGGTTCATATATTTCACCTTTATCATTGTGTGAAAAGAAGATAAACATCGCCCTTCCCACCAAATTTTCCTTAGGCACAAAGCCCACGCTTATTCGACTGTCATCAGAACGATCACGATTATCGCCCATCACAAAAAAAGAATCCTGCGGCACAAAAAATTCGTCCGTGTTATCGACAATTCTTTCACCATCAGATATTTCTATTATCCGGTGAATTTTTCCGTTTGGCAAGACTTCATCATATTGATGATAAAATTCCGGAATTTCAACATATTCGTCAATCACATAACGTTCTGTTTCATCTCTTTGCACAACTTCATCATTTATGTAAAGACGGCCTTTTCTGACTTGAACCTTATCCCCCGGCAAACCGATAATACGTTTAATAAAATCAGTATTCGGCTTTTTCACCGGACGAAACACCACCACATCTCCGCGTTTAGGCTCGTCATACCACAAACGACCGGAAAACAACGGCAAGCCTAAAGGAAATGAATAACGCGAATAGCCGTAGGTATATTTATTCACAAACAAATAATCCCCAACCCTTAAAGTCGGATACATCGAACCCGAAGGAATTCGAAACGGCTCAAACAAAAAACTTCTGATAATCAAAGCAATAAATATTGCCAAAAAAACTGTTTTTATGTTTTCTAAAAAAGCATTATTAAACTCAGCATTTTCAGATTTTACTTTAACTTCCGCTTTTTCTTTTTTTTTCGGTAAAACAAAAATATTTTTCAGTAATTTTTGCACTTTATTCCTCATTTTCATCATACATTTCATCATCTGCAAGAGCTTCATCATTTTCCGAACACTCCAACAGCAAATCATCATCTAATTCCGATTTTTTCCGACGGCCGCGACGTCTTTTTTGCGGAGAACGACGCTGTAACGCGCTGATTACATATTGACCGGAAACTTTATATAAATCACCTAAGTGGTTGTTATACATATGGTCTGCATCTTCAATCATTGCAAAATCAATATCCACATTACGTTGCTGATTTAATTTGTGAGCCATCGCCTCCACTTGATAAGGTCCGACAATTTCGTCTTTGCCGCCTTGAACAATCAGCCCCGAAGCCGGACAAGGAGCTAAAAACGAAAAATCTTTTTCATTGGCCGGCGGAGAAACGGCAATAAAATTATTAATATCCGGACGCCGCATCAACAATTGCAAACCAATCCAAGCTCCAAAAGAATAACCGGCTATCCAACATTGTTTGGCATCGGGATTCATATTTTGCAGCCAATCCAGAGCAATTGTCGCGTCAGAAAGTTCCCCCGGACCATCTTCAAACTGCCCTTGTGAACGACCGACACTTCTAAAATTGAAGCGCAACACCGAAAAGCCCAAATCCTTAAAACAACTGAACAAAGTATAGACAACCTTATTGTTCATCGTTCCGCCATATTGCGGGTGCGGATGCAAAATCAAAGCCACCGGCGCGTTTGGACGTTCGCTTTTATAATATCTTCCCTCCAGGCGGCCGGCATGACCGTTAAATAAAACTTCTACCATTTTTTTCTCGTTTTGTTACTTTTATTTAACATATTAGACGTTACATTAAATAAAAATCAGGTTAATTTTAGAGGAATATACCACACAATGAATTCAAATTACAAGATAATTTTAAAAGACATTCAAGCAATTATGGATAGAGATCCGGCAACTCGCAGTAAACTCGAGGCTGTTTTATGCTCTTCCGGATTGCACGCAATTGTAATTCACCGCTTGTCAAACGCCTTGTGGAAACGTAATTTTCTGCTTACCGCCCGCATTCTTTCTCAGCTTGCACGTTTTTTAACCGGCATTGAAATTCACCCCGCCGCCCAAATAGGCGAAGGTTTTATGATTGACCACGGAATGGGGGTTGTTATCGGAGAAACCACAATAATCGGTAAAAATGTAACTCTTTATCACGATGTCACACTCGGCGGGCGCAAATTTTATGATGAAAACGGCAAAAAAATAGAAAAACGTCACCCGACAATTGGCGACAATGTGACAATAGGTTCAGGAGCCCAAATTTTAGGACCGATTACCATCGGCAAAAATGTAAAAATCGGTTCTAATGCCATTGTCATCAAGGACATTCCCGAAAACTGCACTGTGGTTAATACTCCGGCTTACATAGTGAAAAAATCTACGGTTAAAGAAAAAACTTTTTGCGCATACGGCATTGAACCCGAAAAAGAAACTCCTAAAAAAAAGACCGCCGAACCTAAAAAATCAGCAGCCAAACCGACACAAAGTAACTGACTTTTTAGTTTTTTTATGCTATGATAAATTCCAATTATAGGGAGAGCACAATGAAATTCAGTGCAATACTTTTGACAGCCTTTTGTTTTTATGCAGCTACCGGTCAAGCGCAGGAGCTTCCAATAAATCCGTGGGCAAAACAAAACCATTATGTAAATATTACTCCTCAGGCTAAAAATTCCGCACCTCAAAAGCCTGATCCGTCTCAAGCTTTAATTTGGGCCGAAAGACGCGCTCAGCAAATAGAAGAAAACAATGCCCGCCGACGCGAAGCTTTAATCGCGAAGAAAAAGGCCGAACAGGAACGTTTGCGCCAACAAGCCGAAGCTGAAGCTGAAGCCGCCGCGGCTAAATCTCAAGACGGTATGCTTGAAAAGATAAACAGCTTCTTTTCTGACAATAGTCAACCTGCCAAACAAAATGCTCAGGTCGCCGCTTCCGATAATTCTACCAATATTGACTGGCAAAAAGAATATGAGGCCGTTTTACAAAAAACTCCGCTTTCGAAACAGTCATTAATTAAGCTGAAAAACAATTATAACCGAATTAAAAATATCAACATAGATAAAATGATTAACGATACAATGAACGACTTACAAAAATAGGAGAATTTTTATGAAAAAATATTTTATACTCTTGTTGGCTATATTTCTTCCGGTCATCTCACAAGCCGGTACAATCACGCGCAAACTCCCCGCAAAAAACACCGAGTCCCCGCGTGTTGGCAACATAAACTCGGTTTCTACGGAAAAAATATCAAAATCTTTAATTCCGCTGTTTCAATCTTTGGACTATATCGAAAACAACTACTCCGATAAAGAGTTAAAACAGCTCGTTGTTTCTCTTAATAAATCAGAAATTTCGACCGCGAAACAAAACAACACCGCTGCACCGGAGCCGTTAAGTTCTGACATTTTAAACAATCGCCAAAAAATGTTGGAATATTTACACTCTTATTACAAATATTAGAAATATGAAAGATACCGAATTTAAAATAGAAAGTCCGTTTGAGCCTTCAGGCGACCAGCCGCAAGCCATTAAAGAACTATGCGAAGGAATTGAACGCGGTGAACGCAACCAAGTGCTGTTGGGCGTAACCGGTTCCGGCAAAACTTTTACAATGGCCAAAATTATTGAGCAATGCCGTCGCCCGGCCCTGATTATGGAACCGAATAAAATTTTGGCGGCGCAGCTTTATACGGAGATGAAAGAATTTTTTCCGCATAACCGCGTGGAATATTTTGTTTCTTATTACGATTATTATCAACCGGAAGCCTATATTCCCAAAACCGACACTTATATTGAAAAAGATTCGGCCATCAATGAGCAAATAGACCGAATGCGACACGGTGCCACTCGTAACGTTTTAGAAGAGCGCGATGTAATCATTGTGGCCTCTGTTTCGTGCATTTACGGTTTAGGCAGCATGGAATCTTATTCTTCTATGGTTTTTCAACTGAAAGTCGGAGATGTGGTTGACATCCACGAAGTAAACAAACACCTGACCGAACTTCTTTATGAACGTTGCAGCGTTAACTTTGTCCGCAGCACTTTTCGCGTTCAAGGTGACACTTTGGACATTTTTCCGGCGCACTACGAAGACCGCGCTTGGCGAGTTTCTTTTTTTGGCGATGAAATAGAAGAAATCTACGAATTTGACGTTTTAACCGGCAAAAAAACGCGTCAACTTGATGAAATTACCGTTTATCCCGCCAACCACTATGTAACACCTCGTCCGGCTCTGTCTCAAGCAATGACGCACATTAAAGAAGATTTAGAAATCCGTTTGCAACAATTCAAACAAGAAAACAAATTGCTTGAAGCGCAACGACTTGAACAACGCACGCGTTTTGATTTGGAAATGTTGGACACCACCGGCCACTGCAAAGGTATTGAAAACTATTCGCGTTATTTAACCGGACGCGCTCCGGGAGAACCGCCGCCGACTTTGTTTGAATATTTTCCCAAAAACGCCCTGCTCTTTATTGATGAAAGCCACATTGCCGTGCCGCAAATCGGCGCAATGTACCGCGGAGACCGCAATCGTAAAACAACATTGTCCGACTATGGTTTCCGGTTGCCGTCCTGCTTGGACAATCGTCCGCTAAAGTTTGAAGAATGGGATAAAATGCGGCCGCAAACCATTTTCGTTTCTGCCACCCCCGGAGAATGGGAAATGGGACAAAGTAAAGGCGTGTTTTCCGAACAGGTAATTCGCCCGACCGGTCTGACCGACCCTCTGTGCCTTGTGCGTCCGGTAGAAAATCAGGTTGACGATTTGATGGAAGAATGTCGCAAAACCGCGGCCAAAGGCGAAAGAGTGTTAGTGACAACTCTTACCAAGAAAATGGCCGAAGACTTAACCGAATATCTTAAAGACAACGGCGTCAAAGTTCGCTATCTGCATTCGGATATCGACACCTTAGAGCGCATTGAAATTATCCGAGATTTACGCCTCGGCGTGTTTGATGTTTTAGTCGGCATTAACCTTTTGCGTGAAGGCTTGGATATTCCGGAATGTTCGCTGGTTGCTGTTTTAGACGCCGACAAAGAAGGTTTTTTACGTTCAACCCGTTCGCTTATCCAAACCATAGGTCGCGCGGCGCGCAATGCGGAAGGACGCGTTATTTTGTATGCCGATAAAATGACAGACTCTTTGAAAATGGCTTTGGAAGAAACCGAGCGTCGGCGCAAAAAACAAACCGAATACAATATCGCCAACGGCATAACGCCGCAAACCATCAAAAAAAGCATTTCTTCCACCTTGAAAGAGATGACGGAAACAGATTTTATAAAAGATGAATCTCAAGATATTGATAAAATCAAAAACATTGAAAAAATGACTAAAGAATATACTAAATTGATGAAAGAAGCGGCGCAAAACCTTGAGTTTGAACAAGCAATGGTCTATCGCGACAAGCTGAAAGAACTTGAGCAGCTTGCTCTCAAAAATTTTTAGAGTGTCACAACAAAAAAACACGATAGTTTAACCAAAGTAAACTATCGTGTTTTTTATTATTGCTCACTTGGGCCCAGATTTTCTTCCGCCCATTTTTTGCTCTTTTCACTGCTGCTGACAAAATCCTGTCCATCGCAATACAAAAGGTAATACTTACCGCCGGTGTGCCAAATCCATACTAAATCAGGCGCGGCAATCTTTCGATCAGTGTTAGCATAAACCTTGCCACTGAGAACCGGAGCATTTTCATCAACGCCCAGAACTAACTGATTGCCATTCTCAGAATCCTCAAAAACCACAGATCCGATTTCCAGATAATCTTGGATATCACTGTCGTCCATTGAACCGAAAAGTTCAGTCTTAGAATAGCCGCCGTCAGACTTGCTATCACCACCACAAGCTGCCAAAGTAATAACCATTACACTAACAGCAAAAAGATAAATAAAACGCTTCATAAAAATTAAGATTAAAAGTAAAACAATATAATAACAAGATGACTCCTTTGTAGCACCATAAAAAAATATTGTCAAGTTTTTTAACAAAAAATATACAAAAAAAGACAACTATTTTTCATAGCTGTCTTTTTTATTAATTTACTTTTTCGGAATCAAATTCCACAATCTGCGGATAAGTCCCGGATAAGAAGCCATTGCCAGAGTAATAGAGAACAAGAATGATGCCGCCATTTTCTTACGTTTAGCCGACTTTTTATAGTCGTAAACGGCCTCAACCCAGTCAAAAACATTTGTACCACGCTCTTCCTTAAACATATAAGGGGTGTCGTCGTCAATAATGTCAAGGATAACCATTGTATCCTTTGGTTTCGGCTTTTGACTCGAATTGACGTAGAAAGAAGGCACACCGTCTTTTGCAATAGCACTCTTTCGCAAAAAGACCTTTTTACCCTTTTCATTCAGCTCAATACGATTCCACTCGTACTTATACATAATCGGCTGTTTAACACTAGGGAAAATAGCCAGATACAGCGTAGCAATAGAAGCCACGGCCAAAACTTTACCATAATTAGGCAATTTCAAGAAAACTCGGTAAAAATCCACCAAGAGTTTCTTAAATTCAATACTTTTAAAATCCATAACACAAAAAATTAAATAAGACAAAATAATAGATAAGAACATTATTTTTGTATCATTATTTTTTATTTTTGTCAAATATTTTTTTATATCTAACAGTTTTTTATTACTTCAAGAATTATCTCGACTCATATTTTCTGCCGTGCGTTTTCTTGATATGCCGCACAACACGCTTTCAAAATCGGCAAATATTTTTCATCTAAACTAAAATTTTCATCATACGGATGTTGCAACAAAGCATGTATGTCTTGCCGTATTTCCACTTCTTGCGGAACAAAATGCCGACAAAAAGCCGTCATCGCCGCCGGCAAATTTTCGGTATTGTAGCCGATTCTCTTGAGCAAAATTTCCGGATTATTCTCGGCTATTTTTTCCGCATCTTGCAAGTCATACCACAAACCGACGCCGTTTTCCGCCAACAATTTCCACGGAAACGCCACCCCCGGATCTGGTTTTCGCGTTGGAGCAATATCCGAATGACCAACCACATTTCGCGCCGGAATCTGATGCCGCTTAATTATTTCCTGACACAGTTCCATAACGCTTTTTATTTGTTTTTCGCTATAAGGTTCCTGCCCCATAGACAGCGAACTAATCTCGATTCCAACAGAATTATGGTTCAAATTTTCAAACTCACGCCACAAACTTATACCGGCGTGCCAAGCGCGTTTTTCCTCGGGCACCAGCTGAACAACATCGCCATTCAGCCCAACAACATAATGCGCGCTGAGTTCTTCTTTTTGCAAAACAGCTATCATATCCTCTGTATCGTGCGCACTGCAATGCAACACCAACGCGCTGACTTTGCTTGGCCGTTCATTAAAATAAGGAAGCATTTTCGTTCTCATTTTACCCTCTATAAGCAAATAAAAGAATATTGTGTCGGATAATCCCGCGGTTGTTCTATCAGCCGCAGATGGGTATTGCGGCGATAACTGAAATAGCCGTTTTCCGCCGGATAGGTATCTATACGCGAATTAACCACATTGTCAATCCCCTGTCGTTTAATTTTATCTTCCAAATAGCCGCTTAAATCAAAATAAAAATGTCCGGCGTCTTTACCCTGATGAAAATACTTTTCATTTTGTAAATTTTCAGCCAACAAACAAGCTTTCATGTCCTCAGCCACTTCAAACGACGCTTGTTGCATACAAGGTCCTATTGCAACCGCAATATCCGTCAAAACCGCCCCGTGTCTTTGCATCAGAGAAATCGTATTTTCCACCACGCCTTTATAAGCTCCACGCCAACCGGCGTGCGCCGCTCCAATAACTCCGTGCTTATAGTCAGCCAACAGCACCGGCGCGCAATCGGCTGTTTTTATGCCAAGCAAAATATTTGGATTTGTCGTTACCGCGCCGTCTGCCGTTATGCTGAATTGCTGAGGCAAATCCGCCTCGACAACTTTATTGGAAACCCCTTGATTAAGAGTAAACATATCCTCATAGTTTTTTTTGAAAAACGCCGTGATAATTTCAAAATTTTGCCGAACAGCAACCTTAGCATCCAAACTGTTGTAATTGGTGTTCAACGAAGCATATTTTCCTTGCGACACGCCGCCTTCCGCACCAAAAAAGCAATGTTTTTTCGGCGACAGATTAGATGATTGCCAACTCATAAAAAGCTTTCTCCAAAATTCATAGGTTCTAATCCGTAAAAAGCGCAAATTGTCTGGGCGATATCTGCATAAGTCCGGCGTTGTCCGATATTTTGCGTCTGTACTTTTTTTCCAAACATCAAAACCGGCACTTGTTCCCGCGTGTGGTCTGTTCCGGAATAAGTCGGGTCACAACCATGGTCGGCGGTAATAAAGACAATATCGTTTTCACCAAGCAACGGAAGCAATTCCGGCAGTCGGCTGTCAAAATATTCCAAACCTTTGGCATAACCGGCAACATCGCGGCGATGACCATAAACCATATCAAAATCGACAAAGTTTGTAAAAACAATGGCATTTTGCGGAGCGGCTTTCACCTGTTCCAGCGTCACGTTCCACAATTCTTCCAATCCACTGGCTTTATACGCTTGCGTTATTCCCGAACCGGCGTAAATATCTCTGATTTTTCCCACAGAAATAACCTCGTGTCCGGCGTTGGCCGCCTTATTCAAAACGGTGATTTCCGGCGGCGTAACCGAATAATCGTGGCGATTTTTTGTCCGTGTAAACTCTCCTTTATGCTCACCGACAAACGGACGGGCAATAATTCGGGCAATGTTATACGGCTTAGCCGCCGCAAAAGCGACTTCGCAAAGTTTATACAAACGTTCCAAGCCGAAATGCTGTTCGTGGCAGGCAATTTGCAACACGCTGTCGGCAGAAGTATAAAAAATCGGCTTACCTGTTTTGAGATGTTCTTCGCCCAATTCTTCGATAATTGCCGTGCCGGAGGCGGCTTTATTGCCTAAAATTCCCTCAATATTACCTTTGGCGCAAATTTCCGCAATCAGTTCCGGCGGAAAAGATGGATAATCGGGCTTAAAATATCCCCAATCGAACAAAACCGGTGTTCCGGCCATTTCCCAGTGTCCGGAAGTTGTGTCCTTGCCTTTGCTGATTTCTTTAGCGTGGCCGAATTTATGCCCAATGGAAAAATCCGGCTGTTTGGCGCAATTTAACTCCGTTTTTTCGCCACTGGCTTCAAAACCGGCTGTTTGCAACCCCAAATAAGCCAAATTTGGCACATTCAGCCCGCCTTGTTTTTGCACAATATGCGCGAATGTATTGGCTCCGCTGTTTGCAAAGGCGGCCGCATCAGGCGCACCGCCAACGCCAAATGAATCCATCATTAAAATTATCACTTTGCCGCTCATTATAATTCTCCTTATTTTTCTACAAATTATAATGGCACAGTTTTGGCAAAATGCAATAGAAGAATAAGCGGATTAAAAATTTATTGCCATTGTCGCGGATAATCACAAGAACGCAATTTGATTTGAGACGGCGGCATCATCATCACATCGTCAAACACGTTTTGCTTTTCACCGGCGGCGGCAAACACTTCTTCGGCATAGGCTTTTTTAGCCAAATAAAGCAAAAATAACGGACGCTCCAGTTTCAATTTTCCCAAGGTTTCTTCCAACGCCTCAAAACTGTCGTAAATTGTTCCGGCAAAATAAAGATAGTTTTTCAATTCTGATGTTTGTTTTGTTCTAACCGTATTCATACTTACCTCACTCTAAATAATTTATGATAAAACAGACATAAGAGCGGATAAATTGTTTTAAATCTGAGATAAAAGTTATATTGACAAGATTGTTTCCGCAAAAATCAGGAGTCGACGGATTAATATTTTTTTTACATTACTGAATATTTTTCCAATTCTTTATGATTAATTTGCAAAGCCTTGCGAGGAACAACATAAATATCTTTATTCCAACCATCGACAACCTCACTGATAATTCCCTGACTAACTTCAAAATTTTCGTGAAGAGGTGATGCGGAAGACAAATCTTGAATAATAACATTGGCAAAGGTATGATTTTTCATTGTTTCCTCCTTTTAATAATTCTATATTTAAAATATAAAGAAATTTACCAGAAATTAAAGTTTTTATAGACTTAAAGTTTAGACGTACAAATGTCTAGCGTTTAAGTTTTAATTTTTATACAAATCCAGAAAAAACTTGCCATTTTTATTTTATTAAACTAAACTGAACATACATTGGCAAAAAACTAATGTGAGGTTTGAAAGCCTCTTCAGGTTGTCTGCATAAACAGACGTAAAAACTATCTTTCTGCAATAGCAGGAAGGTAGTAGAATAGCTCTAATATACTACACTATTCCTGGAATAGCTTTCAACTTCCTGCTACCTTTTTAGGGTAGCTTTTTTAGTATATATTGTATAGCGGAAGGAAAGCTCATTATGAAATCAATATTTTTAAATAAAATAAGCAACATTGTTTCGCGTTTCTCCTCTACGGTTAGCGAGCTCTTTAGTGTCATTCGCGGGTACCTCTTTAGCGTCATTCGCGGGCCCAGACCCGCGAATCTAGATTGCCGGATCACATCCGGCAATGACAGTAAGGTGGAGTGTGTCGCGTCCGACAATGACAGTAAGGTGGTTCAATGTGGTCGTTCTATGATTGAGATGTTGGGCGTTTTGGCAATCATCGGTGTTTTGAGCGTTGGTGGCATTGCCGGTTATTCCAAAGCGATGACCAAGTGGAAAATCAACAAGACCATTGAACAAATAGAGCAAATTACCCACGGACTATTCACAGCTTATGCCAACCAAAAGGAAATTGGGTATATGGATTCTTCTGATAAATACGTCATGAACCTTATGAAATCTTTAGGCATAATTTCCGAGGATATGATTGTTGATGGTCAGCTAAAAAATCCGTTTGGCGGAGATTTAGGGATAACTACTGAGACCGGTTCTCAAGATGGTTACCAAAGCAATGCTTATAGTAACCATATTAACATTGAATACTATAATATACCACGCGAAGCTTGTATGACTTTAGGTTCCTTAAATTGGGCTAAAGGTTCTGATACTGTAATAGGTGTAGGAATCTCACCTAATCATGATGATGTATGGAGAACTCCTTCTGAATGTTGGCTAGATGATCATCTCACCCTGCATGATGGCGACTGGTTAGTGGTTTGCAATAATGGGGTTCCAGATGAAAGGTATGGGGAAACAGAAGCGGACAGAATACCTCTGCCAATTCCGCCTAATATTGTGGCCGAACATTGTAATTGCAAAGATAACGATTGTTATTTTGGCGTGGCTTTTACCGATAGATAATTTTTCCTTCCACCTTAAAAAAAATCCCTATCTGTTTACACAGACAGGGATTTTTTTTCATTTAAGCATTAAGCTTTTTCAAAATTTCAAGTTGCACCAACAGGTTGATACCGTCCGGAATCTGTTTAGCATATTCCGTCAGCAAGTCTAATTTGCCTTTTTCCAACCACGTCGCTAAAACAGCGGAACGAATAAGGCCTTTTCCGGCAAACACTTTCACCAGTGTAACGTTGTTGCAATCTTTCAAATATTCGTCGCCATCAACCACCCCAATCTGTCCGACATGTTTTTCGACATACGTTTCAATTTCCTCAATATTCTCACTTTCCAAGATTCGAGAAAAAGGAATTTCACAGCTACGGTTGTTGAGCATCTGCATTATTTCTTCGTGATTGCCTCTTTGAAACACCGCGTCCACAACAACGGAAGATATTCTCCATTTTTTTTGCAAGAAGGCCATAACCGCAGTATGATGCTTTTCACCTTGCAAAATTTTCAGCAGGCTCTCGGCAGACAAATTACGGCAACGCTCCACAACTTTCCGAATTTCTTCTTCATTGTCGCGTTCAATAATTTTAATCGCATTTGCTTCACTGACATCCACATTGGCAATCAGTCGCATAATCTCGATATGCTTACCGCGTTGTATAACTGATGACACAACCTCTTCTGAATAGTGAGCATTAACTATCATCGACAAAATTTCATCTTCGTTATCACGTTGTAGAATCATTTTAGCAATTTTGGTGTCAAGCATAGGCTTTTTCACGGTCAAGACTTGCAAAATTTCTTCGGTAATGCCGCGCTTCATAATTGCCTGCACCCCTTTAGCAGAAATAAGGCAATTTTTGATTAGCAATAAAATATGTTTTGTTTCACCCTGAGTTATCAGCTCTTGCTCCGCTTGAGGTGACAAACTTTTGCTTTCGCACAGCAAATCCGAAATCTTTTTAGCATCTCGACTTCTAACGATGGCGACATCGCTTTTCGTAAATAATTTTTGACCAAACATAAAATATACATTTTTTAAATTAATAATAAAAAAGAACAATTGTATCTTAATACAATCATTCTTTTTGTCAAGCTTGTATTTGTCTAAATAATACCGATAAGACTCTGCTTTATATCATCGGCCACATCTAACTTATACACATTTTGATTAGAAACATTCCGCGTATAATATTCGCTAATTCCCAAGGCAAATATGTTTGACTGCTGATTTGCAAAATCACGGCTCAAATTAATTACATCGGCACTGGAAATCAGATATTCCTTATAACTGCCGATAACCGTTTTAGCATCGTTTATAAAATTATTTTGCTCACTGAACACTATTGAAAATCTGAAAATAGTGACAATCATTGCCAATATCAAAGCCGCCGTAATTCCGCCGATATAAACGCTGCAAAACGTCCATACCGCCGCAATCGCAGCCAATGAAAACAATTTAAGCAACAAACCGATAAAACGATTCTTAAACCTGTGTTGCAATATTCCGACATAAAAAGCAAACAACAAACTGCAAGAAAGCAATATAATAACACTTTGAGCAAAGTTTATGGCAATAGACGCTATAAAAAATTCAGTCAACAGCAACATCAACACGCTAAACAAAATATAGCTTATATTTTGCAGCAGCCTGAACTTTTTAATTTGCTTTTTAATTTCTTTGTCAAATTGCTTTCCGGCTTTTTTAAATTTCTGATTATTTGCCACATTGACTTCAACCTGTTTATTTTTCCGACCAAACAAACAAGCCAACGCTTTTTTCTCATTTTTGGTCAAACGAGAGCCTTTTATATTTTTGGCAACCACAAAAAGACGATTATTTTCATTCACCAAATCAATGGCGTTTTTGCGATATAATTCCAACAATTTGGCCACATAGGACACACGGTCGAATTTACCGATAAAAATAGTTCGCATCAGAGCTCCGCCATACGATGGAGCATATCTGTTTTTGCGTTCATTTTTCAAATTGATAAACGAAAGAATAAACGACAATAAAATTGCTAAAAATCCTATTGAGGCATAAAATACATTTCCCCAATCAATCAAAAATATGTTCCAACTTTCATCAAAACCTTTCAGAAAAACGTTACGCCCCACAACTGTAACAACATTCATACTTTCACCGCTTAATATCGGTGTAATGTTTGAAAAAGCCATCACGTTTTTAGCTAAATTAAACACATTCGTGCGTTGGTTTGTAACTTCCATACCTTGTCCGACAAAAGCCGCCACATCTCTGAACGAATTTCCTTCAGGCAGCGACACAATGGCGTTTGCCGATGTGATAAAAACATTCATTGCCTTTCCGGTCATATTCCAATTCAAAAAAACAAGATTATCGGATTTTTGCAATTTATTGTTTATCATATACTTAAATTTATAGGTATAAACCCCCGGAGCAAGTTCTTGATTATACTTTGGTTTCAGCAAAATGTTTCCGCCGGCTTCTTCGGCTATATACGGAACTTTCGTGTCGTTTACGGTCACGCTGTCAAGCATTAATTCAATGCGATGTTCTCTTTGCCCCTGATATGAAGTATATTTTGGAAAAACTCTGGTTAAACCATAAGCAAATTTTTTTCCGTTGGCCACAATTGTAATTGTGTCTTCAACCTTAATATATCCGTTAGACTGAATGTCTATATAGCTTAAAAAATATGGAATATGCTCTGCCGCCGGTGCCAAAATTTTACGACCATTCGGCAATGTAACACCCACTGTCGCTATTTGAGGCTCTTTTTCTTGCGGTTTCTGTTCCTGCGGAGCTCTGATAAAAAAACGTGTAGCCGAGGCGGCCTCTTCTTTTTCTTGATTCAAAGTCTGCGAACCGTCGGGAGCCGTTTCTTTATCATTTTTTTTGGTAAAAGCGGCCAAAGTCTCTTCATACATTTTTTCAAATGTGCTTTTTTGCGCTTCTTTTTGACGTTCTAAAACTTCCGGAGGCGGAACGACACTGGTTGAAGAAGGATTCTCCCAATCAATATCAGCGGACATCGGCATTTTTGCCGCCTCTTCAAACCGTTTTTTAAAAAAGCTTCGCACTGCATCTTCATCATTTTTATCAGGCATTCCCGGAGCCGGAGCTAAAGGATTCTTCGGTTCCGACGCCACTTTCTTTTGCCGCGCCTGTAAATCAGGCAAACCGGCCAAAGGAATTACTTCGGCATAGACTTGCGCGCTTAAACCAAGCATCATTAAACACGAAACAGTTAAAAAAAATCTCTTCATAAAGACGGTCCTATGTTTACAATTAAATTACTATTGGCTATTATTATAGAAGCTAAAGATTAAAAAAGTTATAAGGAGGAACTTATGAAACAAAAAGTAGCAGCCATTATTTTAGGTGCCGGCAAAGGTACTCGTATGCACTCTGACAAACCGAAAGTTTTGATGCCGGTATGCGGAAAGCCTATGATTAAACGAATTATTGAAACAATGGAAAAAATTCCGGTTGATAAAATCGTCACGGTAATTTCACCTGACGGACAAGATGTAGCGCGCGAAGTTGCGCCTTACCAAACTTGCGTTCAAGATTTGCAATTGGGAACAGGTCACGCCGTAAACTGTGCCAAAGATATTCTTAATGGCTTTGACGGCGTAATAATGGTGGTTTTTGGCGACACTCCGCTGATTACACGTCTGACTTTTGAACGTTCAATTCAAAAAGTGGAAGACGGCTACTCCGTGGTTGTTCTTGGTTTTCGCCCCAAAGACGCCGGCCGCCTCGGTCGTTTAATTATGAAAGGCGACGAACTGGATCGCATTGTCGAATATAAAGATGCCACTGAAGAAGAACGCGCCATTGATTTTTGCAATTCAGGTTTTATGTGTTTTGATGGCAAGCATCTTTTTTCCATCTTGTCTAAAATCAGCAACAAAAACGCTGCCGGAGAATTTTATTTGACCGACGCCGTGGCTGTTGCCAAAGAAATGGGCTTAAAATGCTCTGCTCTCGAAGGTAATGCGGAAGAAGTTGCAAGCGCAAACACTCTTGAAGAATTGGAACAACTGGAAAAATTCTGTCGAAAGAATGGTTAATGGACACCTTTTTCAAATCATTGTATTATTGCATTTTGGGATTTACATTTTTGCTTGTGGTTTATTTAACCGCTGCTCTGGCTTTTTCGCCAAAAAATGATGCTCTCAAACGAGGTTTTATTCCTTGCACGGAAGCGTTTGTTTTGCACGTTTCCAACTGCGAACGCGGAGAAATCGGCTGCATAACCAAAGGCTTATGGCAAGACACCCAATGCAATTTATCGGTTATTGCCGACGGTTTTGTAAATTGGCTTTACAATCAACAGCCGACTCCTTGGGCAAATTATTTGTTTGTTCCGGCAAGTCAGGCTGAATTAGACCAAGAAAATCCATATATCGGGGTTGTTTCTGATGACCTTAACGAATTGGAAAATCGACGTTGGTTTATTGAAAATCAGCAACACGAACTTGAAGAAGCCAAACATCGCACCTTAAATTTGGATAAGTCGGTTTTAACTCCGACTTCCGATGAGGATAACGCCGAAAAAAGCAGGCAATATATTGAAGAAACAACTTCAATGGAAATTCAATCGGAAAACATTGATGATGAAACTTCTATTGACAATATTTTACCTTCAACGGATTCTAAACAAACTAACAAAGGAGATATTAATGACAAATAAAATGCCGGCTTGGGATTTGAGTGATTACTATCAAGACCTACACGACACTAAAATTGCCGAAGATTTACAAAAATATCAACAAGACACTCTGAACTTTGCCCGAAAATATAAAGGCAAATTAGCCACACTATCGGCAGAAGAATTTCTTTCAGCCATAAAAGATATTGAAAAGCGTTCTATTACTGCCGGCCGTTTGGGCGGTTTTGCCTATCTCAATATGGTAACGCAAATGAAAAACGTTGAGGCCGTGGCTTTTTATCAGGACATTCAGGAAAAGTTGACCGATTATTGCAAACCGGCAATTTTTTTCTCGCTTGAATTTAACGCTTTACCCGACGCAAAAATTGAAGAATGGCTGCAAAACAAAGAAGTCGCTTTTTATAAATATTGGATAAAGCGAATGCGCAAATTCAAAAATTATGAACTTTCCGAACCGGTGGAAGAAATTTTGGTTGAAAAATCTCTAACTTCTTCCGAAGCTTGGGTAAGGCTGTATGAAGAAACTTCTTCCCGACTGATTTATACTGTTGACGGCAAAAAATATAACGATGCCGAACTATCTAAATTGATGTTAGATAAAAATCCTTTGGTGCGCGAAAAAGCCGGCAAAGAACTAAATAGAGTTCTCAAAGAAAACGGACATCTTATGACTTTTATTTACAATATGGTAATGAAAGATAAGGCTGTTGAAGATGATAAAAGAGGTTTCAAAACCCCTATTTCTTCACGCAACCTCAGCGAAGATGTAAGTGATGAAACCGTGGAAGTTTTGGCCCAAACAGTCAAAAAACATTATAAAGATATTTCCGAACGTTTTTATAAACTAAAAGCTAAATGGCTCGGAGTTGAAAAAATATCCTATTGGGACAGAAACGCCCCGCTGCCGTTTGCCTCGGATATTTCATATAGTTGGGATGAAGCAGTGCAAATTGTTTTAAACGCTTACAAAGAATTTTCGCCTAAACTGTATAACATTGCTAAAGACTTTTTTGACCACAATTGGATAGACGTTCCGCCACGCGACGGTAAAAGAAGCGGTGCTTTTTGTAGTGGCCCGATAAATATCGAGCACCCTTATTTAATGTTGAATTTCGTCGGAAAACAAAACGATGTATTAACTCTCGCTCACGAATTGGGACACGGTTGCCATCATCAACTTCGCCTAAAAAACGGAGAACTGAACGAACACTCTCGAATGACCTCGGAAGAAGTTGCCTCAGTTTTCGGCGAAATGATGGTGTTTCAATCTATGCTGCGCAATCTTACTGACGACAAAGCTAAGTTATGTTTAATAGCCTCAAAAGTCGGTGATATGATAAACACGGCCATTCGCCAAATAGCGTTTCACTTTTTTGAAACCCGCGCCCATAACGAGCGTAAAAACGGCGAAGTTTCGGAAGAGCGTCTGTGTCAAATTTGGCAGGAAGAAATGCGCGACAGTCTTGGTGAATATGTTGAAATCACTGATGACAGCAAGCATATTTGGTCTATGGTCGGACACTTTTTCTTTCTACCATTTTATGTTTACGCTTATTCTTTTGCCGATTGTTTTGTAAACTCTCTCTATCAGGTAAGCCAATCCGGAAAAGTGGAAAATTTTGCTGATAAATACCTTGATATGCTTTCTAAAACAGCCTTGGAAGACTACGACAAAATTTTGGCACCGTTTGGCTTAAACCCCAATAGTCCTGATTTTTGGGAATATGGGCTGTCCCTAATTTCTTCTTATATAGACCTTTTAGAAGAGCTTGATAAAAAAATATTCGCCTAACTAAAAGAAACGACCTGAATAACATCAGGTCGTTTCTTTTATAAACAGGCTTTAAAACAATGTTAATCAAATTTATTCAAATCAACTGGCTTTTCCTCATATGCCTTTTCATCTTCAGCAGCTTTTGCATTAAGCATATCCGCCAAAGAAGTTCCCCCATCTGTTTTTTCCGGCTCATTTTTTTCCGGCTCTGTTTTTTCAGTTTCTGCCGGCTCATTTTTTTTGTTTATGTAATTACTCATAAATTGCAAAGCTTCTGCAGTTTCTTCCGGAGTATTTTCTTCAGGCTCATTGCCAGCCTGCGGTGTATTTTTGCGACTGTCAATTTCCGTTTTAACTTGTTCTAATTTACTTTTTACGGTTTTAGAGCTTTCTTTTGCCACGTCTAAACTTCCCTTAAACTTTTCTTCCAAGAGTTGACGCAATGCCGGCAATTTTTCTGCATTAAACACAGCCAAAACGCCTACAATCACTAAAAACCAACCAAAGAACCCCCCCATAATTTTTCTCCTCTATTTATTGTTAATACGGCTTAAAACTTCTGTCGCATCATATTCTGAATTGTAAGATATAATATTTTTAAGTTCTGTACAATACTTATTTTTTAACTGTATATAATTTAAATTCTGCAGCGGTCGAGAAATTATTTGACTTATTTTATTTAATCGTTCAGCCCCTTCATCAGACAAAACCAAACCACTGTCCGCCAACTGCCGATTATCTTCAAATCCGGCATTTCCCAAGCATACGGCGTCACATCCGGCTTTTATCGTCCGTTTAGCACGCTCTGTAATACTCCCTTTAAGAGCCCTCATCATAATGGCATCTGAAACCAAAAAGCCATTAAAACCCAATTTTTCGCGAATAATCTGCTGTATAACTGTTGAAGATAAACTCGCCGGATTTTCGGCGTCTATAGCCTTTAAAAGCAGATGTGCCACCATTCCCATCGGCGCATTATCGAGCTTTTTAAACGGATAAAAATCTTTTTCCAACTCCGCCGCCGTTTCCTTCACCACCGGCAATTCCAAATGCGGATCGGTTTCAGCCCTACCGTGCCCCGGCAAATGTTTTATACAAGGACAAATTCCGTTTGCCGCATATTCATCTGCCATTATTCGGCCAAACTCTGCCGTTTGTTTCTCATCATCGCTGAAACAACGCCCTTTCAAAACATTAGAAGTAAAAGGATAAAACAAATCCAAAACCGGCGCAAAATTAACATTTATTCCACAAGTTTTCAAATCATACGCCGCTAAATCCGCGTGCATTTTCACCAACTCCGGAGTTCGCAAAGCCGCTTGTTCTGTCAATGGTGTAAATTCAGGTTCTGTCAATCGACGCACCCGTCCACCTTCTTGGTCGACGGCAATCAAAACATTTTCGCGGCCAATTATTTCTTTTATTTCTCGGCAAAGTTTTTTCAGCTGTTCTTTGTTTTGTACATTTGCACACCCGCGCGCAAAAAGACAAACACCCAACGGATTGCTTTTGGCAAAAAGTTTTTTTTCATCTTCGCTAAGATAAAAACCTTGAACAGATAAAAATGCCGGTAAAATTGGTCTTAACATTAAAACATCACTTTTCTTTGGCGATACAATCACGCAAGCCCTTGGCTTTTAAGGCCGCGCAAGCCTGAGTAGCCTCGGTCTTAGAAGCAAAAGAACCGGCGCGCAAACGATAAAACATACCTTGAGTTCCCAAATCGGAAGCTTGAATTTCGTGTGACAATTTTCGCAAATCGGCAAATTTTCCGGATAAATCAGTCCAAGTTTTTTCAACTGCCGCTTTGTTTTTAGAGGCTATCAGCTGAATTTGCCAACCGCCGTTTATCGTTTTAGCCGGTTCAACTTCAGCAGCAACCGGTGTTTCCGTTTTTGCCGAAACTATTTTTTCAGTTTTTACCGCCGTTTCCTTATTATTTTTAGAATCCGCCAACAAATCAGCCGGTTTATCTGGAACATTATTGTTTGACGTTTTTACGTTTTTTTCCAAACTATCTGTTTTGGACGCCGTTTCTGCCGTTTTAGTTTCTGAAACCTCATCAACTATTTGGTCCAGATTGTCGGCATTGGTGTCGACATCGGAAACCTCGGGCACAATATCCGGCAACTTTGGCGTTTCAGGTTTTGGCAAAAGATTTTCCACCACGGTATTGTCCACATCTTTTTTTTCAACAATGCTATAAACATTTTTATCCTGATTGGGAATATCCATTCCCCCCGGATTTTCCGGTTTAATTTTAATGGCTGTTTGCGGTCGCCGAATAATCGGAATTTCTTTTTCGGTCTGAGCATATTGCGGAGCCAACACAAACCAACCGACAACTCCGGCCAAGGCGATACCGGCAAATGTTCCCAAAAAGTTATTGCGAGAACGCGCCAACTCACTTCGACGTTCTTCCATTGTGGCTATTTTCTGATTGGCAACTTTTTGTTTAAATTCACTCAAATAATCATCATTTTTATTAAAGAAATCTTGATACATATTTTACCCCGCAAAAAAATCTAAGGTCATTTTAGCGGTTAATGTTTTAAAATCACTTAACAGAACAAAAATTTTCTTTTATTTTCGCAAAAAATTATTATTATTGAACAATAAAGGATTACATTATGAAAATTGCCACATTAAACATAAACTCTATAAACGCCAGATTATCCAATTTAAGTAATTGGCTAACTGCCGAACAACCAGATGTCTTATTGCTGCAGGAAATTAAATGCGAATTTAACAATTTTCCTTTTTTTGATTTGCAGGTTTTGGGATATGACGCCAAAATCTTGGGACAGAAAAGTTATAACGGTGTTGCGGTTTTAAGCAAACAGAAAATAACTTTGCTTAACGAAAATCTTCCGAATTTTCCTGATGAAAACTCCAGATATCTGGAAGTTGAATTACTGTTTAAAGGAGAGTCTTATGTTATTGCATCGCTTTATTTGCCCAACGGCAATCCCCCCTACAACGCCCCCGACGACACCACGCGTTTTGCCTATAAATTAAAATGGTTTGATGCGTTTTTAGCCCATGCCGAAGATTTACTTTTAAACCATAAAAACGTTATATTAGCCGGTGACTTCAATGTTATTTTGACTAAAAACGATGTATTTAATCCGGAATTATTTAAAGATAATGCCCTATATCGTCCCGAAGTTTGGGATCGTCTGCGGCAATTAAGCTTTATGGGATATTCCGATGCTTTCCGCGCACTCTATCCGCAACAAAACGGCTACACTTTTTGGGACTACACTAATGCCTCTTTTGCCAATGATTTAGGTATGCGTATTGATTACATTTTTTGCTCTCCGGCTTTGGCCGATAGTTTAACCGAATGCCGAATTGATAAAAAATTTCGCGCTACCGAAAAATCATCTGATCACACAATTTTAATTGCAGAATTTAAGGATAAAAATGAATAAACTACTTTTTATAACGGCTTTGTTTTTCTGCGCCCCGGCTTGGGCGTCGGTAGACGGAAAATTGATTAGAGAAATGTTGACAATGATTAACACCGATTATCTTGAACCGGTTAAAAATGATGAAATTGTCATCAACGGATTGCAAGCCCTGACCGACTTAGACTCTGATATTATAATATCAAAAGGCAGCGACAAATTTTATATATATTACAAAAAGCAAATAAAAAAAATAATTCCCTTGCCGCAAAACAATGATGATATTGCCGCTTGGAGCCAAACCGCCACCCAAATAGCCGATGAAACAGCTGAACTTTCCGAAAAAATTTCTCTAAAAGATTTTGAAATTCCTGATTTAATGCTGAAAAAAATAACCTCAAAGCTTGATAAATTTTCTCATTATTATTCGGAATACGATTACAGTGATGACAAAGATGAAAACGCCATATACACTTTGTACAGTGACCGAAAAATAGACGATATTTTATATTTGAGAGTACGAATTTTTAACAAACAAACCGCCAAAGCCGTACAAGGCTCTTTGGAGCGTAACAAACCCTATTCGGCAATAATCTTAGATTTACGCGGCAATAGCGGCGGAATTTTCAACGAAGCTCTGAAAGTGGCAGATTTCTTTACCGAAAATGAAATCATAACCTACACCTCAGGCCGCGAAAATTCTAATCAGCATTACTACACTTCCAAAGAAAACAGCTTATATTCCGGTCCGCTGGCCATAATAGTTGACGGCGACACCGCCTCTGCTGCCGAAGTTTTGGCCGCCGGCTTACAAGATCAATCACGCGCCAAAATAATCGGCACCCAAACTTTTGGCAAAGGAACAATTCAAAATGTTATTCAAATGAGCAATGGCGGGAAATTAGTGCTTACAACCGAACAGTTTTTCACACCTTCAGGCAAAATTATTCATAACAACGGTGTAACTCCGGATATCTGTGTTGTCCGAACAGAAGATGGCTCGTGCGGTAAAGAAAGCCGTTTATGGGAAGATTCAGACTTGCAAACCGCAATCAAATTTCTGAAAAATGAATTATAATTAAAAAAACTATTGACAACCGCGGCAAAAAAGGTATACTTCGCCTAAATGTTTTAATTGATAACTTTGTAAAGAGTAAAAAAATGGCAAAAGCAGTAAAAATTAAAATTAAATTAGAAAGCAGTGCTGGTACTGGTTCTTTCTACTTGGCAGAAAAAAATCCGAGAACTCATCCGGAAAAATTAGTTTTGAAGAAGTTCGACAAGAAATCTAAAAAACACGAAGAGTTTGTTGAAAAGAAGTTAAAGTAATTTCTGCAAAAAGTTTGAAAGAAGAGGCACTGAGACAGGCCTCTTTTTTTATTTTAATTTATTCGGACTTTTCAAGCGGATGCGCTTTATGGTATTCTTTTTGCAGCGTTTCAGTTTGGACATCGGTGTAACGCTGGGTCGTAACCAGGGAACTATGACCTAACAATTCTTGAATTGAGCGCAAATCAACTCCCTCCGCCAACAATTGAGTGGCAAAAGAATGGCGCAAAGCGTGCGGGGTAACCGTATCCGGAAGCCCCAAAACAGCTCGCAACTTTTGTAACTGGCGTTGAATAATACGTGGACTAATCCGCTCTCCTCGTGCCCCTAAAAACAGTGGTTCTCCTACATTGTTTTTATACGGACATTCCGCAAGGTAAGCATTGATATTTTGCCAAACTATAGATAGAAGGGGCACCAATCGTTCTTTATTCCCCTTACCTTTTACGCGAAGGAACTCGCTTGAGGCCGAAATATCACCAACATTTAAAGACAGGGCTTCAGAAATACGCAAGCCACAGGCATAAAGCAATGTCAATATTGCCTTATCTCGAAGCCCTTGCCACGTTTCAGTTTCTAACTTTCCTACTTTTTCAAGCACTCTGAACGAATCTTCAACATCCAGAGCCTTAGGAAGAACTTTAGCTTTTTTGGGAGCCGAAATTGCGCTGATAGCCGAATTATTTAAGATTTTTTTACGTTCCAACCACTTATAAAAATTCTTAATAGCCGACAATTCCCGACACATTGAATTTTTATTCAAATATTTTTCCGCCCGTTTACTTATAAATTTTCTAAAATTATGCACCTCATAAGCCGCTAAATTTTTTTTACTTACCGGAGTATCTTGCACATTTTCTAAAAAAATAGCCAAATCCCGAGAATAGCCATCAAGCGTGTGCGGCGAATATAACCGCTCTTTTTGCAGCCAATTTTGCCAATCTTTAATAAGTGACAACAACTCATTATCGGCATTAAATTTTATTTCTGCTTTCAACGCTTACTTTATAACCTCGTTTTTATAAATTCCAAACAAACCCTTACGCGGCATCCACCCCTGAATTGTATCAAATTTAATCAAACACATACCATCAGGAGTCGGACATTTCATAATTTCCCCCACGACACCATCTTCTGCTTTAGCCACAACTCTAGCATCATTTTCAGGCTTGGCATAAATGTTGTTTTCTCCCGGGTTTATAACTTTTATAAAGCGTCGTCCGGAAAGTCGCGCCTTATGCACCCAAGTTTCCGAACCTTCCCAATCTCTAATTTTGCGCCACAATTCAAATTCAGCAATAATTTCCACCGGAGCTCCTTTTTGTTTATAAACCCACTCAATTGGATATCTGGTGCCCGGGCCGGAACGCACATTAATTAAACTTGAACGCAACGAAGCCATTCGCGGCAAAGCCAAGCCGCTTTCCGATTCCTCTTCTTCAACTGCCTGCGCCGAGTTAATTGTTCCCAATGTTAAAATCAATGCGGTTATTGTTGTCAATAATGCTTTCATTTTTCTTCCCTTTTATTAAATTTAGATTAATGATAAATATATATATTAAAAAAAGAGTAAAAATTGACAAAGAAAGAAGTTAAAAAAATGGATTTAATAAACACTATAAAAGATTTGATTCGTTTTCGTACGGAAACAGGCAACGAAACAGAAATCCGTAAGGTGGCCGAATATATTGTCAACCTGTTTGAAGGCACTGACGTAAAAACCGAAATTTTCCAAACAACCGCCTCTCCGGTAATTTTTTTACGCAACACCGATGAATTTGACTTTGATGCCTTGGTTTTAGGGCATATTGATGTTGTTCCGGCCGAAGACAAAATGTTTGAACCTATTGAGAAAAACGGCAAAATGTATGGCCGCGGAACACTCGATATGAAATCTTTTGCCGCGGTCGCACTTAACTCAATGCAATATGTCGAAACGCACAAATTACCGCTTAAATTCGGCGTTATTCTTTCTACCGACGAAGAAAAAGGCAGTTTGTCAACAGAGTCTTTTCTCAAAGCCTATCCGCAAATTAAGGCCAAAATTGTTTTAGACAATGATGTGGGCGGAGATATCACCAAAATTGTCAGCAAATGCAAAAATCCCGTATTTGTAAAACTGATTGCCAAAGGGCAAGAGGCTCACGGTTCCACACCTTGGGACGGAATTGATGCCAATGAAATTTTGTTGCAAAGTTGGAATAATATCCGCAAAATTTATCCTTATTATGCCAAAAATTTACCGCAACCGCAAAACACTTGGTTTGACACCGTACATCTGGCCATTATTAACGGTGGTCAGGTTTCCAATGTGCTGTCGAACTATGCCGAAGCTCTGTTGGATTTCCGTTTGACAGAAAATTCAACCGTACAGCATTTAGAATATAACTTAAAGAAATGTTTAGTTGCAGGTGTCAGCTATAAAATAGTTTCGACCTCAACTCCGGTGGTTATGGACGAGAACAATCAATATATTTTAGCTTACAAACAGCTTGCCGAAAAAATAATTCAGCAAAAAATAGAGTTTGAGCATATCGGAGGAGCCACAGATTCACGGGCTTTTGCCGTAAAAGGTTCGGTGGTTATTATGCATTCGGGAACGGGCGAAGGTATGCACGCCTCCAACGAATATGTCGACATAGAGAGCGTCAAACAAATTGCCGATATTCAAATAAAATTTCTTGAACAACTAGCGCGAAAATAGAACATTTCCGCCATTATTACTTGACAAAAAAATACAGTTATGTTATATAACAGCTGTATTTTTTATTATTTTATTCACTTAATACTTACTATTATGCTTACAAATTTTTTTAAATGGTTGCACCCTTTTCTGCATAGCGGCAAGACTTTAATTAATGAACTTATCGGTTCGGATAATTTATCAATTATTCAAGGCGGTAATCATAAGGAAATTATGAAGTTACTGGAATCCGGCAAATTTAACGATTTTTCTGATAAAGACAAACAAGCCGTGATTGAGCGTAATAATTCCGAAGAACTTCTCTCTTTGCTTAGAAATAAGAACATTGATGAAAATCTGAGACAAATCATCATCAACCGAGGTAACTCTGAGGAATTAGCACTCCTTTGCAAATATAAACGTTCTAAATTTACGGAAGAACAGGCTATTAAAGTCATCAGCTATGGCTATTATGATGCGATTATAGAATTGATATTCTTTTATAACAACTATAACGGCTTTAATGACAGAATAATAAAAGCAATCATCAACACTCACAATGCAGATATTATTTCTGCTATATTGGCTCTGAAAGTCCAATTGTCCGAAGAAGACATACTCGAAATTATCAAATTAAACAATAACCAACTGTTTGATTTGTTACTCAAAAATTATGAGATTTGCTCTGACAATTTGTTTGAGGCAATATTTGAAAGCGGAAATAAACAAGCTCTGCATAAAATGCTGAATGGGTCTGAACTTAAAATGTCAGAACAGATTAAGTCTAAACTGATAAATCTGTATCTTGCAGATGAAAAACTGTTAGATGATTTTATTGCGTTATATGTTAACGACTATTCAGATGATGAGATAAAGATGAAAATTGTCAATTACTTTGGCCACACCGGAGCAATGAAATTAATGAAAAATAAAATCCATTTGCCCGATGAAGCCTACATAACCATTGTCAAAAACGGCGATAAGGCTGAAATTAAAGAATTGATTAAATTCGACTCATCTTTGTCTAAAGTTGTAATTGATGCTATTTTGTCTCGCGGTATACATTCTGAAATTGTTTCCGTGGTCACACATCAGCAACTAAGCTATGAAATTTTGCTTGAATGGTGCAGAAAATATCATTTTGAATATGTGGAAACGTATATTAATCTCCACAAAACCGATGAAAGACTTACCCAACTGCTGTTGTTGGAAGTTCTCAAAAATACGGTTAAGTAATTATAAAAAATCCTCTCTCCGCTACTGCTGATTGAGGATTTTTTTATTGATTTATTAAAAATTTTGATGCTAAAAAACTGCTGAGTCACACTTTTTTTTAACGTAATTCGCGGACTTAGACCCGCGAATCTTGTCACAAAACACTCTTTTTCTTCTGTGTCACTGCCGGACGTGACGCACAGTCCAATCCGGCAATATTAGATGTGCCGTTATGCACGTCGCGCTACATTAGTCGAGTTTCTCCAAATCAGCCATAACCTTAGGGTCGTGCATTAATTTATTAATTCTGTCGGCTTCCTCAAAAGTATCATCTACCCTAAAATTTATATCCGGTGTAAATCGAAGTTTCAACTTAGAAGCCACTAATTTCTTAAACACCCACTTTTCAGCGTTCAACTGTTCCAAAATCAATCCGAGATTCTTACCATTCAAGGTCATCAAATAAACAGTAGCGTACTTCAAATCCGGCGACATAATCACTTGAGTAATTGTAATAAACGCTTCGGCAATTTCAGGACTTCTAACCTCGCCTTTTTCCAAAGCAGTAGCAATTACTTTGCGGATTTCTTGTCCTACACGCAGTTGACGTTGTGACAATTCACTGGTCATTTTCGAGCTCCTTTCTTTAGAGTGTTTTTGCTATTTCTTCAACTTCATAACATTCAATTGCATCATTTACTTGAATATCATTATAGTTTTCAAAACTCATACCGCACTCATAACCTTCTTTAACTTCTTTTACATCGTCTTTATAACGCTTCAATTGTCCTAAATTACCATCGTGAATAACCACATTATCACGCAGCAATCTGACTTTAGCACCGCGTTTTACCAAACCTTCGGTAACCATACAGCCGGCGACTTTGCCCACTCCGGTAATATTAAACACACTACGAATTTGCGCATAACCCAAAATCTTTTCGCGCAATTCAGGAGTTAACATACCTTCCAGAGCTTTTTTAACATCGTCTACCACCGTATAAATAATGGAGTAATAACGAATATCAATACCATCACGATGAGCCATATCACGCGCTTGAGCATTGGCACGCACATTAAAACCGATTACAAACGCATCGGAAGCTTTTGCCAAAGTAATATCGGATTCCGAAATCGGGCCAACCGCCGAATGCAGAATTTGCACCGAAACTTCATCATTAGAAAGTTTCTTCAAAGTGCCCTCCAAAGCCTCAATAGAACCTTGAACGTCAGCTTTAATAATAACCGACAAGTGCTTAGATTCACCGGATTTGATTTTATCCATCATTTGTTCCATAGCCGACTTGGCACTCTTAACCAGTTTGGCGTCACGTTCTTTGCGAATACGATATCCGGTTACTTCTTTAGCTTGGTTTTCATCTTTTACAACCACAAAAGTGTCACCGGCCATAGGCGTGCCCTGCAAGCCTAAAACTTCCACCGGAGTAGCCGGCTCGGCTTCGCTGACTTTGCGTCCGTGTTCGTTAAACATTGCACGCACCCGTCCCCATTCTTTACCGGCAATCAAAATATCACCAACGTGTAAAGTTCCGCGTTGCACCAAAACCGTGGCCACGCTACCGCGGCCTTTTTCCATTTTAGCTTCAATAACCGCACCTTCGGCCGCGTGATTAGGATTAGCCTTCAAATCGAGCATTTCCGCCTGCAACAAAATAGCCTCAACCAATTTATCAATGTTGATACGCTTTTTAGCAGAAACTTCGGCACACAAACATTCACCGCCCATTTCTTCAACACCGATACCATATTGCAACAATTCGGTTTTAACCCGCAACGGATCAGCCCCCGGCAAATCTATTTTGTTTATAGCCACCACAATAGGAACTTCTGCCGCTTGAGCGTGACGAATAGCCTCTACGGTTTGCGGCATAATACCATCGTTGGCCGCCACAACCAAAACCACAATATCCGTAACTTTGGCACCGCGAGCGCGCATTTCTGAAAACGCTTCGTGCCCCGGAGTATCAATAAAGGTAATTTTTTGGCCATTGGCAACTTTAATTTGATAAGCACCGATGTGTTGCGTAATGCCGCCTGCTTCTTTGGCCGCCACGTTTGTTTCACGCAAAGCATCAAGCAATGAAGTTTTACCGTGGTCAACGTGTCCCATAACCGTTACAATCGGCGCACGCGGTTGCAAATCTGCCTCTGTATCTTCCGGTCCGCTCAAACCTTCTTCCACATCACTGTCGGCTACGCGCTTAAATTTGTGTCCCATATCTTCAACCACAATTTGCGCCGTGTCCGCGTCAATAGCCTGATTAATCGTCGCCATCACACCTAATGACATCAAACGCTTAATCACATCAGCACTCTTTTCGGCCATACGATTAGCCAATTCTTGCACTGTAATTGTTTCCGGAATAATCACTTCCTTAACAATTTTTTCTTGCGGAGCCTGCACCTGCACCGGCTTAGGCTGTTTTTTCTTAAAGTGGCGACGCGGAGCTCCATAGCCATAATCATCGTCATCATCGCTGTTCATATAAGCGTTGATATTGATTTTATTGTTGCGGCGTTGCGGTTCAAAACTACGTTTTTGAATTTTTTTGCGTTCCTGTTCAAAAGTTTCTTCACGCGTCATCGCGTGTTTTTCGACCACTGCCGATTTTTTACTTTTTTTATGATAACTTTCCTCTTCTTCATCGTCATCATAATCATCTTTTACTTTTTTCTGACGATGTTCCACATTTTCATTTTTGGTAAATGATTTTTCGTTTTGCGGCTGTTTCGGACTTTCTTTTATTTCTTTTTTGGCCTTTTCCACTACTTCTTTTACCTCATTAGCGGCAGCTTCGGCCTGAGCCTTGGCTTTTTCGGCGTTTTCTTTTTCTTGTTGAGCTTTGGCACGTTCTTCTTGCAATTTCAAACGTTGAGCATTGCGAGTTTCTTCCTCTTGCTTGCGTTTAGCATCGTGTTCCTTAGCCTCTGCCAACAACTTTAATTTTTGCGCGGTAGCTTCATCAATTTCCACTTTTTGGGTGGCTTGAGGCGTTTGGTTAATCACTCTTTTTTTACGAACTTCAACCTGCACCACTTTTTTACCATCAGCAGCCGTCGATTTATTAAGATTTTTCAAAGTGAGGGTCGATTTTCCAGACAATGTTAATTTGCCCTTTGCACTTTCTTCTGTCATCTAGTCAATACTCCAATTATCTTTCTAAAAATGTTTGATACCGCTTCAAAGCCAATCTGACCATATCGCTCATTTTGCCTTTTTTCACAGCCAGATAGACCGTATTTTCCCTATCAAACGCCGAACTCAAAACTGCGGTATCATATAACGTAAACTTTTCTAAATTTGCGGACATTTCTGCAATTTTCTGCCTGCCGTCAGCACCGGCATCAGTTGCTTCAACCACAAAGGCAGCCCTACCTTTTATAATCAATTCTTTTACTTTTTCAAATCCCAAAACCAAATCGCCGGCTTTACGCGCCAAATTAAGGGCCTCTAAACCTTTTTTGGTTAAAATACTTTCAACAATTTCCGGCATATTCGGTGCATATTCCACTTTTTTATGCAGAATTTTGTTAAAAGGATGTTTTTCCACCAAACTTTGCAACAATTTCTTAGAGTTGGAAACATAAAATCCGCGGCCGTCGATTTTTTTATTAAAATCAGGCAGCATTTCCCCGTCTTTCAAGATTACAAAGCGCAAAAGTTCTTCTTTGTTTAGAACTTCACCGCTTATAACGCATTTTCTTGTTTCCAACTCTTTAACCATTGTTTTTTCCTATTCAGCAAAACTATTTTTTATTTTCGCTGTTTTCGTCTTTGAACCAGTGTTCACGAGCCGACATAATCACATCATTGGCTTCAACTTCGGACAAAGTATTTTCACCAAGCATATCCTGCAATTCGTCAGCAGCCAAATCGGCCAAATCATCAATATTTTTAACACCTTTTTCAGCCAAAGTGATAATCATATCCTGATCCAAGCCTTTAACCTGCTTCAAGCTTTCGTCAATTTTCAAAGACTTGCTCTTTTCGGCAAATTCGGCATTACGTTTAGCAATATATTCTTTAGCACGGTTTTGCAATTCAGCGGCCACATCTTCGTCAAAACCTTCAATATCAGCCAACTCTTTAAGGTCAACCATAGCAATTTCATCAATAGTAGAAAAGCCTTCGGCAACCAACAAATGAGCAATCATATCATCAACGTCCAAAGCTTCCATAAAGCGTTGCAAACGAACTTTGTTTTCATTAGCGCGGCGTTCGTGTTCCTGTTCTTCGGTCAACACATCAATATCCGCTCCAAGCAATTGCGACGCCAATTTAACATTTTGGCCTCTACGACCGATAGCCAATGAAAATTGTTCTTCCGGAACCACGGCTTCGATGCGGTTATTTTCTTCATCAAGAACCACTTTTGTAACTTCAGCCGGAGCCAATGCGCTCACAATATATTGCGCTTTATCTTCAGAATATGGCACAATATCAATTTTTTCACCTTGCAATTCAGTTACCACTGCCTGTACGCGGATACCGCGCAAACCAACGCACGCTCCAACCGGATCAATTGTTTTATCGGTAGCGCGAACGGCGATTTTAGCTTTTGAACCTGGGTCGCGGGCCACACCCATAATTTGCACAATACCATCATAAATTTCCGGCACTTCTTGTGTAAACAATTTAGCCATAAATTCAGGGCAAGTGCGGGACAAGAAAATCTGCGGTCCTTTAACTTCACGACGCACATCCAACACATAAGCGCGCACACGGTCACCGTTTTTGAATTTTTCTCTTGGAATAATTTCATCATAACGCAAAACGGCTTCCGTTTTACCTATATCCAAAACCACATTACCAAATTCAATTCTTTTAACCGTACCATTAATAATCGTACCGATTTTTTCTTTATATTCTTCAAATTGTTTATTGCGTTCAGCTTCGCGCACCTTTTGCATAATAACCTGCTTAGCTGTTTGCGCGGCAATACGTCCAAAATCAATCGGCGGTAAAGAATCAATAATAAAATCACCGACTTTTAATTTTCTATCATAGCATTTTGCGTCTTTTAAAGTGATTTGCGCAGCTTCGTTTTCAATAATTGCATCATCAGGCACAACTTCACGATAGCGAGCCAAAGAAATAGCTCCCGTTTTACGGTCAATAGTAGCACGGATATCGTGTTCAAAACCATATTTAGTGCGTCCGGCTTTTTGAATAGCAACTTCCATTGCCACAAAAACATCTTCACGGTCAATATTTTTTTCTCTGGCAACCGTGTCAGCCACTAACACGATTTCAGGTCTTGGCATATTTTCAAAATTTTCCATTTTTTCCTCATCAAAAAAATTAAAGTTCAACAGCTTCGTGGGCTGCCTGATATTCTTCCCAAAGTTCATCTGTAAGAACCAGTTTGGCTTTAGTTATGGCGTCATACGGAATGGTATATTCCACACCTTCCATATCCACAACAATTTGTTGGTCATCGGCACGCAGCAGCATACCTTTGAAACGTTTGCGGTTTTCCACCTTATCAGCGGTTTCAGCCTTAATCACATAATTGCAAAAACGCTGAAAGTGTTCAGGCTTGGTCAATGGTCTATCCAGCCCCGGAGAACTAACCTCCAGTGAATATTTTTCTTTTATCGGATCTTTCTCGTCCAAAACATCCGAAAGTTTACGACTAACCTCGGCGCAATCATCAACCGTCAAATCACGCGAATGGTCGGCAACATCAATCATCACCTGCAATGTGGGATTCGCCTGACCGATAGTCATCACGCGCACCAACTCAAATCCGGCCTTTTCCACCACCGGTTCAATCAAATCCTGTAAATAGTGTTTTTGCATTTAATTTCCTTTAACAAAAAAGCGGGGCTTTTCAGCTCCACTCTTATAATTCTTTATTGTTGTCAATTCTTATAACACACTTTTTCTAAATGTAAAGCACTTTTTTTATTTACTATGAATAATAATTTTAATACAATTATAATTTATTTCTTATTTTAAACTTGACTTTAAAAGATATTTATGATAACAATACCACATTAAAATAATTTATTTTGTTTTATAATTGCGGCTTATTAAGGCTTTGCGGTTTAATTTTGCACGCGTATGTAATAAGAAATAAATTATTTAATAAGCTAAAAACAATAAAATTTGGAGAAAAATATGTACAGAAATTTTAAATCTCAATTAGGCTATGAAAATGGTGAAAACAAAATAGATTCTTACGGCGTTGACCACAGAAATTTTTCATTACGAGATGAAATATCTTATCAAATGGCGAGAACTAATCGGGAAAATGAACTGATAAAAAACTACAACAATCAAGGCATAACGCAAGACTATCCGCAGTACAGCAACAACTTTTGGGGCGGCAATCCGGCTAATAACTATGGTTTCGGCACCTCTAACATCAGTGATAATATTGAAAACGTCACCAATTCGCTTAAAAATCAGAACTATGGACTGTATCAGAACTCTGGCACAATAGCCCCAGTTCCGCAGACAAACCAGCAACAAAATACGGCTTTCGGACAGTCAAATAATATCTTGACACAAAATAACAACACTTCATTAAACCAAACACCAACTCCGTGGAACACTGAAGCAAATAAAATGCAAAATCAAACTACTTTTTCTTGGAATAGACCTAAAACTACTTGTACTATTTCTGAATATGACATAAAAACTCCAGTACCCACACTTAATAATGTTTCACATCATCAAACTCCTTTTTATGAAAAAAAAGCTCAATCTATTGATAATAATAGCGATAAAATCAATAATAAAAACATAGATTATTCTTTATATGGTAACGGTTTCAGTAGAGAATATATTGATATGATGTTAAATGATACAACTTATCAACAAGCCTTAAAAGAATATGCAATTCCAAATGAAGGTGGATATATCTATGATAAAAATGACCCAGGTGGTGAAACTAATATGGGTATATCTAAAAGATATCATCCCAATGAAGACATCCCAAATCTAACAAGAGAACGAGCAAATGCAATATTATACAATGAAATTTGGAATTGGAATGGAATAAACAAACTTCCAAAAGAAATTAAAGGATTTATTTTTGATTATGGTATTCGCACAAGCCCTCAAAATGCAATAAAAGTAACTCATCAAGCTTTAGACATATCTCCAGGAGGAACAATAATTGGAGAAACCACATTAAATAAACTCAAAAATATTAACTATGAAAACTTTTTGCAAAAATACAAAAATATTGTAAAAGAAAATGATAGAAATAATCCTAATTATATACATTATGGACGTGGTTGGGATAAAAGAACAAATGGTTACCATATATCTTATTAAAATATAATTACCATAAAGAAAAGACTTGCAATTTAATTTGTAGGTCTTTTCGTTTTATTATTCATATTTCGCAATAAAACCATAATAATTCAAAATCTTAGTATTTACTCTAGATATAAGATTATTTACATACTCGGTAATAACTTCTATTGATTTCCCTTCATTTTCTTGATTACACATTGTTCCTGAAGGTATATCATATTTATCGAAACAATAAACAGTCCCATAAGCAGCAAAAGTTGCTTTAACATAATTATTATAATTTTTTAAATTAGTTTCATAATTAAAACTATAAAAATGAGCCATAATTTTTTTTGTTAACTCATTTAAACAATCTATTTTATAAGCATTTCTACATTCTGTTAGGTCTTTATTATATTTTAAAATCAGTGTATAATCGTCTATAATATCTTTAATTTCATCTTTGCTATTCCAATCACTGATAGCAAATACTTCATCAATGTCTATGCCGTGATAAATTTCCGCCACGGCAGAATTAATCCCAATCAACCACACACCTAAAATCAACAACACCTTTTTCATATCTGATATTCCCCTTTTAATTGTTTTTATAATAATTTTAATATAAATAAAGTCAAGAGATTTAACACAAAAAAGCTTTATTACTCAGCCGATTCTGCATTATTTTCTAATGCCGTATTTCCATCTTCTGCGGTTTGAGCTTCTCTTCTTAGCAATGGGGATATTATTAACTTCATCTATAACGAACGATACAATGTCAAAAGATATTTCCGTAAAAGCACACCTGAAGTACAAGATTCTATAAAACAACGATTTTTAGATGAATGTAAAAAAGCACAAGAATTATTAAAAAACTATCCTTAATCAATATGATATGTAGATTGATAGTACAAAATGTCTTCTAGGATGTCCTCAAAACGACGTCCTAGAACGGCATCGTTTATTCCTCTACCAAATACTCCCGTATCTTTTCTATTATACAATGTCCAATTGTTTCTCTACACTATCAAACTTAGTTTTCTCTATTTCTTCCGCTAACGCCATTTTACTAACATACAAAAATGACAATAAAATCAACAACACCTTTTTCATATCAAATATTCCCTTTTTAATTGTTTTTAGTATAATTTTAATATAAATAAAGTCAAGAGATTTATTTTGCCTCGCTAAAAATTACTTGTTTTCTTTTCTAATTCATTATATTTTTATTTTAATATAAATCTAAACAGAGTACATTAATTGAAAAATAGTCTGATTATTTTATTTGCGGTTATATTTTGCGGTAAGGCTTATGCTTTGCCGCAAGATTGGCCTTGCGGTCCATTTATTCTGAAACAAGCTAGTATTTTAAGTCAAAATAATTCAGAATTAGAAAGCGAATATACAGGAATTTATAAACAATATTCTTTATCGGTAGATGTTTTCTGGAGGCTTAGTCCTTTGCATTCCGAAGATGATTGCGGAACAGCTGGCTGTTCTGGAACAATTACTAATAATCAAACTAAACAAACAGAAATTTTAAGTTTTTTCTGTGAAAATATAGATGGCGAAAGTTTAAATAATATAAAATGTTATATACATAAAGATGAAGAATATCTTTTAAGCCATTATAAAAATAATGAATATCGTACTGAATTATGTGGAACATATTATAAAACCGTAGATGTAAATGAATGCGAAAAATGTTCTTGCCTAGTTAAAGATTCACGCGGTTCACAATATTCATCTAAAATGAATTGCTTATTAGAGAATAATGATAAATTGCACTGCCTAACAGGTAATGTTTATTCTGAAAAATATTTTCCTCAAAATACCACTGATGACTTTGAAAAATGCGTTGGATTAAAAATCTCTGATTAGTACCCGTCTTTCACATTATTCATATAAATCAGCTGTTCCAGTATATCGGACAAAACTTTCCCCTCCTCGGCATAAGGCTGAATACTTGGCATTATTCCGCATTCCCCACTGCAATATTTGCTCTCGGCTGCTATTCCGTAATAGAAATTAAATACAGACTTACGAACTTGCTCCAAATAACTAAACATTTGAGCTTGCCGGTTATTGTCAAATCCCTTTTTAATTTCTGTTTTGATAACTTCAATCAAACAATTATTTATTTGCTTATTTTGTTTTTCTATTTCTGATATTGTAGATTTTTCACTTTTTGCTGAGTTACTGCATTTATCAAAAATATCTTTCATTTGCTGCCGACTTATTTGACGATAATCTATTTCAGTAGGCTGCTTAACCGGCAAGTCTGCCAACTCTGCTGCAATATTATATTCTCCGGCTTTAATACAGCCTGATGCAACTCCTAAATTTATAAATTTACCTTTATTTTTGTAATAAGTATGAACCAAATCAAGTTTCTTATTATTAACTGATATAGGACTTCCTTTAACTACATTTTGAACAGGAATAATAATTGGTTTGGCATTATCACAAAGAGAACAATACTCATATATTTCTTTTTGCTGTTGAATAAGCTTAAAAGCGTTCTCAGCTGTCTGTTCGCCAATATCATAACAAACATCAGCCCAAGTATTATTACCACACAGCAATAAAAAAATCAACAACACCTTTTTCATATCTAATATTCCTCTTTTAATTGTTTTTATAATAATTTTAATATAAATAAAGTCAAGAGATTTAACACAAAAAAAGCTTTATTACTCAGCCGATTCTGCATTATTTTCTAATGCCGTATTTCCATCTTCTGCGGTTTGAGCTTCTCTTCTTAGCAATGAGGATATTATTAACCTCATCTATAACGAACGATACAATGTCAAAAGATATTTCAGTAAAAGCACACCTGAAGCAAATGTTATATATAAAGATATTGATGACTTTGAAAAATGCGTTGGATTAAAAATCTCTGATTAGTATCCGTCTTTCACATTATTCATATAAATCAGACGTTTCAGTATGTCTGACAAAACTTTCCCCTCCTCGGCATAAGGCTGAATAAGAAGAAGCAATACTTATTGATTTTCAATATAATTTATTGTTTTATTAATATAATTATATAAACCTTGACTTGTGGCATATTCACTATATAAATTCGGTGCTATGCCACAATTATTTTTCTTACAATAAATTGAATCACTATAAATAAACTTATACTCAATCTGTAAAAAATTTTTATAATTATCAAATTTTTGCATAGCATCTTCATTTGATAAATCATAAAATTTCGTAAAAATACTAACAGCAACTTTCTGATAACATTTCTGCAGTTTTTCTTGCTCCGCCAAAAGCTGATTAAAACATCTTGAATTCCAATCTGAACAACGCTTTTCATCCTGTTCAAAATTATTATAACATTGTTTCAATACTTGCTTATATTTATTAATATTTAATTCTTCCGCTAACGCCACTTTACTAACATACAAAAATGACAATAAAATCAACAACACCTTTTTCATATCTGATATTCCCCTTTTAATTGTTTTTAGTATAATTTCAACACTGTCAAAGTCAAGAGATTTAACACAAAAAAAGCTTTCTTATTCAATGAACAAGAAAGCCTTTTTGTGTTAGAAACAAGCTTTATTACTCAGCCGGTTCTGCATTATTTTCTAATGCCGTATTTCCATCTTCTGCGGTTTGAGCTTCTCTCATAGCAAGGATTTCCTTGTCATTTTGAGCGGCTACACGACGCAAAGAACGCAACACATTACCTGTACCGGCAGGAATCAAACGACCCACAATTACGTTTTCTTTCAAGCCGGATAATTTATCCACCTTGCCTTCTACAGCGGCCTCGGTCAAGACACGAGTTGTCTCTTGGAATGAAGCGGCAGAAATAAACGATTTGGTCTGCAATGAAGCCTTAGTAATACCCAAAAGGATTGGATCGGCCACAGCCGGCTGTCCGCCTTCTTTCATTACCTTATTATTTTCATTTTCGAAGACGTCACGGTCAACTTGTTCACCAACCAAGAATGTTGTATCGCCAGGAGCGGTAATTTCAACTTTACGCAACATTTGAGATACAATCACTTCAATGTGCTTATCGTTGATAGCCACACCTTGCAGACGGTAAACAGCCTGAACTTCTTGAACTAAATATTCGGCTAATTTTTCAACGCCCAAAACGCGCAAAATATCGTGCGGAGCCGGTGTACCCTCTACAAGCATATCACCTTTCTTAACAATATCACCATCTTGAACCACCAAACGACGCCCCTTTGGAATCAGATATTCAATAGGGTTTCCTTCGTTTGGAATAACCGTAATACGTTGTTTAGCTTTATAGTCTTTACCATATTCAACCATACCATCAATATCAGAAATGACAGCCGGATCCTTTGGACGACGCGCTTCAAACAATTCAGCCACACGAGGCAAACCACCGGTAATATCTTTTGTTTTTGTGCTTTCTCTCGGAATACGAGCGATAATGTCACCAACTTTGATTTCATCACCGTTATCAACATTCAACACTGCGTCAACCGACAGGTAATAACGCACTTCCTTACCGGAGTCGTATGTTACAGGATCACCATTTTCATCTTTCAACGTAATGCTTGGTTTCAAGCTAGCGTTAGAAGATGGTCCGGATTGCCAATCAATAACGATTTTAGAAGAAATACCGGTTGTTTCATCCATATTTTCTTTTACAGATACGTTTGGCAACAAATCAACTAATTGAGCACGGCCGGCTTTTTCTGAAATAACCGGAACCATAAACGGATCCCACTCGGCAATCTTTTGACCTTTAGCCACTTCCACGCCTTCCTGAACCAAAACTTTAGCACCATAAGGAACGTGGTGACGAGATTTTTCACGGCCTTGCGCGTCTTGAATAACGATATCACAGTTGCGTGACAAAATAATCAAATGATTATCCGCATTGGTAACAGTGTGACCATTTTCCAATTTCAAAATACCGGCAAACGGAACTTCAATACTCGCCTGTTCGGCAGATTTAGAGGCCGCACCACCAATGTGGAATGTACGCAATGTCAATTGTGTACCAGGCTCACCGATAGACTGAGCAGCAATAACGCCGACAGCTTCGCCAATGTTAACCTGATTACCACGAGCCAAGTCACGTCCATAACAAGCGGCGCAAACACCGTTTTCACATTCGCAAGTTAATACTGAACGAATTTTAACTTGTTCAACACCGGCTTTTTCAACTTTTTCAACGTCAGCTTCGTCAATCAGCTTGCCTTTTGTAACCAAAACCTCTCCGGTTTCAGGGTGCAAGATATCTTCTTGAGCCGTACGGCCTAAGATTCTTTCACCAATAGAAGCAATAACGTTACCACCGTCAACCACCGGACGAACAATAATGCCGCGTTCCGTACCGCAATCTGTTTCCGTGATTACCACATCTTGACCGACATCAACCAAACGACGAGTCAAATAACCGGCGTTAGCTGTTTTCAAAGCGGTATCGGCCAAACCTTTACGAGCACCGTGGGTAGAGTTGAAGTACTCAGACACGGTCAAACCTTCTTTAAAGTTAGAAATAATCGGTTGTTCGATAATTTCACCAGACGGTTTAGCCATCAAACCACGCATACCGGCCAATTGGCGCATTTGTGCGGCACTACCGCGGGCTCCGGAATCCGCCATCATAAATACGGAGTTATAATAACCGTGGTCAGCTTTAGAAATGTTCTTCATCATCTCATCAGCAACTTTATCCGTGCAGGCAGCCCAAATATCCACCACTTTGTTATATTTTTCGCCTTTGGTAATCAAACCATTTTGATATTGTTGTTCAAATTCTTTAACTTGAGCCGATGTTTCGGCAATCAATTTTTCCTTAGAAGCCGGAACAATCAAATCATCTTTACCAAATGAAATACCGGACAAGCAAGCGTATTTATAACCCATACCCATAATTTTATCAACCATAATACAGGTTTCTTTACCGCCGCATACACGATAAACTTCATCAATGATTTGCGAAATTTGTTTTTTCTTCATCAAGCGGTTTACCAACGAGAACGGCACACCTTCAATCAATTTACCGTCTTTTCTTGGTAAAATGTCAGAAATTATCAAACGTCCCGGAGTTGTGTCAACAATACCATGATGTAATTTACCATCATCGCCGACATAATCCATACGACACTTAATTTTAGCGTGCATATCAACCACTTTGGCGTTCAAAGCCAACATACATTCTTCCGGACTGGCATATATACTGCCTTGTCCCAACATATCATCGGCATCGTATGACAAATAGTAAATACCCAATACCATATCTTGAGAAGGCACGATAATAGGCTTACCGGAAGCCGGAGACAAAATGTTGTTTGAAGACATCATCAACACGCGGGCTTCCAACTGTGCTTCAATAGACAATGGAACGTGCACGGCCATTTGGTCACCATCGAAGTCGGCGTTAAACGCTGTACAAGCCAACGGGTGCAAGTGAATAGCCTTACCTTCAACCAAAACAGGTTCATACGCTTGAATACCCAGTCTGTGCAAAGTCGGCGCGCGGTTCAGCAATACCGGATGTTCACGAATAACTTCTTCCAAGATATCCCAAACTTCCGGACGTTCTTTTTCTACCATACGTTTAGCAGCTTTAATTGTTGTGGCCATACCATACATTTCAAGTTTTGCATAAACAAATGGTTTGAACAATTCCAAAGCCATTTTCTTAGGCAAACCGCATTGATGCATTTTCAGTTCCGGACCAACGGTAATAACCGAACGGCCGGAATAGTCAACACGTTTACCCAACAAGTTTTGACGGAAACGACCTTGCTTACCTTTAAGCATATCCGACAAAGATTTAAGCGGACGCTTGCTGGTGCCGGTAATAGCACGACCGCGACGACCATTATCAAACAAAGCGTCAACAGATTCTTGCAGCATACGTTTTTCATTGCGGATAATAATATCCGGAGCGTGCAATTCCAACAATCTCTTCAAACGATTGTTACGATTAATCACACGGCGATACAAATCGTTCAAATCCGAAGTTGCAAAACGGCCGCCGTCCAATGGAACCAACGGACGCAAATCAGGTGGAATAACCGGCAACACAGTCAGAATCATCCATTCCGGTTTGGTGTTGGATTCCAAGAATGCTTCAACCAATTTCAAACGTTTTACCAAATTTTTGCGTTTTGCTTCCGAAGTAGTGTCTTTCAATTCAGCACGCATTGTGGCGCGCTCAGCTTCCAAGTCAATATTAGAAAGAATTTCCCGCAAAGCTTCGGCACCAATACCTGCTCTAAATGAATCTTCGCCATATTGATCAATTGCATCTTGATATTCGTCTTCGGTCAACAGCTGATTAACTGTTAACGGTGTCAATCCCGGTTCAATCACAACATAGCTTTCAAAGTACAAAACGCGCTCCAAAGCTTTCATCGGAATACCGGTCAACACGGAAATGCGTGACGGCAAAGACTTCAAAAACCAAATGTGTGCAACCGGAGCGGCCAACTCAATGTGTCCCATCCTCTCGCGACGCACTTTAGATAAAGTGACTTCCACACCGCATTTTTCGCAGACAATACCACGATATTTCATACGTTTATATTTACCGCACAAGCACTCATAATCCTTCACCGGACCAAAAATGCGAGCGCAGAACAAACCATCTTTTTCTGGTTTAAATGTTCTATAGTTAATGGTTTCTGGCTTTTTAACTTCACCATAAGACCACGAACGAATTTGTTCAGGAGAAGCAATCGAAATCTTGATTTCATCAAAATTTTCTTCCGTTGCCGGTTGCTGCTGATTAAACATATTCATTATTTCATTATTCATTTGTCAAGACTCCTCAGCTTATGCTTCTTCATTTAACATTTCAACGTTCAAGCACAAAGACTTGATTTCTTTAACCAACACGTTAAAGGATTCCGGAATACCGGACTCAAAGCTGTCTTCGCCGCGAACAATTGCTTCATAAACTTTTGTTCTGCCGGCAACGTCATCAGATTTAATAGTAAGCATTTCTTGCAAGGTATAAGCTGCGCCGTAAGCCTGCAAAGCCCACACTTCCATTTCACCGAAACGTTGACCACCGAACTGAGCTTTACCGCCCAATGGCTGTTGAGTAACCAAGCTGTACGGACCAACCGAACGAGCGTGCATTTTTTCATCAACAATGTGGTGCAATTTAATCATATACATAACACCAACGGTCACTTTACGATCAAATTTTTCACCGGTACGACCATCATACAAGTCAATTTGTCCCGAAGTCGGCAAGCCGGCCATTGTCAGCATATTGTTGATATCATCACCTGTAGCACCATCAAATACCGGAGTTGCCATAGGCACGCCACGTTTCAAGTTAGAAATCATCTCAACTTTTTCAGGTTCTGTCAATGGTTCCACATCGCGTTTATATTGTTTATCACCATAAACTTCACGCAAACGGGCATTGAGTTCGTCAATAGTCTTTTCACCGCGTTTATATTGTTCGCACATTTCATTAAGCTGTGCGCCAAGTTCTTTGGCTGCCCAACCCAAGTGTGTTTCCAAAATTTGTCCCACGTTCATACGAGAAGGCACACCAAGCGGGTTCAAAACAACATCAACCGGCGTACCGTCTTCGGTATAAGGCATATCGGCCAACGGCAAAACGCGTGAAACCGTACCTTTGTTACCGTGACGACCGGCCATTTTATCACCTGTTTGCATTTTTCTCTTGGTGGCAATGAAAACTTTAACCATTTTGAGAACACCCGGCAACAAATCATCACCGCGCTGAACTTTTTCAACTTTGTTTTCAAAACGTTTTTGAATGTTTTCCAAACGAGCGTCAAAAGCGGCAGAAAATTCTTCAATTTTAGCCATAACATCTTCGTTTTTAATCACAATTTTGCGCCATTGAGCAGACGGAATTGTTTCTAACATCTCTTTATTTAAAGTAACATTTTTAGCAATACCTTTAGGTGCATCAACCACAACCTGACCATTCAACATAGCTTTCAAACGCGCTTCATAGTTTCTTCTGATAATGGCAATTTCATCATCTCTATCTTTAGCCAAGCTTGAAATTTCTTCTTGTTCAATAGCCAAAGCGCGTTCGTCTTTTTCAACACCACGGCGAGAGAAAATGTGAACATCAACAACAATACCATCAATTCCCGGCTGAGCGCGTAAAGAAGTATCACGGACATCGCTAGCTTTTTCACCAAAGATGGCGCGGAGCAATTTTTCTTCAGGAGTTACAGGAGACTCACCTTTCGGTGTTACCTTACCCACCAAAATATCGCCGGCTTTAACGTGTGCACCAACATACACAATACCTGCTTCATCAAGGTTGCGCAAAGCATCTTCACCAACGTTTGGAATATCGCGGGTTATTTCTTCTTGACCTAACTTTGTATCACGAGCCATAACTTCAAATTCTTCAATATGAAGTGAAGTCAGGACATCATCACGAGAAATTCTTTCCGACAACAAAATAGCATCTTCGTAGTTCAAACCATTCCAAGGCATAAAGGCCACCAAAAGGTTTTTACCCAAAGCCAATTCACCCAAGTTTGTACAAGGACCATCGGCAATAATATCGCCTTTCTGGATTTTATCACCTACTTTTACTAACGGCACTTGGTTAATACAAGTGTTTTGGTTAGAACGACGGAATTTTGACAATTTATAAATTTCAACACCCACGTCATGAGCATCATTGTCGTTAGAACGAATAACAATACGGTTTGCATCTACTGCGTCAACCACACCATCATATTTAGCCACCAAAGTCGCACCAGAATCTTTAGCCACTGTGGCTTCAATACCGGTACCGACCAACGGTGCTTCCGAACGCAACAACGGCACGCCTTGACGTTGCATGTTTGAACCCATCAACGCACGGTTAGCGTCATCGTTTTCCAAGAACGGAATCAAGGCTGCAGCCACCGAAACCAACTGTTTTGGCGACACGTCAATATAGTTGATGTTTTCAGGTTTATCAAATTCAACTTCACCACCGCGACGGCAAGTAATCAAATCGTTTACAAAATGCCCTGTCTCATCAACTTTTGCGTTTGCTTCCGCAATAACAACTTTACCTTCGTCATCGGCAGACAAATAAACCACATCAGAAGTCACAACCCCATTAACAACTTTGCGGTATGGGCATTCAATAAATCCGTATTTATTAACGCGAGCATAAGTTGAAAGTGAGTTAATCAAACCGATGTTCGGACCTTCCGGTGATTCAATCGGGCAGATACGACCATAGTGCGTCGGGTGTACGTCGCGCACTTCAAAACCGGCGCGGTCACGGCTCAAACCACCAGGGCCCAAGGCAGACAAACGACGCTTATGCGTAATCTCTGACAACGGGTTATTTTGATCCATAAATTGTGACAATTGTGAAGAACCAAAAAATTCTCTGATTACCGAAGCGATAGGTTTAGCATTTACCAAATCTTGAGGTTTAACATTGTTCAGTATTTCCGCACTCATTTTTTCTTTAATGGCGCGTTCCATACGCAATAAACCCATACGATATTGGTTTTCCATCAATTCGCCTACAGAACGAACACGACGATTACCCAAGTGGTCAATATCATCAACCTCGCCTTTACCATCGCGAATAGCAACCAACTTTTTGATAATGCGTAAAATATCATCTTTACGCAACACACGCATTGTATCCGGAGCATCATCAAATGAAATATCCAAAGAGGCATTCATCTTAACCCGACCGACAGCAGACAAATCATAGCGTTCAGCATCAAAGAACAATTGATGGAACAAAGTGTCGGCGGCTTCATAAGTAGCAGGTTCACCCGGACGCATTACACGATAAATATCAAACAAAGCCTCTTGACGAGTTTTGTTTTTATCGGCAGCCAAAGTGTTGCGGATATAAGGACCAACGTTTAAGCCATCAATATACAGAGTTTCAACAGACTTGATTTTGTTTTCTGCTAAAGCATTCATCAAATCTTCATTAATTTCATCACCTGCTTCGGCCAAAACTTCGCCGGTTTTTGCCACAACAATATCTTTAGCCAGGAATTTGCCATACATCTGGTCTTTAGAAACAACAAAATATTCCAAACCTTCGTCAGCCAACTTCTGAGCAGATCTCGGAGTAAGCTTTTTACCGGCATCCCAAACGGTTTCACCATTTGCCGCATTAATCAAAGCAAATTCAAACTTAACGCCTTTCATACGAGAAGGTTCAAATTTCATTTTCCAATTTTTCTTATCTGCCAGATAGGTTTCAGAATCATAGAAGTAATTTAAAATTTCTTCTTTACCCATACCTTTTACATCGGCCAATTCCAAAGTTTTACCTTCTTTAGCCAAAGCTTGAGCTTTTTCTTCTGTTTCTTTAGAGTACAGAGAATAGAAAATAGAAGTCACCGGCAATTTACGACGGCGGTCAATACGAGCATACACCAAATCTTTGGCATCAAATTCAAAATCAAGCCAAGAACCGCGGTACGGAATAATACGAGCCGAAAACAGCTTTTTGCCGGAAGAAATTGTCTTTCCGCCGTCACTGTCAAAGAACACTCCCGGAGAACGGTGCATTTGTGAAACCACAACGCGCTCGGTACCATTAAAAATAAACGTACCTTTATCCGTCATCAACGGAATATCGCCCATATAAACATCTTGCTCTTTAATATCGTGAATAGATTTTGCACCTGTGGCTTCGTCAATATCCCAAACCACTAAGCGCAAAGTTGCTCTGATTGGAGCTGCGTATGTCATATCACGTTTCAAGCATTCTTCCACATCATATTTCGGTTCTTCCAAAACATATTTTACAAATTCCAATTCTCCATTGCCGGAAAAATCTGTAATCGGGAAAATAGATTTAAAAACTTCTTCCAAACCAAACTCACAGTGTTCGCCGTTGGCATCAACATTATTAATAAAACTGGAATAAGAGCCGGTTTGAACATCAATTAAATTCGGCATATCGGCAACCGCTTCGATTCGGCCGAAATTTTTTCTTACACGCTTTTTCTCCGTATAAGACTCTTTCATTTGCTGTTTCCTCTAACATATTGATTCTGCGGCAATTCTTATGAAATAATATCATTCCCGACCGCAGAAGGTTAAACTTATAAAACACTAAAAACAAACACAGCCAAACCCCTGACAAATCCGCCTTCTCAGCTATGTTCACCAAATAATAAACACACAGATTTTCATCTGCCTGCTTTAAACTGTCCGGATTATAAACTTTTTTAGTTTTTTTTGCAACATTTTTCTAAAAAAACAGTAATAAAAAACAAAAACAACGCAGATAACGGCTTTTTATCCAAGACATCTTTTTCTTTCTGTCATCTTCATCGTTTTTGCAGCTTCAAACGCGGTGTCATTTGTTCTTTTATTTTTATCCGACAGAGCACCATTTTCCGGTATTTTTTTACTTTTATCCTGCACCTTTTTGCGCATAGAATTCAGATGTTCTAAATTTTTCATTTTTTTATAAATATCTTCATAAAAAGCACCATCAAACGACCGTCCGCTATTAATATAATCTTTATACATCGGATACACGACAGGTGCTAAACGATTTGGCATTTCAAAACCGTGATACCATTTATCTCCGTCTTTTATCGGTTTTCCGGTTGTTTTTTCATTATACAAAGCCGTCGAACACACGGCAAACAATTCATTCATCGCCCCTATTGCATTTTTTCCAGAATCATTACCGACTCTTTTTTCTTCAGGTTTTTTATCAAATTCCTCCGTCAACCACTTCATTAATTTTTTCGCGCCTTCCGTAGTGGGATTACTTAATTCGGCTTTTACTTTGGAATTATTAAACAAAAAATGTGTTGTTTCATGAAAAGGCGTACTTGATTTTCGGCTTAAAATATTACTGTTTGCCAAATAATTTGCGCTATCTTCATCTTTGCTCAGAGAATAATTCATACTTGCGTTCAACGATGTTGAAATACCATCGCCCAAAGGTCTGACCGGAGACGGATTGATAAAAACAACCCCTTTTTTATTTTCATCAACCCCCAAGCACTTATATAAAGTCGACAATTCCTTACCATACACTTTTTGTGTTTCAGCTAAAACTTTCAGGTCATTATCAATAACATTTTTATTTTCAGTCAAAAATTTCTTAAACTCGGGCAAAGCCTTTCTAATTGCTTCTGTTAGTTGTTCGGCATTTTCTTTATCAAAATTCTCATTAAGTATCTTTTGCAAATCTGCAATATTCTGCACATTTTGCTCTCCGATAATTCCCTGAACTTTTTGAATATTTGAAAGAGTTTTTCTATTTTTCCAAGGTAGCGTAGCATCAACGAGTCCGGATATTTCAGGGCTGTTAAAAGAAGCTGCAAAATTTTTTCTTTTTTCATCAAAAGATTTATCACCGCTCCCGTTCAAAGTTCCGCTCCATAAGCAATAGCAACTATATATCGGATTAACTTTAAACTCTATATCAGGCGTGTTGTAAAAACTTTCCATTTCAGCCCCCCCTATCATTATACGATTATAACACGAACATTTTAATTTTAAAGAAAAATATAAAACTCTCACTTGTTTTTTGGCAAAAAAATAATACGTCCGAATTGAAATATTTTTTGATAAAGGAGAAAATAAATGAAAGACAGAAGATGTAGTATTTGGCACCTGATTTCCGGCATCATAATGCTGATTTTGGGTATTGTGGTTTGGGCAAATCCGCTTTCCTCATTGTTTGCCATAGCCGTATATTTTGGAGCTGCCGTATTTTTATTGGGTTGCGGCTACATAACTTTTTCTTTTACCGAATATTCCGGTTGGTATTTTGTGGTTGGGCTTTTAGATATGTTTATCGGCTTGATTCTGCTGACAAACCTAGGCTTAACCGTACAAACTCTCCCCTATTTATTCGCTTTTTGGTTTTTGGCAACCGGTGTTATGCAAATTTCCGGAAGCTTAGATATAAAGAAGCTCGGCTTACCTTGGGGGTGGAGTATGTTTAGCGGTATTTTAGGCGTAGTTTTAGCCTTTTTAATTTTAAGTTATCAAACATTCGGCGAATTTGCCTTGGTTCTGACGGTCGGTTTTTATATTTTTGCCTTTGGCGTACTCAGCATTGCCGAATATTTTTATTTTCGTAAATTTTGCCGAGCGCAGATAAATTACAAATAAAATTATTGACGTTTCTAACTTCAATTGTTATAAAGCAGAGCATTATTTAATTTATTCGGAGATAAATGATGAAAGAAATCACCCAAGCTCAAGTAGATAATGCCTGCTTTTTAATTGCGCAAAAAATTAAAGAACGCTCGCCGAATGGTTTTGTTCTGGCGGCAGTTTCTCGGGGCGGACTTGTTCCGGCAACCATTATTTCACATTATCTCAAACATAAAGACATTCGCTTTATCCGTCTTTCTTCATATAGTGATGAAAGTAAAGCGCAAACGGAAATGGTTGACACAACTTCAGATGAAATTCCTAACGCAGCCAACACTTATATTATTGACGATTTGTGCGACAGCGGCGAAACCGTGCAATATTTACGCAACAAATATCCTCTGGCGCAAATTTATACGCTAATCAATAAAAATCCGGAAACCAAGCCCGATTATTTTCCGCTGTCCGAACCTAAAGGATTATGGATAAACTTTCCTTGGGAACCGGAAGACAGAGAATAAACTAAACTCAGCAACTAAACCAAGCTGATGTCCGAAAGCCATAAAATATTAGCCGACATAAGTCCAACGGAAAACGGCATATTTAGTGTTAGCTCACTATGCAATAACTCTTATTGAAAGTTTTTGGACGCACTGGACAGATTAACCACATCTAAAAAGATTATTTGATAGTAAAGATGTTTTTATTGATTTTTCGCGGGTACCTTTTAATGTCATTAAAGAAGTGCCTGTGAATGTCCCTAAAAAAGTGCCGATTAATGACATTGTGCCCAAAAATTGCCTCAAAAACCAGTCTTAAAAACCCCATTTTGTCATTTTCTAACACTTTGATTCTCCCTTATTTTTTCTTCTTTTAAAGTCCAATTTAAACCATATCCCAACTAACTGTTTTAGCCTGTTTTATTTTGTTTTTTAGTTTTTACGAAGATAAATTTTATTGATTTATTAAAAATAGTTTGCTAGACTTTAGGTATTGAACAATTCACCTATTTTATGAGGAAAGAAAGATGAAAAATAAGCAATCAAAAGGTCTCTCTCTCTCTCTGCAAATCCTAAACATCTGATTGTAGACCGTTTTAAAGCCGCTACAGACGTTTTTGTAGGGTTTGGCAGAAAAAATGATGTATGCGAGAATAACAAGCACAGCACGAAACTGGCAGGCGGCACAAAGAAAGCAATTCTAGCACCAGTCATTCTAGACCCTGTGCCTAGAATCTTGTTGCAACAAGGTACTAACCTAGTCAATAAATTTGCCTTATTATTACATAAGTGTCGGTTCGCACAAGATTCTCGGGACAAGCCCGAGAATGACGGTAGCTGGAGGTGTTGGCTTAGTATTTGTTGCAAGTTATTTAATTACCCCTCACCCGACACTACCGTGTCGACCGATAAGCCATCAAAGGGGTTGGATGTCGTGCGTCAATACGCCGCACTTTTGGAACGACGTGTACAGAGTAGTACACGAGTGAGAAAAGCGCAAGTAGTGACCAGACAGACAAACCCGATAGGAAGAAGTATGATTGAAATGCTCGGCGTATTGGCCATAATCGCCGTTCTCTCCGTCGGCGGCATTGCCGGTTATTCCAAAGCAATGGAAAAGTTTAAGCTAAATAAAGTTATAGAAGAATACACCTATTTTATCACCGGATTACTTGAGCATCTGTCTGACTATGAAAAATTAAATCCAAGTAGCTCCCAACTCTATTTAACAGAGTTTGTTCTTACAGCAAATTTAACTCCGACAACCTGGTCAAATTACGGAACAATACTTATTGATTCCCAAAATCATTGGGTCTGGCCTTTCGTTCGCTCCGGACATTTGGTTTTTGAAATTGGTATTATTGACCAACAAAGTGGTATCATTTTACCCGACAAAACCAATCTTGAATATTGCCGAGCCCTATATCGGAACGTGATGAAACCCCTGCATAGTTCTTTATATTATGTCAGTTTTTATCGTCACAATGTGGCTACTGACTACACATATTACGGAGATAACTATTGCAGAAAAGAAGATAAATGCCTCAGAGAAATTACCTTGGATAAAATTGATGAAATATGCAAATCTTGCACAGACAAATCTCCGTGGTGTCATATTGTTATGACTTTTTAACCGGACCTACTCATATAGAAAAACGCTTTCTGTTTCAAGGAAAGCGTTTGGAATAAATTCAAATTAATATCCATACAACGGCGGTGGAACCGGTATTGTTCTGTAATATCCTGCACAATACGGATTACTGTAATACACCGGTGAATTGTAATAATATATGGTGCCGTATGGAGTGTAATATGCCGGAGTGTCAATAACTTCAACATAGCCGCAACCCTGCAAAAACAAAGTTGTCAATACGACCAACAGAAAAAATAAAATCTTTTTCATAAGGCATAAAAATTAAAAGACATAAATATAAACTCTATGCCTTTCAATTTAGTCTAAAAATTCATATTTGTCCAGAAATATTTTTAGTTTCCCTTATTAATATAATCTTTATAAGACACGCCATCGACCTTCAAATCGGTAATAAGCGGTTTATATCCGGATTGATAAGAAAATACAAGCACCACATTTTTAGCGGCAACGGCTTTTTCCAACTTTTCCGCCGCGTTTTCCTTCACATAAAAAGAATAAACTTGTTCAAACTCTTTTTGAGGACAAACTTTATCCGCAAACTGCGAACAGTCGGTTCTTTGCCAATTTGGTTGCAGAGCGACATAATAACCGGAGAAAAAATCCTTCGGGTCATACCCCTCCACCGCAATTTCCACTTTTTCAAAGTTGGTTAAACCGGACAAACGCACCATATATCCGGTTAAAATAACGACCGGCACAAACAATAAAACAGCACAAATTTTAGCAAATTTAGTCATGTTTTTTCTCCCATAATAACTTGCCGTATTTAACCAGAGCAAAAACTGTCGCCAACAACAGCAAACCGGAGCCAATCAGATATATTCCTAAATAGGTTAAATTGCTGGCGTCGGCGTAATAGTAGAGCAAACGGATAACCGCCGCCAACACCGCAACATTAAACAAGCGGCGACTGTTGTTCAGATAGGCGTAAACAGACAAAGCCGCGCAAATAAGCAAAGACGGAATAAGATTGAACACATCCCAGCTGAAAGTGGCAAAGAACCATACCAACAGCGCAAACAAAGTCAAATATTTGAAACGCGGCATTTTGTGGTAATAAGCGTAACCCCACATCAGCAACAAGCTGGTCAGAGCCAAAACAGATTCCACATCGTCTTGTAAAATATTAAATTTCAACAGTACGCTTTCAACCACAAATCCCAGTAAAAACCAAGGCATAAAGCTAACTCTGCGGTGTTTGCGGTTTAAGGCATAAATAAGAAACGCCGCTAAAATATATCCGTAAGAAGACAGAGCAATAGTTGACCACGGAATTTGAACAAAGTCAATATTGGTAACCAAAGGGCGGCAGCTTAGCGGAGCGGCCGACAGCAGCAATGTTCCGCAATAAAAGCGCAGCGGGCGTTCTACTGTTTTGCTATTCGGTTTGGCATAAAGCATCCAAAGTTCATAGGCAAAAATTAAGCCATAAAAAACAAGCAAGCTGCAGATGTAATTTACTGTGGCATAACTCCAACCATTTTCAGACAGCAGTACATCTCCGAAAAAAGCGTTATAAACAGCGAAAGATTTTGTTCCGACAAAAAGCAGCGGTATCCAAAGCCACAGCAGACGCGGCGTGATTAAAAACAGCGGCCAAGCGCATACCGCCCACAACAGGCAAGCTCCGCTGACATCTGAACGTAGCTGAAAAATCTGCCCAATCAGCCCGATTACCGCCATAATCAAAGCGGCGAACACTCCGCACAGCACCTGAGTCAGTATATTTTTTTTGAATTTCATAGATATTATCACCGCAAACGCGTTGACAACCATCAAACTCACAGCTCCGCCGAGTTTTACATTGTTTGGAATTTGTTCCCAGTTGGCGGCAACCAAGGCGATAATCCCCAAACCGATTAAAAAAGCGGCAAAATAGGCTAAAATCATCAGCCAATAATTTTCATCGTGCAATTTTTCCGGCGTTTGTGGCAATGTTTTTTCCATTTTATTCTCCTTGATTTGCAGCTTTCAGCATAACTTCCGGTGCTTCAATACCCAATAAGTACAGCATTAAGGTCAAAACATCGCGCACCAGTTTGGCCATTTTCAAACGAGAAGCCGCCAACTCCGATGTCGCCGCCGTCATAATTGGACAAGCGTTGTAAAAAGTGCTGAATGTTTGCGCCAAAGTATAGGCGTAATCGGCGATAATGCTTGGTTCTTTATCTTTAAGCGCACGCATAACAATCCCGTTCACTTGCGCTAATTTCAAAGCCAAAACACGCTCTTCATTGGCTTGTAAAATAACTTTGCCGGCCTCTAGGTTGTTGGCCTTGGCTTTGCGCAAAATGGAGTTGATACGGGCAACCGCATATTGAATATAAGGGCCGGTTTTTCCTTCAAACTTAGCAAAGTCTTCCAATTCAAACACATAACCGGAAGCAATGGTATTTTTCAAATCTTGGAATTTGATGGCGGCAACGGCAATTTGCGAAACCAATTTTTCAATTTCCGCTTCGCCGTAACCTGCAACTTCTCCGGCTTTCGGCAGAGACTGACGCACTTTATCCTTAGACATTTCAATCAAAGTTTCCAAATTCATCACACCGCCGTCACGGGTTTTAAATGGTTTTCCATCGGCACCGTTGACCGTTCCGAACACAATATGTTCAAGTTCCACTTGAGGCGCAATACCCAGTTTAGAAACGCCTTCAAACACCTGTTCAAAGTGCAAGGCTTGACGGCTGTCGGTAAAATAAACAATTTCCTCGGCCTGCAATTGGTCAACACGCATTTTGATGGTGGCAATATCGGTGGTGTGATAGGTGTAGCCACCATCAGATTTAATCAAAATAACCGGTGGTTTAGGCTTATTACCTTCTTCCAAACGAATAATTTCCGCCCCGTTATCAACTTCGGAAATTCCTTTTTCACGAGCAAGTTTAACAATCTCGCCGCAAGTTTCGTGAGCGTCGCTTTCCCCCCACCACAAATCAAAATGGACATCAAGCTGTTCATAGTTCTTTTTGATGGCGTTCACCGATTCGCTACGCAAATGTTGCCAAGCTTTACGATATTCCGGATTTCCATCTTGCAGAGCGGCCGTAATTTTCCGCGCATTTTCTTTGGCATTTTCATCTTCTTTGCAGCGAATATTGGATTTTTTATAAAAAACGGTAATTTCTTCGATATTATAATTGTTTACCTTAGACAAGTCTCCGTCTTGCAGAATAATCTCCGCCAAAATCATACCCATCGGCGTTCCCCAATCGCCCAAATGCACATCAGAAATCACCTCATTGCCGGCAAAACGTTCGATACGCTGAATGCTCTCGCCGATAACACCGGAACGCAAATGTCCGACGTGCATTTCTTTGGCCACGTTCGGCCCGCCGAAATCCAAAACAACTTTATGCGGATTATCGACAACGCCGCAGCCCAAACGCTCGTCAGCGGCCATTTTATCCATTGTTTCGGCAATAAATTCATTCGTCAGTTTAATATTGATAAACCCGGGGCCATCAACCGAAACGCTTTCAACTTCAGAGCAATTTTTCAACTCGTCGGCAATAGATTGAGCAATTTCCCGCGGATTTTTATGGGCAATTTTAGCCAAAGCCAAAGCACCGTTACATTGAAAATCGCTCAAATCGGCACGGTCAGAAACCTTTACCACCGCAAACTTGGTGTCCAAATTCAATTTTTCAAAAATTTCGCTTAAATCAACGTTTAATTTATTTTCCGGTTGAAGATTCATTTTCAGTTCCTTTTTTATTTACACATTTATAATAAGAATGACTTGGCAGCAGTAATTTGCCATCCAAATGCGTCTTTTTTTCAAATTCGGCATAATTGCCCGTTCCTTGTTTTACACATTCTGCCGTTGCCAGAGCCTGCAACTCGTTGTCATCGCTCCACAAAGGATTATAGCACACAACCGGTTTTTCCGGCGTTGATGGTCCGCTATAAAGCCTTGCCACATCTTGCACTCCGGGGTTGCGACGTCTATCAATATACGGATTAAGCAAACTGCAACCGCATAAACTGCACACAAATATCGTGCTTATCGCTAATTTTAGACTAGACAAATTAAAAAACTCCATTAAATTATAGTTCAGTGAAAGATATCATATACGAAGAATATTGAAATGAAAAGTGAAAATACATATATTGGTGACGATAAATTTAAAAAATTTTTAGAACATTATAATTGTCCAACCCCTTTAGAGGTTATAAAACTTCGTTTTGCCGGCGCGATATGCAGTCCAAACTCTGAGCTTCGCCCGACCGATGTTATTGCCTCTTTTTGGGAAAACAACCAAGCTCCGCGCCTTGAAACCAAAAAAGAAGCCGAATTATTTTTCAAGTTTTTTATGGGGTTATGGGATAAAATGTTTGAACTTGTTTCGGCAAACGCCGTTGTTTTGCCGCGCGTTGAGCCTACAGCAGACTTAATTGCCTTATGCGAAGAACGCTATGCCGAACTGGAACTTGGTTTTGTTGAAGGTTTTTGGGGCGGCAAAGAAGACGTTAAGATTCCGGCTTATATTGCCGAGGTGGTGGACTCGTTAACGCAATTGGCCGAGGTCTATAAGTCGTTGATTAATAAAATTCACCCTGAAAAAGATAATAAAAATGTTTTCGACGCATTAATACAATGTGATAAAATGGCGGTTAAATCACTTAATTTTCTGATTGAGCACTATGTTTTACCGCATATTGACAGCCTGCGCCGCATCGTAAATTGATTTAAGGAGAAAAAAATATGGAATTGTTAGAAGGTTTAAAAACACGCCGTTCGGTTCGTCAATACGACACCACAAAAAAAATTCCGCACGAAGATATTGAAAAAATCTTAGAGGCAGCCTCTTATGGCCCATCGGCTCACAATAAACAGCCTTGGGAATTTTTAGTTATTGAAGATGCTGAAACGTTGGCCTCTCTACGGAGTATTCAACCTTGGACTTCTTTTGCTAAAAACGCTTCGTGCGCTGTTATTGTTTGCAGCAACACTGACGAAGCTTTTCATCGTGACAAAGAAAATGAAAAATGGTCTTACGCCGATGTTGACGGCACTATTGCCGCCTATGGAGTTTTGCTTGCCGCCCACGCTTTAGGCTACGGAGCTTGTTTTTGTGGTGCCGCGCCTATGCCGCTCATTATTGAAAACATTCAAAAGTCTTTAAACATTCCGGCAAATATGCGTCCGATTGCCATAATTCCGATGGGGGTTCCGGCTGAAACGCCAAAACAGCCGTCTGACCGCTATCATCAAGAAAAAGTTCATTGGGGAAAATGGTAATTTCGGCTTTTTATAAAGGAAATAAAATATGAGAAAAAGCATTTTGTTTTTACTAGCGGCATTTTTTTGCAGCTCAGTTGCACAAGCTGAAAATGTTGATTTGCAAAAAATTGAAAATTATTTAAACAATATCAACACTCTAAAAGCCGACTTTGTGCAGATGTCCAGTAACGGCGGTTCGGCAGAAGGCAAAATTTATATTGAAAAGCCGAGCAAAATCCGAATGGAATATACGGCACCTGACGAGCTTTTAATTGTCGGCAACGGTGATTACATCATTTATAACGATAAGGAACTAGACCAGATTACCAATATTGATTACAAAGATATTCCGGCCACGGTGATTTTAAGCAATAAAATAAAATTTGATGGTAAAAATCTGAAAGTTACCGATTTTTATAAAGATAACGGACAAACCTCGGTAACAGTTGAAATGCCAAACTCGTCGGGAGTTAAACCGATTACATTGATTTTTGACAACGCTCCGTTCCGCCTTAAACAATGGAAAGTTATCGACCAACAAAATATTGAAGTGACAATTTCTTTGTTTGACGCCGAGCAAGATATAAAATTAAGCGACAACTTGTTTAAGTTTAATAAAAAATCAGAAAAGAAGAGCAACTCGTCGGCAAGCCGCAGAAAATAAAAAACAGCAAATGCCTCGAGCGAGGACTTATGTCCTTGCTCTTTTTTTGTTGCGTCAAAGTTCAAAAAATCTTTTAGTTAGATAAATATCAAATTTTATTGATTTATTAAGCGGTGTTTGCTAAACTTCAAATATTGAATAATTCACCTAATTTTATGAGGAAAGAAAGATGAAAAATAAGCTTAGCAAAGGTCTCTCTCTCTCTCTCTGCAAATCCTAAATGTCTGATTAAAGGCATATTTTTTGCCGTTACAGACGTTTTTGCAAGTTTTTTGAAGAATTTTGGTATTGAAAAAAGTACTTGTTCACACCGATCTATGGTCATTAACGGGCACCTCTTTAGCGTCATTCGCGGGCCCAGACCTGCGAATCTAGATTACCGAATCTCGTCCGGCAATGACAGTAGAGTGGTGCAACTAGGCCGCTCGATGATAGAAATGCTCGGTGTTTTGGCCATCATAGCGGTTTTGAGCGTGGGCGGTATTGCCGGCTATTCCAAAGCAATGGAAATGTGGAAAATAAATAAAGCAATTGACGATTATAAGACTATGATTTTTGGTTTATTGGAACACTTTGACAGTATTCGTAAACCTTTATATAATAAAAATTCAGGTGACACCGGAATGGCTGATATTATACAAGGCTTGGATTTAATTCCTACAAGTTGGCAAAAAATTAACAATTCACGTTTTGCCGATTCCTATGGCAACTACATAAATATTTTTTACAGAAGTAAAGGCGTCAATGATAACAGGCTTATTATAGATATGTGGTTAGGAGGATTCCAAGAAAATTCCCAAGGCTCTATCTCAAGTGCCTTTTCAAATAAACTGTGTATTCAGCTATATCTAAATTTAGCACAACCTTTACATAGAACCTTACATTTTGTCGGAAATTACAGACGAGGTAAAAACGGGAGCAACTTTGTACCGCTATTTGGAGATGCCTATTGCCAAACAGGACGATATTGCCTCAGTCAAATGACTGTTCAAGATTTTTACAATTTTTGCAATTCTTGTCAAAAAGATTCAGAAATTTGTACTTTAACATTAAGTTTCACTGAATTTAATTAATAACTTATTACAGAAACGCAAATAATGAGCTTAATGCGAAGCAAGATTTTTTCGCCGTGTACAAACCAGTACATAACTCATTAGTAAAAACTCGGATAGCGTGCGTAGATGCGACGGAATTTTTAAGCGACGTGTACAGAGTAGTACACGAGCGCAAATAACGCAGAACTTGCGGAAACTCGGATAGCGTGCGTAGATGCGACGGAATTTTTAAGCGACGCGTACAGAGTAGTACACGAGCGCAAAAATCCCTAGCAGATACCAGCTAGCCGAGTTTCATTAAACTATCGTTTGAAGCCTTGGGCAACAACATACATCTCTACCGAATCCTGCCTACTGGCATCGGGTTTAAAATGCGTTACCTTCGTAAAGTTTTTTTTCATATCGGTTAAGAGTTCGCCTTCGGTTCCACCTTGAAAAACTTTGGCAATAAAAATACCCCCTTCCGCCAAAACTTCTTTAGCAAAAGTATAGGCCATTTCAACCAAAGCAATGGTGCGCAAATGATCTGTCTGTTGGTGACCGGTGGTGTTGGCCGCCATATCACTCATAACCACATCAGCAGGACCGTGTAAAAGTGCCTTCAACTTATCTGCCGCGCTTGGTTCGGTAAAATCCTGTTGAAGAAGAATTGCACCTTCTATAGGTTCGGCCGGCAACAAATCCATACCAACGATTTGTCCACTGCCTTTATTGCGCTGCGCCGCAACTTGTGTCCAACCGCCGGGGGCACAGCCTAAATCGACAATGGTTTTGCCTTTACCCAGAAAATGATATTTTTCATCTAATTGAATCAACTTAAATGCCGCACGCGAACGATATCCCAAACGTTTAGATTCCGACACATAAGGGTCATTAAGTTGACGCTGCAGCCAACGATTTGAAGATGGTTTGTTATATTTTGCCGTTTTAACTTTAACTGTAAGATGATTACGGCCTCTAATCAACTTAGCCGAAGCGGTTAACTTTGCCATTTTTGCTCCAATTGTTCAATAATTGCCTCTTGCGCGCCCTTTAATGACGCTGTAATTTCCCCAATTTGCAAAACCTTATAAACAGTTTGAAAAATCAAACAGGCCGCCACAAAAATCGGAGCACGATTTTCACCAACATACGGACTTTTGCTCAATTGTTCTAAAGTCATATTTAAAATGTTTTGAATTTGTTCATCAATTTGTTTGGTTGATGCCGTCAAACCATCGGCAAAGTCTTTGTTATAGCTTCCGATTTGCTTTACCATACTCAATAGGCGCAACGGGGTGCTCGAGGTTGCTACACACGCACATTGCGGCAAATACATTAAAAACTCCGAATTTACTAAAAATTCTTCGACATATTTTTTTATTTCTGCTTTTAATTTATCGGCCTTATCTTTATCATATTCCACAATGTCAAAGGCTTCGGAGGCTGTTCTTGCTCCCCAAGGTATGGATAATGTATAAATTTCCTTAGGTTTAGTTCCATTTTCCGCTAAAATAATTTCTGTGGAACCACCGCCCAAATCATAAAGTAAAATATATTCAGCCGTACTCGGAACATTCAATTTAGCACCCTGCAAATTAAGTATGGCTTCTTCTTTGGGAGAAATAACTTCAAGATTTATACCGCTGAGTTCCTGCACCATTTTGATAAATGTCTGGCTGTTTTGCGCTTTGCGGCAAGAAGCGGTTGCCACCGCGCGATAGTGTCCAACTCCATAGTCGCGCATAATTTCGGCAAAATGCACAAGACAATTTATTCCGCGTTGAATTGCCGCCTCAGAAAAATTGTTGCTTTCATATAAGCCTTCACCCAATTTAATGGTCACAGCTTCACGATATAAAACATTGCCTTTTTTATCTGCAATCCGCAAACGACAAGAATTTGTACCTAAATCAATTGCCGCTAAATTTTCTTTGTCCATTGCAACGTCCTTTCCTAAAAAGTTTATGGTGTCTTGCATTTTTATGGAAATAATTATTTTTCTGATGGTGCATCATATCCAACAGCATACCTTCACGAATTCCCCTATCGGCAATAGTTATTTCGGAAACAGGCCAAAAAGAACACAAAGCCTCAATAATTGTGCAGCCGGCCATTGTTAAATCAGCTTTAAGTTTGCCGATGCACGAATGTTTGCACCGTCCTTCATATCCCATATTTTTTATGCGGCGGATAACTTTTTTAATATCCGCGCCGGAAAGAGCTATACCATCAACAGCCGCCCTATTATATCGCGGCAAATTCAAATGCACCGCGCCCAAAACAGTCACGGTTCCCGATGTTCCTATAATTTGAATTTCCTGATTTTCTATTGCCTCGCGAATATGATATTTATCTTCAAATTCTTGCAAAATCTTTTGCGTGCGCTCCACAATGGTATCATAGGCCAATGTAGTCATATCTCTTCCCGGAAAAGCCTCGGAAATGGTTACAACTCCATACGGCAACGAAACAAAACCTTCAATAAAAGTTTTTCCGGTTTCCGTCACCCGCGCCAAGGAAATTTCCGTTGAACCGCCGCCGATGTCAAAAACCAACGCACGTTTAATCATCCGGTTTAAGAGTGGCATACAGCCCACAACAGCCAAACGCGCTTCTTCTTTTGAAGAAATAACTTCCATATTTAAGCCGGTTGATTGTTTTACGGCTGTTTCAAAATCTTTGCAGTTCAAAGCCCTTCGGCAAGCCGCCGTTGCCACAAATCTCATCCGCACAATCGGTTGATATTCATTTATAATCGCGCTACATACTTTTAAGGCGGCTATAGTACGGCGGATTGCGGGTTTTGAAAGCATATTGCCATTTATAATTCCTTCGCCCAAACGAGTAATACGAGAAAAAGTTTCCACAACGTGGAAAGAACTCGGAGTTGGCTGAGCAATAACCAGACGACAAGAGTTTGTGCCCAAGTCTATGGCGGCATAACAATCGCCTTTCAACGTATTGTCGGCATTTTCAATTTCTTTTTTGGTTCTAAATTCCTTATAATCCGGTTTACGCCCACTATTCAATTTTATTTTGCCCCATACATTTCCTGACGCAATTGACAACGCAATTCATCAATGCAAACGCGTCCTTTTTTATCGTCATTAAAATACCAATATTCCCAACCATTGCAAGCCGCCGCGTTTTGTTCTGCCGCGCCAACCTGATGAATTGAACCTTCGGCCATTTCGCTTTTAATTGAGCCGTCCGAACGAATAATTGCCAAATGTTTGCCGCTTGCATCAGACAAAACATCTCCCGGAGCCAACATTCCGTGTTCAATAACCGCGCCAAACGGCACTCGTTGTAACTTTTTCTTCACGGTATAGTCAAGAGCATCTCCTTTAAATGGTTCCACGCTTTGCAGACGAGCTTCAGCCCCTTTAACGTATGAAGTGTCACGCTCAATACCAATAAAATTCCGTCCCATTTTTTTGGCCATTGCCCCTGTAGTTCCGGTTCCGAAAAACGGATCCAAAATCACATCTCCCGGTTTGGTAGAAGCCAAAATTACACGATATAGCAATGCCTCCGGTTTTTGAGTCGGGTGCAATTTTTCACCTTGTTCGTTTTTCAAACGTTCTTTTCCGGTACAAATTGGAATTTCCCAAATACTACGCATTTGCGTTTCATCATTCAAAGCTTTCATCGCTTCATAGTTAAAAGTATATTTGGCCTTAGGATTTTTAACGGCCCAAATCAAAGTTTCGTGTGCATTTGTAAAACGCGTACCCTTAAAATTAGGCATCGGATTGGTTTTATTCCAGACAACATCATTCAAAATCCAAAAGCCCAAATTTTGCAAAATATACCCTACACGAAAAATATTGTGATATGAGCCGATAACCCAAATACTGCCGTCATCTTTCAAAATTCGGCGGGCCGCGCTTAACCAGCGTTTTGTATAGTCATCATAAGCCGTCAGACTTTCAAAATTGTCCCACTCTTCATCAACGCCGTTCACCACTGTATTATCAGGACGCAGCAAAGCATCGCCCAATTGCATATTATACGGCGGATCGGCAAAAATCACATCTACCGAATTTTCTTCCATTTTATTCATCGTTTCAATGCAATCGGCATTAATGATTGTGTTCAAAATTGTTTTTGTTTCCATTATTTTTCTCACTCTAAGTCGTGTTAAGTTCTATTATTATCCGATAAAGTTATAATTTTATTAATAAGAAAAATAAAAAATACGCGCTCAAACATTTTTGTCAGCTTCAATCGGCTAACTTTTTGATAATGCGACGCCCTACTCAAATAATTTTTTTAAAACATTTTCTTTTTCGGCCACCAAAGACAGTTCCGGCAAATCTTCTTCACCAATTCGGCTACGCTGTTCTTGAATTGCCAACATCTGCTTAGAAGCCTCATCTTCACGGTTTTGCAGTTGTGTGACTAATGCTTTGGCGTTGCGGCGCACACTAAGAATATATAGCAAAGCCGTTGTCCGTTGTTGCACATAAAAAAAGCGATCAGCATCCCATTTATGATAAACAAACCAGATTTTACTTTTCCAATCAATAAATTTTGATGGTCTGTCCACCTCATAAGAAACGATTAAATCATCGGCCAAACCAAGCTCTTTAAATTGCGGCCACAGCCTGATAAAATCATCTAATTCTTCTTTGGAAATTTCCGCTTTATAGTTTTGTTTTTTAGCCAAAATTTCGGCATTTGAACGTTCCCAGACAGATTCCGAAATCTGACACTTGAAAACCGAGAAAAGCAGCAAAAGGCAAACACCTACCCAAATAAGACGTTTTTTTCTGTTTACCATTGCAGTTTCTCCATACAATAATCCACATTCAACCCGAAACTGGTTGAAAGCTCATCAACCTGCCGCACTAAATCACCTTTTATGCGATGAATACCATTAGTCATCAACAAACTTTTTCCGCCAAAATTGTTTGCCAGATGCATATCTGTTGCCATATTGTCACCAATAAACAAACAACGTGATGCATCAAAATCGCTCAGACTTTCGGTCAAATAAGAAGCAATACGCAAATCCGGCTTACCAAAAGAAATGATATTTCCACCCTGCATAGCATATTGTTCGGCCAAAGCACCGGCACTTTCTTTAACTCCGGCAGCCGTTTGCACCGCTGTGTCATTGCCAACGCAATATAAAGGCAAATGCAAATTAAGAGCCTGTTCCACCAGTAATTCAGACTTTGCCAAATCCAAACCTTGAGGCAAATTTTCAACCAAAACAAAATCGGCTAAGACGACACTGTCAACTTTTTCATACGGCAAACCGCGTAAAGCCCCAAACTCGTTTTCAGCTATTGCAAAATAGGTTTGTCCGGATTTTGTTTGTTTTTTAAAATAAAAATGAGCAATTTCCCCCGCGGTAATAATTGCAAAAAAAATGTTCATCGGCACATTGTTTTTTTTCAGAAACATAAACAAATTTTGCGCCCGCATACCGGTGTTAGAAGCCAATGCAATTTTTTTTCCGCTTTGATACATTTTTATCAGAGTGTCGATATTTTCGCCAAAAAAGTTATATCCATCGGTTAAAACACCATTAACACCGCAAATGACGGTGTCAAATTCATCACGAACTCGTGATATATGTTTCAGCAATTTATTCATATTTTCAACAACAGGCAATTTTTTGTTACTGAAAACAAGTTTAGAGCAAATTAGTAAATTTTTAGATAATATTTCAGTTAATTAAGTAGTTATTTATTGCCGTCATTATTTGTTCGTCAAAAAACTGCATATCTGCCAGCCATTGCTGTGGATTATCTATTTTATAAAACCCGCGGCTCATACCATCATTAATTTTAACCAACACCAACGTCAACGGCTGTTCCAATTGATAAGCAATCGAGAAAATATATTCTCCGGTTTCTTGGTAGTTTACCTCAAAATAACTCAGCTGATTTTCATAATTTTGCTGATAGATATTATAAATTTCACCCATTGCCCGAGCACAATCGGCGCACGGCTGATTGTTATAAAAAACATAAATAATCGACTTATTCCAATTATTTTCATTTTCTTCAACATATTGCCGAATATACGGCGTTGTACCGGAAGAATCTATATATTGCGCCTGAGCACTAAACGCCGCCGACCAAAACAATATCAACAAAATCAGTTTTTGCATTTGCTCTCCTAAATAAAATCAAAGAGGAGAACAAGACTCTTTCAGCCACTTCTTTTCATCATCATTTACACACGCGGCCAAACTTTCATACACTTTACGGTGATAATTGTTCAGCCAGTCTTGCTCTCCCTGTTCAAGAAGATAAACATCAATCAGCTTCTTATCAATAGGTACTAAAGTTAGAGGTGCAAATTCTAAAAAGCCCGCATATTTTTCTGAGATTTTGCTGTAAACCAGATTTTCGATTCGTATTCCGTAGGCGTTTTCTTTATAATATCCGGGTTCTATTGAAGTTATCATATTAGGCTTAAAACCATAGATACTGCCTTTGGCGGAAATTCGGTTTGGTCCTTCGTGGACATTACCAAAACAACCAACGCCGTGTCCGGTTCCGTGCTTAAAGTCTTTACCCTCACGCCACAAAGGCAAACGAGCCAACGCATCAAGCTGTATTCCGCTTGTGCCAACTGGAAAAACCGCTTGCGCCAAAGAAATATGACCTTTGAGCACCAAAGTAAAATTATGAATCATCTCTTTTGACGGCTCGCCCAGTGCCACGGTTCGCGTCACATCGGTAGTTCCGTCCAAATATTGTCCGCCGCTGTCGATTAACAATAAATTATTTTTCTGTAATTTTTTATTACTTTTTTCAGTTGGCTGATAATGAACAACAGCCCCGTTTTCCGCTGTTCCGGCAATAGTTTCAAAACTCTCGCAAAAAAATAAATTTTGTTCTTTCCGCAATTGATGCAATTTTGCCACCACCTCAAGTTCGGTTTTATCTTGCCAATTTTGTTCCAACCAACACAGCAACTTAACCAAAGCTACGCCATCGCGCTTATGACAGGCAATCATTCCATTTAACTCAACACCGTTTTTTTCTGCCTTTTGAAATTGGCAGCAATCCGGAACGGATTGTCCGTTTTTCAGCAATTTTTTTACCTTATCCGGAATTGTGCAGGCATCATATAAAATATGAGCCTCGGTATTTGACAGCCAATTCAGAAACTTTTCAAAACTCCAAACCTCAAATTTCGTAGTTTGTAAATTATCTCCCACCAAAACGCACGAGCCGTCGGCCTTGACCAGAGCATAAGCTCTTACCACCGGTGAACATTTTAAATCTCGGGCATAAATATTTAGCAACCACGAAACACTATCCGCCGCCGTAAACAAAAAATAATCCGCCATATATCTATTCAGCAAATATTTGACCCCGTTTATTTTTTCCACCGCCGTTAAACCTGAATATTTAGCTTCCCGCTCTTTCACTTCTATTTCAGCTGCATTATTAATCTGCAGCCAATCTCCAGTGTCAGTAAAATCCAAATTTGGAAAATCTGTTTGCACTGCCTGCAATTCGCCAGCCGTCAAATTCATTCCGTCATAACCTATTCTCTTCAAGTTTTGCTCAGCCAAATAAGTGCAAACATTTTTCAATGAAGGCGCGGCGTCAACCACCTCAACCTTTTGTAAATCTACTTCCTGTCTGGATTGCAACTCATACCGGCCGTCTACAAACAAATACGCCCTGTTTTTTGTCACCGCCAACATTCCGGCCGAACCGGAAAAACCGCATAAATATTTCAGCTTATGCTCTTTAGGCAAAATATCCTGTCCGATAAAACGGTTACCATATTCCACCAAATAAGCATCTAAGTTTTCATTTTTTACTTTTTGTTGCATCTCCGACAAAATCATTTTACTTCTCCAATAAAGCCACTCTCCAATTTTCTTTTTCATATAATTTTTTGAGTTTCAAACCTTGTTTTTCGTGTTCACCCACAACCCAGTCAACCTGCTCATCAATAAAACCGGAAATCACGGCATATCCGCCTTTTTTCAAATTTTTCGCCATATCCGGAGCCATTGCAATCAGCGGACGCGCTAAAATATTTGCTAAAATAACATCATAGGGAGCATTATTTTTTACCAATTCACTTTGATAACCATCGCTCAAAGCCGCTGTTATCTGCGTTTCAACGTTATTATCCTTTGCATTTTGTTTTGTCACTCGCACAGCTTCGTCATCAATATCAACAGCCGCAATTTTCACATCAGGCCAAATTTTTGCCGCCGCCAACGACAAAATTCCCGAACCTGTTCCCACATCAAGCAAACGTTTCGGCTTATTTGTACTAAACATATTTATATCCGAAATTGCATCTAAACAACCTCTTGTTGTTTGATGTTCCGAACCAAAAGCTGTCGCCGCATACACTTTTAATCCAATCTTATCTTTTGGCATTGGCGTTTCATCATTAATACTGCAAATAAAAAATTCTTTTTCCGCCAATGGGGCAAAAGTCATCACATTTTCAGTCAACCAATCGTCACTTTGCAAAATTTCCCATTTATAAGGTGGCAAATTTATTTTTTTGGCAGCCGCCGCAGCAAGCAAATCTTCTTCTTTAGCCGCCGGACGCATATATCCGACCAATTGTTCCGTTCCATCGTCGCCGTAATCAATTGATGTAACTTCAAAAAATTCATCAGCAAAGGCTTGCAACGTTTCATCAACTGCAAACGTCGGCTCAAACTTTGCTATTTTACAACTTCCTGAATTATTACTCATTTTTTTGCCTTTCGTTATTACTTTTTTTACTAACTCTGTTCTAAAATATCAATCAGTATAGAGAATAAACCTTAAAAAAGAGCTTATTATGAAAAAAATATTTATCACTCTGACTTCTATGTTGTTGGCCTCTTGTACTTTTTTTGAAAGCGACCACGACGACTATTGGGTAAATCAAGTCCGCCCGTATAAAATTGTGCCTATTCATTTTTATGACCAGACCGATGCTGAGACAGAAGAAAAGATTGTCAACAGTCAAACCATCAACACTCATTCATACAAACACAATGTGGTTGTTTCCGCCAATTTAGGCCAAAGAATGGTTGACGCTCAAACCTACACGGTTCAAAACTTTGTAAAACCTGAGCTTGTTGCCACTTCAAGCGGACGAATATCCGCTGCCGGCAATTCAATTTCGATAAACGAAGGACAATTATTCACGGCGACCGGTGAAGTTAAAATGAACGGCGTATACTTTTTGCTTGTTCCGGCTAATGATGAAGGCAATTTCTTCCTTATTGACGAAGATGGCAAATTTTTACCGATAATCAGCTCAATTTATCATGGGGATTTGCTGATTCCGCGTGAAAAAGCCGTTATTTTTCCGCGCGGTCTGAAAATTGAACAACGCAAAACTTCGCGCGAAACCAGTAGCGACCCTAAATTACAGTTTGAAATTAAGTATGACGGCTTAGAAAACGGCAATATGTCTTTTATCTATACCGATTATAGCAACGCCACTTCCACTGAAGGTTATTTCCAACGTTTTACTTTTCCAAAGGAACAGGATTTGGTTAACCTTAACGGCGTAAAATTCAAAGTTATGGACGTTTATCCGGACAGAATTGAATATATGCTGTTGGATTAAACTGAAAAAACGTGAGTTTTAAGCTCCCCGCGTGAATTGTATCCCGAAAATCGGGCTGTTCATCTCGGGAGCTTTTTTTATTTCAGACAATATACTCATATATAAACCAGATAATCTTTGATATAACCAAAAATTAATATTTCGCATTTTATAAAAGAAGATGTCATTATAAATATTGAGGCCTGATGAAAGTTTTATTGTCTATTAAACCCGAATTTGTTGAAAAAATATTCTCCGGTGAAAAACGGTTTGAATATAGAAAATCTATATTTAAGCAGCCTGATATTGATACTGTCGTCATATATTCGACAATGCCTGTCGGAATGATTGTTGGTGAATTTAAGTTTAAGAGCATACATAAAAATTCACCTGAAATAATTTGGAATGAAACTAAAAACCGCTCAGGTGTTAGCAAAGACTTTTTTGATGATTATTTCAAAAACAAAGATACGGCTTATGCCATTGAAATTGAAGAAGTGTATAAATATAAAAAGCCCTTAAATCCGCATCATATTTTCACTAAATTTACCGCGCCGCAATCATTTTGCTACCTGGAATCTAAATTTGAGTTCTAACAATTTTTTACAAGATTCTGCATATTGTTCTTCTTGTTACATTTGCGTGACAATGAAATAGTGTATTGCAGATAATTTTCGGTAATACCTTGAGCGTTGTATTGTGCTTGCAACTCGTTTTCGCGTTTTTGCCGAGCAAATTGATAATCAATTTCATCACGCAAAGAAAATTTGTTATGATTGACACCATAGGTGTCTATGCCACCAGTTCCCGTTTGATACCCGAATGGCGAGGTATATTTTTGATACATATCCATTTCTTTTTCTCCTAATTAAAATAAAATCATTGCAAAATTTTGCAACTATCACTTTAACAAAGAGCAAAATCCTTGTCTATCCGGCACAAAATGCAAGAATCACCTTTTGCATTCTATGGGTGATTTTTCTTTAACTCACGATTATTTTCTTCGGCCAATTTTATCAATTTATTATATTGATTTACTAAAATATAACCGTAACGGCACAAACGTTTGTACGGCGGCAAGAAGCACACATATCTTTAATTTGGCTTATGGTTTGATTTTTCAAACATCTGCGCCCTGAGCTGCAAAACTCATCGCCATAAAAATATCCTGCACCGCCGATTAAGATTAGAACCTTAAGCGTATAGTGCAAAGGCTTAAAAATGCTGTCAACCATTTCCACGCAAACTTTCTCCTGAAAATTTTCTGATGTCCGATTGCCATTATCATCAACATTTACAGCATTTAGGTAAAAGTCTATAATCAAACCATAATACTCAGGATCATAATCTGTCCACGTTCTATCTTTTTGCCGATACCTGATATCTACCCAATTTCCGTGACTGTCTTCAAAATAAGAATATTTATCAATCAGCTGCCAAGAATCCGGCACCATCCCAACTGACTGCACAAAATTGGCTAAATGCGGTTCGCTTTCTGTATATTTTTGGAAATTATCCTTATATTCTAATAAACCAAGAATTAAACTATTATATTCCGCCATCAATTTATTCAGCTTAAACTTTTCCATAGCTTTGGAATAGCCGGCAATGCCGCCGACACTTAAAACACCGATTATCGCCAGAACGCCAAGCATTTCTATCATAGAACGACCAAATTGTGATTTTTTTGACATATTTTGAACTCCTTATATCAATAATTACACAAAAACCGCTTTATAAAAAGCGGTCGGAGAGTTCAACAATCATATCACATTAAATGACTCTTCTAGCCTTTCAAGCTATATTTTTCAGAGATAATCACATAGCTCTTGGACATACGCTAAAAGCTCCCCGACCATATTGCTATGCATCGGGGATATATTTAATCATCGGCAATAGAGAAGAGCCGATAATTTAACGATGTTATATCCTAACACCGAATGTGATAAGAGCCGTTGAAAGCTCCGCACCAACTGCGCTGACTTCAATATAAAAAGAAATAATCTAAAAAGCAAATAAAATAAAACAATGTTTGTTCACATAAATAGTTTTGTCTGTTATAATAAAAGAATATCTCGTAAAAAAATAATCCAACAGCCCTGTAATCTAAAATTATTTTTGTTACAGGACTGCCTTAAAATAAAAAAATAGCAATTTTAGGATTGTATAACAACTAAAAAAGAGGATATATTTGCATAAAACATCAAACACCTATGAATATAAAATAAATTTATATTCATAGGTGCCACTAAAAAAGCAACATAAGACACTGTTTTTAATTTATTCAGACGAGCACCAAAATAAACATCCATCACTAAATAAATACAGTTTATTGTATTTATTTAGTGAATTGGGAACAAAAGCTTTAATTGGCACAAAAAAACACGAGAAAAATATCCCGTGTTTTTTTATCTATAATTTTTTTAGTTCATAGCTATAAACTATTTTCTTTCTTTTTCTGCAAAGCTTGAAAAGAGCAATATCCTTATCCGAAATTTTATTGCCTTTACTTTTGTATAGATCAATTAATTCCTCTAGATGTTCATTTTCATCTTGATGAAATGCCGCAAAATTTCTTATATCGGCAAGCTCGACCTGACCTCCAACGTTTAACCAAAATGTAATGTATTTGAAATAGCAACCTCTTTTATGCAAGTCACTATAAAATCTAAATAATTCGTTGTGCAAAAAAGGAGCCAAAATTTGTAAAAACTCTTTATCATCCAAACAATCGTCACAACTCTGTAGAATTACACCTAAATTTGTTTCATCAACAAAACGTAAGCTTTCCTTTAGAACTGTCATTCTTTCAGATTTTGGTAAGACGACTGTTTTTCTCCTTGCAAAACAATTGCCTCTAAGCTGAGCCTTAAATGTCTCAACATCATTATTGACCGATACATTTACGCCGTTTTTATCTTTTTGGGCAGATATTTTCTGAGCTATTTCTTTTAATTTTGGAGTTAAAACAACGCCACTGCTAATAGCCTCTTCAAAAAACTCTTTGTACAAATCATTTTTTTCCATAATAATAAAATTTAATTAAACATAATTATAAATATTTAAGACAAAGTATAAAAAGTTTCTGTATTTTGTCAAGAAGTAAAAAGGAAATAGTAAGGGAATAGGAGGAAACTCTCTCCGCTTGTAGGGAAGTAGAGGCAAGTCTGGTAGTTTTTATTTATACGAAAATTTCTGTATACGAGTTCACAATGAAACATCCGACAGTAAAAGAATGCAAAGATATTGTATATAATTAGTGCCATGAAGTGCCAAGAAAGCGCGATATAATATGCGTATTGTTATAAGCTGCAAAAATCAGGAAGAGAATATAGAATAAAAAAAGTAGGCTGTTATAGAAATATAGCCCCTGTAAATTTTATTTAGAAGCAAAAATAAGTTTTCGCAAACGATAGCAACCATTCAGATAAACATCAAACACATCTATAATGTAAAA
>CAKQLF010000007.1 GCA_934254585.1 uncultured Alphaproteobacteria bacterium | reverse complement strand
AGATTTTAATCACTCTTAATGCTAAAGCTAAATCTCTCTGTGTATAACTTTTTCATCTGAGTTGATGACATTAAAGAGGCACCCGCGAATTGTGACGCTAAAGAAGTGCCCACAAATAACCCAGAAAAGGCGTCTGTAAATACCCCTTAAAAAGTGCCGATTAATGACATTGTGTCCCAAAATCACCTCAAAAACCCGTCTTAAACACCCCATTTTGCCATTTTCTAACACTTTGATTCTCCCTTATTTTTTCTTCTTTTAAAGTCCAATTTAAACCACCGTTTAAAACGGACTCTCAAAAATGGAAAATCAAAAAAATCACTAAACCAGAAAAAATGTTGAAAATATAAAAAGTTATTGCAATATTTGCACATTTTTTCTATACTCAAAAATATAGCAAAAAAAGAGTCCAAAAATAACGGTGGTTTTTTATGGACTCTTTTGAGTGAACTAAATTATTGATATAAGAGAAAAAATATGAGATACACCCGTACGGCTTTAGGCCTTTTGAATGCACAATATCGTAGTGTTTTGAAAAAATGTTTTTTGATTAACTTAGGCTTATTTGCTTTTGCTTATGGAACGGCCTCGGCGGAGGAATATACCCTGAATGCCGAAGATTTAAGCGCTTCAAAAAACATAACTTGGAAAGAAATAAGTGCCAAAGATTATGATGCAACTAATAAGAATATGTTCAAAATTGACCTTTCTGCCGACAAATCTCAATATTTTGTTTATAGTTACACCGAGAGCGGCAAAGTCTATAACGAACGCAAAGCAGATTTAACCGGTGACATTACTGCGGATTTTAAGGATATCACTTCAAATGTCGACGGAGGTGCTTTGATTAATACCGCCGGAAATACCTTGAATATCAGCGGTGATTTTTTGAACAACCGAATAGATAATAGTGGTTCAGGCAATTGGGGTGGAGCCGTTATTAACCGGGGTACACTTTCTCTCAAAGGCGATATGATTGGTAATAATATAGTTCGTGATGGCTACGCTTTTGGAGGAGCTATTTATTCGGAAAGCAACACAGCCAACATCACGGAAATTATTGGCAACTACATCGGCAACTATATTATTTCTAATACTGATAGTGCTTACGGCGGAGCGATTTTTAATGTTAATGGTTCAGAAATTGGTAAAATCGAGGGTAAATTTATCAATAATTATACCGTTGGTAATTTAAATGACGATACTAAAATTGGAGCTAGTGGCGGTGCTATCCTTAACCAAAACTCAAAAATAGAAAGTGTTTTTGCTGAATTCATCAATAACCACATTAGTGGTAACGCAGCCTATGGCGGAGCTATTTATAATTATAGTTCAGAAATTAGTAAAATCGAGGGTAAATTTATCAATAATTATGCCGTTGGTAATTTAAATGACGCAGACAAAATTGTAGCTATTGGTGGTGCTATCTATAATAAAAACTCAAAAATAGAAAGTGTTTTTGCCGAATTTATCAATAACCATATTGAAGCTGATGGTAGCGGAGTCAATAGTGGAGCGATTCTTAATGAGGAAGGAACAATCGACAACATCACCGGAGATTTTATTGGTAATTACGCGCTATCTGAAAATTATAGAGCTGAAGGTGGTGCAATTTTGAATCTAAAGTCCACAATAAAAGGTATTAAAGGCGACTTTATTAAAAATTATGCTATAGGAGGAAAAAGAACCTCGGGGGGAGCTGTCAATAATAATGACGCCAGTGTGATTAATTCAATTATCGGTAGCTTTTACAATAACCATACTGAAAGCAATGGCGGTGCTTCGGAAACTCGCGGCGGTGCCTTGATTAATTTTGGTAAAATCACCGAGCTAACCGGTAATTTTGATAACAACTACGCTTTAACAAACGGCACTTTTTCTATTGGCGGAGCTATAGCCAATATATATGGTAATGAAAATTCAATAGGTATTGGCAAACTTTCGGGCAATTTCAGTAATAACTATGCAAAAACTACCGGTAGTGGGAGCAACGCCTATGCCCAAGGCGGAGCAATTTATAACAACAACTCAGCCGTTATTTCCAATATTCAATCTTCAAATTTCAGCAACAACTATGTGAGCGGAGCAGATGCAAAAACTGATGGTGGAGCAATTTGGAACGCCGGAAAAATCAGCTTTAGCGGCAACAATGCCTTCAAAGATAATTATAAAATTGTGAACGGTGTCAAAACCGCCAATGATATCTATAATTCCGGTACTGTTAATGTGACAGAGAACAGTTCTCTGTCCGTTTCCGGAGGCATAACCGGCAATGGTAATGGTCAGATTAATCTGGCTGAAAACGCTGCGTTAAATCTTAATGATGCCACTTCTTCCGGCAATAATATAACGTTGGAAAAAGATGCAACTTTAGCTTTCAATGTAAACAAAATCAAAACTTCTGACACCGAGCAAAGCGGCGGAAAATTCGATGGTGACATTAAATTGAACGCCGACAGCAATCTGAATGTTTCGACTTATGTCGAACACGGCGTCGTCAGCGGCGAGGGCACCTATAAATTTGCCAACAATGTTGATACCGCCAATGGTCAATGGAAGTTGAACACCATTATTAGCAACAGTCTGTACAATTATGAATTTAAGCTTAATGACGACAACAACACTTTGACATTGGATTTTTCCAAGAAAAACGCCAACGAAATTGCCGAGGAATTTGACATCGGCAAAGATAAGGCGGACGAGATTTTGGCGATTACCAATCAAAAGGGAAATAATGAGCAGTTTAATAACATAAGTGAAAGTGTTAATAAACAAGCACAGGCCGGTGACAGAAATTTGCCGCGCGCGCTAAATGATTTGAACGACAACACGCAAGCCAATTTAGAAACCGGACGTTATTTGGGTGACATAATCACCAAAAACGTGGCTTACAGGTTGAATCCTCGTCATAATAAAGGCGGTATCTATGGTCTGTCTGGCGGGGATGTCAGTGAATATGAACCGGAAGTTTGGACAAATGTGGTATATCAGTCGGCAAAAAATAATGGTGATTTAGACTATTCTGCCGATACCGGCGGCGTGGTTGCGGCCGTTGATGGTAAAGTTAATAAAAACTGGACGATCGGCGCGGGGTATGCTTATCTGCAGACCGATTTGGATAGCGGTTCCAAGAGCTCTGACATTGATGACCACTCGGTTTTCGCCTATACCGAATATAACCGCAACAGTTGGTTTGTTAATGGTTTGGCCTCATATCACTGGATGAATTTTGAACAAAATAAAGAAGCTTTTGGTGAAAATATAAAAGGTAGTTTTGATATGCAGATGTTAGGCTTGCAAACCTTGGCAGGACGAGAGTTTTATGGCTGTGCCGAAAATCATATTCTGCGTTTGCGGCCACAGGCAGGATTGCGCTATTTCAAAATTAGCGATAATGGTTATACCGATAGTGCCGGCATAAGTTATAATGATGCGGATAGCAATGTTTTGACTGGAGTTTTGGGGGTATATTTGACCGACGAAACCGAGGTGAATGGCTATAAAGTCACGCCGGAAGCGTTTGTGAACGCCACTTATGACTTGCAAAACGACGACAACACGACAATAGTCAGTCTGCCAAATGGCTCTTCATATACCGTGGCGCAAGAAAGCAATGGAAAACTGGGAGTTGAAACCGGTATTGGCGTAGAAGTTGCAGTTAGCGACAATGCAAAAATCGGACTTACATATTCATTTGATTGGCGAGACGATTATTCAGCCCATACAGGTCTTCTAAACCTTAAATATGCGTTCTAATATTTTAGACTTGTTTATAACCTATTGTATGGACATTTTAAAACCCCGTGTCTAGGCGCGGGGTTCATTGTTTTTGGAACATTAGAAAAAATGAGATTTCGTTATGTTGGTTTGCCTGCTGAAAATATAAAATTGGGTAAAAATAACCACCGTTTTTTTTGGACTTTAAAAACATTATAAAACAGTTATTTTATTATGTAAGTAAAATCTACAACCTTTTGATTTTACTATCTTCCACTTAAAGTTGTGCACGCGTTAGGAGTCCCAAAAATAACGGTGGTTTAAAACGGACTTTAAACCATATCAAAACTGACTGTTTTAGCCTGTTTTATTTTGTTTCCCGCATATTTAAGAAAAGTGAGTTTTCGATAATCATATTGCAACGCTTTAAAAACTATTGATTTTTGTGATGGTTACATTATAAGATATGCTTAATTTGAACTATTTTATTGAAAGGGCTTATTCTTATGCTTAATCCAAAAAACAACGCCGCTATTTTACGGCTTGCTGTTTTAACAAGTGTTGCTAAAAGTTTTTTAGAGAATAATTTATCAGATATTGAAAATATTCCCACAAATTTGGTGCCTGATGACACCAAGCCGATGCGTGGAACACTTGAAAAAGATCGTAACGCTGTTAAGCAGCTTTGTTTGGCCGCTTTGGGTTTTACGCCGTGTAATGTTGCCGCCGATAAAAACTTGTCGGATTCCGCTAAAGACTTTTTAGCCCGCACAGAATTAGAAAAAGCCACGGTTTCGGTTTTGCCCGATGTGTGCGACGCCTGCAAGTCAACACACTATGAAGTTACCAGCGCCTGCCACGGCTGTTACGCCCGTCCTTGCGCTGTAAACTGTCCGAAAAAGACCATTATTGTGGCTAAAAAAGCCGTTATTTTGCAAGATAATTGCATTAAATGCGGTTTGTGCGCCGGCAACTGCCCATATAACGCTATTAACAAGGCGTTAGTTCCTTGCGAAGAGGCTTGCCCGGTTAGCGCAATCAGCAAAGATGAAAACGGCGTTGAACATATCGACAACGACAAGTGTATTTCTTGCGGCAAATGTGTGGTTTCCTGTCCGTTTGGTGCAATTGCCCACAATTCGCAACTGCTCGACGTTTTGAAAGCTCTGAAAAATCCGCAACAAAAGACTATTGCTATGTTGGCTCCGGCGGTTATCGGGCAATTTGGCAATGATTTGGGCAAGGTTATCACCGCTTTCAAAAAGCTGGGCTTTGATGAAGTTGTGGAAGTGGCGCAAGGCGCGGATATTACCACAAAGCACGAGGCGGATGAATTTGTGGAACGTATGCACGATGGCGCAAAATTTATGACAACTTCTTGCTGTCCGGCTTGGATACAGGCTATGGAGAAGCATTTGCCGGAACTTAAAGAGTATGTTTCCACTTCCGGAAGTCCGATGTATTATATTGCCGAAGTGATGAAAAAAGAATTTCCGGAATATAAAACCGTGTTTGTGGGACCGTGTATGGCTAAACGTTTGGAGGCTGAACGCAATCCGAATGTTGACTATGTTTTGATTTTTGAAGAACTGCAAGCCGCTTTTGACGCCGCGCAAATTAATCCGGCAACGTTGGAAGTCGATAAATTTGCCGTGGAATCTTCAGCGCAAGGCCGTCGTTTTCCAATTTCCGGAGGTGTCGCCGGTGCCGTGCAATTCGTGGTTGGCGATAAAGCGGAATATAAACCTCTTAAAATTGATGGTTTAACCAAAGAAAGTTGCAAACTGTTAAAACGTTTTGCCACAAAGGCTCCCGAAGATGCCAATATGGTGGAAGTTATGTGTTGTGAAGGCGGTTGTATTGCCGGCCCCGGAGCGGTTATTCCGGCCAAACGCGGAACAGTTTTGGTTGAAAATTATGTCAAAACCAGTAAAGATATCGAGTGCTGATTATGAAAGAAATAAGTTCGCAGAAACTTGCTGAAATTTTGAATTGTGGTAAAACATCTGCAGATGTTGTTATTAATAAGGTGTCTACAGACAGTCGTTTGATTGACGAACATTCGCTTTTTATAGCTTTGCGCGGCGAGCGGTTTGACGCTCACGATTTTGTGGCCGATGTTGTGGCTAAAGGCTGTCCGTTGGTGGTGGTCGACCATTTGATAAAAGATGTTCCGGCTGAAAAACAGTTGGTGGTAAATGACACTTTGGAAGCTTATGGCAAAATCGGTGCTTATAACCGCAGTCAATTTAAGGGGACGGTCATCGGTTTAACCGGAAGTGCCGGCAAAACAACCACTAAAGAGGAAATTGCCTTTTTGCTGTCGCATTTTGCCCAAACCTATGCCACTGCCGGCAACCATAATAATCAAATCGGGGTGCCGCAAAGCTTGTGCGAATTGGATATGGACGCGCGGTACGCCGTGATTGAAATGGGTATGAGTTCCAAAGGCGAAATTTCTCATTCTGTAAATCTGGTTAAACCGGATATAGCCGTGGTGACCAACGTTTATCCGATGCATATTGAATTTTTTCCGAATTTTGAAGGAATTGCCCACGCCAAGGCGGAAATTTTTGAAGGTTTGCCGGCTCAGGGCGGTATTGCCGTTATTAATGAAGATACCAACTTTGCCGACATCTTGAAAAAAGAAGCAATAAAACATAACGCAAAAATTATCACTTTTGGCAAGAATATCCATCCTACCGACAATTTTTCCACTCAGGAACAAGGGGAACAATATTTATATAACGCCTGGTGCGCGCTTACCGTGGTGCAGGTCTTGGGCTTAAATGTGGAAAAAGCCGCTTCATTTATAAAAGATTTTGGAGCGTTGGACGGACGCGGCAAGCATCATACTTTAGCTATTCACGGCGGCAAATACACCCTGATTGACGACAGCTATTCCGGTCAGCCGGAAGCAATGAAACTAGGCATAGAATCTTTGGATAAAAGCCAAACTTTGGGGCGGAAAATTGTGGTGCTGGGGAAAATGGCAGAACTTGGCGACACTTCTAAAGCCCGTCATATTGAAATCGGCAAGCTCTTAGCTGACAGCTCTATTGACGTGGTGGTTGGGGTTTGTCCGGAAATGAAAGATATGTTGGCGCAACTTCCGGCAACCAAACAGCAGTATTACTTTGAAAACAAAGATAACGTCGCTGATTTTTTGTTAAATAAACTCTTGCAAAATAATGATACTGTTCTTATAAAGGGAGCTAGATATTCGTCAAAACTATATCAGGTGACGGAAGAACTTTTGAAAAACGGAAAGGCGGTCTAAATGAAATGCCCTTTTTGCGGCTGTGAAGAAACGCAAGTTAAAGATTCCCGCAACACCGAAGACAACACTTCGGTGCGTCGTCGGCGTGAATGTCCGGAATGCGGTTCGCGTTTCACAACTTTTGAAAGAGTGCAACTACGCGAATTGATTGTGGTTAAACGCAATGGCGACCGCACGGAATTTGACCGCGATAAATTGGAACGTTCCATAGCCCTCGCCGTGCGCAAACGCCCTATTTCGGCCGAACGCGTGGAAAAAATTGTTACTTCCCTGCAACGAAAATTTGAAAGCTCGGGCGAAGCGGAAATAACTACCGAACAAATCGGTCAAAGCGTTATGGAAGTGCTGGCTAATTTGGATAATATCGCCTACATTCGTTTTGCCTCGGTTTATAAGGATTTCCGCACTTTGCAAGACTTAGAAGACTTTGTCGCTACCATAGAAAAATTAACCAATCACGAAGATGATAAATTTATAGAGGAAAAATAATATGACTAAATTTGTTTCTGAAAAAATAAAAATGAAATCCGGCGCGCGTTTGGCCGCCGTGCAAGCGAATTATATGATTGCTTTTAGTCAGTTGCCTGTCGATGAAGTTATTCAAGATTTTGTGCAAGGTAAAGTCGGTCGTTTTGTTATTGACGACCACGAGGGAGAAGACAGAGAAAATATGGTGGAAGTCGGTCCTATCGACACCGAATATTTTGAAAAATTAGTTCGCGGCATTCAAAGTCGTAAAGAAGATTTGGAAAAATCCTTAAACGCTTATTTGCGCGGCGAATGGTCATACGACCGTATGAACGGCATTATGCAAGCTTTGCTGTTGACTGCTGTTTATGAATTAACAGCCAACACCGCCATAGATACTAAAGTTCTTATTCAAGAATATGTTGATTTGGCGTATGCTTTCTTTACAAAAAATGAACCGAAAATGGTAAACGCTTTGCTTGACCAAATTGCTCACGCGGTCAGAAATTAAAAAAAGGAATAAAATGGCTGTTTTAAAATTATACACTTATCCTGATGAGATTTTACGCAAAAAATGTCGTAAAGTTGAAAAAGTTGACGATGAAATGCGCCGATTTTTGGACGATATGTTGGAGACAATGTATGTCGATAAAGGTGTGGGATTGGCCGCTCCGCAAGTTGGTTCGGATAAGCGCGTGATTGTGATAGACACTAACCCGAGTGATGAGGATTTATCGGCTCGCCGGCCAATGTATTTGGTAAATCCGGAAATTATCTGGAAATCGGAAGAAACGGTTATGTTTTGCGAAGGTTGTCTGTCACTGCCAAATCAAAGCGCGGATGTGGAACGTCACGAAAAAGTGCGAGTGCGCTATTTGGATTATAACGGCAAAGAACAAGAAATTTTGGCCGGTGATTTTTTAGCAATTGTCTTACAGCACGAAATAGACCATTTAGATGGTGTTTTATATATCGACCACCTGAGCCGCCTCAAACGTAGCCGATTGTTGAAGAAACTTGAAAAATATTACGAAGATAAAGCCCGAGAAACCGAACAACAAAAATAAATATCCCACAGTTTAGTACTGAGGGATATCTATAGATTAGCATTCAAAAAGAGGAAACTTTTCTATCAGACTTGATACAAAGCACCATAAGTTTGTAAACAAGCTGCTCCAATTGACTTGCGACGCCAAAGCAACAATTATAAGACTAAAGATGATTATGCAAATCATAGAAAGTATTATAGTGGCACTATGAAACTGCATCTCGTCTTTAATCTGGGAAACACGAAGAGAATCACTTCCAAAATCATTGAGAGCTTTGTCATATTTACAATACTCTTTCTCAAATTCATGTTTCTCAGTGTAGAAAATCGACATTGATCCGCGGAGCATAGCTAGGCACATATTGATCATCAACACGAAAATAGCAAATTGTTCTGGAGCGAAACAAAACAAAATTACTGATAAAATCCATAAAATTGTCACACCCCATTTCAAATAATAACCTTTCATATACTTAATAATTTAAATTAAACATAAAAATACAATTATGTGTTTAGTCTAATGCTTTTTTTATTTTTTGTCAAATTGTTTTTAGTCAATTTTTATTTGAATTTAAAAATATAAAAAAACGAGATTTAACGGCAAATCAGCCCAAATCTCGTTTTTTATACAGTTTCAAATAAGTACATTTTTACTTATTATCCTCAATATCCTTTTTATGATACATAGACCACCAAGCCCATATACCTAAAACACAGATAATACCAAGCCCGATAACAGACTCTATTACAGCAATAATACCTGACATAACAAAAAAATATTTAAATGATTAATAAAACAAATTTATTGTACCACTCAAATTTTACTTGTCAATATAAAGGGATAGAATTTTTTATACAAAAGAAACCGCCTTATAAATTAAAGCGGTTTCTCTTGTGAAAAATTTATTCTTTTCCCTGAATTTGATCGTAGAGCTGCTCAAGTTCGGCCAAATATTCAGCTCCAAGATTTAAGCCTTTTTGCCAAAAATCAGGACTGGAAGCGTCTATGCCGAAATGCGCTAAAGCTTCACGATAATTTTCGACACCGCCGTTACGCAGCATTTGCAGATATTTTTCCGCAAAATTGTCGACCGTTCCCTTGAGATAAACTTCATACAATGTGTTGACAACGCAACAAGCAAAGCAATAGGAATATACATAGAACGGACACTGGAAAAAGTGCAAAATTTCCGCCCACATCGGTGCCAAATTAGAAGTGTCAACGCTGTCGCCGAGATAGTCTTCAACAACCTTCTGCCAAATCTTCTCTAACTTTTGCGCAGAAACTTCACCCTTAGTTCTTTCTGCTGCCGCCAAGCTTTCAAAGCGATGAAAAGCTATTTGACGATAAGCTGTGGCAATCATATCTCCAAGATGTTCGGCCAACAGGCAAAAACGTTGTTGCGGTGTTTTAGCCTTTTTCAGCAACAAATTGAATACCAACTGCTCGGCAAAAATTGAAGCGGTTTCGGCTTGCGCGCAAGATTTACGACGACCAAGTTCGCCCTGCTCTTTACTCAAATATTCGTGCACGGCGTGCCCCAGTTCGTGAGCCATTGTAATGACACTTCCGGTAGAACCATTGAAGTTCAAAAAAACCATAGGCATTGCCTCGCCGGCCATTTCCATACAATAAGCTCCGCTGTCTTTTCCCTTATAAGGATAATAATCTATTAAATCCTCATCAAAGAATCTTTGAGCCAAGCGGGCAAATTCCGGAGAAAAAGCAGTAAACGCCTCAAGCACTAAATCCTTAGCCTGTTCAACGGTATAAGTTTCCGAATTGTCTTCAAATGGAAAAGGTGCCATTCTATCCCAATAAGAAATCTTATTCTGACCTAAAACTTTGGCCTTCAGACTGTAATAACGATGAGGAATACTGTGGTTTGCAATGACAGTTTCCACCAGATTATTCAAATCTGACCGCTCTATGCAGTTTTGCAAATTTGCCGGTTCTTCCGGATCGGAAAAATTGTGCCAAACGTTGTCAATTTGACGGCTACGCATCAAGGCATTATAAATCAAAGCATAGGTCGAACGTTGTTTTCCATACTCTTTAGCAAGAGCTTTACCAGTAAGCAGACGCAATTCAGGATTAGTTGAGTTTAACAAGGATAAAGCGTCACCTTCGGAATATTTCTGTCCGTTGATTTTGAAGGACATTGCCGCGCGGGTTTCATCATAAAGACGAATCCAATATTGCTCGACACTGTTCACATCTTCAAACAATCGCTGAATTTCCGAATCTATCGTATGATCTTTGAAGCGGCGCAACTCCTTTAACCAAACAAAAGTACCCAAAGGCAAAACAGTTTTCAACTCCTCAAGATTAATGTTTTCACCGGTCTTGAGCCAGTTAACAAAAAATACCAACTGCTTATCAAAACTGCTGATTTTATCACATACGTTTTGATAAAAAGCCGAAATATTACCGTCATTCAAATTAGTTGAATGTAAAAGGTAAGCATAGTCGTTTACCTTGCCGGCTTCAATTAAAAGTTCCGTATAATAATCCAGAGCGATTTCAATGGCCTTAGTACCTAATTTATCCAGGCGGCCGTTATAAAACCTTTGAAACTCTGAAGTTCTACGCATAACTTTATTCATTGCCTTTTTCGCCTCAGTCTTAGAAGCAAAAACTACGTTTAAATTCCAATGTTCATTCATAATAATCAAAGTTAAAAATTAGACATAAAAAGAATTAATTTAAAATTAATATTACTCTTTTTTTGTCTAATGTCAAGGACTAAGTATAAATTTTATATCTGCATTTTTAATTTAAAATTTTATCATTGCGGTTTGCATAAAAAACTTATTTTTTAAACAGAATCACCCAGAGCCTTTCCCCTATTTAGTAAAAATAGCAGGACTTTTTATTAAATAGCATATAAAAACGAAACCTCCGTTTATTTTTGTGATTGACGGAGGTTTCGTTCATTTAAAAATACTTTTATATATTCTTTAACTTTTGTTGTAAAGCCCGCAGTTCGCTGATAGCATCGCAAATCGGTGACAAATCAACCGGCGGAAGTTCAGGTTCTTCAACTTTATGCGGCAAGGGCTCCAAACCTAAAGGTAAATCGGGTTCATCTTCAAAAAAATCCTTTTGAATTTCATCTTCTCCCAAAAGATTTTTCAAGCCTTTTTCCTTAATCAGACGCTGAGCTCCTTCAATGGTGTAGCGGTTACCATAAAGCAGATTTTTTATAAGTTTTAAAACTTCCACATCGTCCGGACGATAATAACGGCGGCCGCCACTGGCCTTCATCGGCTTAATTTGGGCAAACTTAGTTTCCCAAAAGCGCAGAACGTGTGTGGCCACACCCAACTCATCTGCCACTTCGGCTATTGTTCTAAACGCGGATTTAGATTTATTCACCACAACCATAAGCGCAACCTTCCGTTAAAATTTATTCAGCGTTAACGGCCTTTCTTAAAATTTGTGAAGGCTTGAAAGAAATAACTGTTCTCGGTGTAATTTCTGCTTCTTTACCTGTTTTAGGATTGCGTCCGATACGAGCGTTTTTTTTGCGCAAGCTAAAAGTGCCAAATGAAGAAATTTTTACATCGTGACCGCTAACCAATTCATCTCTGATTTCATCTAAAATCATATCCAAAACATCGCCGGAATCTTTGCGGGACAAACCAATTTCTTCATAGATTGCTTCAGTTATGCTGATACGGGTAATAGTTTTCATTTCATCCTTCCTAAAATATAAATTAAAATTAACATAAATTTAGATGACTGTAGCACATCTTTTGCCAAAAAAAACTATTTTCATAAATAAATTAACAGCTTTTTATTAATCAGTACATTTTTTTATTTCTTTCACAAAGCGAGTGTTTTTTCCTAAACGTGACAAAACTTCATAACTTATGGTGCCGGCATCGCGGGCTATGTCGTCTAATGTATAGTTGTCAAACACCAAATATCCCCAATTTCCGACTTGCAAAGAATCAATTTCCGTCACATCGCAAATAATATTATCCATAGACACTCTGCCGATTATACGGGCTTCGTTCCACTTGCCGTTTACGTTGAAAAATACCTTACCGATGTTTGAAAGCGAACGAGGGACTCCATCACCATAGCCGATAGAAACAATGGCTATTTTACGATTTGTTGCCGCGCGATAAGTTGCCGAATAGCCGACAAAATCACCTTTAGGCAAATCTGCAATCTGTAAAACAGGAGCTTTCAGCGTAATCATATTTTTCATTTGATTTAATCGATATGGAGCCGTATTAATTCCGTACATTGCCGCCCCTAACCTGACCATATCGCAGCAATAGTCTTTACCCAGAAAAGCTCCGTCAGAAGCTGATAAGGTGGCCGGTAAATCCGGAAAAAAACGATGCCGAATATAATTAAAATTATCTAACTGATGCTGATTCATAAAATGATCTTTTTCATCTCCGCAAGCCAGATGACTTAAAACATAAGAAAACATCTGCAAGTCTGTTGACGAAAGTTTTTCCAAATCTTTTAAACGAAATCCCAAACGATTCAGACCTGTTTCCACCTGTATCATAGGTTTGACTCCGCTAACGGCGTGTTCTTTCCAAAATTGCAGCATTTCAGGCGACGCAATCACCGGAATCAATTTATATTTTTCAAAGAGTTCAAAACTATCTTCACCAATTCCCTGCAATACAAATATTTCAGCCTCCGGCAACAAACAAGCGATTCTCATTCCCTCAACCGCGTGAGCCACGAAAAAATGGCGACAGCCGGCGTGGTTATACAAGGTTTCGGCCACTATTTCCGCTCCAAGGCCATAGGCATTATCCTTTATAACCGCGGCGGCAATTGCCGAACCGGCTATCTCTTGCAATTTTTTATAATTTTCAACTAAATTTTGTAGATTTATTTGTAAAACAGGTCTTGTAAAAATACTCATAACTGTTATTATCTCCTCAAAAAGGGTATTAACCAATGCATTTTGTTGACACACATATTCATTTGCAGGATTATAACTCCGCAGATATTAAAAATGTAGTAACAAACGCAAATAAAAACAATGTTTGCGAATTTATTAATCTTTCGGCAAATCCAAACGATTGGAACAAAGTTATAAACATAGCGGCTTGTTATAAAAATATTATTCCGGCCTTGGGTGTCCACCCGTGGTATATTGACCAAGCACAAACAGGTTGGCTGCAAAATTTAGAAAATTTGTTGCAGACTAATCCGAATTTGTGGATTGGAGAATGTGGAATTGATCGTTTGAAAAATAATAACATTCCCCAACAACTGGAAATTTTACAAGCTGAAATCGGTTTGGCAAAGAAATATTGTCGACCGCTGATTATGCACGCTGTGAAAGCAGACGAAATATTGCGCCCTATTATTCTCCACTTATTGCCGCCTAAAACAATCTTTCATTCTTTTACCGGTTCGGCCGAATGGGGATTGGAATTGCAAAAAAAAGGATTCTTCTTAGGTCTTAATTTTTCTATTTTGCACAAGAAAAACTATGTGAATATTTTGCGTAGGTTAAATCCGCGTTTATTGTTTTTGGAAACCGACGGACCTTATCAATCAGGAGTTCCAAACACACAGTCTTTGCCGCAAAACCTGCCTTTGTTAGCCGCCGAAATTGCTGAGATTTTCAATTTAACGCCCGCTGAGTTCTTAGAAATATTATATACTGATTGGTTAGTTTTTAAAGGAGAAAAAAATGCTTAACACTCCAAAATCTTTACGCTTGCAAATTGCTATTTTAGGACGGGTAAACGCCGGAAAATCAAGTTTTCTTAATTTGGTTACCGGTCAAAAAACTGCCATAACTTCAAATATTGCCGGAACTACAACCGATGTGGTGGAAAAAGCGCAAGAACTTTTACCGATTGGTCCGGTGCTGTGGCTTGATACCGCCGGTTTTGGCGATAACACCCCTCTGTCAAAAGAGCGTTTGGAAAAAACAATTAAAGTTTTTGAACGCGCTGACATTGTCATTTTGGTGTGCGAAGGCGATAAAATCGGGGAAGAAGAAAAACAAATTATTGCAATGGCCGAACATAAAAAAATTCCATTGCTTAAAGTTTATAATCAAGCCGATAAACATAAAATTACAGCGACAGACGGTTTAATTGTAAATTCTATCGATAATTTTTCTCGGGATAAAGTGCTGACTGACTTAAAGTCTGCATTACTGAAAATATGCCCCGAAGATTTTATAAATAATTGTCCGCTTGTCGGAGATTTGGCACCTGAACATAGTATGGTTGTTATGATTATTCCTATTGACTATGAAGCTCCCAAAGGACGCATAATTATGCCACAAGTTCAAGCAATACGCGATTGTCTTGACCATAATCAAAATGTGTTGATGGTCAAAGAAAATGACTATCTCTCCGTTTTGCAAAACTTGAAGAATTTTCCGGCTCTTGTTGTTTGCGACTCACAAATTGTCGATAAAATGGTAAAAGAAACACCTTCAAATATAAAATGCACAACTTTTTCAATTTTGATGGCGCGTTTCAAAGGTGATTTACGCAAAATGGCCGAAGGCGCGGCGGTAATTGATAAGCTTCAAGACGGCGACAAAATTCTGATTGCAGAATCTTGCACGCATCACGCAGTGGAAGATGATATCGGCCGTGTAAAAATTCCCAATTGGCTAAAGCAAAAAACCGGCAAGAATTTACTAATAGAACACGTCAGCGGTTGTGATTTTGCGGAGAATTTGGCAAATTATAAATTGGTAATTCAATGCGGAGGCTGCACCATTAACCGGCGCGAAGTTCTGTCCAGAATATACAAGTGTGAACAAGCCGGAGTGCCTATCACCAATTACGGTCTTTGTATTTCCGAGCTGAAAGGCGTATTAAAACGCGTTCTGGAACCTTTTGATGAAGTATATTCGGCTTATCTGCAAGCTAAAAGCAATAAATAACCGGTTCTATTTCAACTTTATTGACAAATTAAGCAAAATTTGCTTAAATAGAAATGATAACCCTATTATTAATCTTTAAAAATTTTGTATATGTTTTATTATTTTTTATTCAGTCTGATTTTAGCTGTGGTTTACTTTGTAACTTCTTACGAGAAAGATGATGAGGTAAAAACATCGCTGATAATTTCCACATTAATCGGAATTGTATCTTTTCTGATTAATTATTGGTTGATGCCGGTGTTAATGCCTTGGGGTTTTTCCGGTATTTGGTTTTGGTTGACATTGGCTGTATTTTTGGGAATCTTGACGCGAGATGATATTGATTATAAATTTGTAATCATTGATTATCGTAATATTTTCCCGGCTATTGTGGTTGTTGCGTTTGTAACAATGATAATTTCCACTTTTCCTCTGTTCCACGCAGAGAAATATCAGAAAATGTTAACAGTAACTACAGTTGCTGACAGCACGTTCAAAAATGAAATCAGCCCTATTCCGGTGGAAAAGATGATTTCTGTTGACGCTGACTTGGCCAAAAAAATTGCCGAAGATAAACTTGGCGAAAATTTGGGCTTGGGTTCAAAAGCTGAAATTGGCGATATGACTATTCAGAATATTACCGGTAGTTTCAAAATTAACGGTGGTAAGACGTTGTCATTTGATAATGATTTGATTTGGGTTGCCCCATTGGAACACCGCTCTATTTGGAAGTGGATGGCAAATTCATATACCGATGGTTATGTGATTGTGTCAGCTACCGACCCTACAAAAATATACCTTGTTACTGAACTTAACGGCTCACCGTTAAAAATGAAGTATATTGAAAGCGGTTTCTTCAATGACGACATTGAAAGACATATCAAATCTAATGGTTTTATTGCCGAAGGCTTGACCGACCATTGTTTGGAAATTAATCCAAACGGACGCCCTTATTGGGTTTTGTGCACTTTTGAAAAGCAAATCGGTTTTTCAGGTAAAAATTCAACCGGTGTCATAACCGTTGATCCTCAAACCGGTGAGCTCCAAAAATACGGCATAAAAAATGTTCCTAACTGGATTGATCGTATTCATCCTAAAGATTTTGTAGAAGATCAAATCTACTATTGGGGAGAATATGTTAATGGTTGGTTGAACAGCTTTTTTGCTCAAAACGGTGTGCAAAAACCTACAACCGGAACAACGTTGGTTTATAGCAATGGCTGTAGCTATTGGTATACCGGTATTCAAAGTGCCGGTGCGGATATGGCTACTAACGGCTTTATGCTTGTAAATACCCGTACGAAAGAAGCTAAATTCTATCGTATTGCCGGTATGAATGAGAAAGAAGCTAGACGCATTGCTATGGACAGACCTTTTGCAAAACCTAACGGCTATAAAGTGGAATCTCCTGTGTTATATAATGTAAAAGGTCAGCCCTCTTACTTTATGACTTACAAAGGAAGTTCCGGAAATATTACCGGTTATTGTTTTGTTTCGGTTACAAATCGTCAGGTTTTCGGTTGCGGAAGCACCAAAAAAGAAGCAGAAGCAGAATATCTTCGTATGCTGAAAAAGGTGGCCAATGACAAAATTGAAGACGGTAAAGTTACACAACATTCCAAAACTCTTGTCGTTAGAGATATTGTAAACGAAAATAATGTTTATTATATTCTCTTTGAAGGAGTTAAAGGTGTTGAATTTACTGGCTCAACCGAGTTTTTCAAGGAACTTAAATGGACTCACAAAGGTGATACCGTTTCGGTTTCTTATGTGGAAGGCAAGGAAACTGTCATTGCTCTTGATACATTTGACAACTTAAATGTTGAAATTTAAGTTCAGACTGAGAAACGGCTCTATTTTTTATAGAGCCGTTTCTTTTTTTATCAGATTTATACTTCTATCAAGTTATGTAAAAAAACATTAATAAAAGTAATAACGGGCACCGATGGTAAACTCTTTGCTGTTATTATAAGCATCACCCTCAGCTAAAGAATAACGATACATTGCCCGAAATCCCCATTCCGGAGTCGGGTTAATTTCGCCGCCTACTCCTAAACGTAAAGTATTAGCGGTGTCTTTGTCACGCTTACCGGCATATTTTAGACTTGATGCAATGCGGCCATAACCTACCGAGCCTAAAATTGTGGCATCGGAAACGTTATATACATCCATTAAAATATCTGCCCCGTAACCATATAAACGGCCGCGTGATACATTACCGTTAATCACTTTCTTTTCTTGAGTTGAACGTTCAGCAAAAAACTCTATTGAACCATAATCAACAAACTTCACGCCGGCAGTCAAGCTCCCTAAATCATAATTATCAGCCAAAGTATTTTCATACCTGCCTTTTAGATTTGGGGTCATATTAACATAGTCAAAACCGACATAAGGACGATATTCACCGGCATTTGCTGTAACCGCGGCGAACATTACGGCTAAAATCAATAAACTTTTTCTCATCTGTATTCTCCTTTAAACTAATTATTTCTTTTATACGTCATAATTTATGACTGAAAAGTTAATACAGACACTATTTTGTAAAAAATCATCATTAAACAACAAAGCCTCCCTCATTCGGTAGAACAAGGGAGGTTCTGTTAAAATCGCACTCGGTGATTATTTCAAAATTTTAGAAACAACACCGGCACCAACTGTGTGACCGCCTTCACGAATAGCGAAGCGCAAACCTTCACTCATTGCGATTGGGTGCAACAATTGTACAGTGATTTTTACATTATCACCAGGCATAACCATTTCGGTACCTTCCGGCAATTCAATTGTTCCGGTTACGTCTGTTGTACGGAAATAGAATTGCGGACGATAGTTTGAGAAGAATGGAGTATGACGACCACCTTCTTCTTTAGTCAAAATGTAGCATTCAGATACGAAATCTGTGTGCGGAGTGATAGAGCCAGGAGCTGCCAATACTTGACCGCGTTCTACTTCTTCACGTTTTGTACCACGCAACAATACACCGATGTTATCGCCGGCTTCACCTTCGTCCAACAATTTGCGGAACATTTCAATACCGGTACAAGTTGTTTTTTGTGTTGGTTTAATACCAACGATTTCGATTTCATCGCCTACGTGAATTACACCGCGTTCTACACGACCTGTTACCACTGTACCACGACCAGAAATTGAGAATACGTCTTCAATTGGCATCAAGAATGGTTGATCTATCGGACGAGCTGGCTGTGGAATGTAAGAGTCTACAGCTTTCATCAATTCAATGATTGAATCGTGACCGATTTTCGGATCGCCGTTTTCCAATACTGCCAATGCAGAACCTTTGATGATTGGTGTTTCATCACCAGGGAAACCATAAGAAGACAACAAGTCACGGATTTCCATTTCTACCAATTCCAACAATTCTGGATCGTCTACTTGGTCTACTTTGTTCATATAAACAACAATCGCAGGCACACCTACTTGACGAGCAAGCAAAATGTGTTCACGAGTTTGCGGCATCGGACCATCAGCTGCAGATACAACCAAAATTGCACCATCCATCTGAGCGGCACCGGTAATCATATTCTTAACATAGTCGGCGTGGCCCGGGCAGTCAACGTGTGCATAGTGGCGGTTTTCTGTCTCATACTCAACGTGTGAGGTGTTAATGGTAATACCGCGAGCGCGTTCTTCCGGTGCTTTATCAATGTTTGCATAATCAACAAATTGTGCTTCGCCTTTTTCTGCCAATACTTTGGTGATGGCTGCTGTCAAGGTTGTTTTACCGTGGTCAACGTGGCCGATTGTACCAATGTTGCAGTGCGGTTTGCTGCGTTCAAATTTTTCTTTTGCCATTATAATTTCTCCATAAAATACAGATTTTCATTTTTCTGAGAAGAAGGTTGGCATACCTTCTTCTCAGAGTCTTTAACATTAAGATATCTAGGCGTTTTTCGCTTTGATAGTTTCTGCCACTTCTCTCGGCACTTCAGAATAGTGATCAAAAATCATTGTAAACTGAGCGCGACCTTGAGAAAGTGAACGAAGAGTGTTAACGTAACCAAACATATTGGCGAGTGGTACAAAGGCATCAACCACACGGGCATTACCGCGTTGATCCATACCGTTAACCAAACCACGGCGAGAGTTCAAATCACCGATAATATCACCCATATATTCTTCAGGGGTTACAACTTCAACTTTCATAATTGGTTCCAACAATTTTGGAGAGGCTTGTCTCATACCTTCGCGGAAAGCTGCGCGAGCGGCAATTTCAAAGCACATAACGTTGGAGTCAACTTCGTGGTAAGCACCATCATACAAAGTGCATTTTACACCAGTTACAGGATAACCGGCCAACACACCTGTATCCATAGCAGTGCGCAAACCTTTTTCAACACCAGGAATATATTCCTTAGGAACGTTACCGCCCACAACGGTGTTAACAAATTCAAAGCCTGTATGATCTTCTGTTGGTTCAAATTTAATTTTAACTTTAGCAAACTGACCGGCACCACCTGATTGTTTCTTGTGAGTATATTCAATATCACAAGGTTTAGTGATGGTTTCACGATAAGCAACTTGCGGGTCACCAACATTGGCATCAACTTTAAATTCTCTTTTCAAACGATCTACGATAATATCCAAGTGCAATTCACCCATACCGGCAATAATGGTTTGACCGCTGTCCGGATCAGAAGTAACACGGAAAGACGGATCTTCCATTGCCAAACGAGAAAGAGCTAAGCCCATTTTCTCGACATCGGCTTTAGTTTTTGGCTCAACAGCCAATTGAATAACCGGATCAGGGAACACCATATTTTCCAAAACAATCGGCTTATCAGAATCGCACAAAGTATCACCGGTTGTAGTATCTTTCAAACCGGCCAAAGCAATAATATCACCAGCGTGAGCTTCTTTGATATCATCACGTTTGTTGGCGTGCATCAACAACATACGACCGATTCTTTCTTTTTTGTCTTTAACTGAGTTATAAACATAAGAACCGGCAGTCATTGTTCCGGAATAAATACGGGTAAAGGTCAAAGACCCCACAAACGGATCGTTCATAATTTTGAACGCCAAAGCGGACAAAGGTTCAGAATCGCTAGGATGTCTGTCTTCTTCAATATCCGTACCAGGTTTAACACCGCGAATAGCCGGAATATCCATTGGTGAAGGCAAGTAATCAACAACAGCATCCAACAATGGTTGAACACCTTTGTTTTTGAATGCTGTACCGCAAAGAACCGGAACAAAATTTTGACTTAATGTACCTTTACGGATACATTTTTTCAAAGTTTCTTCGGAAATTTCTTTACCTTCCAAGTAGTCTTCCATAGCTGCTTCATCTTCTTCAACAGCCATTTCAACCAATTGATTACGATATTCTTCAGCCTTTTCTTTCAAATCGGCCGGAATTTCTTTTTCTTCAATTGGGGAATCTGCTGTATCACCGGTATAGATAATGGCTTTCATCTTAACCAAATCAACAATACCTTTGAAGTCAGCTTCGGCACCGATTGGCAATTGAATAGCCATCGGGCGTGCACCTAAACGATCTACAATCATATCCAAGCAACGATAGAAGTTGGCACCGATACGATCCATTTTGTTGCAGAAACAAATTCTTGGCACGTTATATTTATCAGCTTGTCTCCAAACTGTTTCAGACTGCGGCTCAACACCGGCAACCGAATCGAATACGGTAACCGCACCATCAAGCACACGCAAAGAACGTTCAACTTCAACAGTGAAGTCAACGTGTCCCGGCGTATCAATAATGTTAATGCGGTGACCTTTCCAATAACAAGTTGTAGCGGCAGATGTAATAGTAATACCGCGTTCCTGTTCTTGTTCCATCCAGTCCATAGTGGCGGCACCATCGTGGGTTTCACCAATTTTATGATTTACACCTGTATAGAACAAAATACGTTCGGTTGTTGTTGTTTTACCGGCATCAATATGAGCCATGATACCAATGTTTCTATATAATTCCAATTTATGTGTTCTAGCCATTGCAATTTCCTTATATTAGAACTTGTAATGAGCGAACGCTTTGTTAGCTTCTGCCATTCTATGAGTATCTTCGCGTTTTTTAATAGCGGCACCCTTATTGGCAAATGCGTCTAACAATTCATTGGCAACTCTATCAGTCATTGTTGTTTCAGAGCGTTTTGCGGCTGCGGCAATAATCCAGCGGATAGCCAAAGCTTGACGACGATCTGCGCGAACTTCGCAAGGAACTTGATAAGTTGCACCGCCAACACGACGAGAACGAACTTCTACAACCGGCTTAACATTTTCCAAAGCGGTTGTGAAAACTTCCAAAGCGTCTTGTTTTGTTTTGGCAGCCATAATATCAAAAGCCGAATATACAATTTTTTCTGCAACGGCTTTTTTACCATCTTCCATAATATTATTAATAAATTTTGCAACTACCTTATTACCAAATTTAGCATCAGGTAGAACTATTCTTTTTTCAGCACTATGACGACGTGACATTATTATATCTCCTATTTAGGTCTCTTAGCACCGTACAAAGAACGGCGTTGACGACGTTTAGAAACACCTTGAGTATCCAAGGTACCACGAATGATATGATAACGAACACCTGGCAAGTCTTTTACACGGCCTCCTCTAATCAGCACCACTGAGTGTTCTTGAAGATTGTGACCTTCACCAGGGATATAACTGATTACTTCAAAGCCATTAGTAAGACGAATACGAGCCACTTTACGCAAAGCTGAGTTTGGTTTTTTAGGGGTTGTAGTATAAACCCTTGTACAAACACCGCGTTTTTGTGGGCAAGATTTCAAAGCAGGAACTTTGTTTCTCTTCACTTTTGGTGTTCGTGATTTACGAATTAACTGATTAATTGTAGGCATCACATTTTCCTTAAAAGTTATTAATTTTACACAAAACTAACGGCCAAATGTTTACACATCTGGTCTTAGTTAGGCGGATAATAGCATAAAAACTAAGAGAGTCAATAACTTTTTTTAGCTCTCTTTAATAAAATTGAAACGTGGTTAAACGTGCTGCCATAAAATAAAAAGCACTATGAAGACTATGCCTCCAATAATAATCACTGTCGTTGACATATTAACTCTCCTTTTATTGTTTACTCTATTCTTATGACATATTTATTTGTTTCTGACAAGAAAATATTTTAACTGCTTGTTAAGTTTTGTTTATTATGTTATAATGGTAAAAATTGTTTATTTATGGGGAAATATTATGGCTAATGAAACTTATAATGAACTGGTCACCGAACATAAACCTTTATCCACCAAGTTGAAAGAAATGGGGTTTAGCGAACACACATTTATGGTTATAGGCAAATACGATAAACTGGATATCGCAGATGGATATGATCAGGCAGGACAGTTGAAAAAGAGCGAGTACTTATCTTTTGATCCACAGAAATATACCAAATTAAATGATTATGATGTTCCGAAAACAGAATTTGACAGAATGGATGAAGCTATTGAAAGTTCGCAAAAAGGTAGAACACCTGCCGGAGGTTTAGGCTCAAATAATGGTGTTTATACGGCAAAAGCTCTTCAAGGCGGTGAAATGATTATCACTAAAGATCCTGAAATTTATTATGCTTTACGCGATAAGCTGCATTTTGCCGAAGATGTCGTTGCAACTCCGCTTTCTAATGGTGGAACAATAATGGATCCGAAAAAATCTATGGATTTTGAAAAAATGGAATATAACTGCAAAGCTAAAGCCGATAGAGAGGGGCTGGAAAAAAGAACAGCTGCCGTGCAGCGCGGTGATATTATTACCACTTATGATCCGAATGATAAAGAAGCCGGTGGCGATTGCTACAAAAATGTTCGTCATTATGAAAAAATGCCTAATGGCAGTTTCAAAGCTATTTCAATGTATGAAGCCAGCCATAAATTGAATCTAGACTTGCAGCACGCATCTAATCAAGTTCAACAGATTGATTCTGCTCAAAAATTAGATGGTCTTGCTATGCAAAAAATATTATCTAGTCGTAATAACACAAATTATTAATAACTGGGGCTATTCAATATTATGGTTACGTTAGAACAATTAAAACAACTAAAAGCAAAATTAGGACTAAGTGGTTCAGAACCACCTACCACGACAGATAAAACTGAAACAAAAGTTTCGGTTTCCGCCGCTAAAAAGTTTATTGAACCGGTGGAGATACCTTGTAAAAATTATGAAGATGAGGTTGGTCATTTTGCTTATATTGACGCCAATACTAATCTTCCGGAACACGTTAATTTAACTTTTGATAAAAAATATACTCAAGACGAGATTAATTATCTAAGTTTTAAATACGCAGTCAGAAATATGTCTGACGCCGCAAAAAAATTAAATTGGCAGCAAGTTATCAGTAAAAATACTTTATATGACCAATTCGGCAGTCCGGTATTTACGACCGAAGAAATTGAGTTGGCTGTTGAACACCCACAAGTTCACGAAACTCCGTCTTTTGTCACAAGTTCCGGAGAAGATGCCTTTGGCTTAAAATAGAATATTTTTTAAATCCCCCAAGCCTGATAAGTTTGAGGGATTTTTCTTATCTCACACAATCATCGCCATTTAAGTTATAATCGGTTATAACCCCATCTGTGATAACAAACGAGGTTTTGCAATAATAAACTCCTTGCGGTGTTGGCAAGCCATAAGACGGCACACGCATTGCCGAATAGGTCATATTCGCGGCATAAGGTTCGGTGTCACCATCTATAGGTTCGTTATAGCTTTGAATATAGGTAGCAATAAAACTATCAGGACCAACAGAATATGTGGTGTTAGGATAGCCCCATTCACTGTACAACGCCTCTTCGCTTTGACCAACCCAAGCCGACAAAGCGTCTTCATAACGCGCCGCCGTCGGTTGATTGGCGCAAGAAGCCAACACCAACAATAAAAAGACACCCAGTAATTTTTTCATAGATTTCTCCTTATTAAAACCTGAGGATTATCAGCCGTCATTTTTTCAAAACGAGCCAAGTTTTCAGCACTTATGCAAACTGTAAATATATTTGTCTGCTCAGTATTTTCAAGCTTTTGCACTTCGCTTTTTTGATATATCCAAGCTCGCAATTTTCCATCTGTCACAGGTATTTCAATTTGACACTTTTTTTGACCTTGCACTAATTTTTGGCGGATTAATTCCAATAGTTTATCACCCCCCTCGCCGCTTATGGCCGAAGTCAGCACCAAATTTGCGCTGTTTGCGGTTTTGGCTTGCCAACGCGGTAAATCTTCCGGCGGCAGCAAATCAGCCTTGTTAAACACTTCAATATAATTGTCGGCAGTTTTAATTTCCTTTAGCCCCAAATGCGCCAAAACGGCCAAAACATCGGCGCATTGTTCTTGATTATCCGGATTAGAAACATCGCGAATATGCAAAATTATGTCGGCGTTCAGCACTTCTTCAAGCGTGGCGCGAAAAGCCATCACCAACTCGTGAGGCAAATCCGAAATAAACCCAACCGTGTCCGAAAGTATCACTTCACGCCCGCCCGACAAACTGATTTTACGCATTGTCGGATCAAGCGTGGCAAACAACATATCGGCCGCCATAACCCGACTATCGGCCAGATAATTAAATAAAGTCGATTTGCCGGCATTGGTATAACCGACCAAAGCCACCACAGGATAAGGAACTTTGCGCCGCGCACTTCGTTGAATTCCTCGAGTTTGCCGAACCTTTTCCAAATCTTTCTTAATTCGGACAATTTTATCGTCGATAACCCGCCGGTCCAATTCAATTTGCGTTTCCCCCGGTCCGCCCAAAAATCCGGCTCCGCCTCGTTGACGTTCCAAGTGGGTCCAACTGCGCACCAAACGCGAACGCTGATAGGTTAAATGCGCCAATTCCACTTGCATTGCCCCTTCTTTTGTTTGCGCACGTTCGCCAAAAATCTCTAAAATCAAAGCTGTACGGTCAATAACTTTAAGTTTTAGTTCACGTTCCAGATTGCGCTGTTGAATAGGACTCAAGCGAGTATCAACAATCAGCAATTCAATATTATTTTCAGCAATCAAAGGTTTGAAACGCTCCAAAAAACCCTTGCTGAAATAAGCCGCCGGTTTTATCTCTTTGAGTTTCAAACTTTCTTTATAGACCACATTCAGTCGAATAGCCAACGCTAAACCTTCCGCCTCGGCCAAACGGCTTTCCGGCGAAAGACTGTTCGGCTCGCCAAAAACTTCCGGGCAAATCACTGCCGCATTGAATTTTCTATTTCGCTGAACTTCTATCAAAGGCTATTCTTCAGCAATATCCACGGCCACACTTGGCATAATTGTGGAAACGGCGTGTTTATAAACCAACTGAGTATGTCCATCACGGCGCAACAACAGGCTTTCTTCGTCTTGTTGAGTGATAATTCCCTGTAATTTTACACCATTAATCAAAAACACGGTCACAGCTACTTTACCATCTTTAATATCGTTTAAAAAATCACTTTGCACTTTATTCATTTTTATTTTCCTTCTAAAGAGATTTCCTTTAATCACTATAAATTTAAGTTAAAAATTTTTATTCGTCCACAATAATATTGTTTTTGCACATAAAAGATTAAAGTTGATAACCGACTTTTAGCGTTGCATTTATCCCTAAACCTCATATAATTTCAATATTATTTATGTTTGCGGAGATTTTTTATGCTTTACGGAATTATTGCTTTGGCGGTGCTGCTTTGCGTGTGCGGCGGTTTTTTGGGTTGGAGTTTCAATAAAAACACCAGAATTTTGGTTATAAACGAAGAACTTGAGCGACAACTCAATGAATTAGCCGCGGCCAAAAAACAATTAGATGACGAAAATTACCGACTTAATACTGAAAACACCCGTCTGCAAACAATTTTACAGACACAAAAACAACATATTCAAGAAAGAATTCAGGATATTGAAAACAATAAAAAAGATTTAGAATTAAAATTTCGTGATATATCCAATGAAATTCTGAATACGCAATCCCGACGCTTAAACGAAGCGCAAAGCCAAGTGTTAAGCACGGTTCTTTTGCCTTTTCGCACGCAACTGGAATCCTTTAAAAACGAGGTAAACAAAGCTAACACAGAAAGCATTAAAAATAAAACAAGTTTTGACGAACAATTTAAACAGCTTATGGATATGAATCACTCCCTCAGCCAAGATGCGCAAAATTTGACCAACGCTTTGCGCGGCAACAAAAAAATGCAAGGAGACTGGGGAGAAATTGAACTCAACCGCATTTTAGAAGTAGCGGGATTGTCTAAAGACATTGTTTATTACACGCAAGAAAACTTCAAAAATGAAAACAATCAAAACCTACGGCCTGATGTGGTTGTCCGCTTGCCTAACGACCGCGGCGTTATTATCGATTCCAAAGTTTCGATGAATGACTATATCACTTATGTAAATTCTGATAATGAAATTGAAAAAACCGCCGCTTTGCAACGACATCTGCAATGTCTACGCAACCATATTGACGAGCTGTCTTGCAAAGACTATCAAAAACTTTTGAAAGAAAAATCACTTGACTATGTGATTATTTTTATACCGATTGAAAGCGCGTTTGTTGAAGCCATAAAAAAAGACGCATCGCTTTATGACTACGCATATAAAAAGAATGTGGCGTTAACCACATCTTCCTCTCTGTTGCCGATTTTGCGCACGGTGGAAAATTTATGGCAAATCGAAACACGCAATAAAAACGTGCAAAAAATTGCCGATGTCGGCGGTTCGTTATATGATAAACTGGCTAATTTTGTGGAAGATATGCTGAAAATTGACAAAGCCTTAACCTCGGCGCAAAGCAGCTATAAAGCGGCTATTTCCAAATTAGCTACCGGCAAAGGTAACGCCTTGTCGCTGGCCGGACGATTGAAAGAATATGGAGCCAAAGCGAACAAACAAATTAATTTTGAGCCTGATGACTCAGAAATTTTAACCATAAGCGATAACTCAAACAACCTCAATGATTCTGAAGAAAAGGCATCTTGATATGAAAAAAATTATGTTTACCGGCGGCGGTTCCGGCGGTCACGTCACTCTAAATCTAAACCTTATACCGGTTTTTCAAAAAAATGGTTGGGATATTGTTTATGTCGGCTCGGAAACAGGTATTGAAAAAGACCTTATCGGCAAAATTGACGGTGTGAAATATTATAAAATTAAAACAGGTAAACTACGCCGCTATTTTTCGTGGCAGAATCTTAAAGACGCTTTCAAAATTCCGTTAGGCATTTGTCAGGCCGCTTATATCATTCATCGAGAAAAACCGGATATAATTTTTTCTAAAGGCGGATTTGTATCTTTTCCGGTTGTAGTGGGCGGCTTTTTAAACCGGTGCAAAATTTTTATGCACGAGTCCGATTTAACTCCGGGGCTTGCCAATAAAATGTCCCTGCCCTTTGTCGACAAATTCTTCACCACTTTTATTGACACGATTAAATATGTGAGAACGCCTCAAAAAGTTTGCTATATCGGTCCGGTGCTTTCCGACAGACTAAAAAACGGCGACAAAAATACGGCGTTTAAGATGTGCGACTTTAGCAATGATAAACCGATTGTGATGTTTGTCGGCGGCAGTCTGGGAGCGCAAAGCCTAAACAAAGCCGTAGCTCAAAATATTGACGCTTTGTTGCAGAAATATCAGGTCATTCACATTTGCGGCAAAGGTCAAAAAACAAACTTGCAACACAAAGGCTATGCGCAATTTGAATTTGTGGATAAAGAATTTAAAGACTTACTCGCCGCCACCGATATTGTGGTCACTCGTTCCGGTTCTAACGCTATTTTTGAATTTTGGAGTTTAAATATTCCGATGTTGTTGGTGCCGTTGCCAAGCAACGCCAGCCGCGGCGAACAAAGTTCTAATGCTCAGAATTTTCAAAGCAAGGGTTTTGCCGAAATTTTGCCGGATAAAGATTTATCAAAAGAAGGACTTTTGACAAAGCAAATTGATAAAATGTATCAAAATTTAGACGGTTATCGCGCCAACATCAAAAACAGCGACCTGAAATTTACAAGCAACGAACAATTATATCGGGAAATTGTTGATGACCAAACAATATAAAAATATTGCAATTCTAACCGGTGCCGGAATTTCCGCGGAGTCCGGACTTTCCACCTTTCGGGCGGAAAATGGTTTATGGAACAAGCATCGAGTGGAAGATGTGGCGACTATTGAGGCTTTTGAGCGAAATCCGGAATATGTGCACGATTTTTATAATGAATTACGGCCGGAATTATATAAAGCTAAACCTAATTCTGCGCATTTGGCAATAACCAAACTACAAAAAAATTATCCGGCGAAAATCAGCGTGATAACACAAAATGTTGATACTCTGCACGAAAAAGCCGGTAACCAAAATGTATATCACATACACGGACAAATTAATCAAATTGTTTGCCTCAACTGCGGAAATGTTTTTGAAACTTGGGGAGATATCCACGCCGATGATGTTTGTCCGCATTGCCAAATCAGCGGTATGCTTAAACCAAACATTGTCTTCTTTGGTGAAAACCTGCTGTATATGGACAAAGTTGAGCAGCTTTTAAAAAGTTGTGATTTATTTATATCCGTCGGAACTTCCGGCGTGGTTTATCCGGCGGCCGGCTTTGTGCAAATTGCCAAAATGTGCGGAGCAGACACTTATGAATTTAATTTGGAAACGACCTCCAACAACTACCTTTTTGATAAGCATATTGAGGGTTTAGCCGGCACAACTCTGCCGCAATTTATAGATGATTTATTGGCCTAAAAGCTGATTTTGTTATAGACGTAAAATACTAAAGACACCTTTTCAGGTGTCTTTAGTGTTAGCTTATCAAACCTCAGTCTTTAACTAAATCTGTTGATTAAGCAGACTTTTTAGCTTTGCTTTCTTTTTTAGCTGAACCATCGCTAAAATCATAAAGTTCTTCAACTGAAACTTCTTTATCGCCGACATTAGCTTTTTCCAAAACATAATCAACGATTTTTTCTTCATAAGCCGGAGCTTTAAGAGCCTCAACAGCTTCTTTGTTTTTAACGTAATAATCCAAAACCATTTTTTCTTGTCCCGGATAACGTTTTGCTTCATTCATAATAGCTTTGTTCACATCATCGGCAGACAATTGCAATTTGGCATCGGCACCGATTTCTGAAAGCAACAAGCCCAATTTAACACGACGCAAAGCAATTTCTTTATATTCTGCCAAAACGTCTTTTTCATCACGGGCTTTTTCGCTTTCATCAAGCTGATTTTTAGCTTTTGCGTCTTGATATTGCTTTTCGATAGCGGCATATTCGGCATCAATCAGTTTTTGCGGAACTTCAAAGCTATATTCTTTATCCAAAGCATCCAACAAATCGCGTTTTAACTTAATGCGAGAAGTTGCATTATAGTCTTCCAAAATACGAGCTTCAATTTTAGACTTCAAATCAGCAACATCTTTTGCGCCCATAGATTTAGCAAATTCATCATTCAATTCTGCCGGTTTGTACTCGCGAATTTCTTTAATTGTGGTAACAAACAAAGCTTCTTTTCCGGCCAAATCCTTAGCGTGATAATCGGCAGGGAATGTTGTTTTAACTTCTACTGTTTCGCCGGCTTTTTTACCGATTAACTGATCTTCATATCCCGGAATAAAAGAGTTTGAACCCAATTCCAACGGATAAGAATTTCCTTTACCGCCTTGGAACTCAACACCATCAATGGAGCCCACAAAGTCAATAACGGCAATATCACCTTTTTTAGTAGCTCTGTCTTCTTCAACTTTTGCAGAATCGCGGCGAGAATCAACCATATATTTTACGGCTTTTTCAATTTCTTCAGCCGGAACTTTAGCCACATATTTATTTAATGTAATTTTAGAAAAATCACCGACTTTAATTTCCGGCAAAACTTCAACTTCTACCGTAAATTCAACATCTTTACCATCTTCAAATTTTTCAATTTTAATATCTGGAGTAACAGCCGGACGCAATTTGTTATTGGCAATTACCTCGTTAACGGCATCGCGAATCATATCATCAAGAACTTCACCCAAAACACTTGGACGATATTTTTGATTAATCATAGCTTTTGGAGCATGACCGGCTCTAAACCCAGCTAATTTAACAGTTTTGGCAACCTGTTCCAATTTTTTATCAACAGCATTGGCAAAATCCGCAGCAGCCAAAGTCACATTGTACTTTTTATTTAAACCTTTTGCTTTTTCTTCTTTTACGTTCATTGTGATTTTCTCTAAAAATAAATTGTTATTCAACATTCATCACTTAAAAGAAAGTGATGGTGCGGGTAAAGAGACTCGAACTCTTAAGCCTCGCGGCACCAGATCCTAAGTCTGGCGTGTCTACCAATTTCACCATACCCGCGCAAGGATATTACATCCCAATTACGGCGAATTAGAACATAAAATATTTTATAAATCAAGCAAAATTTCATAAAAATGTTGCAAATTGCGTATTTTTGTTTATAACTTGCACATATTAAAGAAAGATGAGGTTAAAATGCCAGAACAAATTGTCAACAAACGCAAAACTTTTGCCATAATTTCACACCCTGATGCCGGTAAGACTACCCTAACCGAAAAATTGTTGCTTTTCGGCGGTGCCATTCAGCAAGCAGGAGCAGTAAAAGCGCGCGGTGAAAATCGTCACGCCCATTCCGATTGGATGAAAGTGGAACAAGAGCGCGGAATTTCCGTGGCTTCTTCAGTAATGAACTTTGATTATGACGGCATTACATTTAATCTGCTGGACACTCCGGGACACGAAGACTTTTCGGAAGACACTTATCGCGTTTTGACGGCGGTTGACTCGGCGGTGATGGTTTTGGACTCGGCGAAAGGTATTGAAACTCAAACCAAAAAATTGTTTGAAGTCTGCCGTTTGCGCAACATTCCGATTATCACTTTCATCAACAAGCTTGACCGAGAGGGTTTGGACCCGTTTGAGTTGTTGGACGACATTGAAAAAACGTTGGCTTTGGACGTTACGCCGGCAAGTTGGCCGATTGGCAGCGGCAAAGATTTTTTAGGCTGTTATGATTTGATTAACGACCAGTTGATTTTGATGAACAAAACCGGCAGCAAGTCTTTAATCAACGACACTGTTGAAACCTGCAAGGGGTTAAACGACCCGAAACTTGATGAACTTTTGCCGGCTTACGCCGTGAAAAAACTGCGTGAAGACGTGGAAATGGTTCGTGAACTGTGTCCGGCTTTTGATTTGGAATTATACTTGGCCGGCGCGTTGACACCGGTATTTTTCGGCAGTGCCGTCAACAATTTCGGCGTGCGCGAAGTTCTGAACGGTTTACACAAATTTGCTCCGACCCCTCGCCCGCAACCAAGTGCAGAGCGAATTGTTTCGGCTGATGAAAAGAAAGTTACGGGCTTTGTGTTTAAAATTCAAGCCAATATGGACCCGAAACATCGTGACCGCATCGCTTTTATGCGAATTTGCTCCGGACATTTCAAACGCGGTATGAGTTTGCTTCAAGTTCGTACCGGAAAAGATATAAAAGTGCCAACTCCGGTAATGTTTTTGGCGCAAGAACGCGAGTTGGCCGAAGATGCTTATGCGGGTGATATTATCGGTATTCCTAACCACGGACAGTTGCGAATTGGCGACACTCTAACCGAAGGTGAAAAATTGCATTATACCGGAATCCCGAGTTTCGCACCGGAATTATTAAAATCCGTACGAGCTAAAGACCCATTAAAATCCAAACACTTATCAAACGCTCTTCAACAAATTGCTGAAGAAGGAGGCGCGAGCGTTTTCAAACCGATAATCGGTTCAGAATATATTGTGGGCGTGGTCGGAGTTTTGCAATTTGAGGTGATTGCCGACCGCTTGCGTACCGAATTTAATATTGACGTTATTTTTGAGCCGACTCAATATTATACCGCTCGTTGGATTAGCTGTTCCGATAAAGCGGAATTGGAAAAATTTTATAACACCAACCAAATGAATATTGCCGATGATTATGACGGACAAAAAGTGTTTTTAGCCCGCAACGCTTGGCATTTAGGCAAAATAAAAGAAGATTTTCCGCATTTGGAACTACATAAAACGCGCGAACAAACAATCTGAAATCTGTATTGTTAAGCTGTTAAGAAGTATAAAGCAAACCTTGCGTTCTTATCCGGTTTGCTTTATATTTTTGTTTAGTACTTATTAGTTAACAATAATTGGAGAAACTCAATGAAATTTGCGGCAACTTTGATAAAAATTTTCAGCGGCGTCCTTTCCGCATTTGCATTCGGAATTTTTGTATATTATACTTATCAATACCAACTTTCTCAGGAAACCTCCAATTTGTTAATTGCCAATATCTCGCTAATCATATTTTTGATTACATCGGTGACTTTTGCTTTGTTATTTATCACTTTTGACGCATATCAAAACAAAGGGCTAAGCGACTTATTGCTTAAAACACTTAACAGCTCTGTTTTGGGCTCAACAGCAAATTCGTCGGAAGGAACTGCGTCTACCACTGACATTTTAGCACGAATTTCCGCTGCTAACGAACGTACAAATCTTATTTTGGAAAATCGTTTTCAAATTTTAGGTGACGTAATCGGAAAGTTGAATGAAAACAACGGTAACGGCAATCAGAATCTGCAAGCTGTTATGGAGCAATTGGCCGCTCTGTGCGAACAAATTTCTAACAACGTTGATACAATTAAAACCGGCAACAGTGAAGAATTTCAGCGCAATGTCACCCAAAGCGGCAATTTTGCGGTTTTGGTCAGCACGGTATCACGTTTAAGCTCTGATATAAATGACTTAAACGGACGCTTGCTAGATGTGGTTAATCAAATCAGCCGCAATGTTACCTCCAGTATTAAAAGCCATACCGATATAGATAATGAAATAAAAGAATTGCTTCAAAAAATTCTGACAGCAAAAGCTGAAAATCTGCAAATAACCGATAAACAGTCGGACAATTTGCCTGTAATTAATCCGGAAAATGAGGAAACTTTAACTCCGGTTATTTCCGAATCATCTTCACACGAAACTGAAAATGACGAACCGGAGGCGCAATCCGTTGCCGATTTTTATGAAAAACACTTTAACGCCTTAAATGAAAAACAAGCAGAAGAAAATGTTGAAACTCCGGAAGAAATAAATGATGACACCGATATTCAGCAAGAAAATGAAAGCCGTATAGATGATTTAATTTCGACGCCTCTGCAAGAAGAAACATTTATTCCGCAATCGGTTGATTTAACTGAACCGCAGTCAGAAATAGTTTTGGAAGACAATGTTGCCGACGAAGCTGTGAAAAAAGAAGAAAATGAACCGTGGGAAAGCTCTTTGGCCGAGCAAATCAATGATACGGAAAATGAATATTTGACAAAGGAATTTGACTCTGTTCCGCCAACAAGCGAAGAGCAAGAAGTTGCCGCGATGCCTACAGAAAATGCTATCGGCGATGATGTTGCATCCGAAAACATACCTGATACACCTGCTGAAACTGATTCATCTTCAGACAAACTCCCTATTCAATCAACTTCTATTGTAGCAGATGATCCGTTTAACCCTCCGGCTCATTATTTTACCGAAGAGGAAAATAAAACTGAAAATAAAGACGGTGAAACGCCTTATTTTGAAACCTCGACGACGATGGATAATCAGGAAACAAGCACCGAGCCAAAGCTTGATTCCGTATTTAACGATGATTTAGCCTCAACTTTAGCTGATTTAGATATTCTTAAAGATGATAAAGACACTCCTCAGCCTAAAGAACTTTCGGTTGATGATTTGTTAGCCGACGAAAAAGATCCATTAAACCCGAATTTATAGTAAAAGAAGCAAAATTATGGAAAGTTTTAGTTATAACCCAAAATCAGCAAAAGCAGAAGAATTTATTTCACACCAAGAAATTATTGAAACATTAGAATATGCCGATAAAAATAAAAATAATTTAGAGCTTATTCAAAAAATCATTGATAAGGCAAAACAGGAGAAAGGATTGACCCATCGCGAAGCCTCGGTGTTGTTGGCTTGTGACGATAAGGAAATTGAAGCCGAAATATTTAAGTTGGCTGCGCAAATAAAAAATAATTATTACGGCAACCGCATTGTTTTGTTTGCCCCGCTTTATCTTTCAAACTATTGCGTCAACAGCTGTGTTTATTGCCCTTATCACATTAAAAACAAGCATATTTTCCGCAAGAAAATGACACAGGAAGAAATTAAGCAGGAAGTTATTGCTCTGCAAGATATGGGACACAAACGTTTGGCCATTGAGTTGGGCGAAGATCCGATAAATAATCCGCTAGAATATGTATTGGAGAGCATTGACACTATTTATGGTATCAAGCATAAAAACGGAGCAATCCGCAGGGTTAATGTTAATATTGCCGCCACCACAGTGGAAGATTACGCCAAATTACATAAAGCCGGTATCGGCACTTATATTTTGTTTCAAGAAACCTACAATAAGGAGTCTTATGAGCAGCTTCATCCACAAGGTCCGAAACATAATTACAACTGGCATACCGAAGCTATGGATAGAGCTATGCAAGGCGGTATTGATGATGTCGGCTTGGGTGTGTTGTTCGGCTTGTCGACATATCGTTATGAGTTCAGCGGATTATTGATGCACGCCGAACATCTGGAAGCTGTTTTCGGAGTTGGTCCGCACACCATCAGCGTCCCGCGTCTACGTCCCGCCGATGATATTGACCCGAGCCAATTCAGCAACTGTATTCCAGACGATATTTTTGCCAAAATTGTCGCCCTTATCCGCATTGCCGTACCTTATACAGGAATGATTGTTTCCACTCGGGAAAGCAAAAAAACTCGCGAACGGGTTTTACAATTAGGAATTTCGCAAATTTCCGGAGGCTCAAAAACTTCGGTTGGCGGCTATGCCTCTCCGGAAGCGGAAGATGAAAACTCCGAACAATTTGACGTTATAGACAATCGCCCTCTTGATGAAGTTATCAATTGGCTGATGCGTCTTGGCTATGTACCGAGTTTTTGCACTGCTTGTTACCGCGCCGGACGTACCGGTGACCGCTTTATGGAACTTTGCAAGGCTAAGCAAATTCATAATTGCTGTCACCCAAACGCGTTGATGACTTTGCAGGAATATCTAACCGATTACGCCTCAAAAGACACTAAAGCCATCGGTGAAAAATTGATTGAGCGCGAACTGGCGACCATTCCAAACAATTTAGCCAACATTGTGCGGCAAAGATTGGAAGATATCCGCACCGGAAGAGGAAATGACTTCCGTTTCTGACTAAAACTGCGGAAAATATATTTTAGACCTAAAGGCTGAAAGATTAACTTTCAGCCCTTTTAGTTGACAACTTATCGGTAATCAATGACAAATTTTGTGCTCAGGCTGTGTCAGATATTTTTGATATTCTGCTTGTGTTTTTTCATTTGTATAAGCCTCAATCTTGTTGTCGTCTTCTTTTGGCAGAAGTTTTAAAACATCTTCTCGCAAATAATTCTTCATTTCGGAATAAGGAAGAATAAAAGCTATGCGTCCGTTGGAATACCACGATATTTCATACGGCATATAGACAAAACCAACACCTTTATCGGTTAAAAATGGTTTTTGTTCCGGCAAAGGCAAATCGTTAGCCGAAAAATCCTCAAACAATTCGTTTTGCACTGCCATCGGTTGAAACTCACACTTGTCAATAGCTCCTTTTAATTGAGTGAAATAAGCTATAACTCCTTGTTTTAACAAATTTTTAAATTCAACCGAATTAACCTTGCTATTTAAAATATTATCCAACTGTTTTCCATCTGATTTTTTCAGAGTAATTGCATCCCATTCGGAAACGCCGTGTGCACCGCCGGTATAAATGTAAGCATCTTTTTCTATTGTAACAAATTGAGAAGTTTGCGCCACTTCTTTAATTGAAACTATGTAGAGAGCCTTAAATGAGGTGTCGTCGCCAAATTCCGACATTGCTTTTATCATCTCGTTATTTTTATCTTCCGCAAACTCTTTCAGTAAAGCCTTTCCGTCGGCCAAATTTCCCTGATAGTTTGGAATAAGCAAATCTGCAATTTGTTTACGCAAATTATTTAAAGCTTCGGCCTTTTGCGGATAAGCAACTTGTACATTTATTTCCGCTATATCATTATTCAGGCTCTGGGTTAAAGTTTCAAAAACCACCGGATTTTCTTTTTGACACCCGATTAAACCCAAAGTCAGAATTATTCCCCAAATTTTTCTCATTTTCATATTTCCTTTATTTAACCTTACTTGATAAATGATAAGTCGTCAAAAGTAAAAATCAACCCCATTTATTGCTTGACAGCTGATTTTTTTATGATAAATTGCCCGATGATTTTCAATTATTTATAAAATTTTATTATTATGATGATGTTAAAAATTTTCAGTGCAATTGCATTGTGGGCAATTTTTGTTGCGATTGCCGTATTGGGAATTATTCTCAACCGCCGTGAATACAAAACACAAACCGAGTCGAACTCCGCTGCATTATCCGGTGATTTTACTAAAGGGTACGTTTGCATTTATTCTGTTTTACTTGTGGCGGCAGGATTAATTATTTTTGCTTGTGAGTTTTAGCTGACTAAAATTCACAAGTCTTGACTATTAACTTCCAAGGCTTTTTATTGATATAACCATAATAAAAAAATATTGGATTATCGTTAATGTTAAATTATTAAATTTTATTCTTATGTCAAAATTAGTTTTTTTAATTTCAATCGTTATTGGTTTTTCTATGTTCTATAGTTTCGGCCTGTATCTTGACAGATGTTGGAAAAAGAAAAAACTTAAAAACGGAGCTGTCCAAACAAGCAAAGAAGAGTCTTATCTTGTCAGCTGTTTAGTGTGTATATATTTTTTTATAGCTTCTCTGGTAAGCGGAATATTGCTGCATTATGACTTTATAAGATGAAACAACAAACAAAAAAACACAGAAGAATTGCATATCTCCTGTGTTTTTTTACGTGCTTTATATTATTTTAACTTTTTTATAATTTTTTCTACTTCTATCTTACCTTTATCATTCAGGGTTTCAGCCGTATAGTGATTTTTCTGAGCAAAATCAGTAGCTTCAACAATTATATTTTCACAAACCTTTTTATCTAGGATATAATTGAGAACAAGTTCATATTTAAAAATGTGTTTTCCGGAATCGAAAGCCTTATAAGTTTCATCATCTATACCTTGATTATATTTAACCACTCCCAAACCTAAAAAGTAGTTAACCATAGCCGATGCCGTTTCCGGCTTAGATACAGACATTGCGCCAACCGAAAAAGCAGCACAGAAATAATATTTCTGAACCTCATTAAACCGGTTAAAGGCTTTTTCAAAATTTGCCGGTTCCCCGTTAATATTCTGCCACAATTCCTCATTATTGTTTTCTGTATTTGCTTCGGCGTTAATATTAGTTTCGGTCTGTTTCACTTCCTTTTCTGATTTTTGATTATCACAAGCACTAATCATAAAAGTCAAGCAAGCAATCAAGGTAATAAATTTTTTCATCATCTTTTCTCCCTATATATTTTATAGGTTAGTATTTAAAAACTAACATATCGTTAAAATTATTCCTTCAAAAAACGAAAAGACGCCAGTTTCAATAACTGACGTCTTAACCTTAGATTGTTTGTTAATCAACTAAACTTCTATAAAGAACAACTCGGAAACCATACATACCCATAACCTGATTGTAGTTGTCAAGAGGATATTTATCCTCCAGTTGCAGGCTAAAAGCGGCAACTTTAGACACAATATCATCAGGTATCTGGGCCATAATCTGCTCAATGGACAATGTAGGCATATTATAACCCAAGGTTGTTTCTTTTCCGCGGCTGTAAACAATGATTTGTTGAAGCTCTCTCAAATCATTTTTATTGATTTTGGTGATTTCAACATTATCAGGAACGCATTTTCCATAGGTCAAGATATTGTTCCATTCATAACAACCGCTAAGCTTGAACATAGAAGCTCTGGCGAAAGCCCTATCCTCTTTACTCAAAAGTAAGCGATAGGTTTTACCGGTAGATGCTTTGTTGTCAGTCTGTTCAACCAGAAAACCGACAAACTTTATTCGAGCAGCTCTGGCCAACAGCTCATCTTCAGACTTAGTCTCCGAAAGCAAAACATTTTTAAAATGCTCTTCGAACTTTTTCAAAAGCTCCTTGCTGAGTGAATCTCGATAGAACAAATCAACACGGGCCTTGAACTCATCAATTCTCTTCTGTAAATCAAAACTGCACATAAAAATAAAAATTTTTAATAAAACAATATGTTAATAATTCAAAAGTATTGTCACTTTATCATCATAAAACATATTTGTCAACATTTTCGACGAAAATTATCACGTCAAAATACATTTTTATTCATTTGACCGCAAAACAAACTTTTTTTTCGCCGAAAATGAAGATATTTAGAGATTCTCGTCTATTTTTTCAATTTCTTTCGGTGACGTTTCTTTAGCTGAATCAGAATCTTCGTCAGTTGTCACAACTTTATCTTCAAGAACATCCATAAGCTTATCCAAATCTGAGGTTTCATCCTTTTCATAACCATTATCTTTGGCCTCGTCATTTTCATTTTCAACTTTTGGCTGAACAAGTTTATTGAACAATTCTTCTCCGCTTTTTTTCAAAATATCTTGAGTATTTTCGTCATTTGCATCATTTTCTGATTTTTCACTGTTCTCAACTTTTTCTTCAGACTTTGACGGACTCAAGCCTAAACTTTCACTTTTAGCTTTCAAATCTTCAAACCATTTTTCCGGAATCAAACCTTTGATAGGTTCTGAAGCCTCACCGGCCAACTTAAAGTATCGGGACTCGGCAAACACACCCTTTTGAGATTCTTCCGGAATTAAGGTCGCAATCATTATTTGCAGCAAAATGACAATAATAACACCGCGGAAAATACCAAAAATAAAACCTAAAATTCTATCCAGAGAACTCAATTTGCTAAAACGAATTTGTGTACTGATTTTATCGGCTGCCAAAACCCAAAAAATACAAAACATAATTAAAATAACCATACCGGAAACCAGACTGGCCAAAACTTCCGAAGCAATGTATTTTTCCATAATCGGATTGACAACCGGCAACAGATAATAAACCGAAACACCGGCCAACAGCCATCCGGTTATGGAAAGCAGTTCCTTTGTGACTCCGCGGGCTAAGGCAACCAATGCCGAAACGCCGACAATAACCAGAAAAACCACATCCAAGTTATTTAATTGTTCCATTTTTTTGCTCCTAATTAAACCAGTTAATCAAACGATGAACATTACCGATTTCATAGCACGAAAGTTCATAATTTTTCGCACCCTTCTCTTTTTTATCTTTGCTGAACGACGGTGGCTCAATTGCGCTGACAAAACCAAGCTTATGAGCCTCTTTCAAACGTAAATTCGGCTGACTTACCGCACGGATTTCCCCTGAAAGTCCTATTTCACCGAAAACAACCATATCAGCTGGCAACGGCTTGTTGGTCAGAGATGATATAACAGCCATAGCCACGGCTAAATCTGCGGCCGGCTCAGTAATTTTCAAGCCGCCGGCAATGTTTAAATAAACATCGTGCGAACTAAAATTCATACTGCATCGAGCTTCTAAAACAGCTAAAATCATAGAAAGCCGATTAGAATCCCAACCAACTACGGCACGTTTCGGGGTGGAATAGCCGCTTGGGCTCACCAAAGCTTGAATTTCAACAAGCAACGGGCGAGAACCTTCTATTCCGGCAAAAACGCACGAACCAGAAACATTGCCCTGTCTTTCAGCCAAAAACAGTGCTGACGGATTTTCCACCTCTACCAGTCCTTTGTCCTGCATTTCAAACACACCGATTTCATCGGTCGCGCCATAGCGGTTTTTCACTGCCCGCAAAATTCGAAAATGATGACCGCGTTCGCCTTCAAAATAAAGTACCGTATCAACCATATGCTCCAATACTCGCGGTCCGGCGATTTCTCCCTGCTTAGTGACGTGGCCGACTAAAAACAACACAAATCCCTTGCGTTTTGCCAATTTAATCAATTCATAGGCGCAAGCTCGAACTTGCCCCACACTTCCGGGAGTGGATTCCACCTCGTCCAGATACATTGTCTGAATAGAATCAATAATAACAACCGCGGCATCGGTTTTTTCCAAAGTGGTTATAATATTGCGAACATCGGTCGCGCTGGCTAAGTTTACCGGGCTATCGGCCAACCCCAAACGACTGGCTCGAATTCTCACCTGATCAATAGCCTCTTCTCCCGAGATATAGTAGCACGGATAATGCTCGCCTTTATTGGCCAATCCGGCACAAACTTGCAACAATAATGTCGATTTGCCAATTCCGGGATCTCCACCAACCAAAATAACAGACCCCGGGACTAAACCGCCACCGGTAACTCTGTCTATTTCTTTAATTCCAGTTTGCAAACGAGCATAAGTGTTTTGTTCCCCTTTGAGCGGAACAAAATCTATAATTTTTCCTTCTTTGCGCGGATTTATTTTGGAAAAACCATCAGTTTTTTGCACTTCTTCAACAATTGTATTCCATTCGTCGCAAGAATCACATTTTCCTTGCCACTTCGGATAGGTGGCACCGCAGTTTTGACAAACAAACAAACTCAGACTCTTTTTAGCCATTGTGTTACACTTCCACTTTTATTGGTCCTTGCGAACTACCATTAATAAACTGCCGTAAATAAGGGTTCTCCGATTTTTCCATTTCTTTGACCGTGCCCGACCAAATTATTTTTCCTTGATACAACATTGCTATTCTGTCGGCAATTTTACGAGCCGAGGCCATATCATGGGTAATGGTTAGGGTTGAAGCCCCCAATCCGCGCGCCGATTCAATGATTAAATCATTAATAACATCGGCCATAATCGGATCCAAACCTGTTGTCGGCTCATCAAAGAAAATAATTTCCGGACGGCTGATAATGGCTCGCGCCAAACCAACACGCTTTTGCATACCTCCGGAAAGTTCCGCCGGTGATAAATCCGCCACATCAGGAGCCAAACCAACCTGACGCAAAACTCTGATAGCCTCAACCTTGGCCTGTTTGCGCGACTTATTTCCTTTTTGCAACAAACGAAACGCCACATTTTCCCAAACACTCAAACTGTCAAACAACGCCGCTCCCTGAAAAAGCATTCCCATTTTCTCGTGAATATCTTTTTTAGAACCGACTGTTTCCTCATCGTCGATTTTTATGGAGCCGCAATCCGGTGTCAATAGTCCCTGAATACATTTAATCAATACAGATTTACCTGTGCCGGAACCGCCGATAACCACCAGAGATTCGCCTTTTTTTATGTCTAAATTAACCCCATCCAGCACTTTCTTTTTGCCAAAAGCTTTATAAAGGTTGCGAATTTCTATTTTATTATCACTCATTGTGTTTCCTATTTAGAAAAGAATAGTTCTGTAATCAGATAGTTAAAGATTAAAATCAGAATAGAAGATGAAACCACGGCATTGGTTGTGGCCTCGCCGACACCTTGCGCTCCACCTTTAGAACGATAACCGTGATAACACCCCATTATTGAAATTATAAACCCAAAGACACCGGCTTTAACCATACCGGAAATAACATCTAACGCCTCCAGATTTTGAACTGTCGCGTTGATATAGTTTGCCGGATTAAAATCTAACTTATAAACACCGACCACATAACCGCCAAAAATACCGATGATATCACCAAACAACACCAACAAAGGCATCACAATCACACCGGCCCACAACCTTGGAGTCATTAAATAGCGGAACGGATTGGCCGATAAGGTAATCAATGCGTCGATTTGTTCGGTCACCCGCATTGTTCCAATTTCAGCCGCCATAGCCGCGCCAATTCTTCCGGCAACCATTAAGGCCGATAAGACAGGTGCCAATTCGCGAGTTACTGAAATCAGCACTACAGTAGCAACCGCACTCTCCGCGCCGAATTTTGAAAAACCGGAATAAGTTTGAATAGCTATAACCATACCGGCAAAAAGTGTTGTCAAACCTACTACAGGAACCGAATAAAATCCCATATTCAAAAATTGATTTAAAAACAGCTTAAAATAAAACGGCGGCACAAAGCAATTATATACAGACTTGGCCACAAAACGGGTAAATGCGCCTAATTCTAAAACAAATGAAAGCAGTGGCTTCCCCAATAATTGCAGAAATGTTTCCATATTTTTCTTTAACATATCATTATTACCTTTGTATACCAGTCAAATTTATTCGGTCTTCAACAAACTATCCCGTAGTTTTACGATAATTTTTTCTAAAATCGTTGCATCTTCAGCATACAAATCTATTGCCGGAATTTCAACACCTAAAATGTTTTCAAATTTATTTTTTGGTAAACGCTCCAAGTTTTGCTTTGTTTCAACCAAATTCACCACCAAGTCGGCTTCGGCCTCGGCTATAAATTCATAGCGGGAAATTCCCACGTTTCTAATTTCCAATAAACCTTGAATATTTTCCGGAGACCGCCCAAACAGACGATTTTTCCGAGTTTCAAGCAAAACAACATCGTCTGCGACCAACACCGCCCCTTTGTTTTCAATAAACTTCAGTGAAAGCTCCGACTTGCCGCTTCCGGACTTTCCTTTAAACAAAATTCCTTTATTGCGCCAAAGCACAAAAGAGGCGTGTATTGTGCATAACTCAGACATTTTCCAACCGTTTCTGTTTATCAACATCATCGGTTGATATGGTTATTTTACGTCCTTCTTCCGACATTTCTATTTTAACTTGCCACATATTGCGCGGCGAAAAAGATGCCATTCTTTCCGGCCATTCCACCAGACTCACACCTGAATAAAAAGCCTCTTCAACTCCCAATTCAAAAATATCAGAAGGTTTTTCCAAGCGATATAAATCATAGTGATAAATATCAAATGCTTCGGCACTATATGTCTGCAACAAAGTAAAAGTCGGGCTTGGCACTTCTCTTGCTCCGGTCAATTTTTTAATAAAAGCTCGGGCAAACACACTTTTTCCCGCTCCCAAAGTTCCGTTCAAGGCCCAAATATCACCTTGCACACTCAAAGCTGCGAGTTTTTCTGCTAACGCACCGGTATCTTCCTCACTTCGCGAAATAAAAACTTTTTCCATTAAAACCACCCATCAAAATTAAAATCAAACGATTTGGATTTATTGCTTTCATTTATGGCTTTTAAATTGATATTCTGCATTTTTCGCCAATCACTCGGACGATAAAAACGTCCACTCCACAAGCCGCGGCGTTTATCACGAGCAGAATTTTCATACGGCAAGTAAACAACGGTATTTTTGGTATAGGCCACTGCCCAACCTGCATTTACAATTGCCGCCGCCACATCATATTTGCCCAAAAAACAAACACCGGTAGCCTTATGCTGCACAACATCTCCCACAATTCGACATTCAACCGATTGATTGTTCAGCCAATTTTGCAGCCATATTATAGCTTTTTGTCCGCATTCATAAGCAATCCCCTTAGAATTTGAGCAATTTTGCTCAGGCATCGGCGCGTCTATTCCCAATAATTTCACATAAATTCCCTTTACAAACAAAACACTGCCGGTAATAACTTGCGGTTTGCCTTTAACCGCGGGATAATCTAGTGGATTTAACTCAATCATCCCCGGTTCTTCATCTTGATTTTTCATTAAATTGTTTATTTTATCAAAAAAACCGGCTTCTTTTGCGGAGCCGTTATCGTTAGAATCCTTGTCGCCGGCCATTCCAACCGGCTCTAATTCAGGCAACACATTTGTTGCCGTATTTTCAGCCATAGCATTATATTCCACCGGAGCCTCACTGAACTTGTTTGCTGATTTAGAGTCTCCGGAGCCGACTAATCCCAGACAATATAAAATAAACAACACTATCGAGCCCAAAATCAAGAAAGTTAAGGTAGCCCTCATCGCCGTCCACATAATTTTGAACAGAATATACAAAATAACGAAACCGAGAACCACGCCGATAAACCCGGCTCCCTGCAAAGAAGTGTTGTCACTTTGCGTACCCGCGCCGCCGAAATACATAAAGACCACGAACAATATGCATAAAACACTTTTTTTAAGAAAAAACATCTATCGGCCCCTTTTTCTATAAAACCCAAGCAATTAGAGCATAAATTTTCAAGTTATGCAAGTTATTTATATAACTTTGGCAATGGTTCCTGATGTGATTTGCCATTTTGCTTTTTTTGACAAGTTTTAATTACACGCAAAATAATTTCCGTATTTAATTTTTCCGAAGCTCCTGCATATAATATCTTATTCAGAATTTCCAACTGATTGGCAAAATCATCTTGAGCAACTACTTTAGATAAATCTTGTAAATTTCTGATATTCTGAGATTTATAAACTTCATTACCCCACCCTAACAAATTATCTCTCAAACCACGGTAATCGGCTTCGGCCAAATTGCGCTTGATTGCCAAATAAAAACTATGACTTGTTTGACATTCTTTTTGTGTTTGATTGTCAGAACGGCGGAACAGCCAACTAATTAAAAGTCCGAAAACAAATGCCGCTCCCACAAACAAGAACAACACAGAAAGCGAAACACCCTTAGAAACAATCTTTGTTTTTTCATCTTTAACTTTCGTCTTTTCAGTTACTTTTTCTGCACTTTGAATCTGCGCTTGCGGTTCTTGCGCCAGACTCTCTCCTTCAACTTTTATTTTTTCAGCCGGAATAACCGCCGTTTCCATTTTTTGAGTTTGCGTATTAAACCACGGAAGTTTTATTTCCGGCAGAATCTGTTCGCCGCTTTGCTGTGGAATATAAACAACCCGCACAACTTCTTGCGAAATTATCCGGTTGTTATAAACATCAGTTGTCAACTGAGGTTTTTCCGGATATTGCTTAAAATTCGGATTATCCGGAAAATACAGTTCCGGTAGTTGACTATCCGCCACTCCCATAGCCACCAAAGTAATTTCTCGGGCAATGGTTTCTCCAACCTTAAATTCAGGATTTTTGTCAGTCCATTTGGCTGTTAAACTAAGTCCCGAAGCCGGCAACCACCAGTTTTCTTTGTCACTGAGTCGGGCCGGCAGAACATCTACAGTCACCGGTTTAGTATAAAATTCAACCGGTTTACGAAGACCAAACATATCATTAACATCGACATCAATTATCTGCAAAAATCCGTTGACTCCTTGTTGAAACAACGGATGTTTATTAAAATTGTCGGCACTCAGATAAGAACCGCTTATTTTTATGGCCGGCACTTCATTTTTACCGCTTTTTTGCGGAAACAACGCATAATAAAACTTTATTTCACGTTCTTGCCCTTTTTTAATTATTTCCGGCTGTTTCAAAGATTTGACAATCCAATTTTCCGAAGCGATAAATTGTGGTTCCGAAGACAACTCCAAACCAATTCTATCTTTAATTGTCAACGTTGCATTAACTTCTTGTTGCAAATAAACATTGTTTTTTTCAACCTCAAGTTCCGCCTCAAATTTGGCGGCATCAGCCAATTGATTATCAGATTGTATATTTGCTTGTTTCGTTTTAGCAGCAACATAAGTTCCGGCCGGCAGAACTTCCAGTTCCAATGGTTTTGTCTTATATTTTCCGGCGGTAATTTCCGGAATCACGACTTTTCCCTGATTTTTAGGCATTAAACCGATATCCCAATCTCTTTGCTGCGAGGTTCGGCCGTTGATTATGCTGACTTGAGAAGAACTTGAAGTGGAATAAATCGTAAAATCCTTTTGCAGCACGCTTAAATCAGGCTGTAAAGAATCGCCGTCAGCTCCGTCATAAGACAAATTAAGGTTAAAGACTTCACCTTGCGGAACTTTAGTATTTGCCACTTGCGCCGACAAAACTTGCGCTGACACGGTCTGCCCCCACAGCACAAGACATATTGTCATTATTGCAATTTTTTTAGTCATCATAATCCTGCCTCGCTAATTTTTATAACGTTTTTTATTATATTCCCGCTGAATAAAGGCACGCAACAACCCGCCCTTATCTTCAGGAATCTCTCTGAATTTTTGCATTTTTGCCTGAAGTTTTTCCTTTTCTTCAGGAGTTTTTTCATCATTAACCCCTATTGCTTCAACCTGTTTATTTTCATTTTCTTCACTCGGAGAATTTTTAGCGGTTTTCGACTCGTTTTCCCTATTTTCAACAGTTTCTCCCGACTTATTTTTCGGAGTATCCGACTGATTACTTTTATTTGAAGAAGACTGTTTTTCATCTGTTTCAGTCTGCTGTTGCTGACTTTTTGCCTCAGAGTGGTTTTCTTGCATATTATTATTTTCTTGTTGCTCTTGCTTTTGTTCAGAACTTTGCGACATCTCATCGGCTTGCGTCTGTTTGTTTTTATTTTGCTCCGATTGTCCGCTCTGTTGCTGATTTTGAGGCTGCTCCTTCTTTTGATTTTCTCCGGTTTGATTTTCCGGTGATTGCTGTTTATTCTGTTGTTTATTTTGCTCTTGCTGATTATCTTGAGTATTTTGCTGTTTTTGCTGTTGCTTTTGTTGTTTCAGATATTCGAGATTAAACTTAGCATCAGCAAAATCAGCTTGTTTTTGCAGCACTTCTTCATACTTTTTTATGGCCTCATCAATTTTTCCCGCCTTGGCCAGAGCGTTCCCCTGATTATAAAGCGAAGTAACATCATTCTGTTGAGAAAAATTGGCGTAAGCGGTTTGGTAATCACCATTTTTATATGCGGCCGCGCCTTTCCATTGCATATTTTCAAACTGCTCTGCCGCTTTGGCGTAATTTTGTCGCTTAAATTCGGCCATAGCTTCCTGATTATTATTCATAAACCAACCTGCAGACACCGGCTCAGCAAGCAACACGCTAAAAATCAAAACTAAAATTCCACGCCGAAACCAAATCAAAATCAAAAGAGCCGGCAGCCATAAAAAATACCATCCCATATCATTCCATACGGTTTGAATGTTTTGGCTCTGCTTAATCTCACGGGCTGTGATATCATTGATTTTTTTTATTAAAGGCTCTAAATTTTGATTATAATTCAAATAGATACCCAAGCCTTTTTCCGCCACTATTTTCAGTTTATCATTCGTTACGGCGGACACATTTATAATGTTTACCGAAAAGCCATCTGCCGCCGCTTTGGCCGCACTGCTTAACGCCGCATCAAAACGTTCTCCGACATCTGAAGCCAAAATAATAATACTTCCATTGACAAACGCCGCATTTTTCATTCTTTCCACGGCAAAATCAATAGCTCTGTCCAATCTATCGCCGTCTTGCGGCATAATATTCATTTCTATGGCCGGCAGCAAATTGTCAATAATCGACACATCTTCCGTCAGTGGCGTAATCATAAACGGCTCATCGGTGTAAACAATCAATCCGCTTTCCGTATTTTTGAGGCTTTCAGTTAAATCTTTTATTAGATATTTTGCCCGTATAAAACGATTTGGAGAAACATCTTTACGCCACATATCTCCCGACATACTCAGCATCAAGGTCAACGGGTTATTAACGCTCAAAGCTGGATTATTTTTTTTGCTCCAAGTAGGTCCGGATAAAGCAATAATTATTGTTGTCGTGAAAAATATTGCCGCCAATTTTAACCAATGCTTAGAAGATGTTTTAGTTTTAACCAATAAAAAGTCCAACAAATTTTTATCGCAAACATTGCTCCAGTCTGACTGCGTTTCAGACCGATAAAAAAATTTCAAGCCTAATAAAAGCGGAACAATCAATCCAACCAACCAAAACGGACGCAAAAAATGAAAATCCTGCCACCACATTTATTTTACCAACCCTTTCGAGAAATTAACATCAGTATTAAAAACAGAACTAACGCCGCAAATGCCGGATACGGATACAATTCTTTTACCTCCTGAACATAACGACCTTCACTTGTTCGCGGTTCCAGTTTATCTATTTCGGAATAAACATTGAAAAGAGAAGCCACATCTTTAGCTCTAAAATAATTTCCTTTAGTTTCTGCCGCCAATTTTTTCAGGCTTTTTTCATCAACGCCCGAAACCGTAGGTATTGTGAACAGACCGCCGAAAAAGCTCTCTGTATCACTGCCAACTCCGATTGTGTAAATTTTTATTTTTTCTTCTTTTGCCATTGCAATGGCTTTAGGCAACGGCATACTTCCATCATTGTTTTCACCATCCGTTAATAAAATTATGACTTTATTTTCCGGTTTGCCGTCAGATAAAGATAAAGTTTTCAACGCCAAACCCACGGCATCGCCTATTGAAGTGGAGTTTCCGGCCATACCAGCTTCCATATTCCACAATATTTCTTTTAGTGATTGTTTGTCATAGGTCAAAGGAGCCTGCAAATAAGCGCGAGTGCCAAACAACACCAGTCCTATTTTATCTTCAGCGCGTTTATCCATAAAATTATCAACCACATTTTTTACGGCGGTTAATCTTTCATACATTTTACCCTTATACTCGAAATCGGGCTCACTCATAGAGTTAGAAATATCTACAACCAACAAAATGTCACGTCCTTCATTTTTAACAGCCAACGGCTTACCAACCCATTGTGGACGACACAACGCCATAATCAAAAAAAGCCACACTGCCGCTAAAATAAACAACTTAATTACGGAAATCACCGCCGGTTTAAGCAATCTAATATTTCCGCTTTTATTCTGAATTTGTTTGATATCCGCTAAAAAAGGAATTTTTAAAGCATCGCCATATTTTTTTTGATAGACCGGCAGCAACAAATAAATAAGCAAAGGAATCGGAAGCAGCCATAATGCTTGAATAAACGCAAAATGATACATCATAAATTCTCTCCTATCCAACTTTGGCAGAATTTTCGCAATTCCTCAATATTTTCGATCTTAAATATTGGACTGTTTTCCGGAGCATACGGAGCATTTTCCAACAATTTCGCCGCGGGTGAAGATAAAACCGTTTTAGAATGACTATTTAAAAAGTTCAGCCACTTTTCACCGGTAAGCGAAACGGCTTCCGGATATCGGCTTACACAGATTCTCCGCAATATTTCCGACATTTTAACAACTGCTGAGGCGGTATTGTCAGCGGCATATTTTTTCAGCAGATATCGAGCATATATTTTTTTGCTGCTTCGGCGTAGCCATAAAACAATTTTGAACAATATAAAGAAAACGACCGCCGTCGCCACAATTATCCACCAGCCTTTAGCCAAGGGAAAAATCGACACACCATCTGTCGGTAAGTGAATATCTTTCAACTCAGGTAAGTTATCCATAATTCTAACCTCTCCTTTTTGCTATAAAATTTATGATTTTACTTTGCAAATATCAAGTACGGAATAAAGATTACTCATCTAGTTTTTCTTTTTCGGCTTTCTGGAAATTGATTGCAAAATACTACGCGCCTTTGCTTCTGCAATGCGTTGAGCGTTTTTCTTCCGCTGTGAACGAACAGGAGGATATACATATTTTATTGCTTTATCCGTTTTAATTTCCTGATTATCCGGAGAATCGTCTGTTTGAACAGTTTGCGGCGTTTCGCTTGCTGTTTCAGATGTTTGAACAGTTTGCGGCGTTTCGTTTGCTGTTTCAGTTGTTTGAACAGTTTTATCTTCTTTAACGACCTCTACTAATTTTTTTTCTGTTTCGGCAAAAATATCTTCTTTAGCCGGCAGCATAAGTGTGTCAGTATTTTTATTGGTTATAACGTCGCTTGCATTATCGGCCTTAACCAACTCTTCCGCTTTTATATTTTTGAGCGAATCGTTTGCCGTTTCTAACTTTTTTGTTTGTTCGGCATTGATTTTTTCAGCTTCTTTAGTTGCCTCTTTAGCCTCATTTTCTTTTTCAACGGCAGCCAGTTCTGTTGTTTTTATGGCATCAACCTGCTTAACGATTCGTTTAAATTCTGCCAATTGACTGCCTGCTAAATCATTTCCGGTAGCCACTTTGGCTTTTAACGGGTCGATTCTTTGACCTCTGCGCAGAATTTCAAAATGCAAATGCGGGCCGGTTGAACGTCCGGTACTTCCGACATAGCCGATTATCTGTCCTTTTTTAACCCTAACCCCCGGTTTCATTCCCGTGGCGAATTTATGCATGTGACCATAAGCCGTTTCATATTCGGAATTATGGCGAATTTTGATAAAGTTACCATAACCATTTACATAGCGCGCCATTTCAATAGTTCCCGCGCCGCTGGCATAAATAGCCGTACCGCGTGGTGCCGCATAGTCCACACCGCTATGAAATTTGGTTGTTTTATAAATAGGATGGCGACGATAGCCGAACAATGAGGAAATACGGGCATTACGCATAGCCAATGGTTTTTTATCCAAACCTGTCTTTTTGGCTCCGCCTTTTTCATCATAATAATCGGCAATTCCTCCGCGCGGTTTATAACGATATAATTTATGCGTCTGATTTCCAATTGTAAATGAAGCAAAAATAACATCGCCCACGCTAACAACCTGTCCGCCGGAATCCTTGTTTATTTCATATTTAACCACAAAGGAATCGCCTTTTTTCACTTCTTTGCGAAAATCTATTAAATGAGCAAACATTTGCGTAACTTTGTTGCAAAGTTTATATGGCACGCCGGCTTTGTTTAGCGAAGCAGTGACATTTCCAGACACGGTGCCTTTAATATTTTTAATCTCATAAACAAATTCTTCTTGTTCGACTCGGGCTTCAAACTGGTCATATTCATTGTTTTGCAAAATATAGCGAGTTCCGCGCACCGGCTCAATTACCAAAGTATCCAAAGCTTCCAAAGATTTTGACTGAACATCAAAAGTTGCCGTTAATTCAATATGTTGTCCGGCTTTAAGCTTGCGAGCATCATAAACTTTTTTTAATGTGTTATAGGCATTAGTCGCGCTTTTTGTTTCCATTCCCAAATTTGTTAAAATACCAATAAAGTTATCTCCGGGCGAAACTATAATAACACGGCGTTCTTTTTGATATATTCCGTCCATACTTCCGGCTTGTTCAAACACTTTCGGCTTAGGTTGAATCGGCATAATTACATCAATTTTTCCGTTTTGGGTCAGTTTATATTTACTGATAAGCACTTTATCATCGCTCAATAGCTTTATATCATTTACTTGAGCATAAAGTAAATCAAACGGATTGTCTTTCACATCATTAAAAGCCGGTGTCATCAAATCATTATTAAATTCAAAGGTTTCATCGGCCACTTTTTTTTCGGTAGGTTCTTCTGTCCCCTTATTTAACATAGACACAAACAAAGCACAGGTAACGGCAACAGCGTAACCTGCCAATAAAAATGTTTCTATCCGACGACGGCGGACCTTTTTTCGTAAATTAGTAAATCCGGGCATAACCAATCCAATTCAACATAGCCCGAATGATGATATATTTTATTTTTTTATGCAAGTAGATAATGGAGTTATACTTCTAAAAGCTTTAGTTTTCCACAGATAAAATTTTTTTTGCAAAAAATGTAAAAAAGTTCTTGCATTATTATTTTTTATTCTATATAAGTGTTTCTGTCGATGGGGGCGTAGTTCAGTTGGTTAGAATGCATGCCTGTCACGCATGAGGTCGCGAGTTCGAGCCTCGTCGCTCCCGCCACTAAAAAAGTCTTGTTAGTTTTTAACAAGGCTTTTTTGTTTTATATTCTTTTTTTTATAATCTTGGATACTGCTTTTGCCCCTTTCTTTGACGTTGAAACATAGGACTAGCCCCTTTGACGTGGAACTGCCAAACACATTTAACATAGAACCTATCCGGAGACCTCGTCAGACGCGGACTTTCTATATAAAAAAAGACTCCGTATATGCGAATTATACGGAGCCAAGAGAAAAACAAAACTCAATTATTTTTCATAAACTTCCACTGTTTCCGGAGCAGAAGCTGCCGGTTGTTGCAAAACAGGCTGACGGGTTACAACCGGTTGACCGGACACTACTGCTGTATTTTCCTGAATGCAGTTACCTGTTGCACAAGCTTCGCCACGATTAAACGGACGTGTTTCAAAAGAAGTTGTCTCATAAGTGCGTGGTTCATACACAGTGTGATAAGTGGTGTTTTTATAAACTACTTTAACCGGTGTTCTAACCGTATATTCTGTCGGTTGGCAACCGCCGCAAGGACGGGCTACAGGTGCCGGTTGATAGGCAACCTGACGTACAGGCATTGGTGCCGGAGCCGGCTTTTTCTCTATCAATGCTTCGCCGCAATTATTTTCCTGATTGCCAACATAGCGATAGTTACGACCGGTTGCTTCCTCATCACTTGCGCAAGCTGTTAAGCCTGCGGCCAAAGCCAAAACCAACAATTTCGTTAAATTTTTCATTATAATCCTCCTGTTCTTTCTGAACAATGTAACTTTTTTTACATAACTCTGAATCCATTATTAACAGAAAATTAATTATTTGTTAAGTATTTTTTTACTTTCTTAACAAAAAAATGTACAAAAAAACTAAGAAAACACTTTTTTATTATTAAATTTACCTAAATATTTACAAAATCGGAATTTTAAATATTTTCTCCAATATTGCATAACCTTTTGATTTATAATAATTTTAATTATTTTCCCGATTCGTTTTTCAAATATATGTAAATCTTAAATATTTATATAAAACTTATTAAGCAAAAAACAAGTTCTATTCAGCCGGCTGTTCCATTTGAGAAAGTTCTTCCAAATCTTCGGGCGACAAATCGACCTTATTTTCTTGAATCAAGGTATAACCGCTGACGGCCTTACCATTTTCAAAGTTGACTTCTATTGAAAGTGTCCCGTCCTCATTAAATGTTTTGTAAGTGCCGTTTTGCACACCATTAATAAAATACATTTCATTTCGGACCGAGCCATCTTTATAAAAATTCAGCATTTTACCATCAATCAGACCGTTTTTGAAAGTTCCTTCAAACAAGACATTTCCTTCTTCATCATAAAAACGCCCCTTTCCTTCCGGCTTGCCGTTTTTACTTTCGACTTCCATTTTTACATTGCCATTAGGGTAATAGATTTTATAAACACCGTTAATCGGCTTTTCATTAATATCATAGACAACTCCATCAACCACATTGGTGTTGTTTTCATTATAAATTTCATCTCTGTCCGATTCTCCGCAAGATGCTAACAAACATACGATGATTAAGCCTAAAATTTTGATTTTCATAAGATTCTCCCCCTTATTTTCAGCCAATAATCTAATTTAAATCACCTCTAAAGTCAAATATGAAAAAAAATAGCCCACAATTTGCCCCCAAATGGCTTAAAATATAACATTTTTAGGCTGTTAACGTTATTTTTGTTTGACAAAACGTTTTTATTCCTATTAGATAAAAAGCGAGAAAGATTTCTCAAGCTTTAATTATAACTTAAAGAGGAATATAAAAATGAATAAAAGTGAATTGATTGACAGCATTGCTTCTGCTTCTGGATTAACAAAAACTGATTCAGCTAAAGCTTTAGATGCTTTTATTTCTTCTGTTTCCAGTGCATTAAAAGCTGGTGATGAAATTCGTTTGGTTGGCTTTGGCACATTTGCTACTTCTAAAAGAGCAGCTACAACAGCTATCAATCCGCGTACTCGCCAAACAGTTAATGTTCCGGCTCGTAACGTTGCTAAATTCAAAGCTGGTAAAACTTTGCAAGACATTGTTAACAGCTAATTATTGATGTTATGAAAAGATTTAGGCAGCAAGTGTAAAGCTTCTGCCTTATTTTTTTTGGAATATAAAAAAATCCCCACAGATATGAAAAACTGCAGGGATTTTTTTTTCTGATTAAAATCTAGCGGAAATAATCGTGTCCTTTTGAAGATATTCTAGATATTACGACATCTGTTTTTTCTTCTTTTTGACAATATTCAGCTTCTATTTTATCTAAAATTTTGTTTTTACTATTATCCTTGCCATAAAGCGGACGCAAAGTATTTATTACATTTGACATCAGTAATGATTTTTCGCCTTTTTTAATTTCCGTACAATCAATCAGCTCATTAGCCGCACTTTCCAACAAAGCTTGTTTAGTTTCTGTTTCAGAAGCCTCACCGGCCAAACGCACAAGTTCACGAACTTTTGATTTTCCGCTCAAAAACTCTTCGGCAATTTTGACACGCGTTTCCAAATATTTTTCCGGTTCAATATCTTTTTGCAATTTTGCCAAACTGCGCAAAGTTTTTATTTTTCTTTCCGGCGTATTTGCATTATTAAACGCTTCTTTGTAATGATAGCAAGCTTCGGCATAAAGCCCTTCATCTGCCTTTGATAAATAATTTGAATTAATTGTGGCGGCAGATGCTTTACCATATAAAGTATGAACTTTAAATAAAGTTATTTCGTCATTGTCATTTCTATCCAAAGCTCTATCGCAAGCTTCACGAACAAAAAGCATTTTTTTATTAAAAGTTGACGGTAAATATTCATACCCTATTTTTATCAACTGAGGGTCGTCGGTCAAACGCAACGCCTTGCTCATATAATCATACGAAGCCAAACGTTCCGTACTTATGCCGGCAGCATCACGTTTCTGACGGGACAATCCTTCCATTAAAATAGCAATATTATGATAACCATAAGCCATTTGTTCGTTATCAATCACTTTATCATTATAGAAATCTTCCAAAGCCAATACTTTATTTTCAACTTCTATTTGCGTGCTTACCGAATTTGAATTTGTGGTTATCATATTAAATATTTCACGATTTACTGTCACCACATCATAAGTTTCATACAGTTGAGGAATTTCTGAAAAACGATTGAACATCAAACTGTCGAACTTATTGTTATCAATTTGAGAATCTTCAGAAATATTCATTGCCGCCAAATTTTGAAGTTTACGGATTGCTAAGTTTACTTTATCTGCATTTAAAGAAAAAGAATCTGTTTTAATCGTATAACTTAAATCGTCCAAATAGTCTTGATAAATTTTATCAAACAATGGATCTTCATCGTCTATTATATGGCCGTCGCTAAGCTTTTCGGCAACATTCAAAGCAGAAAATTCATCCATCAACCATTGGCCTTCCGGAGTATTTTGAGGTTTATTCAACAATTCTTTTAACAAATTTAAGCGAAACGTTTTCGGCTCTAATGGTGGAATATCGTCTACATTAGTAATGGTCAAAGCTTCAGCATCTTCTGATTTTGGGGTTAATTCTGCACCATCTTTTTCTGCAACATCTACCATATCCGCACTCCTTTTTAAAATCATCTTTTGTTTATTAAAACATATTTATTTTTAAAATTCAACGATTTTGTCAAGTTTTGTTTATTTTTCTTAAAACAGTCCGTTTTTTACAATATCTTTGCCAAATTTTTGTTCCAACTCATCTAAAACACGGCTAATTTTGTCATCATTATATTCCGGAGCTGCAAACAACACAGGTTGAAAATCCTTTCGATTAAGCAAATGTTCTAACATCACGCCACTACTGCGATATAGTCGATTTGGCAGAAACACTTTCGGCAACAAGTCAACAGCCGCCTTAAAAAGCTCTTTTTCGCTGTTAGTCGGCTGTGGCAATTTAACATAGTCGCTATACACAAAAAAATCTTTGCTACGCAACATAATTCCCACACTTTGGCAAAAGCAATCTTCCTTGCGAAGCTTTTGGCCGGCCGTGTGAATATGATGCTTGAGCGACGCTCTCAAAACATCTATATCCGAAGTAAATTTACTCAGCATTGATGTGCTTTGAATGGATTTCGGTTGTTCGGGCAACGGATTAACCTTGCTAACGGCAAATCCTAACAGTTCATATTTCAAATTAAGTCCGATAATTCCTAAATTTTTACGCACCCAGCTATCTGTTTGCGCCACAAAATCTTCACAACTAAAAACTCCGGCCATTTTCATTTTTGCCGTATGCTGACGCCCAAAACCGCAAACATCTTCCAAACAGGTTTCCTTTAGAATTGTCGATAAATTATCCTTTTCTATATCATACACTCCGCCTTTATTTTTTGCTTTATCACTGGCCAATTTAGCCAATAATTTAGAACTGCTTATGCCGATTGAAACCGGAATTTGACATTTTTGCCAAATTTTCTGTCGGATTCGCATTGCCAACTGCACAAAATCTGAATTATATAATTTATCCAATCCCTGAAAATTGAGATAAGCCTCGTCAATTGAACAAATTTCAACATCCGGAGTAAAATCTTTCAAACAGGTCATAACTTTGTCGGAATAGCTTTTATAGCACCGTTGATTAGCGTTTATGTAACAAACTTCGGGAAATTTTTGTTTTGCCATAAAATAAGGCTCGCCCATTTTTACCCCAACTTTTTTCGCCTCGCGCGAACGAGAAACCACACACCCGTTTTCGCCGGAAACAACGCAAACCGCTTTGCCTCGTAAAGACTGGTTTTCGGCCTGTTCACACGAAACAAAAAAACTATCGCAATCCACCAATGCTATTTTTGACATTTTCGTCCTTATGTTCTATTTTTGTTCATAGTATAGAGAAAAAACAAGTCTGTCAATGCAATCTTCAAGATATGGTCATTTCTTTTTAATTTGAATTTATTTTTTGGTTCGAGCCCGTCCCTTTTCGCACAACAAAACCCCAAAGATACAAGCCCGCCCCTTTCCACACAACAAAACCCCAAAGATACAAGCCCGCCCCTTTCCACACAACAAAACCCCAAAGATACAAGCCCGCCCCTTTTCGCACAACAAAACCCCAAAGATACAAGCCCGCTCCTTTCCACACAACAAAACCCCGAAGGGATAAGCCCTACGGGGTTTTATTGGCGGAGCGTATAGGACTCGAACCTATGCATCCTTTTAAGGGGATGACGGATTAGCAATCCGCTGCATTACCACTCTGCCAACGCTCCATAAGTGATAACAAAATCCTTTTAACGTATGTTTTTCTTCTAGTCAACATTTTTTTTATTTTTTTGCAAAATATCCTCAACTATTGAAAACACTCAATCTGCCTATTATTTTTGTTTTAGGAGAAAAATTATGGAATTATATTTACTTATAGCCCTTTTATTCATTTATTTAATTACCGCCGCTATGGTCAAAAAAAACATAGTGCACAAAATATGGACATTGGCTTTTATTGCTTCATTTTCAGTAACCGCCGTCGCCATCGGTTTTCTGCGTGTTACCAATCAAGATGTAATGATGTCTGCTGATAATTTAAATTGGTATTATCTTTTATACATTTTTGGCTCGATGTCGGTAGTTCTCGGGGTTATAAATTTATGGATGTATCGGAAACCGCTTTGGTCAATTCTGCAAAACGATGATGACGACGAGAACGAAAAAGAATAATTGCAAATTTGCGTTTTTTATGTAATATACCACTAACAAAGGGGTGTATTATGTTACGCATAAACAATATTTCAATGCCGTTAAACGCGAATGAGCAACAACTGAAACAAAAAACCGCACAAAAATTGGGAATTAAAGAGACTGAGCTTCAAAATTTTTCTGTTTCAAAAAAATCTGTCGACGCCCGCAACAAAAACAATGTGCACTTTGTATATAGCGTGGATTGTGATTCGGCTTCAATGGTGCGCGATAAAGACATTGAACTGCTGCCGGAAGTGGAAAAATTAACTTTTAATATTAAAAGCGACGGTCTGCGTCCGATTGTGGTCGGTAGCGGTCCGGCCGGAATGTTTGCCGGTTTGGCTTTAGCCGAAGCCGGACTCCGACCTATTATATTAGAGCGCGGCGCGGCGATTGAACAGCGACAAAAAGAGGTGACGGCCTTTTGGCACGGCGGAAAGTTAAACCCGCATACCAACGTCCAATTCGGCGAAGGCGGTGCCGGCACTTTTTCTGACGGAAAACTTATGACCGGTATAAAAAAAGATAAATTTACGGCAAAAGTTTTAGAGGAATTTGCACTTGCCGGTGCCCCGCAAGAAATTTTATATTTAGCCAAACCCCACATCGGCACCGATAAATTACGCTTGGTTGTGAAAAATATTCGGCAAAAAATTATATCTCTGGGCGGTGAATATCGTTTTAACAGTCAACTAACCGGTCTGATTATTGAAAATGACAAACTAAAGGCTATCCAGGTAACCAACAGTCAAGAAACCTATGAATTAGCGACAAACAAGCTGTTCTTGGCAATTGGGCACAGTGCGCGCGACACCTTTGAAATGTTGTATAAATCCGGCTTGCAAATGGAACAAAAACAATTTTCAGTCGGCGCGAGAATTGAACATCGGCAAGAGCTTATTAATAAAGCGCAATACGGCAAAGCGGCCTCCAGTCCCTATTTGGGTGCTGCCGACTACAAAATGGCCGTACACTTGCCAAACGGACGTTCGGTATACACGTTTTGTATGTGCCCGGGAGGAACCGTTGTGGCGGCGGCTTCGGAAACAGGCCGCGTGGTTACCAACGGAATGAGTGAATTTGCCCGCGCTGCTGAAAATGCTAATTCCGCTTTATTGGTTGGCGTTTCCGCCAAAGATTTTGGAAGTGACAGTCCATTGGCCGGAATGTATTTTCAACGACGATTGGAAGAAGCCGCGTTTATTGCCGGAGACAGGACATATCGAGCTCCGGCGCAATTGGTCGGAGATTTTATACGGCAAAAAAATTCAACGAAAATCGGTGAAGTTACACCTTCATATTTGCCATCTGTGGCTTTAGGTAATCTCTCGGCTGTTTTACCGGAAGAAATAGCCTGTTCTCTGCGCTTGGGAATCGTGGAAATGGGGAAAAAGTTGCGTGGTTTTGATAGTTATGATGCTGTTTTAACTGGAGTTGAAACTCGTAGTTCGTCTCCGGTGCGCATTGTTCGCAACACGGCGATGCAAAGCAATATTGTCGGAATTTTTCCGTGCGGCGAAGGTGCGGGATATGCCGGCGGCATCACCTCTGCGGCGGTTGATGGACTGAAAGCGGTTTATTCGTTGTCTGAAAAAAACGTTTAAAAAAACAGGCGGGTTATTTCCGCTGCGAAAACGACAATAACCCGATAGCTGTTTCATAGTATACACAATTAATTTTTAGAGTCAAATATAAAACGACTAATCAGGTGCTAAGATGAAAACCACACCGAAAAAATTGCTGATTACAGGTAAATAATAACATATTGTGTCGGGCAAACATTAGAGTTTCCAATAAATATGTGGTTTTCTGTAAGGCAATTAATGAAACTTCACAAGCGCGTTTTATGCCTTGTTTCTTTTATTTGCTAGTGAAAATAAAAAATTATAACTCTTTAAAGGCAATACTAAACTCACATTCATTATTGGAGCAGTTGCAATATTTTGCCACAATATCAGGAGGAATTGGAAAAGAAGTATATTCTTCACTACTCTTGTCAGCGTGGTTGCAAAACAGTATTCTTTTTCCATCTGTTATATTTACAATAGGATCATTGTATAAACAATCCGAAGGTCCTGATGGAATTGGACTTACCGAAGTGAGCCCAATACCGATAACGGCGGCTGAACCGTTTTCCCAATTTAAGGAACCCAAAGCCATACAAGCTTCACGAGGTATGTTATCATATTCAAAGTCAATAGTGTTATGGCCTATTATATATTGATAACCGATACTGACATCCATTCTTCCGAAAGGAAGGAATATGCCTACTCCATAATCATCATAATCAATCATATCTTCAGAAATTATGCCCAAAGATTTCATAAGGTTTATGCTATCTTCGTCATTAAAAGATGACATAGAATCTAATTCCTTTTGGTTAGCGAAAGCTGTGAATGTGTTTTGGGTAATTTGCTCTATTTGTTCAATGGTTTTGTTGATTTTCCATTTGGTCATTGCTTTGGAATAGCCGGCGATTCCGGCAACCGATAAAACACCGATAATGGCCAGAACGCCAAGCATTTCAATCATAGAACGACCACATTGAACCACTCTATAGTCATTGCCGGACGTGATCCGGCAATCTAGATTCGCGGGTCTGTGCCCGCAAATGACATTTAAGAAACGCTCGCGAATAATGTTGCAACAAGACATCCCATTTAGTTTTTCCTGCTTAATTTTTAGCATAATAACTTCCCTTCCACCATATAATATATATCAAAAAAGCTACCTAAAAAAAAGGTAGCAGGAAGTTGAAATCTATTCCGGGAATAGTGTAGTATATTAGGCTATTTTACTACCTTCCCGCCACTGCAGAAAGATAGTTTTACGCTTGGAAATTCCAAGCAACCGGAAGAGGATTTCAAACCTCGCATTAGTTTTTTGCTAATGTAAGTTGATTATACATATTTTCCTAGCAAATTGCAAGTTTTTTTCACTTTCTCTTTCTTTTTGTTCTGCATCGCTTGCAAAAAGCTCTAATATTTTGTATCAAATAACTTTCCTCTCTCCACCATAAAAATGTATATCTTCTGCCTCATATCTAAAATTAAAGGAGAAAAAATGATATATGGTTATATCAGAGTCAGTACTGACAAGCAAACAACTAAAAATCAACAGTTTGAAATAGAGCAGTTTTGCAAAAAAGAAAAAATAAAAATTGATAGGTGGATAATGGAAAAAATCAGCTCAACCAAAGACTTACAAAAACGAAAACTCGGCAATCTTTTACAGGAACTACAGAAAAATGACGTGCTTATTGCTTCCGAACTTTCCCGTTTGGGGCGCAATCTTCTACAGGTTATGAGTATTCTGCATTTTTGTCTTGATAAAGAAGCGCAAGTCTGGACCATTAAAGATAACTATCGTTTAGGCACAGATATTCAAAGTAAGGTGTTGGCGTTTGCTTTTGGTCTTTCGGCAGAAATTGAGCGTAATTTAATTTCTCAGCGAACAAAAGAAGCTCTCAACCGAATGCGTCACGAAGGCAAACACTTAGGCCGACCAAACGGAAGTAAAAACAATCGGCAGTTTTTAGCCAAACACCACGAAAAAATTATTTCTCTTTTGAATCAGAATGTTCCAAAGTGTAAAATAGCCGAACAATTGGATTGCAACCGCAAAACACTTTATAACTACATAAAAGAATATAACAAATCAACCGATATGATTGATGATTATTCTTAATTTTGCCTCTTTTCACCAACTTTAATATTTGTTTAAAAATAACGTAAAATAAATTTGACAAAGCAAAATCTTTATGTTATTAAGTTTATGTTTTGCTGATTAGCACTGTCTTATGGGGGTATAGCTCAGTTGGGAGAGCGCTTGCATGGCATGCAAGAGGTCAGCGGTTCGAACCCGCTTACCTCCACCAATTGAAAAGCCTTGGATTTTCCAAGGCTTTTAGTTTTTGTTGCATAAAAATTAAATAAGCAGAGAAATATATACCTACCCCATATCCGCCAAAAAATCTTCCATTTCTTGTTCGTGCTCCAATTCTTCTTTCAAAATTTTACGAGAAATGCGAAAAGTTTCATAATCCTTGCCCTCGGTCATATCGCACAAACGCTGATAGCGATCAATTGCACAGCGTTCTGCCGCTAAATTATCCTTAACCAAAGAGTGTACATCAGCTGCTTTAGGCGGCATATATCGACAATGCGCCAAACGCCCCCACTCTTCCGGACTTATTGCCGGAGTGCCTCCAAGCTGTAAAATTCGATTAGCCAACCAATCTGCGTGTTTCAACTCCTCACCGGCGTGTTCTTCAAACTCTTTCACCACGCTCGGACGTTCCGGACCATAGGCCAATTTTGCCCCAAGCCAATATTGATAATAAGCCAACCACTCCTCAGAATAGGCCTCGTTTAAAACCTTTAGCAATTCATCTAAATCCATTTTTACAATTTTTTTAGCCATTTCGCCCATTTTTTATCTCCTTTTTGTTTGAACTGAATAGTATATAATCATTCAAGAAACGGAATCAACGTTTACGACTATTTAATCTTTTAAGTTTAATCTTAAAGATAGTTAAACATAAGGAGATAGCTATGCTTTTAGCGGCACCAAGCCTTTTGGCGGCAAATTTCGGACACTTGGCCGAAGAAGTGGCTAACGTTGAAAAAAACGGAGCCGATTGGTTGCATTTGGATATTATGGATGGTCATTTTGTGCCAAATTTAAGCTTTGGCGCAGATTTGATTAAACAGTTACGTCCACTGAGCAAACTTTTTTTTGACGCCCATTTAATGGTGGAAAATCCCGAAAAATTTTTGCCGCAATTTCTAAAAAGCGGCGCGGATTTGATAACCGTACATTACGAGGCTTGCACAGATTTACATTCGGTTTTGACGCAAATAAAATCTGCCGGATTAAAGGCCGGTGTTTCACTAAAACCAAACACTCCGGCGCAAGTTTTGAGGCCGTTTTCAGATGATATCGACAACATATTGATTATGACGGTTGAACCGGGGTTTGGCGGACAAAAATTTATGCATAATATGCTGCCGAAAATAGCCGAGGTTAAAAAAATTGTCGATAATCGCAACATATCAATTGAAGTTGACGGCGGAATTAATCCGGAAACAGCAAAGCTTTGTGCCAAACAAGGTGCAAACGTATTGGTGGCGGGTTCTGCCATATTTAAAAGCGATAATCCGGCTGAAGTTATCCGTCAACTACATCTGGCAGGAGAAAAATAATGGCGACAATTATGATTGTGGAAGATGAACAGGCTATTGCCCTTTTGCTGAAATATAACTTGGAAAAAAACGGATACGATACCATTACGGTCGCCCACGGTAATCGGGTGTTAGCCGCTGTGGAAAAACACTTGCCATCGCTGATTTTGTTGGATTGGATGCTGCCGGAAATGTCAGGCTTGGAACTATGCAAAATTATCCGCAACAATCCGGAACTGAAAAATATTCCGATTATTATGCTAACCGCAAAAAGTCAGGAAGAAGACAAGGTTATCGGGCTTTCGGCCGGTGCTGACGACTATGTGACCAAACCTTTTTCCATTCCCGAACTTTTGGCGCGCATAAAAACCAATTTGCGCCGTGTCAGCACTACAAATCAGCTAACCAAAAAAGAATATATTTTTCAAGATATTCGCTTGGATACTATTGAGAAAAAAGTTTTCCGCGGCGAAAATTATGTGCGTTTGGGACCGACTGAATTTAGAATTTTGAAACTCTTAATCGCTAATCCGCGCCACGTTTTTTCGCGTGAAGATTTACTGCGTGAAGTTTGGGGTAACAGTGTCTATGTTGAAATGCGGACGGTTGATGTGCATATCCGCCGCCTGCGCAAAGCCTTAAACGAATTTGGCGCGGACTACATTCGCACCATTCGCGCCACGGGCTATTCTATCGACGACCACGAAGTTGAAGCGGAATGATAAAAACGGGCATAAGTTTTTATGCCCGATATTTATATTATCTGGAGAACAAGTCCGTAAACTTATCCCATACGCCTTTTTCAATCGGTTTTTGTTGTTTTTTCGCCGGAGCCGGTTTCTTTTGGCTCTGACCGGGTTTAGTATTGCGCAATTCTGCCAATCGCTGAGCTGAAACTTTGTTTTGCTGAGGTTTTTGAGTTTGCTCTTTTTTAGCTTGTTCGGCGGCTTGTTGCTTTTTAGTTTCTTTTATGGCCTGTCTAGTGTCGTCCACTGCTAATCCGCAGTCAATAGCCGTACTTGCAATAGTACCGACAAAAGGAACACACCCTGCAGCACCTGAAAGTATTTCGCATCCGGCTTTACCCCATTCGCCGTTTTTAGCGCGTTCGTAGGCAAAATATGCGCCTGCAGCCAAGCTAACAAATGGAACTTTCTTCAAAATAGCCTTACCGGCCGCTTTTCCGGCAGCTTTAGCACCGGCCTTTACAATCGCTTTGCTAGCCACTTTTTCAACTGCTTTTTTAGTCAGATTACGCTCCACGACCTTGGTTACAACTTTTTCCGTGCCTTTGGCCACACCTTTTGCCGCCAAATTCATACCACCGGAGGTGGCTACACCTTGCACCACGGCGTGAGCAGTACCTTTAACCATAGTGGCGGCCGCACCCTTTTTATCTCCGGATTTATACTGTTCATAAGCAGAAACACCGCTCGCAACCACTGCCGCAACCGGCACAACTCCGACTTTATCCACAGCTTTGGCCGCAATTTTATTATGCGGACGCCAACTATCTATCTTGCCAATAGTTCTACCGACCGCATTGTCATTTACCTTGTTTCCGATTTTTTCCAAGGCATCGTCAAGCCCATTGCTAATGGCGGAAACTCTACCACCCAGACCACTGTTGGCTTTTTGATTTTTCAAAGAGCTATGCAAATCGCCGTTGGCCGGTGGAGTTTGCGCCGAAACGTTCTTTGTCTGATTGGCGGCTTCTGTTTGTTCTTTTAGAGTTTCGTGCAGCTTCGAGGAATCTTCATTACCGGTAGTTTTAGCTTTCGGCTCTTTTACCTTTACTTCGTCCGGATTGGAACTACCATTATCTACCCTTTTCCCCTCGGCTTGCTGCTTTAATGTTTCTTTCAACTCCGTTGTTTTTAAATCAGGTTCTTGGGTTTTAACTTCTGGCTCTTGTTGTTTTACATCAGCTTCTTGTGACTTGGCTTGTGTTTCCGCTGTTTTGCTTTCAAACTTTACTCCTTCTTTTTGGCTGAATTCTTCAGGGGAAATAAAATTAACTCCATTAATTTCTTCGGCTGAAAAATCTTTAATAAGCTCACTACGGCCTTTCTCGTCACAAACAATGAAAGGCTCACCATTTCTTTCAAAGCCAAGAATTTTGTCTGCCGGAAATTCAATTCCTGCATCTTTTACCTCGGATAAAATTTTTTCATCAAAGAACAGCACCTTTGTTTCACTGGTATCACACCGCTTTAAAGTAATTAAATCTTCCTTCTTGCGAATTTCGACTTCTTTTCCTAACTTTATGTTGGCATCACTGGATATATTAAATTTATCAATATCACTTAAATCAGATACTTCAATATTTTTAACCGAACTTAAATCTATATTGCCGTTAAATTCAGTACTATTTCCTAATTTAATACTTTCCGGAAACTTGACAATATTAGCTTGCGATAAGTCAACACCGGATAAATCTAAGTTTTTAACATTACTAAAGTCCAAATCTCCAACTAATTCAGTACCATATCTAAATTTAACACTCTCCGGAAATTTAGCCAACTTAGCTTGCGATAATTCAAAATTAGATAACTCTAAGTTTTTAACATTACTAAAGTCTACATTATCTCCTAATGTAACCTGGGTCAGTTTAACACTTTCAGGAAGTTTAACCGACTTAGCTTGTGATAAGTCAACATCAAATAACTCTAAGTTTTTAACATTACTAAGGTCTACATCATCTCCTAATGTGCCACCATATAGTTTAACATTCTCCGGAAATTTAGCCAACTTAGCTTGCGATAATTCAAAATTAGATAATTTTAAGTCTTTAACATTACTAAAATCTACATTATCTCCTAATATAACATTATTTAGACTAACACTTTCAGGAAGTTTAACCGACTTAACTTGAGACAAATCAACATCAAATAACTCTAAGTTTTTAACATTACTAAAGTCTACATTATCTCCTAATGTAACCTGGGTCAGTTTAACACTTTCAGGAAGTTTAATAACAGACTTAACTTGAGACAAATCAACATCAGATAACTCTAAGTTTTTTGTATGGCTAAGATCGAGGTCCCTACCTTCTATCCCCCTTAAAATAGTGTTTTTTTCCAAGTCATCATTATATAAACCGTTAGTATAGGGTAAAGCGTTTGCGTTAAACCTAAATACACCTTCTTTTCCCTGATTTAGGCTTTCCGTAAAATTACCAACAACATTTTGAAATGCGGAATTGCTTTCACCATATATTTTATCATTTACCACATATAGAGTTTCGCCCTTTTCATTTATCCAAGGGTGTATCAATAAACGAGATATTTTATTTTGTGGATTTTTTGAATTATATCCATAGGCCACAATAGACCCCTGTCCGATAGAATCATCTACATAGCGGTGATTACAGCCAACTGCATTCATACAACTTTTCCAATTTTGATAAGTTGATTGGCTGGCCACTTGAAATGGTTTAGCTGAAAATACAATTCGGTCTATTTCACCGGCTTTCAAATCTCCCGTAGTTGCAGAAGTTATTTTTCCTCGTTCAGATTCTTTACTAATAATATCAGATTTACTTCCGTAATCTTCACTCAGAATTTTTGCTGTTTCGGTTACATTATCTAAAGAATGTTCCTTACCTTTGACTTCTTCACAAAAACGGTCAAACAAAATTTCATCATTCAAAGCGTTACGCAAAAACATATTGCGTTTATCTTGACCGCCTCGTTGTTTTTTTAATTCTAAAAATTTCTGATAATCTCCGGCTTCAATAACCTCAAAAAGTTCCTTATCCGAAGCATCAAATCCGCCGGCTTTTTCCAGATTGGCTAAAAATTTATCCATCTGATTTTTTTTGCTGCTATAGAACTTTTGTACATTAACAGGTTTACCTTTTACTTGAAATTGGTTACTTTCAGCATCAAACTTTATTCCGTATTTATCATACTTCTCTACCGTGTCATTAATAATTCCTATGGCGGAGTTTCCTCTTGCCTCGTCAGATAAGTCCAAAACCACATCGGTCAGCACCCCATCATCATACATAATGTCAGGAAAAGTCGGATTAATCTTTTCGCGTAGTTCTACACCTGAACGCACTGTTTCTCGTATGTTTTTATCTATAGTAGGCGCGCTCTCATCTCTGTTGTCAAATGTGCTGCCAGTCGCATATTTTTGTTGTTGTTCAACAACATAATTCCGATAATTTCTTTCAAAATTTTTAAGCTTATCCGGTGTCATATCAGGCTTTTGCATTTCTTTAGCAAATAATTTTATCATAGCCTCTTCATCGCCGTTAAAACGTCGGCTATGGTGTGCCGCAGCCATTGCCTGAGCATAATATGCCTTATAGTTTGGATTGTTTTTATCTATCCCCGCCGCTTCCATAATTTTTTGAGCTGTTTCGTGATTGAGTGAAACAACCAATTCATATTCCAGATTACGAGTACCGGTAACAACAATCTGCCCATTTTTCAATACCACACGTTTAATTTTGGCTCCAGGACCTTTTTTTTCACTCATAATCGTACTCCTACATAAAACCTAATATATATTACCCTTATTCTACCAAATAATAAACAAGGTTGCAAGTATTTTAGAAAAAAATAGACAATATTTGTCATATTTTTGCAATAAATCAACCTAATAGGCTTTATTACTTGACAAGTGATTATTTAACCTTACATTGTTTTATATTCCTCATCAGAGGACAAAAGCAGAATAAACTGACTGGGCTAAACTAACTATTATACCCGCCTTTTTTACTTTTAAACAACTTCAACTAATGGTGATTTTATGAACTTTGAAACAGAAAAAATTTCGACGTTATTTCAAAAAATTTTTATTCCGACTTTACTGGGAATGATTAGTCTGTGCGCCATCACCGCCATTGATGGTATGTTTGTGGGACACAGCGTTGGTAGCGATGGAATTGCAGCCATAAACATTACCGCTCCGCTGTTTATGGTTTTTACCGGTATAGGTTTGATGTCCGGCATCGGCAGCTCGGTTATTGCCTCAATGGCAATGGCAAAAGGCAAAATAAAATCAGCCCGTTTCACGGTTTCACAATCTTTATTATTCGTTTCTATTTTCGCGCTAATTCTTTCTGCACTGATGTTTATATTTCCCGTTAAAACCGCTTATTTGCTCGGCTCTTCCGATTATTTGCTTGAATATGTCAAAACCTATCTTCTCTGGCTTCTGCCATCGTTTGTGTTTTTGATGTGGACTTCGTTGGGACTGTTTATCATTCGTTTAGATGGCGCGCCCAAGCTCGCTATGTGGATTACAATTATAGAAGCCGCCGCCAACACTTTTTTAGACTGGCTGTTTATGTTTCCGTTGGGCTGGGGAATTATGGGGGCGGCGTTTGCCTCAACTTTGTCTACAATCATAGGCGGAGTGTTGGCTCTTTTATACTTGCTCTACAAGGCCAAAACTCTGCGACTTTACCCTATTAAAATCGGATTGCGCGGTTTTGCGCTGTTTGCAAAAGGTATTCTCAAACAAAGCCGCATCGGTTCGTCGGCTATGTTGGGAGAAGCCGCAATGGCCGTTTTGCTGTTTGTCGGTAATCATATTTTTATGACTTATTTAGGAGATGACGGCGTAGGCGCGTTTGGCGTTGGCTGCTATTACGCTCCGTTTGTTTTTATGATGGGAAACGCAATAGCTCAATCGGCTCAACCGATTATCAGCTATAATTTCGGCTTAGGCAACTTAAAACGCGTGAGAGAAACCGTTAAAATTGCTTTGGTTACGGCGTTGGTATTTGGCGTTTTAACCACATTTATCTTTAGTGTTTTTTCACAGTTTCTGGTCGGATTATTTTTACCTGAAAGCAATCCGGCCGCCAGATTGGCCGTTGCGGGATTTCCATATTTGTCAATCGGTTTTACCTGTTTTATTCTAAACCTCACGGTCATCGGCTATTTTCAGAGTTTGGAACTCGTAAGGCCGGCAACGTTTTTTGCTTTTTTGCGCGGATTTATATTTTTGATTCCGGCCTTTGTGTTTTTACCCAAAATTTTAGGCGTTATGGGAATTTGGCTAGCTATGCCTCTATCGGAAACTTTAACTTTTCTAACAATTTCAGCGTATTATATCTATATGCATCGCCAAGCCTGGAAACATAACTTAGCCTAATATATTTTGGAATTTGAAAATATTATCAATCTGTTTTTCGACATAATAAAAACCGCCTCTTTGAACTTCATTTCTAAAAGGCGGTTTTTCAATTGCTTTTTAACAAATTATTCTGCGGAAGCTGCTTCGGTTGTTTCTCCCTCGCCCTCTTCTTTCGGCATAATATCCGGTAATTGGCCAACAGCTTGCTTACGTTTCAATTTATTGACAAATTTGATAGAACGTTGAGCGTCCCATTTTCTTTTGCCTTCTTCGCTTTGATAAATCATTTTATAAACTTCAATAGCCTGATCAAATTCAGAAAGTTTAGTTAAACAAGAAGCCAAACCATCGTACAATTTATGCGTATAACGTCCGCCAACAATAGCCTGAGCTTTTTTGTAGCATTTTAAGGCATCTTTAAACTTAAACATCTTTTGATATACATAACCAATGCTAATCCAAGCCTGCAATTCCTGACTGTTAATGTTCAAAATTTTAGTAAAACATTTCAAAGCCGACTCGTTGTCGCCCATCAATTGATAGGTCACACCAATACCGTTCCAAGCTTTGGTATTGTATTTATCACCGGACAAAACCTTTTTGAAAAATGAAATAGAACGGTCATATTGCTTTAATTTTTGTAAAGTAACGGCAATGCTGAGCAGCGTTTGCGGATGTTTGCTGTCAATTTTCATTGCTTCTTCCAAAACATCTAAAGCTTCTTTATAAGAAAACATGTGCTGCAAGGCAATTGCTTTGCCGTTTAAAGCTTCCAAAGAAGTACGGTCATTGTTAAACGCTTCATCAAAACAAACAATAGCATCTTTATAAAGGCCGCGCATACTCAGCGTAACACCTTTATTGTTTAAAACTTCTACTGATTTAGGGTTAATTTCCAAAGCCTTATCAAAACATTCCACGGCGTCGGTATATTTACTCATTTTCTGATATGCGAACCCTTGGCTGTTCATAGCTTTCCAGGCTCTCGGATTTTCAGCTATCACTTCAGAAAATTTTTCGATAGCTTCTTCATATTGGCCGGCGTCTAATAGTTCCTGACCTCTTTTATATGCACTGTTTTCGTTTAATTTAACCATTTTTACCTCTTTGTTTTACAAAATAATACTTCAAAAAGTGTTAGCACATAAACTATATTATGTCAAGTTTTTTTATACAAGCTGTAACTGCTTGAAAATAGGCACATCTGTCCTAATTTCAAGATATTTGCATAAAAATTTTTGGCAATTTCTTCTAATATTTTCCCGATTTTGGGCAAAATATTTTTGATATTCAGACTTAAATTTCTCCGGAGTGCTGTTGAAAACCAATTCTTGATTGTTATAAACCGCTTTATAATCACCGCTCGGTGGAGCAATATCTTCAAGAACGTCAAAAATGTTCAAACAATAAATCTTATTGTTCTTAGCTAATACCGCAATATTTTTAAATTGCTCGTTATCAAAATGATAAAAATCACTGACAATAAAAATAGCACTCTGTCCTTTTTGCTGATATTCCAATACTTTAAGAGCGTCTTCTAACTTTCCGCTTAAACTATTATATAAAGCATTTTGACTAACTTCGGAAATTTTGTTAAATATAGCCATCAAATTGTTTAAGTTATTTTGCGGCTTAAAATAACTAACGTTTTTTCCGTCATATATCACAATGCCAAATCTATCCTTGTTGCGTATGGACAACCACCCGAGCAAAGCGGCTATTTTGGCGGCGGTAACCGATTTCAGCTCGTTGCGCGTGCCAAAAATCATTGAAGCCGATAAATCAAGAACAACAGTGATTACACGGTCTTTTTCTTCGGCATACACTTTGGTAAACGGTTCAGATTTACGCGCTGTCACCCGCCAGTCAATGTCTCGAATATCATCACCAAAGTTATAGGCTCGCACCTCTTCAAGTTCTATTCCCCGTCCTTTAAACGCCGATTTAACATCTCCGGCCTGTGTTGAAGTCAAAAAATTATGACGGCGAGATAAATACGGCAAATATTTCTGCTGCGCAACAAGTTCCGGAACGGTAACCATTAATCCGTTTTTTTCTTCCTGCTTTTCATTTTTTCTAAAAAACAGCATTTTTCAAATCCTTAATTTTATGGTAAAGGCACAATTTTCAGTAAACGAGCAATAATATCGTCGCTGGTTAAACCGCTGGCTTGCGCTTCAAAACTCAAAATAATTCGGTGACGCAAAACATCATAGACAACGGCGTGAATATCTTCCGGTGTCACAAAATCGCGGCCGGAAAGCCAAGCGTTGATTTTGGCGCATTTATCCAAGGCAATGGTCGCACGAGGACTTGCCCCAAACGCTATTGTATTTTTTAAGGACTCATCATATTTTTCCGGATGACGGGTAGCCATAATCAGCTGAATTAAATATTCTTCAACAGCGTCGCTACAATGAATTTTATAGGCTTCCTGACGCGCGGCAAAAACATCTTCCGCCTGAATGATGCCGAATTTAGATTTGAATTGCGCCACGCTATCGGCTGTGGTTTGCGTGTCGTTTTCTTCATTGCGCACCAGTTGTAAAATTTTGCGTTCGGTTGCCGCTTCGGGTTGATTGATTTTGATATACATTAAAAATCTGTCAAGTTGGGCCTCCGGCAAATTATAGGTTCCTTCGTGTTCAATCGGGTTTTGCGTGGCCATAACCATAAACAATTGCGGCAGTTTATATTGCTTTCCGCCGACGCTTACCTGACGTTCGGCCATAGCTTCCAACAACGCCGACTGCACTTTGGCCGGCGCGCGGTTAATTTCATCGGCCAAAATAAGATTGGCAAAAATCGGGCCTTTGCGAAATTCAAACTGACCGGTTGAGGCCACATAAATATCGCTGCCGGTAATATCCGACGGCAATAAATCCGGCGTAAACTGAATACGGCGGTAAGCCGCGTCAACACATTCTGACAAAGTTTTTATGGCTTTAGTTTTCGCCAACCCCGGAGCACCTTCAACCAATGCGTGACCATCGGCCAACATTGTGATAATCAGTTTGCGGACAAGTTCTTCCTGACCTAAAATCCGGCTTTCCATAAATTGTTTCAAATTGGTGATTTTATCTCTGATTTCTGACATTTTACGCCTCTCAAAAAATTGTACGCAAGTCTAAATAAAGACTTTCTTTTCTCTTATATTTACGATATATAAGTTTTAAAACTGTTAAAAACAAGAAGATTTCAAAAATGAGCGACATATTTGATTTAGATGACAGCAGCTGCGCGCCGCAACTTTATGATAATATCAGTGCCTTACGCCCGTCCGCGCCGTGGTTAGACGAGCTTAATCCCGAGCAAAAACAGGCTGTGCAGACAACCGAAGGCCCGTTGTTGGTGCTTTCGGGTGCCGGCACGGGAAAAACCAAGGTTTTGACCACCCGTTTAGCCTATATTTTGACAATGCAGAAAGCACAACCTTGGAATTGTTTGGTTGTCACCTTTACCAACCGCGCCGCCAAAGAAATGAAAGAACGTGTGCAGAATCTTATTGGGGATATGGCAAACAGCGTTTGGCTTGGCACTTTTCACAGCATCTGCGTCAAAATTTTGCGCGCTCACGCCGAAGTGGTCGGACTTCATTCCAATTTTACGATTTTGGGCGAAGATGACCAAAAACGCTTGATTAAGCAAATTTGTGAAGCCTCCGGTATTGATGAAAAAAAATATCCGGCGCAGAGCCTGATGGAAAGAATCGCTCGCCTTAAAGATAAAGGCATAACCATTGATAAAGCGGAGCAAGATTATCGTTCCAATGTTTTACTGGAAGTCTATAAAAAATATCAAGCTCGTTTGGTGGAGCTGAATTGCGTTGACTTTGGCGATATCCTATTGGATACGCTCACTATTTTAATGTCGGACGCCGAGATTTTGCGCAAATATCAAGAAAAATTTAAATACATTATGGTGGACGAGTATCAAGACACCAATGTCACGCAATATCTGTTTTTACGCCTGCTTTCGCAAAAATATCGCAATTTATGCTGTGTGGGTGATGACGACCAATCCATTTATTCGTGGCGCGGTGCGGAAATTGAAAACATTATGCGTTTTCAAAAAGATTTTGAGGACGCTAAAGTTATTCGTTTGGAACGCAACTATCGTTCAACGGCCAATATTTTGAACGCCGCTTCGGCACTTATAGCCCACAACTCAACGCGCTTGGGCAAAACTTTACGCGTGGCCGAAAACAGTCCGGCGAGCCAAAATGCCAATGAAAAAATCAAAGTTTTAAGCATTTACAGCGGTGAAGAAGAAGCCAAGTGGATTGCCGCGGAAATTGAGCGTCTGCACCGTGGCGGACATCCCTATTCCGATTTTGCGGTTTTGGTTCGCACGGCTTTCCAAACCCGAGAGTTTGAAGAAAAATTTATCAGCGAAGCCATACCATATCAGGTTATCGGCGGGCCGAAATTCTATGAACGCGCCGAAATTCGCGATTTATTAGCTTATTTTAGAGTTATTTTACAGCCAAGCGATGATTTAGCGTTTGAGCGCATTATCAATAAACCGGCGCGCGGTATTGGTGCTAAGACCATCGAAAAACTGCAAGAAACCGCTCGCAATAATCATACTTCGATGTTTGCGGCAGTTAATATTCTGTTGGAAAATGGTGGATTAAGCGGTAAAGCCAAAGCAAATTTGAGCGAATTAATGGCAAAATTCGCCGAATGGCAACGCGTGGCCAACGCTGTTTCTCCAAACGATTTAGCCGAACAGGTTTTAGACGAGTCCGGCTATTTGGAAATGCTGAAAAACGATTCTTCTCCTGACGCGTCGGGACGTATTGAAAACTTAAAAGAACTTGTCGGCGTGATGGGCGACACCGAAAACTATCCGAATTTGGCGGAATTTTTGGAACACGTCAGCTTGGTAATGGATAACGACAATGCCGTTGACAATAATAAAGTTATGCTGATTACCTTGCACTCCGCCAAAGGTTTGGAATTTAATATCGTCTTTTTGCCGGGGTGGGAAGAAGGTTTGTTTCCGCATCAAAAAAGTCTTGACGAAGGCGGCACAAATTCACTGGAAGAAGAACGCCGTCTGGCCTATGTCGCCATTACACGCGCCAAGCAAAAACTCTATATAACCACCACTTATTGCCGCCGTGTTTATGGTCAATGGCAAAACAATATGCCGTCCCGCTTTTTGAATGAAATTCCGACTTCAACACTGGATATTGTCAACCAAACCAGCAGTTGCTACAACGGCGGCGGTTCTGAATACAATTCGTACGGCAACAACAGCGGTTATAACGGCGGATACAAAAAATACGGAAACAAATATAGCAACAAACAAAAGTTTTCAACCAAACCTAGTTATCAAGCCGACTATGATTATGAACCCGACGATTATGCCGATTATGATTCATATCAAAGCAGTAAAGCGTCCAGTCTGGTTGGCACAAAAGTATATCACGAAAGTTTTGGTTATGGTAAAATCACCAATGTTGAGGGGCAAACTTGCGAAGTTGAATTTGAAAAATTCGGCCGCCGCAAAATTATGGGGACATACTTAAGAAGAGCCTGATTCAAAATTTGATAGGAAATTGGTTAAGCATAAGCTAAATAGCACTTAACCAATTTTTTTACTTTACATTTTGCCTAAACTCTTTTAATCTCATATTAGATAGATAATAGTCTGTCCAGGGCGTGAGAACCCTTTTAATACTATTAGTCGCTTTAGCATAAACGACTTAAAATTTGTTATGCCGACTTCTGTTCGCTGGACGGATGTCGGCTGAATAAGGCTATATGGCTGAATAAGCCGAGCCGTTCTGATAGTATTACGGTTTCTCAACATCCGCCCGCTTTTGAATAGCGGGTTTTGTTTTAGGCAACAAATTAAACGGGATTAGAGATATGTATAAATTAGAAAACAGAATTGGCTTACGTCAATTTAACGTTATTAGAGAACATTCTTTTAAGGGCATTAATCGGCACTTTTTTAATGTCATTCGCAGGCATAGACCCGCGAATCTAGATTGCCGGAACACGTCCGGCAATGACAATAAGGTGGAGTGCGTCACGTCCGGCAATGACAGTAGATTGGGACGATGGTTAAGAGCTGTTTGCAATTTAATAAATACCCCTCACTCGGCACTGTCGTGCCACTCTCTCCCTCAGGGGGCGAGAGATTATGGCCGTTCAATGATTGAAATGCTTGGCGTTTTGGCCATCATCGGCGTTTTGAGTGTCGGCGGTATTGCCGGATATTCCAAGGCGATGGAAAAGTGGAAAATTAATAAAACGATTGAACAGGTAGAAGAAATAACACAGAATATCTTAACACTTTATGCCAATCAGAAAACTTTTGATTTTAGTATGGGTGACGATCTTAATCTTGATGATTTAAAAACACTGGGGATAATTCCAGCGAATCTCAAACAAGGCAGAAATGATTCAATGTTTATTAATCCATTAGGAGGATCTTCTTATATATTTGGTGATCCTGATTTTTTTGAAATACGTGTGACAGGTATATCAAAAGAAGCTTGTGTGGCTCTTAGCACGCATAATTGGAATTTTTCTTCGCCATACTTTTTTGGAATCGTAGCTGAAAATATGGATGGTCCTGTGGAATCATATTATTGTATAGATGAAATCGATTCTCTAGATGGAAGATGGAGCAACGATTGGGTTTTTATGGCTTGCAAGTGTGCTCGAACCACAACTCCTGAGTTTGGATTGCCGGTGCCACCGGAAGTCGCGGCCAAGGCCTGCTCGTGCGAATCAAACACCTGCGAATTTAATATAACATATTCTCTCATCGGAGTTTATGATCCGGAAAATTGTGGCAAAGATAGGGATTGGGATTAGGAATAAAAATTGTTTTGTAGACACAAAAAAACAGGCTCTAAAATCAGAGTCTGTTTTCTTTATTAAATATTCAAGACTTTTTCAAAGCCTTTTTTACATAGTTACAAATGCTCGTAAGCACTAAAATCAACAAAATTGCACATCCGGCAACGGCAATATAAAACCAGATATTCAGCGGCAATTCCTTAATATGGTGCAGACCATACCAAAGGAGCTCCGGCACAGAACACCAAAATTTATAGACTCCGGCAAAAATAGTGTCAAATCCGATAAGAGCACCGCAGACACCAAGCGTGAGAAGTACACACATACCGGCACTCATCATCATACAAGGTACAGCCTCAGAATGATAATCCAACTCTTTTTGATTATAATATTTATCATAATACAAGCCTCTATGGCAGTACCAATCCAACCAATCGTTACTAGTTATTTCCGGCTCTGATAATTTTTGCAACCGTTTTCTATTTTGTTTTTTCCATCTTCCCCGCTGTTCAAACAACAGTACATAGCAAAAATAGTGATGTTTACACAGCCAAAAAGCCACCACATCTAAACAGAAGATACCGGCTCCAAAAACTATTCCGCCGTTGTTTTCCCATTCAAGACAACAGATTGGAATGAAAAAATACTGGAAAACAATCAGAAAATAAATATCAATATATCGACTTTTCTTCATCAATTCCGATTTCCCCATATTTTTGAGCAATAAGGGCTTTGACAGTCGCGGGACCAGAGCAATAATGACAACTATTCCGGCAAGCATAAGTAAAGTTATAAATCCACCATACATAACAATAAAATTTAAAAATTAAACAAAATTATACTTAACTCTGTTTAAGAGAAAAACATTTTTACCTATTTTTGTCAAGATGTTTTGTATTTAAAAATCAGTAAAACTTATAAAATTTCAACATTCAATTAAGCTTAAATTTTATATACTTTATACCACTAAATTAGTCGCTGTTTTGCTTCAATATCTTGTAATTAAAAAAACGGGGACTACCCCCGTCTTTCGTTTTATTGGTGGAGCTAAGGAGGATCGAACTCCTGACCTACAGATTGCGAACCTGTCGCTCTCCCAACTGAGCTATAACCCCGCGTTTGATGTATTAATAAATCACCTTACCTATAAAGTAAAATATATTTTATTTTTTCCACCGATTTTTTTAGTTTCGCCCGTGTTCCTGATGATGTAGCATATTCAACACCGAATCAATCGGTTGTTTTTTCTCGTGATATACGGTTTCAGGTTGATGAGAAAACTCTTTTACAAAATTAGTATCAGCGACACTGTCGGCTGCGTTTTGTATGGCAGTTGAGTCCTTTAACTGTTCCGGCTCAGATTTTTTAACAGCAGATCGTCTCATTTCCGCTCTTTTTCTCTCGCGTATTTGCATCAATATTTCGCGTTTTTTACGGTCACGTTCGGCAGACATTAATGAAGTTAGACGATTCAAATTTTTCTCATAATGTTCCTTGTCACCTATCACTTGAATTTTGCCATCAATCAAAACCAAACTGTTGTTTGCTTTTAAAACTCCATCATCATAAACTTCTACATAGCCGCCGACTTCACCATTAGGATAAACGAACTCTTCAGCATGGGTGGTTTCTTTTGAGTTTCGTTTTGCTTGTTCGTTAGGCTCTAATCCCCAAAATAACAGGCTTCGATGATCATCAATCATTTCATCACTTTTATATATAGGAAAATTTACCTTAGTCAAAACCAACTTGTTTCCGAATATATCGACTCCGTCAACTTCTTTTAGAGCAAGCATATCTTGAACAGGTTCTTTTTCAGAGTTTGAACCACCATTGCAACTACTCAACGTTGTTGCCGCCAAAACTGCTCCCATTGCAACTGTTTTAACTTTATTCAATTTGTCTTTTAATGCCATATTAGCCTCCCGAAACTGATTAGAATATATTACATTTTGTGTTTTTTGTCAATATCTTATTCACAATAATCATAAATTTACGCAAATTAATTTGCATAAATTTAACAACTGCCTAATATATAGAAAAACAAAGGAATTTTCAGATGTTAAACATTATTTGGACTTCATTTTTCATTATTAGCTTTATTGCCGCTTTTATCCAAGCCTGTTTTTTGGGAAACACGCAAATTTGGACAATGCTTGTGAATCATCTGTTTGAAGCGGCAACCGGAGCTTTTCAGATTGCTTTGAATTTGACCGGTATGCTCTGTCTTTGGCTCGGATTGTTAAAAATTGCCGAAAAATCAGGATTTACAGAAGTTTTAGCCAAAGCGTTGCGCCCTTTGTTTAAAATAATTATGCCGGATTTACCGGAAAACAGTCCGGCTGTGGGCTCAATGGTGATGAATATGGCCGCAAATATGCTCGGGCTTGATAACGCTGCCACCCCGATGGGCTTGAAAGCTATGGAACAACTTCAGATGACCAATCCGAAAAAAGACACGGCCTCTAAGGCGCAAATAATGTTTATTGTGTTAAACGCATCTTCTTTAACCATTTTGCCGATTTCAATTTTGATGTATCGACATCTTCAAGGTTCGCTTAACCCCGGAGCCGTTTTTGTACCTATCTTGTTGGCAACTTTTTGCTCTACCCTCGCTGGTTTTCTTGCTGTTGCTGTGAGCCAAAAACTTCAGGTATTTAATCGCAAAATGTTGACTTATTTAGCCATAATTGCAGCTTTTCTTGGTTTAATAGGCTATATCTTTTCACAACTTGACCAACAACAAAGACTTACCTATTCCGAAACAATCGGTAATGCCCTTATTTTAAGTGTTATCACTTTTTTTATGGTATTCGGAGCAATTAAAAAACTCAATTTATATGAAACATTTATCTCCGGTGCCAAAGAAGGTTTTCAGATTGCCGTGCAAATCATTCCCTATTTAGTGGCTATGTTGACGGCAATTGCCGTTACGCGCTATTCCGGCGTGTTAGATGCCATTGTTTGGATTTTTGAAAAAGGCTTTAATTTTTTGGGTTGCGATACCGAATTTATTGCCGCTTTACCAACGGCTTTAATGAAACCGCTTTCCGGAAACGGTGCCCGCGCCTTAATGATTGAAACAATGCAAAATTATGGTGCCGATAGCTTTCCGGCTTTTGTATCGGCTGTTATTCAAGGTTCTACCGAAACAACTTTTTATGTGGTCGCTTTGTATTTTGGCGCGGTGAAAATATCTAAAACCGGCGCGGCCTTGCCTTGTGCCTTGTTTGCAGATTTTATAGGCGTGTTGGCGGCGGTCATTTTGTCTTACCTGTTTTATTAGGAATAAAAATATGAAAATTTTAGTACAAAAAGTTCTAAGTGCTTCGGTTAGTGTAAACAATCAAAAAGTTTCGGAAATTGCTAAAGGATTTTTGCTGTTTATCGGAATAGAAAAAAATGACACTACGGAACAAGCTGATTTTTTGGCTCGAAAAATTGCTAATTTGCGCATTTTTGAAGATGAAAATAACAAAATGAATCTTTCCATTCAAGATGTAAAAGGAGAAATTTTGGCGGTTTCACAATTTACATTAGCCGCCGATTTAAGCCGAGGTAACCGCCCGGGGTTTGAAACAGCCGCCCGCCCCGATGAGGCAAAATATTTATATGAATATCTGGTGCAACAATTGCAAACTTATGGATTATCGTTAAAAACCGGAATTTTTCAGGCCGATATGAAAGTGGCTTTGATTAACGATGGTCCTTGCACTTTCTGCCTACAAAAATAGTGATTCTTTAACAAGAACCACTATTTTCGCACAAGTGTTTTAATCTTATAAACCGATAGTACGATTAATACTGCGGATAATTTTATTTTGTTTATCGGCTTGTTTCGGCGTTATATATTTGCCGCATGTATCGGCGCGGCTTTTAATATCTTCTGCCGAAGCATTTTCATAATAATGCTTAGCCTCTGCCGCCGCCAGTTCATAACGCGTCTTGTTTACGCCATTTTCAGCGGCATAATACTCGGCCGCGGTAAGCATATTTTTTTGCTCGCCTTGCAAACCTAAATATTGCAGACAATAAACAATTTCTTCCTCGCCTTGATTAACTTTTGCCGCTAACGGAGAAGCCTTAAACACCTGTTTAGCAATTTTTTTCGAAGTATTTTTCTGTAACGGAATTTTTTTGCTTGCCGGTTGTTTTTTGACAACATTTTTCTTCACGTTGCTTACAACAGCTTTTTCTTTGACTGTGGTTTGTTTTACGTCTTTTGACACCGGTTGTTTTTGGGCAGTAAGTTTTTCACTTTTCTGTTCTGCGGCTAAAGCTTCCTGTTTTGCTTTTATTTCGGTTTTCGCGCGAGCTTTTTCCGCTGTTTTTCGAGCTTCAATTTCCGCTTTAATCTTGGCCTCGGCTGCAATTTTAGCTTTTTCCGCCTCTAATTTTTCCGCCTCTAATTTTGCTTTAATTTCGGCCTCTTTTTTCACTTTTGCTTCATCGGCCGCTTTCTTATTTTTCAGAACATCGTATACGGAACCGACGTTTTTCTTTTCAGCAATACCCAATGGAGTCCAGCCCTTATTATTTTTAATATTCATATCTGCATCGTGTGCGAGCAAAAGTTCCACCATCCGGACATTTCCAGTAGCCACGGCATAATGCAGAGCCGTATTTCCCTGCTCATTTGCGGCGTTAATATTTTCACCCTTACTCAGCAAAGTTTCAACCGCCGACACATCTTTATTTTTCACTTTATCCAACAATTCATTAACATCGGCGTACGCCGGAACCGCCAACAAAATTGCGCAAGTCATCAATAAATATTTTTTCATTATTTTAACACTCCCCTAAGTTCAATAGTTTTAGTTTAACTAAATTTATTGCCTTTGCAAGCATTTTAATAAAGGCTCCGTCTTTTTTTGACAGAGCCTTACTGTTTTTTTATAATTTTATTTCTATATGCAAATCCTTTAGCTGTTGCTCGGTCACCGTATTCGGAGCCTGCATCATCAAATCTTGTGCTTTTCCGTTAAGCGGGAACAAAATCACATCGCGAATAATCGGCTCATCTAACAGCAACATAACCGTGCGGTCAATACCAGGGGCGCAACCGGCGTGCGGCGGCGCACCATATTTAAACGCGTTAATCATTCCACCAAATTTATTATCGACAACGCTACGATCATAGCCGGCAATTTCAAAGGCTCGATACATAATTTCCGGAACGTGGTTGCGAACCGCACCGGAAGCCAGTTCCACACCGTTGCAAACCAAATCGTATTGATATGCCAAAATATCAAGCGGATTTTTATTGTTCAATGCGTCCAAACCGCCTTGCGGCATAGAAAACGGATTGTGAGAAAATTCGATAGCTCCGGTTTCTTCATTTTCTTCATAAAACGGAAAATCAACCACCCAACATAATTTAAATGTGTCTTTTTCAAACAAATCAAGTTCCTCACCCAATTTATTACGAACTTTGCCGGCAAATTTATTGATTGTTTTGGCTGAACCGCCCATAAACAAAACGGCGTCACCATCTTTAACGTCAAACAGGGCTTTCAACTCAGCCATTTTTTCTTCAGAAAAATATTTGGCAATACCTTTGGCACCATTATCAGACAAAGCCACATAAGCCATTCCACCAAAACCTTCTTCTTTGGCATAACCATCTAACTTATCGAAGAATGAGCGCGGTTTATTGCCGGCTGCCGGAGCTTTAATGGCGCGAATCTGTTCACCATTGGCGACTTTGCCATCATAAACGCTGAAACCGGAATTATTGAAAAACGGCGTAGCATCAACAATAAACAGCGGGTTGCGCAAATCCGGCTTATCACTACCATATTTCAGCATAGCCTCGCGGAAAGCAATTCTCGGAAACGGAGTTTGCGTCACCGTGCGACCGTTGGCGAATTTGTTAAAAATTCCGCCCATTGTGTTTTCAATAACCTTAAACACGTCTTCTTGTGTTACAAAAGACATTTCCATATCTAACTGATAAAATTCTCCCGGAGAACGGTCGGCGCGCGGGTCTTCATCACGAAAGCACGGAGCAATTTGGAAATAGCGGTCAAAGCCGGAAACCATCAGCAATTGCTTAAATTGTTGCGGAGCTTGCGGCAAAGCATAAAACTTTCCGGGATTCAAGCGCGACGGCACCAAAAAGTCACGAGCACCTTCCGGAGAAGACGCGGTTAAAATCGGGGTTTGATATTCGGTAAATCCTTGTTCGGTCATCAAACGGCGCATTTCGGCAATCACTTTGCAACGCAACAAAATATTATTGTGAATACGTTCGCGGCGCAAATCCAAAAAACGATATTTCAGACGCATTTCTTCCGGTTCATCACCTTCACCAAAAACCTGAATCGGCAAAACATCAGCTTCGGAATAAATTTCAACCGCTGAAACTTTGATTTCTATATCACCGGTCGGCATATTTTTATTAACGCTTTCACGCGCCACCACTTCACCATCTATTCCGACCACGCTTTCAACTCTAATATCTTTGATTTTGGCAAATAAATCCGACGAGCTGTCAAAAACACATTGAGTTATACCATAGTGATCGCGCAAATCGACAAAGCACAAGTTTCCCAGATTACGCTTACGATGAATCCAGCCGGCCAATTTAACGTGTTGCCCGACATCTGCGGCTCTAAGCTGTCCGCAAGTATGCGTCCGATATTCGTTCATTATATCCTCTTATAAAATTGTAACTTTATTTGTTCTAGAGCCAAATTTAAAGAAAATCAATCACAAATTAAAAAAATCTTAAATAATCCGCGTTATTTTGAATATTATGGAGATTTTATTATGCTTTTAATTGATACAACTGAAAAATTGCAACAATTTTGCAATGTTTTGGGCACTCAAAATTTTATTACTGTTGATTCGGAATTTATTCGTGAGAAAACATATTATCCTAAGCTGTGCTTATTGCAAATCGGCTATGACGGAGATGCCGCCATTGTTGACCCTTTGGCCGAAAATTTGGATTTATCTCCGTTTTTCAGCATATTGGACAATCCGAATATTGTAAAAGTTTTTCACGCCGGACGTCAAGATATTGAAATTTTTTACAATCTGACCGGACGAATTCCCCAAAATGTATTTGACACGCAAATTGCCGCGATGGTCTGTGGTTTTCCCGAAAATATCGGTTATGGCAATTTGGTGCACGCAATCACCGGTGTGGAGCTCGATAAATCTTGCCGTCTTACGGACTGGAGTATTCGCCCTCTTGATGAAAATCAGCTCGGTTATGCTTTGCACGATGTAACTTATTTGATAGACTGCTACAAGTTTTTAAAAAACAAAATGCAACAAGATAACCGTTTGGATTGGATAAAAGAAGAAACTGACGCACTGTGTGATAAAAACTGCTATCACATTGCACCGGAAAACGCTTGGCAACGCATACGACACAACGTGCACACTCAGCACTTTCTTTCGGCGTTAAAATATTTGGCTCAATGGCGGGAAGAGCGCGCCCAAAAACACAACACACCGCGTTCGGGAATTCTTAAAGACGATGTACTGTTAAATTTGGCCAGTTCTTTTCCTAAAACACAGGAAGATTTAAAGCAAGTTCGCAACCTTAAACCGGAAATTGCCAAAGGTAAATTGGGACAAGAAATTTTAGATGCTTTGCAAATGGCTCGACAAAATCCGGTTTCACCTGATATTTGCCGAAAAGACCGCAAAAGTGATGTTTTGTTGCCAAATCACGAGCAAAGCCTGTTTGAAATGTTGCGTATGCTGCTAAAAATTAAAAGTCAGGAACACGGTGTTTCTGCACGTTTGATTGCCTCGGACAACGACTTGCGTTTTATTATTTTGAATCAGCCGCACAGCACCAACACTTTAAGCGGTTGGAGATATGAAGTTTTTGGTCAAGACGCGCAGTTGCTTTGCCGCGGTAAACTAGCCATTTCTTATAATCCGACAAAAAAGTGTATAGATGTGAATAAAATCTAACCTCTGAACACAGCAAAAAAAATCTCCGATTGTAAAACCGGAGATTTTTTGTTGTTCATCGTCACATTCAGAACTTGTATTTGGCACTGACATAGCCGGTATGGTCTTGGAAATCCTTACGGAATTTACCCTCGTAACCGATACTGCTTTCAACATCCGGCGTCAGATAGAACGTCACGCCTACTCCGGCTTCAATACCAAAGCGGTTCAAACGCTGTCCTTCCACCACATAGCCCGAGCCATTAGCCAAACTTACGACTGAATTTTCTCTATCCGAAATCAAATCGTATGTTGCCGCCAAACGGGCTTCCGGACGCCAATAAAACTCATTCAAGCCAAAGCAGCTGACCAAATCTTTACCAACTTTTACGCCGGCAACAGCGGTCATAACGTCCATTGTTTCGGCCTTAACCGCCTGCCCCGCGCCATCTACATAATCATCACGATGAATATTGTTATAGCGCAAACCGGTTTCCGGTGTCACGTCTACTTTCGCAACGTTGGCGTTATAGCCGGTCATAACCTGCGCGCCGATGTTATCAACGTTGTATTCCGCCTTATATTTACTGCCGGCAACGTGCTTCGTTTCATTATATTCGGAGTAGCCATACGAAACAATTGCGTTGGTATACCAATTGTTTGGACGATATTCGCCATAAACAAAACCGGTGTGCGTGTTAACATCGCTATCGCGCATAAAGCCCGAAATATCGTTATAAAAATAGCTATAACCCAAACCGACTTTGAACGCGTCATCCAATTGTTTTTCTATGCCCAATGTCGCGCCATAGCCGTCGGATTTGAAACCATAAGCCTTGGCCGTGTCGTCAACTTTGGCGTGGTTGCCAAACGCTTTGGCCCACACGCTCACGCCGTCAACCACATCACCCGAGGACAAACCATATTGTTTATTTCTGGTATCCTCGTCCAAATGCGTCACCACGGCTCTAAACATTTCGGTGTTGTTATTAACCGAGTTGGTGCGAACTTCAGAGTTGTCGCCCGGTGCCAATGCCGTCAAAGCATCATTAAAGCTTTTGCCGTCGTTTTGCGCCAAATCGGCAAGCTTGTCGGCAACATCGGCACTAACCGAACCCTGTTCAAACTTAGAGCCGTCAACCCAACCTTTTGCCGCATTGGCGTTGTTTTGCGTACCGCCGTTTTCTTGGCTGACATCTTCGGCTGTTTTTGTCAAACTTACAATGTAATCGCCGGCTTTTTCCGCCTTTTCAAAAACATACATATTGTTTTCCATCACGTCGGTAAAGTTGTTAGTAAATGGGTTGTCGCTTTCGAGCAAAGTCACTGTCTTAGAACCTTTTTCGACAATACCTTGACCTAAAGTGGCTTTCAAATTGCCACCGTTTATAGTCAGATTTTCGGCCTTGAGCAAACCATTGACATCGCTTTTTACATTGACAGCCAAAGTCGAGCCGTTGTTGAACTCTGCATTTTTCAAATTGACAGTCTGATCACCAACATTCAAAACACCGCCGTTGGCAACAAAGTTTTCGACATTTGACAACTCGGTGCCGTTCTTCAAATTCAACTCTCCGCCCGAAACCGTCATTTTATTGGCTGAAATTGCGCTGTTGATGTTCAGCTTGCCATCGCCGTCGGCGTTGATGTCGCCGGAACCGCTGATTCCGCTGTTCAAATTCAGCTCACTGCCCTCACCGGCGGCAATGTTCATTGTTCCGTTATTTTCGGCAAACGCGCCGTCAAAGCCTTTAATCGTCACATCATTCAGGGTCACGCTCTGGCCGTCGGCAATCGTCATACCTTTTTTATTGTTGCCGTCAATCGTGTGGCCATTACCGCTGATAGACAAGCTTGCGCCGGTCAGCGCGCCCAAATCCGTATCGACAACGCTATCCGAACCCGTCGCAAACGCTTTATTGGCGTCTGCAAACTGCACAGCGGTTTCCAAAGCCTTAACATTACCAAACTTCAAATTGCCGGAAGTAGCGTTTTTTTCATAAACAACAAAATAGTTGTTGGTATCAGACGGATTCATCACAACCTTAACATCATTTGCCAAATCCATAACATCTTTAAGTTTCTCGTTAGCCACTTGAATTTTGACAATATGATTTGTGCCGTCGGCTAAAACTTTGATGTTGTCAATCAAAATCTTACTGCCATCAGTAGATGTCGCACTCGTGCCGATTAATTGGTCGCCGGTTTTAGCGTTCAAATTCACATCTATTGAGGTGTTCAAATTTGCACTCAGTTTCAAATTGCCTAAGTTATGGTCTTTAGTTGCTCCATCTTGCGTGGTCAGCTTTCCGCCGGTTACATTAAAATCAACTCCCTCGCCTAAAGTACCAACAAATTTTTTGCCAAGCAGTGTTGACTCATAATGCCCTAGCTTTAAAGTTCCCTGCTTTAAGTTAACTTTATTACCGGAAACGGTATTATTAAAAGTGGTCATACCATTACTTGAGCTTTCTATATTTATGGTGCCATTATTACCGGTTACAGCGTCATTAACGACTATATTGGTTCCATCAAAATTAATGGTTCCTTCATTATGAATGGCGTTAGAAGTCTTAACTCCACCTTTAGGCTCAACATAATTATCTGTAAAAGTGCTGGCACCGGCGATGGTTATTGTTCCTTTATTATAAATCGCTCCGCCTTTGGCATCTGAGGAGGAAGAAGAAGCATAGTTACCAATAAAATCTCCGGTTATATTACGGATTGTACTATAATTATAAATATAAATCGCGCCACCATAGACATAAGAAGAAGAAGAAGAAACATAGTTACCGATAAAATCTCCGGTTATGTCACCGATTCTTCCATGATTATAAACTGCTCCCCCATAGACATAAGAAGAAGAAGAAGAAACATAGTTACCGATAAAATCTCCGGTTATATCACCGATTGTGCCATTTCCATCATTAAAAATCGCGC
>CAKQLF010000006.1 GCA_934254585.1 uncultured Alphaproteobacteria bacterium | reverse complement strand
CATTGGAGTGAGAATGAGAATCAGCGAGAAAGCTGATCGACCAGGACGAGAGGCGGACTTTAGGACGCCGGTGAGGCGGTAGCCGAACGAGGAGGCAGCGGCGAAGCCAATTCAGTCACTCCGACCAATAAAAAGCTCGCAGAAATGCGGGCTTTTTTTGGCATTGGAGTGAGAATGAGAATCAGCGAGAAAGCTGATCGACCAGGACGAGAGGCGGACTTTAGGACGCCGGTGAGGCAGTAGCCGAACGAGGAGGCAGCGGCGAAGCCAATTCAGTCACTCCGACCAATAAAAAATACAACCATTTGATTATATAAAATTTTTCACTTCAAAATGTGTGAAAATAATGGTTTTTTTATTTTTTTATACACTTAAAAAAAAAATTTATTTTGTTACAAAAATGTGAAGAAAATGCCGAAAACTTAAATATTTATTGCATATTAGCGAAAAATCGGTTACCATAATTGCAAAGGGATTTTTATGTGTGAAAAACGACCATTTGGGGACATAAAAAGCCTTGAAATAAAGGAGGAGACAAGAGATGAAAACATCAAAAAACAATATAAAAGGCTTGATGTTGGCCCTGATTTTGAGCGTTGCGGCAATATCTGATGCGTCGGCGCGAGCTTGCTTTTTGCCAGACTCGGGTTGCGGTGAAGGCGGCCTTGTTGGTGCTGACAAAGTTGAAGTTCCCTGTCAATATTTCACCTGTCCAAGTAATCTTTCAGTCTATCAAAAATGTGATGATGGAAGAACTTATAACAATGGTGGAGTAAATGTAACTTGTAAAGAAATTACCTGTAAACTTTCTAAGAAAGATTGCGAAGATACGGCAGCTAAGCCAAATAACACTCAGTGCTGCAATTATGACAGCGAGAGTGGCTGCTATTATTTGGGACAATGTCCAACCTTGTGTAATCGAGCTATTTACGACAGCAAAACAGACCTTTCGGGTGATGAGTATACCTGTACTTCTTGTAAGGATAAAACCGGTACATATTATTACTGCAAGTCAAAAGGAAAAGAGTGTTCAGAGATAGTTGCCTCCTCCAGCACCAGTTGCCGTGATGACCAAACATCGCAACCGGCCTACAAAGACGGCGTTTTGGTTAAAGACCTCAATGACAAACAATGCTATATTTGTAGCGACGCACCGGTAGGAAAGGAGTGCTCGGCAATAGTCGCCTCATCTAGCAATAACCCTAGTTGCAGTGCCAATCAAACACGAACAGAGGCCTACAAAGACGGTGTTTTGGCTAGAGACCTCAATGGTAAACAATGCTACATTTGCGTAGATAATCAATATACCTGTGATAGAATAAAAGGCGAATATACCTCAAAAAGTGATTGTGAAACAAATCATCCTGATACTATATGCAATCAAAATAGCTCAACACAATGTTGGGTAGGTAAATGCGATACGCAGGGTAATACGTATTATTACGAGACAGAAGATGCTTGCTATGATACGTATCAAGATCAATGTTATGAGTGTAACTCGCAACCTTGTGAACAAGTTGACGAAGATTCAAATTGTTGGTTTATAAATTGTAACAAAATTGGTATGTATAACAGTAAAGGTGATTGCGAAGCAAGTGCTTCATCAGGAAAATGTGACTTTGAAAGTGGATTTGGATGCTATAAACCAACAGAAGCAGAATGTGATGAAAAACAAGGTTTGTTTGCAACGGAAGATGCTTGTGAACATTTTGGATTGAATGGTCCTGCAAATTGTACCAAGGAGGGGAATTGCTATAGACCTGATGTGTTCAGAATAAGTGCCGATTGGCGAGATGATCATTGTGGACGTGTTGATGACGATGTTGAATGCATAGAATATGGTAAACTCATATTTAAGGCAACGAATAATACACAAAGGCAATATACATTGCAAAATAGTGCTGGAGAAATAGAAATTCCTGCCGGTTCATATACAATGAAAACAACCGAATTTTTTGGACGAAGAGATGAACGTGTTCCGTATTGTAAGGGATTTTATATAAATAGACTGGAAATGGAAGGAAGTGACGATTCTGCAGCCTATTTTGATCCACAAAATTATGGAAATGAACAGGATTTGGAACAAAATAATTATACAATGACTGGAACATTAAGAGAAGGTCTATTTGGCACTACTAATGGAAAATGTAAAGTTTTGATTAATTACTATGAGTATAATACTCAATCATATGAATTTAAGGGGGGCGTAACGTATTTCATAGGTGTTATTGACACTTCTGTTAACTGCTCACATCCTGGTTATAATGGTGATTGTGTTAAATAATCTAAAATAGAAATAGTTAATTAAATCTTCTCAAAGGAGGTTATGTGAAAGATTAATCGATAAAAAATAAATATTAACTGTCCGGCGGTTTCAAATCTGCCGGATAGTTTTTTTGTATAAAGAAAACCCCGCGTTAGACGCGTGGCTCAAATTATCGGGTTTGTCTGTCCGGTGTTACTTGCGCTTTTCTCACTCGTGTATTACTCTGCACGCGTCGTTTCTAAAAGTGCAGCGTATTGACGCACGGCATCCAATCCCTTGAATGTGATGATGTTTTTCTTTTTATGGTCAATTATTTTGAACTGTTCGGAATTTCCGAACAGTTACCTATTTAAAAACAAAAAAAGCCTTGATTTTTCAAGGCTATAACATTGGCTGCTTCACCTGGACTCGAACCAAGATTGACGGAGTCAGAATCCGCTGTCCTACCATTAGACGATGAAGCATTTATATTTGCAACAAGCACATTATTAAGCCCGAATTTTAGATTTGTCAAATATTTTTATAAAAAACTTCACATTTGAAAAATCTATGTTAAATTATCTGCAAGGAGAATACAAATGTTTAAAAAGCCTTTTTTGCAAAATATATGGAACATTATTATTGGTAATACAACTGATGCGCCTAAGCATATTTCGGCGCAAGAAGCTGATGAGTTGCAGAAAAATTATCTCGAGGCTCGCAAAAATTCCGTTAAAATTCAAGATTATCCGCCATATATTGATGTCGCGCGTCAATTGTTTTCTGAAAAATCCGAGGTTTTCAAGGCGGCGGTTTTCTATTTGCAGCGCATTGCGGAAAATGAGAGTAAGTACACCGAGGCAATTATTACCGTTCTAAAACAATATGCCGCTACCGCTAAGCGCAATACAGAAGATTTAGCTTTTTTGAAAGAGAAAATTGAATATTTGGAAAAAAATATTAATTTTTTGCCCTAAATTTATTGTAATCCTCTTGAATGTTGCAGATTAATGGTTACATACCATTCCGGTAAAGAAAACTTTACGATAATTTAATAGAACGAAATGAGGAGTAATTATGTCTACAGGAACTGTAAAATGGTTTAATACCCGCAAAGGTTATGGTTTTATTCAGCCTTCGATTGGGGGAAAAGATGTGTTTGTTCATATTACAAAGTTAGAGGAAAAAGGTATTCGCCGCTTGTATGAAGGGCAAAAGGTCGGTTATGAACTTTATGATGATAGGGGACGAATTGCCGCCGGAAGCATCGAAATTTTAAGCTAAATTAAATTTATGACAAAAGTGACGTGTTAAGTGACGTGCTATCGGTGCGCCACTTTTTAGTTTGCCGTAATTTAAATAAAGAAACATTTTTCCGTATAAGGGCTAAAAGTTTTTTATTATTTCTCTTTGAGATTGATTTTTCGGCAGCGGCGTGATATTTTTTTATAAAATTATTTGTATGGAGTGTTCTTATGAAATATGCGTTGCTGTTTTCACTTTGTTTTATAAAAATTTATCCGGTTTTTGCCGAAGTGGTTTCAAATAAATCAGTTGCCTTGACAAATGCAGAAGATTTGCGGTTTACCACCGAAAATAATTTAGAAACCGTATATCTGAAAAGCGGTGATTTGTTTTCGGGAGCGGTGAAAATAAGCGATGGCGAAGGGCGAAAAATTACTTATTTTTATCGCGACGGTTTGCGAAACGGTGTAGCTACCTCCAATTATGAAGACGGCAAGTTGGAACTTGAAATTACTTATCGCAAAGGGCAAAAAAACGGCGAAGAAATATCCTTTTATGAAAATGGTAATCCCGAATATAAGAAAACGTATAAAGACGACGTTTTAAATGGCGAAGAAATTATTTTTTATGAAAACGGACAGCCTAAACAGCGAAACAATTATCTAAACGGAGTGCTTGACGGCGAAATTACTTATTTTGCTGAAAATGGTAACCGCACCAAAATTGAACACTATAAAAACGGGCAAAAAGACGGGATTGAACATATCATTTCCGATAATATTCTGCGGGAAGAAAATAATTATATTGCCGGCAAATTAACAGGCGTAACAAAAAAATATAATGATAAGTATCTGATAGAAGAAATTAATTATGTTGACGGAAAAAAAGATGGTGTTTCCAAACAATATAAAGAAGACGGCAGCGTCATTGAAATTCCTTATAAAAACAATAAAAAAAGCGGAACCGCTCACGCTTATTATCCGGACAAGAAAATTGCCAACAAAGTAGATTATTTTAATGATGAAAAAAACGGTATTAGCGAAAGATATTATAAAAATGGTAAGAAGCAAATAGTTGAAACCTATAAAAATGGTCGGTTGGAAGGAGTAAGCCGCCGTTTTAGCTCACGGGGAGATTTGCAGTCGGTCAGTTACTATGTTCAGGGAACAGAGTTGGCAAAGGTTGATATAGAAAATAATTCCGAACTAAAAGAAATTCAGGCAGCCCATCGTTTGGGGCAACTTAGCAAATTTTCGGCCAGAAAGAATTTATGGTACCCGATTTTGTGGCTGGGTATAAACAGTGAAGATTTGGGAATGTTGCAAATTTTAGAAAAAGAAATGAAAATGTATGGAGCGACAATTGATGATGTTGCGGTGTATAAACGCGAAAGCAAAACCAAATTTGACGATTATAATCGTCGTTTGTTTTTTGGTTTGTCGCCGCTCAGCTATGCGGTTGACTTATCGGCTCCTGTGGAAATTCTGCAATTGTTTGCCGCTCAAAATCATATTGATGAACCTAATAACCGAGGCGGAACGGCTCTGCAAGAAGCAATTAGACTTAATAATTTGGAGATGACAAAATTTTTGTTGGCCCATCACGCAAATGTTAAAAACCTGTATGATGGAGCGATTGTTCCGCAAGCTGTGCGGGAAGATGTTAATATCTATCTGATTGCCGAATTATTGAAATTCGGGGCCGATGTAAACGCCAAACTACCGGATGGAAACACCGCGTTGGGAATGGCCTTGCAGCAAAATGATGAAGATTTAGCTGAGTTATTGTTGAAAAATAAGGCGGATACGCAAACCACATTTGCCGATGGTAATAACTTGTTGTTTTTCGCTGTTGAAAATAACAGTTCGGTCCAAATAATTGATAAGTTGCTGGCCGGCGGAGCCAATGTTAATCAGAAAAAATCCGATGGTTCTGTATTGCTGTTGACCGTTTTGGCCGAAAAAAAATATGATTTGGCCGAAAAGTTTATGACAGCCGGTGCTGATGTTAATTTGGCGGATAGCAGTGGTGACAGTGCGGTTACTTATGTTTTGGAAAATCCGACAGATGAAAAAATTATACAACAAATATATGCTCAAGATATAGATGTTAAAAATATAGTTGGTAAAAAACAACAGCCATTATGGCGTTTAGCGGCAGAACATCAACGTTGGGATTTGTTGAATGTTATTTTTGCTAAAATGGGAGGTGTCAATGTCGCTGACGCTCAGGGAAATGTGCCGTTGCAGACGATTTTGCCGCCAGACGCAGGGCAAGACGCTCAGTTAACGGAGTTAATATTAAGTCATATCTCTCCCAAATGGCTGAATGATAATTCGGATTATCTATGGAGTGTGTTGGAGTATAAAAATTTTCCTTTATGGCAGCGTTTGCTGAAAATAGGTTTTAACCCGGAGGTGAAAAATAATAAGGGTGATACTCTTGCTTTGTGGCTGATAAAAAACAAATATGATTTATCGTGGTTAAAATCGTTAGAAAGTTTGAAGCCTGATTTGAATGTCTTTGATTCCGCTTCCAAAACTCCGTTGTATTATGCCATTAAGAACGATGATGCTTTATTAATGCAAAATTTGCTGCAAAACGGAGCAGATATAAATCTGCCGCAAACGGCTTATTTGTTTGATTTGAGCGGAAACCAGACAGAAGCTACGCAGATTCTGTTGTTAAAAGGCGGTGATTATTTTATAAAGTCGGAAACTCCGCAAAATTTGCTGTTTTTTGCGGTGGAAAGTTTTAACCCGACTTTGTTGGATTATTTAGTACAAAACGGAATAGACGTAAATTTGCGTGATGCTGACGGAAACGAGGCTATTCACCATTTAACAGAGGCCGTGCAGCGCAATTCCGCTCAGCCTGACGAAGAAATTGTGCGTAATTTTACGGCAATTTTAGACAGTTTGTTACAAGGAGGAGCGGATATCAACGTGCAAAACGGCAATGGAGATACGCTCTTAATGCGATTGGCTGAAATAAAAACTCCTTTGTATTCAAAGCTTGCCGAGTTGCTGAAAAATAAAGGCATAAATGTAGAATTAAAAAATCAATACGGAAAAACAGCCGCTGATTTGCTTTGATTGCATTGAAGCCGAAAACAAATATTTTGAGTATGATTTAGCTCGGTCCATTAAAAACAAAAATTATATTTTTGTCAAAATTTCTTGCAATTAAACCAAATTATTGCTAAAATATCGTTATATATTAACGAAAATATTCAAAGGAGCATAAATTATGGGTGTGTTTGTTGACGCTGACGGCAATGAAATAAGAGAAATTACAGCCGAAAATATTGAAGAATATAAAAAATGGCTGCAAACCGATAAAAATCCAGATGTTTCTCATCTGTTTAATTCTAATGATGTTTCTTTGGCAGATCTAGCTGTATCTCCTCATTTGGACGAAAAACAAGCAACGGCCGCTGCAATGATGGTTTATAGAGATGTCGCCCTCAATCTGGAAGACGACAGATTGAATGAATATATTGATTTAGCCAAGAAAAACCGTCCGGTTGTCGCTAAAAGCTGGAGGTCTATGGGAAATTCTTTTGGCGGGAGAGCGTTTGATAATGTTCTGGATATGATGAACAAGCGTCCGGCTGCCGATAATTTGGCTTTTATACTGGCTTCTATTGATGCCGGAATTTCAAATGTAGATTATTACACCGGAAAAGTCGATGATTTCAGCAAAATTTCCGGCGAAAACAAAAAATATGCTGAAGAATTGTTGAAGTTAGCCGCTCCGGCTTATGGCAAAGGATATTACGGCAGAAATAATTTGCAAACAAGCATTGCAGCTCAATGTGTAGGAGCATTAGTTAAAAATGGTTCAATGATAAACCTGAAAACATCTAATGAAAATCGTGAAATAATTTTTAACATCCTGAGTTCCTCTGCAAAATCCGGTACTATTGATAAAGTTTTAGAAACATTGAAACCGGAATATCTGAATGAAGAAATGCTGAAAAGACTTGCAAGAAATTATGCTCCGGCTCCGCGGTATATAGAAACTAAAAATGCTAAAACCCAAGCCGAGAAAAATGTCAACATTTTGCCTAAGGGCTATCACAATTTCAAAAAAGCCGTTTTAAATATGATTAACAAACAAGACAAATATGACCGTACCAACTATGGTGAAGAAAGAGGGCTGAATGAACGCTACTTAGAGGTTTGCAAAAAAATTGAGGTATCCGAAGGATACGCTCGCAATCCTAAATGTATGGCCGGTTTGTATTTGGAAACTGCCCGTAAAGACATTGAAGAAGGACGGGCTGCACGTTTGGATAAAACAGCTTTATCCGATGTTTTAAAATATGATGACGGTAAATATTTGGCAATGTTGCCACCAAAGTTTGTACAAGAAAATAAGGATTTGATTGAAAAATCTTTGCCGGAAAACGTAAAAATCAGTTTGACCGAACAAAATGTTGCCGATGCTTATAATTATAGCATTGCTTCCTTGGGCGGACGCAATCGTACAACCAAAGAAAACAAAAAAATTTTGGAGAATTTAGAGGCCGAACAAAAAAAGATTGGACCTAAAATTGATTATCTGCAAAAAGATAAGGAAGAGATTGAGCAGCTAAAACAAACTGCTACCGCTAAGTATAATATTTTTGCGGCAGAAGAGAATAACGCCAAAGCAATATTTTCGCTGCAAGATGGTTATGATAGCATTAAACGCTATATGAAAGAAGGAAAGGAAGCTGAGCAGATTTTATCAAAAGATGCGGTAGAAAAAGTTATAGCGGAGAGATTAGAAGGTAAAAATTCAATATTGCAAATGCCGCAAGAAGGCTCTTTACCAATAATGTTTGGGCGCAAAGAAGAAAAAGAACGACGCGAAAGACTGGCAAATAAAATCGCAGAATTTAATCAGAGAATGGATACTGTGACACCTTATCTGAAAAAAGAATATGCGGGGGAAATTTTATTGCCGGATGCGTATAATCGAGCACTGAAAAAAACAGAAGTAGCTCAGCAAGAATATAACAAAGCCGCTTACAATCATTCAGCGCGCTTAATTTCTCAAGGGCAACAAAACGCAAATGAACTGGAAAATTTAATCCAACGTAATAATTTTATTGAACAGGCACGCGAGCGTATTCAAGAAAAAGAAACCCAGAAAAAAGAAGTTGTTAAAAATCTGGTCGGCGTTCCTGATAAGTCAGCAATACAGGCCGTTCCGCAAAGTGCCGAGAAAGCCGAAAAAGCGCAAATTCGCAAGCAGAATAGGCAGGTTGAAGATAAGTTGGCAACCAAAGAAAAAACTTTTGCCGGAAAATCTGATGCCGAAAAAATCGGGTTGCAAAAGCAACGCCAAAATCAAGCAATGCGCTAATAAAGCGGGCTAAACCTTAAAGAGCTTTTCCGGTTTGGAAAAGCTCTTTAAGATTATACTATCGGCAACGGCAGATTAATTCTGCAACTGTTTAAACTTAAATATCCAAATTGTCCACAAATTTAGCACGTTCGATAATAAAGCGGAAACGCTGTTCCGGATCTTTACCCATCAGACGTTCAACTTGGCGGCGTGTTTCAAAATCTTCGGCGCGCCCTTCTTCAGTTGAAGTGTTTGGAATTACCACGCGTAACAAAATACGATTATTTTTATCCATAGTGGTTTCTTTCAGCTGTTGCGGGCTCATTTCTCCCAAACCTTTAAAACGGCTTATATCCAGTTTAGCATTTCCTTTTACCACTTTCGCTAAAATTTTGTCTTTTTCTTCATCGTCCAAAGCGTAATAGTTTTTGCCGCCGGTCACAATTTTATATAGAGGCGGAGTGGCAATATAGAGGTGTCCGTTTTCAATCAACTTCGGCATGTGCTGGTAGAAAAACGTCATTAACAATGAGGTAATATGCGCGCCGTCCACGTCGGCATCGGTCATAATAATGATTTTTTCATAGCGCAGATTGTCTTCATTATAGTTGTCTTTAACCCCACAGCCCAAGGCTTCAATCATATCTTTAATTTCTTGGTTTTGTGAAATACGTTCCAAAGACGCACTGGCTACGTTCAAAATCTTACCGCGCAAAGGCAGAATGGCCTGTGTGACACGATCGCGTCCTTGTTTTGCCGAACCGCCTGCAGAATCACCCTCGACAATAAAAATTTCAGTATTTTCGGCGGCAGCTTGCGAACAGTCGGCAAGTTTCCCCGGCAGACGAAGTTTTTTGGTTGGAGCTTTGCGGTTTTGAACTTTTTCTTCTTTTTTCTTTTTGCGGGCTTCGGCTCTATCCAACACATATTCGATTAACGCTTTGGCGTTTTCCACATCGGAAGCAATCCAGTGGTCAAAAGAATCTTTTACGGCGGTTTCCACCAAACGAACGGCTTTGGTCGAGGTCAGTTTATCCTTTGTCTGTCCCTGAAATTGCGGGTCGGTAATGAATACGGAGAGCATTAAGCAGGCGTTATTTAGAAAATCTTCGGCAGTTACAGCCGTAATTTTTTTGAAACCGGCCATTTCGCCATATTCTTTCAAACCGCGGAGTAAAGCGGCTCTAAATCCTGTTTCGTGAGTTCCGCCTTCAGGAGTGATAACCGTGTTGCAATAAGAATATGAAAAACCGTTTTCATCTACCGGCCAAGTAATGGCCCATTCCACCCGACCTTCATTATTGGCAAGTTCAGATTCGCCGACAAAAGCCGCGCGGTTAATAGTGCTACGCTCGCCGATTTGAATATTCAAAAAGTCGGCCAATCCGTTCGGATAATGGAGTTCGGCTTTTTGCGGAGTCGATTCGCCGTTGGCAATCAGCTCGGGCGCGCAACTCCAATTGATTTTGATTCCCTTAAACAAAAAAGCCTTGGAACGTGCCATACGATATATGCGGTTAGGAATAAATTTGTTGTTACCCTCAAAAATTTCGGCATCGGGTTTAAACGTTATGGAAGTTCCGCGGCGGTTAGGGCAATTGCCGACAAGTTCCAACGGAGTCAAAGGTTTGCCGCGAGAATATTCTTGTCGATAAAGTTTTTTCTCTCTTGCCACTTCCACGACCAGTTTTTCGGACAAAGCGTTTACCACAGAAAGTCCCACGCCGTGCAATCCGCCCGAAACCTTATACGCGCCGCCGCCGAATTTTCCGCCGGAGTGCAGAGTGGTTAAAATAACTTCCAAAGCCGACTTATCCGGATATTTCGGATGGGCGTCAACCGGAATCCCGCGTCCGTTGTCGGTGATAGTAACAGTGCCGTCGGCGTTCATAATCACGTCAATGTGGTTGGCAAAACCGGCCACGGCTTCGTCCATTGAGTTATCCAGAATTTCGGCAACCAAGTGGTGCATAGCCTGAATATCCGTTCCGCCGATATACATACCCGGGCGGTGACGAACAGGCTCCAAGCCTTCCAGCACTTCAATATCTTGCGCCGAATATTCATTTTTTGCCGGCGCGGTGGACGAGTCAAACAAATCTGTCATTTCAACCTCAAAACTATCTGTAAAATTGTTCATAAAGTACAAAATATTCCACAAAAAAACAAGCAAAAACCCCAATCCGTAAACAACAAAATTTTTAACAGTAAAAAATATAAAAAATGCTTGCAAATTTATATATTTATGTTAAAAATACGCCTGAAGTCGCAATGGTGCGGCTTTGTAATTTCACACGCAGACAGGCGGACAAGCTGAAACTTATTCGCTCCGGTGCTGTCAAAAGCCGAAGTCTGCGGAGGTTTAACCGGAAAATAAAGGATATATAAATATGACACTTCCTACTTTTACTTTGCGCCAAATGGTTGAAGCCGGCGTACACTTTGGACACCACGCCCGTCGCTGGAACCCTCAGATGGCTCCGTTTATTTACGGAAAAAAAGATAATATTCACATTATCGATTTGCAAAAAACTTACCCAATGCTTTACAATGCTTTGAATGCAGTTCGCGATGTTGCTGCCAACGGCGGTAAGGTTTTGTTTGTTGCTACAAAACGTCAAGCTCAAGACATTGTTAAAGAAAGCGCAGGCCGCTGTGGTCAATATTATGTTAACTATCGTTGGTTGGGCGGTATGTTGACAAACTGGAAAACGGTTTACAAATCAATTTCCCGTTTGAACAAGCTTAACGAAATGGAAGCTAACAACGCTTATGAAGGGTATACCAAAAAAGAAGTTTTGAACCTGAAAAAAGAACGCGAAAAATTGGCTGTTACTTTAGATGGTATTAAAGATATGGGCGGTCAACCGGATATGTTGTTTGTGATTGACACTCCTAAAGAATCTTTGGCTATTAAAGAAGCTAAGAAATTGGGCATTCCTGTAGTTGGTATTATTGATACTAATGCTAACCCGAATGAAGTAGAATTCCCAGTTCCGGGTAATGATGACGCTATCCGCGCTATCCAATTTTATTGCGATTTGGTTTCTGACGCTGTTTTAGATGGTGTGCAGGCAGAAATGGCCGCAAAAGGCTTAGAAGTTTCTGATGCTGAAGCTGTAGAAACAGAAGAAAAAGCCGCTCCAAAGAAAAGAGCATCTCGCAAAAAAGCAGATGCGGAAGCCAGTGCTGAATAATCAGTAAAAACTTCATAAAAGTAAGTATAATAAAACGGCGTGGCGGTTGGTTAACGATTGCCGCGCCGTATGTAATCTAAATCTATAAAGTTTATAACAAGAGGAATAAATTATGGCAGATATTACAGCCGCTATGGTTAAAGAATTGAGAGAAACTACCGGTGCCGGTATGTTGGATTGTAAAAAAGCATTGGTTGAAGCCAACGGCAATATGGAACAAGCTGTTGACTGGTTGCGTAAAAAAGGTTTGGCTTCGGCTGCAAAAAAATCCAGCCGTGTAGCTGCAGAAGGTTTGGTTTCTGTTGCTGTTGACGGAAACAAAGGTGCCGCCGTTGAAGTTAACTCCGAAACAGACTTTGTGGCTAAAAATGAAATTTTCCAAGAATATGTTGAAGATGCCGCTAAAGTTGCTTTGCATTGCAACGGCGATGTTGAAGCTATGAAAGCTTTTGTTTGCCCTAAATGCAGTGAGGGTAAAACATTTGGCGAACGCTTAACTGATATGATTGCTAAAATCGGTGAAAATATGAATTTGCGCCGCGCTAAAGTTATTAGCGTAAACAATGGTTTGGTTTGCTCTTATGTTCACAACGCCGTTCGCAATGGTTTGGGCAAAATCGGCGTATTGGTAGCTTTGGAGTCTAATGCTGACAAAGCAAAATTAGAAGAATTAGGTAAGCATATTGCTATGCATATTGCGGCTACTGCTCCAATTGCTTTGAATATTGCCGGTGTGGCTCCGGAAGCTGTTGAACACGAAAAATCAATTTTTGCCGAACAAGCAAAAGCTTCCGGCAAACCTGAAAACATTATCGAAAAAATGGTTGAAGGTCGTATTCGCAAGTTCTATGAAGAAGTTGTTTTGGAAGAACAAGCATTTATTATGGATCCGGACAAGAAAATTAAAGATATTGTCGCTGAGGCCGCTAAAGAATGTGGTTCTGAAATTAAATTGACCGATTTCGTATTCTTCAAACTGGGTGATGGTTTGCAGAAAAAAGAAGAAGATTTTGCTGCTGAAGTTGCTGCTCAATTGGGTAAGTAATTTTTAGATAAAAGCAAATTTTTGAAGTTCCGAGCAGTTTGTGTTCGGAACTTTTTTTGTTGTAAGCTTAAAACAAAAAAAGATGCAGAAATAAAACTATATTTTTTGCATTTTTCACGAAGAATCAAATAATTAGCAGACAGTTTAAAGTCCGTTTTAAACCACCGTTTAAAACGGACTCTGTTTTGTTCTGTTTTGAATATAGAAGATAGGTGTAAATATTTCAATAACTTTTTATATTTTCAGCGTTTTTTTTATTTTGGCGATTTTGTCTGATACCCCTTTGCAGAGTCCGTTTTAAACGGTGGTTTAAATTGGACTTTAAATGATAAAAAAATTAAGGAGAATCAATGTGATAAAAAATAATAAAATGTGGCGTTTCAGACGGTTTTTTGAGGCGATTTTTGGGGTATGTCGGAAAAATGCTTATATTTTGCGTTATTGTCGCTACCAATTAAACGTAATTTTCAGGCACATTTTTAATGTCATTTTCGGGCTCAGACCCGCGAATCTGGATTGCCGGATCACGTCCGGCAATGACTATAGAGTGAAGAACATAACGTCCGGCAATGACTATAGAGTGGTGCAGTCCGGAAGAAGTATGATTGAAATGCTTGGCGTTCTCGCCATCATCGGCGTTTTGAGCGTTGGCGGAATCGCCGGCTATTCCAAGGCAATGACGCAGTTTAAAATTGATAAAACCATAGAGCAAATATCCTCTATTGCTCAAGGAGTAAAAAGTTCGTTTGCCTTGCAGGGTGATTATTATGGTTTATATTGCGCTCACGAAACTTCAGAAAAAAATTTTGACGGCTGTTTGTTGGTGAAAGATTTAAATTTAGCCACTACAGACTTATATTCCGAAGGCGGCAATCCCTATTGGCTGTATAATGCGTGGAACGGAGAAATTAAAATTGCACATTCGGGACTGAAATTCAGCGAAATTGGCAGAGGAAATAATAAAGCTTACAACTCTTATACAATTTCATATTCCGGCTTGCCTAAAGATGCTTGTGTTGCTATCGGCAGCAAAGATTGGAGCGTGGCTTCAAATTTGGTGGGTATGGTTATTCAACAATCCGGTGGAACAACTCAATTTTATAAATATTTGTATGAAGGGTGCAAAGGTTGGTCTAGTGAGAGAAGTGCGGCAGATATCTTGGCAGTATGTTCCAAAGGTGAATGGGTAGGATTTCCGGCTTCCTTAAAGGACGTTTCTCGTGTATGCACAGATGACAGCACAATTCATCTAAAATTTAGATAATGTTTGTTTGAATAATTGAAAGTTTTATCCTCCTTGCTTTAGGGCTTGGAGGTTTCTTTTTAAATACAAAAAAAACTCCGTGATAAAAACGGAGCTTTTTCGATAAATTGTCATAAAAATTAAATATCCATCGTATCCAACAACTCACGGGTATAAGCACGCAGTTCGCCGCTGTTCATCAGGCTTAGTTTTATATTAGAGCGTTGCAAATCTGCATTTGTGCCGCAATCAAAACGCATACCCTTACACAACACACCATAAATAGGGGTGCCGCGCAGAGCCGCCAAATTCAGCGCGTCTGTCAGGTTTATTTCGCCGTTTGTTCCCTTGGTTACTTCCGGCAAAATGTCCATAACTTCATTAGGGATAATGTATGGTCCCATAGAGGCGTAGTTTGACGGAACTTCTTCCAGTTTAGGCTTTTCAATTAAACCCGTGGCCCGAACAACATTACCTTCACGTTTTGCGCCAACCAAAGCCCCATAGCGAACCATATCTTGACGCGGACATTCCATAATATTTTCGACAATGCCGCCTTTTTGTTCATACACTTCACAGAGTTGTTTCAAAACTCCGTCACCGTGTAAATTGATGTACACATCATCAACCCACATCACGGCAAAATCACGCTTTCCGACAATTTCCTTTGCCATTAAAATAGCGTGGCCGTTGCCTTTTGGTTCACTTTGGCGGGCAAATGAAAATTTCATTTCTTCTGGAATGATTTTGCGAATACTTTCCAGCAAATCAAGTTTATTTTTTTCTTTTAAGTTAGCTTCCAAATCCGGAGCCGGTGAGTAATATTTTGCAAACATATTTTTGCAAGCGTCATCGCTATAAATAAAAACAATTTCCTTAATTCCGGCTTCGGCGCAACAATCTACGGCATATTGAATAACCGGAATATTATCCAATGTCATAAATCCCTTATGCAAAACTTTGGTCGTTGGCAAATTTCTTGTCGACAAACCGGCAACAGGTAATATACATACTTCAGGTTTTTTACTCATTTTTTAATCTCCATAATTATTTTTTATATTCTAGATATAGCACGCAAAAAACACAACAACAACCTAAACTGAATTTTATTTCACAACAATTGTTCCTGTTGGTTTTTGTACGGCTCCATCAACCTCTTTTAATAAGGTATTGCTTTTTTTAGCGGCGGTAGTTGTTTTTTCATCATAAGATTTTTTGATTGTTCCACTTACGGCCGTTTTGTTTGAAACAACTGTTTCGTCGGTTATCTGACGTAAAGTAGGGCGTTTTTCGGGATTTATTTCAACAGTTGTTTGAGGAGCTCCATCGTCAATATGATTTTCTCTGACTTGAACATCGGGCGGCGTTTGTTTCATGGAGTTTGTCGGCATCACCTGTATATCATCATTGTCACTGTCTGAAACTTCATTTAACAAATTTTTGGCGGCTTCGGCCTCTGCCGCTTTTTTAGCAGCTTCTCTTTTGGCTTCACGTTCAAAAAACAGTTGTTGTTGAGTTTGATAAATTTGCTGCAGCAATGAATCCGTACTATCATAAATCTTTTCCATTTCCGACAAATTATTTTGCATATCAGCAAATTTTTCTTTTAGGGTAATGGTCAATTTTTCTAAAGACGGAATATCATTAAGAAGTGAGTTGCCTTCTTCTTTCAAAGCTGAAAAGTCACCTTGTTGAGAGATAATTTTGTCATTCAACTCCAAAATTCGGCTTTGATTATCTTGTAAAGTCTGGTTGGAAAGCATAACTTGCGAAGCTTCAATAGCCAAGAGGGCATCAAAGTTATTCTGCACCATCAGACGATAGCTTTCTACTTTCTTATTGCTTTTTTCACTATATTTTTCGCCGTCTTCTACCACTCGTGTAAAACGTTGTTTAACATCTTGAGAATAATTGTTGCTGATTTCCGTTTCGAGAGTTTCAAGCTCGGCTAAAAATTTTTGACAATCGTTTTCAATGTTCAACACATCTTTATTTGTATAGTTCGGTAGGTGAGCTTTGCCTTGCATTAAATCCAAAGCTTTATTTATTTCATTGATGCGATCAAGATGTTGCTGATACCAAACTATAAATTTTTCATCATCGCTATTTTCTTTATAGGTTTCCAAAATAGGCACCAATTTATTGCCGTTTTCCGAAACTTGTGTCACTTTTTCTTGTGCTTCATTCATTGCTTCGGTCAAAGCTTTTTCCGCTTCGGCTTTTTTAGCTTGTTCGGCAGCTTCAACGCTATCCCAATAAGCGTCATATTTTTTAGCAATATTTTCAACATTTATATCCAACGACGGTTTATTTATCAAACCGGATAAATTGAATGTAAACGGCGGAATCTGTTCCAAATCAGGAAAAGTTACGTTAAAATAGTTATTAAATTTCCACTCGTTTAGGTTAATATTACCGGTAATTTTTATATCTGTATCTTCATTTTGCCAAACAAAGTTATCATATTTCAAATTACCGCGTTCGGCAATTATTTTACCGGAAAACACTGAAAAAGAGGTTTCACCGCTTTGTAAACTGTCCCGAATAAGTTGGAACAAACCTTTAGAATATTGGCGTTCTTTTAAGTCGTTTTGAATTTTTGCAAAGTCAAAGCCGATTAGTGAGGCGTCAGCAGCTTCAAAATTTATACTTCCGGTAAAATTGCCTACAAACTCCTCAATGGAATTTGCCGGCATCTCAAAATCCGAAACCACATTGAGTCGGCCGTTGGTAAATTGATAGATGTTGCCGCCAACTCCTTTCAGGTCGATATCTCTAAAGGTCAAATTACCCTTAACCGACGGAGATTGAATATAGTTAATTTGAATATTACCGGTCACGTTAAATTCATTTATTTGTGCGGAAATGTTATTAAGCTGCAAAATATTTTCGGAATTAATAATTTGTAAACGCAGATTATTGAAAACTTTGTCTTTGTAAACAGCCTTATCCGTAGCTAAATCAACATTTAGCAACAAGTTGCGATAAGAGTCAAAAACAATTGTTTCCTTACTGAAATCAGGTCGGGTAATAAAGTTATCATCGCGTAAACGGCTTATGGTTGAAAGATTGTTGTTCTGTTGAACATTAATCACATTTTCAATGTTAAAATCATCTACTTTGATTTTGGCATTAAGTCGATAGTTGTTTTTGTTTTTGGCCAACACGCCGCTTCCCTGATAGTTGGATATTCCCAAAATACAGGTCGTGTCATCAAAGTTCCAAGCCGAAACGCTTCCTTTTATTATGCCGTTGCAGTTTAGCGCGCCGCGAGTGTTGGCGTTTGTTTTAACAGAGCCGCCGACATTGCTGATAAATTCGCTGAAATTTGTGGTTTTCAAATTTAGTTTACCATCAAATCCAAATTCGTTATCTTGTTTTACTTCGCCTAGATAGGTTAATTTAACATCGTCGGCCGTTACTTTTGCGTTTAAGTTTCCCTCGTGCAGATTGCCGCTATAGGAGCCGGAGGCAACAAAGTTGTTAGCCTTGAATATATTCCATTTCGGCCACGGCAAGCCCAATCGGTCTTGAATTTCTGCCATATTTCTGGATTGTAAGTCAAATATAATTTCATCAAATTTAAAATCAAGACTGGCTAAATTATCCGCGGTTGCTGAAATTTTAAATTGGCTGTTCAGGGCATTGTCTGCCGAAAGTTCGGAAATGTGTACTTTTCCGTTGGCGGCATCTAAATTCAGCACAGCATTCGACATTGTTACATTTCTAAAGGTTAGTTTATCGGATTTAAATTTGGCATTTATATTCAACCATTTCAGAAAGCTCAGACTTTTAATATCTTCCCGCAAATTTTCCATAGCTGTAGAAAATTCAGCCTTAGGCAGATAGTTATCCAAATTCAGAGAGTCTGCGGCCAGTTGGATTTCATAAATATTTCCTTCAGTGTTAAAAGTTACGCCAGCAACACCTGCAATATTCATTTTATCCAACAGAAATTTCAAATCATTTACGGATACGGCCGAATTATTTCCGCTCAGGTTGAAAGTTATTGCGGCGTTACGATAGGTTGCTTGGGTATAGGTTTTAACATTTAATCCCAAGGCGTTTAAGAACGCTTGAAAATCTTTTCCTTCCAGAGATATTTTCAAAAAGTATTGCGGTGAAGTATTTTCTTCAACCAGACTTCCGGACATACTCAAAACCATATTACCAGGGCAAGCGGCGTAAAATTCATCTAAAGACAGAGTGTTATTCAGCCAACTTCCCTTGAAACTTACGCTTTCTAGCGAACCGGTGTCGCTACTGTTTAAAATTACTTTTTCGGCGGTTATGTCGGCGTTGATGTCAAAAGAACTATCCGGAGCATAGACGCTGCCGTTTTCGGCAAACTTTTTATATTCAGCCTTAAAAATAGAAAGCAGCGGCCGTAAGTCTAAGTTTATCAATTGATATTTCAAATCAATTTTGCGTTTTTTATTGCTGTCAGCTTGCAACGGAACTGTCAGATTGCCCGAACCTTCAATAAAATTATCATATTTAATGACAAAACTCGAAAGGTTAAGATTTTCATTATCTGTTTTCATTCCCATCGAAAATTGCAGTGGTCGGTTATAACTTTCATCTAATATCTTCATACCCGAAAGAATGTTTGCAAAATCTGCAGTATGTTTGGAACCGCCGCTAAAATCTCCTTTATAGGTTCGCTCATTAGGCATATAAGTTCCGTCAAAACGTAAAAAACTTTCTGATTTAGGGTGGGTGATGGCAAAATTTACGGTCACATCGCTCAGCCCTGAAAAATTACCCAAGCTTACAGCCACGCCGAAATGATCTTGCTCTTTTACAAAGTTACCGTCCAAACGATAAGGTCCCATAAGGCTGTCGGCTTGAATATCCGCATTGAATTGGGATAAGTCAAATTTCAGGTTTGCCGCTTCATTGTTAAAATGCAATAGGGCGTTTTGTATATTAAGACTTTGCAGTCGAGTGTTGTTGGCATCTGTTTCATTAAATTCTGCCGATTTTTTATAGCTTTGCCAGTTTAGTGCGCCTTCTTCATTAATGTTTACCCAAATTTCTGCGCCAACCAACGACATAGACTGAATGTCGGGAGTTCCTTTCAAAAGAGATTGCAAAGACACAATGGTGTTCATATTGTCAATTGTGGCTAAAACTTCCGTGGTGTTGTTAGGATTTACAACTTTGACATTTTTGGCGTTTAAGGTTGGCTGAGGTAACAGTTCAACGCTTATCGGACCGGAAAATTCAATTTTTTTACCGGTTATTTCCGAGAATTTATCGGCAATTTCCTGACGATGGGTGTTCCAATCCACCATCATAATATATCCGGCAATCCCGGCTACCGCTAAAATTATTATTCCTAAAAATATCAAAATTATTTTCTTAGCCAAAGTTGTTCTCCTCTATGGGTATAAAGATAAACTTGACTTTTAGTGTATCTTATCCCTACAATAAATCAATATTTTTTTCGACAATGGGGTAAAAATATGGAAAATATTGAAAAGTTGTATAATCAAGCTAAAATATGTCGTCTGAATGCTTATGCTCCTTATTCGCATTTTCGGGTTGGAGCGGCAATTTTGAGCGCGAGCGGAAAAGTCTTTGGCGGTTGCAATGTTGAAAATGCTTCGTATCCTTGCGGAACTTGCGCCGAAGCCGGAGCAATTTCGGCAATGGTGGCGGCAGGCGAAAATAAGATAAGCGAGATTTTAATTGTGGCCGACACCGACCGAATTTTACCGTGTGGTAATTGCCTGCAAAAAATATTGGAGTTTGCCAACAAAACAACGTTGGTGCATAGTGCTGATTTGCAGGGCAATATTAAAACGTTTAAACTTAGCGAATTAATGCCGAATTTTTTCAAAGCGGAGGATATACACAATGCTGAATAAATCTTTAGAATACATAAAACAGCAAATTAAGGGAATAAGCTTGGATACAGCTTTGATTTTGGGATCGGGTTTAGATGGTTTAAGCGCGGCCATAGAGAATCCGATGTTTATAAATTATGCTGATATTCCGGATTTTCCGCAAACGACGGTGGCCGGACATAAAGGACGGTTTGCCATAGGTAAAATCGGTAGTCATTCGGTTATTTGTATGGAAGGCCGATTCCATCTTTATGAAGGAATTGCCCCGCAGCTGATTTCCGAAGTTATTGGTTTGTTTGCCGCTTTGGGGGTAGAACAGTTAATAATCACAAACGCCGCCGGTTCATTGGATAAGAATATGCCGGCCGGCAGTTTAATGTTGCTGAAAGATCATATTAATTTCAGTGGCCGCAATCCGTTAATCGGTCCGCACGATGAACCATATTTTCCGGATATGAGTGATGCTTATGACAAACAAATCAGAAATAAGGTTAAAGCGTTGGCTCAGAAAATGTGTATAGACTTGTTTGAAGGCGTATATATTATGGTTATGGGGCCTAATTATGAAACTCCGAGCGAGGTAAAGCTTTTTCGGATGTTTGGAGCTGATGCGGTGGGAATGTCCACTGTGCCGGAAGTTATAGCCGCCGTGCATAAAAATATCAAAGTTTTGGCATTTTCGGTTATTTCTAATTTAGGAACCGGTTTAAGCGATGAAGTGCAAAACCATCAGGACGTGTTGCAACAGGTTGAAAAATCATCAAAAAAATTAGAACAGCTGCTTAAAGCTTATTTGGAACAATAAAAAAGGAGAATAAAAATGCTTCCACAAGAAATCATCCGCCGCAAGCGAAATAAAGAAACCTTATTGCCGGAAGAAATTGCTGATTTTATCAAAGGTATTGCCACGGGTGAAGTTGCCGATGTTCAGGTCGCGGCTTTAACTATGGCTGTTTTTTTGAATGGACTAAACAGTCAGGAAACCGTGGCTTTAACGCAAGCTATGCGTGATTCCGGAGATATTTTGAGTTGGGAAGATTTTGATAAACCGATTGTTGATAAACATTCCAGCGGCGGAGTCGGTGATAAAGTTAGTTTGATGTTGGCTCCTCTGTTGGCGGCTTGTGATGTTTATGTGCCTATGATTGCCGGCCGCGGTTTGGGGCACACCGGCGGCACCATTGATAAATTGGAATCAATTGCCGGATACAACACTCAAGCCGATATAAATTTGTTTAAAAAGACGGTGAAAGAAGTTGGATGCGCTATTATCGGTCAAACATCTAATCTTGCGCCGGCAGACAAAAAAATTTACGCTATCCGCGATGTTTGTAGCACTGTTGAATCAATTCCCTTGATAACCGCCTCGATTCTTTCTAAAAAGTTGGCCGCCGGATTACAATATTTAGTTATGGATTTGAAGTGTGGAAACGGGGCGTTTATGGGAAGTTTTGAAGATGCTAAAATCTTAGCGCAGTCAATTGTTGATGTGGCTACTGCCGCCGGAACTAAAACTCGAGCCGTTTTGACTGATATGAACCAAGTTTTAGGGTGGTCCGTCGGTAATGCGGTAGAAATCAGAGAAGCTCTCGATTATTTGAAAAATATTCGTGTAAACAATAGGTTGGATACAATCACTAAAGTTTTGGGTGCAGAACTGTTGGTTCAGTGTGGACGTTGTAAAACTTTGGAAGAAGCGCGGATTTTATTGGATAAAGTTCATTCTTCGGGAGCCGCTTTAGAAAAGTTTGCCCAAATGACGGCAATGTTGGGAGCTTCAAAATCCTTTGTTGACAATCCTGAAAAATATTTACCGCAAGCCAAATATCAAAAACCGATATACGCGGACACTGACGGCTATATTTATGCAATGAATACGCGGGATATCGGCGTGAGTATAATTAAATTGCATGGCGGACGCACTGTGCCGAAGGAAACCTTGGATTTATCCACCGGATATACAGAGTTTGCGCAAATAGGAGACAAAGTCGAAGCCGGTCGCACTCCGTTGGCTATAGTAAATTATAACAACGAAGATGAATATGTCACGGCGCAGCACGATATCTTAGCGGCAATTGAAATTAAAGAAAAACAACCACCGTTACATAATCCGATTCTGTTAAAAATATAAAAGATACAGCCCCGAGTTTGAAACACGGGGCTTTATTTGGTGGAAACATAGGGCTAGAAACGATATTGCAAACCGGCTGTAACCTCTTTAAAGTTATTGGTGTAACCTGAACCGATATAAGAATAACGGCCGACAACTCTGGCACCCCAGTTTTTATTAAAGTCATATTGCAAACCCAAACCGGCGCGGTAACCGACTTTGTTGTAAGATGATTTTGGAAAACCTTTATATTTTGCGTGGAAAATGCCGGCACCGATAGTTCCTAGTGCACTTAATTTAGAGCACATAATTGGATATTTGCCATAAGCATCAAGCGCGTAAACAGTGAAGTGGTTTTTACCGCGTTCTCCGGTCAAGGTGCGACCTTTTACCTCGCCCGATTGTTGGAAAGAAAATTCCAAATCCCAGTTTTGATAAAGTTGCATACCGACATTAGCCTTACCAGAATGAAAATATTTTTTCATCTTATTGGCCTGATTTCCTTGTTTTGCTCTAAAGAAAGAATAATCGGCACCAACGTATGGGCGGTATTCATTGACATTCCAGCTCATAGCTTGCGCGTTTAAGGCAAAAATACAAGCAACACCGGATAACAATAATGTTTTTTTCATTTTATATCTCCATTTATAAATGTGTTAAATGACAAATCAAGTATTTTGCAACACTTTCAGGAGTGTATATAACCTTGAAAAAGCAAATTTAAATAGTGACAGTAAAAAAAATAACGCTACAATAGGCAGCGACAAGGAGGAGAAAATGTTTTGTAATCCGCAAAAAAATTGTGAACAATGTCCGCGTTTGGTTGAGTTTCGGCAAAAAAATCAACAAAAATTTCCCGTTTATCACAATGGTCCGGTTGAGCCGTTTGGTTCTTTGGCTTCACAAGTTCTGATTGTGGGATTGGCACCGGGGTTAAACGGGGCTAATCAAACAAATCGGCCGTTCACCAATGATTACGCCGGAGATATTTTATATCCGACACTCAAAAAATATGGGCTGGCGAAAGGAAATTATCAAAAGCGCAAAAACGATGGTTTTGAGTTGATTAATGTTCGCGTAACAAATGCCGTGCGTTGTGTTCCGCCGCAAAACAAAGTAAACGCCGCGGAAATAGCCGCCTGCCGTCCTTTTTTGCAGCAGGAAATAGCGGCTATGCAAAACTTAAAGGTTATTCTTTCTCTGGGATCTGTTTCTCACGGAGCTGTTTTACAGGCGTTGGAATATAAAAAAGCTGCTTACAAATTTGCTCACGGGGCAGAGCATTTTTTGCCGCGTCATAATCTTGTTTTGCTCGATTCTTATCATACCTCGCGTTATAACATAAATACAAATGTGCTAACCGCGGAAATGTTTGATAAGATTATTGCTCGACTAAAAGAACTGCTTTAACTTGAAATTTTGTCTTCTTTATTACATATAAAAAAGGGTGGAAAGGTGAAAAATGTTTAAAAAAGCCGTTTGGAAAATTTTGACAGTTGTTTTATTGAGTGTTTGTCCCGCACACGCGGCGCAAAATGTGCAAAGCACTGAAAATACGTCCATCGAGCTTTTTTTAAATGGCAAAAACGAAGGCATAGCGCGTTTTAAAATAAAAGATGGGTGGCATATTTATTGGAGTAATCCCGGAGAGTTGGGACGCCCGACTACCATATCCTTAAACAATGAAAAAGGCCGACTCAAAATACTGAATCAGTCCGCGCCGCAAATTGTTAAGGCCTATGATGTTATGGAGGAATATGTATATAAGGGAACGGCCTATTTTTATTTGGAATTAAAGCAAGCTGAAGAATTGAAATTTTCTTTTGTAGAATGCAGTGAAGTTTGCAAACCGCAGGAAATTGTTTTTGATTTGAAGCAAATTAAACCGGTTACCTCGGAAAAATGGCGTGAGTTAAAAACCGAATTACAATCTGCTTTGCCGCAAAAAATAAAAGTTAAGGCTATAAAAGGTGAAAAACAAATTATATTGCAGCTTCCGGCGTATTCCGGTCTGAATTTTCTGCCGGCGCAAGAGGGCAGAGTTGCCGCACAATCAGTGGAAATCAGTCAAAATAACGGGCAAACGACAATAAGTTGGCAAAGCGAAAATGAAACAAGCGAGCCTTTGTCGCAAGCTTTGATAATGACACCAGAAAAAATTTATGCCGTGGACATAAGTTATGAACACATTCCGGATTTAAATTTGCTTTATGTGTTGGGAGCCGCTTTTTTAGGCGGTTTGCTATTAAATGCGATGCCTTGCGTTTTTCCGATTCTGTCGTTGAAAATTTTCGCGCTGCTTAAAAGCCGGCAAGAGCCAAAGCGTTTTGGACGGGCTTTTAGCTATATGGCCGGAGTTTTCTTTTGTTTTATGCTTTTAACGACAATATTGGTTTTTATCAAAAATCAAGGCGAGTCCATAGGGTGGGGCTTTCAACTGCAATCACCTTGGTTTGTGGGGATAATGGCGTTAGTTTTCGGAGTTTTATTTTTATTTATAATCGATATTTTACATTTTCCAAATTTCAATACAGATAGAACATACAAACTTTCAGGCTTCAATTCATTTTGTACCGGTTTTTTTGCAGTGTTAATAGCCAGTCCGTGCACCGGACCTTTTATGGGAGCCGCCATAGGTTACGCATTTATGCAAACAAACGTAAAAATCTATGCTGTTTTTGCCGCCTTGGCGTTGGGATATGCGTTGCCTTATGCATTAATAGAAATGTTTCCGCATATACTCGGGCGTATTTTGCCAAAACCGGGGAAATGGATGAAAACGGTGAAATATATTTTGGCAGTTCCTTTACTATTAACCGCATTATGGTTGTTAAGCATTTGGGCGACACAAGTTAATCACTCGAGCGAGCAAATAACCGAAGAACTTAATTGGCAGCCGTATGATGAACAACAAATTTTGGAAAATGCAGTCAAGGGCGAGCGTGTGTTTATAGATTTTACGGCGGACTGGTGTCTTACTTGCAAGTTTAATGAAAAAGTCTTGATAAATACCGAACGTTTTAAGCGTTTTGTTACCGAAAAAAATGTTAAGCTGTATCGTGCTGATTTAACAGAAAAAAATGATGTTTATACCGCGGCTCTCAACGCCTATGGACGAGATGGCATACCGGTTTATATTTATTATGTTGATGGCAAATACGAAATTTTACCTCTGTTTTTTAATGTCGGCAGTCTGAAATAATTTTGTCTTTACATTCAAAAAATATTCTCTTAATATAATATGTAGGCAGATGATAGTCTGTCTGGGGTGTGGAAACCTCGTTTGGTACGTCTTTTGGTAAGACGTAAAATAAATATACCTTCTGGCTATATAGCTGGAAGGTAGCAAAATGTGCTATAAGCTAATATGCTACACTATTTTACCAAAGTAGTTTCCAACTTCCAGCTGTCTTGCCGACAGCTATTTTTGTATATTTAACAAGAATTGTGGAAGAGAAAATAATGATTATAACAAAAATAAATGAGTTAGGCCGTTCAATGATAGAAATGCTTGGAGTGCTTGCAATTATTGCGGTGCTTTCTGTAGGTGGTATTGCCGGTTATTCTAAAGCTATGGAAAAATTTAAGATAAATAAAACTATTGAGGAATATGGTTATTTGCTTCAAAGTTTAATAGAACATCTAGATGAATATAAAAAAGCTAATATGACGTTTTTGGAAATGGCTATCTTGGTTAAATCGCTAAACCTTGTGCCTGAAAGTTATGAAGTAAGCAATATTTGGAGTGGACTTATAGATTCTAATAATAATTTTATCAGTATAGGTTTCTATAATTTTAATAATGCAAGATATTTGCAGTTTAGCGTGAAAATTGGAGGAATTTCCAAAAATAATGATAATAAAGCCGTGACGGCCGGATTTTCTAAAGGAGTTTGCCTATCTTTGTTTAATGATTTAGCTCGCCCTTTGCAGTCAGAAATATATAGAGCCAGAGTTTATTTAGATAACAGAGTTAATATCAGTTTTTATGGGGCTAAATATTGTGGAGGAGAATTAAAATGTCTGCAAACAACTACATTATCCGAAATAGAACAGGCGTGCGGTTCTTGTGATAAAAATAATTCAGCGTGTGATGTGTCAATAGATTTTTGAGTTGATAAAAAAATAAAAATCTCGGATTTTGTAATAATCCGAGATTTTTATCAGGTACGATCAGAATGGTACTCAAAAAAGTAAGGATTGCCATCATTGATAATCATCAATAATTTATCATTGCAAGATACAAAATCAAAACCGCCATCCAGTTTGGTGTCAAGACTCAAGGCATTGCCGTTGAACTGATAGAGATGGTATTTTCCATTCTGATGCAAAGCAAAAAGTTTGTTGGTGTCATCAACAATCGTGAAGTTGTCGACATTATCAAACTTTTTATACTTGCCATTGTACCAGGTTACAACTTTTCTATCAAGCGATGCAAAAATCGCAAAATTGTGACGAGAGCTTACTTTGACGGAAACTTGTTCTTCACAAATCAAAGAACCTTTATCTAACGATATAAGCTTGTTATTGCCGACACCGACATAAATTGCAAAATGTCGATAAAGTTTCAAATTTCTGGTGGCCGGAAGTCGTGTATCCAAGGCAATTTTGTTGCCGAAAAAGGAATAAATTTCCCAAAATCCATTCTGCTCAACGGCAAAGTGGTTTTCAGAAATTGCCAAGGTGCTTGTTATGAACTCAGCCAATATTCTAAATCCGTTCCAGAGAATATAACGAAAATGATTTCCCGTATTCGCGTGAGCCACAATCAAAAAATTTCCGGTTGCAGAAGAAAAAATATCAACAATCCTTCGCGGAAAAGTCGTTATAAGTTCTCCTTCAAAGTTGTACATAGCCTTTTCTGTAAAAACTAATCTCAGTTCGTCTTCAACCCGAATGTAGCTGACATTGGTAGTGTCTTTGCTAAAAGGATTCAAGATTGGGTCATCAAAGCCGTTTGTAATCAAGTCATACAACGTAAACTTCGATTCTTGTTCTACAAGAACAAGCTGCTGGTCATTAAAAAAATTAAAATTCATATAATAAAAATTTAAAATTAGTAAAATAATATCTAAAACAGCTTAATTATACTGCCTTTGTCATTTTTTGTCAATAATAAAAAAAGGAATGCCATAATAAAAAAAGAGATAGCAAAACTATCTCTCCTAGTCAGAATATTTCCGGCAATTATTTTTGAATATTTGCCGTCAACACTTTCAGAACTTTAACCAATTCCGACTTCATATTTTCACGGCTGACCACCATATCAACCATACCGTGTTCCAAAAGATATTCCGCTTTTTGGAATCCTTCCGGCAATTTTTCGTGAATTGTCTGTTCAATAACGCGTTGTCCGGCAAAGCCGATTAGACAGCCTTTTTCAGCAATGTTAACGTCACCCAACATTGCGAAAGAGGCCGAAACACCTCCGGTTGTCGGGTCGGTTAAAATGGAAATAAACGGAATTCCGGCTTCTTTCAGTTCGTTAATAGCGGCTGTAGTGCGAGCCATTTGCATTAAAGAAAGCATACCTTCTTGCATACGCGCTCCGCCCGAGGCAGCAACTGTAATTAGTGGCTGTTTATTTTTCAGGGCAATCTTAGCCGCTTTAACAATACCTTCACCCACGGCAATTCCCATAGAGCCGCCCATAAAAGAAAAGTCCATAGCGGCGACAACGCTTTCAATTCCGCCGATTCTCCCCTGAGCCACTTGGATAGCGTCCTCACAGCCGGTTTTCTTACGATTACTTTTCAATCTGTCGCTGTATTTTTGAATATCTTTAAATTTCAACGGATCTTCCGTAACCACGGGCAGGGCAATCATTGTGTATTTTTCATCATCAAACAAAAGTTTGAAGCGTTTTTCAACATAAAGACGCAAATGGTGTCCGCAAGCTGTGCAAACATAATGCGAATTTTTCAGTTCTTTAGAAAAAAGCATCTGATTACAATTCGGGCAACGAACCCACAAATTGTCTGCAATTTCTTTCGGAGTTGTTTTTTTTATTTTCGGACGGACGATTTCTGTCAGCCAGTTCATTATTTTTTATCCTTTCGTGTAAACTTCATTTTTACCGAACTTAGCCAGTTTCTGAATTTTCCGGCAGGTTTGTTTTGAGCGGCAGCCAGTTTGGCCTCGGTCTGAGCCTTAGCTTGCATTTCTTGCAAACCGGCAATATTCTGTTTTAAGCCGCTGACGGTTTCGTTAAGTTTTTCTTGTTCTTTATTCAAGGCCTTATTTGTTTTTCGCTGTATTTTAAGTTCACGGCGCACTGGTATGGCAGCAAACCACGAATTAATTTTACCCCAAACATAGCCATATAACAAAAAGCTCAATAAAAGAAGTTTTGTATTAACGTGAACTTCACTATCCAACGGCCACAACGAAAAAATAAGTCCGCTTTCACCGATTTGTGCGTTATAAACCCCCCATATAGCAATAGCTAACATAGGAATTTCAAATAGATAGTGTAAAAGTTTCATAGCGATTCTCCTTATACAGAAGAGGCTGTTTATTATTTTTCATTCAGCCTGTCGTGCAATTCTTTACCGGTTTTGAAATGCACAATATTTTTTGACGGTACGCTGACTCTGGCTTTATTTTTAGGATTTATGGCAACTCTCGGTTTTCTGGTTCTCACCGAAAAAGCACCAAAACCTCTAATTTCTACGCGGTCGCCGTCAGCCAAAGCCGAAGAAAGCTTGTTAAAAACCACGCAGACAATATTATCAATATCTCTCAATGTTAAATTAGGCATTTTAGCAGCAATACGTTCCACTAATTCAGATCTAGTCACTTTTCCCTCACATTACAATAAAATTAAACAATTTCTTTCTAGATACACTTTTATTTTGCAGATATCCATATAATTTTTAAGATTTTACACAAACATCAGGAGCTCTTAAATACAAAGGTTTAGGATAATTGAGTTTTTTATGTTGAAATTTTTGTAAAGCGCAAGCCGCCAAATCGGAGATAGACGCAGTTTTATCCATTCTGATAGCGTGTAAAACCAAGCCGCTCGGCTTATCTAAAAATCTTTCAACTCCATTACCAATAAGGGTTACGGTCTTTCCTTTCAATCTATTGATTATTTCTTCATAAGGCAAGGCTTCGGCGTCACAAATTTTTTCTAACCTTCCGTTGAATAACTGAAAATAAAAATCAGCCCTTTTGGTTTCTATTATAACGGCGTTATAGTCGGATAATTCAGACATATCCAAAGAATGCACATAAGCCTCAAAAGCCGAAACTCCGGTAATTTTCAGTTCCGGACAGGCCAATCCGAAAGCTCGCGCCGCGGCAATTGACGAGCGCACTCCGGTAAACGAGCCCGGTCCTACGCACACCGCTAAAAGATTTAGTTCGGAAAAGGTTAAATTTTGTTTTTGCAACATTGCCTGAATTTGCGGAATCAAAACTTCGGCTTGTCCGAAATCCATTTCTTCCGAAAATTTTTCAACAACCAAATTGTCTTTAAGTAAAGCAACGGCGCAGCAGTCGGCGGTGGTGTCAAAAGCAAGTGTCAACATAGTTATTAACCTTATAAAAAAATAAATTGCCTATTTGTTTATGTTTATTTACTATAAAACCAGTAATAAAACAAACATTTTTTTTGTAAAGAAGATTTTTTCAATGGACGCAGAGTTATTACACGATATAGTTTTTATTTGCTTACTGCTGATTGTGGTTATGTTGGGAGCAGTGGCGGCCTTGCAATATAAGGTATACAAATATAAACATAAAATTTACTTTATCAGACGAGATAGAGAGCGTTGCAATGAGTTGTTGTACGCCGCTAAAGATGGTTATTATTGTTTTGTGTATCCGGATCAAAAGGTGAAAGATCCGCAAAAAGGAATTATGGAAAAGTGCTCGCGCCGCTTGGCGGTTTTGCTGAATTTGAAAGACGGGACGGCCGCTTCATTTGCGGAAGTCTTGGAAAGTTTTAATAAAGATGATGCCAAGGTTTTGAAAAAATATATCAGCTTTTTGCAACAGGAAGGTCGCTCTTTTGAGGATATGCTCTACTTGAAGGGCGGTAGAAGTATTTGTGTTTATGGGAATCGCATAAACGGAGCCGACAACAATCTGTATTGCGATATTGTGTGGTTTCGCGATGTGACGCCGGAAACTTCAAAAATAGGCGAACTGTTGCAAGAAAAAAAAGATGTTGAAGATTCCTTAAATCGGTTGGAGCAAATTATTGACGGGATAGATTATCCGGTTTGGTTGCGTGATGAAAACTTAAAAATGTTGGTTGTAAATAAAAAATATTTGGAATTTACTTCTGACGCCAATAAAAGCGAAGTTCTTAAAAAACAAATAGAAATTTGCAATAATAAAGGAGAAGCAATAGCATTGACCTTGGCTGCCGCGGCGCAGAAAAGTAAAAAAATGCAAAAAAGAAAACTGAATATTGTGCGTGGCGGGGAACTGTTTAATTTTGAATTGCGTGAAAGTCCGTATTATGTAGGCGATGCTTTAGATAAAATAGGTACAGTAGGTTATTTGGTTGATAATACGGCCTTGGAAAAAGCTAAACGAAATTTCAAAATAAATCAGAATAACCACTTGGAGGTTTTGGGCGCGTTGGGAACGGCATTTGCCATTTTTGATGACCGCTCTAAGCTATATTTTTATAACGTTTCATTTAAAAGACTCTGGAATCTGGATAACGAATTTTTAGAAAAAACACCATCATATTTACAGTTTTTGGAAACAGTTCGCGAAAACAAAATGCTGCCGCCTGTTCCGGATATCAAAAATTTCAAACAAGAAGAAATGAGCGTTTTCGGCGGATTTATTGAAACTAAAGAAGATTTGCTGCATTTGCCCGACGGCAGAACGATTCGACGTTTGCGCACACCGCATCCGAACGGGGTGATATTTGCGTTTGAAGATGTTTCCGATCGTTTGGCAACAATGCGCCGCCTAAACGATTTAACCTCAATGCAGCAAAGCATTTTAGATAATTTGAGCGATTCGGTTTTGATTTTTGGACCGAACCAACGGCTAAAATTTTATAATCGCTCTTATTTGAAACTATGGGGATTGGATTTTGAACGGCTTCAAGATGAACCGAAGCTTGATGAAGTTATATCTTTGCAAAAATTGTTCTTTTCCAATGTTGATGATTGGGCGGCATTTAAAAACAGTATTATGGATAACATTATGTCCGGTCGTCGTTTTAATTTGTTGCGCGACGATAACACTGATTTAGCCGTGTCACCGCTGATTTTTTATGACGGTTCTTTAATGATTACCTATACTGTAAAATAGGGTTGCAATCTGTAAAATTAGATATAAAATAATTAAAGAAGGGAAAAAGAATGGAAGATACGCAAGAAGACAAAAAAAATGAAGCCGGTATGGATTGGAAAAAAAATAAGGGTTTTTCCGATTCTGAACGTTTATCTTTGCGTATTGATGTGAAAGAGGCTAACCGTTATCAAGCTAAAAAAGGAACAAAAAAAATAAGCGCGTTGTCACCGACGTTAAAAAGTTTGCGCAAAAAAAATCGAAATCCGTATGATGACGATGAAAATGATGATGTTTTTGACGATGATGTTTTGCGTGCTTTGCGTGAATTGCAGTTAAATGCAACCGAAGCCTCGAACGGAGATACCACTTTATTGGATTCGCTTAATCCGTCAGAAAAACAGCAACTTTTGCAAAATACTACTATTGAAAATAAAAGAAATGAAGAAAACGCCGGAAAAATGGACGCTTTGCTGCAATCGGATTCTATGTCTAAACGTGCCGGAATTTCTGAGATGAGCCGCGCGGAGTTTTCAAATAGAATGCAGGAAGCAATCTATAATCCTCGACGGACGAAGGAAAAAACGTTAGAAGAAAATATCTCGAAAAGAGTAGGGCTATCCGGAAAAATAACCAAACATAACCTCGGCAAAGTTGTTGAGGGGGTTAAAAAAATTAATGAAGTTACGAATAACTGCAAGGTGAAAAGCGTGACCTTTGATGACGCTGTCAAAATAGGTAAAAAAACAACTTCTAAAAATGCGACAGCTGAGTTGATTTTGAAAAAATCAGGTCAAACCGCCCGCTTGAGTGAAATTAAAATGAAGCAGGCTCAGAAAGATTCTGAAAATAAAAAGCCAACCCGCTCATATTCAAAAGAAATGAAAGAACTGTTGAAAGCTTCATTAAATAAAAAGGTCGAAGTCCGCTAACAGGCCTGCAAAGTTACGATTTACTTTTGAAAAAAAGTGTAATAATATGGTACTAAATTTAATAAGTTATTGAGGAAAAATTATGGAAAATCAATATTATACGCTTATGGAAAAGCAAGATTTTTTTGAGATTATCGAAAATAAATACGGAGAATTGGCTATTTTTATCGATTCGCGTGACGGACAGCCGCAAGAACCCGTGTTGGAATTTGATGGTAAAAAAACCGCTTTATTAAAGCGTGACGAGCGTCGGGCGATTATTTTGGATAATATTGATGCCGAAACTAAAGGGGTTTTAGCCGAAGCTGAATTTGTGATGATTGCGGAAATGAAAGCCGATATGGTTGAGCGAGTTTACGGAGTTCCGGTGGAAAATGTTGAAGAAATCGTGTTCAATGGTCGCCGTACTCGGGCCGACGAGCTGTTTAAGGCTAAAAGCAAGGAAGAGCTGCTTAAATCATTCGGTGCAATAAAAGTTTGGACTGGCGGTGTGGAAAAATGATTGGATTGGTTTTTGTTACGCACGGCAATTTGGCGCGCGAATTTGTGGCGGCAATGGAACACGTTGTGGGACCTCAAAATAATGTGGAATGTGTTTGCATCGGTCCGGATGATGATATGGAAGAACGCCGGCAGGAAATATTGCAAAAGGCTAAAAGTGTGGATGGCGGTGACGGAGTGTTGTTGTTGACGGATATGTTTGGCGGAACACCTTCTAATTTGGCGATGTCGGTTATCGGACACGGCAACTTTGATGTGATAGCCGGAGCAAATTTGCCAATGTTGATAAAATTGGCTACGGCCCGAAAGGATATGGCTCTGCCGGAATGTGTTGTTTGTGCACAAGAGGCCGGTAAAAAATATATAAATGTAGCTTCGCAGTTGTTGAATGGAAATAATAAATGACCGACAATGCTATTGATTTGGAAATAAAAAACCTTAAAGGTTTGCATGCCAGAGCGGCGGCGGCATTTGTTAAATGTATTGCTGATTTAGATGCTGAAGTTTTGGTGGAAAAAGACGGACAGGAAGTAGATGGTTCTTCTATTTTGGGGCTGATGATGCTTGCGGCTTCAAAAGGCAGTCATATTAAAGTCAGTGCCACCGGAGCCGATGCGGCAAAGGCCTTGGAAAATATTAAAAATTTAGTCGATTCGTTATTTGGGGAAGAACAGTGAAAATAAGTATGGCTCCGCGTAACAGAACATTGACTATGGGGGCGCGTGAGGAAATGCGTTATGGCAAACAAGCCCTGAAACTTTCTCCGCGTAAAAAAGGAATAGATTTAACCGACAAAATAGTGTGGCAGGATACAATGAATGTGTTCAGCTATATTCCTGATAATTTTGTAGACTTAATGATTGTTGATCCTCCTTATAATCTGACCAAAAGTTATGGGAAAAAAACATTTAAACAGATGGAAAACAACGACTATAAAAGATGGTTTGACCACTGGCTTTCTAAAGTTGTGCGTATTCTTAAACCGAATGCAAGTGTTTATATTTGTTCGGATTGGCAGAGTTCTTTAATAGTTCCGCAGGTTGCCGGAAAATATTTTAAGTTGCGTAACCGAATTTCTTGGGAACGAGAAAAAGGACGGGCGGCGACTAATAATTGGAAAAATTGTTTGGAAGATATCTGGTTTTATACCAAATCTGATGAATATACCTTTAATCTTGATGCCGTGAAAATGCAGCGTCAAGTGGTGACGCCTTATCGCGACGGCAAAGGAAAACCCAAGGACTGGCACGAGGAAAACGGAATGAAAGTGCGCTTTACTGCACCATCAAACGTGTGGACGGATATCACAATTCCTTTTTGGTCAATGACTGAAAATACCGAGCATCCTACCCAGAAACCGGAAAAGTTGATTGCCAAACTAATTTTAGCTTCAAGCAATGAGGGAGATATGGTGTTTGACCCGTTTGTCGGTTCCGGAACAACCGCAGTTGTAGCCAAAAAGTTGGGGCGTCACTATTTGGGAATAGAGCGCGAAAGACGCTATGTGGCTTTTGCTTTGAAACGCTTGGAATTGGCCGAGGAAAATAAAAATATTCAAGGCTATGAAAACGGGGTGTTCAGGAGCCGTAATTTTGTGACGGAAGAACAGCGATTAAACAGAGAAAAGTCTTGAGTTTTCTTTTTTTTCAACCTATATAGTTTAGTGCGAAGATGTATATTTTTAAGGAATGCAAATGAAATTTGGAAAAAATGCGATTTTATGGCTGTTAGCTTTTGTGGCCTTATCAATGATGATGAGTTTTATGGAAAATAGAAATTTTTCATCAAGTTATGAAAAACTTGCGTTTTCCGATTTTATGAATGAAGTCAAGGATAAACGCATAACCGGTGTCACAATGTCCGGTGCGGAAATTTACAGCGTCACCTCAGATGGCAAAAAGTATATTACTTATGCACCATACAGTCCGAGTATGGTGGATACTTTGCTCGAAAACAATGTTAAGGTTGATGCTAAACCGCAAGACACATCGGGCGACACTTTTTGGAGTATTGTAATTTCGTGGTTTCCGATGATTTTGTTGGTTGGCGTGTGGATTTTCTTTATGCGTCAGGCTAGTGCCGGCAATAATAAAGCAATGAGTTTCGGTAAATCACGCGCTCGCCTGATTGAAAACACAAAGAAAGTTACTTTTAAAGATGTTGCCGGAGCCGATGAATCTAAACAAGAGTTGGAAGAAATTGTCGATTTTTTGAAAGATCCGCAAAAATTTCAGCGTTTAGGCGGCAAAATTCCTAAGGGTGTTTTGTTGGTTGGACCTCCGGGAACTGGTAAAACTTTATTGGCCAAAGCTGTGGCCGGAGAAGCTAATGTGCCGTTTTTCTCAATTTCAGGTTCTGATTTTGTAGAAATGTTTGTCGGCGTTGGAGCCTCGCGTGTGCGTGATATGTTTGCTCAGGCCAAAAAGAATGCTCCGTGCCTGTTGTTTATTGATGAAATTGATGCGGTTGGACGCCATCGTGGTGCCGGTTTGGGCGGCGGTAATGATGAGCGCGAACAGACTTTGAATCAGTTGTTGGTAGAAATGGACGGCTTTGAGCCGAATGAAAATGTTATTTTGATAGCGGCAACCAATCGTCCCGATGTTTTGGATCCGGCTTTGCTGCGTCCGGGACGTTTTGACAGGCAGGTAACGGTCAGCAATCCTGATGTCAAAGGACGTGAAGAAATTTTAAAAGTTCACGTTAGAAAAGTTCCGTTGTCACGCGATGTAGACTTATCGGTTGTGGCACGCGGTACTCCGGGTTTTTCCGGTGCCGATTTGGCAAATTTGGTTAATGAAGCTGCTTTGTTGGCGGCTCGTCGAAACAAACGCAAAGTGACTGCCGAAGATTTTGACAATGCCAAAGATAAGGTTTTGATGGGAAGCGAGCGTAAGTCTATGGCTATGGACGAGCAAGAAAAGAAACTAACGGCTTATCACGAGGCCGGACACGCTATTTGTTCTTTGCATGTTAAGGAAACCGACCCTATTCACAAAGCTACAATAATCCCGAGAGGACGAGCTTTGGGAATGGTGCAGCAATTGCCGGAAAAAGATCAATATTCTTACACCAGAGCCAAAATGTTATCTCGTTTGATTATATGTATGGGCGGTCGTGTAAGTGAAGAACTTAAATTTGGTTATGACAAAGTCACTTCCGGAGCATCATCAGATATTGCGGCGGCTACAAATTTGGCCAGAGCAATGGTCACGGAATGGGGGATGAGTGATGTTTTGGGACCGGTTATGTATGTTGAAAACTCAAATGAAGTTTTCTTGGGGCGTAGTGTAACTCAAAATCAGAATATGAGTGAAGAAACAGCCCGCTTGGTGGATTCGGAAATCAAACGCTTGGTTACTGACGCGCACAAAGAAGCTGAAAAAATCTTAAAAGAAAATGATGCTGAGTTGGAAACTTTAGCTCAGGCTCTGATGGAATATGAAACCTTAACCGGAGAAGAAATTAAAGAAGTTTTGGCCGGCAAAAAAATTGATCGTACCGAACAGACGCCTGTTCCGCCGGAAAAACAAACCAAAGTTTCCGTGCCGGAAATTTGACAGATATAATGAGGATAAAATGGATTTTAAAGAATTAGGTTTAAGCGAAACAACAATTAAAGCGATTGAAGAGGCCGGAATAACAACTCCGACAACTGTGCAAAACGATGTAATTCCATCGGTGTTGGCCGGAAAAGACGTGTTTGCAATTGCTCCTGCCGGCTGCGGAAAAACTTGTTCCTATGTCTTTCCTTTGATTGATATAATAGCTCGCCGCGAAGCGCAAAACATTTTGATTATAACGGCAAATTCAAAACAATCGGTTATTGTTTCAGACCGTTTTGCGGTGTTTAACAAATATCACGAAATCAGCGAAACAACGTTGGTGGATAATGAAGAAAATGTGGCTGAGGAAGCTAATGTTATTATTGCTTCACCGGCTTTGTTGTTAGATTTGTTAAAGGAAGACAAAGTTGACTTATCCCAAACTAACATTTTGGTGGTCGACGATATAAATCTGATTAAAAAATTACATCAGTTGAAAAATTTGGAACAAATATTAGAAGTTTTGCCGGTCGATAAGCAGAATATAGTGTTTACTAACCGCCGTTCAAAAGAAACGCAGGATATATTGGACAAGATTCTAAAAACACCGGCAGAAATTAAAGTTGACCGCAACAAAGAGCAGGAAGCTGTTCAAAATGAGCCGCAGACTGAAAATGTGGCTGAAATTAAAGCCGAGCCTGATACCGACACAATAAAAGAACCTGCTAAGGAAAACGAAAATAACTCCGAACGGTTTGACCGTCGTAACCGTCGTGAACGCCGTGAAGAAAATCGTAAAAGAAATGACAAGCGTGACAGCAGTTCAAAAGACAGTGAAGCGATGAGCTTATTGCGCAAGTTCCATACATTTGGCCGCCGTACGCCGGATTTTTTGCTAACTAAAGTGGAATTAGCCGACGATAATCAATAATTTGTGTTTTTTTGTAAAAAAAACTTGAAAATTTACGCTGTTAGGCTATAAAAATTTCATAAAAGAATCAAGTTTTTGAGGAGATTAAGAATGTCAGGACATTCCCAATTTAAAAATATTATGTACAGAAAAGGCGCGCAAGATGCTAAAAAAGCACGTGTTTTCGCTAAACTGGCTCGTGAAATTACTGTTGCTGCCAAAAGTGGTTTGCCGGAACCGGATAAGAACCCGCGTTTGCGTTTGGCTATTCAGGCGGCTCGCGCCGAAAGTATGCCGAAAGATAACATTGAACGCGCTATTGCCAAAGCTACAACCGTGGCCGGTGGCGCAGACTTTGTTTCTATGCGATATGAAGGTTTTTCATCAGGCAAAGTTGCCGTAATTGTTGAGGCATTGACTGATAACAAAAATCGTACGGCCGGTAATGTTCGCACTATTTTTGGCAAACGCGGCGGTGCAATGGGTGAAAATGGTTCGGTTGCGTTCAATTTTGAGCGTATCGGCTATATTCAATATCCGGCGTCGGTTGCTAGTGCCGATGAAATGTTTGAAGCGGCTCTGGAAGCGGGTGCCAACGAAGTTGTTTCTGATGAAAACTATCACGAAATTGAAACTTTGCCTGACGATTTGTCTGCAGTTACCGGTGTTCTGGAAGCTAAATACGGAACTCCGTCTGCTTCACGTTTGGATTGGAAGCCAACTGTTAAAGTTGATATCAAAGATGTTGACAGTGCTCGTAAGTTTTTGGAATTTGTTGACGCTTTGGAAGATGACGAAGATGTTCAACACGTTTACCACAACGCAGAAATTGCCGAAGATGTTATGGCTCAGCTTTCCGGTGAAGAATAATGCGTATTTTGGGGCTTGATCCAAGTCTGTCCTCAACAGGTTGGGGAATTATAGAGGTGAATGCAAACCGTCTGCAATATGTTGCGGACGGTTTTATTCCAACAAGTCCCAAAATGCCCATAGAAGAACGCCTCGATATTATTTTTAATACCCTAAGCGAAGTTATTGAAAATTATCAGCCGGAGGAAGCGGCGATTGAAAAAACTTTTCTTAATTCCAATCCGGAAACGTCGCTTAAACTGAGTATGGCGCGCGGAGTTGTTATTTTGGCTGCCGGACACTATCATCTGCCCTTGTTTGAGTTTGATCCGACTAAAGTAAAAAAAGCTTTGGTTGGAGTAGGGCGAGCGGATAAAAATCAGGTTGAAACAATGGTTAAAGTCTTGCTTCCAGGGTGTAAGCCTAAAAACAACGATTCCTCAGACGCTTTGGCAATGGCCATAACCCGTAGTCACTATCGCACTGCGGTTTCTTGAAAAAAGTATTAATATTGTTTTTCTTTTTTTTATCAACTTACAAAAATATTTGCAAATATGTCATTAAATGAAAAATTTCTTGACTTAGAGTAACCTCTAAGTTTTATGTTAGCATAGAATCGAAATACTATCTTTTTTAAAGGAGAAAATTATGCTATTGGAAACAATAAAATCACCTAAAGATATAAAAAAACTTTCGCTATCGGAATTACAACAGCTTGCTCAAGAAATCCGTGAGGGAATTTTGAACCGCGACAGTTTGGTCGGCGGTCACGTTGGGCCGAATTTGGGTATTGTGGAAACTATTATTGCCTTGCACTATGTTTTTGATACGCCGAATGATAAAATTGTTTATGACGTTTCGCACCAATGCTATCCGCATAAAATGTTGACAGGTCGGTGGAAGGGATTTTTTGATGCCGAGGAAATGCAAAAAATTTCCGGCTATACCAATCCGAATGAAAGCGAATATGACAACTTTATTGTGGGGCACACTTCCACTTCTGTCAGTTTAGCGACCGGTTTGGCCAAGGCTCGCGATTTGCGCGGCGAACATCACAAGGTTATTGCGCTTATCGGCGATGGTTCGCTTTCCGGCGGCGAAGCTTTGGAAGGTTTTAGCAATGCGGCGGTTTTAGACAGTAATATTTTGATTATTGTCAACGATAACGAAATGTCAATTGCCGAAAATCACGGCGGAATTTATACTAATTTGCGCTTGCTGAGAGAAACTAACGGCGCGGCCGAATGTAATATGTTTAAGGCTTGGGGATTTGAATATCGCTATGTTGCCGATGGAAATAATCAAGAAGATATGATTAATGTTCTGCAAGAACTTAAAGATGTTAAAAAGCCGACTGTTTTACATATTCACACCTTAAAAGGCAAAGGATATGCGCCGGCGGAAGAAAATAAAGAGCGTTGGCACTGGAGTTTACCTTTTGACCGCAAAACCGGCGAAATTACCATTGATTTGTCGAGTGAAAACTACAATGATGTTACTTATAACTTTTTATACGCCCGTCATCAGCAAGATAAAAATATGGTGGTTATTTCTGCCGGAACTCCGGGGGCTTATGGCTTAAATCCGGAACGCCGCGCTTCATTCGGTGAAAACTATATTGATGTGGGTATTGCCGAAGAACAAGCCGTGGCAATGGCTTCTGCGTTGGCAAAGGGTGGATGTCGTCCAGTGTTTATGGTTTACAGTAGCTTTTTGCAACGTACCTACGATCAACTTTCTCAGGATTTGGCTCTAAACAACAATCCGGCGGTTATTTTGGTATTTAACGGCGGTATCAGCGGTATGGACGCCACCCACTTGGGCAGTTTTGACATTCCGTTGGTTGCCAATATTCCAAACATTGTTTATCTAGCACCAACCGGCAAAGAAGAATATTTGGCAATGATGAACTGGGGCTTAAAACAAAATGAGCATCCTGTGGTTATTCGTGTGCCGTTAGCTGTAACCAAAGGCGGCAAAGCTGAAGAAAATTATAGCGATTTGAATCGGTATCAGGTGGTTAAAGAAGGTTCTAAAGTCGCTATTTTGGCATTGGGGAGCTTTTTTGAATTAGGTGAGAGTGTGGTGACTAAATTAAAAGAGCAGGGGGTTGACGCTACGTTGATAAATCCGCGCTATATTACCGGTGTTGATGAAAAATTGCTGAATGAATTGGCTAAAAATCATCAGGTTGTGGCAACTCTGGAAAATGGTGAACTTGATGGAGGTTTCGGCGAGAAAATTGCTTCTTTTTACGGAAGCAGCACAGTAAAAGTTTTGAACTTTGGGGCTAAAAAAGAATTTACCGACAGAGTTCCATACACTGAATTAATGAAACGTTATCACCTAACGCCGGAACAAATTGTTGCCGACATTAGTCGTGTTTTGAAATAAGTCCGTTTCAGATAAGTAGATTAAGAGCTTCTTTAATCATAAGAGGCTCTTTTTGTATTAGAAAACAAGCTGAATCAGTTGGTTGCAGAGTGGTTTAAAGTCCGTTTTAAACCACCGTTATTTTTGGACTCTTTTTTGCTATATTTTTGAGTATAGGAGAAAGGTGTAAATATTGCAATAACTTTTTATATTTTCAACATTTTTTCGGGTTTGGAGATTTTTTTGATTTTCCATTTTTGAGAGTCCGTTTTAAACGGTGGTTTAAATTGGACTTTAAAAGAAGAAAAAATAAAGGAGAATCAAAGTGTTAGAAAATGGCAAAATGGGGCTTTTAAGACGGGTTTTTGAGGCAATTTTTGGGCACAATGTCATTAATCGGCTTTTTTTCAAGGTTATTAGTGGGATTTTGGGTACCATTCGCGGGCACCTTTTCTGGGGCATTCACGGGCTTAGACCCGCGAATCTAAATTGCCGGGTCAGACTGTGCGTCACGCCTGTGGATGACAATGTTGAGAGGGTGATTGATTATAGAAAGAAAAATACAATCACATTCAAGGGATTGGATGTCGTGCGTCAATACGCCGCACTTTTAGAACGACGTGTACAGAGTAGTACACGAGTGAGAAAAGCGCGAGCAGTAACCAAACAGACAAAACATATTAGAAATCTTCTTCCGCAATGTGCGTCAGATGCGACGGGATTTTTAAGCGACGTGTACAAAAAAAGTACACGAGCGAGAAAATTCCTAGCAGATGGCGTGCAGTATGGGAGAAGTATGATAGAAATGCTCGGCGTTCTCGCCATAATCGCTGTTCTCTCCGTCGGCGGAATCTCCGGCTATTCAAAAGCGATGGAAAAGTGGAAAATAGATAAAACTATTGATTATCTGACACAAATAGCCACTAATGTGCAAACGCTTTATATGCAGCAAAAATCGTATGAAGGTTTGTCTGATTCAACCGCATTACAAGCCGGTGTGTATCCGGAAAACAATTGGAATTTGCCATTGGGGAAAAATACCGATGTACGATTAAGAGCTTCTGAAGATGGAGCCTTATTCGGTTTACGCATTTGCGGACTGACTGCAAGACAATGCTTGGCTTTAACCACCCAACAGTGGGGTGGCAATGCTAATGGTTTGTACGGCATATCTATTGTTCTCGCTCATAATTTTTTGAATGGAGCTGCAGGAATAAAGCAAACCGGACAAGGTTGTTCCGGAAAAATAGAAATAAAGGGTGCTTATTTTGTTTGTGCTGAAGGCGGAAATAATATCATAAGTTTTGATATGGCCAACAAATACTGCAATAGAGCTCAACAAGATGGCACCGTTTGTATGGGACTTTTCTTCAGATAAAAAGCGGAAGTTATTTTACTTCCGCCTTTTACGCTCAATCTTAATTTTTTTGCCCGATACCATAATAAATAAAGCCGGCATTTTTCGCCGTAACAGGGTCTAACAGGTTGCGGCAATCCATAATAACTTTTTGGTTAACCAGATTGGCAAGCTTGTCCATATCCAATCGGCAAAACTCTTTCCATTCTGTCAACACGGCAATAACATCGGCATTTTTCACCGCATCGTACGCGTTATCGGCATAGATGATTTTGTCTTCTAAAAGCTGTTTAGCTGAAGCAGTTGCCTTCGGATCAAAAGCGGTAATAACAACCGGATTTTGCAATAGAGCTTCTATAATATGAATGGCCGGACTGGTGCGACAATCGTCGGTACCGTCTTTAAAAGCCAACCCTAAAACGCCGATTTTAGCGTCTTTTTTGCCGGCGGCTTTCAAAATGCGTTGAGCCATTAATTTATAGCGTTCTTCGTTTTCGGCGATAGTTGTTTCAATCAAGGGCATAGAAATACCATATTTGCGAGCCATACAGGCCATTGCGTTGGTGTCTTTCGGAAAACAGCTGCCGCCATACCCCGGACCGGCTTTCAAAAATTTTGCACCGATTCGGCTGTCCAATCCCATACCGGCGGCAACTTCATCAATATTAGCACCGGTTTTTTCGCAAAAGTTAGCCATTTCGTTGATATAATTAATTTTAATAGCTAAAAAAGCGTTTGACGCGTATTTTACAGATTCACTGGAACGGCGGCTGACAAACAACAATTTGCTTTCATTAAACGGGGCGTATAAATTGCTGATTAATTGTTTTGCCCGTTCGGAATTTGTGCCGACAATGATTCTATCCGGATGAAAAAAGTCGTGTATGGCAAAACCTTCACGCAAAAATTCCGGCAAAGAAATAACATCGACATCGGCGTTGGGGTTGGCTTGTTTTATTGTGTTTTCAATAATATCGCCGGTACCGACGGGAACTGTTGATTTTATGGCCACAACGGTATATTTGTTCAGATATTGTGCAAGTTCTTTTACCGCCGCTTCAATATATTGCAAATCGGCCTCTTTGGTTAGGGGATGCGGCGGAGTTCCTACCGCTACAATCACCATATCGGCGTTGTTTATGCCTTCTTTCATAGATGTCGTAAATTTAAGACGTCCGGCCGCTGTGTTTTTTTGATATAATTCCGTTAGCCCATTTTCAAACAAGGTTAGTTCACCATTTTGCAATTTTTTGATTTTTTCGGCGTTGTTGTCAATGCAAACAACTTGATTACCCATTTCAGCAAAACCAACTCCTGATGGAAGTCCTACATAACCTGTTCCAATAATTGCTATTTTCATAAAAGTCTCCTAAACTAAACGTGAATTATCAATGGCCGCTTTAACAAATGAAACAAACAGCGGGTGAGGGGCAAACGGACGAGATTTTAGTTCCGGATGGAATTGCACGCCGATAAACCACGGGTGGTCTGTGCGTTCCACAATTTCCGGCAGATGACCATCAGGTGAGGTGCCCACAACCATCATTCCGGCTTTTTGCAACATATCTTTATATTTTATGTTTACTTCATAACGATGGCGGTGCCGCTCAGATATTTTAGTTTCACCATAAATTTCAGCTACTTTGGAATTTGGAGCTAAAACGCAATCGTATGCTCCCAAGCGCATTGTTCCGCCTAAATCTCCGTCTTTATGGCGAACTTGTTTTGCTCCGTCTTTATCCCATTCGGTCATCAAACCGATAACCGGTTCGCAGTGTTCGTCTAATTCGGTGGTGTTGGCATTTTTGATACCGCACAAATTGCGCATAGTTTCGATAACGGACATCTGCATACCAAAACAAATTCCCAAGAACGGCAAATTATTTTCACGAGCATATTGAATGGCATTAATCATTCCTTGTGTGCCGCGCAAACCAAAGCCGCCGGGAACCAAAACCGCGCTCACGTCGTTTAGAACTTCAGATGGATTCTTTTTTTCCAACTCTTCAGCATCTACCCACTTGATTTTTACTTTATATTTGTTAGCAATACCGCCGTGAATTAAGGCTTCGTGTAATGATTTATAAGCTTCAAGCAGCATCATATATTTACCGACCACGGCAATACGCACTTCACCTTCAGGTGATTTTAAAATATCGACAATGTGTTGCCACTTGCTTAAATCTGTCGGTTTTTCGTATGGTAGGCCGAAATGTTTGCAGACTTGTTTATCAATACCTTCGGCTGAATAAGCGAGTGGAACTTGATATATGCTGGAAGCGTCCATTGCGGTAATAACGTTTTCTTCTTTAATGTTGCAGAACAAAGCTAATTTACGTTTTTCATTTTCCGGAATTGCCATTTGCGTACGACACAAAATCATATCCGGCTGAATCCCGTATTCTTGCAACTGTTTAACCGAATGTTGTGTCGGTTTGGTTTTTAATTCGCCGGCGGTCGGAATAAACGGAAGCAGTGTAACGTGTATAAACATTGTGTGCTCACGCCCCAGTTCATAGGCAACTTGGCGAATTGTTTCAAGATAAGGCTGTCCTTCAATATCTCCGACAGTGCCGCCAATTTCACAAAGTACAAAATCTTCGTCGGTAATATCGGATAAAATAAATTCTTTAATTTCATTTGTAACGTGCGGAATAACCTGAATGGTGGAGCCCAAATAAAAACCACGGCGTTCTTTTTCGATAACTCGTTGATAAATTTTTCCGGTAGTTATACTGTCGCTGCGTTTAGCCGGAACACCTGAAAAACGTTCGTAGTGTCCCAAATCCAAATCTGCTTCCGTACCGTCATCTGTTACAAAAACTTCTCCGTGTTGACAAGGATTCATCGTCCCGGGGTCAACGTTCAAATACGGATCAAGTTTACGCATTCTTACTTTGTAGCCGCGAGCTTGCAAAATTGCCGCTAAAGAGGCAGAGGCCAAGCCTTTGCCCAATGAAGAAACCACACCGCCGGTGATAAATATGAACTTAGATTTCGGATTAACGTTTATATCAGACATTATCTATTCCTTACAAAAGGTTATGTGTAATTTTTTTTCAAATAAAAAAGCGACAAAGGCACTTAATTAAAAGTGCCTTATGTCGTTAACAAAAGTTCATCAGCGTTACTCGGCAACCGGAACTTCCGGTTCTGTTGCATTTTGAGCCGGAGCTTCTGCTTCTGCCGGAACTTGTTGAGTTTGCGTTGCTGAGGCTTTGTCTAAAATTGAGCCTGTTTTAACTTCCATTCGGCTGTAATAAATGGATAAAGCCATACTCAATACAAAAAACAAGGTGGCTAAAATAGCGGTAATTCTGGTCAGAATGTTACCTTTGCCCCTTGCGCTCAAGATGCTGCCGACCCCACTATCGCCGCCAAGACCGCTTAAAGCACCGCCGTTAGAACGTTGCATTAAAATCACTACCACCAGAAAAATGGCAACAATCAATTGTAAAACCAACAATACTGTACCCATAAAACTATCCTTTTCAACTATTTGGAGCAGGCATTTTTAGCAATGCCGATAAAATCTTCAACTTTTAAGCTTGCACCGCCGATTAGCGCGCCGTCAACATCAGGCAGAGCCAAAAGCTCGGCAGCGTTGGCCGGTTTAACGGAACCGCCGTATAAGATACGCATTTTGTTGGCGGTTGCTTTACCAAGTTTTTTAGCCAAAGCTTTGCGAATAGCGGCGTGAACTTCCTCAACATCGGCCGCAGTCGGAGTTTTACCTGTGCCGATAGCCCAAATCGGTTCATAGGCAATAACGGTATTTTTTGCGGTGGCGTCATCAGGAACCGAACCGAAAATTTCATCTTGGCAAACTTTAATTGTTTTACCTTGTTCACGTTCCTCGCCTGTTTCGCCGATGCAAATAACCACATTTAAACCGGCAGCGTGAGCGGCAACGGCTTTTTTCTGAATAAGTTCGTTGCTTTCAAAATGGTCAACACGTCTTTCGGAGTGGCCGATAATGGCATAAGAACAACCCAAATCCGTCAGCATCAGCGGACTGATATCGCCGGTATGCGCGCCTTTTTCAGCAAAATGAACGTCTTGCGAACCCAAAGCAATTTTTGTTCCTCGCAAACATTTTTTCACAAAGCCCAACAAAGTAAACGGCGGACAAATCAAAAAATCGCAATCAAATTTATTTTCTTTTACTTGAGCGGCAATACCTTTAGCGAGTTGAGTTCCTTCCTCTAAAAGGCAATTCATTTTCCAGTTGCCGGCAATCAGTTTTTTTCTGGCCATTTTAAAAATCCCCTACAAAATTTCATTAAAAACTGCCAATCTTGTAACATAGTAAAAAAAATTTTTCCAGAAAAAAAAGCGTTTTAGACACTATTTTATTCTGTTGCATAATTTAATTTTAAAATTGCATTAATATTTTATTCTCTTATAATGGGCAAAAAATTAACTTTTGATTAGGGAAAAAAATGATTAGTACGTTTTCAAAAATGCATAATAGTCTGTTTACAAAAATAATTTTAACGATAACAGCATTGAGCTTTATGTCTTTATTTGGTGTTTCCGGATACATCAACACCGCAAACAGCAATAAGCCGGTTATTAAGGTTGATAAATTGGAAATTAGCCAGAGCGAATTTAATTATTTGCTGCAAAAAGAACTTTCGAAGCTGAAAGAACTTGATTCCGAAACACCGGAAGAAGCTGAAGCCCGCAAAGCTGAAATTTCTGCCGAATTGGCCAAAATAAAATTGGACGATTTGCTTTTAGAAAACACTATGCAAAAATTTAAGGTTGATGTTTCAGATAGTTTGGTCAGTCAAATAATTCAAATATCACCGCAGTTTTTGAATAACGGCAAGTTTGATCGCGAAATGTATAAATGGTATCTGAACCGCAATGGTATGACCGAACAGGATTTGGTTGCTGAAATCAAACGTAATATCGGTCGAAAAATTTTGGTCGAAACTCAAGTCGCCGGCTTTAATGTTCCGGAAATTTTGCAAAAACAAATGCAAAAAGTTTTAGGCCAACGCCGTACTTTTAAATATATTAAAATTGTCAATGCCGATGCCAAAATTGATAGAAAGCCGACGCAAGAAGAACTTGACCAATATTATGAGGATTTTAATGAGGAATTTCGCGTGCCGGAAAAACGTGATATAAAAGTTTTATATTTGCCGTTAGAAACTATTGAACAAAAAATAGAGGTGTCAGACGACGAGATTGAAACTTATTACAATGAACATATTGAAGAATATGAACAGCCTGAAAAACGTGAGGTTCTGCAATTGGCGTTTGATGATGAAGAAAAAGCTAAGGCTGCAGCCGCCAAATTAAATCAGGGAGCCGATTTTATTGAAGTGGCAAAAGAAAACGGACAAAGTGAAACGGATACAAATTTGGGAGCTGTATCCAAATCTGATTTGTCAGATGAGTTGGCTGCCGTTGTTTTCTCTTTGGCTGAAGGACAAACTTCCGAACCGAAAGATATTAACGGAAGTTGGCAGATTCTGAAAGTTACCGGTGTTGAGACGGCAACCTCTATGCCTCGTGCACAGGCAAATGCGCAAATTAAAAAGACCATTCAAGAAGAACGCGCTTATGACGGCAGTTATGAGCTGATGACACAGTTGGAAGATAAAATCGGGTCCGGCGTGTCATTGCAAGAAATAGCCAAAAATTTTGACGTTTCTTTGATTGAAATTAAGAATTTGGCTGAAGATGGAACTTCCGACAATAAGAATCTGAAATATGCCGAAATAGCACAAAATAAAGACGTTATTGATGCTGCTTTTTCTTATAACATCGGTGAGGTAAGTCAAACAATTGAGGGTGATGACGGCTTGTTAGTGGTGGAAGTTGAGCAGATTAATGAGTCTCATATTCAGCCGGAAAATGAAGTTGTTACCAAAATAACTAAACTTTGGCAGGACAGCGAGCGGGTTTCAATTACTCAAGAATTGGTTGAAAACATTACCCACGATATTGAAGCCGGTGATTCTCTTAAAGAAGTTGCCGCCCGTTATAATTTGCCGGTTATTAATACAATGCCGATTACTCGTGGCGAAACTTTTGCTGATTTGAACTTTAATGATATGAAAACTTTGTTCTCAATGACAAAAGGTGAAACAAAAGTTTTGCCGAATGGCGATGACTATGTGATTGCGGAAACAAATAATGTTTTTGATGATTCTTCAGCTCTGACGCAAGCCGATAAGGATTTCTTAGAACAGGCATTGCAGGCAGAAATGATGCAAGAATTTTCCGACGCTTTGTTGCGCGGCTATGCCAAAGACTACAAAGTAGAAGTAAACTACGGCCGTATGGGAATTAACGACTGATGAAAATTGTTTTTATGGGGACGCCGGATTTTGCCGTGCCGGCTTTAGAACGCTTGCTTAAAGAGCACGAAGTTGTTTGTGTTTACACTCGCGAACCTAAACTTTCGGGACGAGGAAACAAGCTGAACAAAACTCCTGTGCATTTGGTGGCCGAAGCCAATGGTGTGGAAGTGCGTACCCCTAAAACATTGCGCAATTCCGAAGAACAGCAAAAATTTGCTGATTTGAAGGCCGATGTGGCAGTGGTGGCTGCTTACGGACTTATTTTGCCTTTGCCTGTTTTAGAGGCTTATCCTTTTGGTTGCCTAAATTTACACGCTTCATTGTTGCCGCGTTGGCGTGGAGCCGCACCAATTCAACGGGCTGTTGAGGCCGGCGATGCACAAAGCGGTGTCACGGTTATGCAGGTGGCAGAAGGTTTGGATACCGGAGATATGTTGTTAAAAGGTGAGGTGGCAATAAACTCTTCCACAACAGGTGGAGAATTGCACGATAAGTTGGCCTTGCTCGGAGCTGATTTAATATCCGAAGTTTTAGCGGATATCAAATCATTTAAGCCGACGCCGCAACCGCAAAATTTGGCGTGCTATGCCGCAAAAATTGACAAGGCGGAATGTAAGCTTGATTTTAACCAAAAAGCCGAAACATTGTGTCGTAAGATTAGGGCGTTTAACCCTTATCCGGCAATGTTCTTTGAGTATGAAGGTGAGAGATTTAAAGTTTTTGAGGCGCACAAAATAGAAAAATACGCGCCGGCCGGAACAATTATGGAAAACGATGGCGGTTTGCAGATTGCTTGTGCCGACGGTGCGCTGGATATTACGCAAATTCAGCGGCAAGGTAAAAAACTTATGTCTATCGGTGAGTTGTTGCGCGGATTTCATTTCATTCCGAATTCTAAAGTGGAATAAGAGCGGAAAACAAAAAAAACAGCACGAGGAGTTATAAATCCAAAGTGCTGTTTTTTTTATCATAAGACATAAGTCTAAGTTTTCTTCACAATAAAAATTTGATAAAAATCAAAAAACGATTACAGTGCAAAAAACAATACACCATTTATAAAAATTGCAACAGTCATAGTCGTAAATTTTAAAGTTTAAAATATGTGAACTAACTCATTGTCTTGTTAAAAGCCCCAAAAGATGCCAAATGTAATAAAAATTAACATAACAATACAAATATGCAGGGAGTATAGATTCGTTTTTGAAAAATGTAAAGATAAAATATAATAAAAATATCTTATTGAAATCACAGCGTAATTTATAATTTTCTTGCTTTCGGTAACCTGAATATGCTAATTTTAGATACATTCAAGAAAAGTGTGTCATTAAGGGTGGTTATTTTTTACGACCCAAATTTATGGGAACCATCTATTTATAACGGAGCGAAGCGATTCGCTCTTTTTTTTATATCATAAATAACAGGAGGAAAAATGAAAAAACAAAAGGGAAAAGTTTGTGTTTGCGGCTTATGTCGGCTAAGTAGGCATAAAATAATTTTAATAATATTATCAATTATAATTTTGAGCATAATTTCTTTACGCCGTCCCGAATATGCTGAAAATGTGGCGCAAGCATTTATGCTTCTGCTGGCGGGGGTATAAATGAAATATTTGTGGTTAATTGTGTTGCTGTTTGCAATGTATGGCTATTGGCAGCATTGCAGTTTGCAAAAAATCAGGCAGGACAATGAGATGTTGCGACAACAAAACGTAATACTGAAACAAAAACAAGATAATTTTATAAGACAGGTGGAGAATTTTAATGATAAACAGCAAAAAGCTAATGAACATATTGCCAAACTTAAAAAGCAGGCAATGCAACAAAATGATGACTGTTACAATCGGATTATTGATGCTTCTTTTGCAGAGTTCGTGCGCGGAAAGCACTGAGTATTCGACTCAAGAAAAAATCCGCGTTAATTGCCGTAAATCAGTTGTAACGTATGGTGATGCCATAGAATGTATGATAAAATTAGATGAAGCACAAAATTTATAAAAGTTTGTTGGAGTTCATAAAAAAAGACCTTCAAAACAGATTGTTTTTTTACAATCTGTAATGAAGGTCTGATTTTAAATGTATCAGGTTTTATCAGTCTGAAAATTCCATTCTGTTTTGGCTTTTACATACAAGCCACTTATAAATACCCAACATCTTTCTATCGCCGTTGACGACAAAATCTTCAGGATGCCATTGCACGCACAAAATACCTTCTTCCATATTGCCCCAAGCTTCAGGTATGCAATCGGAAGAAACGGCGTAAATTTCAAGGTCGCTGTTCCAGTCGTTTGGAACAAGGCCTTCTCTATGACGAGAGTTTACGGTAATTTTTTTACCTAACAACTCGCGGAGAGGTGTCGCCGGATAAGTAATAACCTGATGAGCATTTACCTCAGAAGTCTTGTGTTCAACAGAAGGAGATACTTCGCTTAAATCGCGGAACATTTTCATTCCGTGTACACCTGCAACCATTTGCGCTCCGGCACAGATTCCCAAGATAGGAATTGCGTTTTCTTCGGCAACTCGGATAGCTTCAAGATAAGCCTCCGAGCGAGCAGTTGGTTCTTCAGGATTGTCTACGCGATTTGCATAGAACTCGTCCGGAGAAACAAAAGAACCGCCGGGAAGAACTAATCCGTCAATGCTTTTCATCTGTTCTTCAATCAGAGTATAGCTCAAGCCCTGAATAGCTCCGCCGGCCATAGATATAGCCTTAGCATAGTTAAAATCAATAGAATAATACCCTTTTTCACGTCCAAGCAAAAAACCGATTGTCGGAGTTCTGTCCGTAACCTTAAGGCCAAGAACTTTAGCATCATCAGGCTGAATTTTGAAAACAGGAATATTTCCCTTGGCAATAACCTTATTAACTTTAGTGTCAGAAACTACAAAAGCTTTAAGTTTAGGCATATAAGCCAAAAATAATACTTGATACATAAAAGATAATTTTTAAAAATTAATAATAAAGATAACACCGCCTATTATAAATATTGTAAAAGATTTGTCAAGTTGTTTTGTCATAAAAATGACTTAAAGTTCGTCAATAAGCGGATGGTTCTGCCAACAACGAAGGTTACTGGAAATTAACGCCATTGTGGACCATAAAATCGGGTCGAGCTTTTTGCAAATATTTTTGAAAATTATCAGAGGTTATGGCATAAATTTTAGAAATTTTTGTCAAATTTTATTTTGTGATTTTGAGCTTGTTGTGCCAACCAGTTATAAATGCGTTGCATTGAAATATCTCCGTTGGCGGCAAAATCTTCGGGGTGCCACTGAATGCACAATATGTGTTTTTCGGTATTTCCCCAAGCCTCGGGAACGTTGTCTTCTGTGCGAGCATAAATTGTCAGCTTACTGTCAGAAGCATAAGGTAACATCGATTCGGTATGGCGTGAATTGGTTTCAATTTCCGTTGTTTGTAAAATATCAAACAACGGAGATGGTTTTTGAATCAAAACTTTGTGGGCATCTAATATTTTGGTTTTATGTTCAATATCTGTATTAGTATACTGTTTGGTATTGCGATACATTTTCATTCCCATAACGCCGCCAATCATCTGCGCACCGGCGCAGATACCAAGCATCGGCAACTGTTGCTTTAAGGCTGTGTCAATGCAATCAAGATAGGCTTGTGCGCGGGCTTCGTGTGGCAATAAGTTATTCGGTGCGGCATCGCAATAAAATTGTTCCGGCGAGGGAAATCTTCCGCCGGGGAGAATCAGCCCGTCGATTCCCTGCATTTGCTCTTTGCAAGCGGAATAGGTTAAAAGTCTGATATTAACTCCGGATTGTAAAACAGCGCGAGCATAGTTATAGTCAATGGTGTAGTAATTTTCATCACGTCCCAATAAAAACGCCACTGTCGGCTGATTGTTATTTAGCGTGCCTCCCAGTTGCCGAATGTCATCAGGAAGCAAAGACAGCAAGGGGATTATGTGTTGTTCGTCATAAAATCGTATTTGTTCATCACTGAGGCCATAGGCTTCATATTGCGGTAAATATTCTAAAGTAACGAGTTCTGTGTGCATTTTTTATTCCAAACAAAAAAAATAAAGACTTTCAAATTTCTCTGAAAGCCCTTTCTTCAAATGGCGCGCTCGGCGGGACTCGAACTCACAACCTTCTGATCCGTAGTCAGATGCTCTATCCAATTAAGCTACGAGCGCAACAACTGGGTATTTTAATAGAACAAAAAAAATATAAATGCAAGCACTTTTTTTTATTTTTTTTAAATTTTGCACAAATCCTTAATTCTTTAATTGTTTTTTTAATAAAAACACTTTACAAATAGAGCAATATTAAAAGTTAACTTTAAAATATAAGGCTTAAATAATGAAAAAATTTGCATTACTTTCGGCAACGGCGTTTTTATTGGCGGCTTGTGCGGCTAACGATGTTCAGATTCAAGGCGTCAGCCCGTCACCGGCGTTAAATATTTCTAACAGCAGCGGTTCTTTTGTGGGGAAAAAAGTTAATGAGTTTACCCGAGAATATAACGAGATTCGACGCTCAATAAACGGCAGTGCTCAAAAACTGTATCAAATTAATCAATCAATTGCCGAGGCGGACTCTGAATATAATTCGATTATTAATACAATAGAGGCCAAACTGCAAACCGGCACAACTCCGTCTAATCCGGATTTAGTGTCAGCTTTGAACAAAGCTCAGCAAAATCTGGGGACTCTTGAAGACGGAACTCAGAAATTGGCAGGTATTTCGGCAGATGTTATCAGCCAACAGGAAAAATTGTCGGCCTTAAAATCAACTGTTAATGCCACATACGCCATTCCGGGGGCTTATGATGTTGACCATTCGGATTTGAACGTTATTTCCTCAGCTTTGGAACAGCAGGAAATTACCAACGCTGATTTATTGGCTAAGGTTAAATCTGACTTGGCAGATGAACAAGACAAAGCGCGTCAATTTAGGGCGGAAATCACCCGTTTGAATGTTGATGTGGCCGCCGGATATGCCAACAGAACTTCAGATTCGGTTATGTCTTCGCTTACAACAGGGCAGAGCGGAACATTTAAGACAATCAAACCTGTTAAAATTCATAAGGCGTTGGCGAAAGATAAGTCAGTTCATTCCAGTCGTACCAGATTAAAATTGGGTGAGAAATTCGGAATTATTGAAACCGAAAAACCGGCGGCTGCCAAACAAGTAAAAAACACAAAAAAAGCCACAATCCAGAGTGTGCAGAAAGCTTTGAATACCGAAGCTCCGAAACATACCAAGACAATTATTGAACCTGAACAAAAAATCAGCGGCACAATTTTTTCAATGGATTTTCCTAACGAAGATGTGGAATATTTTGAAAAGTTAAGTAAAGCCGTTTATAGCACATTGCAAAACAATCCGGATTCTCGTTTTGAAGTGATTGCTCTAATGCCGATGGATACGGCGGCTCAGGAAAAAGCTCAAAATGTTACGGCCAAAATATTTGGCGATATGCTTACAATGTCGGTACCGGCGGAAAATTTGCAAGTGAGTGCCCGCAGCGAAATAAACAAGAAAATCCCAACGGTGGTTGTGATTAAAAAATAAGAATATATTGATGTAAAAAAAAGAGAGGCAAGACCTCTCTTTTTTAGATTGTTAGTGATACATCCAACCAACCGAACAAGTATTTCCCTTATCACAAGCACAAGCGGCGGAGGCTTTTTCCGGACTCATCGGAACAGACAGAACCGAACCACCAGGGCAAGCTATATAAGCTCGTCCCCAATATTGTTCTTCCCCCTGGCAACCTAAATACATTTTGTTTAAGATTGGAGGAATGTAAGTACTATAAGTGCTAACAGCCATAGCAACTAAACCGGATGAAATACTTGCGCCCCAGTCATTAGTTGCCAAACTTATACAAGCCTCTTTTGGTAACTCTTTATATTCAATAAAGAATGTGTTTATACCATAATCTGAATAAACGCCTACATTTCCGCCAAATGGATGGGTTAAATCAGAGCCTAATTTGTCCGGTATAATTCCCATTGATACAGCAGAAGCATTATTCAGCCCCTCGTAGTTTTTCTGCTGAGCGTATAGTGTTTTGATATTAGTTACGATAGTGGATACTTGGTCGGCAATTTGATTGGTTTTGAATTTCATCATTGCCTTGGAATAACCGGCAATACCGCCGACAGACAGAACGCCGATTATGGCCAGAACGCCAAGCATTTCTATCATACTTCGTCCACACTGCACCTTACTGTCATTGCGAGCATAGCGAAGCAATCCAGTGACATCTTCCGCATGGGGTGAGTCTGTATAATCGTCGCTGAGTTGATGGTTTTTTAATATATCATTTTTTCTGTAAAAACTCGTAAAAACGTCTGTAGCAGCAGAAAATGTGCCTTTAATCAGACATTTAGGATTTGCAGAGAGAGAGAGAGACCTTTTGATTGCTTATTTTTCATCTTTCTTTCCTCATAAAATTAGGTGAACTATTAAACACCTTGATTATAGCAAGCACTTCTTAACAAATCAATAAGAGATTAACATTTTATGTCATCTGCTTCCAAAACGTCTTTGGCGTGCTGCAAAAACATAATTTCATCAGTAACAAAATGGTGAATATTTAAAAGTGTATCGTTATCAATGCGTAAGATTTGGGCTATCTTCCGAATAATCATTATTTCCTCATCAGAAATAATGGTGTTAACCGAGGCCGCAAACCATAGGCAATGCAATAAATCAATGGCAATGGTGCGAGTGCAAATCGGCATTAAAGCTCGATACAATTCCTCATTGTTGCGAGGTATAAAAATTTTTTTCAAAATATCCGGTGAAAGATTCATTCTTTCCAACAATTTACCGGTAAAATTCTGTTCAATATAATCCGGATTGCAATCAGATTTTGCCATATAAGCAAGTACACGAATATAAGCAACTTTTTGCTCTATCGTTAAAGGTATCGCGTTATATAAATTACGCATTTTAAGCCTCCTTGCTCTACTTATTTAAATTATCAATTTTTTTTAAAGTGTGCAAATATTTATTTAAAATAAGGTAAAAATGTCACGATTTTGTAACAAAATAAGGCCTGATTTATTGTATCAGACCTTATTTTTTTCGAATTAAACTAATTTCGAATTTTGGGCTATAGCGTCATTATACATTTTGTTCCATTTTTCATCAATATCATCTAATTGATAAGAAACGGTTTTGTAATAATGGCGAGCCGTGCTGCAGAAAGTCGTTAAAAAACTTTCGTCAAAATCTTCGGTTTCGCGAATTTTTTTGCAAATGGCCAGACTTTCTTTTTCATTAGTGCCATACATTTTTAAGTAGTCGGCCACAAATTTTTTTACAGAATCTGTTTTTAGGTCATCAACCAACAAAACAAAATTATTCGGATTGAGAGGGTAGTGATTTACATATTCTCTTATAAATTTTAACCAGTCGGCCGATTTTGTTTTCAAAAATTGCGAGATAATGGCTTTTTCTTCATCAAGGCTCAAAACTTGAACAAAAGAAGACTGGCTGTCTTTCTCAAGACGTTGGTTAAATACTTGTTTAGTAAGAACAGCAATACGATTTTCCTCAACCAAAGATGTAAAATAATTAGTCATAGTAATAAAATTTTTAATAATTAAATATCTTACCAAAAATAGCAAAAAATAGCTTTTTTGTCAATATTAAATCTGAATAAATTTTATAATTTTTTATTTGCTGCGCTGACGCTGGCGAGAGTAGACGCGGCGAGGTTTGTCAGGAATATTTTGATAGTCGTCAGCACTGCGGACTTTTTTAAGTAATGCCACAGTATAAGGCGTAACGCCGTTTTCTTTAAATATTTTTTCCACAAATTTGCGCTGCTTTTCCGGTAAATTACGTGTATATTTTCGCAGTTCCTCTTCACGATTCTGAGAAAATTCTGAATTGTTTCTTTTTAGTCGAGAATTGCGGCGGCGGGCTGTAGCTTGTTTTAAGCGATTGCGTAATTCAGTTTGCAACGCTAGCGATTTTCCCATACGCAAACCTTTAATTATTTCTGCACGGCTGAGTCTTATTTCTTTCTTTTTCTCGTCGTTTTCCGATTGCTTTTTCTTCGCCACAACTTCTTCGGCATCTTTTTTATTCAGATGATGCAGATTATTAAACAAATTATGGATTTTTTTACTTCTGTTTGCGTCTTCCATTTTTTCATCTCCCTAAAACAATGATAGCATAAATTCAAAGTCTAATCAAGCATTGATAAGCAGCTATCTTTAGAAAATTTTAAGAATAATGATTTAAATTTGAAGCCATAAAAAAATTTAAGGAGAATAAAATGGAAATAGATTGGCTCAATCCGCAAATAATAACGGCAGCTGTTGTTCTTGTACTTTTATACGCGCTATATGCTCGTTTGGTAATTCTACGCAATAAGGTGCGGGAGTCTGCCTCTGATATAGATGTTCAGTTGAAAAAACGTTATGATCTGATTCCCAATATGCTGCAGATGGCGGCAAAGTTTATGGAACACGAAAAAAACTTAATGTCTGAACTTACTCAACTACGCACTCAAGCGATGGGCAGCTCATTTGCCAATTCTCCAAAAGAAAAAATGAAGTTGGAAAATTTATTGGCGCAAAAATTAAATGATTTCAAGGTGTCGTTAGAAAATTATCCGGATTTAAAGTCTAATCAAACTATGATTGCGGCAATGCAAAGTATGAACGAGGTGGAAGAGCATATTTCCGCGGCTCGCCGTTTTTATAATTCTAATGTTAACAGCTTAAAAAATCTGGCCGATATTTTTCCGATAAACATTTTTGCCAGACTGGTTGGTATAAATTCTCAAAATATGCCTTTTTTTGAAATAAGTGAAGCAGAAAGACAACCGATTAACAGTCAAAACTATTTTAAGTAGGGTTTAGAAAATGACAAATGACAATTCTCAAAACAATCCTTTTGATGATTTCTTTCAACAAAATTTAAAACCCCTATTGGAGGAAGAAGGCCGGAATCGTGATGCTTTTCGGAGTCGCTTTTGGCTTTATTTCGGTGTTTTGTGTTTTGTAAACAGTGTAAATATATTGGTTGTGTTGTTTCGGCATTTGATTTCCGGCCATATTATTTCTTATGAACAGCTGTTGCTGCTTGTTGCTTTTTCGGTGTTGTTTTTGTGGTGGTATGCAAGACGCGCTAAAACGATTCCGCAAACTGATATGTTGCGCGAATATATCAAATATTATGACAATTTGCAGCTGCAAGAAGAAAATGTATTTGCAGAAAAAGATATTTTGTTTCCGGTTAAAGAAGATTTGGTGGAACAACTTAAAATCAGCGGGAATTTTTTGCAGTTTGCTTTTGAATTGAAAAAAATTGCTTTGTTGAAAAACAAGACAAAACAAAATGAAATTGTGAAAAATAGTGGCGGCATAATGCTTAGTTACTCTTTTAAGCAAAATTTGCGCGGAACGCTTTTAATGTTTGAAAAAGGCGGTGTGGCAAAACAAAAAAAATATGAAGGACTGGAAAAAATTTCCTTAAATATTCCGGCGTCTAATTATTTTCAGATTTTTACCGATAGTTCAAAAATTAAAAATTATATTTTAGTTTCAGCTTTGTTTGAAAGTATTTTAGACTTGAAAGAAATATTTAAGGCGGCAAAAGTTAATTTACGCATCAAAGACAATCAGTTAATCATATTTTTACAGAATGGTAAATTAAGCTATCAACAGTCCTCCGCTTGGCATTCCGTGGCTTCTGAAAAAGATTTTGAAAATCTTAATTTGCAAATGGAAAAAGCCGAAACTCTAGGTGAGATTGTCGGTAATCTCTATGATTTGGCAGAAAGCTGATGTTTGATTTTACGGCAGATAAAAATTATCAAGATTTGAAAGTGTCTTTTGATGGCTATTATCAAAAGGTTTTATTACCGAAACTGCAAAAAAATGATAAAATACGCCGTCGCTATTTCGGCTTGTTTTTGCTTTTGCTTTTTATGGCTTTGTTTTTTTATCCGCTGTTGCTTTGGGCTATTTTAAATGCTTCGGCTCAAGATTTGACTGATTTAGGCTTAATTTTGGGGCTGTCCGGATTTGTGGTTTTATTGGTGCGGAGTCCGATTTATTTTTATAAGAAAAAAGCCAAAGATACGATAATGGCAGATTTTGCCGGATTTTTCGGTAATTTTACTTATCAAAACGAGCAGCATCTTCCGGATAAATTATTGCAAGATTCCGAACTGTTCCCCGCCTATAATTTTCATCGCGGTGATGATTATTTTTGCGGTGAATATAAAGATGTCAATATTGTAATTTCTGAAGAGTTATTGCAAAAAGAAACGGTTTATTACACCATAAGCAGAAATGAGTTTGGCCTAAAAGAAAAATCTGACCGCTATGTGAAAAAGAAAAAAATATTTCGCGGTATATGTATTTTGTTGACTATGAACAAAAATTTTAAGGGGCGCACGGTTGTGCTTGAGGATAAAGGCTTATTTAACGTTTTTAAGCAGATAAAGGGGTTGCAACGGGTGAAATTGGAAGATTCCGTTTTTGAAAAGATTTTTGAAGTTTATTCTTCCGACCAAATTGAGGCACGCTATTTGTTGACAACGGCTTTTATGGAACGAATGCTGAAATTGACTTCTCTTTACGAGGGAAAAAACATTCAGTTCAGTTTTAAGGATAATCAGCTGTTATTGGCTATTTCCAGCAAACAAGATATGTTTGAAGCCTGTTCGTTTTTTCGCAGCAATGTTAATAAGAAAAAAATAGACAGAGTGTTTAATCAATTTTACACAATTTTTTCTGTGATAGATATTTTGAAACTTAACCAAAAAATCGGCCTATAAAATTTAACCTTGTGTATATCGGTTTGATATGGTTGCAAAATTTGTTGTCTTAGGCTACATTTTGCAAAATATGAAGGAGATATTACTTTGTTTTCTAAATTTGAACGCTTAACAGCTTGGAGATATTTGCGGGCAAAACGCAAAGAAGGATTTATTTCGGTTATAACGGGATTTGCTTTCACCGGTATCGCGCTCGGTGTGGCCACCCTCATTATTGTTATGTCGGTGATGAATGGTTTTAAGGCCGAATTATTGAATCGTATTTTAGGCATTAACGGCCACATTTCCATTGTGTCATCAGCCGGATTTCCGTTTAACAATTACAAAAAAGCAGTTAAAGATTTGGAAAGTATTGAGGGTATTGAGATGGCGTTGCCGCTAATCGAAAAACAGCTGCTTATTTCTTCTTCTCGCGGAGCCGAGGGGGCTATGGTGCGCGGAATTGAAAAAGAAGATATTCTGAAAAAGAAAGTGATGCGTGATGGTTTTGCGCAAATAGATATGGAAAGTTTCACCGGAGATGTCGTGGTTTTGGGCGATAAACTGGCCAACAAACTGGGGGTTTTTGTCGGTGATGAAATTACCTTGATTTCACCTAATGGCAAAGTGACTGCTTTCGGTTCTGTTCCGCGTATAAAATCTTATTTGGTTATTGGTACTTTCAGTATGGGTATGTATGAATATGACGCCAACTATGTTTTTATGCCCTTAACAGCGGCGCAGAAATATTTTGGCCTGAAAAATTCCGCCTCAATTATTGATGTTAGTCTGAAAGACGAAAAACAGCTGCCGGCTATGCGTTCTCTTATAGAGCGGAGCGTTAGTTTAGATGCTTATGTGTATGATTGGAAACAAACTAACTCTGCCTTTTTTAATGCTATTGATGTTGAACGCAATGTAATGTTTTTGATTTTAATGCTGATAATTTTGGTGGCGGCTTTCAATATTATAACCGGTTTGATTATGTTGGTTAAAGATAAAAGTCGTGATGTGGCTGTGTTGCGCACGATGGGGGCAACCAAGGGAATGATTATGCGGATTTTCTTTTTGGACGGCGCGTTTATCGGCTTTGTCGGAACAGGAATCGGAGTGGCTTTAGGGCTGTTGTTTTGCCATAATATTGAAAACATTCGTCAGTTTTTACAAACAATTTCCGGACGAGATTTGTTTTCGGCAGAAATTTATTTCTTATCAAAGTTACCGGCAAAAGTGGATACTTTGGAAGTTTCAATTGTTGTGGCTCTGACTTTACTGTTGTCATTTTTAGCCACGATATATCCGGCTTATCGGGCCGCAAAATTAGATCCGTCGGAGGCTTTGCGCTATGAGTAATGCAACTTTAATTTTGAAGAATATTAATAAAACATTTCGACAAGGCTCTGAAATTCTGGAAGTTTTGAAAAATGTTAATTTGGAAATTAAACCTAAAGAGGTGGTGGCCTTAATCGGTCCGTCGGGTTCGGGAAAATCAACCTTGTTGCAAATAGCCGGTTTGCTTGAACCGCCGTCAGACGGTGAAGTTTTGATTGATGGGGAAAATTGTACCGGAAATTCAGATGGCCTGCGCACAATGCTGCGTCGTGATTATTTGGGATTTGTTTATCAATATCACAATTTGCTGCCTGATTTTGATGCGGCGGAAAATGTTATTCTGCCACAGTTAATTGCCGGAATAAATTATAAAGAAGCTAAAGACAAAGCTATGTGGCTGTTACAAAGACTTGGTCTGTCTAATCGGGAAAATCATCGTCCGGCGGAACTTTCCGGCGGTGAACAGCAGCGTGTGGCCATTGCACGGGCACTGGCCAATGCTCCAAAACTTTTATTGGCTGATGAACCTACGGGAAATCTTGACCCCAATACTTCGGATAATGTCTTTCTAACCTTGCTTGAAGTGGTCAAAGAAACCGGCTTGTCGGCTCTTATTGCCACCCATAATATAGATTTAGCCAACAAAATGGATAGAGTTGTCAGCCTGCAAGACGGCACCTTACAAGGGAAAATTAATAACCGTTTTCTTAAAAACACAGAAAATTTTTATTAAACGTCGTAAACTAACTTTTTTTTAATAAAAATATGCTCGAATTAGAAAAATAAATTTTAAGGCTGTGAGGAAAAAATGGGGTTGTGGTCATATATTGTAGCAAAATGTAAAAGCTCTGGTTTTATTGTGCTCTTAATGGCTTTATGCTCTTATTTTTCATATTTCGCCATAAAAGGTGATAGAGGTTTTTTTAAATACGTTTATCTGCAGGAAAAAGTTGCAGAAGCGGAAAAGGTTAATGAAAGCTATGATAAGCAACGTCAAGATTGGGAACAGAAAGTGAAGTTGCTTTCTTCGTCAAGCTTGGATTTGGATTTGCTTGACGAGCGAGCTCGCACTGTTTTGAATGTAATCGGTAATGATGAATTTATCATTTTAGATGATGATAACTGATTTTTATAAAGAAATACTTTGTTTCCGCTGATTGATATTTTTTTTACTTGAGTCTATATTAAAAACGGAAAGGATTTTTTTAGATGAAAAAAACTTTGTTTTTAACTTTGATTGGCTTGTTTTATTTATCAGATTCGCTGGCCAAGGAAACTGTTTTAACCATAGAAGAGCTGAATTGTAACGATATGGCTGATTATTGTGAAAATCTGAACGGACAGCCTTTTACCGGAAAGCTTTCGTTGCGTGTGGGCGGCGGAAAAATTTTGCATAATTTTAAAGATGGAAGATGGAGCGGATTGACCACTGTTTGGGATAAAAAAGGACGTTTGCAAAGTAAAACATATTATAAAGATGGGCAAAAAAATGGTTCGGAGCGCATTTATTATGAGAACCGCACAATAAAATCTTCGTCAGAATATAAAGATGGCAAACTTCACGGCCGCGTTGATTATTATACTTCCAAAGGCAAATTAAAAGGTCGCTTCAATTATAAAGATGGTCGTTTGGAAAACGGATATTGTTATAATAATGGCAAAAAGCAAATTATAACTCCGGAATCCGGAATATATGAACAAATGTCTTGCGAGGTAGAATGAAAACGGGTTTGGTTTTGGAAGGCGGAGCACAACGAGCAATTTATACGGCCGGTGTCTTAGATGTTTTTTTGGAGCAAGGAGTATCTTTTGATGGAGTTATCGGGGTGTCTGCAGGAGCCATTCACGGCTGTTCGTTTGTGGCCGAACAGCACCGTCGTAGCATTGATTATACGCTTGCCTATGCCGGTAATAAAAATTATATGAGTTGGTACTCTTTTTTCACGACCGGAAATATGGTTAATGAAGAATTTTGTTATCACGAACTTCCGGAAAAATTATTTCCTTTTAATCATCAAAATTTTGAGGCGAGCTCTACAGATTTTTATGTTACTTGCAGCAACCTGAAAACAGGTTTGCCGGAATATATAAAATGCTCTAAAATGGATAAAACGGGCTTGGCCTATTTACGAGCGTCGGCGTCAATGCCTTTTGTGTCGCGAATTTCCGATATCAACGGCCAAAAATATTTGGACGGCGGAATTTGTGACAGCATACCGCTTAAAGCCTTTCAAAAAATGGGCTATGAACGTTGTGTTGTTGTGCAAACAAGAGCGAGCGGATATCAAAAAAAGCCCAATAAACTGGCGTGGTTGGCGCGGTTTGTTTATCATAAATATCCCAAATTTGCTGCCGCTGTTCGTAATCGGCATATTATGTATAACAATGAGCTTGATTTTATTGAAAAAGCGCGAGAAAAAGGAAATACTTTTGTGATACGGCCGAGCCGAAATATAAAAATAAGCCATACTGAAAAAAATAAAAAAGTGTTGCAAATCGTATATGATTTAGGAAGAGAAGATGCTTTGCGTCAACTTAATTTATTGCGAAATTTTTTAGAAAATGGTGAATAATAATGCAAAATTTTACATATCACACGCATAACGGCGAACTTGATTTTGACGGACATAACAAGGCAGAAGAAATGATTGCGGCAGCCGAAAGTAAAGGTTTTGCTGAAATTGGTGTTTCTAACCATCTGATTTGTCATAAAAATTTGGAAATAGTCGGCGGTTGGCAGCCAATGTTTTTTCAAGATTTCAAAACGGCTGAAAGTTGCTATCAAAAGCACATAGATATAATTCATAAAGCAGCTGAAAAACATAATATAAAAGTCAGAATCGGTTTTGAAGTAGATTTTTTTCCTTCGGCGTATTGGCGCGATAATTTTGAAAAAATGCTGAAAAATCTGGAGGTTGACTATTTAATAGGTTCAACTCATTTTGTGCGTGACGCAAACGAAAATTTTTTGTGTAATATTTATCATTTGAAATATTATCCTAATCTGCCAAATCAGCCGGAATACACAGAATATTTGCGCAACTATTGGCAGAACATTGTGGCGGCAATAGAAAGCGGTTATTTTACATTTATTGCCCACTTGGATTATATAACTATATTCAACATTTGCAACACGCCGGAATGGGACGAATATAAGTGGCGGGTGATTGAGGCTCTGGCCAAAAGCAAACAGCCTTATGAGCTGAATACCAGCGGCTATAATCGTATAGCAATACAGCATCCCGACACTTGGATTTTGAAAGAGCTCAACAAACAAGGTGTGCCGGTTATTATCAGTGATGATGCGCACGATGTTTCTATGTTGGGACAGCATTTTGAGCGAGCCGAAAAATTATTGACGGAAATTAATTATCACAATCGTTTTAATCCGTTTGCTGAATAATAGTTATTTTTGTTCCAAAAAATTAAAGACAGCTTGTTTTGTGGCTTCAAAAAGGCGAGGGGTGGAGTGTCCGCTGCCGGCGTTGATAATTAATCGTGATTTAGGCAAAGCCTGATGCAAATCCCAAGCTTGTTTTACGGGGCAGCAAAAATCCAAACGGTTGTGCACAATTAAGGTTGGAATGTTTTTAATTTTACCGGCGTGTTGGATTATTTGATTTGAACTCAGGAAATATTTGTGCTCTTCATAATAAAAAGCAATTCGTGCGGCATTTAACTCAGCCATATCTAAGGTTTCGGGCTGTTTGAACTGAGGTTTCAAACGCCCCAGCATATACTCATAACTGCCCAGATAAGTCAGGGCTTTCAGATTGTCCTGATAATTTTTAGAAAACAACAGGCGGCGATATACCGGATATATATCTTTGCGATGGACTTTTTGACGCATTTCCGCCCACAAATCCGGATAAAAGCGTTCACTCTCGGAGTTTACCCAAGAAATATCATAGGGACGAGCCAAAAACACGGAAGAAACAATAATTTTCAAAATTTTTTGCGGATAGGCTTCGGCAAAAAGCAGAGCCAAAGTAGAACCCCAAGACGCGCCGTGGACAATAACTTGCTGTGTGATATTCAGATGTTCCAACAAACGTAGAGCGTCGTTCAAAGTTGCTTCAGTGTTATTGTTTTTCAAAAAATTTTCCGCTGTGGAATTACCGCAGCCACGTTGGTCAAATTGAATAAAACGATATTTATTCTTGTCAAACAGTTTGGCATATTTAGGGCGCGAAGAGCCTCCCGGACCACCGTGAAAGGATAAAACCGGCAAACCGGACGGATTGCCGAATTGTCGATAATAAATTATATGACCATCATTTTCAGGTAAATAACCTTCAGAAAACGGTTTAGGTTCGCGCTTAAAAAAATTCCACCACATAAGATATCCTTTTCGGAAATTTTGTAAAGTTCAAGCAAAACGCTTTTACCTGTACAATTGTCAAACTTCTACACTCAAACTTCTAGCGCGAAAGTTTTCACAACTTCCGCAATTTCAGCTTTTATATTTGGGATTAAAATCTCAGGTTCAGCCATAACAAACAAAGCTTTATTTTAAGAGCGGTATTCTCAAAGATTTACCATTCTTTTTTTAGGCGTATTGATAATCCCCAAACAGCTGTAATATAGCATAAATTTTTATAAAGACAAATAATAAAAAAAAGAAACCCGATTGTTTCCAATCGAGTTTCTAAAAAACACTGTCGTTAAAATGCGTAATTCAACGAAAAAGCAAATACTTTCACCGAATTTGAGTAATCGGCAGAAACGTTGTAACCGGAATTTTTAGTTACAGCCGTATTCATTTTGGCTTTGTGGGCTTGAATATAAGTGTAACCAATATCAAAACTCAGATTTTCATTATATTGATAACCCAAACCGGCGGAATACCAAATACGATCGGAATCCGGAATACGCGGTGTGCGGTGGGCATAGCGAACGGCACTTTGGTCATAGGCCAAGCCCAGACGCAATTTCCACTGATTATCAAGCATATAGCTTGTACCAATAGAATAAAAGTTGGTGTCACGCCAGTTTTCTTTTACGTTGGAAATGGTGTAACCGCCGTTTTGGCTTTTGAATGTCAGGTTTTGGAAAGAACTCCAGAACACGCGTTGATATTCGGCCATTACTGCCCATTTTTCATTCACATCGTGATAAACGCCCATAGAAAGCATTGCCGGCGTCGTAAGTTTCGCGCTGATTTTTTGGTTTAGAGCATTAAACAACGGAGAAGAAGGACTAACGCTGGATTTCATTTTGCCCTTTAATTTGTGGTTTATTTCGCTACGATAGCCCACACCAACACGAGTAGAATCTGTAAATTCATATAAAGCACCTAATTGATAACCCATATCAAAATCGTTGCCGTTTGTTGTGATATTGTTAACTCTAACTCCATAAGGCAAGGTGTTGCTGCTGGTTAAGTGCGCCCAAACATATTGCATTTGCACGCCTGCGCCCAAAGATAATTTATCGGTTGCCTTATAAGCAAACATCGGGGTAATAGTGCCTGATTTCAAATCCGAAGTAATACCATGGTCGGAACCAACCCATTTAGGGTCATATTTGGTAATCATTCCAAACTGAGAATTTGCGGCAATAGCGGCAAAAGCCTTGTCGTTAAGCTGATAAGACACTGTTCCGTTTGGCGAAACAGCTGCGTGAACCACGTTTTCAACGTCGGCTCCGCGTTCGCCGGATTGACCTCTGACGTTTTTAGCTGTGGCGCGCGGAGCAATATATGTTCCGCCCAAATTTACCTGCATACCTTTTTGGCGAGTTATACCCGCAACATTATAATATGCATAAGAACCATTTTCGGCACCGGCTGTGGCACCTGCGTAAGCGTTACCTTGGGCGGCGGCGGACTGTTCTCTTAAATGGAAGCCGGCAGCCATTGCGCTTGTAGAAAGTAAAAGCGTGCTCAAGGCGGTTAATGTAAGAACCTTTTTCATTTTAAACCTTTATATTATTAAAACATGGTAACCCAAACAAAATTTGCGTTACGTAGGGCGCACAATACAGTAATATATCAATTTTGGCAAGTTTTTGGCGTAAAACTGGGGATAAAATTTGAAAAATAATGTAAAAACAAAATGTTATTGCTAAAAAGTAGGTTGTTGATGACTTGTCTATTTTTTCTTTACAAAAGGTTAATAATATTATATTGATATGTTATCAATTTAACAACAGAAAGGTTGGACTTGTGAAAGAGTTTGTCAGATTTTGCCTGAGAACGATTTTGCGTTTGATGAAAGCAAAATGTATTTTTGAATTTGATGTAAACAATTTGCCGAAAAAGGGTGTTTATGTGGTGAACCACGTTTCTTATTTGGACCCGATTTTGTTGTTTGCATTTCTTCCCGGTAATCCGGTTTTTGCCTTAAACGGGCATTTATACCGCCGTCATTGGATTAGTTTTTTAATGGGACAAGCCGATGTTATAAAATTTAACCCGATTGAACCGTCAGATATTAAAAAACTGATAGCTAAAGTAGACGAGGGGCGTTTGGTTGTTATTTTTGCCGAAGGCCGCATTACCGAAAATGGTGGTTTGATGAAGATTTACGAGGCTCCGGGGTTGGTGGCCGACAAGTCTAAATCTCCAATTATTCCTGTCTGGATAGATGGTCCGCAATATGGCTATTTTTCTAAGACTAAAGGCAAACTTCCGCATCGTCCGCTGCCAAAAATGCGCATTTATGTGGGTGAGCCGCGTAGCTTCAAGCTGAAAGATGAATTGCGTCGTCAACGCGACCACATCAGCAATGAAGTTTATATGATTTTGCGCGAAATGTGCTTTAATATTAACTATGATAAAAACATTTCTTTGTTTGCGCAATTGATGAAAACCGCCAAGGTTTATTCTCGAACCGGATTCTTTTCTAAGCGTCCGCGTATTATAGAAGACATTAATCGCAAACAAAAATCGTATAAAGACATTATAGTTGCGTCATTTGCCTTGGGACGCAGTTTCAAAAAATTCACTCAGGTTGACGAAAATGTCGGTGTGTTACTGCCAAACGCCATTGCCACGGTTTGCACGTTTTTCGGGCTTTCTGCCTATAATCGCACTCCGGTGATGATTAACTTTTCGGTGGGCTCCAAGAATATGATTTCTATGTGCAAAACAGCGTTGGTTAAAACTGTTTTGACCTCACGTTCGTTTGTAATCAAAGCCAAAATGGAAAATGTGGTAGAAGATATGAAAAACGCCGGTTGCAATATTGTATATTTGGAAGATATTGCGAAAAAAATGTCTTTATGGACTAAAATCGGAGCCTTTATCAGTTATAAAGTTAAGCATATTCCGCACAAAACCGGTGGCGATAAAAAGGCGGTTATTTTATTCACTTCCGGTTCGGAAGGCGCGCCGAAGGGCGTTGTTTTAAGTCACGCCAATATTATTGCTAATATCAAACAAATGACGGCAATTCAGACAATTAACTTTAAGGACTTGTTGTTTAACGCTCTGCCGATGTTTCATAGTTTTGGTTTGACCGTGGGCACTTTGTTTCCGCTGTTTGAAGGCTCTAAGTTGTTTTTATATCCGTCTCCTCTGCACTATCGTGTGGTTGCCGAATTGGTTTATGAGCTTGGAGCGACTCTAATGCTTGGTACGGACACTTTTTTGCGCGGTTACGCCAAAATTGCCCACCCTTATGATTTTCACAATATTCGTCTGATGTATTCCGGTGGTGAGGCGGCTAAGTCTGATACTCGCAGTATGTGGATGGAACATTCCGGTGTCAGAATGATGGAAGCTTACGGAGCGACGGAATGTTCGCCGGTTATGACCGCTAACAATGGAATTTTCAACAAGTTTGGTTCTATCGGTAAAATTATGCCGGGGATGCAGTTCAAAATTTTGCCGGTTGACGGAATTGCCAACGGCGGCGAGCTGTGCGTTAAAGGTCCGAATGTGATGCAAGGTTATTATTTGCCGTCAAACCCCGGAGTTTTGGTGCCGCCTGAAGATGGTTGGTATCACACCGGCGATGTGGTCGAGATGGATGAAATAGGCTTTTTCACCATTAAAGACCGCATTAAGCGTTTTGCTAAAATCGGCGGCGAAATGGTGTCATTGAACGCCGTGCAAGATATGGTTATGGAGGCCACTAAAGAAATGGGGGCGGAATATAGCTATGGAGTAGTTTCGATTCCGCACGAAAGCAAAGGCGAACAAATTGTTTTGGTGACAAATAATGAAAAAGTTAACTCGGCAATGTTGCACGAATATGTTAAAAATAACGGTATGTCAGAGCTTTATTTGCCAAGAGTGATTTTATATCACGAAAAACTACCGGTATTTGCCACGGGTAAGGCCGATAATGTGACGCTGAAAAAAGAAGTTTTGGCCGAACTTTGTCCGGTTGAAAACGCCGCTTAAAATAATGTGCAACAACGGTTTTTTGTGATTGCGCTTTTACAAAAAGCCGTTATGCTTGTAACAAGTTTAATTTTTTTGTAAGGATAAAATAATGGTTGGAATAAACAAGGTTATTCTGGTTGGTAATTTGGGCTCTGATCCCGTGGTTAATAACACCCAATCGGGAACTAAGGTGGTGAATTTGAATGTGGCTACTTCCGATAGTTGGAAAGACCGCAACACCGGTGAACGCAAAGACAGAACTGAATGGCATCGCGTGGTGATTTTTAATCCGCAGTTGGCGGACACGGCCGAAAGATATTTGCGCAAGGGGTCTAAAGTGTATTTGGAAGGTCAGTTGCAAACTCGTAAGTGGACTGATAATAATGGTGTTGAACGCTACACCACAGAAGTTGTTTTGCAAAGTTTCAACAGCGTTTTGGTTATGCTCGATTCTAAAAATAGCGGCGGTGACAGTGTTCCTGCCGGCGGAAACGATGTTTTTTCATCTGCTCCGGCCGCAGGCGGCACATCTTCGGGGTGGGATAACAGTCCGGCTTCTGCTCCGTCAGATTTGGATGACGATATTCCGTTTTAATTGGGGATTTTTCCCTGAGAGACTTCGGATTTTGTCGTCCGGAGTTTCTTTGTTTTAAATAGTGCGAGGTAAAAGTATGAAAGTTTTAGTTGGTTTAAGCGGCGGTGTAGATTCTTCGGTGACGGCTTGTTTGCTGAAACAACAGGGATATGAAGTGATTGGCGCGACAATGTCTATTTGGGATAAAAATACGCATTTCAGCGGCAATGTTTATGCCGATTCTTGCTTTTCACCGCATGAAGAACAAGATATTGAGGCCGCGCGCGCGTTATGTCAAAAAATTGATATCCCGTACTATGTTTTGGATTGTTCGGCTCGCTATAAGCAAATGGTGTTAGAAAACTTTAAGCACGAATATAAGGCAGGTCGCACGCCAAACCCGTGTGTGATGTGTAATTCCTACATCAAATTTAACGCTTTGCCGGAAGAGGCTAAGGCTAAAGGAATTGAATTTGATAAATTTGCCACCGGACACTATGCGCAAGTTTGTTTTGATGAATCTCGCAATCGTTATGTGATTAAGCGTGGATTGGACAGCACCAAAGACCAGTCATATTTCTTGTATCGCTTAAATCAAGAGCAGCTTTCAAAAGTTTTGATGCCGTTGGGCGGGCTAACCAAAAAGCGGGTGCGGGAATTGGCGCGCGAGTTTGGACTTGAAGTTTCGGACAAACCGGACAGTCAAGATTTTTATACCGGAGATATTAACGATATTTTGCAAAATGAACCGCAAGTTGGTAATTTTGTAACCCGTGACGGAAAAGTTTTGGGACAACATCAGGGAATTTGGCATTACACGGTTGGGCAACGGCGCGGAATGGGAATTGCCGCCGAGCGTCCGTTGTATGTTCTTGGGTTTAACAAAGACAGAAATGAAGTTATTGTCGGCTTTGAAGAGGAGTGCGAACGTTCGGGATTGATTGCCGCCGAATTATGCGGAGAAGTGGCTGAGTTAACCGCACCATTGGAATGTGAGGCCAAGATTCGTTCTTCTCAGCAGCCGACACCGGTGAAAATTACCCCGCTGTCTGCGGGCAAAATAGAGGTTCGTTTTTATGCTAAACAAAAGGCTATTGCTCCGGGGCAATCGGTGGTTTTTTATCATAAAAACAATGAAATTGACGAAGTTTTGCTTGGCGGTGGCATAATCGAGTCAAATATGGAATAAACTAAAAGCACTGTATTTTCCAATATAGTGCTTTTAGTTATATACCGAAACCCCGCGCTTTTATGAGGGATTTTTTAGCTCTGAAAAAGATGTTATTTATCGGTGAAGGCCACGCCAAAATAACAATCGTTATCTTTGCATTTACAATGTTCGGCCACAATATCAAGCGGAATTGGCAGAGGTATCCTATCAGCTTCCGTTTCTCCATACTCTTCATCTGGAACACCATTATTGCAAACCACTAACCAGCCTCCGTCGCGATAATCCAGGGTGAGATAATTAAGAAGCCAACACTCAGTAGGATCTATCATTACATTATCACGATTAGGTGAGATTCCTACACCTATTACAGTATCAGAACCTTTAGCCCAATCTAGGGAACCCAAAGCCATACAGGCTTCGCGTGGTATATTCCAGTATTCAAGTGAAAAATATTTTTCGCCTGAATGAGTTAGATAACTACTATTAAATGTGCCAGCATACAGTTTTAAATCCCCGCCAAATGAATTTTTTAGCTGACCATCAACAATCATATCCTCGGAGATTATGCCTAAAGATTTAAAAAGGTTTATACCATCTTCGTCAGAAGAATATATAGACCTAAAGTCCTTTTGGTTGGCAAAAGTTGTGAATGTGTTGTGGGTAATTTGCTCTATTTGTTCAATGGATTTGTTGATTTTCCACTTAGTCATCGCCTTGGAATAACCGGCGATTCCGGCAACGCTCAAAACACCGATGATGGCCAGAACGCCTAACATTTCAATCATACTTCTCCCGTACTGCACGCCATCTGCTAGGAATTTTTGCGCTCGTGTACTACTCTGTACACGTCGTTCCAAAAGTGCGGCGTATTGACGCACGACACCCAATCCCTTTGATGGCTTATCGGTCGACATGGTAGTGTCGGGTGAGTGGTGATTAAAAAACGAGCAACAAATAATAAGCCAACACCTCCAGCTACCGCCATTCTCGGGCTTGTCCCGAGAATCTTGTGCGAACCGACACTTATGTAATAATAAGGCAAATTTATTGACTAGGTTAGTACCTTGTTGCAACAAGATTCTAGGCACAGGGCTTAGAATGACTGGTGCTAGAATTGCTTGCTTTGTGCCGCCTGCCAGTTTCGTGCTGTGCTTGTTATTCTCGCATACATCATTTTTTCTGAAAAAACTTGCAAAAACGTCTGTAGCGGCAGAAAATATGCCTTTAATCAGACATTTAGGATTTGCAGAGAGAGAGAGAGAGACCTTTGCTAAGCTTATTTTTCATCTTTCTTTCCTCATAAAAATAGTTAATTATTAAACACCATGATTATAGCAAATACTTTTTAATAAATCAATAAAATCAGACAACAGCTTTATAATTGCCGGTCAAAGCCACGATAAAATCAGCTTCAGTGGTTTCTTTTATATCTTCTAATGAAGAATAAGGGCTAATCTCGCGTAAAAGCAAGCCGTTTGGCGTTACCTCAAACACGCCTTTTTCGGTGATAATCAAATTTACTTTATGAGCGGCGGTGAGGGGAAGGGTGCATTTTTTCATAATTTTAGGCAAACCCTTAGATGTGTGTTCCATTGCAATAATCAGTTTTTTAGTGCCAATTACCAGGTCCATAGCTCCACCCATTCCCGGCGTAAATTTCCCCGGAATACACCAGTTAGCCAAGTTTCCTTCCTGATCAACCTGTAAAGCTCCGAGCACGGTAATATCGATATGTCCGCCACGCATAAGACCAAAAGAAGTAAGACTGTCTATAAAACAGCCGCCCTGATTAATTGTAACTCCAACTCCGCCGGCATTGGTGATTCGCTCGTCTTTTGCGGATTCGTGTGGATAAGCTCCAACTCCCAACACACCGTTTTCTGACTGCACAATAACTTCCACATTGTCCGGTAAATAGGTAACGGCTTTGGTTGGCAAGCCAATCCCCAAAGTTATAACATCATTATTGTGAAACTCTTGAGCCACGCGTTTGGCAATTATTTCTTGCATTTCATCTTTGTTTAACATCATTTTACCTTCTCCTTGGCCACAATATAATCCACCACAATCCCCGGAACAATAACGTTGTTGGGGTCAAGTGGCTCGTCGTGAAGATAATCGGCTTCCACAATAACTAACTTTGCGGCAAAAGGCATAATGGCGTTAAAATTGCGGGTTGAGCCGAAAAATGATAAATTACCGAATCTGTCGGCGTGAGTGGCATAAACCAAGGCAATGTCGGCTTTCAGAGGCTTTTCCAAAATATAATCTGTTCCATCAACGTTTATAATTTGTTTTCCGGCAGCCACATCGGTACCAACACCCGTAGGTGTTAAGATGCCGCCCAAACCCGCACCTCCGGCGCGAATGCGTTCGGCTAAAGAACCTTGGGGGGTTAGTTCAACCTCTAACTGTCCACTGTTCATTTGTGCAACTGTTTCCGGATTTGTACCGATATGCGAAACAATGGCTTTTTTTATCTTGTAAGCGCAAATCAACTTGCCTCTGTCAGAGTTCGGCAGCGAAGTGTCGTTACCTATCAGGGTTAAATTTTTGACCGGCGTTTTTAGCAATTCTTCAATAACCATTGTTGGTGAGCCGCATTTCAAAAAACCGCCAATCATTATGCTTTGATTATCTTCAAAAAAAAGAGCAGCTTCGGCCGCTGAGATAAATTTTACCATATTTTCTCCTTAAAACTTATCCAAGCAATAGCCGAAAAAGGAAAAAAAGTCAAGAATAGTAACTGTTTCACACAAATAAAAAAAGCTTGCGCATATTTATTTTATGCACAAGCCTTCAATAGGTTACTGGTAAATTTTTGATCTTATTGCGTTGGCCAACGCTCTTTCAACTGAAGAAATTTTTTCGGTAAGTGCCAACAATTTTGTTTTTTCACTTACCGGAACAGTGTCAACTGTCTCCAAGGTCTGAAAGGTTTTATTTACCAAATTCTTACGAATTGCCACTGTAGATGGAGTCATTTCCAAATGTGAGGCAATAATGTTTAACGGTAGTAATAGTCCGCTACGTTCCATAGGCATAAAAATATTTAAATTATTGATTAGTATTTACAATATAAGCCGGATATGACGAATTGTCAACCGGCTTACATTTAATTTTTTCAGAAAAATCAATGATTTTGCAACTTTATTTCTTCATCAAGCACCGAATTTTCCGTTTTACGCTTTGAAGGTTTTATAACTACACCGTTTTTATCGGCCGTAATATCAACTATTGAATTGTCTGAAACATCACCGTCTAACAGCAAGATAGACAGCGGATTCTCAATTTGCTGCACAATGAGTCTTTTCAGCGGACGCGCACCGAATTCCTCATTATAACCATTGTCAGCCAACCAATCTTTAGCCTTGTTGTCAAGTTGCAAAGTTATGTGACGATCGGCCAAACGTTTTTGCAGACGTTGAATTTGGATATCAACAATCTTGCGGATATCTTCTTTTTTCAACGGTGAAAAAGTAATAATTTCATCAAGACGATTCAAAAATTCGGGCTTAAAGAAACTTTTAAGTTTGTTCATTAAATCATCTTCGCCGCCGGTTACAAGGTTGGAAGTTAAAATAATAAACGTGTTCTTAAAGTCTACCGTACGACCTTTACCATCGGTCAGATGACCTTCATCTAAAACTTGTAGCAACAAATTAAAGACATCGGGGTGAGCTTTTTCCACTTCATCAAACAAAATCACCTGATATGGTCTACGGCGTACGGCTTCAGTCAAAACACCGCCTTCATCATAGCCTACATATCCCGGAGGAGCACCGATTAAACGGGCAACCGAGTGCTTTTCCATATATTCGGACATATCTAAGCGCACATAAGCGGCTTCTTCATCAAACAAAAATTCCGCTAACGCCTTAGCCAATTCGGTTTTACCAACGCCGGTCGGGCCAAGAAACAAAAACGAACCAATAGGTCGATTCGGGTCTTTCAGCCCTGAACGAGAACGGCGTACTGCATTGGCCACTGCCGTTAGAGCCTTATCTTGTCCCACAACGCGCAGAGCCAAATTTTTCTCCAAATTCAACAATTTTTCACGTTCGCTGCCAATCAATTTATCAACCGGAATTCCCGTCCATTTAGATACAACCGAGGCAATCATATCCGGAGTTACGGTTTCAATGGTTTGTTGATTTTGGTTGTTTGCGTTTAATTCTTTGAGCTTATGTTCCAAATCGGGAATCTCTTTATATTGCAATTCACCGGCTTTTTCATATTGTCCGGAACGCAAGGCTTTGTCAGCTTCAATGCGAGCCTGATCCAAGCGTTCACGCAAACGATTAGCCTCTAGAATTGAGCTTTTTCTAGCTTTCCAAGCTTCTGATTTTTCTGCTGATTGTTTTTCCAGAACAGCAATTTCCTGTTCCAATTTAAGCAATCTTTCTTTAGAATTATCATCAGTTTCTTTGCGCAAAGCTTCGCGCTCGATTTTAAACTGAATAAGCTTACGATCAATTTCATCAAGCTCTTCAGGTTTGGAATCCAACGCCATTTTCAGCTTGCTTGCCGCTTCATCAACCAAATCGATGGCTTTATCGGGCAAAAATCTGTCGGTTATATAGCGGTCGGACATAGTTGCAGCAGCCACCAGAGCCGCGTCGGAAATGCGCACTCCGTGGTGCAACTCATATTTTTCTTTAATGCCGCGCAAAATAGAAATTGTTTCTTCAACGTGCGTTTCACCAACATACACCGGTTGAAAACGACGGGCAAAAGCGGCGTCTTTTTCAATATATTTTTGATATTCCTTTAAGGTTGTTGCGCCAATGCAATGTAATTCTCCGCGAGCCAACGCCGGTTTTAATAAATTTGAAGCGTCCATAGAACCCTCACTAGCTCCGGCTCCGACTACGGTGTGCATTTCATCAATAAACAAAATAACTTGTCCATCTGCAGCCGAAACTTCTTTTAACACCGCTTTCAAACGTTCTTCAAATTCACCGCGGAATTTGGCACCGGCAATCAAGGCACCCATATCCAATGACATCAAACGTTTATGCGCCAAACTATCCGGTACATCTCCGTTTACAATACGTTGGGCCAAGCCTTCAACAATGGCGGTTTTACCCACCCCCGGCTCACCTATCAAAATCGGATTGTTTTTGGTGCGGCGGGACAACACTTGAATTGTGCGGCGAATTTCTTCGTCACGTCCGATTACCGGATCTAATTTGCCTTGTGTGGCCAACTGAGTAAAATCTATTGCATATTTTTTCAGGGCATCAAAACTGTCTTCCGCCGACGCCGAGTCCGCTGTGCGCCCTTGACGCATATTATTGATGGCATCGTTTAGCTTATGAACATCGACTCCGTAGTTTTTTTGCAATAAAGCAGCTTGCAACAACCGCTCAACCGACACATAACTGTCTTGTGCCTTAGTTGCAATTTGTTCTGCCGTATCCAACATTTTCAAAAAGTCTTTAGAGCAAGAAACCTCAACATTTTGCCCGTCTACTTGCGGAAGTTTATTCAGCTCTTCCGCCACATTTTCGCGCAACAAATCTGGATTGGCTCCTGCTTGATTTAGCAAATTTGACGCCAATCCGTTTTTATCGTCAAGCATAACTTTTAGCAAGTGGGCAGGGGTTATAAACTGGTTATTGTTCCGCAAAGCCAAACTTTGGGCACTTTGTAAAAATCCCTGACTCCTGTCTGTTAGTTTTTCCATATTCATATTTTTTCACACTCCTTTATCTATAAAAAGATATAGGAAATGAAAAAGCCAAATGCAAATAGCCGGAAAATAATTTTTAGCGATTGTTAAATTTTTGCGCTCCACCTTTGTTTCTTTGACCTAAATAATCTTTGCGAGTGACAAAACGTTCTTTTTTGGGATTTTGTTGTGGGTTATTTTCAACTTTGTTTTGATGCGTATAAGTCGCTTTTTGCTCATTAAGCTTGGTTTTGCGCTCTTTAGCGTGTTGCAAAGCTTGCTGATTGTTTGTTGGGGCAAAAGTTTCTTTTTCAGCTTTGCGTTGTTCGGACTTTTCGGCTTTGTTTTTTGCTTTTAGCGGTTGAGAACCTGTTTTTTGACCATTTTCAAAACTATGATCAGTTAAATATTTTTTATCATAAATAGTTTCTCTGTGCAGCCCGATTAGTCCGTCAATACCTTCTTTAACTCTGATTGCCAGATAGAATTTTTTTCCGCTGTTTTTATCCGTAAAAATCGTGCGGTGCGACGTTTTACTGTCTTCTTCATTTAGTAAAATACCGCGGGAAGTGACATTGTTTTCAAGAGAGTGCAGCAAATTGTGGGCTTTTTTATCCATTAAAACAACGTGATTATTCATCTCCCACCATTTTTCACCGGTTATTTTGCAAAATCTATCCGGATCATTAATGGCAAAATTATGATGACCATCAAAAATATCAACGCTTTTTCCGGCGCGCATAGTGTTCAAAGTGGTTTTAATTTCTTTTTGGGACATTCCTTTGGCCGTCAATAATTTTTTCAAATCATTAGCGTGTTTATTAACATAGTTTACAAAAAATTTGGCACGTCCGCTGGATATCATTCTTACGCCGTCAACCTCATTTTGACCGCGTTTTTGACGTCTTTCCACATCGCTGGAAGCAGACTGACGCTGTTCGCAAATTAAATAAGCCATATCGGCATAAGTTAATTCTGCCACTTTTTCAGGTGGAAATTGACGATTAGCCAAAGCTTTTTGTAAATCACTTCTGACTTCAACAAATTCCGGAAGTTTTTCACAAAGTTTCCAAATTTCGTTTTTCTGCAGATTATATTGTTCCGGTTTGTTATCTCCCGGTCGCGGATGCAACAGAATATTTTGCAATGTTTTAGAACAGCTGTATTGTTTTGGTCGTTCAATAAAACCATCCCAAGCAGCACGCAAAATACAAGTTTTGGCTTGGCTTAAAGTTTCTTCCTGCGGAGATTTTTCTTCTATGGGAACAACCTCTAAATCCATACCTAACGGAGCAAGTTTTAGGGCCAAGCTGTTAACAGCCCGTTCTCTGTCAATTTTATAACTTTCCTGACTGTTGCTGTCATCACGAATGAGCAGTGCGATATTCTTTTTCACCACTCCGATAATTTCTTCATCGGTCTTTTCTTCTGCAATAACTTTCTTTCCCTCCAGCTTGTCATTAACTTTAACCGTATATTCTTCTAAAATTTGCATTGATGAAGCTTGAAAAGTCGGGGAATCTTTTTTTATGGCTTCGGTAATTTGAGTAAGATTATTAAGATAGGTTCCGATTTTTTCTTTTAAGGCCGCATCGGTTAATTCAGCTTCCGGATTACCTTTCATATTTGCTGAAACACGTCCGTTTTCAAATTTCAGCCCGGAATCCGGATATTCAATTTTTAAAACTTCAGGATAAATGTTCTCAATTTTTTTAGCTAACATTTCAAACAAATCTTTTTCCATCTGCTTATATTTTTTAGTCGCATCATCATCAGAAGTTCTAATTTGTATTTTGTCGTAAATAGTGTTGATACTGCGGTAAATGTTAGCCAAAGCAAAAGAATAGGTTATTTCGCGGTTAGACTGTCGCAAATAATCTGTGTCAAGTCCCGGAGCATAAATAGAAACATTTTCCAATGCTAAATTTTTTTGCGCTTTCATTGCAGTGTCAACATCTTTTTCTTTGTATCTTTGCTCAAGGTTGACAATACCTTCTTGCGGCAAATAATCAACAGTAACATCTCTTGTATTTAATGGCATCTTACACCTCAGTATACATATTTTTTCTTTGATTTTAGCAAATAAAAGTTTCTTTGTCTATATTTTTTTGTCAAATTTAAAAAATTGTAACAAAAAAGGTCTTAAAAAGTGTTTAAGACCATAAATTTGTTGTTTTATTGCTTTTATTCAGCAGCGCAGGCGCAAACTTCATCTGTAACTAAGTGAGAAACAGCCTTTTCTTCGCAAAAACATTTGCGTGAATAATATTCTGATTTCTTACCGCGGTTAAATTCAGAAACTGGACGATGATAGCCCATAACTCTGGTCCAAATTTCGCAAGGTTGTCTCTCCGCGTCTGACAAAGTAATATCTTCAATATTAATAACTGTCATAATTTTATCTCCCATATTCTTGTTTATATTTTCTTGTATACTACATATAGTATTAACAAAAAGTAAAAGAACTATATATTGTATTTTATTTTTATTCACATCTTTTTATTTTTTTCTATAAGAATCATAGTGTTATAAAATATGCAAATAAATTAATTTCGACATTTTTGAATAAGTTTTTGTAAGATTATATTTTTTTGAGTATTTCTTTGCTCCGGCAAAAACATTTTATTTTTGGCAACGGCAGTGGCATCATTTCGCTCTGCTGTAACTCCTCTATCGTATAGCTTTTTGTTTTGTATAGGTAGCTTCGTGTTAAAAGCGGCTTGTTTTTGATCATATAAATCTTTTCTTATCATAATTTGCCGACCATCTACTTCTATAAAAACATATTTATGTTTGTCATTAGCTTGTTCTTTTAAATGCTGTTTAAGCGGGCTGGAGTTTTTATGTGAATTTTGAGAAACTTTTTTTTGCCTTTCTATTTTAGCTGTTATAGCTTGTTCTTTCAACATTTCTTTAGTGTCATTACTTGTTGCCGTTGGGCTATTTGATTTTACCGGTGTGAAGCTTTTAAAAAAATCAATTGTATCATCTTTATTTATATTTTTTGGTTCAAAACTAAGATTAGAATAAGATTTTTTGACTAAATTCATAGTGCTACACATTCTCTTTATGTGTTCGTCAAGTTCCTTATTTGATAAGGAGTGAGCATAATCTACAGATGCATTAAGAGCCGCTATATCATCATCAGACAGATTATTAAACTGATAATAATTTGGTTCTGTTAATGAACGTAAGCTTTCTTTAAATTCGTTAAGCTCTTTATCATTTTGTTGATATGGTTGTTCTTTTGCGGATTCTTTTTCTATTGATTTAATCACATTGGGCACGGATTTTTTACTTTCTCTGGAAATTTTTTCTATTAGTAATCCGGGGACATAGTATGTGCCGTAGAATCCTAAATCAGAAATTTCATCAAATCCACTATTGTTTGTCGGATAGAATTTAAGGGCTGAAACATTATTATGTATATTTTCTTCAATCTTATCAATATTATTTAGCGCATTTGTTGCCTTAAATTTTGTTTCAATACAATCACATAGATTATTATAATCGCTTTTGTTTAAAACCGGAATATTGTTAATTTGCTGTATGGAAGAACTATCATATTTATATGAAATACCGGGGAGTATTTTATCAGCCTCTTTGCTTTTTCCCTGTGCCAATAGACTTACTACGGTATCGGCCGTATTTTCTATTTGTCGTTGGGAGTTGTTATAAATAGAGTTATGGGCTGCTTGGCAAATAGACGGATATATATTGTTTGTTACTATAACATTGTTATTTTGTTTTTTTATATAGTTGCCAAAAGAGTTCTGAAAATCAGGTATAATAGCTTCTGCTTCTTTAATTTTATTCTGACTGTAAAGAGCAATAGCTTTATCAGCATTTGCTCGAATATTATTCACATTATGTATTTCAGCATTATAAATATTTAAATCAGAACCATCGAGTGTTTTTTGTTTTATTTTGTCATTTATCTCGTCGGCTGAAATAATGTAGCAATCATAAAAAACATCATCATTTTCGACATTTTTTATATTTTGTTTTTCGTTGTCCGGAAAATAATCTTTTTCTGTAAAACCTTCAAATTCATAATCTAAATCTTCATTTGATTTTGAAGTAATAGGAGATGTATAAATTTCATTTTGATTATAAAACATTTTAAGATCTCTCCTTTATCAGATAAAATTATATTTTTATACTAACATAATTAATTTTCAATTACAATCAATATCGGGTAATCGGTGGTTTTATTCATTTATTTGTAACAAAAAAACACCTTTTAAGAATTGTTCATTAAAAGGTGTTTCAGTCAAAAGAATTTGTTTATTCTTTGGTTTTGAAATAGTCTATAATCATTTGATAATATTCAGCATTTTGCGGCTCATTTTCTTTTATTACCGCTGCTTTCTCTGCTGTGATTGCCGTTTCGGCAAGCAAATGCAAGGTTGATATTTTGCAAATGTTATCAGCCACATCAACCACACCACCGTCAATAAAATAAGTTGAAACAACGTGGTTGTCATTGTCTAAGATTTGCAAAACACCTTTATTTAACAACAGCGATGTCGGAGCACGTTCATCAATCAGTGTCAGATTAGTCTTTCCATAAGGTAATACCACTCTATGCACCTTTTTATTGAGCGCGGTTTTTTCCGGCGTAAATATTTTTAAGCTAATATCTTCAGCCATTAGTTAGACTCTTTCATTTTTTCCGCCTTAGCTACGGCATCTTCAATGGTACCAACCATATAAAACGCTGCTTCAGGCAAATCATCATAATCACCGTCCAAAATACCTTTGAAACCTTTGATTGTGTCTTCCATTTCAACAAACACACCCTTCAAACCGGTAAACACTTCGGCAACGTGGAACGGTTGCGACAAGAAACGTTGAATCTTACGAGCGCGAGAAACTACGATTCTATCTTCTTCTGACAATTCATCCATACCTAAAATGGCAATAATGTCTTGCAGAGAGTTATATTTTTGCAAAATTTCCTGCACGCGACGAGCTACATTGTAGTGCTCTTCGCCAACAATATCCGGACTCAAGGCGCGGCTTGTAGAATCCAGCGGGTCAACGGCCGGAAAGATTGCTTGTTCGGAAATTTTACGCGACAACACGGTGGTTGCATCTAAGTGTGCAAAAGTGGTGGCCGGAGCAGGGTCGGTCAAGTCATCTGCCGGAACATATACCGCTTGCACTGAAGTAATAGAGCCGTCTTTGGTTGAGGTAATACGCTCTTGCATCGCGCCCATATCCGTACCCAATGTCGGTTGATAGCCCACGGCAGACGGAATACGTCCCAACAAAGCGGAAACTTCGGAGCCGGCTTGAGTGAAACGGAAAATATTATCAATAAACAGCAACACATCTTGATGTTCCTGATCACGGAAATATTCAGCCTGTGTCAAGCCTGTTAAAGCCACGCGAGCACGCGCTCCAGGAGGTTCATTCATCTGGCCGTAAACCAACACGGTTTTAGATTTATCACCTTTAAGGTCAATAACTCCGGATTCGGTCATTTCGTTATACAAGTCATTACCTTCGCGGGTACGTTCTCCCACACCGGTAAATACTGAATATCCGCCGTGTCCTTTGGCAATGTTGTTAATCAACTCCATAATCAACACGGTTTTACCCACACCGGCACCGCCGAACAAACCGATTTTACCACCTTTGCTGTATGGTTCCAACAAATCGATAACTTTAATACCGGTAACCAAAATTTCTTCTTTAGTTGATTGATCCGTAAATGACGGTGCTTCACGGTGAATAGGTTTATAAATCTTGCTTTTCACCGGACCGCGTTCGTCAACCGGTTCGCCGATAACGTTAATAATGCGTCCCAACAATTCCGGACCTACCGGAACTTTAATCGGTTCACCGGTGTTTACAACTTCCAAACCGCGAACTAAGCCGTCGGTTGTGTCCAAAGCAATACATCTAACCACACATTCGCCCAAGTGCTGCTCAACTTCCAACACCAAACGTTTGCCGTGGTTGTCACATTCCAAAGCGGTATAAATATCCGGTAAATCTGCTTCATTTTCAAATTTTACATCGACAACCGCACCCAACACTTGATAGATGCGACCGGATTTTGATGCCGCTTTATTGTCTGTGAATTTTTCTTCTTTAGTCATTCATATCTCCTTGTTTATACAGCCTCTGCGCCGGCAATAATTTCAATTAACTCAGTAGTGATTGCTGATTGGCGCAAACTGTTATATTTCAAAGTCAAATCGCTAATCATTTTCTTGGCGTTGCGAGTAGCATTGTCCATTGAGCTCATTCTGGCACCGTGTTCGGAGGCGGCCGAATTAACCAACGCCTGAAAAACTGTGTCTTCAAAAATAATCGGAACTATTTGTTCCAAAATAGTCGGTTTATCCGGTAAATATTCATAAAATGCATCGCCTGAACGATTTATGTTTTCAATGTTTTCACCATTGTGCTTCAGTTCCAGCGGACAAACCTGTTCAACCTCAAAAGTGCGGCTGATTGCCGATTCAAATTGAGCGTGAATTAACTCGCATACGTCAAAATCGTGATTTTTGAAACGACTTATCAAATGCTTAGCCAAACGCGTTGCCGCTTCGGGATAAGAAGCGTCCTTGCTCAAATTATTCGATAAAACCATATCCAAATCAACAAAATTGCGTTTTAAGATATCAAAAGCTTTTTTACCGATGCAAACAACTTTTATGTCTTTCTTTTGCTGCCGCAATTGTTTTACACGCTCAACAGCTTTTTTGGCCACATTATTGTTATAAGCACCGCACAAGCCTCGGTCGGAAGAAAAAACATACAGTTCGTATTTTTGTTTTTCTCCGTCACCGCTTAACAGAGCCGGACGAGCATAGCGAACATTTTTCTCACGCTCTTCCGTTTCAATCTCTGTTAAAACACGCAAAGCCGAACGCCTTAAATTTTCGGCATAGTCTTGATTTTTATCGACCAGAATTTGAACTCGGCGCAAACGCGAAGCCGCCACCATTTTCATTGCGGAAGTAATTTTCTGCGTTGATTTAATGGCTTCAATGCGTGTCCGTAATTCTTTTAATCCTGCCATTTACGCCGCCTTATCTTGTTTTTTTAGAAAAGTTTCAGTGAATTGGCAGTAAAATTCGCCGAGTTTAGTTTCCAATTCAGGAGAAATAATTTTCTTTTCGCGAATTTCATCTAAATATTCCGGATGGCTTGCTTTCATTTCTTTTAAGCTTTCTTGCTCAAAAGTTTTAATTTCAGCTACGTCAATTTGGCTGAGATACCCGCGAACACCCGAAAAGATTGAAACAACTTCTTCTTCAGTGGCCATTGGTTCGTGTACGGGCTGTTTAAGCAATTCAGTCAGTTTCGAGCCTTTATCCAATAAACGACGGGTCGATTTATCCAAATCAGCCGAAAATTGCGCAAATGCAGCCATTTCACGATATTGAGCCAAATCCAATTTCATTGTTCCGGCCACTTGTTTCATTGCCTTAATTTGAGCGGCAGAACCAACACGCGACACAGAAATACCAACGTTCACGGCAGGTCTGATACCTTGATAGAATAAACTTGTTTCCAAAAAGATTTGACCATCGGTAATAGAAATCACGTTAGTCGGAATATAAGCCGAAACATCTCCGGCTTGAGTTTCAATCACCGGCATAGCCGTCAACGAACCCGAGCCGTATTTGTCATTCATTTTGGCCGCGCGCTCCAATAAACGTGAGTGCAAATAGAACACATCACCCGGATAAGCCTCACGTCCAGGCGGACGGCGGATTAACAAAGACATTTGGCGATAGGCCGTGGCTTGTTTAGATAAGTCATCATAAAAGATAACGGCGTGCATACCATTGTCGCGGAAATATTCACCCATAGCTGTTCCGGCATAAGGGGCAATAAATTGCAACGGAGCTGCCTCAGACGCTGTGGCGGCCACAACAATGGTGTAATCCATAGCACCATAATCACGCAAAGTTTTAACAACCTGAGCCACTGACGAACGTTTTTGTCCCACAGCTACATAAATGCAGAACAGTTTTTCACTGTCGTTTTTAGCCATATCATTAGTGCGTTTTTGGTTAATGATGGTATCGACAATAATCGAGGTTTTACCAGTCTGTCTGTCACCGATGATTAACTCACGTTGTCCACGTCCGATAGGAATAAGCGAATCAATGGCCTTCAAACCGGTTTGAACAGGCTCGTGCACGCTTTTTCTCGGAATAATTCCCGGAGCTTTCACTTCGGCGTTGCTAAACTGTTCAGCCTTGATGCTTCCCATTCCGTCAATCGGATTGCCTAAAGCGTCAACCACGCGTCCCAACAAAGCCTTGCCAACCGGCACGCTCACAATTTTATCTGTTCTTTTAACGGTATCGCCTTCTTTAATACCTTCATCAGAGCCAAACAGCACCACGCTGACACTGTCTTCCTCTAAGTTTAAGGCCATTCCTTTTACGCCGTTGGAAAATTCAACCATTTCATTTAGTTGAACTTTATCCAGTCCATATATATGAGCAATACCATCACCCACAGAAAGGACACGGCCAACTTCTGACATATCGGTAGATAAATCAAAGTCGGCGATTTTTTCTTTTAATATAGAAGATATTTCGCTTGCCTGTACAGACATTTATTTTGTCCCTTTCATCAGCTGTTCTAAACTGTCTAATTGATGTTTAATAGAACAATCAATCAGCACTGTGCCGCATTTTATTACCAAACCGCCTAAAATATCAGGGTTTTTGTGGTAATTAACGACAATATTTTTCTTAAAAAGATTGGAAAGTTTTTGTTTTAGTTTTTCGTCTTGAAGTTCCGACAAATCAGTTACCGTCTCAACATCTATCTCAGCAATATTTTGCTTGGCGTTATAAACTTCTTTAAACTGCCGTAAAATTAAAGGTAATATATCAATTTTACGATTTTCAATCAATATTTTCAGGGTATTGATAATCGGTGTGCCTAATTTTATTTTGTCGGCCAAAGCATCAACAAGCTGCTTTTTGGCTTCTAAAGGCCAAGTCGGGTTATTCAACAAGCTAAAGTCTTTAAAACCTGCGGCTAAAAGCTGCAAAAGCGTGTCAACATCTTTATGAGTTTCCGACAGTTTTTTGCACAAAACAGCCCCCTCATATAGCGAGGTTGCATATAAAATAGCATTTTTAAGCTTAGAACCTTTGTTCACTTCAATCTCTTTTCAAAACACATTAACTGTTTTACAAATATAAAATTATATTCAATATATCAAGTAAACGAGCAAATAATCAACAGTTTTTTTGCAAAATGCTTACTTTAGCTTATTCCAACCTTTGGGAGTCGGTTTTGTTGCGGCCGGTGTTTGAGCTGTTGTGTTTGTGGTTTGTTTTTTACTCCATTTTTTTGGTGATTCTATGGTGTTTATTTTTCTTACAATTTCTTTTTGGTCTTGCGTCAAAACTTGTCCGTTGGGAACCATTTGCCCTAAAAGTGCGGGAGAAAGAAATTTTTCACTCAAAGATGAATAGGTGCTGACAATTTGCTCTACAATATCTTTTCCCGGTGCGGCGTTTAAGGTTGAAATGTCTCGTCCGTGGAAAAATGTTAAGGAGTGACAAGGAGCAGACAATAAAATGTCGGTTGAATCAATTCCGTTTATGTAGCGAAGTAAAATTCTTGGATTTATATTGCAACTGTCGGTAGCTGTGGAAAATACCAAATTATTGTTTAAAAGCATATCTTTTATGAGATTCTTCCCGTCAGCTGAAAGTTCTCCACACGAGCCGGTTATGGCTAAATCGTTGATGGTATATCCGGAATAATCGGCTTGGGCATAATCTACCGTATAACAAAAAACCTTTTCGGCATTTTCAATGTTTTTGGCTGATGAGGCCGGTAGTCTACTGGAGATAAAAGCGGATAAAGTTTTATTTGCTGTTTGCGTGTTTTGTTTGGAAACATTTGTATCGGTGTCGGCAAAAATATCGTCATCGGACGTTTCGTCGGTAAAATCATCGGCATAAACGTTCAAACAGGTGCTGTAGGCTAGCAAAGCAGATAATAAAAAAGGTAATGTTTTCATTGTTTTCTCCTTAACTCAAAACAAAGTTATCAACATAATAGTAAAATTCTCGTAAATTTAAATAGAATTTATTCTCTTTTTAAGACTTATTTTATATATTCCATATAAATTAAAGAAAAAAATAATAGAGGGGTAAAATATGCTTACATTAATCACGGATTGGTCTGTTGCGTTGCGTGCCGAATTGGCTTTTGCTTTGTCTTTAATATTGAGCTTGTTGTTGGGACAGCCGCTTATAAACTTGCTGCATAAACATCAAAAAACCGGACAGCCAATTCGTTCTGATGGCCCTCAGTCACATTTAAAAACTAAAAAAGGCACTCCGACAATGGGTGGATTATTAATACTTTTTACCTCGATTCTCTCCATAGTTTTGTGTGCTAATATCAAATATCATTTTGTATGGGTCAGTTTGCTCATATTGATAATGTATGGCGCGACGGGTTTTGTTGATGATTATTGGAAAGTAAAACGTCAAAATTCAAATGCTATGACGGCCAGAATGAAATTGTTTCTGCAGTTTTTAACGGCCTTGGTTGCAGCTAGTATTATTACGGCGGCAACACCGAAAGATTTGAATACTACGTTGTTTTTCCCTTATGCCAAAGAGTTTTGTCTTAATTTATCGTGGCTGTATATTCCTTTTGCCGTTGTGGTTATTTCCGGAACTTCAAATGCTGTTAATTTAAGTGATGGATTAGACGGCTTGGCCTCAGGGTTGTTGATTATTTCTTTTACGGTGTTTATGGTGGTTGCATATTATTGCGGAATTGCCAATGCCGTTGATTATAATATGTTTTTTATACCTCGGTGCGGCGAAATTGCAATAGTGTGCGCCGCCTTAATTGGTTCTTGTTTGGGATTTTTGTATTTCAACAAGCCTAAAGCAAAAGTTTTTATGGGGGATACCGGTTCTTTGGCTTTGGGGGCAATTTTAGGTGCGATTGCCGTTATGACTAAACACGAAATTTTATTGGCAATTGTCGGCGGTGTTTTTGTTACGGAAACCGTTTCGGTGATGATTCAAGTTGTATATTTCAAAAAGACCGGAAAACGCTTCTTTAAAATGGCTCCGCTGCATCATCATTTTGAACAGTTGGGATGGTCAGAAAAAAAAGTTGTGTTGAGCTTTTGGTTGGCGGCTCTGTTTTTGGCGGCATTTGGCGTTTTGGCATTTTTATAAGGTGAGGGATAATGGTTAATTTTTCGCGGCAAAGTCATAACGCTATTGTAAAATGGCTGTGGACTGTTGATAAAGTTACGCTTTTTGTGTCTATGGCGTTGTTGATTATTGGGGTTATTTTGGACGTGACAGCCAGTCCTGCCGTGTCGCGAAAATTAAATCTTGATGACTTTGCCTTGGTGCGAAAACAAGTAAAATTTGTGGTGCTTTCTGTGGGAGTGATGCTTGGCTTGTCTTTGTTTAGCCTGAAAACTATCCGCCGCATCTCAATAATTGGTTTTGTCGTGCTTTTTATGTTGCTGATTATGACCTTGTTTTTTGGTTTTGAAACCAAAGGTGCTCGTCGTTGGCTGCATATTTTAGGGTTTTCCTTGCAGTCATCGGAATTGATGAAACCGATTTTTATTGTTCTTACTGCTTGGCTATTGGATTGTGGTAAAAAATATGATTATTTCCCCGGAATGTGGATTTCAATCGGAGCATATTTGCTGATTTTGGGTGTTTTGCTTTGTCAGCCCGACATCGGAATGTCGGCTCTGATTACCTCTGTTTTCGGTTTGCAGTTGTTTTTGGCCGGATTGCCGTGGATGGTTGTCGGAGTCGGAATTGCCGGCGGTATAATGTCTTTGTTTGTTTTATATTTTACCTATCCTCACTTTCGCGCCAGAGTAGATCAGTTTTTATATGGCAGTGATGAAACAAGTTATCAAATCAATAGGGCAATGGAAGCTTTTCAGAATGGCAATTTGGTGGGAAAAGGCCCGGGAGAGGGAACTGTAAAGTTGACTATTCCCGACGCGCACACCGACTTTGTTTTTGCCGTTGCCGGTGAAGAATACGGAGTGTGGTTGTGCTTGGTGATTATCATTTTATTTTCGATAATTGTCATTCGCTCTCTGAAACTGGCAATTAAAGAAAGTAATTTGTTTGTGATGTATGCCGAAGTGGGTTTGGCCGCTTCTTTAGGATTGCAGGCTTTTGTAAATATGGCGTCCTCGTTGCATATTATTCCGACAAAAGGTATGACACTTCCGTTTATTTCTTATGGAGGTTCGTCATTGTTGGGGACGGCTATTGAAGTTGGTATGTTGTTGGCCATAACGCGCAAAAATACGGCTTCTGAGGATAAGGATATGTTCTAATGGTTACAGATAAGCAAAATTTACCTCAAGTCAGAGGCGAATACAAATTTAACGAACCGCTGAAAAAATATGTGTGGCTGAATGTCGGCGGGCCGGCTGATGTCTTGTTTTTGCCGAAAGATGAAAAAGATTTACAAAATTTTCTAAAACAAAAACCTGAAAATTTACCGGTTTTTATTTTGGGCGGCGGCTCTAATTTACTTGTTCGTGATGGTGGAATAGCGGGCGCGGTGATAAAATTAGGCTCTTCCGCTTTTGCTGAGTACAAAATAGAAAATGAAGTTTTGAATATTGGCGGCGGATTTAAAAATTTTGCTTTGAAAAATATTCTGTTGGAAAATGAACTTGGCGGATTGGAATTTATCTGTTCCATTCCGGGGAGTATAGGCGGTTTGGTTCGCTCTAATGCCGGATGTTTCGGCTCTGATTTGGCGCAGGTTTTGCTAAAAGCCAAAGTTATGAACAGCAAGGGTGATATTTTTGAGGTTTTACCGGCGGATTTTAATTTCTCATATCGAAACAGCGATTTTCCTGAAGATTGGATTGTTTTGGAATTGTCGTTAAAAACCAAAAAAACTCCGGCGGCGCAAATCGAAAAAATTATAAACGATAATTTCTTATATCGAAAAGAACGTCAGCCGCAAGGAGTTCGCACCGCCGGTTCAACATTTAAAAATACTCCTGATGCGCCGGCTTGGAAATTGATAAAGCAAAGCGGCGGAAATGAGCTAAAAATAGGCGGAGCGTCGTTGTCAGATGTGCATTGCAATTTTATGGTTAATGACGGAACTGCAAGTGCCGCCGATTTGGAAAATCTGGGAGAAGAAGTTCGTCGGTTGGTTAAAAAGCAAACCGGTGTAGCGTTGGATTGGGAAGTTAAAATAATTGGACGTAAAAATGGGAACGATTGATAATAAAATATACGCCCCTGTTTTGTGGCCATATCGCCTGTTAGGGAATTTTATTCTGATTGGCGGCATTTGGCTTTTAACTTTCGGTGTTATCACGGTTAGGCATAATTTGGTCAGCAAACACATAGATTCGCTGTTGGTTGAACTGTATAATAAAACCGCCACTGCAGGGTGGGGGCTTGACGATGTTACATTGGAGGGACGCGGTAAGACGGCTAAAGAAGATGTGCTGCGAGTTATCGGACTGCAGCGCGGTGAGAATATTCTGAATATCAATTTGTCTGAAATACGCGACAGAGTTAAGTCTTTGCCGTGGGTTAAGGAAGTTAGTGTCAGCCGTCGATATTTTCCAAATATTATACATATCAGCATTAAAGAAAAGACGGTTAAATCTATATGGCAATTTCAAAATGAATTTTATCCGATAGACGAAGATGGAAAAATCATTGAAACCGAATATGTTCCGCAGAAAAATATTTTGCAAATTGTCGGTGAAGAAGCTCCGGAACATATTAATGCTTTGCTTAAAATAATTGAAAAAGATGGTGATTTATTTTCACGGGTCAAGGTGGCTAATTTTATTTCAAAACGCCGTTGGAACTTAATTTTTGACGATGTGCTTAATGGCATAACGGTTAAGTTGCCGGAGCAAGATGTCGATGAAGCGTGGAAAAAATTAGTTAAATTAGATAAAACTCGCGGTATTCTTAAACGTAAATTAACTTTCATTGATTTAAGATTAAAAAATAAGGTAATCGTTAAAATTAGCAATAAAGATATTAGCGATTGAGTGTGAATAAATAGAAAAGTTGGGGAATTTTAACCGTGAATCGTTCCACTATTGCCGCGTTGGATATTGGATCTTCTAAAGTTTGCTGCCTGATAGCCCATATCGGCAGAGATAAAAAAATTAATATTGTCAGCTATGGCTATAATGCCTCAAAAGGCATTAAAAACGGAGTGATAACCGATATTAATGAAGCTACTATGTCTGTTTGCAATGCGGTTGAAGCGGCAGAACAAATGGCTGGAGAACGCATTGATAGTGTGATTCTTAATGTTTCCGGTGATAAAACAAGCAGTCGTTTACGCAGTGCCTCTATTGCCTTGAAAAAAAATCGTCCTATCGGTGAAGTTGATATTATAAAAGTCAGAGAACGGGTTTTAAGCAAGGTTAATGTTGAAAATAATGAACTGATTCATTGCCTGCCGACGGGGTATAAAATTGACGGCGGCGAAGACTTGAAAGACCCGATGAATATTTATGGTGAAGAATTGTCAGCCGGAATTCTTTTGGGAATGTATCCGCACGTTTTATATAAGAATCTGTCGTCGGTGGTTGAGGCCGCTCATTTGGATATAGAAAATAAAGTGTTGTCTGCCTATGCCTCGGGAATGGCTTGCTTGGTTGAAGATGAACGCGAATATGGAGCAACGATTATAGATATCGGCGGCGGAACTACCAGTATTGCCACTTTCAAAAACGGAGTTCCGATAGCCTTTTCCACCTTGCCTGTCGGCGGAATAAATATTACTAAAGACATAACGCAAGGGTTGACCACGTCATTTGCCCACGCCGAAGATTTGAAAAATCGTCACGGTTGCGCCTTTTTGGTGAGTCACGATGAATATGAGAGTATAAATGTTTATCCTTTGGGTGAGGAAGATGATAGTTCTATTCGGCAAATGCATCGTTCGGATTTAATAAAAATTATTGCCCCTCGGGTTGAAGAAATTTTTGAAATGGTGGCCCGTAAATTGGCGCAGCAAGGCTTGCAGAACAGACAAAATCATCGTGTTGTGCTAACCGGAGGCTGTAGTCAACTTCCGGGGATTCGTGATGTGGCCTCGGTTATTTTGGATAAGCAAGTGCGTTTGGGCGGACCACGAAATATTCAGGGGATACCGGAAATTATAAATAATCCTACTTTTTCTACAGCTCTCGGACTTTTGTATTTGGCTACCACAAATATGGAGCGCAAACCGAAGAAAATTGTCAATCGTCCGATAGGAGAGGGCGGAAAATTATCTAAAATTTTTAATTGGATACGCCAAAATTCTTAAAAATAGTAAGAAAAACTTAATCTATTTCCGTTATTTTATACCTAATATAAGTGAAATTTTCTAATTGGGAGAAAAATTGATGTCAATTAAATTGGGTGTTGCCGATACCACAGTATCACATTTAAAACCACGTATTGCCGTTATTGGTGTTGGCGGTGGCGGCGGAAATGCCGTTAATAATATGATTGCCAAAAATTTAGAGGGCGTCGATTTTGTTGTGGCTAACACCGATGCTCAGGCTTTGGCTCACTCTTCTGCCAGTCGTAAAATTCAGTTGGGTCTGGAAATTACGCAAGGACTCGGAGCCGGTGCACGTCCGGAAATCGGTAAAATTGCCGCCGAAGAAGCTAAAGAAGAAATTGCTCGCGAGCTTGAGGGAGTTAATATGGTGTTTATCACGGCCGGAATGGGTGGCGGTACCGGTTCGGGTGCGGCTCCCGTTGTGGCTCATATTGCCAAAGAAAAAGGTATTTTAACCGTTGGCGTGGTTACAAAGCCGTTCTCTTTTGAGGGACGTAAACGTATGGAAACGGCAGAAAGCGCGTTGGCTAATTTCACCAGTGAAGTTGACAGTATTATTGTTATCCCTAACCAAAACTTATTCCGTATTGCCGATAAAAACACAACTTTGGCCGATGCTTTTTTGTTGGCTGATAATGTGCTTTATTCGGGTGTACGTTCAATCACCGATTTAATGATGATGCCGGGGCTTATAAACTTGGATTTTGCCGATGTTAAAAACATTATGCAGGATAAAGGTAAAGCCATAATGGGAACAGGCGAAGCCGAAGGTGAAAAAAGAGCCGAAGAGGCCGCTAAGCAAGCTTTGTCAAATCCGTTGTTAGATGACTGTACTATGCACGGTGCCAAAGGGGTGCTAATCAACATCACCGGCGGCGATGATATTACGCTTATGGAAATTGATGCGGCGGCAAACATCATTAAAGAAGAAGTTGATGATAATGCCAATATTATTTTCGGTTCAAGCTATGATGAAAGTCTGGCCGGAAAAATTCGTGTTTCCATTGTGGTTACGGGAATTAACGACGGCAAACCTCAGCCGGAAGTTTTGCCAAAAACCAAAGAACCTTCTCTAATTGACCAAAGTTATGATGATTCCGCTTTTGTGCCGACAATAGAAATGAATGATGCTGTCGAAAACGAACCGGTTTCGCTTGATGTTAATGAAGATGAAATAGCTGCATCGGAACCGGATTTGATTACTGAAACAATCAGTGAAGAAACAACGGAAGCTGATGAAAATTTAGATAAAGATTTTGCATCATTAGATAAATCTGACGAATTACCTGAAGTTCCGCAGGCTTCTGCATTGTTTAGCGCAATTATGAACAGTTCGGCCAACAAGGCTGATGACGCAGACAACAGCGATATTGAATTTAATTCTATTGCGCCGAAAGACGCGGATTCCTTTTCAAGCCGCACTTCAATTCAAAGTGTAAATGAATCCGAAGAACCTGTTTTGTTTAAAGAGTATGATACCGATGTGTTTAAAGATTTTAAACCGGTGGAAAATGAAACTTTACCGTTGGAAGATGATGGCAGTGATGATGTAAAACCTACATTTATCGAACGTGTTATGGGTATTCGCGCGCGTAAAAAAAATAAAGACGAAACAGAAAACAACTCTGATGAAATGGAAAAATTTACTTCCGATGAAAATGAAACACCGGAATTGTCGGGTGACGAACTGGATATTCCATCGTTCTTACGTCGGAAATAATTTACGGTTTTTCAAAAAAATGTACCTTGTCAACTATATGGCAGGGTATATTTTTTTTATTATAAAAATCATACCTTAAAACCAAGGAAGGCAAAGGAAACGACCTTTACCTTCCTCGGCTCTAATATAAACCTTATTTGAATTTGTAAAAGGTTGTTGAAAACACAATGTTAACAATCAAATACTTTTAACATACATCAATTATAAGGTGCTTCGTGTTCGCCTTTGCATAGTAAAAGTATTTAATTGCTTAAATTATTTTACTTTCTAAAGTTGAACTCGAAATTCAAAAGAAACGGCTTAGAATTTAATTGCTTAAAAACAATCACCGGTTCGTTTTGAACACTTTTAATTTATGCTTTGAGAAATATTTTTCAAGTTTACCAGAACTAATTGTCAGATAAGGTATTATTTTTTAATCAAAAACATTGAATATTATTTTGAATAATCTTGAATATCAAAAGAATGTGTGGCATATCTTAATAATATTAAACAGTCTATTATTAAATTTGGAAAGGTTTAAAATGAATACCGTATTAGTAACCGGAGGTACCGGTTTTTTAGGTTCTAATTTATGTATACGGCTAATTAAAGAGGGTAATAGAGTTATCTGTTTAGATAATAACTATACCGGCAGATTAAGTAATGTTGAAAGCATCAGGGATAACCCCAATTTTATGTTTGTTGAACAAGATGTGTGCTCTCCCTTAGTATTTGATAATCAAGAAATTAACCAAATATACAATTTGGCTTGTCCGGCATCGCCGCCGGCTTATCAAGGAAGTTATTCCATAAAAACCACCAAAACCTGTGTGTATGGGGCAATAAATGTTCTGGAATTGGCCAAAAAACATTGCGCCAGAGTTTTGCAAGCCTCAACTTCGGAAGTTTATGGAGAACCTTTGGTTCACCCTCAGGTTGAAAGCTATCGCGGTAACGTAAATCCTAATGGAGTTCGAGCTTGCTATGATGAGGGAAAACGCTGTGCTGAAAGTTTATTCTTTGATTATTGGCGGCACGAAGGCGTAGATATCAAAGTTATTCGCATTTTTAATACTTACGGCCCGAATATGGATCCAAATGACGGACGCGTTGTTTCAAACTTTATTTGTCAGGCACTTTCAGGGCAAGACATCACAATTTATGGCGATGGTTCGCAAACTCGCTCGTTTTGTTATGTCGATGATTTAATTGAAGTGATGATAAGAATGATGAATTCGCCTAAAGGATTTACCGGACCGATTAATACCGGCAACCCTAAGGAATTTACTATAAAAGAGTTGGCTGAAATGGTGGTGAGCAAAATCGGCGGAACATCTAAGGTTGTTTACAAAGATTTGCCGTCAGATGATCCGACTCAGCGGCGTCCGGATATTACATTGGCTAAAGAAAAACTTGGTTGGTCGCCAAAAGTTGAAATCAGTCAAGGTTTAGATAAAACAATATCTTATTTCAAAACGCAAATAAGTTTGTTCAAAAATAAGTAAACGATTGGAGAGTGTAAATGATTTTAGTTATGGGTGGCGCGGGATACATTGGTTCGCATACGGTAAGACATCTGTTGGATAAGGGGTATGAGGTTCTGGTGGCCGACAATTTGATTTATGGCCATAAAGAAGCCGTGGACAAACGGGCAAAATTTGTTTATGCCGATTTGCTTAATCCGTATTCTCTTGATGAGTTATTTAAAAACAACAATGTAGATGCTGTTATTCATTTTGCCGCTTTTGCTTATGTTGGTGAAAGTGTGAATAATCCGGAAAAATATTATTACAACAATGTAATCGGAACTATCAATTTGTTGCATACAATGCTCAAACACAATGTTAAAAATATTGTGTTTTCGAGCACTTGCGCCACTTATGGTGAGCCGAAATATACACCGATTGACGAAATGCATTCGCAAAATCCGATTAATCCGTATGGACGCACCAAGCTGATGATTGAACAAATTTTTGCCGACTATGAACGGGCGTATGGATTGCGGCACATAGCCTTGCGCTATTTTAATGCTGCCGGATGTTCGGCAGATGGCAAAATCGGCGAAAGTCACAATCCGGAAACACATATAATTCCTTTGGTGTTGCAGGCTATAAAAGGTGAACGCGAAAATATTAAAATATTTGGCAGTGACTATGACACTCCTGACGGCACTTGCATTCGTGACTATATTCACGTTGAAGATTTGGCTCAGGCGCATCGTTTGGCGGTTGAAAAACTTGAGGCTTATAGCGGTTGCATTAATTTAGGAACAGGAGTCGGAACTTCTGTAAAGGAAATTATAGCAGCGGCCGAAGCCGTCAGCGGTAAAAAATGTCCTACGGAATATGCCGCGCGTCGAGCAGGTGATCCGGCAAGATTATATGCTGATAATACCAAAGCTAAAGCAATTTTAGGCTGGCAACCAAAATATCTGGATATAAAAGATATTATCAAAACCGCGTGGAATTGGGAGTTGAATAAGCGATATTAAAAAATTGACCAAAGACTTTTATAAATCAAATGAATCACATTAACAAATTCATTTGATTTATTTTTTTATGTTTTTTGTAAAAATATTGACAAAATATTTATAATCAAGTATTATCATAACATAGATGAATAAAATTTTATAAGGAGCCGCTAATGTCTGATAATAATCCTGGAAAAATAGAATATTCTGAAGATGACAAAAATAAATTTGCCAAGCTCCTTCGAGCCGGCTATAACGAACGTTCAATGACTGATTATTTTGAACTTTTGGAATATTTACAAAGTAAAACGAAACACTTGGCTAAGTCTGATAGAGCAATTGAAAAATTAAAAAGTCAGGCTTTGACTTATATGCAAAGTGTTATGAGTGCGGAAAATCGTAAAAATCTGCCAAAAGATATATTGTTGGACGTGGCTAAAAATGGAGATAAATTTATTGAAAAATTCGGGTATGATGCCGATGGAGCAATAAATCCTGTTTCCAGAAAGTTTAAAGAATGGCTTATTATGAATAAAAATCGCAGTCAACAAACACAAAAGAAACAAGATGTGCCGGTTGTTAAAGCTCCGGCGGAAAAGGTTGTGGCAAACTCTAAAGAAGACATAAAAGCGGGTATGAAAGCCGGAGCCGCCGTTTTGGGCGTGTTGGGCGCGGCTTATGGCGGATTAACCGCGGGGCCGGTTGGTTTTGTCGCCGGCGGAATAGGCGGAGCTATGGTTGGAAGCACGGTAGTGCCGATAGTTGCCAAAATTGAATCCGCTATGGGTTGGCTGAGCAATAAAATCCGCAAGCCGAAAAAGAATGAAAAAAAATTATTAGATAAAATAAAAGAGAAAACAAAAGAAAAGGAAAATAAAAACAATTTTGAAAGGGTTGTGGCAAACTCTAAAGAAGATATAAAAGCGGGTATGAAAGCCGGAGCCACAGTTTTGGGCGTGTTGGGTGCGGCTTATGGCGGATTAACCGCCGGTCCTGTTGGTTTTGTTGCCGGCGGAATAGGCGGAGCTGTGGTTGGAGGCGCGGTAATGCCGATAGTTGCCAAAATTGAATCCGCTATGGGTTGGCTGAGCAATAAAATCAGCAAGTCCAAAAAAACTGTCCATATAAAATCCTTAAAACCTCAGACACTGGAGCAGGTTAAGGGAAGAATGAATGATAAAATCGTCAGCAATAATATGGAAGTGATAAAAAGTGCCGAGAAAACAAAAAAATCCAATAATCTGCGAAAACGTGCGATTTATAGAAAAGATGATTCTCGGGCTATGTAGGAACACCAAGTAAATTCTTCAAAAAAATATTTTAGCTTGAAAACTCTTTGAAAAAAAGTTATAATGATAGTGTAAGGTTGTTATTTTAACAATCTTGCACTGTGTTAACAACGATGGAGTTTTTATGTTAAATTGCGCGCCGACCGCTGCCTTATGCGGTTTTAATGACGGAAACCACAACAGGTCTGTCTTATTATTTTCTTCTAACTTTTTATCTTTTTGTGAGGTACGAGACGTTCTGAAAGGAGTGTAATTATGCTCAGTTTCAGAAATATATTAAAAAAAGATGATCCGGAAATTATTGCTCAAATAGCTTCTTCCACCGGTTTTTTTGACGAGCGGGATATAAAACTCAATATGGATATTGCTCGCCATTTACTAAATAACAAAGATTGTGAACATCGTTTTCTGTTTGCCGAATATAACGGCAAAACGGTTGCTTATGCGTGTTTTGAGGAGTTGCCGGACGCTAAAGCCGGAACTTATGAGCTTTATTGGCTTTCAACACTGAATGAATATCGTGGTCTGGGAATAGGTCGGCAGTTGGTAGAATATCTGATTGCGTATCTGAGAAATTTCGGAGCGGAACGATTGTATGTCAAAACCGACAGTACTGCGCAATATGCACCGACTCGCCGCTTCTATGAAAAATGCGGTTTTAAGTTGGGGGCCGTGTTGCCGGAATATTACGGAACAGGTGATGATTGTTGCATTTATTGCTTGAATCTTAAAGCTGAAGATGATGAAATTTCACTTCGTCAATATGCAGTGGCGGAATAACTGATTGGGTATACAAGGGAAATAGACTTTTCCATTATTTTAAAATTCAATTGTAATGGAACATTGTCTTTCCCCGTCACACAAGTTGCAGACTCGGTTAATGTCATCTGGAGTGATGTCTCTTAAACAAGTAACATTGGAGGTGCAACGTGTGTCGCCTCGAAAGTGGTCGGTTACAACAAATCCACCACGAAATATCCAAGCGTAGGTTAAAGATGAATGTAAAGGTTTGACCAGATCTTTCATTATGGCGGCGCATATCCTGGGCGAAAACCCTTTAGATTTTTGTCCGTCTGAAAAGCCTCCCAAATAAAAGTCAATGACAACGCGCTTATCTCTGGCATAAGGTTTAACCACATTTCCGAAAGTGTCATAAGCGAGTAATGGATTTATTTTTTTCCAATTTGACGGGATAAAATTCATCGCTAAACCAACGTCAACGAGGCCGGTATTGCGAGGTAATTTTTGAAATTCAGTTAAGTGGCCTAAAATTCCTTGTATCATATAACTGTATTCTTCCATCAGCTTATTAATTCTCCACTTTTCCATCGCCTTAGAATAGCCGGCGATACCACCGACGGAAAGGACACCCACTATAGCTAATACTCCGAGCATTTCTATCATCGAACGACCATACTCTCTCGCCCCGTGCGGGAGAGAGTGGCACGACAGTGCCGAGTGAGGGGTATTTATTAAATTGCAAACAGCTCTTAACCATCGTCCCAATCTACTGTCATTGCCGAACGCGACATGCTCCACCTTATTGTCATTGCCGGACGTGACGCACAGTCTGATCCGGCAATCTAGATTCGCTGGTCTGTGCCAGCGAATGACGCTAAAGAGGTGCCCGCGAATGATTGAGAATAGTGAAGAAAATGTGTGTCGCGACAAGATTAACGGGTCAAGCCCGTTAATGACATTAAAGAAGTGTGAGTGAGTAGTTTCTCTACAACTAAAATTCTTCAAAAAACTTGCAAAAACGTCTGTAGTGGCAGAAAATATGCCTTTAATCAGACAGTTAGGATTTGCAGAGAGAGAGAGAGACCTTTTGATTGCTTATTTTTCATCTTTCTTTCCTCATAAAACAGGTGAATTATTCAATACCCAAACCTTAGCAAACTCTTCTTAATAAATCAACAAAAAATTAAAAGCAAAAAGCCCCACTATGCAGTGAGGCTTTGAATAATATTTATTGATTTATAATTTTATCAAAATTTTCTATAACATATAAAGGTATATCAGTCAGGATTTCAGTTTTTTTGAAGTCAGCTAAAGATGTTCGTACTGCTTGAGCCGGCTGATATTTTTCACAGTAAACTTTTAGGCTTTTGGCTTTAAGATTAGTTGTAGCTTTCACTTCAACCGGTATAATTTCGCTGCCGCGCTGCACCACAAAATCAACTTCCGAGTTAGTGCCTTCCCAATAGGTAATCGGCATATCAGACAGTGTTTTCAGCTCTTGCAATACATATTGTTCGGTTAAAGAACCTTTGAATTCTTCAAAAATCCGGCTTCCGGACAAAAGAGTTTTGGCGTCTAACAAACTTTTAGCGCAAAAAAGTCCGATATCTAACATATAAAGTTTAAAAGAGCTTCGGTCTTCATAAGCATATATCGGAAGCCCCGGTTTTTTCAGTTTGTTTATTTGATAAACTAAGCCGGTTTTCTTGAGCCAAATCAAAGCATTTTCAAATTCTTTAGCTCTGGTTCCTTCTTTTAGCAGTCCGTATACAAACTTAGGATTAGGTTTTGCCAACTGGGAGGGAATACTGTCCCATATCATTTGGACTTTCGGGGTGTCTTTTTTTTCAATATGTTTTGAAAAATCCTGTTCATAAGATTTTAACAGAAAGTTTTGCAGTTCGCGTACTTCTTGAAAATCTTGGTGTTCGGCAAATTTTTTAACCGCTTCCGGCATACCTCCGACATAGAAATAAGTTTTCAGTAAATCTTCATATTTAGCCTTAAAGGTTTCCATCAAAGCAAAATTTTGTTGTTTCAAAACGCTGCATAGTTTATCTTCACCCAAAGCATCTAAAAATTCATAAAAGCTCATAGGGTATAAATCCATAAATTCTACTTTGCCGACCGGAAATGATTTGCCTTGATGAGTTAAGGCAACACCTAACAGGCTGCCGGCGGCAACAATGTGATATTCGGGAGCATTTTCGTAGAAATATTTCAGAGAATTTAAAGCATTGGGATTTTCCTGAATTTCATCAAATATAATTAAAGTGTCGTTCGGAGTAATTTTTATTTCGGTTTCCAGTTCAAGCCCTTGCAGAAGTTGAGAAATTTCCATACCTTTAGAAAATAATATCTCCATATTTTTATTATTATCAAAATTTACATAGGCAACTTTTTCATAATATCTGCGGCCGAATTCTTTTAAAAGCCAAGTTTTACCAACTTGTCTGGCACCTTGAATTATCAAGGGTTTTCTGCCGGTTTTGTTTTTCCATTTTTCTAAGGTTTGCAATGAATATCGTTCCATAAGAGCTCTCCGTAAATCAACTGCTTTTTTAACTAATATATACTAAAATTACATTTTTTCAATAGAAAAAGTGTGTAAAATTACATTTTTTAGTAAGGAAAAAGTGCTAAATATAGCATTTTTTAGTAGGGAAAATGTGGATTATTTAAGTCGTAAAGCAAAAAGCCCCACTGTGCAGTGAGGCTTTTTAGGTGTCTATTTAAGTTTATAGACAGTTATCTGACGAACTTTGAAACGCTCAACCAACATTCTAGGTTTGGCATTAGCCCATTCAGGGTCATTGTAAATATGTAATCTGACTTTGTGTCCATTGGTAAAGGTTACGTCCAAAACGGAAATAGTTGCTTTTGTGCCATAGCTTCCAAAGACAACATTCTTTTCATATTTTTTGTTGTTTTCGATGTAGCTATATGCGGTTTCCCACTTAGATAGTTGATAATAGTTAGGGTTTATATTATTCTCGAACTGAGAGTTAGTCCAATTAAGTCCCTGACTAATAGAATAATCTTCATAAACAGCACATAACTTAACATCTTTTATTTTCAAAAGTGAGCGTTCGCGTTTGTTGACAATTTCGCAAACTTTGCCATCTGAATACAACAACTGTCCTTTTGCGTATTCTTGTAGCGGTAGTTTTGTATTTTTACCAAGGTAAGTTTGCTTGTAGGAACGATAACCTTCTATGGTTACATCTATTAAAGTTCCATAAAACGTATATTTGGCAACAATTGTGTAGCTATCATAACTTTCACTACTTGCGGTCAGACGTATTTTATCATCACCAAACAAATATTTTTCTTGAGTTATATTTGTGTCTGATATTCTATAGAACCTGATTTGAGCCGAAGCGTTAAAGTTAAATACTAAAACCATCAAGATAACTAAAAATAATCTAATCATAATAAAACCGGAATGATTAAAGAGGTTTGAATTTGACCGGATCCTCTATGATAATAATAAATTGATAGACGTAATATAAAATATTTGAAAATTTTTGTCAATATTGTTTGTCTGATTAAATTAAAAAAACACTTGAATTTAAAATTTATTTGCGGTATAAAGCTCTTTGTCTGAGTTGTTCGGGCGAATTGGCATGCCTGACAGCTTGTTGTTTAATTCCAGTTTATTGAAAGGGAATAAAATGCCTAAATTGAAAACTAAAAAAGCCGCTGCTAAACGTTTCAGCGTTACCGGCACCGGCAAATTAAAAAGAAACCATTCGTTCAAGAGACACCTTCTCTTCAACAAACCAACAAAGCAAAAAAGACAAGCTCGCGGTTCAATGATTATTGCTGCTGCCAACAAGTTTGTTAAAAAGTTTTTACCGTTTATTTAGGGGAGGATAGGATATGTCTCGTGTTAAAAGAGGTTTGACGGCTCACGCTCGCCATAAAAAAATTTTGGATATGGCTAAAGGTTACAGAGGCCGTAATAAAAATGTATTCAGAGTTGCTGTTGAAAAAGTTGAAAAAGGTTTGCAATATGCTTACCGCGACAGAAAAGCAAAGAAAAGAAGTTTTCGTTCTTTGTGGATTCAACGTATCAACGCTGCTACACGTATCAATGATATGACTTATTCTCGATTTATCAGCGGGCTTATTAAAGCCGGTGTTGAACTTGATCGTAAAGTTCTTGCTGATATCGCTTTGAAGGAGCCCCAAGCATTTGCTAAGTTGGTAGAAACTGCCAAAGCGGCTCTTAAGAAATAAAATAGATACAAAGTAAAAAAAATAAAAAAGAGTTGGCTAAAGGGCAGTCCCGAGGCGGACTCTTTTTTATGTTTAAAAAACTAAGGTTGCAAATAATGGAAAATTTAGAAGAATTAAAAAACGATACCCTGACAAAAATTAAGACAGCGGCGAATTTAAAGGAATTGGACGATATTCGCGTGGCGGTTTTGGGTAAAAAAGGTAAGTTGACCGAACAAATGAAAGGCTTGGGCGCGTTGCCGCTCGAAGAAAAAATTGCCGCCGGTAAAGCATTGAATGTGGTTAAAACCGAAATTGACAACGCCATCACTGCGCAAAAAGCCGTGTTGGAAGAAAAAGCCTTAAATGAAAAATTGGCCGGCGAAACGATTGATGTTACTCTGCCGATTCGCCCCGAAACTCAAGGTCGTATTCACCCTGTGTCCAAAATTTATGAAGAAGTTGTCGCTATTTTTGGCGAAATGGGGTTTGAAGTGGCAAATGGTCCGGATATTGAAGACCAATTCCATAACTTTAACGCTTTGAATATGCCGGCAAACCATCCGGCGCGCCAAATGCAGGATACATTCTACCTCAGCAGCAACCCTGAGGAACCATTTGATATGGATACCGCATACGTTATCCGTACTCACACATCGGGAATGCAAATCCGCACAATGGAAAAACAGCAGCCGCCAATCCGCATTATTGCTCCGGGACGCACCTATCGTTCCGATTATGACGCCACCCATACCCCGATGTTCCATCAGGTTGAGGGCTTGGTTATTGATAAAAACATCACAATGGCGCATCTTAAAGGCTGTTTGTATGATTTTATGAAAGCTTTTTTTGAACTTGACGATTTGCCGGTGCGCTATCGTCCGTCATATTTTCCGTTCACCGAACCATCGGCAGAAATGGATATCGGTTGTCTGAAAACTAAAAACGAGCTGAAAATAGGCGCGGGTACAGATTGGCTTGAAGTTCTAGGCTGTGGTATGGTGCACCCGAATGTTTTGAAAGCCGGTGGCATTGACCCTAACGAATATCAAGGTTTTGCTTTTGGTTTGGGAATTGATCGTCTGGCTATGCTGAAATATGGTATTCCGGACTTGCGGACGTTTTTTGAATCTGATGTTCGTTGGCTCAAACACTATGGTTTTACACCGCTTGATTTTTCTTCTATGACCGGCGGTTTAAGCAATAACGGAGGACTTGCACGATGAAATTTACTTTGTCATGGCTCAAAGAACATTTAGACACAACAGCCACACTCGATGAAATTAGTGAAACATTAACCCGTATCGGTTTGGAAGTTGAAGAAGTTTGCAATCCGGCCGCTAATTTAAACGGCTTTATCACCGCGCGTCTGGATAGCGTGGAAAATCATCCTGATTCTGACCATTTGCACATTTTGTGCGTGAACGACGGAACCCATAAATATCAAGTTGTTTGCGGCGCGCCGAATGTTTATACCGGTTTAATCGGTATTTTCGCACCATCAGGAACCTTGATTCCTTTGTTTAACGAGCGTTTGAAACCAACAAAAATCCGCGGTGTCGAAAGCTGTGGTATGATGTGCGCTTTTGATGAATTGGGAATTGGCTCGGACCACAATGCCATTATTGAATTGCCGGCGGACACGCAACTCGGTAAACCGGCGGCGGAAGTTTTGGCAATTGATCCGGTAATAGAAGTTTCTATTACTCCTAACCGCGCCGAATGTTTGGGCGTGCGTGGTATTGCTCGCGATTTGGCAGCGGCAGGATTGGGCAAATTAAAACCATTGAATATTGTAAAAACTCCGGCCAAATTTGCTAATCCGCTGAAAATTACGGTGGAATGTCCGGCGGAATGTCCGACTTACACCGCGCGTTATATCCGCAATGTGAATAATAAAGCCGAAACGCCGAAGTGGATGAAAGACCGTTTGGAGGCAATCGGGCTACATTCTATTTCTCCGCTTGTTGATATTACCAACTACATAAATTATGATTTGGCACGTCCGTTGCACGTTTTTGACGCGGATAAATTAAGCGGCGATATTGTTGTTCGTATGGCGAAAAACGGCGAAAAATTTACCGCGCTGAACGAAAAAGAATATGTTTTGAATGATAAGGCCTTGGGCATTTGCGATGCGGAAGGTGTGCAATGTTTGGGTGGTATTATGGGCGGTTTGGCTAAGGGCTGTTCAGAAAATACAAACAATGTTTTGTTGGAATGCGCTTTGTTTAAGCCGGAATGTATTGCCTGCACCGGTCGTCATCTGCAAATAGATTCGGATTCGCGCTATCGTTATGAACGTTGGGTTGATCCAAAATCAAACATCAGCGGCTCAGATTATGCAACGGCGATGATTTTGAGTATTTGCGGCGGAGAGGCGTCGGAATTGACCGTGGTTGGTTCGGAAGAATGTGAACCGCAAGTGGCTTATTTGCGTCCGGAGCGTCTGGAAACTTTAATCGGTTTACCGGTAAGTGCCGAAAAATCTATGGAAATTTTGAATAAACTCGGTTTTGAGACTTCTTTGGAAAACGGTAAAATCAAGGCGGTTTCACCTAGTTGGCGCGGTGATATTGAGGGCGAGCACGATTTAGTCGAAGAAGTTGTGCGAATGATTGGTCTTGATGAAATTCCGGCCGTTTCTTTACCGCATAATAAGTTTCCGAAAGAAATTTTGTCGCTGGCACAGCACAATGCTTTAATCGTAAAGCACGAATTGGCTTCTCGCGGTATGTATGAAACCGTGACTTGGAGTTTTGCCGACAGTGATTTGGCAAAATATTTCCGTAAAGGCGGCGAAGCGATTATTCTGGCTAACCCGATTGCCAAAGAACTGAATGAAATGCGTCCGTCAATTTTACCAAACTTGCTGACGGCGGTTAAAAATAATATTGCTCGCGGTTATGCCAATGTCTCCCTGTTTGAAGTTGGACCGGAATTCTATGGCCGCAATCCGCAAGAACAGATTATGGCTGCCAGCGGCGTGCGTTGTGGTCAGACATCTAAAAAAGATTGGACGCACAGCAACCGCGATTATGATGTTTTTGACGCCAAGGCCGATGCGTTGGCGGTGATTGCCGCGGCTAAAGGACCGTTTGAAAATCCGCAGATTACGCTTGACGCACCATCGTATTATCATCCGGGGCGTTCCGGAACTTTGCGTTTGGGCAAAAATGTGTTGGCTTACTTTGGCGAAATTCATCCGGCGGTGTTGAAAGCCTTTGACATCAAAAGTCGAGTAGTTGCGTTTGAGGTAAACTTGGATAACATTCCGTTGCCGCGCAACTCTCAAGGCAAAGCGCGCAAAAAGCTTGAATTATCACAATTCCAACCGGTGGATAAGGATTTGGCCTTTGTGGTTGACAAATCGGTTAGTGCTGCGTCAATTATGGCGGCGGCTAAAAACGCCGACCGCAATCATATTACCGACGTGCGCGTGTTTGACGTTTATGAGGGTGAGAATATGCCGGAAGGTAAAAAATCCGTGGCGATTGCATTGACATTCCAACCGGTGGAACAAACCTTTACCGATAAAGATATTGAAAATTTGATGAATAAAGTAATAGCTGAAGTCGGTAAAAAGACCGGCGGTGAATTGAGATAGGAGAAAATAAATGGCCTTGAAAAACAGTCGTAAACAAAATTATCCTGAATGGTATCAAAGTGTGGTTGCCGAAGCCGATATGGCGGAAAATTCCGTTTCTCCGGGGTGTATGGTTATAAAATCCTGGGGCTATGGAATTTGGGAGCGTATCCAACACGAAATGGATTATCGTTTTAAGGAAACAGGTCACGAAAACTACTATTTTCCGTTGTTTATTCCGCTTTCTTTCTTTCAAAAAGAAGCCGACCACGTTGAGGGATTTGCCAAAGAAATGGCTGTGGTTACTCACTCTCGTTTGGTTAATGAAGACGGCAAGCTGAAACCTGCTTCCGAATTGGACGAACCGCTGATTGTGCGTCCGACCAGTGAAACCATTATTGCCGACTCGTTTTCTAAATGGGTGAAGTCTTATCGTGATTTACCGATTTTGCTGAACCAGTGGGCGAATGTGGTGCGTTGGGAAATGCGTCCGCGCCTGTTTTTGCGCACTCGTGAATTTTTGTGGCAAGAAGGACATACCGTACACGCTACGGCTCAAGAGGCAGAAGCCGAAACAACTAAAATGCTTGGTATATACAAAGAAGTTTCCGAAGATGTTTTGGCTATGCCGGTGATTGCCGGACGCAAGCCGGAACACGAAAAATTTCCGGGGGCGGTAGATACTTATTGCATTGAAGCAATGATGCAAGACGGTAAAGCTCTGCAAGCCGGAACTTCTCACTTTTTGGGGCAAAATTTTGCCAAGTCGGCGGATATTAAGTTTGTTAACCAAAACAATGAGCAAGAATACGCTTACACCACTTCTTGGGGTGTTTCCACCCGCTTAATCGGCGGTGTGATTATGTCGCACGCCGATGACGAGGGAATGGTGGTGCCGCCGAGAATTGCGCCATATCAAATCATTTTTATTCCACTGATTAAAAAGAATGACGATGCCGCAAAAATTATGGCGTATATTGAAAATATTCAAGCTCAACTGAAAAACAAAACCGCGTTTGGCGAAAGATTGCGCACCAAAATTGATTCTCGCGACAAATCCAGTGTGGATAAAGTTTGGGAGTGGGTGCGAAAAGGCGCGCCTATGGTTTGCGAAATTGGAGCTCGCGACATTGAAAACGGCGGTTTGATGGTTAAAGAACGCATTTTCTTTGGTCAGCCGGAAGGCAAAAAAATTCTGAAAACCGAAGAATTTGTGGCTTCTGTCAGCGAGCGTTTGGAATTTTTGCAACATAAAATGTTTAAGCGCGCAAAAGAGCGTTTAGAGCAAAATATCCGTACCGATATTAAAACTCCGGAAGAATTTGCCGCTTATTTTGCCAATGGTAATGAGTGGATTGAAGATGACAAGCAAGGCAAAGTGGCTTTTGTGCGTGGTAAGTGGTGTGCTGATCCGGCAACCGAAGAATTGCTGAAAGCGATGAAAATCACCATTCGCTGTATTCCGTTTGACCAGAGCGGTACCACCGGCAAATGCTTGCTGACCGGTAAAGACGCAACTTTAGACGTTATTTACGCGCGTAGCTATTAGTTTTTAGAGGGTATAAAAATGTCAAAACAAACTTGTTTTATGATTTTTATTGCGGCCTTGGTGGTGATTATGGCGTCATTCATTTTCGGTTTTGGCGTCGTAACCGCTCCGGTTTCGGGAACGTTTGGGGCGATGAAAGGGTTATATTTAACCATATCTGCCTTGGTGGTTTCTTTGCTGCTCTTAAAGCAAAAATATTATTGGTTGCTGATTTTGGGTTGTGCCGTGGTTGCGGCGGTTTTAATCCAACTTTTAGTTGTCGGCGGTTCGGTTATGAGTATTGCCGTACTTTATAAAATTGCTGCATTTGCGGTGTATGCTTATTTGGTGCAACTTGTCCGCTTTATGCTGTAAATGAAACTCGTCTAATGGCTTTCTGCTTGTAAGATTTTTTCTTATGTACTAGTTTGTACACTACGAAAAAATCTTACTTCGTATTAAGCTCATTGTCCGGCGTTTTATACATCTTTCAACTGTCATCACCGGACGTGACGCACTCCATTTTATAGTCATCCACGGGCGTGACGCACAGTCTGACCCGGTGATCTAGATTCGCTGGTCTGTGCCCGCGAATGACGCTGGAAAGGTGTTTTAAAACCTCGCCCCGTGCGGGAGAGTGGTAATTAAATAAGTTGCAAACTGTATTAAGTAAGTACCCTAGGCACCAGTCATCCTAGGCCTTGTGCCTAGGATCTTGTGTGAACCTGTACTTATGTAATAATAAGGCCAATTTATTCACTGAATTAGTCATTTGTTGCAACAAGATTCTAGGCACAAGGCCTAGAATGACGGCGAACGTACGAAAGAAAAAAGTATGTCGTCATTAGATTGCCGGATCAAGTCCGGCAATGACAAAAAAAGTACGCCCGCGAATTGTTAGATAAAAAAGTAGTATAAAAGAGTAAGAAAAAGAGGTAAAATAAAAATGGCGGAAGAACGCC
>CAKQLF010000005.1 GCA_934254585.1 uncultured Alphaproteobacteria bacterium | reverse complement strand
ATTGGAGCGGGCAATGGGATTCGGACCCACGACATCAACCTTGGCAAGGTTGCGCTCTACCCCTGAGCTATACCCGCATCATCTGCGAACAGGTTATTTATTAACCTATCTAAAATTAAAATGCAAGAACTTTTTTATATTTTTTGCAAAAAAATTTCAAATAGTCTTTAAGGTGTTTATAAAACAACATTTTACTGGGCATTTTCTTTTTTATTTTATATGCTCTGTTTAAATATATTTAAGGAGAATCGCTATGACCGTTTCCAAGAATCCAAAAAAATCAGCTCAACAAATACGCTTTGAAAAAGAAGCCAAGGCCTTGCAAAAAAATTTGCTTAAACGCAAAAAACAGCAAGAAGAATTAAATCGTCGCAAAAAAGAAAAGGAACAAAATAATGGATAAGATTAAAATTATCGGCGGAAATCCGCTGTTTGGAAAAGTTTTTATCAGCGGAGCCAAAAATACCGCCCTGCCTATTATTTGCGCCTCTCTTCTTACCGATGAGCCGGTTACCTTGCGTAATTTACCAATTCTTTCGGATATTACCTCACTTAATTTGCTGCTACAGCAAATTGGTACGCAAATTGAGGGCAAGCAAGAGGAACTTAATGGTCATATCACCCAAACTTTTACCTATCACACCCCTCACCCGACCAGTCTTGTCGCACCTTATGACTATGTGCGTAAAATGCGAGCTTCCTACTATGTTTTAGGTCCCTTACTGACAAAATATCGACACGTTGAACTTTCTTTGCCAGGGGGCTGTGCTATCGGAGCCCGCCCTATGGATATTCATTTGAGCTCACTTGAGCAGATGGGCGCGCATATCGAAATTAAAAACGGTTATGTGATTGCTGACATAAAAGACCGCCTTAAAGGCGCGCATATCACGTTCCATTCGGCTTCAGTCGGCGCGACTTGCAACATTTTGATGGCCGCCACGTTAGCCGATGGCGAAACAATTATTGAAAACGCCGCCAAAGAACCGGAAATTGCCGATCTTATCAATATCCTTAACAAAATGGGAGCTGACATTGAGGGCGCGAACACTTCCACTTTAACTATTCACGGTGTAGATAAATTACACGGTGTAACCCACGAAATTATCAACGACCGAATCGAAGCCGGCTCGTACGCTGTGGCCGCCGCCATTACTCACGGACGTTTGGAATTGGTTAACGCTGAGGCCGATTATTTGCAGTCTCCGTTGGATATATTGCAAAAATCAGGCGTTTCCATAGAACGGAGACCGAACAGTTTGATTATTGACGCTCAGAACGCTAATTTGCAAGGCGTTGATGTTTATACCGATTATTACCCCGGTTTTCCAACCGATTTACAAGCGCAATTTATGGCTTTGATGTGTGTGGCCGATGGCGCGGCTATGGTGACGGAAAGCATCTGGGAAAATCGCTTTATGCACGTTCCGGAATTAGTTCGTATGGGCGCAAACATCAATGTTCACGGTCACGCTTCGGCCATTGTACGCGGTGTAAAAAAACTCTCCGGCGCGCCGGTAATGTCAACGGATCTGCGAGCCTCTTTCGCGCTTATTTTGGCCGGTTTGGTGGCAGAAGGCGAAACCATTGTCAATCGAGTATATCATCTTGACCGCGGATACGAACATTTGGAAGAAAAATTCAAAGCTGTTGGCGCAAATATCGAGCGTATAAAAGAAAACGACTGATTTTTAGAGTTTAACCACAAAAAATTCGGCTTACCTCTTGCGTCGGCGGTTTTAAAATCCCATATAAATAAGTAGTTTTAGATGGAGAGATAATTATGAGTAAAAAACAAAAATTTAAAACCGAAGTCAGTAAGCTGTTGGATATTGTGATTAACTCGCTGTATTCGGAAAAATATATCTTTTTGAGGGAACTGATTTCAAACGCCAGTGATGCGTGTGACAAGTTGCGCTATTATTCACTGATGAAACCGGACATCACCAAAAATAACGGCGAATTTAAGATTGTTATCACCCCTAACGCCGAGGAAAACACTCTAACCATCAGCGATAATGGTATCGGTATGAACAAAGACGATTTAGTCAATCATTTGAGTACCATTGCCAAATCCGGCACGGCCGATTTTGTGAACAACGCAAAAGACAACGGCTCGGTTGTGGATTTAATCGGTAAGTTCGGCGTAGGTTTTTATTCCGCTTTTATGGTGGCGAGCAAGGTTGAAGTTGTCACCAAAAGAGCCGGAGAAGAACAGGCTTATAAATGGATTTCCAACGGCGTTGACGGTTTTGAAATTGAAGAAACGGAAAAAGAAAAAAGCGGTACGGACATTAAGTTGTTTTTGAAAGACGACGCCAAAGACTTTACCGACACGATTTATCTGCGCCACATAATCCGCACCTATTCCGACCATATCAACTATCCGATTGTTTTGGATTTAGGCAAAGCCGGTGAAGAAACCGTAAACACCGGTTCGGCTCTTTGGACCAAGAATAAAGCGGAAATTACCGATGAGCAATATAACGAGTTTTATCATCATATTTCCCGCAACTTTGACACCCCGTGGATGCGTTTGCATTTCAAAGCGGAAGGAAGCATTGAATACACCGGATTACTGTTTATTCCGTCGGAAGCTCCATACGACTTGTTTCAGCCGGATAGACAACAAAGTCTGAAACTTTATGTCAACCGTGTGTTTATCTCGGATAAAGTTGATGACTTGATGCCGGCTTATCTGCGCTTTGTAAAGGGAATTATTGACAGTGCCGACTTACCATTGAATATTTCTCGTGAAATGTTGCAACAAAATGCTTTGATTGCTAAAATCCGTAGCGGCACGGTTTCGCGCATTTTGAAAGAGCTGAAAAAACGCTCCGAAGATTATGACGACTATATGAAGTTTTGGAAAAACTTTGGTATGGCGTTCAAAGAAGGAATTTATGAAGACCCTGCAAACCGTGTGGAAATTGCCGAACTTTCGCGCTTTTATTCCACAAATTCTACGGAAAAATTAACTTCATTAGATGAATATATTTCGCGCGTCAACGAAGGACAAACAAATATTTATTACATTACCGGCGACGATGTTCCGACTTTGCGCAACAATCCGCAACTTGAAGCCTTCAAAGAGAAGGGTTTGGAAGTTTTACTGCTGACAGACCCGATTGACGAATTTTGGGTTCAGACTTTAACCAACTTCAAAGGTTATCCGCTTAAACACGTTTCACAAGCCGATGTTGATTTGAAATTTGAACGCAAAGAACCGAAGGCTGATGAAGGAAGTTTGAAAAAATTAACCGATTTTATGGCGGAGTTGTTCAAAAATGAAGTCGGTAAAGTTGTCGCAACGGAAAAGCTGACAAAAAGTCCGGTCAGTTTGACGGTGGAAAACGGGCAAATGAGTATTCACTTGGAGCGTTTAATGCGTAATCACCAACAACAAACCGCATTTGCCAGTTCGCGTATTTTAGAGGTAAACCCGTATCACCCGTTAATCATTAAATTAGCGGATAGTATGTTCAATGACTCTGAACGTCAAACAGTGGAAGAAGTTTGCCGCCTGTTGCTTGACCAAGCCAAAATATCCGAAGGCGAAGCTATCAGCGACAGCTCGTTCTTTAGCGAAAAACTCAGCGACTATATTTTACGCGGTTGGAATAAATAAGTTTTTTAGCTGCAAAAGTAATAGCCTAAAAACGCTATTAGAATAATGTTATAAACGCCTTTTTGCTCAACGTCATCATAAGCCTCGTGCCTAGGGTTTTATGACAACAAGCGGGTAACCTAGTAAATAAATCAGCCTATTGTCAGTTCCATTTCGGCTTCCGTGTTAGTTAAATGTAAAGGCACATCGGCTCCTAACAAAGATTGCAAATAATAAAGCTGAGCAAACTGCGAGGCATTTTCTTCTATTTTCTCGCCGGCTAAAATCTTCTGATAGGCCAAAATTTTAGAAGACGCCAATTTAAAATCCGAAACAGCGTGCACTTTCATATTATCCGCGCTAACGCTTATGGTGATTTCACCGCCTTTGATATAAAGTTCGGCGGCAATCATAACGCACACGCACACAATTTTAGCCAATTCCGGCGAAACACGCTGAAGTTTCAAAGTTAGCGGATTAGCCTTATTGCCAATTGTTTTCAAATATTCCACGCACAAATTTTCTATTTCGTTCAACGGCATTTTTTGGTTATTTGTACCAAACGCCACTCTAAAAAATTTTTGACGGGCAATCAGAGTTTCTGTTCCGGTTTGCAGAATGCCTTTTGTATCTTCATCAAGCTCATTATTGTCTTCTTCTATCAATTCCAACGCGCTTGCCACCGCACCTATACTACCAATTAAGTCGTGGCTGACACGAGTGCAAACCAACTCGGTTAACTCTGTTTTTGTTAATTCCATTTAAACTTGCTCCTAAAATGTATAAACATCGGTATTCATAAAACGCTGATCTTCACGCGACATACGAGTGTAATCAAGTTCCAAAAGCATCGGGTCATACAGCATCAGTTTGCCGTTTGCCGCTTGCAAATAAGGTTTGTCTTCACCCAATCCCCAAATAACCTGCTCTTTATTATCCGGCGCGCCATATTTTTGGTTAATTTTTTTCCAAAAGTCAAAAATCTTTATGTTGCGCAAATAGTCTGCCTTCGCGCCTTTACCCTTAATATTCATCGCCTCGGTTTGATAAATAATTCGATATGCCTTATTTCCGGTAAAATTGCTTGTAAAATAAACGGTCATACTCTCTTTGGTATGGAAATTACCAAACATCATTTGCTCAACATATTGATAATTGTTTTTTTGCGCCATTCTAATCACGCAAGCCTCGGTTCTTTCATAGCCGACAACTCCTTGGTTGCGGCATTGCTCCTCATATCGCCAACGAATAAAGTTGGGAATTTCATATTTCTCTGAAGTCCGCCGATATCCGTGCTTTTGCATTGCCTCAACAGTTTGTTTAACATTCATTCGCAACATTACGCCGGAAATGTCAAAAACCGAAGCATTGGTTCTGTATATGTTTTGTTCCGGTTCGCTTGATGAAATAACTTGCGCCCCCTTTTCTGCAACCGTACTGACTAAATTATTTATCCAACTTTTTCCATCGGTGTTATTATCAGGTGTTTCTTCTTGAACATAATTGCGAAAAGAATTATTTTGCAATCCTAAATTGACCGGCTTATCCTTATTATCCGTCGGCTGTGCGTCTTCGGCGGCAAAAGACGGCGAAACCATCATACCGACAAATAAAAACAAACTCCCTATTACTTTTCCAAAACTCATTTTTTAACCCAAAGATTGTTAAGTTGTTTTTCAGTGTATAAAATTCTTTTTAAAAAAGATTTAATAAGAAGATGTTTTGTTGTTTACAAGCGGCAAATAAAAATATATTTTTAAGCCTGATAAGGAGAAAAAAATGGAAAATATTGTGCAAATCATCGGAGCCGGTTTGGCTGGTTGCGAAGCAGCGTGGCAGTTAGTTAAACGCGGAATAAAAGTTCGTATTTATGAAATGAAACCGCAAAAATTTTCGCCGGCTCATAAAAATTCTAACTGGGCGGAATTAGTTTGCTCTAACTCTCTGCGCTCTGATGATTTTGAACACAACGCCGTGGGACTTATGCACGAAGAAATGCGGCGTTTCGGCTCGCTTATTATGGAAGCCGCCGACAAAACTAAAGTTCCGGCGGGCGGAGCTCTGGCAGTGGACCGCAATGGTTTTGCCCAAATTATTACCGAAAAAATTAAGTCTTCGCCTTTGGTCGAAGTTGTCAATCAAGAAGTTACCGAGTTGCCGTCAGCTGAAGCACCGCTGACAATTATTGCCACGGGGCCGCTTACAAGTTCGGCCTTCATTGCGGCAATTAAAGATAAAATCAATCAGCAATCATTATCTTTCTATGACGCCATCGCTCCTGTTATCTATAAAGAAAGCATCGATTTTTCAAAAGCTTGGTATCAATCGCGTTATGACAAGGGCGATAAATTTGATTACATAAACTGTCCAATGAATAAAGATGAATATTATCACTTTGTCGAAGAATTGCTGAAAGCGGAAAAAATGCCTTTTCACGATTTTGAGGAACCGCACTATTTTGACGGCTGTCTGCCGATTGAAGTTATGGCCGAACGCGGTCTTGACACTCTACTGTTTGGACCGTTAAAGCCGGTAGGACTTACAAATCCACATTCTTCGGAAAAGCCTTTTGCCGTGGTGCAGCTTCGTCAGGATAATAAAGAAGACACTTTGCGCAATATGGTGGGTTTTCAAACCAAAATGAAATATGGTGAACAAACACGAATTTTTAGAATGATTCCGGGGTTGGAAAATGCGGAATTTGCCAGATTGGGCGGCATCCACCGCAATACTTTTATTCAGAGTCCACACCTTTTAGATAATTTTCTGCGCCTTAAAACCCAACAAAATTTAATGTTTGCCGGTCAAATCAGCGGGTGCGAAGGATATGTGGAAAGTGCAAACACCGGTATGTTGGCCGGCTATTATGCCTCGTGTTTGGTTGCCGGCAAAGAACCGATTGTTCCGCCAAAAACCACAGCCACCGGCGCGATGCTCGGACATCTGATGGATACAACGGCCGATTATCAGCCGATGAACATAAATTTTGGTATTTTTCCGACTATCCAAGGAGAAATAACGGCTAATGGCAAATTTCACAAAATAAAAGGTGCCGACCGCAAAGAAGCTTATTGCCGCCGCGCCCTTTCCGATTTTCAAAGTTGGCAGGACAGCCTCAATGTTTAACGGTTATGACATTTCCGACCTATCCGCAACAAGATATCAAACCTTGATAGAACAATATGTTGCTTATTTACACTGCGGATGGCGACATTTTAGTGATTCCGACATTCCATCTGCTGTTCGACTGGAAAAAATTTCTCTTTTGGAAAGGGCTTTGCGCAAAGATATTCATTTGCCCCAAAATTTACTTTTCAAATTACAGCAAAATTTTATTAAAGAGAACGTGTCCATATCTTTATTGTTGGAGCCATTATCGGCGTGGCACTATTTGGCAGCCGATAAAACTCCGACTTCTGCCGCTCAGGCTTCAGAACTTCTAAACCGGCTTTTAGCTCCGGCCGCGCGACTTATATTGGTTCTGGACTACGAAAATCCAAGCACTTATCACCCATTAACATCTCTTTTTATTCTTTTATTTTGGCAAGAGATGTTTGAGAATAATTCTCCGTTTTTGAAAAAGATTAAACTAAGTAAACGCCAAAAAGAAAATCGACTATCCGGACTTTATAAAAATGCGTTTGTCATATTGTCTTTAGTAAAAAATAAACGCCTTAAATTCAAACTGGCCTTACTGTTAAATTTTGCTCGCTTACATACGGAAAATTTCAAAAATAATAAACATTATTCGTTGGCTTGGCTTGACTACACGCGGATTTTTTTATATAGTTTGGTTCAGTTTTTGTTTATAAAAAGAAAATCTGTCAACAATAAAGGAATATAAATGTTATCTGTCGGCGATATTGTTAAGAAAAGTCAGCCTTCTTTGTTTTGGTGTATGCGTGGATTGCCCAAATCCAAACGAGAAGCCATTTACACCCTTTTCGCTTTTTGCAGACACATCAGCAACATTGTGCGTTCAACAATGCCTGTAATCGAAAAATCGGAATTGTTGAAAGCTTGGCGGGAAGAACTTGATAATATTTATGACAAACAAATACCGACAACCAATATCGGACGAAAAATTTATAAAAATTGTATGCGTTTTAATTTGCCGAAAAAACAAATGGAACAAATTTTAAACAGCGCGTTTTTAGATGTTCCGACCCCTTTGCAAGCACCAACACAGGAAATTTTTGAAAAATATCTTTATGGTTCGGCAATTGTTCCAATTAATCTGGCGTTGATGATTATTGGCGACAGCAAGCCTGCTACCCGTGAAAAATTGGCAAACAACCTAGGGCGGGCTTTGATGATTACTTACATTTTGCGAGATGTTAAAGATGATGCCAAAGCAAATCACCTGTTTATTCCGCAAGAACTTTTACAAAAAGCCAACGTTGATAAAAACACACCAATGGCGGTGATTGAAGATAAAAATCTTTCGGAAGCTCGCAAAGCTCTTTCTTTGGACGCACATAAAGCCTTTAACAACGCCTTACGTTTATTAAACAAAATGAACAAACAATATGTTATGTCGTTATATTATCTGACTAATTTAAGTCTTTGTTATTTTAAGCAGATGAACGACCGCGGTTGGGAAATAATTTCTCCAAAACCAAAAATCAGTCGTTTGGGCAAAGTCAGACTAATTGTAAAAACCTTATTTTCTTAATTAATATCAACCATTTTGAAAGAAGTATATGTACTTCCCTCCGGATATTTTGTTTCGGCCTCTTTGATGGCACGATTGAATAAGTCCTTAATTTTAACCAACTTATTATTTTTCAGTAAAGTTTCTTTAGGCAACGGACGCAACACATCAAATCCCTGTTCTCCCGAGCCAATAAAAGGATCAAGCGCGCAACTGATTGTTTTATCGGCATAAACTGATTTGCCTTTTTCATTCAGCAAAGGTTCATTATTCAACAAAATCTGCACAACTTCACCTTCATCGGTTTCAATCCTACGGCGCACCCAAATTTCCACATTTTGCGAGCATTGTAAAAAACGAGTGTTTCCGGTCGGAAATTGATAGCGATATTTGACGGCGTTATCCAAAACTTCTTTTAATTCCTCAGGTGTCAGCTGCACGGTTTGCAAAGGAACATCGGCAGAAAAAGCTCGTTCCAGATTATAATTCGTCAAAATTTTATCTTTTTCATAACGTAAAGCGTGACTGGTATATCCTGTAGACATCATCGCCATATCGGTTTTGGCAACACCTCGCATACAATCGGCAATAAACGTTCCCAAAGCACATGGTTCGGAATAAATTTTTTCCAAATTTAAAACACTTTTAGCAACAGGAATATTTAGTCCGGATTTTTTTTCAAATGCCTGTAAGTGCGGCTCAAAAACAGGATTAATCAATGTCGACTTAACATTTATCTCTTCCAAAAAATGTAAATCGGTTTTATTTTTCAGAAAACCCATCTGAAAGTGCAACATTGTTTTACTAAACGCCTGCGGATAATAAACCCGCTCTTTGGGATTAGGCTCAACCGGCGAATGTTCGTGACCGCCCAATAATAAATCCAAACGAATTTTTTTATTCTTCGCCACTTTGCAAATATCGCAACTGCTGGCCTCAAGGTTGTGATTCAAAACAATTAAAGCATCTGGTTCAATATGTTTAATCACTTCCGCCATCGCCGAAAATGTCTCCGGAATATCCGTAAGCATAACCCCATATTTGTTGAGGCGAACCTGATTGATACAAAATGCGGTTATCATAACTTTTTTATGGTTTATTTCCAGTAAAATATATGGATCAACCCAGTTTGGACAGCGTCCGGTATTCAAATCCAACAAATTAGCGCATAAAACGTGAATGTTTGATTGATTAAACCGTTTGGCAGCCTGCTGTAAAAATTTAAAGCTTTCTAAATTAAACCCAAAGTCATTATTGCCCAACGCCAAAACAATTTTTGCTTTCGGCAATTGGCGGCGTAGAATTTCATAACTTTCAATTCCCAGTTCTCTGTCGTAAATTCCTTTGAACAAATCACCGCAATCACAAATCAAAGTATTTTCTCCGCCCTCGGGAGCTTTTTGAATAATATCACTAAACAAACAGCAAAGTTTACGGGTTTCTTGGTGTGAATCCGTTAAGGCAAAAATATCTATGTTATTCTCTGCTTTGTTCATTTTACACATTTCAGTTAATGATGTTAAAATACATTTTTTTTTAAGTTTATCAATAAAAAATTAAAAAATTTTGTCCTAAATTACAAAAGATAAAGTTTAGGGAGAAAAAACTATGAAAAAACTGCCAGTTATAGCTTTAGCCTTCTTAGTATCGGCGTGTGCTCAAGACCCATATAAATTAAAAGTAGCCAATAGCTTGGCCGATGCTCACGGACAAAGCGTTTATTTTCGCAGCAGTCTCCGTAGTTCTTACGCTGCACAAATTCGCCGAATGTTAAGCAAAAAATTCGGTGAAATCGGGCTTAAAACGGCAACTTCTTCCGAAAATGCCGACTTTATTGCCATTTTTGACATAGAAACATTTTATAAACAAAGCGGAAAATATAAAGATGCCGGCTATGCCAATACCGCGGGAAATGAGGTTTTATTCAGCAGTGATGAAAACTCGTCTGCCCAATATTTTTCCGGAAACGCCAATTTGCAAACCAATCGCGACGAAACCTGTTTTACGTTAAACATCGGCCGTAAAGACACCTCGAAAATCGCTTATACCTCGAGTTTTTGCGCCGACACAACGTATGAAACGGAAGAATTTTTACCTTATGTGTTGGATATTTACGCAAAATACGCCACCTACGCTTCAGCCAATGTCGGAGTTCAGTGTCTGACTTCGCCTGAGGGAGAAATTTCTTGTAATCCGGTTCACGACCGACAACAAGCTTTTATAAACTCCTTATGGATTGAACAACAAATAGCGGATTAAATCTTTAATAAACGTTTTTTGGCGGCCTTGTATTCTTCTTCTGAAAGCAGGCCGTTTTCTTTTAATTGCGCCAATTTCAGCAATTGTTCAATTTCCGAATGCGGAAGCGGCAGCCATCTGCGTAATAAAAGTGTATATGTGCCGAAAATAAAAATATAGAATAAAAAAAATGCAATAACATCAAACCACAAGTTGAATCCGCACAGTGAAATCAGAAGATATTCACACAAAGACGCCAAAACAAACATTGTGGCGTGCAACGGGTGCAAAATCATCAAAACCAACGCCCACAGAGCCAACATAATAGTGACTGATAAAAGCGACACCGTAATCCCCAAAACTCCGCCGCCTAAAGACAAAAATGAAAAAGATGACAATAAACTACCCATAAAAACTTTCCTTTGCTGAAACTAAACTTAAACTGCCGTGAGAAAAAAATCAATAAGAAAGCATAAAACTTAAATATTCCTTGACATTTCCGGCCGTTCTTCCTACTTTTTAGTATATAATTTTGTGGAGAAATAAGATGAAAAAAGCAGAAAACGTAAAAGAATTTGTTGAAAGAATCGATGCGAGCAAAAAGGTAAATCCGAAAGATTTATCCTCAGACCAAGATTTAAGCATAGCCATAATGAATTTGATATCCATTGAAGAGCATCTGGTTTTTTCGGGAGCAAAAACAGGTAAAACCGCTTATTATGATTTGATAAAAGACATCCGCGAAACCCGCAAAAATCTGTTGCAAAAAATTATTCCGAGTTATGAGGGCGAAGTATGGTGTATGTCCAAACATTTGCTTGCCACCTCTATGCGTTTGATGGAAGTCGGAACCAAACAGCAAACTTTGGGTCACGATGAAGAGGCCTATAAAATGTTCAACACCGCTTATGATATGTATTGCCTGTTTTGGGGCTTGAATATGGGAATGATGGAAACCAAAGAACTGAAGTGGATTGAGCCGGATATAGAAGAAGTTAAAAAACTTTCGGCCAAAGCCGATGATTTTATGAAAAATCAAACAGGTATTAAAGACGAAAAAGTTTCGGAACCGGTTGCCGCGGCAGAACCAACTTCGGCTTTAAGTAAAATGAAAAACTTTGTTCGCAAAGCGGTTGACTGTTGCATTGAATAAGGAGTTATTGATGAAAAAAATATTTTTAAGCATTTTGTGCATTTGTGGTTTGCTCGGTTTTGCGGCGTGTTCCAATGCCGCTGATGAAAATGAGCTGACGCCGGAAAATATTTACTTTTTTTATCAGACAACTTGTCCTCACTGCCACGATGCGGCAAAATATATTAAAGCAAATTATCCGACCTTAAAAATGAAAACGTTGGATATAAAGCTTCCGGGGAATTTAAAGCTTTTTGAAAAGGCTTTAAAACAATATAACATCACCGGTCAAGCCGGAACTCCGCTGTTGATTATGGGTAAAAACTATCTGATGGGGTGGAGTGAATCCGAACAAACAAAATTTGATTTATATGTAAAACCATATTTGGAATAAAGAAATTATTTTCACAATTCTCCCCCATTCTTCGCCGATTGGGGGAGCTTTTTTAATCTTATTTAAATAAAATTTCAATCGCGCAAGTATTTGTGGTGCAAGCACAGCCTTTTGCTGCTAAATCAGGAGGCAAAGGCAATGGTAAATTACGAACTCTCCGGCAAGATGTTACGGCCCCTTCTTCATTAGCAAAGTCATCAGCGGTAAAACTTTCATCTTGACAATCAAGAATCTCAGCACCTGGGTAGCTAGCCATCTTTTCCATAACCACAATAGCCGCGAATCCAGATGAATTTCCACCCCAATCGTACGCCGCTAAAGTTGTGCAAGCCTCTTTGGATAGTCCGTCTAAAGAAATAAAAAAAGTATTATAACCAGAGTCCATAAACACCTCTAACTTCCCTCCCAAAGCGTGCTTAAAATATCCATTTTCTTCATCAACCCACGTTTCTGCCGGAAAAATAAAATCTTTGGCTATTTGTAAATCTGTTTCATTTGACCACCAAACCAGATCATCTATATATTTTTGGTTGGCATAGAGTGTTCGAATATTGTTTACAATAGTTGCAACCTCGTCAATTGTCTTGTTGATTTTAAACTTGGTCATCGCTTTGGAATAACCGGCTATACCGCCAACGGATAACACTCCGATAATAGCCAACACGCCAAGCATTTCTATCATTGAGCGACCAAATTGATTATGTTTCATAACGACTTCCTTTCATATTGAAATTACAATAAAAAATAGCTGTCTACGAGACAGCTGGAAGTTGGAAACCATTGCATAAGAAATAGTGTAGCATATTAGCTATTACATATAGCGTATTTTGCTACCTTCCAGCTTTCGCTAGAAGGCAAACTTAATTATCGTCTGTTTAAAAGACGCTTATGCTAGAGGTTTCCACACCCCAGACGGACTATTGACCATCTTCGTAAACTTTATCAAACTAGATTTGAAAAGTAAAGAAAAAACACCCTGTCGGGTGCCGTTGTTCCTCAGGGTTCGATTCCCCTCTTATAAAAAAACAAAAAGCACCCTTTTGGGTGCCGTTGTTTTTTTGGAGCAGATGAGGGGAAGACTTGATTGCATCAAATCGCCGCGCTTCGCTGTCGCTGGCTTGCTCTTTGGCAATCTTCGCCTTTTCGATAAAAAATCTATCCACCGGATAGATTTTTTCCTCAAGCCCTCTCAGGGTTCGATTCCCCTCTTATAAAAAAACAAAAAGCACCCTTTCGGGTGCCGTTGTTTTTTTGGAGCAGATGAGGGGAAAACTTGATTGCATCAAATCGCCGCGCTTCGCTGTCGCTGGCTTGCTCTTTGGCAATCTTCGCCTTTTCGATAAAAAATCTATCCACCGGATAGATTTTTTCCTCAAGCCCTCTCAGGGTTCGATTCCCCTCTTATAAAAAAACAAAAAGCACCCTTTCGGGTGCCGTTGTTTTTTTTGGAGCAGATGAGGGGAATCGAACCCCCGTTATAAGCTTGGGAAGCTTCTATTCTACCATTGAATTACATCTGCAAAATCAATGCTTGCATTAAAACGTAAAACATCACTCTTTGCAAGCATTTTTTTATTATTCTGCACTTTCATGCAAAGGAACATTTGGAGTTTCCAAAGAAATGTCTTTTTTCTTGCTTTCTACTTCTGTTTTCCCTGCATTTTCAATTGCGTTCTCACTGTCAGCCGCTTCGCTTTCCGCAACATTCTGCGCCAACTCGGAACTCGCATCTTCTAAAATTTCTTTCGAGGCATCTGTTTGGCTCAAAAAGACATTTACACCGCCAAAAACAAACTTTATTACCAGGTACAAAACAATATAAATATTTGCCTTATCGTTATAATCCTCAGCTTCTTCCACCGGTTTGCCATACTTATTGTCTTCTTTTTGCCCCCTATACATTGATATTACAAAAACTCGTAAAGAAATTGCCACAAATGCAATAAACGACACAACAAACAAACTCATACCGATTTTTGAATAACCCAAATCAGACAAAGGAATACCCAAAGCCGCACCCATTATCGCTGAAACCAACAGCCCCAACATCAACCATAATATTTTTCCGCTGTGATTGATATCATGCAGTCGACGAACAACCAATGCTAAAACCGCAAAGAAAGCCACAATTGAATATGCGTAATATGCCACCAACAATATTGAAGAAATTATCGGCGTAACAAAGGCAAATCCCAAAATCAAAACCATAGCCAACATCGCAACCAAAATGTTGGCAAACAGAAACCCCCAATAATCATACTTACTAGCGCGGTCTTTATAGTTAAAGATGTTCTTTAAACCGGCAACAAACACTGTTTGCAAATTTTTATCAGTCATTTCAGTCATTTTTGTTATTCTCCCGTTTTTTGGCAAACCTGCCACCGCCGACAACCTTTTTGAGATTGTAACGGTACAACTTTTGTTTTATCTTGTATATAAATATACCCTCCGACATTGTTGTCAATATTTTTCCCTTCAATTTGAATATTTCCTTGCTTAGAAAAGGTAACAACATTTTTATACACACACTTATTTTCATCGCACTCTAATGCCAGTTGTGACAAATTTGTCTTGTGACCGGCAAAAATTTCTTTCAACTCTTCTTTTTGCTCTTTATTCAGGTCTTTCAAATGCAAATTTTCGCGCCAAACCGAAACTGTCCAATTATCAGTTTTCAGCGGCATAAGCAGCATTTCTCCATTTTTGTCACGCAAAGCTATTCCCTCGCCTTTTGGCGCAAAAACCATATCCGGACGCAAGCTCCAAAACATTGAAATCACACCTATAAACACAGGTAACAAACCCCATAAACGCCATTTTCGTTGCCAAGCGCACAGCCAATATGCGCCGCAAACAATGCCGACAAACGCCCCGAACGATAGCGAATCAATATAGGCCACACTATGCGGTAAATTTGCCACATAATCCGTAATCTGATTCAACAAGCCTACTCCATACCCTAACACTTTGAGCGGATAATACATCATTCCAAATGGTAAAGCCGCTAAACAAACTAAAATTGTCGGCATTAAATACAATCCGATTAAAGGACCGGCCAACAAATTGGCTAAACTGGTATAAACAGAAACCCGATGAAAATGATAAATTGCAAACGGCATTGTAGCCACACTGGCCACAAAATCACAAATAACAATGCCGGCTAAATAGAAAAAAATCTTTAAGAAAATTCCTCTGTTTACCGACCAAGCCATAATTTTGCAAGCGTACTTTTCATAAAACGCTATCAAGGCAAACACAGCGGCAAAAGACATCTGAAAACTGACCGAAACAAATGCTTGCGGAGAAAAAATCAATAATACCAAACCGGCAAAACTCACCATTCGCATAGATATTGCCTGACGATTAAAAATAATGCCTAAAAAAACAACTGAGGTCATAATAAACGCGCGTTCCGCCGGTATGGCCATTCCGGAAATTAACAGATAGAGCAGACTAAACAGAATTGCCGCCGCGGCAGCTATTTTCTTAATTTCATAACGCAGAGCCAACCTAGGAAACAGGGCCAATAAAAATCTAAACACAAAAAACGCTAATCCGGCGATAGTTCCTAAATGTAATCCGGATACTGATAAAAAATGGGCCAATCCGGCATCTCGATAATTATCTACTTGTTTTTGCGCTATACGACTTTGTTCGCCCAGCAAAACCGCATCAACGATACCGGCTTCACTTGCCGGCAAAGACTTTGCCACATCTTCCATTACCTGCCCGCGAAATCCATTAAGCCGCATTTTAAACGACTTCTTTTGTTCAACCGCGCAATCCGTAATAAAAAACTCACTTAAAGCATAACCGATACCGCTGATGCTTTGATAATAATATTTTCGGTCCAACTGATAGCCTTCGCTAACCGGAATTGGTGAAGGAGGAAACACCGAAGCGACGGTTTCGACACAGTCGCCTTCCCTAATTTCTTCTGTTTGTTTGTTGGCCAACGTCAAACGATAATATCCCTTTAACGATGTGTCAAAATTTTCAACATTTTGCAACAAAAGCCTTTTTCGCCCTTTGGCGTTATAGGAGATTTCCTGCACCTGACCTTTAAAATATTGTGTGGTTTCGGACGTAAATTCCACCTTGCGGCTTTTATAAATCGTCTGCAACTGAATGTCCATAAATCCGAATTCCACCAACAAAATCGCCCAGAACAATATGTGTAAATTTTGGCGGCGCAACACATAAAACAGCAACAAGGTAATTTCAAAAACCACAAGGCTATACCAATAGCTTGGTTCATAAGGCAAGCAGAAATAAAGAGAAATTCCCAATCCAAACAAAAAAGGCGTCCAAATCAGCCAACGTGACTGTTCGGCGTAAAAATTTTCTTTGAAATACGTTGTTATGTTTTTAAAAACGCTCATTTTTTGTAATTTTTTATGGCTTTAATAATTGCCTCAGCGGCATTATCACTTGGCGTTTGCTGTCCCATTCCCAACAATTTGCGCACACGTTCGAATCCGTCCATTTGTACGTTGTATATCGGTTTATGCTTCATAAACTGCTCAACATAATGCAAAATGTTTTCCGTGGTGCAATCTTGTTGCAACAACTCCGGAACAACTTCTTTTCCCAGTAGAATATTGCTTAAATTAACAAATTGGATATGAATAAAGTGACGCGCCAACCATTCGGTTAATTTAGGAACTTTATAGGCAATAATGTGCGGCACATCTACAATTGCCAATTCCAATGCCACAGTTCCCGACGCGGCAATTGCCACATCTCCGCTCTTAAATGCATCATGACGTTCTTTGGTTCCCTCCACAATTTCGATGGGCAATCCGGACTGTTTAACCATTTCTTTAACCTGAGCCGAAACAGTGCTGACAGTTGGTATAACAAAGGAAAAATCATTGTAACGTTCGTGCAAATTTTTCACCACATCTAAAAATGTCGGCAACAAACGTTCCACTTCATTATGACGCGACCCCGGAAGAACTAAAAACAACCGATTCTCTTCCGGAATGTTATGACGTTTGCGGAAATCTCCTTTAACCCCGTTTACGACATCGCTTTCTATCACCGGATGACCGACAAAGGTAGTAGGCAAATTATATGGTGTAAAATATCGCGGCTCTTGCGGAAACAAAGTCAGCAATAAATCAATATATTTATACATAGTGCGAGCACGCTTCTTTTTCCACGCCCAAACTTGCGGTGCCACATAGTGGACTTGCGGAATTTCAAGTTTCAACTGACGTATTTTTTTATGAACCCGAGCCGAAAAACTCCAACTGTCTATTGTCACCACCACATCAGGGCGCACACGCTGAATATCTGCCACGGTTTCCTTAATTCGACGCAACACACGCGGAATGCTTGGAATAACCTCAGCCAATCCCATAACTGCCAAATCACTGATATTAAACAAAGACTTTACACCTTCGGCCTGCATAGACTCACCGCCGACACCATAGAACTCGGCTTTTTTATCTTTACGGCGCAAAGCCTGAATTAAACGAGCCCCCAAAGAATCGCCCGACGGCTCTCCCGCAATAAGATAATATTTCATTACTTTTTCTCCTCGGGAATTATTCCCTTTATAAACATTCCATATTTATCGGCCAACTGCACAACTTCTTCTTCATTGACCATTAAAGCATTGCCGGCGTGCACAGCCAATCCCCTGAAACCGGCCTGATGTAAATTTTCAATAGTGCGAGTACCTATAGTCGGTAAGTCTATACGCAAATCCTGTTGCGGTTTGCGAAGTTTTACCAATAACCCCGCCGCACCTTTGCGTTTATAACCGCCGCAACGGCGCACCAACTCATCGGTACCTTCAATTCCTTCAACGCCCAAAACCAAACCTTGTTGCACAATCACGGACTGTCCGACATCTAATCGCCCCAAAGCCATTGCCACTTCGACTCCTCGTGCAATATCGGCTTCGGCCTGTTTATCCGGTTTGTGTTTGGTCAACACCCCTTCTTTGGCAAGTAATTCAGGCATAACTTCGTGAATACCGACAACACGCATATTTTCAGATTCAATCTCTTTAACCAAAGCGCGTAAAATACCATCATCGCCCAGAGCTTTCATACCGATTTTAGCAAAAAAAGCCGCCGTACGAAAATCCGGAACCAACTCAGACAATGTCGGACGATGAATTGTGCCTATCATCACAACTTCTTCCACCTTTTCATCGGCAAAAGTCTTAAAACCGGTTCCGGCCTGACCTATGCGAATCCATTTATGCGGAATCATCGGGGTAAAAATTGCCTTATCCGCATTCCCTTCAATTGCCAAAACATAAAATTCACGTCCGGTATCTAAACAATAATCTATCAGCATTTTCGGCAGTCCGGTGCCGCCGGCAATAATTCCTAATTTTTTTTGAGATTTTTCCATCTTTAAGAGCTCTGTTATTTATTTCTGTTTCTTGATATTAGCAGACACCACAACAATTACAACATTTTTTTTAGAAAGTCACATAATCAATATTGACAAAAGTCGGTAAAAATGATATAAATGTAAGTGATAAAATATCATTATGTTTAATTTTTTAAAACTTTGTATATATGAATAATATGTATAATACCGTCGTTACCAGTGAGAATTTTGTAGAAGTATTGAACTCTATGCGTGCTATTGTTACTGATCGTCCATTGACTCCGGAAGAAAAAGCTCTCGGTCGCAAGGCTGCCCTTTTTCAGAAAGAGTTTAATGCTCGTGAAGCCCGTAAGTCAATAGACAGCTACCGCCAGACACTGATTGACTTTCATCTTGGTCAGGGTTATTCACTCTCTGAAGCTCAGGCTTTAATTATTCAGAGTGAGAGGTGTAGTTTGGAGAACAATGGTTTCGGAATTTCGCGCAAGGCTAATTAATTTTAGCTTGATGTAACAACAATAAGTCGCTTTTTTCTGTAAAGAAATTAGCGACTTTTTTATAAATAAACATTGATTAGCAAAAAAAATTTAAATAAGTCGAAAATAGTTCTTGACAAAAAACACAAAAAACTGTATATATAAAGCACTATTTAATTATTTACTTAAATTATTTTTATTATGTTTAAGAACAATCTTTCTGTTGTCAAGTGTGATAATCCTATTGTGTTTGTTGTTGAGCTCACCGAAGGTATTCCTCTTTTGAGAAGACCTCAGCTCTATGACTACAAAAACGAGGGTATTAAGCATCTTATTCCTTGTTTTGAGAAAGACAGCAAGTTCTTTGACATTCGTTCAAAGAAGGTTGTCGATACTCGCAAGAACTGTATGATTTGGCGACCGGTGATGGTTGGAAAGCTTCTCCGTTATGAGGATAAAGACATTCTTGTTTCTCGAGAGCTTTTCGGAGAGAGAAAACTTCTCTTGATTGACAACCATTATTTTAATCCAATGACAATGACTATGGTCAATGTCGGTTAGATATTAAAAAAACATTCCAAGATTATAAACTCTTGCGAATGTTTTTTCTTTTTTTTATATCATTTTTATTTAACAGAATTTAAGGCTTTCCACTCAAACCACTTAGCTATTTTCAAAAAACGGAAATAAGCGTAGGTTGTTGCCATCCAAAATCCGCAAGTTCCATACAAAAAATAGCGTTTCTTGAAATAATACACCAAAAACTGACGCGGAAACTCCGTATATAAACGCAAACGTGTATAGTAACGCCCTTCTTTGATGGCGGTTTTAACCAACTCATCGGTATACATATTAAGCTTGAACCAAGTTTGAGTTAGAGAAACGTAGGAATAATGAAAAACTTTTGACTCTAATTGCTCCACCACCGCGCCTTCGCCAACAACAACTCTGTCGTGCGTTAAATCATCAGGCATATTGCTCTTTTTACGATTATACAGGCGCACTTGATTATATGTTTTAGCCAACAGACGAGGTTTTTTGTCTCCCGGAAGCATATCGCAAATTTTCATTTTATAGGCATCGGCAGTCGGGCTCTTCATTTTATCTTTGATTTCAGCAATCAGCTCCGGCGACAAAACTTCATCGGCATCTAAAGATAACACCCAATCATTATTACAAAGTTCCTGTCCATAATGCTTTTGCGCGGAAATATTCTTCCATTTATGGAACAAAAATTTAGCCCCGTATTTTTCAGCAATTTTTTGGGTTTTATCCGTGCTGCCGCTGTCAATTACAAAAATTTCATCAGCAACTTTTTTCAACGCCTGCAAAGTTTTAGCTAAGCGTTTTTCTTCATTTAACGTAACAATATAAGCCGATATTTTAACCATCTACTCTCCACCCTTTGCCTCAAAGATTAGAATATTTTTACCATTATTACAATAAAAAAAGCCCACCAATGAAAAATTGAGGACTTTTTTTATTGATATTTTACAGCTTAAAATTCATTAAGAACTTCAGCACTTTCGGCCGCGTTATCAATATTAACCATAGCAATGGTATTATAACCGCAGTCAACGTGTAAAACTTCACCGGTAACGGCTGAGCCCAAATCAGAAAGCAAACTCAAGGCCATATTTCCTACTTCGTTTTGATGAACGTTGCGTTGCAGCGGAGCGTTTAATTCATTCCAACGCAAAATTGTGCGGAAATCACCAATACCTGCCGCAGCCAAAGTTTTAATCGGGCCGGAAGAAATAGCATTTACACGAACGCCCTGCTTACCCATATCCACAGCAGCATAACGCACCGAAGCTTCTAAGGCGGCTTTAGCCACACCCATAATGTTGTAGTTTGGCAATACGCGTTCCGAACCTAAATATGTCAGAGTCACAATAGAGCCACCCTCATTCATAATCGGAGATGCGCAACGGCAAGCTTCCAAGAATGAATAGCAGGAAATGTGCATTGTCATTGTAAAGTTATCCAATGTGGTGTCAATCGTACGGCCGCGTAATTGGTCTTTATCCGAAAAAGCAATAGCGTGAACAACAAAGTCAATTTTACCCCATTTTTCACCTAATTCTTTAAAACAAGCTTCAACCGAAGCAGAATCCGATACGTCGCATTTAATCAACATCGGGTTGTTTAATTGCTCGGCCAAAGGTTTAACTCTTTTTTCCAACATTTCATTTTGATATGAAATTGCGAGTTGCGCCCCGTGGGCGTTTAAAGCTTGTGCAATACCCCAAGCAATAGATTTGTCATTGGCAAGGCCCATAATCAAGCCTTTTTTACCGGCCATAAGTTGTTCAACAGCCATTTTCTAGTTCCTTTATTAATTTTGTTCTAGACTACTTCCTTTTTTGGAAGTAAGTTACTAAAGAGATACTTATACAAATTTATCCGTTTTGTAAACATTTTTTTGAAAGTTGTAAAATGGCTGACCGATTTGACACGAAAAAATTCAATAAACTCTGTCATTTATTTTTTAAATATTTGCGCATCCGCACCAAAGAAGCAATGATTTTACGAGTTGCCGCATCTTTGAGCTACACCACTTTGATTGCCGTGGTACCGCTGATTGCCATTGCTTTGGCAATTTTTGCCGCATTTCCGGTTTTTGAAGACGTGCGCACTCAGGTACAAGATTCGCTTATTCAATACTTTGTGCCTAATATTGAGCAAAATATTCAAAATTATATAATGCAGTTTGTCAATGCTTCCAGTAAACTCACCACCATCGGCGTTTTAGGTATTGCCATCACCGCTATTTTGCTGTTGTTTACCATTGAAAACAGTTTTAATTTTATCTTTAAGGTAAAAAAACATCGTCGCTTAGCCACTAAAATCACGCTTTATTGGACAATTATCACGCTTTGCCCGTTGCTTGTCGGCACGGCCCTTTCGCTCAAAGGCTATTTGATTACACTAAAATATTTTCATCCCGAACACTTTTTGGGCTATAATTTTTTTGTGACCTTTATTGTGCCTAACATAATCACTTTTGTTTTTCTGTGGCTGTCGTATGTGATTGTACCCAACAAAAAAATTCGGGTTTCAAGTGCCTTCAGCGGCGCGTGTGTGACGTTAATTTTAACCCTGTTACTCCGTTTCGGGTTTAGTTATTTCTTGGTGTTAAACGTCACTTATCGAACTCTATACGGCGCGCTTGCCACTGTGCCGATTTTGTTGGTTTGGATGTATTCGTGGTGGACCATTGTGCTGTTTGGAGCGGTAGTCACCGCCACAATTGAAGAGTTCCGCAACCGTAAAAGCCTTTGGAAATAAGGCTTAGCGCAAAAATTGATGATGTTGCAGAAAATCTGTGAATTTTGCTAAAAGCAATTGTTTACAATCTTCATCAACACACAACTGTTCAAACAACTTCACCAAGCGCGACGTAACCTTTAATTTTTCGCAAAAGTCGATGGAATATTGATAATTTATATCATAATACCACGACAAGAATCCGGCCATTCTATCGGCAACCGAAAGTTTTCCCAAACGCGGAAAAGTTTCAAATTTTTCAAGATATTCACGAATTTCCTTTGAAATATGGCCGTCTAATTCGGGTACGACGTCTTTTTTACCTATAAACAGATAGCGCAAATTTTCTTCATAAGCCAACATCCGTAAATTGGCAATTTTATCGGCATCACGGATAATAAAACAAATGCGTTCAACCTCGCGTTTCGTTTCTTCGGAAGGAATATTTTTATAGTCTGCATCATTATATAAATCTTCAATCAAGTGTCCGTGATGTTTTATCGGCAGCCATATACGAACATCCGAAAACTCCGGCAAAGTACGCAAAAATTCACCGCCGGCAAGACCGTGGTCAATCTGTCGGTTATGCAAACATCTTTCTTCTATTTCCGCGAATCGGCAAATATCGTGCAGCAAAACGGCAGATTTAACCATATCGACATAAGCCAAATCTTTTTTCTGCAGCCATTGAATCCGCGGAATTATATAATTTCCGGCCCCCATTACTTGATAGGAATGACGGATTTTTTCTTTGGTATAACCCTCAAAAAACTCGTTATAAGCAACTTTTTTCAAACACTCGTCTGATTTTTCTTTCAATAACTTGTATGCGTCTTTTAACACGTCGTTTCTCCTCTGCTTTTGATTTAGCACTTTTTATGAATTGGGCGCAAGTTTATACTTAATTATTCACAAAAATATAAAAAGCGCTTGCAAAAAGAACAAAGTTAGAACAATATACATTTCAGCGGATAAATTCAGACTTGTGTTGAGTTTTTGTTCAAAATGCGAGATAAAGAATTTAGGATAATTTTTTAAGGAAAACAAATATGGAAAAAGATAAAGCGTTAGATGCCGCCCTGAGCCAAATTGAACGTGCGTTTGGCAAAGGTTCTATTATGCGCCTTGGGCAAAACACCAATATTGATATTGAGGCTATTCCGACCGGTTCTTTGGGAATTGATATTGCCTTGGGAATCGGCGGATTGCCTAAGGGACGTATTATTGAAATTTATGGTCCGGAAAGTTCCGGTAAAACCACATTGGCTTTAAGCGTTATTGCCCAAGCGCAAAAACGCAACGGAACTTGTGCTTTTATTGATGCGGAACACGCTCTTGACCCGTCGTATGCTAAAAAAATCGGCGTAGATATTGAAAACTTGTTGGTTTCCCAACCGGATTCCGGCGAACAAGCCTTGGAAATTGCCGACACATTGGTTCGTTCCGGTGCTATTGATGTTATGGTTGTCGACTCGGTTGCCGCTTTGGTACCAAAGGCCGAATTAGAAGGTGAAATGGGTGATGCTCACATGGGCTTGCAAGCCCGTTTGATGAGTCAGGCTTTGCGTAAACTGACCGCCACGGTTGCCCGCTCTAACACTCTGATTATCTTCATCAACCAAATTCGTATGAAACTTGGAGTTATGTTCGGCAATCCGGAAACCACAACCGGCGGTAACGCTTTGAAATTCTACGCTTCCGTGCGTATGGATATTCGCCGCGTGGGCGCGATTAAAGATAAAGATGAAGTCATCGGCTCGCAAACCCGCGTGAAAATTGTGAAAAACAAAGTTGCCCCTCCGTTTAAGACTGTGGACTTTGACATTATGTACGGCGAAGGAATTTCTAAAACCGGCGAACTGATTGATTTGGGCGTAAAATCCGGAATCATTGAAAAAGCCGGCGCGTGGTTCTCGTATAACGGCGATAAAATCGGTCAAGGACGTGAAAACGCCAAACGCTATTTAATGGAGAATCCGGAAGTTGCCGAAGATATTGAAAATAAAATCCGCGCTGATGCCGGTCACCTGACTACGGAAATGATTGGCGATGATGAGCCGGAAACCGAAGATTAAGACGGTTTTATAACTATCTCCAATTGTTTTAAGCCCTGCTTTTCAGCGGGGCTTTTTTATTGCTTACTTCATTGCGAATCGGTAAGGCGGAAATTTATGACTGTTTCTTAAAATTTTTATAAATAGAAAAAACTAAAGAAATAATCAGCAAGATGCTTGTGATATAATCAAAAATTGAAAATATCTTCTCTATGGAATTATCCTGATAATCAATAAAATAACCTGAAACGATAAAACTGATTGTAAAAATTATAAATATGTATGGATACCAACCCATAGAACTTAAACAACTTGAAATTCTAGGATAACCGGCAACAATACGTTCTAAAAATCTAAGTTTTTTATTAAAATATAATATTATTGCCAAACAGATAAACAACAACAGTAAGATTCCGCTGCTTGCTTCATTTAAATAAGTGAAAGGAATAGCTAAAACAGTATACAAACCACCTAAAAACATAGCTTCTTTAGAATACAATTTCATTTTTATTCCTTTCACTTTTTAGTTATATTATTATAAAAATATCACATTATGCAATTATTTTTTTCGCTTACACGTTTCATTATAAGTTACTTTAGCTCTGGCAATATTTTTAGTTATATTTTAACTTATCCTTTCTATGCTGAAGCAAATTGAATTTTAGGGAGAAATAAAATGAAAAAACTTATTCTAACCTTGTTGGCTCTGTTTACTTTTTCGACGGCAGCTGATGCCGCAGAAGTTAAAGATGCGGAAAACACTTTAGCTTTACAGTTAAAAGATGGCACTGTTTTGATTGAAATGTTTCCGGACGTGGCACCGAACCACGTTGCCCGCATTAAGGAACTGGTTCGCCAAGGTTTTTATGACGGGATTAAATTTCACCGCGTAATTGACGGCTTTATGGCGCAAACCGGTGATCCGACAGGCACAGGGCGCGGCGGCAGCGGGCAAAACTTAAAAGCCGAATTTAATCATAAACACCACGGACGCGGAACTGTTTCTATGGCCAGAGCCGCCTCGCCGGATTCCGCTGACAGCCAATTTTTTATTTGTTTCGCCGATGCCGGATTTTTAGATGGCCAATATACAGTTTGGGGACAAGTGATTTCCGGAATGGAATATGTTGACCACATTAAAAAAGGTAACAGTGCGGACAATGGCACAGTTATAAATCCTGACAAAATTATATCAATGAAAGTCTTGTCGGATATTCAAAAATAATTATCAATAGATGTTCCTCATTTAAATTTGGCACTGTCAAAGCAAAAAACCGCTTGTTTCTTCAAGCGGTTTTTCGGTATTTTTTATTAAAATTTAATCAGGTCAACAATCATCGCCGTTAAATCAAAACTTGGCAATAAGCAGATTATCAACCATTTTCACACTATGAAAAGCAAAACATCACGGCTTTTTTTACAGTTCTTCAACGAAGAAATTTATCAAATCGCCCATAGTAGTGTCCTTTCTTAGCGGCTCTTTAGCGGTGTGAACAGCCTCGGGGTATCTTGCCAAAATCTCAATATTCAGCAGTACTATACTCAAAGAATCAAAATATTCCGACAACTTTATGTCTTCAATATTCTTCTTTTCGCTAAGTTCGTCGTACGCAACATCGTCAACTTGTTTAACAATAGCTAACACACTCTTTTTAGCCTCGATTTTATCCATAATAATATAAAATTAAATTAAAATTATACAAACAAAGAATTATTAAACTATACTTCTATGTTCATTCTTTTTTGCAATTTTGTCAACTTATTTTTTATTACGAATGATGATTTTTCATAAAATTTTCTAAAAAATCATCTAAATCCTTGGTTGTATATTTTTTTTCGTCTTCCGGCACCACATTATCAGGAACATTGTTTAAAAAATTTTCCAATGCTTCAGATTTTGCTTTATCTTCCGGTGACTTAATCTCTTTTTGCTCCGCATCTTGCTTTTCAGCAGGCTTTGCATTGCCTCCAATTCCTCGTAATCTATTGAGAGTTTCTATATCCAACTTGTTTGTCATTTTCTTACCAAACTATTTAATTCCCCAAAATTTACGCGCCAAGGCGGCACAACCTTCATCACCAAACGCCTCTTTGATGTTTTCCAACATTTCACCCAAGGTTTCAGGAATTGTGTCTTCAATAGGAATTTCAGGAACGATGTTTACACTACAAGTATAAGAATTTACAACTTCTTCGCCATCTGATTCAATAATCAGAATTTCTTTAGAGTCGGCAATTTTACTTCTGACTTCGTTAATTAAATTTGTCAAAATGTAGGCCTTCTTTTCATTGCGAATTAAAATTGCGCTATTGCGGCCGTCATAAACCAATGCAGCCGTATCAATAGGTTCATCTCTCAATTGCATATTTATACCAATGACCCCGTTATTTTCCAAAATTTCAAAGTCTTCTACCCACTCTTTTTCTAAACTCATAATTTGTTCTCCTAAAAATAATGTTATAAAATTCTATCTGCCCGCTTGTAAACCTTTTTTGAACCATTGAGTCATATTTCCTCTGGCTTGTTGTTTAACAGCTTGCTTAGCAATGGATATTCCGTTGTTGATATCTTTTCTAGCTGAAGTTAAAGTATTAGCAACCGCACCCAAAGCATTTTTTCCGCCGTTTCTAATATTTCTCACTACATTATGGGCAAATTTCACCCCGCCCATAATCCTTTTACTGGCTCCGGCCTTAAATTGCGCCACTTTATCTCCGGCAACCTTAGAAACCTTAAAAGATACCATTCCAGCCATAAACATTCCATTTGTTACGGCTTTTTCGCCAAGATTCTTGGCTTGTGCAACTTTATCACCTACAAATTTTGCACCGGCCTGATAACTTTTTACGGCCGCTATTCCGGTCAATCCAATAGCTAGTGCCGTAGCGTTTAAGCCGGCTTTACCTACCGTTTGCAAATTCTTTGCCACTTGGTTAAACTCTTTTGCAACCGGAGCAGCAACTTTGGTAACAGTGGTTTTAATGTTTGTCCAAGCACTTTTCAATTGTCCTTTTTTTGCATTAAGCCAACCTGAAAGCGATTTTCCCGCTTGTTGTTTATATTGTTGCAAACCAGTTACCACTTTATTTTTTGCGGTATTTGCATTATTCATTATTACTCTGGCACCATTTCTAAAGGATTGGTAATTGTTGCTTACCGCCTTTGCTCTTGCCTGATAGCTTTTTACGGCCACCATTCCTGTCAATCCAATAGCTAGTGCCGTGGAGTTCAAGCCGGCCTTGCGTATTGTTTGCAAATTCTTTGCCGCTCGGTTAAATGACTTAACCATTGGTGACGCCACTTTGATAGCAACAGTTTTAATGCTTGTCCAAGCACTTTTCAATTGTCCTTTTTTTGCATTAAGCCAACCTGAAAGCGATTTTCCCGCTTGTTGTTTATATTGTTGCAAACCAGTTACCACTTTATTTTTTGCGGTATTTGCATTATTCATTATTACTCTGGCACCATTTCTAAAGGATTGGTAATTGTTGCTTACAGCCTTTGCACTTGCCTGATAGCTTTTTACGGCCGCCATTCCTGTCAATCCAATAGCCAGTGCCGTAGAGTTTAAGCCGGCTTTACCTACCGTTTGCAAATTTTTTGCCACTTGATTGAATGTCTTTGCAGTGGTTTTGAGAACAGGTTTTATCTTATCTTGTGCCACCAACAAACCATAATGCACATTGTCCAACTTATCTTGTGTATTTGCCCTCAGCTTATTCATCAACCCGTTAAAGCGGCCTTTCATTTTACCCGCTAAAACTTTAGCATCATAAGCCTTGTCTTCAGCTTTATTAACCATATTGTTCTTAAATGATGTCAGTCCGTCTTTCACAGAGCGCATTGCTGAGCGCACCATTTTTTTATTTTCTATAGCGTTAGCTTTATACGCATTAACCGCTGATTTTTGCAATTTTCGGGCTTTAGATTTAAACCAGCTGACTGCTTGATAAGTAACCTTTGCAGCCTGATATATCTTACTATCTTCAAATCCCGCCATAACCGCCTCCACCACATATAATTTAAGCTATTTTTATTTTAGCATTCAGCGTTTTTTTGTCAAGTATTTTATACAAAAAAATTCTTTGTTAAGCTTAAAACAAAACAAAGAATTTTAATCTAACACAACCGATAAAACATTATTTAATATTTCCGGTTAAGTTCATGCTCAAGTCTGGCAGCTTTGCTATTAAGCCTGTCTATTTCCTGCCTAGCCACATTTTTAGCATCTTCTGCTTCGTTTGCCAATATTCTAGACTTGTACTTGAAAGCCTCATTTGATTTTTCAGCTTTTTCGAGTCTTGAAAAAAGGTACACAAGACGCTGTTCTTCGGTCATTTGGCTAAAATTACGGGCATCTCTAGGTGAAAGCCCATATTTTTTTGCTAGCCAATAACATTTCTGCTCATCCATAATACTTAAAATTTAAACATAACTATTTAATAAAAATTACAAAACAATTTTAATTTATACATTTATGTCTTTTTCTGTCAACTTATTTTAGCAAAATATTTAATATACGCAAAAACCGCCTTTTCGGCGGTTTTCGGTACGTATTATTAATTTTTAATCTAATCGACAATCATTGCCGTCAAATCAGCTTCGGAAACAACCTGATCATCAACCATTCCCACACCGTGAAAAACAAAAATATTACGGCGTTCTTTAATTTTTTCAACGTGCATACGAAGTTGGTCTCCCGGGCGAACAGGCTTGCGAAATTTAACGCCATCAACTGCCATAAACAGCACACTGCGTTTTTTTTCAGCATAATCCGCATCAGCACTCATAACGACACAACCTGCCGATTGCGCCATAGCTTCAATTTGCAAAACCCCTGGCATAATCGGATTATTTGGGAAATGCCCCTGAAAAAATTCTTCATTCATTGTCAAATTTTTAATACCCACACCTTTTACCCCTGGTTCTTCGACTTCAAGTCTATCCACCAACAAAAACGGATAACGATGCGGTAACATTTTCATTATTTCATCAATATTATAAACTTTTTTATCAGACATTTTTATCTCCTTATTTTTTTGAATTTTTCTGCAAAAAGGCAACTTGACGCATAAAATCCTTAAACGGAACGCAAGGACTTCCCATCATTACCGCTCCATCTTCTATATCACGCATAACTCCGGATTGTGCAGCAATCTGCACACCGTTGCCAATGTGTAAATGGTCGGCCAAACCCACTTGTCCGCCACAAACGACATAATCGCCCAAAGTACAGCTGCCGGCAATTCCAACTTGCGAAACAATAACGCAGCCGCGTCCCAATTTGTCATTATGAGCAATCTGAACCAAATTGTCTATACGACAGCCATCGCCAATAACAGTGTCGTCCAACGCACCGCGGTCAATACAGGCATTGGCACCGATTTCCACATCATTACCAATAATAACCAGACCCAGCTGCGGAATACGATGGTGGTGGCCTCCCATAAGCTGAAAACCGAAACCATCTTGACCGATACGCGCACCGGTATAAATATAGCAATTGTTGCCGATGCGAGCATAAGAAATATACGCTCCCGCGCCAATTCTACAATCACGACCGATTTGGCAATCGTGCACAATCACAACATTTGCTTCAATTCGACAATTTTCGCCAATAACAACATTGTCTTCAATTACAACGTTAGCACCAATAAAACAGCCTTCGCCGATTTTGGCCGAAGAGGCAATTTTGGCACTGGCATCAATTCCGGCTGCAGGCTTTTTTTCAGCATACATATATTCATTAAGCCGAATGAAAGCTTCTTTAGGATTTTCACAAAGCAAAGCCACCACATCTGCTGGCAAAAACTGCTGCAAAGCTTCGGTAGTCACACAAGCTTTTGCTTTTATCGTCGCTGCGGTTTCTTTGTTTTTTCGGTCATAAAAGAAACAAATCTCCGAATTTGTGGCCGAAGTCATTGTAGCAATACCACTGATAATGTCGTCGGCTTTTGTTTCATCGGTCAAAACCGCTCCCGTAACTTTGACCACATCGGCCAAAGTTACGTTTTTACGAATGTTATAGAAATTATTATCTACCATAATTTTCTCCTAGAGGCTTGTACCAAAGTTCAAGCGGAACACTTCTGTTTTATCATAGTTTTCTTTAGCAATCGGGAAACCAAAATCTATGTCGATTTTACCCATCGGCGACATCCAGTCGAAACCAAAACCAACAGAACTACGCACTTTTGAAGAATAATCAATTTTTTGCGAATCGAAATTATCCGGCTTACCCAACATACCAATATCCCAGAAAGTACGACCTTTAATACCGAGTTCGTCCAAACCAATCGGGAAAGTCATTTCCACTCCGGAATACATCATCCAGTTACCGCCCAACGCATCATCAGTACGTTTATCACGCGCGCCAATTCCGGCAAATTCAAAACCGCGCAAAGTTTGACCACCCAAATAATAACGATCGGACAAACGAACATTTTCTCCGCTGTAACCGGCTATGTAGCCGCCTGTGGCAAAAAGCTTAAAAGTATAATAATCGGCCAAAGTGTAGAATTTATAAGCTTTAGCGTCAAATTTGTTATATTTATCATCACCGCCAACGCCGGCAAAATCATTTCCGAAAGACAAATAATATCCTTCTTTAGTGTTTATGGCGTTGTCACGTTTATCATAAACAAATGTTTGTCCGACAACCGACGCGGTGCTGCTGCCCTCTTCCGCTTTCACAAACTCAGAAGCGAATGACTTAACGTGATCTACCTTATTTTTGCTTAAAGTATAACGGGCATAGTGATAAAAGTCGTCGGTATAATTCCAACCAAAGCGAACTCTTCCACCTTGTGAACTGGTGTCGTATGAAGCTTCATCTTCATAATCTTGTTCAGTAACAAACAAATCTGCACCTGCGCTTAAACGGCGACCCAAGAAATATGGTTCAGTAAAGCTGATGTCATAGTCTTTGGTTCTTTGAGAAACTCCGATATTGAAACCAAGTTCCTGACCGCGGCCGCGGAAGTTGTTTTCGGTAACACCGGCGCGTAGCAATGCACCATTGGTGGTAGAATAGCCGACACCGACATTGAAATATCCGGTTGATTTTTCTTCAACATTAACATCAATATCCGCCTTGTTCGGACCTGTCGGTTCGGTTTGAATATCCACTTTGCTAAAATAATTCAAATTTTCTACATTGCGACGCGAATCGCGCAATTTAGAAACATTGAGCGCGTCACCCTCGTCTAAACGAAATTCGCGACGGATAACCTCATCTAAAGTACGATCATTACCGGTAATATTAATCCTGTCAACAAAAACTCGTTGGCTTTCAGAAACCGTAAACACCAAATCGAGCGTTTGGTTGGCGTTATTGCGCGTCAGGTCAACGTCGACATCAACAAAAGCAAAGCCCTTTTTTCCCAAAGTTTCAGTCATTTCACTGATTGATTTATCAACCAAATCCGCGCTGTACCAATCTCCCTCATCCAGCTCAACATCTTTATACAAAGGCTGAACATCAACGTCCTTAACTTCAGATTTTATGCTGATTTTGTTAATTTTATAGCGGATACCCTCATTCAGGGTAAAGGTTAGAATAAATGATTTTTTGTCTGCACTCAATTCGGCAATAGCGGACTCAACCTTGAAATCTGCATAACCGCGGTTAGTGTAAAAACGGCGCAACAATTCTTTATCATAATTCATTTTTTCGGCATCATAGGTTTCAGAAGAAGTAAAAATACGATACCAACGGCTTTCTTTACTCATAATTTCATCTTGTAAATCTGAGTTTGAATAGTGCGTATTGCCTAAAAAGTTGATTTTATCGATTTTGGCGGCCGATCCCTCGTCGATTTCATAAATCAAGTCAACTCGGCTATCGTCGCGTTTGATAATTTTCGGTTCGACGGTTACGGAATAACGTCCGGTTTTACGGTAAACATCCAAAATTCGCTGTACATCTTGCTGAACTTTGGCCTTGTCATATACAGAGCGAGGGCCTAACTGAACTTCACTTTCCAAAATCTTATCGTCAATTTTATCGTTGCCATCAAAAGCGCGTTTACCAATAACCGGATTTTCAGTAACATTAATAACCAAAGTATCGTCCTTTGAAGTGTCAAAATTAATATCACTGAACAACCCCGTATCATATAACCGTTTGAAAGAACTATCCAATTTGTCTTGTGATACTGACGAGTTTTGTTTTATATTCAGATATGACAACACTGTGGCTTTTTCCACCCGTTGCAAACCGTTGACTTCTATTTTTTTCACCAGCATATCTGAAGCCATTGCCTCAAAAGCCAACAAGCTGGTTGCCATTACTCCGGCAAAAATTACTTTTTTCATTTTTTATTCCTTATTACTTATCAAACCATCTGTCAATCAGATGAGCCACATCATTCCAGGTTGCTAAAACCATAATGGCTAAAATTATGAAAAGACCAAACTTAAAAATATAATCTTTTACTCGTGGATTCAGTTCGCGGCGCGAAACCATTTCACACAAGAAAATTACTATATGTCCGCCATCTAAAACCGGAATTGGCAACAAATTTATCAATCCCAAGTTTACTGACAACAAAGCCATAAAATACATAAACCCGATAAGCCCGCCGGTTTTACTTACATCTCCGGACATTTCGGCGATGCGGATAATTCCTCCGACATCTTTACCGCCGCGCTGTCCGACAATCATCTGTCCAACCGCGCGCAAAGTTGTTACAGTCACATCATAGGCCTCGTTAACACCGGCTTTTACAGCCTTTAACAAGGTCATATTTTTATCAGAAAAAACAACAGCCGCCGTAGAACGCACACCAAGCATCCGGCGTTTCACTTTTTTTCCATCACCGGCATCAAAGTTTGTTTCCTTCAAAACAGCAGTAATTTCCAGAGGACGACGCACTTCAATTTCAAATTCTTCATCAAGGTGAGCGGACACATATTCTTTCAAATCATTAAAATCGGCTAATTTTTTACCATTAACACTGTCTAAAATGTCTCCCTTCTGAAAACCTGCCGCATCAGCCGCACTTCCGACAATGACATTGCCGACAACTGCAGGAGCCTCAGGATATTCTCCGCTTTGTTTATCTCTTTCAACTCCGATGGACAACAAGCCTAAAATTTTTTCCTTATGATTATCTGCGGAAGGAACTTCTATCGGAGTTGCAAAAAGCTTGATAACCAACGGACGTTCAAGTGAAATTTTAACTTCGTCTTCGGTTGCCAACGCAACTTCATTACTCATAGATTGAAAATCAGGCGTGATATGGCCATTGATGCTCAAAATATGGTCACCGGCTTTAATTCCGGCCGCGGCGGCAGCTTCGCCCTCCATAACTTCACCCACAACCGATGGATACACAATTTTGCCAAAACTGTAAAAAATTCCTACAAAAACCAATACGGCAAACAAATAGTTGAAAAACGGTCCGGCAAAAACAATCATTAATTTTTTCCAGCTTTTTTGATATGGGAAAGCCCGTTTTTTATCTTCTTCAGACAATTCTGACGCAGTTTTATCCGTTGTTGATGACGAAGCATCAGCATCACCCAAAAATTGGCAATATCCGCCAAGAGGAATGGCGCAGATTTTCCATTTTGTACCATATCTGTCGGTGCGTCCCCAAAGTTCTTTACCAAATCCGATAGAGAAATCAGAAACGGCAACACCCAAACTACGGGCAATGATAAAATGTCCGAACTCGTGAACAAAAACAAGTACACCGAGCAAAACCACAAAAGGGATAATGTAATAAATAATATTTAATAAAATTTCCATCTAAATCACCTTAACGCATAAAAACAAAAAGCAAATAAACAAACGGAGCGGCAAAAATCAAGCCGTCAACACGGTCAAAAACACCGCCGTGCCCCGGAATTAATTTACTGGAATCTTTCACATTAACCTTGCGCTTTATGGCAGATTCAATTAAATCGCCAATTTGTGCCAAAACCGCAACAGCTCCCGCCAAAACGGCGTAAAGAATTTGATTATTGATATTCCAGACATAGCGAACGTGCAGTGGCGAATAAGTAAACGATATGTGAGTGAAATTACTGAAATCATAGAACGGTATATCCATTATCACCGTGCAGACATACATAAAAATTATGCTTACCGAAATAGAAAGCAAAATTCCCCCGAACAATCCGGACCAAGTTTTGTTAGGACTGATTTTAGGAGCAAGCTTCGGACCGCGCAAATTGCAGCCGACGACCAATCCGCCGATATCCATACTCCAAACCATAAGGAAAAACCATAGAGTCATTATGAAACTATAATTATATTGCGGATCAAAATTACTTTCACTCGGATCAAAACAACGATATAACCAAATTAGAGAACCGATACCGATTGAAATATACGGAACACCCAAAGTAATCAAAGAGCGGTGTTTTTCTTTTTCGGCCACAATCCAAACCATCAGAGTCGTAACGGCCATCACTGTGGATAAAACAGCAAAATTATAGCTCCACAACGAAACAGCCAAACTAATCATATAGGCAGCAACATAGGCAGATGATTTTGTGCCGGAAAGCAAATTAGCCCATTCCCAAGCCAACAAACCGCCAACCACAACGGCCAACACTTCGACATACGGACTGCCGATGTACAAAACATCAACAGCTATCGGAATCATCACGATTGCCGCTAAAACTCTTTTGGTTATAGCCCCAAATTTACGACTTACCATATCTTCTCTCCCTCTTTTTATAATCTTCAACAATTTTCTCTAACTCGGTTTTAGAAAAATCCGGCCACAGCGTTGGTGTGAAATACATTTCACTATAAGCCAACTGCCACAACAAATAATTGCTTATCCGATATTCGCCGCTGGTTCGCACCAACAAATCCGGATTAGGAATATCTGCCGTATACAGCATAGATGAAAACGTATCAACATCAATATCATCCAGGTTTAAATCACCATTTTGCGTCAACTTAACAAGCTTTCGCGCTGCCGCCACAATTTCTTGCCGGCCGCCGTAGCTCAAAGCCACGCACAATGTCAAACCGTCATTAGCGGCGGTTTTTTCTTCAATTTTAGCCATCTTAGCCACAATGTCAGCAGCTAACATATCTATTTCACCGATGAAAATTATTTTGACGTTGTTTTTCTCTAAATCCTTAAAGCTGTTATCCAGATAATTACGCAACAAATTCATCAGGCCGTCAACTTCCGATTTTTCACGTTGCCAATTTTCGGTAGAAAAAGCATACACTGTCATATACTTCACTCCGAGTTCCTTAACGGCCTTAGCGGTATCTATAAGAACTTCCGCTCCTTTTTTATGCCCCATAACCACGGGCAAACCGCGTTTCTTAGCCCAACGTCGGTTGCCGTCCATAATAAAAGCTATATGCTGCAAAGTTTCGACAGTCACTTTAATTATATCCTACACTTGCATAATATCTTTTTCTTTGAGAGCCATTTGTTCGTCAACCTTACGAATAGTATCATCGGTCCACTTTTGAATATCGTTGTTATACTTCTTTTCTTCATCTTCAGAAATCAACGAATCTTTCTTCAGTTTTTTAACATCGTCCATTGCATCACGACGAATGTTACGAATTGCCACTTTGCATTGTTCGGTATATTTTCCGGAAATCTTTACCAATTCTTTACGACGCTCTTCACTCAACGGAGGAATCGGAATACGAATAAGTTGACCATCAGACATCGGATTTAGTCCCAAATCACTTTCACGCAAAGCTTTTTCAACGTTTTTAGCCAAACCCTTATCCCATACGCTAACCGACAAAGTACGCGCATCAGGAACGCCGACCGTACCAACCTGACTGATCGGTGTCATATTGCCATAGGCTTCAACCAAAATACCATCAAGCAAGCTTGCGTGAGCTCGTCCGGCGCGCAAGCCCGCAAAATCTGCCTTTAAAGCCTCCAAACTTTTTTCCATACGATTTAAAGTTTCAGTTTTTATGTTATCAAAATCAGACATTATTTACCTCATATTTATTTAATTATTGTACATTTCGCCTGACCGCACACGGCCGCGACAATAGAATTTTCACCTTTTTGAGCAAACACCATAATCGGAATATTATTTTCCGCCGCCATTGTAATTGCCGTCATATCCATAACTTTAAGTTTCTTTTCTTCCACCTCGGCAAAACTAATTTCGTCATAACGTTCAGCCTGTGGATTTTTTCGCGGATCAGAATCATACACACCATCAACCTGAGTTGCTTTCATAATTACGTCACAATGCATCTCCGCCGCCCGCAGTGCCGCTCCGGAATCTGTTGTAAAATAAGGGTTTCCCGTTCCGGCGGCAAAAACAACGACATTACCTTTGGCCAAAGACTTCATCGCCTCGCGAAAACTATATGTTTCACAAACCTGAGGCATTACAAGTCCGGAATATATTTCTGCCGGACAGCCCGCCCGTTCCAACGCGGTTTTCATCACCAAAGCGTTCATTAAAGTTGCCATCATACCAACCTGATCCGCCACGCTTCGGTCCATTCCCTCACTGGCGTTCTTGGCACCGCGGAAAAAGTTTCCGCCACCAATAACCAAGCAGACTTGCACTCCCAGTTTGCGCACGGTTGAAATTTCTTCAGCCAACGAGGCGACTATTTCAGCATCAACGCCAAACCCTTTATTTCCCATCAAACCTTCGCCGGAAAGTTTGAGCAGCACTCTGTTAAAAATAGGTTTCATTTTCTCACCTTACATTAATCTTATTGTATGTTACGCATTTTGCCGCCATTGTCATCAACATTTTACACGTTTTCAGCAGAATTTTTTAAAGTATGAAAATCTAGTTGAAAATTTTGTGTTTTCTGCTATTGATAGAATTAATTTTCATATTTAAGGAGAAAAATGATGGATATTTCTTTAACTCTCTGCGCTGTCGGCGGATATATTGCCGGCTCAATTCCTTTCGGTTTGGTTTTGTGTTTTTTAGCCGGATACGGCGATATTCGCAAAATAGGTTCGGGAAATATCGGCGCGACCAATGTTTTGCGCACCGGTAATAAACTTTTAGCACTTTTAACGGTGCTGCTAGATGCTTTTAAGGCCGGTTTGGCCGCCTATGCCGCTTATCATATTTTACCGGCCACAGAATTTTCTTTTGCCGGACTGAATACTTCTCTCAATGTTTTAGGCTCGCTGATTGCCGGTTCTTTCGGTGTTATAGGCCACAATTTTCCGATTTGGTTAAAATTTAAAGGAGGTAAAGGAGTAGCCTCGGCGTTTGGCTTTATTTTGATGACCCAATGGCCAATAGCCTTGATTGCATTAGCCGTTTGGTTGCTAATGGCCTTCACTTTCCGCTATTCTTCTTTAGCGGCTTTAACTGCCGCCGCCTCAATGCCGATTGTGGCGTTTTTTATGTGTCCGACGATTTATGCTATATTTTATAGCGTTATAGCCATTTTGGTAATTGTGCGCCACCACGCGAACATTGCCCGCTTGCTTAACGGAACTGAAAGCAAAATAAGCTTAAAGAAAAAGGCTTAAAAAGTGATAACGGCTGAACTTTCGGATATACTTCAATTATTGTTGACCGAGGGTATCGGCCCGATTACTTTTTATAAATATGTCAAAACTTATGGCTCTGTAGACAGAGCTTTGAGTGCCGCCGCCCAAAAGAAAAAACTCTGTTCCAAAGAAAAGGTAAAAGAAGAAATAGAAAAAGCGGAAAAACTCGGCGCAAAGCTTATTACATATTGGGACAGCCTGTATCCGGAATCCTTAAAACAACTTAATGACGCCTCTCCGGTTTTATACGCTCTGGGTAATACGGAGTTGCTGAATTATGAGCCGAGTATAGCCATTGTCGGCGCGCGCAACGCTTCTATAAACGGTCGCAAAATTGCCTCGCGAATCGCTTATGACCTAACCGAAAACAATGTGCTTGTCGTTTCGGGAATGGCTCGAGGCATTGATAGTGCCGCACATAAAGGCGCGTTATATGCCAAAAATAAAATAGGGCCGACTATTGCGGTTTTGGGCACAGGGATAGACGTTGTGTATCCTCCGGAAAACAAAGAACTTTATCAGATGATTGCCGAGCAAGGGCTGATTATTTCGGAACTTCCGTTTGGCACCGCGGCACAAATTTCAACTTTTCCGCGCCGCAATCGAATTATTTCCGCCTTGTCTTCCGGCACTTTAGTGGTTGAAGCCAGTTTACATTCGGGCTCATTAATCACGGCGAAATACGCGTTGGATCAAGGTAAAGACATTTTCGCCGTTCCGGGGTCACCTTTAGAAAATCGTTCGCAAGGTCCCAACCATTTAATAAAAGAAGGGGCTATTTTGACTGAGAGTGCCAATGATATACTTAATATATTAAGTATAACTCAAAATCAGCAAATAAAAAACAAGCAACCGAGTTTAATGCCTCTTGACAAAGCGAAAAATCGTGTAAATATTTCTGACATTAAAATATCTGAATCTGCGCCGGAAAAAGAAAAGATATCTTCTTTGATAGAGCTAATCACTTTTGAAGGTGTGGATATAGATGAATTGTTGCGCTCAAGCGGACTTTCTCAAGCCGACTTTTTCTCGCAGATTCTTGACTTGGAATTTGCCGGAAAAATTGAACGGCAAGTGGGAAACCGCGTAGCCAGATTAAAATGAATTAAGGTGAAAAAATGAAATTAGTTGTTGTAGAATCTCCGGCAAAAGCCAAAACAATCAACAAATATTTGGGTTCCGACTACAAAGTATTGGCAAGTTACGGACATATTCGTGATTTACCGAGCAAAGACGGTTCTGTTAATCCGGACAACGACTTTGCTATGACTTGGGAATTTAGTCCGGTTGGGAAAAAACACCTTAATGACATTATTGCCGCGCTCAAAGATTGCGACACTTTGATTCTCGCATCCGACCCGGATAGAGAAGGAGAAGCCATTGCTTGGCATATTTTGGAAGAACTTAAAGAAAAGAAAAAACTAACCGGCAAAAAAGTTGAGCGCGTGGTCTTTCACGAAATTACAAAATCAGCCGTTAAAGAAGGAATCGAAAATCCTCGTGAAATAGATCAGGATTTAGTAAGTGCCTATATGGCTCGCCGCGCCTTGGATTATTTAGTTGGATTCAATTTATCTCCGATTTTGTGGCGTAAACTTCCGGGGTCCAAATCGGCAGGACGAGTACAATCGGTGGCGTTGCGCCTGATTTGCGACCGCGAAAATGAAATTGACAAGTTTAAAGCGGAAGAATATTGGACTATTGATGTGGATTTATTGACTGCGCAAAAAGCCGAAATGCTTACGCATCTGATAAATTTAGACGGCAAAAAATTAGATAAATTCACCCTGAACAGTGAAGAAAAAGCACTGGCTGCAAAAGCAAAAATTGAAGCCCAGAATTTTGCAATTTCTAACGTTGAACGCAAAAAAGCCAGTCGCTATCCGGCTCCTCCGTTCACGACCTCAACCTTGCAGCAGGAAGCTGCCCGTAAACTCCGTTTTTCGGCCAAAAAAACTATGCAAGTGGCGCAAAAACTTTATGAAGCTGGTATTATCACTTATATGCGTACCGATGCGGTAAATCTTTCTAAAGAAGCCATAAAAGCCTGCCGCGAAGCTATTGAAAAATATTTTGGCGCAAATTATCTGCCGAAAACAGCTAAAGAATATAAAAACAAAACCAAAAATGCCCAAGAAGCGCACGAAGCCATTCGCCCGTCCGACGTTATGAACACGCCGAAAAAAATGGAACTCAAACTGGACAGCGAGGCCTACAAACTTTATGAGCTGATTTGGAAACGCACTGTTGCCTGCCAGATGAATCCGGCAATTTTAGATAGAGTTGTGGTTGACGCCAAATCGGCCGACGGCAAAATTTTATTGCGCGCCAATGGACAAGTTATTCAATTTGACGGCTTTTTGAAATTGTATCAGGAAAGCAAAGATGATTCGGACGACGATGATGAAAACACTATTTTACCAAATGTCGAAACCGGCGAATCGGTAGAGAAAAAAGAAATAAAACCAAGTCAGCACTTTACGACTCCACCGCCGAGATTTACAGAAGCCAGCTTGGTGAAAAAACTGGAAGAACTGGGTATCGGTCGTCCGTCTACTTATGCAAATATTATCGCCGTTTTACAAGAGCGTAAATATGTTAAAGTTGAAAAACTACGCTTTATTCCGGAAGATCGCGGGCGCATTGTAACCGTATTTTTGGAAAACTTTTTCAAAAAATATGTGGAATATGATTTTACGGCACAAATGGAAGAATTTTTGGACGACGTTTCCGCAGGCGCGATGCAATGGAAAAAACTTTTAGCCGGATTTTGGGCTAAGTTTATCAAAAATATTGATGAAGTGAAACCATTGCAACTGACCGAGGTGATTAACAAAGTCGATGAAGCTCTTTCCGCACACTTGTTTCCACCGCGTGAAGATGGCTCCGACCCCAGAGTTTGTCCACAATGCGGCAAAGGACGTTTGAGCATTAAATTCGGTAAGTTCGGAGCGTTTTTGGGTTGTTCAAACTATCCGGAGTGTTCTTATACCAAACCTTTGACCGACACTAAAGAAGAAGAGCAGGAAGCGGCGAACGCCAGTGCGCAAAAACTAGCTAGCGGCGAAGACAAAATTTTAGGTCAAATGAATGGGCAAAACGTATATTTACGCAAAGGCCCATACGGCTACTATGTACAGCTTGGTGATGCCGCCGGCAATCTGGAAAAACCTAAACGCTGCTCGCTGCCTAAATTTGTAAAACCCGAAGAATTAACAGAAGAACAAGCACAAATTTTGCTTTCTTTACCGCGAGATTTGGGAAATAACATAGAAGTAAACATCGGTAAATTCGGCCAATACATTAAACAGGGCACAAAATCAAAATCTTTAAGCGGAGACGATAATATATTTAATATTACGGCTGAACGCGCGGAAGAACTGCTCAAAAATGCTGTTGCCAAGCCGGAACCGACTGTTTTGGCGCAACATCCGACAACTAAAGAAGATATTACCCTAAATAAAGGACGTTATGGAATGTATTTGAAATGCGGAAAAAATAATTATGCCATTCCAAAGGGTTATGCTCCGAGTTCTTTGACTGCCGAAGAGGCAATTAAAATTGTTACCGCTAAAAAATAACGTATTTTTCGTGGATTATCCATAATACTACTTGCAAATTTTTTTAGATGCGTTTATAAATTTGACAAATATTGAAAAAAATGAGGTTTTAATGAGTAAAGAAGAATTATTGGAATTGACCGGTGAAGTAATTGAAAAATTGCCAAATGCGATGTTTCGGGTTCGCTTGGAAAACGGCGTGGAAATTTTAGCCCACACGGCCGGAAAAATGCGTAAATTTCGTATTCGGGTGATGGTCGGTGATAAGGTTGACATTGAAATGACTCCTTACGATTTGACCAAAGGACGTATTACTTTCCGTCATAAAGATTAAAAAAAATTAAGTCCGAATATTTTATTTGGACTTTTTTTTAACTAAAAAATACGCTTAACCCAAACTTGACAAAAAACATCTTTACGATATAATCAGATATATTTTTTATTATTGTTTAATTTAAATCATATCATTATGTTTGAAAATTATTTTAATAAACAAAATCTCAAAATCATTGAAAGCGGTGATGAAGAGAAAATCAGTAAGCTGATTAAGAAAAGAGGCAACAATTTTTCCGAGGAAGCTCAGCTAGCTTTGCTTAAAAAAGGCATTTGCCTAGATTTGTTTATCAAACATTCGTCAAATCTTTGCGCAGAAGCTTTGAAGCTAATAGTCGAAAAAGGCGTAACCAAGGATATTTGCTATGTTATACAACATAACGATATTCCGAAAGAGCTGGAAAAATTGATTATTGCCCGCGGCATTGATTCTGAGCAGGAAGCATTGGTGCGAAAAGGTTTGCAGTGTCAAAGCAGTGTGAGTGAAATTATCGCCGGCAAAAATCATAAGGCGATTATGGCTTTGTTAGAGGAAATATCTTTTTTTTCTATACTGAAAATTAGCGAAGAAGATAAAGATAAAATTATCTTTAACGACAATCCGGAAGAAATTAAAACGTTTTTCAAACGAAGTTTTCTTCCCTCTGAAAAAGCTATTTTGCACCTGATTGATGTTGGCAACGTTGAAGCCGTTATAACTGCTTTTTCTATTAATTGTCAGCGTTACAATCCTTTCTCTGACAAAATCATTAAAAGGGTGTTAGACAAAGGAGATGAGCAGATGATTTTCGCAATGTTACGGCAAAGAGAAAAATTGCTTTTGCATTTAAAGCAAGTGCACAAATCTCTGGACTGGTTGGAAAAAGCTATTCTTGCACGAGATAACAAAGATGAAATTTCTATGTTGGCGCGAATTTATCCGATTTCGGATCAAACAATTTACGAAATTTTGCAACGCGACAACAAACAAGAAATTAAAGCTATTATCGACAATGAACGCTTAGATGACAAGTTTGTTTATAATCTGATAGAAAACAGAAAATACGATTTATTGGAAAATTATGCTAAATATGCTTCCGATAAATACTTATATATGTTTTCCTGCTTGATGAAAAAACATAGCTAGTTTGAAACTCTTCCCTATGCAAGGGAAGAGTTTTTCAATATGGATTCAAATAGAGCAAAAATTGTTCATTTCCGCCTTTGGCAAAATTCATCTTGCACTTTTGCATAATATCGCTTATTTCGGCATTTTTCAGAGTTTGTCCGGTATATAATGTTTTATCCTTATGCCCATTCCAATTGATAGATGTATCCACTGCTTCCCAAAAGTTAATCATTAACACTTCATTGGCAACCGGTTTAGCCGCCTCAATAATATTGCGGCACAAGTCCACCGCGGAGAGCGAGGAATTTCCATCACCCTGACTATATCTGAAAAATATAATCAGTCTTTGCGCACCACCGGTAACATTTCCGTTTTGATCGTGCCAAGTAGAATGACCTTGCATAACATACATATCAACTCCGTTTTTATCATAGAATAATCCGTTTTTATATTCCAACCCTTCCGGCATATCTCCCATAGCATATATAACCGAGTTTAACATATTATATTTTTGGTCGAAAGCATCTAAATTAGGTTTCATTTTTATGGTACTTGCTATAAGTTCGCTAATCATATTGCGCTGAATATTTGAACGCCACATCGCCATTGCCTTGGAATATCCGGCAATTCCACCAACCGATAAAACGGCAATTATGGCCAGAACTCCCAACATTTCAATCATTGAACGGCCAGATTGAAACACACTCCTATTGTTATTGCCGGACGCGACACACTCCACCTTACTGTCATCCACGGGCTTGACCCGTGGATCTAGGTTCGCGGGTCTATGCCCGTTAATAACGCTGAACAAACGTGAATTTACTTTGCTTTCAGAATTTATAAATATCATAACAACTTCCTTTATCTTGATATTACAACAAAAAAGCTGTCGGCGAGACAGCTGGAAGTTCGTAACTATGTTCATTAAATAGTGTAGCATATTAGCATATAGCATATTTTGCTACCTTCCAGCTCTTTAGCCAGAAGGTATGCTTAATTAACGTCTAACACAAAGACGAATGAACAGAGGCTACGACACCCCAGACAGACTATCATCTATCTTCACTTAATGTTATAAGTAAAAGCAGAAAAAGTAAAGATTATTTTTGAACCAAAGAAAGGGCTGTAAACACAGCCCTCTCCCACTAACGAATAACAAATTTTTAAGCGCAATGCTTAAAGGCGTCATACACAACCAAACCGCCTTCAATATCGGCCTCGTTGCCACTGGTGCAAGTCGGTTCAACTTTGACGGCCAACACTTGTTCAGAAATATACTTTTCGTTTTCCATCAAAGCTTTGGCTAATTCAGCATTTGCTGTTTGATAATGCAACTCAATGCGGTCGGAAATGTTAAAATCCTTATCTTTACGCAAAGTCTGGATTAAACGTACAAAGTCGCGCGCCATGCCTTCGCGTTTCAGACTGTCGGTTACAACCGTATCCAAAGTCAAAACCGCCTTGTTGCTGTCAAACGCCTGACCGGCAACCCCGTCTTTCATTTCCAAACGAACTTCAAACAAATCCGAAGTTAAAGTTTGTCCGCCGATAGAAAGCGTGCCGTCCGTATTCAGAGTCCATTGACCTTGCTTATAGGCCGCCATCACCGCGCCCATATTTTTGCCCAAAGTTTTGCCCAAAAGCGGAGTGTATAAATAAACTTTTTTACTGGCGTAATTATCCAAATTGTCATCAAATTTCACTTCTTTTACATTAAGTTCGTCTTTAACAATTTCTTGATATGCCGGCGAAAGTTTAGCACCAATCAAAGTCATAGAAGCCAACGGCAGACGGTTACGCAAATTTTTCTCCTCACGGATAAATTTGCCGGTTGAGCACAAATCTTGCACAAAATCCATATCCGCCATTAGAGCGTCATCGGCTTTAATTTCTTCAAGTTTCGGATAATCGCACAAATGCACGGACTCGCCTTTGGTCAAAGTTTTGTAAACATATTCGCAAATAAACGGCATCAACGGCGCGGCAATTTTGCTGACGTTTACCAAAACAGTGTACAAAGTGTCAAAGGCGTTGTGTTCACCTTCCCAGAAACGATCGCGAGTACGACGAATATACCAGTTGTTCAGAATTTCCATAAAGTCGGAAACTTTAGCACAAGCGTCGGCAACTTCATAGGTTTCTAAATCTTTCTTAACCACAACAGCCAAATTTTTCAGCTTAGAAAGAATATAGTTGTCAATCGCCTCATCGGAAGAATAAATTTCTTTAGCTTCATAATCCTCGGCATTGGCGTACAAAGTGAAGAAATAAAAAGCGTTCCACAACGGAATCATTGCCGCGCGGGAGGCTTTGGCTATTTCCTTACCTTCTTTATCCACAGCCACGTTGCCGCCTTTCAAAACCGGAGAAGAAACCAAGAACCAACGCAAAGCGTCTGAACCGATAGAATCCAAAATTTCATTCGGATCTGGATAATTTTTCAAGCGTTTAGAAAGCTTTTGTCCGCCTTCGGCCATCAGCAAACCGGTACAGATACAGTTTTTAAATGCCGGTTTATGGTGCAAAGCGGTTGACAACACAGTCAAGGTATAGAACCAACCGCGAGTCTGGTCGATTGCTTCCACAATAAAATCCGCCGGAAAATGATTTTCAAACCACTCTTTATTTTCAAACGGATAGTGAATTTGCGCATACGGCATAGAACCGGATTCAAACCAACAGTCAAACACATCGCTGACACGACGCATCATTGTTTTGCCGCTTTTATCGTCGGGATTTGGATATACAACATCGTCAATATACGGCTTGTGCAGGTTATCCACCTCAATACCGGTTGCGGCCTTAATTTCGGCCACCGAGCCAAAAACATCAACCCGCGGAAAAGCCGGATTATCGGATTTCCAAACCGGAATCGGCGTTCCCCAAAAACGATTGCGGGAAATTGACCAGTCGCGCGCGCCCTCCAGCCATTTACCGAAACGACCGTCTTTAATGTGTCCCGGAATCCAGTTGATTTGTTGGTTTAGCTGAACCATTTCATCGCGGAAATCCGTAACCTTTACAAACCAAGAACTCATCGCTTTATAAATCAGCGGAGTATCCGTACGCCAACAGAACGGATAGGTATGCGTATATTGTTCTTTTTTAACCAAAATGCCGTTAGCCTTTAACCACGCCAAAATCGGTTCGTTGGTTTCAAACACTTGCTTGCCTTCATAATCCGAAACTTCGGCAGTGAATTTACCGGCCTCGTCAACAGGGCAAACCACCGGAAAGTTTTCATCATAGGCGCGGCAGGCTTCAAAGTCGTCTTGACCAAAACCAGGAGCAATATGCACAACACCGGTACCGTCTTCGGTAGAAACAAACTCGCCGCTCAAAATTTTGAACGCACCCTTTTCTTTTAGTTTTTGGAAATACGGAAACATTGGTTCATAACTCAAACCCAGCAACTCCGCACCTTTGATTTTTTTAACCAAAACGGCGTTTTCCAACTGCTTTTTATAGCCGCCCAAACGAGCCTCAGCCAAAATATATTGCTGTCCGTCCTCTTCCATAACCGCATAGTCAATATCTTTGCCGACAGCCAACATCAAATTAGATGGTAAAGTCCACGGCGTAGTGGTCCAAACTAAAATCTTTTGACCGGTTTCCAATTTAAACATAACGGTAATCGCCGTGTCGGTTTTGTCTTTGTAGCCCAAGTTTACCTCAAAGTTGGAAAGCGGGGTTTCCGCCGCCCAAGAATATGGCAAAACGCGGTAATCTTCATAAACCAAACCTTTGTCATACAACTCTTTAAAATTATGAATAACACTTTCCATAAACGGCAAATTCATTGTTTTATAATCGTGATTAAAATCAACCCAACGACCAATGCGCTTAAACAATTCTACCCAAATTCCGGAATATTTCAGCACATCAGAACGGCAGAAGTTATTGAATTTTTCCACGCCATACGCTTCAATTTGTTTGCGTCCGGAAACGCCGAGCTGTTTTTCGGCCGCCATTTCCGCCGGCAAACCGTGGCAATCCCACCCTAAGCGACGCTCCACTTTTTTACCGTCCATTGTCTGAAAACGCGCCACCACGTCTTTTACATACGACACCATAATGTGTCCATAGTGCGGCGTGCCGTTGGCAAACGGAGGTCCGTCATAAAAAACAAATTCCGCTGCGCCATCACGGTTATGCACAGACTTTTCAAAAGTTTTATCTTCTTCCCAGAACTTCAGCACTTCTTTTTCAAGTGCCACAAAGTCAGGCTTTGCTTTTACATCAGCATAGTACTTTGTCATAATTTTATACCCATCAAAAATTGATTATTTAAGTGTTTGATTTTCAGAAATTTTATGTAAAAAAGAAGTGCCATCCCCTAAGGGATAATTCGAAATATATAAGTTGTAACAAACGTCATTTTTCACTCTTTTTCATTTTTTTTGATGACTTAATTTATAACCATTTTTTATAAACGTCAATAGGCTTTTCGCCTTATGCTTACTTTATATATATGGCTAATGTAACAATCTGTAACATATTGTTAAAAGCATTTTTAATGAAGATGTGATATATAAAACACATATTAAACTTGTAATTAGCTAAATAATAAGGATTTTCAATGACTAAAACAATTAAGGTTGCCGTTATCGGTGCCGGTATGATGGGTAAAAACCACCTTAAAACTTATAAAAATCTGCAAGGTGTTGAGCTTGTCGGCGTATATGATGTGTTTCCGGAAGCTGCTAAGGCCGCCGCTGAAGCATATAACATTAAAGCTTTTTCGTCTATGGAAGAAGTTGCTGCCAACGTTGATGCCGTGAGCGTTGTTACAACCTCGGTTACTCACGCCGATGTGGGCGAATTTTTTATGAACCACGGCATTCATTGTATGATGGAAAAACCTTTGGCTACCACCGAAGAAGGTTGTATGCGTTTGATTAACGCCGCTAAAAATAATAATGTGGTTTTGATGGTCGGACATATTGAACGCTTTAATCCGGCGGTTGAACAAATGAGCAAACTTTTGTCAGACACAACCAAAATCCGCTCTATGACGGCACAACGTATGTCGGCAGCTAGCGGACGCATTACCGATGTTGATGTGTCTATGGATTTGATGATTCATGACGTGGAAGTGGTGCAATCTTTGATGAAATCTCCGGTAGTTAATGTGCAGGCCGCCTCGGTAAAAACAAAAGAAAGTCCTCTTGGCAAAGATTATATCACCGCTTTGTTGGAATTTGAAAACGGCGCGACCGCAAATTTAACCGCAAGTCGTATCACCCAGTCCCGCGTGCGCACATTGACCGTTACCACCGACACCAACTATATTGATATGGATTTTATCAATCAGTCGATTAATGTTCACACACAAGGCCGTATGCCTTATGTAAACCAAGAGGAAATTCCGGATTGGATGAACTATGGCTTAAAAGGAAGTGTGGAACAATTATTTATTCCGACTAATCAACCATTGCAAGCAGAATTAGCTTATTTTGTTAAATGCGTTAATGGCGAAGCCACTCCGAGAGTAGGTGGTGAACAAGCCTTGGCTGCTTTGCGTGTGATTTGGGAAATTCAAGAAAAACTTGGCTTTTTAGAGAATGAAAACAGAAACAGCTCATCTAAAGTTGCCTAAGTTTTTATAAACCTTTAACCTCAAAAAACTAAACTCCGCCGCAAAAGACGGAGTTTTTTTTATGCTTGTCAAATATGTACTTTAATTTTTTTAAAAATATAAAATAAGAGAACAATATCTTGTACCTTCGTCGTTTATACACGAATTGCATAGCTGATTAATCTCAACAGGAGTTAAATTTCGCAGACATTTCTTTTCTTCTGCACAATAAGCGTTGCCGTAATAATAGCTTGCCGGATTATTCCATCGAAAAAAATTAACCATATATAAGGTGTTGCTTAAAGGCTGAGCAAAATCTCGAAGCACTGCCTCGCAAAACTTACGGGAAGTCATTATGTTTTCTTTCCCCTGTCTTATTTCGAGCTGCAAATGTCCGGAGCGCACGAAAATTCCCACCTGATTTCCCAAAGTATCCCTCATATCTTGCACACTAAGTGTATCCCAGGTTTCGGGAACCAAACCAAGTGCTTTCACGGTCTGAACCATTGGATATTGATTGCCGCTGCTGTTCAGTTTGTTAAACTCGGTGACATAACCGATTACATTTGTCGCAAACATTGAATATTCACTGATAGTCTTATTTATTTTCCATTTTTCCATCGCCTTGGAATAGCCGGCAATTCCGGCGACAGAGAGAACACCGATAATCGCCAGAACACCCAACATTTCTATCATCGAGCGGCCTTTATCAAAACTTCTGTACATACCTCTTAACTCCGTTTAATTTTGCTATACATAAAACAAAACCCGCTTAGAAGCGGGCGGATGTTCAGAAACCGTACTGTATCTAACGGCTCGGCTTATTCAGCTCATAGCCTTATTTAGCCGACATCCGTCCAAAACAGAAAATCGGCATAATAAAATTTAAGTCGCTATGCATAACGACTGATACAGAAAGGGTTTCTGACGCCCTGCATTTTTAATGCGAATTTATTATAACTGATATTGCGGCAATTAATCAAGAAAAATAAAAAAATCCTAACCGACAAATATTTTTATTGACTAATCTTTAGTTTATATTTATCAGTATGAAAAATTGACTTTTTTGGAAATTACAATGTCTGGATTTTTTACAAAACTTAACCAATTCCGGAAAAAATATTATTTTTTTAACCGACATTTTTGCATCTTGTTTATTGGTATTAATTTGTTTTTTATTTATAAAAAATTCCCCAACCAAAGTAAAATCCATATTTTTTCGGAAGAAATATAAAAAAACAGCCTCGTGATTTAACTATCCGAGGCTATTTATTTTCTACGTTTCAGGCTAACTAAGCTGTCTTTTCGGCAACTACTTGCTTTTTAAGCCAAGAATTTACAAGAATATTTACCGCCAGAGCAAAAACAAAACCCAGCATAAACGGACTGGATATTTTTATAACCATACCAATCAGGCTGAACACGATGTAGCTATACACAGTCAGGCGCAAAGTCCGGCGATACGGAGCTTTGTAAACAGCTGACATAATCCAGTGTAAAACCAGAGAATAAATTCCCATAACAATCAGTCCCCAAATTACAAGAAAAGATGCTACTATTGCCAATACAGTCGGGTATATATATTGTTCAATTGTTGAAACAACTGTATTCAACACATCTTCATCTATAACCATATTCGGAACATCGCGCAAACTGTTAATCCGCACTTCATTTTTTGCGGCATTAACACTGTAAACAGCAGAACGGCTGACATAAATTCCGCTTTCGGTTAAATTAGACGGGTCAAATTCTTCCGTACGGGTATCCAAAACAATTTTAAGCTGCTCGCCGGCATCGCCGTAAGTTTTTTCAATTAAGGTATTTTCCGGCTTAGAAATCATACCTTTTTCAATCGTAATCGGCAAGAAATCACTTGCGCTGGCCTTAACCGCCGGCATAAGATTCGTCACCTCTCTATTGATTGTTGAACTCATATATAATGAATAACAAACGCTAAATATCAAAAACAGTAATGCGCCGACCCATTTTTTAGTCAATAAAAAGTCAAAGTTTTTCATAAAATTTTCCCCCTTAATTAAATTAAATCTCCAAATAAATCCAATTGGCAATTATTATTTTGTGCCAAAATCTCCATAGACTTTTTAACCACATTATAATTAACAGCACATTGATATGCAAGCGAAATATTGTCACATTCTTCAACTAATTTTTCGATATATTCAAAAGAACGCGGCGCGTTATTTACAATATAATTTAAAACGTCAGGACTTATTAAAATTTGCCGGTCATTAAATAATTTAACAATTAATGTCTGCAACATCAAGTCATCAGGCTCTTTTATTTCAACACTTGGCAGCATATTTAGTCGCGACTGCAAATCTTTTAGCGGAAAATTCATTCTAACAGGAGCCGTTTCCGCCGTCCAGAGCATATATCGTCCTTCCGTGTTATATATATTAAACAGATGAAACAAGGCTTCGGCATTAGCTTTCGGGGTTAAATTTTCCACCACAATACTTTGATTCTCACCGGCTATTTTATTAACATTGCGCAAGTTAATCCGCGCAGCGTCAATCAATGAAACTTTCAAAGGTTTATCTGCAAAAATTTTCACTTTATCGGCAAACAAATGAGCCAAATGAGATTTACCGCTGCCCTTTGGGCCATAAACAATAAGTCCCTGCGTCAACCATTTCGGCCACGAATCGACCATATTAAAAGCCTCGCGGTTGCACGGAGCCACCATAAAATCTTCACGTCCCATGTAAGTACGCGGCACAAAATCAAAAGGAATCTGTTTTAATTCTTCATCTTCTTCAATTTCAATCATTTTTAGCCAACACTTCCTGAACTTTTTGATGCAAATCTTCCAAACTGTAAGGCTTGCTCATAAAATAAAAATCTGATGAACCGGCCAACTCTTTACAAGCTATTTCTTCCGAATATCCCGACGCCAAAATTATTTTCATTTCCGGATACTTTTGATGAACTATTTTCGCCAACTCGGCTCCACTCACTCCGGGCATCATCATATCCGTTATCATCATATCAAATTTTTCGCCATTTTTAATGTGTTCTAAAGCGTTTTCGGCCGAGACGCAATCCACAACCTGAAAACCTTTACGCCGTAAACCGCGCACGCCCACCGTGCGAACGGCGTTTTCATCTTCAACAAAAAGAATTTTGATTTCGTCAGAATTTGCCGACAAGCGGCGTAAACTATCAAAAGCCGACACATTCATACCCAGAACCGGTTTTTGATTTACGCCCAAGGTCTTAATTCCGTTCGGAACTGTTTTCAACACCGCATTTCCGGCTCTATCGCGAATTATCTCTTCTGTCTCTTCATCTGCTTTTTTCTCTATCTTATCACTTTCATAGGCCGGTAAATAAATTTCAAAAGTCGTTCCCTTGCCCACTTCACTATGAACTTTAACAAAACCTTCAGTTTGCCGAACAATCCCGTAAACCATTGCCAGTCCGAGGCCCGTACCGGAACCAACCACATTCTTTTTGGTTGAAAAGAACGGTTCAAAAATACGATTTAAGTTTTCCGGCGGAATACCGCACCCCGTGTCAGTAACGCTTATAACCACAAAATCACCGGGTTTTATGATATCTGCACCAAAATGATATGGCTCAGCCAAACGCTCGCCTCTGGTAGAAATTGTCAGCGTTCCTTTGCCGTTCATAGCGTCTTTAGCATTAATGGCTAAGTTTATCATTACTTGTGAAAACTGTACAGGGTCAACTCTGATATAGCCCAAATCCGGAGCATAGTTTATTTGGAAACTTATTTGTTCGCCAATCAGCCGTGAAAGCAGGTGGTCTATTTCCGTAAAAGCTTCGGTTACGTCTATCAACTTTGGATTCAGCGGTTGCTTGCGAGAAATTGTCAACAACTGACGCGCCACATTGGCCGCGCGAGTAGCATTTTGCTTGAGCTGAGTTAAATCGGAAAACGACGGGTCGCCCACGCCGTGACGCTGTATCAATAAATCGCAATAACCGATGACCGCTGTCAACAAATTGTTAAAATCGTGCGCAACTCCGCCGGCCAACTGTCCGAATGCCTGCATTTTTTGCGCCTGAGCCACTTGCATTTCCAAATTACGTTTATTGGTGGTATCGACAATATACATAATCATACCCTCAATTTCACCATTGCTGTTTGAATAGTGTCTAATCATTGGGCAAAGATGCAAATGAATAATCTTTTCTTCTTTTGTAAACGCCAAAGTTGCCTCAAAGTCATATTCTTCACTTTTATTTTTTGCATATTCAACAAAAGCCGATTTAACTTTGGATTTTACTTCATCTTTAAAATAGTCACAAACCTTTTTGTGCATAATTTCTGCGGCGGATTTTTCAAAAATCTCTGAAATATGTTGGTTGACTTCAATAATTTTTTGTTGTTTATCCGCAAAGATAATTCCCACCGGAGCAGTATTGAACAGCCACTCAAATTTGTCGGTTATTTCATTTAAGTTCTGTTTCAATATTTTATCATTCGGCAAATTCCAAATAACCACGCCACGAGTTTTCAGCTCTGAATTTTCACGCACATTTTGCTGACGCACAAAGGCTTCGACAGTTCCGTGCGCGGTCTTAAACATTATGTTACCGTTAAACTCGCCGGTATTATTATGCAACTCTTCAGGTTTATAAGCCACAAAATCGTCAATTTTACGACCGATGGCGTCATTTTTATCTATGTTCAAATAAGAGGCCAAAGTATTGTTTAAATATTCCACTTTGCCGGTATTATCGCAAGTGTAAAGTCCCACCGGCAGAAAATCTAAAAAATTATGCAACGACGACATTTCATCTTGATAAACCTGTTCCATATTTTTATATGAAGTAATATTTTCAACCGTCCAAAAAATATAGGTTTCCTTGCGGATTTTATTTAGGGAAAATTCATCTTCAAAAATATCAGCTTTATTCAGATAAATGGGCTTAACCTGCACTTTCAACCATTCTTCGGCCACAAAGACGCTATTTTTATTGGGATTTATAGAAACTCTGACCGTGGTTTCCTGTAACTTATTCACCGCCGACGACAGTTTTTGCAAATCCAACTTATTGGCTGCAGAATCGATTATGTTGTGCTCCAAAAAATCTAACACAGTTTCATTTTTAAAATAATCAATTGCCGCCTTGTTGGCCAAAATCGGCAAACCCGCCGCGTTATCTACACGCTGATATTTGGTCTTATCGTTTAAGATTTCCGCCGCCAATGCCCCAAAGCCTATGGCATTTTCGCTAACCTTCAAAATTCTGATTGTGACAAGAATACAGATGATATTCCAAACCACAATAGATATGATAACATAAAAAGTGTACTGCGGATATAAAAACAGAGCAAACAAGCTTAAAGACATAAGCATAATAGCATAAGCCAGAAAGACCAAATTTCTTTCAAGCTGTCTGTCGGGACGCCGTTTGTTTATGTCTTTAAGCATAGTTTCACCCTAAGTCAAAACGTCAGCCTTAACCTTGCCTGTGCGCTCGGTAATTTCACCGATTTGACGAGATACCTCGGCCAAACTTTCAAGCATTTGTTCAACGTTTTCGTTCAAATCTTTAGTTTCATACCGCTCTAAATAGACGCGCAAGGTAGCACCATTTGTGCCGGTACCGGACAAACGATATACTATGCGAGATTTATCGGTGAAATAAACAATTAAACCATTTTTGGTTGAACTGCCGTCAACCGGATCATTATAAATAAACGGCACTGCATTTTCCACCGTGTAACGTCCGAAAGTTTTACCTTTTAACTCAGGCAAACGTTTCTCTAAATCCGCCATAAGTTTGTTGGCAACTTCCGGCTCTAAAGCCTCATAATCGTTGCGCATATAATAGCTACGGCCATATTTTTTCCAATGGTCTTCCGTAATTTCCTGCACAGATTTACCGGTAGCGGCAATAATATTAAGCCAAAACAGCACCGCCCAGATTCCATCTTTTTCGCGTATATGGCTGGAACCCGTGCCAAAACTTTCTTCACCGCAAAAAGTAATGCGCTTGCTGTCCATCAAATTACAAAAATATTTCCAACCGGTCGGAACTTCATAATAACCGATACCCAACGCCTTTGCCACTCTGCTGACCGAAGTTGAAGTCGCCGCAGATTTAGCCACGCCGAAAATACCATTTTTATAGGCCGGAATAAGCTTATAATTATCAGTCAAAATGGCCAAACTATCGCTTGGAGTCACAAAAAATTTTTTACCCAAAATCATATTGCGGTCACCATCGCCGTCATTGGCCGCGCCAAAATCGGGAGCTTTATCAGAATACATCAGGTCAACCAAACTTTTAGCATAAATCAAATTCGGATCAGGGTGCAAACCGCCAAAGTCTTCCATCGGTACATAATTCACAACCGAACCTGCCTTTGCTCCCAAAATTTCTTCAAAAATTTTACGGGCATAAGGTCCGGTTACGGCATTCATTGCATCAAAAACCATTGTAAAACCATCGGCAAACAATTTTTTGATGGCGGCAAAGTCAAAAATACGCTCCATCATTTCAACATAATCTTTAACCGGATCAATTATTACAATTTCCATATTACCTAACTTTTGCACACCCAAGCGGCTTAAATCTACATCAGGTTCGTCAAGTGTTTTATATTCACCGATTGTTTTAGAAATTTCATAAATTTTATCACTGATTGATGTCGGACATTGACCGCCGGAAGCCACCGCATATTTTATACCAAAATCACCATTAATTCCCCCCGGATTGTGTGAAGCGGAGAGAACAAAACCACCATCGGCTTTATTCATTAACAAAATGTTTGACGACGCCGGCGTAGAGATAAAGCCGTTCTGGCCGACAATCATTTTTTTCATACCGTTTGCCGCCGCCATTTTCATAATTTTTTGAATAGCCACTTTATTATAGTAACGTCCGTCACCGCCCAAAATAAAGGTCAAACCTTCAACACCGCCAATAGCATTAAACACGCTTTGCACAAAATTTTCCAAATAATTTTCCTGCAAAACCACTTTTGACTTTTTACGCAAGCCTGCCGTTCCCATTTTCATATCGGAATACGGCGTTGTTTTTACAATTTTAAGCATTAACAGCCCTCCTCTAATAATTAAAACTCTTTTATATATATATGTATCATTAAAAAAAAGGCTAGGTAAAGTTTTTTTAGCAAGCTAGACACATTTATTTATGTTGCCACATAAAATCGGCCAAAACCAACAATTCGCGCCGAGCATAAACATCGTCCATTGCCATTTTAAGAGTTTTGGAATTTACCAAATCTGCCGCCCCATAACCATTTGCAATATGGGCATAAACCTCACGGTTTTCCAACGCCGGAGCACATCGAAACCCGAATCTTTTTGCTTGTTTTTCGCTAAAATCGACCCAATCAGTTTCAACCGACGGCCAGTTGTTTTTCACTACAACCCAATTTAGACATTTAATACCGACGGCAGCCTGATTTTTTTTTGTCTGCCAAATTAAATTCAAATACGAATCGCTGAATTGCCAATCTATATCCTGTTTATTTTGCGCTATGGTTATCAGAGTATGAGCCTGAGAAAAGACATCTGCGAACTCGCTGTTATCGGCAGTCGGCACATCAACCACCATCACCGTGCAATCAGAAATTTTTTTTGCAAACAAATCAGCCTTACTGATGGCTTTCGGCATCTTTAAATTAAGATTTTTTTGGAACTGAGCTTCTCTTTTTTGCAAAAAGCTTACGGCCTCGTTCGAATAAATTCCGACCCTATAGCCATCTTGGAGCAATGCAGTCACAAGATTAAAGGCCAGTGTTGTTTTACCCACACCAGCCCTTGAACTGCTTATAACAATAAACGGAACAGTCATCAGCGTTGAGCCATTTTCATTGCGCCGCTGTCGGCAGTCACCAAACAAGCCTGATTGCTGCGTTTCATATTTCGGCAAATGGTATTAGCATCGTTTTTAGCTAAACCGATAACTTTTGAACGATAGACAGTCCGACTGTCCGCTTTAACTTTTTCAACCTTAATATCATAAACCGCATATTTTTTTGCCAACTTATTTTTAACCGTCAAAGCATAATTACGAGCGCGTTTATAATCAGAAAAAGAGCCGACTTGAACCGCATAACGGCCATTGGACACCGCCGTCGCCACACGAGTTGACGTAATGGCCTTAGTCTGAGCTTTAGCCACTTTAACCGGTTGAGATTTTATTTTGTTTGTTTTTTGAACAGAGGCCACACGAGTTAATTTCGCCGTTTTATTTTTGGCGGTTACGGAATTTCCGTTTATCTCTTTTGTCAGCATTGCCAAGTTAATTTCGCCGCCTTGCTGCATATAGTTCAAACCTTTATCCATCATTTTGGCAACTTTTTTATCTCTTTCAGCCACGCTTTTGTGTCCCATTGTCACAGCAATAACACGTTTTTCAGAGCGTTTGGCCGAAGTCACGATATTATACCCCGAAGCGGCGGTGTAACCGGTTTTCATTCCGTCGGCACCGGCAAAAGTTTTTAGCAAATAATTATGTCCGCCGATTGTGCGTCCTTTATATTGAAAGCTTTTAGCCGAAAACCACTTGTAATATTGCGGAAAGTGATGATATACAGCCATAGCCAAAACAGCCATATCGCGAGCTGTGGTTTTTTGCTGAGAATTAGGTAAACCGGAGGCATTTTTAAATGTGGTGTGTTTCATTCCCAGTTTGTGCGCCGTATTAGTCATCAAAACGGCAAAATCGGCCTCGGTTGGCGAAAAATGTTCGGCCAGAACTGTGGCGCAATCATTAGCCGATTTAACAATAACCGCCATAATAGCGTCTTTAACCGTAATTGTTTCGCCGGCACGAACTCCCAATTTGGAAGGCGAACGATTTGCCGCCGTCCGTGAAACTTTTAATTTGTCAGTCAGTTTAATATGATTATTTTCCAGAGCATTAAAAGTGATATATAAGGTCATTAACTTGGTTAATGACGCCGGATAGCGACGCTCATCAGCATTCATTTCATACATAACGTCACCATTTTCGGCATCAATCATAATAGACGATGTTGACGCTTCAGCACTACAAACACGCAACAACGTCAAAACCGAAACACAAAAAAAAGCAATTTTCTTTATCATATCTTCCTCTGGATTTTCGTATTTTTTCTACAATATCCCTTAAATGGTAATAAAAGGTTAACATTAGAAAGTATTTTATTGAAAGATTTTTTGCTTTTTTTTAACTTTAATATTGACTTTTTACTTGTTTGCCTGTATTAACTGTTTTGATATCACAATGGCGGATGTAGCTCAGTTGGTTAGAGCGCTGGTTTGTGGTACCAGATGTCGAGAGTTCGAATCTCTTCATCCGCCCCATATTGGAAAAGCTCGTCGCAAGACGGGCTTTTTTTATAACAAAAATTATCTTTACTTTCGTGGAATCTTTAAGTAAAATGTGTGTCGGACAGGTAATTGTCTGTCTAGGGCGTAGCAACCCTTTTTACCTAGAGTCATTGCATAATGACTTAAAATTTTATATGCCGATTTCTGCTTAGAGCGGATGTCGGCTGAATAAGGCTATGTGCTGAATAAGCCGAGCCGTTTCTAGGTATACGGTTTGCTAACATCCGCCCGCTTTTATTACGGCGGGTTTTGTTTTATGTGCAACAAATTGAACGGAAGTTAGAAATATGTATAAGAATTTAGAAAAAGGTCGCAGTATGATTGAAATGCTTGGCGTTCTTGCGATTATCGGGGTTTTGTCCGTTGGCGGTATTGCTGGCTATTCCAAAGCGATGGAAAAGTGGAAAATAGATAAGGCGTTAAATGAATATAATTTTTTAATTCAAGGACTTATGGAACATACTGAGCAACTTACAAAAATGTCACAAACAAATCCTCAACAGACTGGCATTACTGATTTTGTTATGGCCGCTAATTTAGTTCCGGCAACCTGGAAAAAAATAACAATATATGACTTTATAGATTCTGAGGGAAATATGGTGGGCACATTTCTCCGCAACGGACATTGGACTATAGAAATTGCCCCCGGCGGACCCTATCGACAAAATGAAGCAGGTGACCAAGTTAATGAATCATTTTCGCAACGCAGCTGTGAAGCTCTTTTCCGCGACTTGGTGCAACCTCTACATTCACCAATACATCGCGCTTTTTTATTCCGTTGGAAACAGGGGAGTATTATATTTTACGGCGACAAAACCTGCTCTGACAGCAAAAAATGTTTGCGAGATTTAACCGTCTCCGAAATAAATCAAACTTGCAAAGCCTGTAAGAAAGACAAAGAACGCTGCTCTATAGGTATGGAATTTGAATAGATATAAAACATTTTTTTAATGTCGTTTGCAATATCTTCAGATACCACTAGCCAGATACCTGTTTATTACACTTTTATATAAATAGCGAGAGCTTAAACAGTGCCTTATATGAATGTTTGAATATGGTGACTTTGCCAGAAATAGACGCTGTTTGCAAATTATGCACAAAAGATGACGCTTGCTGCGTTGGATTGAAATTTTAACATTCCAAAAGCAAACACCCTGCTTTGCCAAAGCAAAACAGGGTGTTTTTAAATTCAGAGAATTATCAGTACATTCCGCCCATACCGCCGGCAGCAGCCGCGGCATCACCGCAATGACATTCTTTTTCAGGAATTTCCGTAACCATTGCTTCGGTTGTAATCAACAATCCGCCAACAGATGCGGCATCTTGCAAAGCTGTTCTAACTACCATTGTCGGGTCAACAATACCGGATTTAATCATATCGGTATATTCACCGGCCGCGGCATTGTAACCATAGTTGAAATCTTTGCTTTCCAACAATTTTCCGGCAACAACCGCGCCGTCAACACCGGCATTTTCGGCAATTTGACGCAAAGGAGCCTGCAATGCTTTACGAATGATATCAATACCCACATTTTGGTCTTGATTGTCTGTTTTTACATTTTCCAAAGCTTTTGTAGCATACAGCAAAGCTGTTCCACCACCGGCAACAATACCTTCTTTAACAGCGGCTCGAGTTGCGTGCAAAGCATCATCAATACGATCTTTCTTTTCTTTTACCTCAACTTCGGAAGCTCCGCCCACTCTGATAACGGCAACACCGCCCGAGAGTTTACCCAAACGTTCTTGCAATTTCTCACGATCATAATCAGAAGTTGTTTGACTGATTTCCTGACGAATCTGAGCAGTTCTGCCGGCAATAGCCTCTTTATCTCCTGCGCCGTCAATGATTGTGGTGTCATCTTTAGTAATTTCAACACGCTTAGCTGTGCCCAACATATCCAAGGTAACGTTTTCAATTTTCATTCCCAATTCATCGGAAATAACCTGACCGCCGGTCAAAATTGCCATATCTTGCAACATTGCTTTGCGTCTGTCACCAAAACCAGGGGCTTTCACCGCACAAACCTTCAAACCGCCGCGAATTCTGTTGACAACCAAAGTAGCCAAAGCTTCACCTTCAATATCTTCGGCAATAATCACCAACGCACGGCCAGATTGAACAACAGCTTCCAAAATGGAAATCATCGGCTGTAGGTTAGAAATTTTCTTGTCGTACAGCAAAATATACGGATTATCATATTCGCAGTTCATTTTTTCAGGATTTGTAACAAAATACGGAGATAAATAACCGCGGTCAAATTGCATACCTTCTACAACGTCCAGTTCAGTTTCCAAGCCTTTGGCGTCTTCAACGGTTATAACACCTTCGTTGCCTACTTTTTCCATAGCTTTTGCCAAATATTCGCCGATTGTGGTGTCGCCATTGGCAGAAATTGTGCCAACTTGAGCAATTTCACCGGAAGACTGTACGGTTTTAGAGCGTGATTTTACATCATTGACTACAGCTTCAACCGCCATATCAATACCACGTTTTACATCCATCGGATTCATTCCGGCGGCAACAGCCTTACAACCTTCACGAATAATGGCTTCGGCCAAAACCGTGGCGGTAGTGGTACCATCACCGGCTTTATCTGCTGTTTTTTGAGCAACTTCCTTAATCAGTTGCGCGCCCATATTTTCAAATTTATCGGCCAAAACAACTTCTTTTGCCACGGAAACGCCGTCTTTGGTCAATTTCGGTGCGCCGTATGATTTGTCAAGCATAACATTACGGCCTTTAGGACCTAATGTAACTTTCACGGTTTTAGCTAATGTTTCTACGCCTTTAAGCATTTTGCTTCTGGCGTCTGTTCCAAATTTAATGTCTTTTGCAGCCATTTTATTTCACCTTTCGCATATTTATTCAATAATTGCTAAAATATCAGATTCATTCACGATTAGACGAGATTCGCCATCGACTTTAATTTCGGTGCCGGCCCATTTACCAAACAAAACTCTGTCGCCGGCTTTTACTGACAAAGCAATAACTTTACCATCCGGAGAAACGCGGCCGTTGCCAACAGCTTCTACAACACCTTCCGACGGTTTTTCTTTAGCCGTATCCGGAATAATAATGCCACCAGCTGTTTTGGTTTCTTCGTCAACACGCTTAATTAACACTTTATCGTGCAATGGTTTGATGTTCATTTTAATACTCCTAAACAAATAGATAATTTTTACTACTTGTTTAGTTAGTGTTTGCAAAATGCGTTGTCAAGAAGATGACAATATTTTTTTGTTAAATGCCAAATAAAAAGATACAAACAAGCAATGTGGCATAAACAATAGAAGGACCAAACGGACCAACCCGCTGTTTTTTAATCAGACAACCAACCGCAAATAAAATGCAAGAACCCAATAAAATATATGAAACAGGCTCCAATCCGACCCAAGCTCCTATAGCGGCCAATAATTTTATGTCGCCGCCGCCAAAGGCATCAGGATATTTTAAGACCAAAAACATACTGGCCACCACCGGCATTAAATAACCGGCGCAAGCTCCCATAAAACTGTTTTGAGCGTTGCTGATTAACTGAGGGTCAACCGTGTCTAACCACACTCCGTTGGCCGCGGCATAACCAAATCCCAAAACCAACAGGGGCAAAGTTAAAATATCCGGCAACAGCATAAATCGTTTATCAATTTCTACCAACAGCAACATTATCCAGACAAATGCAATATACCAACCGGTGTAATACGGGTCAAAATTAACGGCAGTTAAGTAGGTCACCGCGGCGGTAAAAATTCCCCACCCTATGCTGCGCATTATATAACTTTTGAATAGCTGCATATATTCAAAATCATTTTTCAGCTTGCTCCAAGGCATATAATGTTGCGGAATAAATATCTTTAAAAGTATATATCCCATTGTTGCCGGCATAAGCTTACCCAAGCGGCGAGCAAAATATGGAATAAGACAGCCAAAAATGAAACCGGATAAAATATACAGCATAGAAACCTCCGTTATTAATTTGCCTAAACGTTAGCAAATAAATTATAAAAATTTGTTAAAAATACTTGAAACTTTGCCTTTTTTGTTGTACAAAGCCCTTACTTGCGGCACCCCTGGAGGCCGTAAGAGTTAATTTTAATTAAAATAATAAGGAATTTTAATATGACTGAAGTTACTTTTAATGCAAAAAAGCGTGAAAAAGCAGGTAAGGGGGCAGCTCGTGCGTGTCGTCGTGAGGGCCGTGTTCCTGCCGTTATTTATGGCGGTAAAAAAGACGCCGTTTTAATCAGCCTTGATCCGGTTGAATTGGAAAAAGCCCTTGATTTAAGAGATTTCTACAAGTCTGAAATCGTGGTTGATGTTGAAGGTAAAAAAGTTAAAACTGTTTGCCAAGACGTTCAATTCCACCCTGTTTCTGACAAGCCTATCCACGTAGACTTTTTGCGTAAATAAGAGGTGACGATGTTTTTGGTGGTTGGTCTGGGTAATCCGGGGACGGAGTATGCGGCTACCCGCCATAATGTTGGTTTTATGGCGGCTGATGAAATTCATCGCCGCTATAATTTTTCTCCGTTTCGCTCTAAATTTGACGGATTGATTGCCGAAGGTAATATTGAGGGCGAAAAAGTTTATTTATTAAAACCGCAAACTTTTATGAATCTTTCCGGCAACAGTGTTGTCAAAGCGGCTAATTTCTATAAAATTTTGCCGCAAAACATTGTGGTTATTCACGATGATATGGATTTGCCCATTGATAAAATAAAAGCTAAAGTCGGCGGCGGTGCCGGCGGGCATAACGGCTTAAAAAGCATAGATTCAGCCATTACCCCAAATTATAATCGTATCAGAATCGGTATTGGTCATCCGCAAAGTCGTGACGCCGACAGCATTGTTAATCACGTTCTTTCCGGATTTTCAAAATCAGATAAAGCGAATCTTGAAACCAATATTGACCTTGTGGCCGATTTAATCGGTGTGCTTATAAAAAAAGGTCTTGCCGAATTTTCTAATCAGCTTGGTATGAAACTGAATCATAAATAATCTATTTTACTGTTTGTTGTTTTTCCAAAAAGGGTAATAGGAGATAGTAATTTCTTTGCTGCGTATAACCAGTAACATAAATAATAAAAACAATAAAGGCAGCCAAACTAAAACAGCATTATCGGAAACGCTTAAATCTTCATTTTTATTTTTAATAAAGCTGTTTATTTTATCAACTTTATATTTAGTTATTAGATAAGAATTGCTGGCGTCAAACAAAGTGATTGTTTCCTCAGTTGTTTGCAGGCTTATTGTATAACTATATTTAGCATCATCTTCTTCCTGCTGATTTTGCAAAGTACCTTCTATTTTAGCTGTAAGCAGCTTGTCGGCTTTAAAAGTTAATATCGGTTTAGCCGATAATTCATAAAAATGGCGGACAGACAGAAGGCAAGTGTTTGTCTTTCTATTACAGTAAAGGTTTTTATACGGAAGTAAATATGACAATATTGTCGCAACCAGAAAAAGGTTCAGCAGAATAATAATTCTGTCTGTGAAAGTTGCTTTATAGGAATATCTTTTGCGGATAGTTGCATTTTTATTTTGCTCGGCAATTATATCTGAAATATTGTTATTTCGCTCAAACATATCGTTTTCCATTATATAAAAATATCTATAGGGATGATAATAATAGAAAACAATAAAAGCAAGTATATTTACTTAAAAATTTTGAAGCGGTTTTCCAATGGTAAAAATGTTTTTTCCGGCGGCGATTTTTCTATGCTGCCGAACGGCATCTGCGCCAAAATTTTCCAATTATCCGGTAAGCTTAGCATCTTTTTAACATCATCTTCAATCAACTCGTTATAGTGTTGCAACGAAGCCCCTATTTCATTTTCGGCCAACGCCTGCCATATCATATATTGTAGCATACCATTAGATTCAAAAGTCCAATCATGCATATTTTTTTGATAGAGTGGAAACTCTTTTTGTAGCTGTTCCAAGACCTCTAAATCTTCAAAGAATAAAATTGTGCCATACGCTGCGGAAAATGAATTTATTTTTTGCGTGACACTGTCTTTCTTACCAATGGGGGCGGCGGCTAAAACTTTTTTCAAGACTAAGTTCCAAAAATCTGTATGATATTGATTCAACAATAAAATCAACCGAGATGATTGCGCGTTAAACGGGGTTGGACAATTTTTGAGACAGTCTTTCAAGGTGTCTTCCAAACATAAATCCGTAACAACCCGAGTGTTTCCGAGTGCATAAATTGAACGGCGGCGGGTTAAACTATCTTGTTCTATACAATGCGTCATTTTTTTATCTCCTTTCAGGTGGAGATATACCCTACTCCGAAAATATCAAGTCTACCCGATATAATTTCTGATTTTTAAGAGAGCCTTTTCAACATTTTTGTTGGCTGCTTTCAAATTTAAATCGGTATAAATTTCTTGTGCCGAATTAAAATAGTTGCGGGCTTCCTCCATAAATTTATCATCTTCATTCTGTTTACCCAACAAATAAAATATGTTACCGATTTTTTCTTGAATTTCCGCCCAAACTTCAGGTTCTTGATTTTGTGAATATATTTTTTGCTGATTTTTATAAGATTCCATAGCCAATTGCATTAACTCGTTACTTTTTGTCTGCATACCCAATGCCGTTAAATAATTTCCCAAAAGCCCCTCTATTTGATACCAAGACAAAGGAAACTGCGCTAAAGAATAAACTTTTTCAGCCTCACGCAACTGAGATACCGCATCGCGCAACGCTTGCAAATCGGCGGTATGTTTCCAATATTCAAAATACAGCACCGCCAAATGATAGGCTATCAAACCATAATCATAGGGATAATTGCGGTTTAAGTTTTTTTGCGCTTTTTGATAGTTTGATATAGATTGTTTCAAATAAGCAGATGTACGCACTCTGCTTTGTCTGAAAGCTATTTCATAGAGTTGCCCCAAATTATTATAAACACAGCCGTAATAAATCGGCAGCCGCATATACTGCTTGTTTTTCAGCGCGTTTTCAAAAAGATTTTCAATTATCTCTACATCTTGCAAAGACAAATCGTTTCGCGTGTTGCTTAAATAAATTTTTCCTAACATATTCATAATGTAGGGCATAAATTCTTTAGAAATTTCTTTAGGAGAGCTATCTGCCGACAGCATCGAAATTATTTCTTTCAAAACCTGAGGCTGACGATGCTTCTGTTCGTTAGTTACCGGTGTTATGGCGGCAACAATTATTCCGGATATCAGCAAGAGCACCGAAGCAGAGAAATTATTTATATCCGTGAAATAACTCAAAGGCACAAACAAGCTATCCAACAAAGAAAATGATAAGTTATTAGGAATGACATATTGATTATCTACCTGAAAATTAAGTCTGATTTTTCCTTCTTCCTCATACCCCCAAACCACAATATCGGCCTGAGTGGAATGAATAATTTTATTGCCGCGGTCAATAAAGTCAAAAAAATTCCGACTTTGTAAATTTAAAAAACCTTTGGCAAACGGCTCGTTAAAAAATGTTACGTCAAACAAATTGTTACGTTTAAGCAATTCGGCAAAACGCAACCCGCAGTTTAAATTACACTTATCTTCAAAAGCAACCACCGTCACCCTAAAAAGCCCGTCTTCTTTCTTTTGTTCGGTTCCGCTCAAAAAGTTGCGAATATTTAATAAATTTGAAGCAAAAGGCATTTTTTATTTATCCTTCTTACTTTTATGGTCAGAGCGACGAGATTTTTTTTGTGATGATTGCGGCGCATTTTGCAAATTATCAATAGATTTTTTAACCTCGGAAATATTTTGCTTTACATCAGCAACGAAATTTTTGTTCATTTCGGAAAAAGTCATTTTCTTACTTGGATAAACAAAAGAACGATTTAGCCACAAAACAATGGCAAAACAAACAATAAACAAAGAATATTGATTAACCGCAAAAAGTTGGAAACCGGAAATAAAAATCACCACCATACCAATTTTACATATATTTAACATCAAAGTATACATTGTGTACTTGTCCGCCGCCAAAGCATAATTGGTGTTTTCATACAAATGTCCATTGTTGCCGCTTATATATTTATTCCAAAGTGCCGCAAAAATTTCCGCCCAAAAAATTGTGGTCAGCACTAAACAAGATGAAAAGCTATATTCGCCGACATTAAGCAACATCAAACTGCAAACCAGATAAGCCAATGCTCCGCCGGAACCATTGTCAAAAGGAATTTTTATTGTATAAAAATTAAGACTGATATAACCACCAATAAGACTTAGCAACCAACCGGAAAGTAGGGCCACATTAACCGGATATGCCCCTAAAACTGTTAAAGCAGACAAACCAAAAAGCATAATCATTGCCGGCAAAAGCATTGTTTGCGGCAATAAATTCAGCACACCGAAAAAAATACAAAACACAGAGAAAAAGATTGTCAAACAAATTTGTGTGCCGTACATAGGTAAAATCGGATATAAAAATCCTTCACCGTATTGCTGAATAAAAACCGTTACGGCCACACAAATAGTAACAATAATTGCCCATAAAAATTGAGAAAAAAACATTGAACTGATAAAAATCACACCGGCTAAAACTATAGGCAAAAAAACTTTAACGGCTGTTAGAGGAACAACAAAATCTGTTGACGGAAGAAGAAAATAAATAAGAGCGGCACCGACGGCATAAAACATAAGCACATAGCCGAATGGCAGCATCATCGGAGTAATTTCCAGCGTTTGTGAATATTTTCGGATAATCGGAGTAAAAGTAAACCGCATTAACATAAACCCGAACAAACATAATAAAATATATATCAACAAACTAACGCTAAACATCTGTGTTCTCCTAAAAATGTAAAGCAAGTATAATCATAATTTGTTAAATTATTCTTTTCATTTTACAAATAAAAAATGAATCCATACCCTTTTCCGCGGCAAAATAATTCGGCAACGTACGAATTGTACCTTCCGCAGTTATCAACACTTCATTCCACTTGCCATAAGATGAAATATCCGTCTTTTCAATTTTTTCAAGTTGCATTTGCGCTTGATTTTGCAGAAATTCCGTAATTTGATATTCACCTTCAATCTTGCTTATGGAGCACACACTATAAACTAAAACACCATCTTTTTTCAGCACATTCACGGCAGCGTTCAAAAGTTTTTTTTGCAACTTAGCCTGTTCTTCAACATCGGCTAATGTTTTAAGATATAACACTTCGGGATGGCGGCGGAAAGTTCCGGTTGCCGAACAAGGAGCATCTAAAAGAATTATATCAAATTTTTCACTGGTGGTCTGCAAAAAATCCAAAGCGTCTATGGCCTGTGTTTTTATTTTAGAAAACTTTAAACGCTGCATATTCTGACGAAGTGTTTGCAATCTTTCCGCTGAAATATCTATAGCCCGAACATCTGCGCCTCGGGCGGCCAATTGTGCCGTTTTTCCACCGGGGGCCGCGCACAAATCTAAAACTTTTTTTCCGCTTAAATCCGCGCCCAAAATTTGCACCGGCAAGCTTGCGGCCACATCTTGCACCCACCACGCACCATCATTATAACCTATAAGGTCTTGTACTTTTGGATTATTAAACAAACGAATCGAACCATTAGGTAAAAGCGTGCCTTGAAGTTTTTGCGCCCACTCTTCAGGATTTTGCCTAACGGTTAAATCGAGCGGCGGTTGGGTCACAATGCTTTGAGCTATTTGCTTTATTTCATTGTTATCATAGCCCTGTAAAATCGGTAAAAAGTTTTGCGGAATAAGATTGTGATTTTCAATTTTCTGAAGCAAATCGTTTTTTTGCGCCAAAACTTTGCGTAAAACGGCGTTTGCCAATCCGCCCAAAAATTTGTCGGTAGTTTTGCGAATGTTGGCAACCGTTTCGTTTATCACAGCATACGGAGCTGTTTGCATAAACAACAATTCAGCAATGGCTAAAATAAGCAGATAATTGGCGAATCGGTGTTTATTCGGAATTTTTTTACTTAAAAAAGACGCTAAAACCACTTGCAAAGCTTCATAACGCCGCAAAGTGGTTAGCATCAGCATATTAACAAAAGGCAAATCCTTTTCGGAGAGTTGCTTTTTGAGCTCTCCGAAAAAGATTTTTTCCTCTAATACGGATTGCAGTATCTGCGCTGCTTTAATCCTTAGATTCTGCATTTTTGCCTTTCACTTTTTTGTGGTCGGTAATGGTTTGGATTAGGATATACATCAATGGAATGAATATCAAACCGGCCAATGTTCCGACAACCATACCTGTGAACACCGGTACACCAACAGCGACACGGCTTCCGGCCGACGCGCCTGTTGCCCACACCAACGGAGCCACACCCAAAATAAAGGTGCAAGCAGTCATCAGCACGGCGCGGAAACGTTCACGCGTACCATACAAAGCAGATGTCAAAATTGACTTGCCCTTAATATGCGCCTCACGAGCAAATTCCACAATCAAAATAGCGTTTTTGGCAGCCAAACCAACCAATAACACCAAACCTAACTGAGCGTAAATACTCAATGACATATTGGTGGCAAACAATCCGCAAGTTGCGCCAAGCATAGCCGTCAAAACAGACAGCATAACCGCCAGCGGAATCATCCAACTTTCATATTGCGCAACCATAAACAGGTAAGCAAACAAGGCTGCAAAGGCAATAATGTAGAAAATTTGTCCTTGGTTGTTCTTTTCTTGCAAACTGGTGCCGGACCAAGCGTAAGTATAGCCTTTAGGCAGAGTTTGAGTTGCCAAATCTTCCAAAGCCTGCATAGCCTCGCCCGAACTGTAACCACTTGCCGCCACGGCATTAACCGTTGCCGCCGGATATTGGTTATAACGGTCGATACCACGAGGGAGCAATACTGTCTTCAACTTAATCAAGCTCCCCAGAGGAACCATTTCCCCTTTACCGCTTTGAACATAGATTTTATTTAAGCTGTCCAAATCTTTACGATATTTCCAGTCGGCTTGAATTTTAACTTTGTTAACCTGCGTACCGATGTTGATGTCGTTGATGTGCGAAGAACCGATATAGGTTTGCAAAGTGCTGTAAATGTCACCGACAGCCACCCCCAAAGATTCGGCTTTTTCACGGTCAATCTCAATATAGGCGTGCGGTGTTTGCGCGTTAAAGGTTGAATAAGCCAACGAAATTTGCGGCAAAGCCATTGCCTGACGCGTAAACGCATTTACTGTTTTTTCCAAATCTTTCATATCGGTGTTATCAACCGCTTGAATTTTGAAATCCATAGCATTGGTCGAACCAAGTCCCGGAATAGCCGGCATTTCAAACATTTGGATTTTTGCTTCCGAAAAGTTGGAAACCCGAGCCATCAGGTTGCGCAAAACATTGGTAGAATACATATCCGCGCCTTTACGCTCAGCCCAGTTTTTCAAGGAAATAACCGCAAAGCCCACATTTTCACCCTGACCGGCCATAATGCTGAAACCTTCCATCGTCATCACGGATTCAATTACCGGATGATCTTTAATGGCCGCCAACATTTTTTCATTTACGGCCTTGGTGCGAACATTTGAGGCACCTTCCGGCAATTGAACGTTAACCATAATGATACCTTGGTCTTCGTCCGGCAAAAATGAAGTCGGCGTAATCTTAATAAAGAAAGCGTTTAAGGCAAACAAAAGCAGCAACATAAACACAATCACGCTGATTTTGCGTCCGATATAGCCGACAGCTACCAGATATTTATTAGTTGTTCCCTGAATAAAGCGGTTGAACCAACCCAAAAATCCGGTTTCTTTTTGCTCAAACGGGCGCAAGAATGTGGCAGACAACGCCGGTGACAAAGTCAATGCGTTTACGGCAGAAAAACCTACGGCAAAAGCAATGGTGATTGCAAACTGTTGATAAATTTTACCGGTAATACCGCCCATAAAGGCAATCGGCACAAAAATTGCCAACAGCACCAAGGTTGTGGCCACAACGGCACTTGAAACCTGACTCATCGCTTTTATGGCGGCTTCTTTGGCTTTGAGTTTTTCTTCTTGCATCAAGGCCAAAGTACGCTCTACCACCACGATGGCGTCATCAACCACCAAACCGATGGCCAACACCAAACCAAACAATGTCAGAATATTCAAGTTAAAGCCCAAAGTTTTCATCATAGCAAACGTGGCTAAAATAGACACCGGAATAGCTATTGACGGCACCAAAGTCGCGCGCCAGTCTTGCAAAAACACATAGCAAACCAACACCACCAACAAGAATGTCAAGAACAAGGTGAAAAACACCTCTTCAATGGAAGCGGAAATAAATTCGGTGGTATCTTTAAAGATTTTTACTTCCAAATCTTCCGGATAAAAACGCTCTAATTTCGCCAATTCGGCACGAACAGCTTTCATAGCGTTAATGGAGTTGGCTCCTGATGATTTGTTAATCATAATAGACACTGCCGGCTGACCATCAACGGTAGAATTCATCAAATAGTCTTCCGAACCGAGTTCTACACGGGCAATATCTTTTAGGCGAACCAATCCGCCCTCTTCGGCCGTGCGCACAATGATATTTTCAAAGTCTTTCGGGTCATTCAAGCGGCCTTGTGTTTCCAATGAATACACCAAAACCTGTTTGCCGTCACCCGGAGCCGAACCGATGGAGCCTAAAGACGGCTGAACGTTTTGACTGGTAATGGCGGCTTTAATAGCCGAAACCGGAATGTTTAATGCCGCAACTTTATCCGCGTCAATCCACACGCGCATACTGGTGGCCGAACCCATAATATTAACTTCACCCACACCATAAGCGCGGCTCAAGGCAATTTTAATATTATTTTCAACATAGTTGTTTAAAAAGTTGCTGTCGTAAGTTCCTTTTGGTGAAGTAACCTGCATAAACGCCAAAATATCGGACGAACGACGTTCAACAGTCACGCCATAAGTTTGCACCTCTGATGGCAAAGAGCTCAAGGCCTGTTGCACGCGGTTTTGCACTTTTACTTGGTCCAAATCAGGGTCTGTGCCGGTTTCAAAGGCAATAGACAGCTGATAAGCACCGGAGTTATAAGAAGAAGATGACATATACAGCATATTCTCAATACCGTTAATGTTCTTTTCCAACGGAATACCCACGTTTTTAGCCACAGTTTCGGCACTGGCACCAACATACACGGTTGAAACACGAATTTCCGGCGGCGCAATTTCCGGATACATACCGATAGGCATCGTAAACACGGAAACAAAGCCCGCCAAGGCCATAACAATGGCAATTACCACGGCAAAACGAGGTCTTTCAATAAAAAATTTTGAAAACATTTTCTTTTACCCTAAATTACTTTTCCAAAACACCAACTTTTATCGGCGAGTTGTTTTGAATTTTTACATTTCCCGAAACAACAATCAATTCACCATCTTTCAAACCATTCAAAATGATTTGCTCATTTTCGTTAATGGCATCTCCCAACACAACGCGGCGTTGTTCAGCCACTCCGTGAAGTTCGTTTTCAGTGCTTTTGCTTTCATCAATTTTAGCAATGTATACAAAAGCTCCGTTTGTGTCATAGTTTAATGCAGATTGCGGAACAACTACGGCATAACTTGGTTTGCCGGTCAAAATTGCCGATTGCACATAGTTACCCGGAATCAATTTTTGGTCGGAGTTATCCACATCAACAAAAATTGAAACAGTCGCCGTCGAGGAATTAAGTTCGTTGTTTAAGAATTTATCTACAACTTTTTCATCTATAACTTCGCCATCGGCCAAAGTAATGCGGGCGGTTAAATCTTCAGCTTTATGTCCCATCTTTTTTATTTGCAAAACTTCTTTATCGGTTAAGGAAAAAGAAATGCGCATCGGGCTGATTTGCACAATTTTTGCCAATACTTGATTAGAGGCAACGACATAGTTTCCTTTTGTTACCAAGGCTTTGCCGATTCTGCCGCTGATTGGAGCCACCACTTTTGTGTTATCCAAATCAATTTTAGCCACATCTAAATTTGCCTGAGCTTCTTCCACCGCGGCTTTGGCTTGCAAATAACCGCTTTCCGACGAATCAAAAGTTGCTTTAGATGCAAATTTTTCGCTGCTTAATTTTACTTGACGGTTATAGTCGCGTTCGGCTCTGACCAAATTGGCTTTAGCACTGTCTAAGCGCGCCTTGGACAAATCATAAGCGGCCTGATATTTTGAAGGGTCAATTTCAAACAGCACATCGCCTTCATTAACAAATTTTCCTTCTTGAAACAAAACTTTTTCAACTGTGCCCGTAACTTGCGGCAGAATATTAACTTCATTAATTGTTTCCACATAAGAAATTTTTGTCTGAGCAGAAGTAATGTCTTTTGTCGCGCTTTTTTGAGCCAAAACATAAACTTCGCCCATTCCATAACCCATTCCCTGAGCCGATGGTGACAAACGACCTTTTAAATACCAACCGATTGAAATGCACACCAATAAAATGGCAATTCTAACCACGGCTCCTTTAATGTTTGGAGAACTAATTTTCATTGTTTACACCTTCCGTTTTTATACTATTAAAAATTAAATTAAATCCTTGTCTGACTGTTTTTTCAAAATCCAGAGTCATCCGTTTTGCCAAATAGTTTTCTAAAAGTCCCATCCACAAAGCTTGCAAAATTTCCGTGATACTTTCAACATCTACATCTGCTTTTATTTTTTTATTTTCTTTAAGCTTACACAATGTGTCACTCATAATTTTGCGGGAAACCTCTTTGGTTTGTTCCACTAAAGGACGAATTTTTACCAAAATGGCTTCGCTCCACTCCATTTGACAGGTAATAAAAAAGATAAACTTATATTCAAGCGGATTTGCTTTCATCTGATGATAGGCCAATAACATCATATCAGCCAAAACATCTAAGTTTTCTTCTTTTTTACCGGCGCGAAAATCCTCAAGCCTTTTAATGTGTTTCTGCACAAATTCATTGATAAGTGCGGCCACAATATCCGGCTTGTTGCGAAAATACCAATAAACCGCGCCTTTGGTCAGGTTTATGCGTTTGGCTATTTCATCAAACGTGGTTTTGGAATAACCTTTTTCATAAAAAATATCCATTGCCGACTCTAATATGGCCTGTCTGGTCTGCTCTGCATCTTCTTTTGTTCTACGCATTACGGATAAACCTCACAATTTTATTATATCCCAAATATGTATAAAACAAAATGATTAAACTTCAATATTTTTTTTATACATTCAGGTATGTATATTTCATTGTTTTACGGCCCATGCAGGTAATTGACGGCCTCGACTATCCGAATTTTTGGGAGCAGATATGGTTTCGGCCTGTTGAACTTTTGTTTTTTCATTTAGAGTTTCCGAAGAAAGAGAATCGCCTTCATCTGCCGGAATACGTCTGGTAAGTCGGGTAATTTTAGCCCCCTCGGCTGCTCCTCCGTCAGACGGGTCGCTATCCGGTGCTTCTTCATCTATAACCGAATTGGAATTTTGCAAGTAATTTAGCAAAGTAATAGAAAACAACTTATTGTAAAATTCAACACAAACATTCAATGGTTGAGCCTTGTCGCCATATTCTTTTTTTTGCACATAGGCGGTCAAAGAGCACATTCGGTTGCGGAAAGCCACCCAACTGTCAAACATATCTCGATAGTTTCCATTTTTTATGTCGGGGCCATTATTCCATTTTTCCGTCATAGGCGAACTCGCCAAACTTGAAATGTAGTTTTTAATTTTTTGTGTTGTCCGGTCAATTTCTTCTTGCAAACAATTTTCGGCAACTGCTGTTTTCGACTGAATACAATTGTCATAAGTTTCATCGTGAGAAATATATAGATACGGATTTCCGCCATCGCGGTTCGGCAACTCGGCCGGATATGGATTTTTCGGATTATCTTTGTTCAACATATATAACAAAGAAGTAAGATATTCTTTATGGTTATAATTCTGCAACATTGTGCAGGAATAAAGCGGATCATATAAATAACCGATATATTTTGAGGCCACAACATTCAATGAACATAAACGATTTCTATAAGCCGTCCAACTTTCGTACATATCTTGCAATATTCTTTTATTGGCGTCAAAGGAACCATTCCAGTCCATTAATTTTTGTTCAGCCAACAAGTTTTTATACAAAATTTTTACATCTCGCAAGGCGCGTTGGTTTTCCTCTTTCAAACAGTTATCATAATCTCCGCTCATTTCCACGCAATATTTATAAGCCTCATCATCTAAATACCCCGGCATTATAAACTCTTCGGCCCGAACAGTTTGAGTTGATAAAACTAAAAAGAACAAAATCAAATATTTTTTCATTATTGCCTCACTTTACGCTTAATATTTTAGTCTGAAAAAGTAAAAACAAAATTAAAAAGACATTATTTCTTCAAATCCCAGTCCCTGTCGTAAAATTTTTTGCGCCTGTCCGCTGTATTGTCCATCATTTTGATGAGTTACAAACGGCGGCAAAATACGACAAGGTGCTTTTGAATCCTTTTGCGCCGACACTAATATTCTTTTTGTTTCCTGCCCTTTTTTGGAATAAATCGGTAAAATAGTTATATTTCCGGCTTTTCCATAAAGAACGTGACAGATTTCCGGCAAGGCCTCGACCCTGTTTACCATATATATCTTGGCAAACGGCTTGGCCATTTTGAGGCAAAATTCCAACCATTGTTTCAGTCCGAAACCAGAATGATTGTGGGCGGCGGCTTTACTTAAATTAGGTGACGGCATATCGTGTTCGCTGTAGGGCGGATTGCTGACTATAATATCATAAGAGCAAGGCTTCAAAAAATTTTCGGCGCACCCCAATCTTATATCCGCAAGCTGGAACTTCAAAAAATCGAAACCATTTTCTCCGGCACTTTTATTGGAGAGTTCGGCAAGATTCTTTTGCAATTCCAATCCGGTTATTTGAGGGTCAAGCTGCTTAAATCGTTGAGCTAAACACAATGACACGGCTCCTGTTCCCGAACCGACATCTAATATTTTAGACTGCTTTTTAACCTTATTAACATAGGCGGCCAACAAAACAGCATCGCCGGACGCCCGATAACCATCTATCGGCTGTAAAATTTTGACCTGCTTATCCAAAAGATAATCTATTGTAAATTCCTGCTGCGACATATACGAACCTTTTACAAAAAAACTCAGGAGCAAAACTCCTGAGCCGATTTTAAGCTATTATTTCAGCTTAGTCATTTGCATTTGGGCAAACTTTAGCCTGTTCTGCATTAAATTTGATTGCAGCTTCGTCAGCTTCTGCATCACTGCTGATTGCACTTTGCGGACATTCAGAAATACAAACACCGCAATCAATGCAAGTGTCAGGATCTACAACATATTGAGTTTCGCTAACGTGAAAAGCACTAACCGGACAAACCGATGCGCAAGTGCCACATTTTACACAATTATCATTAACTACTGAAGGCATATTAAATTCTCCCTAAAAAAATTTCAGTGTTGTCAGATTAAAACATTTCAGCCGAAAAGCAAGTGTTTTTTTTATAATTCCCTTACACTTTTATTGTTTTGAATATTATTAATTGAGTTAGACTTGTTTGCTTTGTGGTTTTCACTCAGCAATCTAACTTCCGTTGAAGACGGAATTATGTGCGCCACACATTGTTCTCCGCGTTTAGCCTGCATAGAGGCTATACAGGTTTTTATATTATCCTTATCCGTTGAAAAACTTGGCAAACCGTTTTTTATTTTATAGTCAGGACGAATCTGGCTACGCACAACTTTCCGCAGTCTTCCGCGCACCACTTCGCGAGTTGTTACCGGCAATTTGACCATTTTGGTTGAACCATCAGGATTTTTCTTGCAGTCATAGCACTCGTCCAATGTCAAATTATAGCAGCTTGATGGCTTGAATGTTCTAATGATTGCCGGACGCAGATATCCGTTTAAAATCAGATGCGAAACAAACAAACGTTTAGGCAAACCGGCATCATTGTTCCACAAAGCCATACACTGGCTAAGATATGAATTAGGCTTTTTTTCATTAAGTGCCTGCAAATATTGTGTTTCGTCAAATTTATCGTTTGTGATATACGCAAAATCATTTGTCACAATCATCTGCTCTTCGGTTAGCTTTACTTTAACCAACTTTAAAAGTTTCGGCAAAGTCACGAAATTTGAACGCCTGTCAACCTGAACTGTGGCCTCGGCCTTGGTTGTTTCCTGTCCGGCTTGCACAAATGCCGACTTTTTGCGGCTGACTTTTGAATATTTTTCCAAGGGTTGCCCTTTTTCATCTAAATAGTTTGTGCAACCATAACCAATGGTTAAAAAGCCTTTTTTATCATCATAAGTATTCTCTTCAAAATTTTCGGCAAACGCTATGAGCATATTTCTGGCGTTTCGAGTTTTTAGAAACATATTTAAATTATGCTGTTGAACATCATTTAAAGTGTCCAGACCTTGTTGAGCCAAAAATTCTTGAACATTTTCATCTAATTTCACCACGAATTGGATTGTGCCGTTCCCTGTCGCTTATTTTTACCGGCGTTTTTAATGTGAGAAATAAAACCGTTCAACATACCGTCCTGATTTTTAACAAATTCGTTTTTTTCTCCACCTTCCGAAGGTTGAGCCGTTTGCTGTTGACGGCACGTTCCTAAAGTCAAAACACCCGCCAAGGCCGTCATTCCCAATGTTCTATTAATAATGTTGCGTTTCTTGGCATAAATACGCTTTAGAGCCTCCAACTGTTTAAGATATTGCTCCCCCATTTTCTGCAAAATCGGCAATGAAATTCGTTTGAACGTTCCATAAAGCAACGAGCCGTGTTCTTGAAGCATTTTGCCAACTTTAATCGCCGATACAGATTTTTTATTTTTTGCGCTTTCACTCAAATATCGGTTATATTGCGCCGACATTTTGCGTACACTTTCCGAATCAACGCGCACGGCAAATTTTTCATCAGGATAAACCTCACACAAAGCCATTGTCAACTTAACCGCTTTGCCATAACGCTTAACAATTGCCTCCGTCACCAGACGTTGCGCTTCATCATCTGTTTTTTCTCTTAAACGGAACGGCTTGACAATTTTAATATCTTGAAAGCACAACACCGGAATTTTTTTATATCCGGCCTTCATATATTTTTGCGCTTCGGATAAGCGAGCCTTTATATATTTATCAAACAAGGCATTTTTTAACGCGTGATTGTCCCCCATCGGATTGGCATAGGCATACGGAACCGGCAAATCATATTTACCAACAGAAATCTTTGTCGGGGCTATCCGGCTGTTTCTATATTCTTTTAATAAAAAATCTTCGTATTCTTTTCTCATATCGGGCGTCCATTTAATTTATTTTTATAATAAATCAACTTGTTACAATTGTCCAGTTATTTTTTAGACAAAATAAAACAAAAAAAGTCCCCCTTTAAATAAGCCGGAACGAGTTTATGTATAATTAAAAAATTATAAAGGAGTTGCAATGTCTGAATTTAAGATAGACGTATTAATAATCGGGTCCGGACCGGCCGGATATACCGCCGGAATTTATACGGCACGCGCCGGTTTGAAAACCTTAATTGTCACCGGCGGCCAAAAAGGCGGTCAGCTTATTTTATCCAGTGAGGTCGACAACTTTCCGGCCTTTGTCGAAACAATGACCGGCTTTGAAATTATGGAAAAAATGCGCCAACAAGCCGAAGCGCGCGGCGTGCAGATGATTGATGACAAAATAACGGAAGTTGATTTTTTTGATCACCCCTTTACCTGCAGTTCCAGTGCCGGAAACTCTTATCAATCAAAAGCGGTTATTGTGGCGACGGGTTCGTCAGTAAATTGGCTAAATCTGCCAAGTGAACAAAAATTTATCGGACACGGCGTTTCTTCTTGTGCCACCTGCGATGGTTTTTTCTATAAAGGCAAAGAAGTAGCCGTGGTCGGAGGCGGCAACACGGCGGCTGAAGAAGCTTTATATTTATCTTCGATTACAGATAAAGTCTATTTAATTCACCGCCGCCATTCTCTTCGAGCCGACGCGGTTTTACAGCATCGTATTCAACAAAACCGCAAAATCGTAATGGTCTGGAATACTGTTATTGAAGAAATAATCGGTACAGAAAATCCACTTTTGGTGACCGGATTAAAAATCCGCAATGTTAAAACAGATATGATTAAAGAGCTTAATATTTCCGGTTTGTTTGTTGCTATCGGACACCACCCCAACACCGAGTTGTTTCGGAATTATTTGAACTTAACCTCCGGCGGTTACATCGTTACGGCTCCGCATAGCTGCGTGACCAATGTCAAAGGCGTTTTCGCGGCGGGAGATGTTTGCAATCCGGAATATCATCAGGCGGTTATAGCTGCAGGCTCCGGAGCCAAAGCCGCGCTCGAAGTCATCAGATATCTGAGCTGATAAATGGTTTACGGGTTTATGTAAATGTATAAATTGCAATAACCATCTGTTTTGCACCAGTGGCAAAAATCATTAACCTCAGATTGAGTTATTGTCCTAAGCTTATTTTGATCAAAACCATTTCCTTTACCCCCTTTAATAGAATTATTATCTGATTGATATAACGTAACTTTTTCAATATCGTTCGCATATTTTTGCGACACAAACACCGCATTTTCACAAAAATCTTCAGCCCCTGGAGAAAGCATTGTTGAATTATGGATTAATTTTAAGAAGACAATATATTCCAACCGGCTTGATGTGCTGCCGTCAAGATTTTTCCAACTGACAATCCCATAAGTAACACCTAAGATGTTACCATCTTTATCGTACAATGAATCGCCTTTATATGTTATACCCTCCGGAACAGCCCCCAACGCCTCAAAAATGTCGGTTACATACTTTGATTCTCCATCTTTCAGCGGAAAAAATTCTGAACGTAAATTTATGGCATTTGCCAATACTTGCACCAACAATTCTTTTTGAATGTTAGAACGATGCTTCCTTATAGCTTTTGTTAATCCGGCTACACCTCCAACACTTAGCACCGCAATAATTGCCAACACACCCAGCATTTCTATCATTGAACGACCAATCTGATTGATTTTCATAAAACAACTTCCTTTCATTTTGAAACAACAACAAAAAAGCTGCTTTGGACGAAGCAGCTGGAAGTTCGAAACTACTCTTCAGATAATAGTGTAGCATATTAGCATATAGCACATTTTGCTACCTTCCAGCCATCTAACCAGAAGGTATACTTATTTAATGTCAAACATTTCGACATCTGAAGAAGAGGTTTCGACACCCCGAACAGACTATTGTCCGTCTGCTGACCAGTTTATACTAAATAAAGTCAAAAAGTAAAGATTAAATAACAAAACCGCCGGATATTTTTCAATATGGCGGTTTTCTTAGGACAGAATATTTGTCGTTATTGGGCGTTAATTAAAGTAATTTCAACACGGCGGTTTTGCGCTTTCCCCTCTTCCGTGGCGTTAGAGGCAATCGGGTTAGCCGCGCCGGCACCATATGAACTTATACGACTGCCTTGCACACCGCGCAAAGCCAAATAGTTGGCCACAGCGGCAGCCCGACGCTCGGACAACGGCTGATTTATTTTATCATTACCGGTGCTGTCGGTATAGCCCACAACCTGCAATCTGGTTTTGTCATATTCTTTTGCCACCAAAGCAACCGAATCCAAAACATTGTTGGCCGAGGTTTTCATAGTGGATTCATTAGTGTTAAAAGTAATGCTGTTCGGCATAATCAAACGCACATTATCGCCGTCACGCGCCACTTGCACACCGGTTCCGGTTAGTTTTTGACGCAATTTACTGGCTTGAATATCCATATAACCACCGGTAGCCGCGCCGGTTGCTCCACCGATACCGGCACCAATCAACGCGCCTTTTTTGCCGCCGATTAAAGCTCCGATACCAGCACCGGCCGCCGCACCGATACCCGTTCCCCACGCGGTTTTAGCCACTTTGCTTTCACCTGTATATGGGTCTGTTGCGCACGCTGACATAAAACAAACGGCAACCAAACTTAATATTATTTTTTTCATTTTTTTCTCCTTAAAAATTAGCAATACGAGCCAAAGCTTCTTCAACTTTATCTTTATTTTCCTGAGCCTCGGACAGGCGGCGTTTTTCTTCGGACACAACTGACGCCGGAGCCTTGGCCACAAAATTTTCGTTGCTAAGCTTGCGGCTGTAACCTTCAATATTTTTATTTAATGTTTCCAACTCTTTTTGCAAGCGAGCGCGTTCGGCCTCAAAATCAACCACACCTTTAAGCGGAATAAGAATTACCGCCTCACGGCTTACAGTCTGCACCATATCTTTGGTTATCTCACGATTTGCCAAAGCCGAAACTTCTTCCAAACGAGCCAATTTGCAAATCAAGGCCTTTTGTCTTTCAAGCACCGACATTGTTTCTGAAGCGGCATCTTTAACATAAACGTGTAATTTGGCACCGGCCGGCAAATTCATCGCCGCGCGCAACGAGCGAATCGCCATAATAAAATCAATGGCTCTGTCAATTTCATTTTTGTCATCAGCATTTATATTTTCATCTGTCGGCCAAGCGGCGTGAATCAGTTTACCGGAGCGCTCTGTCAGATTATCCCACAATTCCTCGGTGATAAACGGCATAAACGGGTGCAACATTATCAAAATTCTATCCAATATCCAAGCAGCCACAGCGCGGGTTTCCTTAATATCCTCGGCGTTTTCGCCATAGAAAATAGGCTTAATCAGCTCAATGTACCAATCGCAGAATGTTCCCCAAATAAATTGGTACACCGCATTTGCCGCATCTGAAAAACGGAAATTATTCAGATTTTCGGTAACTTCCGCCGAAGCTTCTTTAACTTTGGCTATAATCCACTTGCTGATTTCCAACTTGGCTTGGCTGACTTCAAAATCTTTTACGGAATAGCACTCATTCATCTCGCAAAAACGAGCGGCGTTCCATAATTTTGTGGCAAAATTACGATAACCCTGAATACGCGAATCCGACAGATTGATATCACGGCCTTGAGTTTCCATAGCCGCCATAAAGAAACGCAACGCATCGGCACCGTATTTTTCAATAGTTTCCATCGGGTCAACCGTATTGCCTTTGGATTTGCTCATCTTGCGGCCTTGTTCATCGCGCACCAAACCGTGAATGTAACATTTTTTGAACGGCACGCGCTTCATCATATACATACTCATCATCATCATACGGGCAACCCAGAAGAAAATGATGTCAAACCCCGTAACCAAAACCGAGGTCGGATAAAATGTTTTCAAAAATTCGGTTTCATCAGGCCATCCCAAGGTTGAAAAAGCCCATAAACCGGAAGAGAACCAAGTGTCCAAAACATCTGTTTCACGAGTTAATTCAACGGCTTTTCCATAGTGCTCGGCCGCAGCTGCTTTGGCTTCTTCTTCATTTTCTTCACAGAAAATTTCTCCGTCAGGGCCGTACCAAATCGGCATCTGATGACCCCACCACAACTGGCGAGAAATGCACCACGGCTGAATATTGCGCATCCATTCAAAATATGTTTTTTCATAATTCTTCGGCACAAACTGCATATCACCGTCTTCAACGGCTTTAATTGCCGCAACTGCCAATTTCGGAGCATCAACAAACCACTGGTCTGTCATTAAAGGCTCAATAACCACGCCGCTCCGGTCACCATACGGAATAACCATCGGGTGGTCTTCTATCTTATCCATCAATCCCAGTTCGGTTAACTTTTCAATAGTCTTGGCTCTGGCCTCCATTGTGGTCAAACCGGCGTACGGAGTGTTTTCATTCATCGTCGCATCAGGATTCAAAACATTTATCATCGGCAAATTATGACGCTTGCCCACTTCAAAGTCGTTGAAATCGTGCGCCGGAGTAATTTTCACCGCACCGGTACCTTTTTCAGGGTCGGCGTGTTCATCGCCAACAATCGGAATCACACGGTCAATAATCGGAATAATACAATTTTTACCAATTAAATGCGCCAATTTCGGATTATCTTTAGAAACAGCCACCGCCGTGTCACCAAACATTGTTTCCGGACGAGTGGTAGCAATGTGAATATATTCTCCTTTTTGACCTTCAATCGGATATTTGTAATAGTACATCTTGCCGACGGTTTCTTTTTGCACAACTTCCAAATCAGAAACGGCCGTACCTAATTTAGGGTCCCAGTTTACCAATTTTTTCGCCTTAAAAATCAAGCCGTCTTTATAAAGCGAAACAAAAATTCTACGCACGGCACGGGAAAGTCCTTCATCCATAGTAAAACGCTCGCGGCTCCAATCGCAAGAAGCTCCCAAACGACGCAATTGGCGGCAAATTGTGCCTCCGGATTGTTTACGCCATTCCCAAACTTTTTCAATAAACTTTTCACGTCCCAAATCGTGTCTGGTAATTCCTTCTTTAGCCAAATTACGTTCAACCACCATTTGAGTGGCAATACCGGCGTGATCTGTCCCCGGCTGCCATAAAACTTTTTTACCGAGCATACGATTATAGCGAATCAAAATATCCTGCAAAGTGTCGTCAAGCGCGTGTCCCATGTGCAAAACGCCGGTCACGTTTGGCGGCGGAATCACCACCGAGAACGCCTCTTTTTTACTACGCATATCCGGTTTAAAGTCACCGTCATTTTCCCATTTTTCATATATCTTTTCTTCAAATTCTTTTGGATTATAGTTCTTTTCTAACATTATTTTTTTCCGTTATATATACAAAATTAAGCCAATACTAAAAATAATCGTTGAGGAAAATAAGCCGCTAGGCCAAAGAATTTTCCTTTACCTGCACTCGGTCATCCAAATTGTCATTAGAATTAAGCACATCGGTTTTAACCGCACGTTTGGCAAAATAGGACTGATATTTTTTCATAATTTTTTTAGCGACATCGTTAAAATTCCAAAATCCAAGTTGATAGGGAATATCTTCGCGTTGAACCATCATATTTTTAGTCAGTTCAAACACTTCTTCCTTGAATACAGGCTCTTTATTTTCTGCAGCAACCTTGTTTAAAATTTTGCGCTGTTCTTTGTCGATAATTGCCTCACGAATCGATTTAAGAATCGAATCAATGGACTGCTCTTCAGACTTTGCCATAAATTTATGCCCCAAGTTAAAATTCAAAACTTGGAGCATAATAGCAAAATTAAATTCAATTGGCAATATCTTTGCTTTATTTATCAATGGATAAAGTCAGCCATTTGCCTTTTGTGTTTTGATAATGTTCTTCCGCATCATAATAGTTGACTTTCAACGCCAATTTTTTAGCAGTTAATTTGCCCATTGACTGCATTAACTGCAATCCGGAAACGTAGTAATCGTGTAAAGCTTTTACTTCGTTTACCTGAGATGTCAGCAAAGTTTGATAAGCATTCAAAACATCAAGAACCGTGCGGTTACCCAAGGCTTCTTCCTTTTGGGTGCCTTCCAACGCAATTGCAGAAGCTTTTATTTGCGCCTGAATGGAAGAAATGTTAGATTTGTTGGCTTGCATAGATTGCCAATAACTTGTCACACCGGCCACAACCGCGCGTTCGGCCTCCAAAACTCCTTCTTGAGCCTGCCACTTTTGATATTTGCTCTTGCGAATCTTTGCTCTGGTTGCGCCACCGGTGTAAAGCGGAACGCTCATATCCAAAGAATATTGCGTGCTTGTCGTGCTAGGATTTTTTGTCATATCGTGGTTAGATTGCGTGTTTTTACCGCTGGCAGCCGTAAATGTAACTTCCGGCAACAACGCGCCCTTATTGCTGTTTACATTATAATTAGCCGAATCCAATTGTTTTTTTGCCGCCTGCAAAGAATAATTATTTGTGCGAGCATAATTCATTGCTTCATCAAAACGAGTCGGAAACAGCTTGGTTATATCTGCCGGATTTTGCAAATTATTTGGCTCTTTACCCACCATCTGCAAATAAGTGGCCTTAGAAACAGCCAAATTGCCCTCAGCCGAAATTACATCTGATTGCGCCTGCGCATAACTGGCTCTGGATTGTGCCACATCGGTTCTGGTCACTTCGCCGACATCAAAACGAGCCAACGTTTCATCAAGCTGTTTTTTCAGCAAACGTTCGTTATTTTTTTGCAAACGCACAATAGCTTCATCGCGCATCACATCTAAATATGCCGAAGACGCATTTAACAGAACAGATTGTTCCACCGCATACAAATCCTGTATGCCGGCCTTAGCTGCCGAATCTGCCGCTTTTACGGCGTTATATGTTTGAAAACCGCTGAAAACAGACTGCTTCACACTGCCCGTATAGCCTTTTTGATAACCGTCTACGGTTGCGTTTCCGGTTTTGCGAACGTGTGTATCCGAATAGTTTCCATTTACGCCGATTGTCGGACGGAATCCAGAACGAGCGGCGGCCGCATCTTCATTTGTTGCTCCACTGGCAGCACGTTGACCGTGTAAAGTCGGATTGCTGTTATAAGCTTCGCTCATTGCCTCAAAAATAGTGTCTGCGTTTGCATTGGCACAAATAAAAGCACTCAACGAAACGGCCAAAAGTAGTTTTTTATTCATTGCTATCACTCTGTATAAATTCCTTATTTTTCATTTTCAGCTATACAGCCAAAAAATTTTAAAATCAAACAATATCTTCTTTTCACAAATAAAAATGTTATATTGTTAAGCAATTTTCAATCAATTTCTAATAGTGTTCGGTATAAAAAGGTATGTTAAAAATTATGGGAGAAAAATTGTGGTAACAGAAAATAAAAGTGTTATAGATGAAATTGACCGCGCTCGCTTGAAACTTTCAATTGAGCATTATGCTAAATATTTTATCGGCAAACGCAACTGCGAATTGACCAAAGACGAGGCGTTTAACGTTATTGCCCTCGCCGTGCGCGAATTTGCAATGGATAAAATGTATGACACAATCGCCCGTTATAATAAACACGGGACTAAACGCATTTATTATTTATCCATTGAATATTTAATCGGCCGGTCGTTGGAAAATAACCTCTATAACCTTGGACTTTATGACATTTTAAAGGATATTAAAATTGAAGGTTTTCCAGATTTTTCTTTGAGCGAAATTTTTGATGCCGAATATGATCCGGCTTTGGGTAATGGCGGCTTAGGACGTTTGGCCGCTTGCTATTTGGATTCAATGGCCTCACTGGGAATTCCGGGGTTCGGCTACGGCATAAACTATGAATACGGATTGTTTAAACAAAAATTTGAAAACGGCTACCAAATTGAACAAGCCGACAATTGGCTTGGTGAAGATTCTCCTTGGCAATTTGCCCGCACCGATCGCACTGTAACAATTCCAATCGGCGGACACGTTGAAATGTATAACAAACCGGACGGGAAAGTAAGTTATGTTTGGGCTAACACTAGCACATTATATGGTGTTCCTTATGACTTTCCGGTTGTGGGATATAATGGAAAATCCGTCAACTATCTGCGCTTATTCTCCGCCAAAACCGACGATGAATTAGACTTAAACATTTTTAATAACGGCGGTTACATTGAAGCTGTACGAGATAAAATCCGCACCGAAACAATTTCTAAAGTTCTGTATCCGTCCGACAACATCGAACAAGGTAAAGAACTACGCTTGACACAACAATATTTCTTTGTTTCTTGCGCCATCCAAGATATTATTCGTCGCTTTATGGAAAAAAGCAATGACTTCAAAAAAATGCCTGATTACGTTTGTATTCAGCTGAACGACACTCACCCTGCTCTAGCAATTGTGGAAATGATGCGGCAGCTTATGGATGTTTACGGACAGGAATGGAACGACGCGTGGGATATTGTGACCAAAATTTTTGCTTATACAAATCACACGCTTTTACCGGAAGCTTTAGAGAAATGGAGCAGTTCCATTATCCGCCGCTTTTTGCCTCGACATCTGCAAATTATATATGAAATAAATCGTCGCTTTATGGAATTTGCCCGTAGCCGCTTTGGCGAAGATTCTTATAAATTGGGCAGGGTTTCCATTGTCGATGGCGAAGGCGATAATCAGGTTATTCGTATGGCTAACCTTTCTATTGTCGGTTCGTTCTCTGTCAACGGAGTGGCAAAATTACACTCAGAATTAGTGAAACATTCGCTGGTGCCGGAATTTTATGAACTGTGGCCGGAGAAGTTCACCAATGTGACTAATGGTGTGACTCCGCGCCGCTGGATGCTTCGTGCCAACCACGATTTGTCAAACTTGATTTCCGACAAAATCGGAACATCGTGGATTACGGATTTAGATCAATTGCAAAACATTGAAAAATACGCTGACGACAAAGCATTTTTAAAAGAATTTTTGAAAATTAAAAATGAAAATAAACGACGTCTGGCGCAAAAAGTTTATCGCGCTACCCGAACAATGGTTAACCCTGACAGTATGTATATTGTGCACGCCAAACGCATTCACGAATACAAACGCCAACTGATGACTGTTTTGCAAATTATCGGCGACTATCTGGCAATAATCCGCGACAACGCGCGCCCGATTACCCCTAAAACTTATATTTTTGCCGGAAAGGCCGCGCCGTCTTATACTTTTGCCAAGCTAATAATTAAGCTAATCAACAATGTCGCCGATGTTATAAACAACGATGAACGGGTTAATGAATTTCTGAAAGTAGTCTTTATTCCGGATTATAAAGTTTCAGTGGCAGAATACTTGATTCCGGCGGCCGATGTCAGCTGTCAGGTTTCTACAGCCGGTTTTGAAGCGTCGGGAACCAGTAATATGAAATTTGCCTTAAACGGGGCTTTAACCATTGGAACTTATGATGGCGCAAATATTGAAATTCGCGAAGCCGTCGGAGAAGATAATTTCTATTTATTTGGTTTGACAGACGAACAAGTTCGCGGTAAACGAATGACTTATAATCCTCGCGAATTATACGAAAAATCCGACTATATCAAACGTATTTTGAATGCTGTTAACTCAAATATGTTTTGTGAGAAAGATTATCCGCAATTATTCCGTCCGATTTTTGACACTCTGCTCGGAAGCGATTATTACTTTATATTGGCAGATATGGAAGCGTTTAACAATGCCGTACATCAGGCCGAAAAAGATTATAACGACAAAGAAAAATGGGCTAAAATGGCCTTAATGAATGTAGCGAGAATCGGTAATTTTTCGAGTGATCGCGCGGTTATGGAATATGCAAAACGGATTTGGCATATCAAACCGGTTGTTGATGAAAAATAGTTTCATTTTCCGAACCGATATTATTTAGATGATTGAGATATGACACCGGCCAACGTCGGTGTCATATTAATTTTGCAAAATAAATTATAAAATATGCAAAAAAAAGACATAACCGGAGTTATGTCTTTTTATTTTTGGAAATAAAGCTAAATTACTTCAATTCAACTTTTGCACCAGCGGCTTCCAATTTAGCTTTGATAGCTTCAGCTTCTTCTTTAGAAGCACCTTCTTTAACAGTTTTAGGAGCACCATCAACCAAATCTTTAGCTTCTTTCAAGCCCAAGCTTGTAATAGCGCGGATTTCTTTAATAACGTTGATTTTGTTAGCACCAGCTTCAGCAAGAATTACATCGAATTCTGTTTTTTCTTCAGCGGCAGCAGCACCTGCACCAGCAGCACCGGCAACAGCAACGGCGGCAGCAGCGGATACGCCCCATTTTTCTTCTAACATTTTTGACAATTCAGCAGCTTCCATAACTGTCAGAGCTGATAATTCATCTACTAATTTGGCCAAATCTGCCATTTTTTTTCTCCAAATAAATTAAATTAAAATTTTCTAATTAAAAACCACTTACACATCTAAGCTTTTTTTGTTTTTAGAAGAGATATTGCGCAGTTATTTTTGAGCGTGGCGTACAAAATGGTACGCGAGCGAAAAATATAACAAGCAAGAGCCTTATAAAAACGGAAAAGAAACTTAGGCGGCTTCTTTCTCGCTGTAAGCCTTTGTAACTCTTGCCAACTTGGCAGCAGGAGCTTGGATAAGGCCAACCAATTTGGCGCGCAATTCGTCCATAGAAGGAATTGCTGCCAATTCTTTGATTTCATCAAGTGTCAGAGCTTTGTCAGACAAAGCACCGCCAACGATAACCAATTTTTCATTGTTTTTTGCAAATTCAACACAAGCTTTGCAAGCAGAAATCGGGTCACTGGCATAAGCCATTGCCACCGGACCTTTAAATAAATCGGCCAAGCCTTCAAATTTTGTGTCTTTAACAGCAAGACGAGCAATACGGTTTTTAGTAACTCTTAAAGAGGCACCAACAGCGCGTACTTTGTTTCTCAATTCATCAGCTTCAGCCACAGTCAAACCTAAATATTCGGTAATTACAACTGATTCTGCGTTAGAGAATACTTCGTGCAAAGCGTTGAGCAACTCTGTTTTTTCTTCGCGGTTCACTTATTGTCTCCATACGAAATTGTTAAATTCAGACCCAAAGGTCTAAACCGTTACCAAACCCACAACATTCCGAAAAAATCAGAACACTGCGGAACCTAAATCTGTCCAGGAGAAAAATTTAATTTTAAATCACTCCCGTCTATGTCGGATATTTAAGGCCTCTGCAACACCGTCAGCTTTAGTTACAAGCAAAAAGCCTTCGGTATCGAGATGCCGCCCACAGTCTTGGACAGTTTCAAGAGCCTCCGCTCTTGAAGAGTGGGGCAGAAAAAACTAAAAAATAGCCTATCTGCCCTAAACTGATTTGCCTTTTAACAAACTTTTTATCAAAAAGCAAGTATTTTTTAATAAATTATAACCTTGCGGATTATAATTCAGAAGCGTTAACCTTTACGCCAACACCCATTGTTGAACTGATTGAAATCTTTTTCAAATAAGTTCCCTTTAAGGTAGCAGGTTTAGCTTTGATAATTGTTTCGATGAACAATTTAGCGTTATCATAGATTTTGTCTTCAGCAAAAGACGCTTTAGCAACACCGGCGTGAACAATACCATTTTTTTCTACACGATATTGAACTTCACCTGCCTTAGCGTTTTTAACAGCTGTAGCAACATCTGCGGTAACTGTGCCCAATTTAGGGTTTGGCATCAAGCCTTTAGGACCCAAAACGCGAGCAACACGACCGGCCATTCCCATCATATCCGGAGTAGCGATACATCTATCGAAATCAATTTTACCGGCCAAAATGGAATCAACCAAGTTTTCTGCACCAATCACATCTGCGCCTGCGGCTTTAGCTTCGTCAGCTTTTTCACCTTGAGCAAACACAGCTACGCGAACAGTTTTACCATTGCCGTGCGGCAATTGGCAAACACCGCGAATCATTTGATCGGCGTGTTTCGGATCTACACCCAAATTGATTGCTAAATCAATGGTTTCATCAAATTTTGCTTTTGCATTTTCCTTAACGATTTTAATTGCTTCTTTAAGGCTGTACTCTTTATTTTTATCAAGAGTTTTATATGCATTTACTAATCTTTTTCCGCTCATCGACTTACTCCGTTACCTTGATACCCATAGAAATGGCTTGACCTTTAACCATATTCATAGCAGCTTCAACTGTTGGGCAGTTCAAGTCTGGTAATTTGGTGGTAGCAATTTCTTTTACCTGAGCCATAGTGATTTGACCGGCAATAGTTTTGCCAGGTTCTTTAGAAGCAGATTGCACGCCGGCAGCTTTCTTAATCAAATAAGAAACCGGAGGCAATTTAGTGATGAACGTAAAGCTCTTATCCTCATAAGCTGTAATAATTACAGGAACAGGAACACCCGGTTCCATTTTTTGAGTTTGAGCGTTGAATGCTTTACAAAATTCCATAATATTCAGGCCTTTTTGACCCAAAGCTGGACCAACCGGCGGAGAAGGGTTAGCTTTTCCGGCAGGTATTTGCAGCTTGATAAGACCTAAAATTTTCTTTTTAGATTTAGCCATTATAATACCTCATTCAGGTTAGTGGTAAAGACCAATGGCTGGTCCCCCACAAATTGTTTAAACACACACAGCTAAAGACACACTTATCCCTAACTGCCTGTTTTGTATATCACAATATTTGCAAAATGCAAGCATTATTTATCAAATCAATATGAAACGTTGTCTATCAAAAAAATAAGGATTTTTATTAAATGCAAGCAATTTTATTGCATCATTGTCTTGACAATTTTCTCAATTTACCTAAAATCACGTCGTTAATTTATTAAATATATATAATTATGACAACGATTATTAAAAGGAAGGATTTAAAATCCGTTTTATTAGTGACTTTACGCAATGAGTTGAATGTTGAAACAATTAATGAGTCTGACCATTTGCGTAGTGACTTGAGTATGGACAGCATCAATGCTATGTACATCAGTATGAAAATGGAACTCAAGCTTGAGCTCGAAAATGATGATGAGATTGCCCACTACATTGCTCAACATCAAGATGCGACGGTTGGAGAGTTACTTGATTTTGTTTGTGAAAAAGTTTCAAGTCTAAAAGCATAAAAAAAGGAGTGTAAAAAACACTCCTTTTTTTGCAGCTATTCGAAATTATTTTTTCAAAATAGATTTACCGGCATAAACAGCCATATCGCCCAATTCTTCTTCAATACGAATTAATTGGTTATATTTTGCCATACGATCGGTACGAGACATAGAACCTGTTTTGATTTGACCGCAGTTTGTGGCAACAGCGATGTCAGCAATTGTAGTATCTTCTGTTTCGCCGGAACGGTGAGACAACACAGCTGTGTAGCCGTGACGTTGAGCCATATCAACAGCCTTCATTGTTTCGCTCAAAGTACCAATTTGGTTTACTTTAATCAAAATTGAGTTTGCAATACCTTTTTCAAAGCCCATAGCCAAACGTTTCGGATTTGTAACAAACAAATCATCACCAACCAATTGGATTCTGTTACCCAAAGCAACTGTCAACAATTTCCAACCTTCGAAATCGTCTTCAGCCATACCATCTTCAATAGAGAAGATTGGGAATTTGTCGCACAAACCTTTATAATATTCAACCATCTGAGCGTTAGTATAAGATTTGCCTTCGCCTTTCATTTCATATTTGCCGTTTTCATAGAATTCGGAAGAAGCGGCATCAATTGCCAAAACAACGTCTTCACCAGGTTTGTAGCCGGCATCTTTGATGGCATTTACAATAAAAGTTAAAGCTTCGTCAGCAGACTTCAAATTAGGAGCAAAACCGCCTTCGTCACCAACATTGGTATTTTGACCGGCAGCTTTCAAGTTTTTCTTCAAAGTTTGGAAAATTTCAGCACCCATACGGATAGCTTCTTTAATAGAATCGGCAGAAACCGGCATAATCATAAATTCTTGAATATCAATCGGGTTGTCGGCGTGTTTACCACCATTCAAAATATTCATCATCGGAACCGGCAAAGTGCGAGCCATTGTGCCACCCAAATAACGATATAAAGGCAAACCGGCTTCTTCGGCCTGAGCTTTAGCTACAGCCAAAGAAACAGCCAAAATGGCGTTTGCGCCCAAGTTACCCTTATTTTCAGTACCGTCCAAATCAATCATCGAGTTATCAATGTCAATTTGGTCTTCTGCTTCATAACCGGCCAAAGCGTCATAAATTTTGTCGTTTACATTTTCAACGGCTTTCAAAACACCTTTACCGCCAAAACGAGATTTGTCACCGTCACGCAATTCAACAGCTTCGTGAACACCGGTAGATGCTCCGGACGGAACAGCAGCACGACCAAACGCACCTGATTGCAAAACAACTTCGGCTTCAACAGTCGGTGTTCCGCGTGAATCTAAAATTTCTCTAGCGTGAATATCAACAATAGCACTCATTTTTTTCTCCTATTCATAAAATTTTAAGTGTTGGCTATAAATTAGTTTATTTTCATTTAATGTCAAGCTAAAAGACAGTTACTTCGCATAAAAAATATCAAAGGGCGGAGCTTGAAAACTCCGCCTCATCACACTATACTATTTTAATAGAAGGATGATGATTTTAAGTATAAGAATTATTATACTTAGAACTTTGATAACATCGTTCATCTCTTTCACCTTTCAGCTCAGTTGAGCAGTTGTGAAAGGGATAGACCCGCCTAAATTTGTTAAAAGTATTGACTTTTATACAAAAATAGGTTACTCTTAACTTAGAAATGAGTTAAAGAGTGGGTTTAACCCTTTCAAAGTTAAAATGACGTCCAGTGCTCCAACACCGGACGTTGAATTTTATAGCAATATTGTTTGGTAAAATCAACAAAAAATAGTAAGCTTTGATAAATTCTAGAGTTTATTTTAAGGCAAAAAAATATCGCGGCAATTCATCAAAATTTACATTTTGAAAAATTAACCGCGACACTTTTGCAAGCTAAAACATTTTAGTGCGAAATTGTTATTGTAATTGGGTTTATCCAAAACAAATAGACAATCGACAGGATAGTTGCCAATATAAAAATTACCTGAACAAACCATGTCCAATCCAGTTTAAGACCACAACGTTTGTATTCCTTGAACTCATCATAAATATATAAGATATGGAATAAGAAGTGACCAATAAAGCATACAACAAAGACCATACAGATAGTATAAATAACCGGGTCAACTATAAAATGCATAATCAAAAATTTTAAAGAGTAAAACACTAAGTTAATTAAAATATTAAGTAAAACAGAGTTCTATCTCTAAAAAAAGAAAGACTACAAAACTTGCAACAAAATATGTAAACAAAATTTTCTCTATAATACTTAATTAAACCATTTTCAGTATATCAATATTTTTATGATTATACAACAAAAAAAAGCCGTGGCTAAAAAATCAACCACAGCTTTTGAATTTCAAACTAAAAAAAACATTGCAATATTAGCTATCAATCCCAGTAAATTAGCCAACATTCCGGCCCGAATAAAAGCCGATGCCAAACACAACTCTTTCGGTGTCATCAGATGTCTTTTCGATTTTATCTCCAAGTACCCAATCAACAAAAAGCCGGTAAACAAGAGAAAAATAATAGAAAACAGCAAAGGCGACACAAGTGTAAGCTGTGTAAATTCTTTCCCGCTAATGGCGTTTATTTCAAATATTATCAAAAATAAACCCAACGCGGCTACAAGTCCAACCCCAAGTATACGGCATCTCGGTGTCTTTTCCATAGGGTGCTCCGCCATACCTTTAGCGATTGCCACAAATACCAAAGTCAAAAACATCGGCAACAACGTACATCCGCAAGAAAACGGAATCAGTTTTGGCAAACAGAACAACATCAGACAATAACAAGCAAACAATGCTGCTAATAAAGACATAAAAAAATAATACTTTTTCATAGACAAACTAATTTAAGGTAAATAATTATTTTATATATAAATTTTAAGGCAAACAGCATTTTTTGTCAAGTTAATAATCTATTGAATATAATAATAAGTTTTGATATAGTATCTTTGTGTTACACAGTTTTTGGGGAGAAATTTATGTTTTCGGAAAAATGGAATTATCGTTTTTTAGAATTAGCAACTTTAGTTTCCGGTTGGTCAAAAGACCCTTCAACCAAAACCGGAGCGGTTGTGGTAGGTCCGGACAAAGAAATACGCGCCACGGGATATAACGGATTAGTACGCGGCGTGGCCGATGATATTCCAGAACGTATGGAACGCCCTACTAAATATGATTTTTTTGAACACGCCGAACGCAACGCCATTTACAATGCTTGTCTCACCGGCACTCAATTAAAAGGCTGCACAATTTTTTGCACATTGACTCCTTGCACCGATTGCGCCAGAGCCATTATTCAGGCCGGAATCAAAGAGGTTATAACTTATGAATATATTCCTAATGAGAATGACCCTAAAAACACTTGGCGCGACAAACTGAACTATTCGGCGCAAATGTTTGCCGAAGCCGGTGTAAACTATCTTGAACTGCCGCATAAAAAATAAATTTTTATTCGCGCAAGCTCTTTAAATTACGCAGAACAGCCATATATATCTTTTCAATTGGATTTTGCTTAATATTAAAGGAGATTGGATAATGAAAATTCTAATTGCTGATAATCAAGCTCTTTTTCGCGATGGACTAAGCTTTCGCCTAAAAGAAATTATTCCCGATGCAGATATCAGACAATTTTCCGGTTTTCAGCTAATTCTAAAAAACTTAAATCAAGATAAAGACATCGATTTAATTATTCTGGATGTGGAAATGCAGGATATGAACTGGCAAGAAGCCTTAAAAGAAATCCGCGAAAATGTGCCTAAAGCTAAAATTGCAGTTTTATCTGCCACAGAAGACAATCGTACGATTAAATTGATTTTAAACGCCGGTGCTGACGGATATATCCCCAAGACAGCCGAAATAAAAACATTTTCCAACGCCCTGCAATTGATTTTAAATGGCGAAACTTATATTCCGCCGGTGACGGCTGATATCGTTCCCATAAATAATTTAAGCGGTAAAAGCGGGGGAATCAAAATATTAACCCATAGGCAAGCCCAAGTTTTAGACCTGATTGCCCAAGGAAAATCAAATAAACAAATTGCTTATGATATCGGAGTTTCCGAATCCACTGTTAAACTACACATTAATGCCCTTTTACGCTCTTTACACGTTAGCAACCGCACTCAAGCGGTTATCACGGCGCAAAAAATGGGCATCATTTAGAATTTTGTTTAATTTCTTCGTCTTTTTTAGATTTCAGCTGTCCGCAAGCCGCCAAAATATCTTGTCCGCGAGCCACGCGAACCGGAGCGGCAAAACCGGCCTTTTCCAATTCCTTAGCAAAAGCGTGTACCCGATTATTTGAACTCGGCGCAAACGAACACCCCGGCCACGGATTAAACGGAATCAAATTAAAACTGGCGCGTAATTGATACTTTTTCATTAAATTAACTAACTCACGGGCGCAGTCCAAACTGTCATTCAAACCATTAAGCAACAGGTATTCAAACGTAATATAACGGCTGCCGTCACCGGATTGATAAGCACGGCAAGCTTCCATAACTTCTTCAAGCGGATAACGATTGTTAATCGGCATTATTTGTGAGCGAATCTCGTTGTTTGGAGCGTGCAACGAAACCGCCAAACGCACGCCGGTTTGCTGCAAAGCCGGTAAAATTTTAGGAGCAATCCCCGAAGTTGACATTGTCACTCGGCGACGAGAAATAGCTATGCCATCGCCATCTGTCAGAATCTGCAAAGCTTTTACGGTGTTTTCCATATTATGCAAAGGCTCACCCATTCCCATAACCACAATATTTGAGAGATAGCGCGTTTCATTTGTCGGGCTAGGCCATTCACCATAAGTATCACGAGCCACCATAAATTCGCTAACAATTTCACCTGCAGTCAGGTTACGGGTCAATTTTTGGCTTCCCGTGTGACAGAAACGACATCCCACCGCGCAACCGACTTGAGTTGAAATGCAAACCGCACCGCGGTCTTCTTCGGGAATATAAACCATTTCCACCCGTTGACCGTCTTTAAACTCCAAAAGCCATTTGCGAGTTTTGTCGCTGGAAAGTTGCTCGGCCACAATTTTAGGCCGGCTGACAGTAAAGTTTTCGGCCAATTTTTGCCGCAACTCTTTAGATAGATTACTCATCTTAGAAAAATCGGTTTCACCGAAATAATACAGCCATTGCCATAACTGTTTGGCGCGAAACGGCTTTTCGCCTATTTTCGTCAGAGCTTCTTGCAATTCGGTTTTGCTTAAACCGATTAATTCTAATTTTTCAGTCATAAGCTATCTTTTCTTACATTTAGCAGAAATTGCCTGATATGCACTTGAAAAACCTTTCAAGGAATATGTGTCCTTGGTAGTGGTTCCGCGGCTTGATTTTCCATCAACCAACATACGATCACCGCGCTTCATAGCCGCAATTAAATTTCGGTCTTCCTGAGTGTTAACCATCCAACCCTTTGTTCCTTCCGTAAAGGTATTTTTGAAAACCTTATCGCCTATTTTTATGGTAAACGGAGCCTTTGTATCAAAGCTGTATCCGGCAACAAAACTAACCTCGTCAAAAGTTTTTTCAGCCGGACGATGGGTAATAATGGTATAAATATCACCGCGTTTTGTGTATTTTCCTTCATCTTTTTTCGGAGTCGAAGACATATAGCAAATCAAATTACCGCGGTCGTTATAAGTCCAAGCCGTCCAATCGCCATATTCACCCAAAACCTTTGGTTTTTCCGCGGCGTTTGCCGCAACCGATATTAACAAGCCACTTAAAACCAATAAATATTTTAACATTCTTTTTTATCCTTATATACTTAAATTTTGCTTGGATTGTAGCAAAAAATTATATATAAACTATTAAAAAACTAAAAAAATTACAAGAGGAATTTTCCAGTTATGATGAAACCGAATTTTTTAGATGTTACAAAAATTTTAACTTCTAAACGAATTTATCGCCTTTTTGACGCTGTAGAATCTCACGGCGGCACTTTGCGCTTTGTCGGAGGTGCGGTGCGTGATATCTTAGCGGGACGCCATAACAATTTTGATTTGGATTTGGCCACTGACTTATCTCCCGATGAATTGGTTGAGGCCTGTCAGGATTATGGTCTGAAAACCGTTCCAATCGGTTTAAAATTCGGGACAATCGGCGTGATTATGGATAATCAGGTGCTTGAAGTGACCTCATTGCGGCGTGATGTTAAAACCGACGGACGACACGCGGTTGTAGAGTTTACCGATGATTGGGGTGTCGATGCTTCCCGCCGTGACCTAACCATTAATGCGGTTTATGCCGACCTAAACGGCAATGTTTTCGATTATTACAATGGTATCAGCGACTTGGAAAACGGTATTGTGCGGTTTATCGGGAATCCGGAAGAACGGATAAAAGAAGATTATTTGCGTATTATGCGTTTTTTCCGTTTCTATTCCATTTTCGGCAAAACCCCGATAGATAAAGCTGCTTTAAATGCCTGTGTTGCCAACAAAGACGGATTACGCACAATCTCCATTGAACGAGTTCGTGACGAGTTATTTAAGCTTTTAATCACCCCAAAAGCGGCTCAAACTATGGAAATTATTTTTGAAAATGATATTTTGGGCTATTTCTTACCGAAATCGACCCATTTTGAAGCATTGGCGCGTTTAACCGAACTGGTGCAGGATATGCGTTATGAAGGTAATTTTTTACGTCGGCTTTTTGTTCTCTATCAGCCGAATCCGTCAACCGCCGAAAATATTGCCCGCACTTTACGTTTTTCTAAAAAACAAAAGGAAACGTTTATTAACTGGTCTAAAATAAATCTGACACCGGAAAACATATCCACGTCGACCCAACGTTTACGCTTTATTTATCGTTACGGAAAAACCTTTTGTCTTGATAAAATTTTGCTGACAGCAGCGATTTACAACATCGACAGTTCTAAAGTTGGCAACGTTTTACAAGAAGTTGAAGACGCAATTGTTCCTATTTTTCCGTTGCGCGGACGGGATTTAATTGACCACGAATTAGCCTCTGGTGAAAAAGTCGGACGTGTTCTAGACAGCTTAGAACAACAATGGATTGACAGTAATTTCAACTTAAACCGAGACGAATTGCTTAATCTGGCTAAAAAAACAGCTTAACCTGATTTCCCTGCGTCTGACAGTTTTTTCCGCCATTAATTTCTACTCGATGTGCACCGGTACCGTTTTGGCATAAGAAACAATAGTTTCCGCTAAGCCCCGTGAACATAATATAGAAACCGCCCGAGTTATCTGCTCCAACATTCCAATTAATGTCCGGAAAGCCTGAGAATCCAAGACTTTCCTTACTAAGTCCGGCATAATTGCCAAAATAAGTTGTTTGTATTTCCGCAACCAAATTACCTATATCCTGCTGAAAGCGCATACGTTTCATCGCGTTTTGCCCCTGCCCCACAGCCTGATATCCCTGTGTCGAAAGTTCTCCGTCAATTAACAAAGCCCCCATAGTATCCGACATTTGAGCCGAAACATTTTGACTTAACAGACACATGAAAAACAGCAATATAATTTTTTTCATTTCAAATCTCCTTATTTTCCCAACCGCGAGCGGCACGACTTAAAAAATCATCGACAGGCGCGGCGTGAGGACGGCGAATAGTACCTAATACCATTTTTTTAGCATAATTTTTCAATTCAGGCAACTCCCAACTTTTACCCTCCAGATAATAGCGAGCTAAATCAGCGAAAAGACGCGCCTCCATAAATTCACCAAATTCAGAATATTTTATTTCCGGTTTAACACTCAATCTATTTTGAAACTTAATAAACAGTTGTTTATGCTGCGGCAAAATATATGACTTATTTTCGAGAACATCTTGAAAACTTTGTCTGGACAACTGATTTTTCCAACCGCCGCCAAACAAAATAAAACGAGGTGTTATTTCTATTTCTTGCGGGGTTGAAGCTGCAGCGTAAGCCGCCAAATATCCGGAAAAAAACTCCAGAGTATGTAAAATATTACAAAATGTTTTTTCATCTGCCGCCGGATTGCCATAAGTATTTTCTATTTCCGCAAACAATGCAGAAGTGTTATAAATTGCCGGATCTCCTGATTTGGGCGGTGTCAGTTCATAAAAGTTTTGTCCGATGGCAAACAAACGAGCCAAGAAACGCGGCAACAGTTCGCCCTGTTTCCCCCAATGCGCGTTTCTATCCATATTGACATTCTTATAACGTAGCACAAAATTATCAACATATTCGTTAAATGGTCCGGCATCCCAACTCAAAACGGCTTGACCATTTTTTATCCAAGCCAAATTAGAAGTATTTCCGGCGTTAATGTAGCAGCCGTCACCTTCTTGTTCTGAAATATGCGCATTGTGCGGCGCGGCCAAAGGAGCCCCCTCAAAACCGGCCATAATCAAATCAGAACGAAAATCGCTAATAACCGGAATTTCTGTCAAATCGGCTAACATTTGCGCTGATCCCATTTGGGTGGTGAAAGGCCTTGTTTTATTAATCTTGGCTAATGAAGGCGGATTATGGTCTAAGGTTTTACCGTGAAAACCGATGGCTTGTACACTCTCTTTTTTTATGTCATACGTTTGGCACAGCTTGTTTACCGCCTGAGCCACTCCAATAATATATTCATTGTGGATTTGCAGAAAATCTTTATCTTTGACTAAATCCTTAGCGGCAATTTTTTGGTTTATCACCCGATTACGCAAAGCATCAATTCTCTTTTTTTGCGTCAAAGAATAGGGAATACTAAGACTGCAGACATCTTTAATTACGTCATTTTTAAATTCGGTCAGCACTACATCTATGGCATCCATAGAATTTCCGGTCATATTACCGATTATCCGCCATTCATTCATTTATTTTATCTTTCAGCAGCAATGCGGCTCCGATTAATCCGGCGTCAGCTTCGGTTCGCGCCATTTTCAGTTGCAGAGGATTGTGATAGCCGCGGGCATTGACTTCTTTTTCGACAGCCGAATAATCAACAATTTTCGCCAGACTTCCGGAAAGTGCCACTATTTCGGTGTCTAATATATCATTAAGCAATGAAATTCCGTCAACCAACCTGTTTTGCCATTCTCTATAAACTTCTTCCGCCGCTTTGTTATGTTCTTTTTTCATTTTATAAAGAGAAAAACAATCTGATTCCGCAAGGCCGTTTTGTTTTGCCAAAGCCGCAAAATCTTTACCCGAAATTAAAAACGGAAGTTCGCCGGCCGCCCCGATTTTACCGCGTAACATTCGGCCATTGCAAATAATTCCACAGCCGACACCGGTTCCAAGAGTCAGCATAACCGCTTGCGACGCACCTTTCAGCACACCTGATTTGTATTCCGCCCACAAGGCCGAATTAGCATCATTTTCCACCAACACCGGCTTATGACACAGATTATGAAACTTTATATTTTCATACCCTTCAGGCAAATTATGGGGTTTAGCCACCAATTTTTCATCCCAAACAACTCCGGCAGTTGCCACGGCCAAACCATCAAACTCAGTTTGTGAAATCCGTTTTTGCAAAAACTCTTCAATTTCTTGAGCAGTGCTTGGGGTTTTAATTGTGAGCACATTTTCCGCCAACTGCCCGTCAGCCAACACAATTGCCGAAGAAATCTTCGTGCCACCGATATCAAAGGACAATATTTTCATTTCCGCTCCTTTTTTCATCAGCATACGCAAAGAGAGTAAAAAGTTTGTTAGCAAAATAAAAAAACAGTGCCGAATTTTAATCATTCGACACTGTATTAAATCTATGTAAGATTATCTTCTGCTATTGTCAGCAAAATTATTTTTTCTAACTTGCTGCATTGCTTGTCTGGCATCTTTGCCGCTAACCTGTTGTGAGGATTGCTCCAAAGTTTTGCCTTCAACCAAATAAGCGTTCAAATCCACAACTGCGACTTTGCTGTCACCTTTTTTATATTTTTCTTTAAGCTGCGGATTAAGTGAAATATCCCGAGAAGCATCGGAAGCCACATAATCCTGTTTTACAGCGTGTTCCGCATATTTGGTAAAGTGGCTCAAAGTAACTTTGTGGTTATAGTTATCGCTGCTCAAATTACTCTGCATCAAACTTTGGCGAATGTTTGACACCACCGCGGTTGTGCTTCGAGAATCTCGAGCTTGTTTGGCAATATATTCACTTCTGCTTTTCACGCCGTCTTTATCGTTATTTACGGTTGAACCAATGTCTGTTCTGTGGGTGTCACCTATATTATCCAAAATAATCTTATCCAACTTTTCGCGTCTATCTGACAAAAAGTCATCCATAGTTTTGTTTGCCGCCGAAGTTTTACGTTCTTCTTCAACCCGTTCCACATAATCTTTATAATGCTTAGACTCTTTATCCGGAGCAACCCCGTAAACAATTTTATATTCCTCTGCCAACAAATTCTGAGTCTTTTCCGTTTTATTCTCTTGCGGTTTTGGATTAGGAGTTGGAGTCGGTGTCGGAGCTTGAACCGGTGTTTGAGACGGCGTCGGGGTTGGAGTTGGGGTTGGAGCCGGCGGCGGAGGCGGTGTGACATCGACTTGAACCGGTTTGTTTTTCTTGATAACTTTATCCAACAAAGCACCTACACGTTTTTTAAGTTCTTTAACTCCCAAGAAGTTGCCCATCACTCCAAACATACCAACGCCATCTACCCGCGGATTGTCTACCATATGGGTTGTTGTGGTGCGGATATTTATTTCCTTATACGGGCTATCGCCATCGGCATAAGTTGTGTAACGGTCGCCCGCTTTGTCTTGAACAAAACGTCCGGCATCATTTTGTGAGGCATTCGAATCCAATACGCCATCGTTTTGGTATGGTGCTCCGCTCACAAAACCAACCTGATTATAGCCATTTATATGTCCGTCGATTTGTTGAAAAGCATTTACCGAAGCCGGAGTGATATTAACGTGTCCGTCATTGCCAACCGATTGAGCCAACGCGCCAACCGTGTCTTGAGAAATTCCGGTTTCCTGACTCCATCCCGCACCCAAAACCATATGGTTTCCGTGAGAGGCCACATCAGGAGCCCCTTGGTTGTGCAGAGTCATATTATCCGGAGCCAACGCACCGGCGTCATGCGCCGCCATCAAATAACGATACGGATCAATATGAGTGCCATTGGCCTGATTATATTGATTAATTTCATCGACACGCTGTTGCAGCAAATCTTCGTGACCGGCATACCATTTGCCAACTGTGGCTTTAGCTTGTTCTTTTACTCCGTCATCATATACAATTTCCCGACGGTTAATCACTTCTTGTTCTTTGTGTTGAAACAGTTCACTGTCCGGATGGCTGTGATTCCAAGCGTTAATTGCCGTATTTGCCGTCACGCGGCCTGCATAAGCTCCGGCAATGTTTGACAAAGCCTGCAACCCTGCCCATCCGGCGGCTTCAAACTTGCCCAAACCTCCTTGGCGTGCGTCGGCATAGTTGGAGATTATTCCGTTTGCCGTACCCAATGCCAATGCGCCCATACCGAGAGATGTTGCCACCCCTGGGTTACCGGTTGCGGCAAAACCTAAAGCTGTTGCGCCCAAAGCGGTTGTCGCCATAGTCATCATCATTTTACGATCTTTTAATAATGATTTTAATCCCGCCGGCTTACCTTCTTTCTTTTGTTGTTTGCGCCAACTGTGAATTTGCTTAATTGTCATTCCCACAGCCAAAGCCGTACCAATAGCCATACCGGCCATTTTGTTCAAACCAAATGTGGCAGCGGTTAAACCGGCATCGGCAGAAGCCATTGTTCCCAGAGTTGTTATTGCACCCGAAACCAAAAACGCCGAGGCGGCACCTTTGACCGAACGCTTTAACATTTCGATACGAACGGCTTTTTTGCTTGTGTTATTTTCGAATCGACCATTTGTGCGTTTATCCAAGTCCTGAATCGGGTTGAACACCGACATTGCCACTTGTTTGTCGCGGCCGACAGTTTGCGCCAAAGCACTGGCATAGCCGGCAGTAGCGTTTACAGCGTTATCAACACTGGCGGCAAACGCAGTGTCGTTGATTTCCATTCTTTTATCAGGGTTCGCCAAGTCGGCTTTAAACTGGTTCAAAAACTTTGTATCGGTAAATTGTTTAGGATGTTCCAACGCACCTTTGCCAACTTGAGAAGCAACGTGTTCGGCATATAAAGTTTCCGGCAATCTTTCGGCCAGTTCTTTTTGCAAATCTTGGGCATTAAATTCGGTATCTGTACCGATATTTTCCAACAAGATATTTTGCTTAGCCAAACGAATCGAAATATCAAGCTTACTACCTTCAATAACCTTTGCGCCCTCGGTATAAACATCGCTTTGATTGCCGTTTTTATCCACAAACTGCGGCTCTACTTTTCCTTCGGCATCTAAGAACTTAAAGTTGCTGACTAGTTTCGCCGTGTCATCATCAATCGCAACACCTTCCAGCTTTTTGTTTAAGTCTTCATAACGTTTCTGCAGCTTGTCGGCATCTTCCGATTTAACATTCTTTATGTTCCACTCATCTTTATATTTGTCGAACTCTTCGCGGAGCATATACTCGCCTTGTCGCATTTTTTGCGCCAATGGCCCGCCATCGCGCGGACTACGCCAATTTTTATCCAACGCATCATACATTTCGACATAACCGTCATAAACATCGGCAATGTTGGTTTTATCCGCAAAAAACAAGTCATCATTTGTTTGTTGTTTATCGGCTAACATTTCTGTCAACTGGGTCATTCTGGCACCAATTTTTTCTTTTTTAGCCATAAGATCTTGTTTTTTTGCATCATCTTTTTCTTGAGCAATGCGTTCATCTAAACCGGTGTAGGCTTTAGCCAAAGATGACGGCGGAATAATAGAAAAAACTTCGTCATTTTCCACCATTTTGTCGGTCATTCTGGTTTCGAGCTCTGCCAGTTCTTTATCCGAAAGTTTCGGCAACTTGTCATTCAGCACGCTGATGGCTTTTTCAGGTGTCACGTCAGCAATTTCATCGTCGGAGACTTTTTTCATTTCATACAAAGAAGCCAAACGCATAGTATCCAACAAAAATTCGTTTTCATCGGATCTTGCACTACGCAAACGAAATTCTTCTTCACCATTCTGTGTCTTGACGTTATTTTCTTCAGGATCTTTAGGAGGATTATTTTCCGACTGCGTTTTTAAGGTATTCGGCTCGGCTTTATTGTCTTTATATTCATCCGTATGAAAAACAGCGGTTTCACTGTCAACATGAGTTGCATTATTGTTATCGGAAAAGGAGGAAAAATCATCGTTTTGCTCCGCTGTCTGCTCTTCAGAATTTTTCACTTGAGCGTCTTGAGGGTGTTCCTGCTCCTGCGTGTTCAGATATGACCTAATATCTTTTAACCGATCTTCATCTTTTTCCAAATCATTTTCGGTATTTGTAATTCCGCCGTTTTCAGTGCTTTGTAATGAAGTTTTTTGACTTTCGAGCGAAGACTTTATGTTTTCCAGAGTAACATTATTTTTATAAACTTCATAGTCCACATTGGCAATAAAGGCTTTTTCATCTGTTGTCAGTTCCGAATATTTTTTGTTCGGATAATAAATTCCGGCAAGTTCAACGTTTCTATCTTCACTGCCGTTGCCTTTATGCATATTTTGGATTGCATCTATCATTCTGTTGGCGTTTTCTTCTTTTATATTTGAATTGCGAACGCTAAATTGATAAAACATTCCAGTAAGCTCGTAATCTTGCACGCTGCTGATATCGCGTTTCCAAACTTCTTTAACGAAATTCTGAAACTCAATATTATTTCTCGCTCCGGATAATTCTTTTTCAAATTCAAACATAATATCGCTCCTATTACTGTTATTTTATGATAGATTACACTATTCTGTCTAAAAATGCAAGCAATTTTAGACGAATTTTGTCTTTTTTATACAAGTATAATGCGTTTTCTTTAAGATATTCTAAAGATTTTGAAAAAATCCGCTCAGCGTTCGTAATTGGCTTCACGGGTTAAAGACAGCGAAGGAGTAATGTTGCGCAAGAAAATCGCCATAACGTTAAAATCTTTTTGTTGTTCCACAGAATAAGCGCGATTAAGTCTTAATATCACTTCTTCTTTGTTGGTATAACCCAACATTTGGGGCGTCAAACAGTCCACCATATTGCTGAAGTTCTCAAAAACCGCCGTTCCCAACACCAAACAAACCATTCGTTCACGAGGATTATTGAGATTTTCATACTCAATAACATCGCCTATTTTCAAGCTCTGACGTTTTTTATCAAATAGGCGCACATCGACTTTGCGACCGGCTTTTATTTTATTAAACGAAAACTCGCTCAACTCCATTTTATATTGCATTTTTCAATCCTTTTTTCACTAATTAATAACTTAGGATATTCTTGTAAAAAACGCAAGTTTTTTGTCACATTTTAAGTTCAGTAAAAATATCTTTGCATTTTTTGCCTGTTTGACTATACTGACAGAATGAAAAAAATAAAGATACTTTTAATTTCGGTACTTTTTCTTTGGAGCTGCTCCGGTGTCACGGTTCCGCCCGATTTTGTTTATTCCGAAATACAAACCCGTGATTTTACTTTAGCCAGTTGGCAAAAAATAACCAATCCCACCGGCGTGTATAAAATATATATCGAAGGTGACGGCCACGCGTTTAATGCCTATGGCTATCCCTCGCAAGACCCGACACCGCGCGGTCGTTTAATGCGGGAAATTGCTTTTGGCGACAAGTCGGAAAACGTGGTTTATTTGGCTCGCCCTTGCCAATATATAAAAAGTCAGATTTGCGCTCCTCGCCACTGGACTACCGCCCGTTTTGCCCCCGAAATCGTCAACAGCGAGTTTGAAGCAGTTCAACAAATTGCCGGCAAGCATCGAATTATTTTAATCGGATTTTCCGGCGGAGCACAGATTGCCGGTTTGATTTCTACCGCCAAGCAAGGCTTAAATGTTATCAAAATTATCACTGTCGGCGGCAACTTAGACCATCTCAAATGGACTGAATATCACCACCTTCCACCCTTGAACGAATCGCTGAACTTAGAAAATTATCGTTCGCAGTTTTTGCAAATTCCGCAACATCATTATGCGGGTGAAAACGATGAAATTATTCCGCCGCAACTGATTGAAGAATTTGTAGAAAATTCCAGATTGCTGACTGTTCTACCCAACGCCACGCACAACTCCGGTTGGGAGATAATCTATCCGCAGATTTGGCAATTATCAAACTAACTTTAAGATACAAGCATAAATTTATAAGTAAATTATATCGAAAAAATGAATTAAAGTCTGACCACACTACTACTTTCTATATATTTAAATATCTGGTTGAAAACATATTTTCTGTTTTTTCAGCTCGTTTTGGCAAAATCAGGTAATATAACTACCGGCTTATTGAGAAAAAGTAATTTTTATGATATTAATTAAATAGAAAGAAATAGGTTTTATACCAATTTCCGGCGAGGTTTAGGGGGTCTTGGCCAAATATAATTATACTTTATTTTTTGTTAGGAGAAAAACAATGATAATAAATGAATCCGGTCGTTCTATGATCGAAATGTTAGGCGTACTTGCCATTATCGGTGTGCTGTCCGTAGGTGGTATCGCCGGTTATTCTAAAGCTATGAATAAATTTAAAACCAACCAAATTGCCGACAACGCTTCAATGATTATAGCCAATATTCGCACTATGTATGCTCAGCAAAAAAAATTCACCGGATTGAACAATGAAAGTGCCGTCAGTATGGGCATCATTCCTGATGAGTTGGTTGTCAGAGATAACAACGGTAATTACAGCTCTTTAACAAACTCCTTTAACGGAAGTGTTTTTGTCGGCGCGGCCAAGGCCAATAGTGCTGATACGGAACAAACGGCTTTTGTATTATCTTTTAACGGACTTTCTAAAGAAGCCTGCATTACTCTGGCCACTAACGACTGGGGCTCCAGTTATTCTTCCGGTTTGATTGTGGTAAAAGTGCAAAATGGTGCTCTAGGCACATCTTCTGAAGATCTTGCCGGTGTCTTTGAAAATAATACTTACGATGTCGGATGTGGTGGTGGCCACCAGAACACAAACACTACACACGCGTGCCCGGGCGGAACAGATATTTCCGTTCCAATGCCGGTTAATGAAGCGGTGGCGGGTTGTCAGTGCAACGAAGGCAATCAATGCGCTATTGCGTGGAAATTTCACTAAGAAAACCTGCTGTTTTCAAGGCACGGAACATCATCTTCCGTGCTTTTTTTTATTTTATATCCCTATCCGTTTTATTTTGAAATTGCCGGCAAGGACGTGTTTTTTCTTTTCCACATAGTTCCACCATTCTTTATTTTTATTTCTTCGTAATTCTCTTTCAACAAACTATGGTCTATTTTCCAATATTTCAAATTAAAATTAAGCTCATTACCTTCATTATATTTTTGTATGGAACGCCAAAAGAGCCGTCGCAGCACGTTATAATTATGCGGATACATAAGTTCGAAAGAGCCACTATCCGGAATAAAAACCACATCGGCTTTTTGCGAGGCAATTAATTGATTGGGCTCATCTCCTTTTTTGTTGTATAAATCATCAACTACAGCCGCCACACCATAGAAAAACCAATGATATTGCACCGGCTGACAATAAATACAACCACCATTTAAGGACAGCACTTTTAATTGAGGATTTGCCAAATATTTTGCATTTTCAATGGTTTGCAAAAAACCATCATCTTTTCGATTATAAATATTATAAAATGTCAATAAAATTACAAAAACACACACATAACACGAAATATCGGGAAATAATTTGCCTAATTTCTGAAACAAATATCCTCCTCCCACGGCACTAAATACAAAATATGATACAAAATAATGTGAATACGGCGCAAAATACCACAAAGACAAAGCTTGTGCGGCTACAATTATTGCCAAAAACAAGTTCTTATCATCTGAGCGCAAAAAGCGAACATAAATAAGTAAACTCAATAAGGCATAAATATGTAAATTCTTATCCCAGCGTATATTTCCGAAATATTCCCTAAGCTGAAAGTTAAATACAAAGTTGTAAAAATAGTAGTCGGCAAAAGAGTTGGTGACATAAAGATAATATGCGAACAAAACCAAGGGAATTATGGCAACAAAACCGGCAATCAAACAATCTTTCCAAGCCACTCTTCTTTTATATAACATATAAAGATTGCCCAAACCGAAACCCAAAATAAACACCAAACTTTTCTGTAAAAATAAAAAAGAAACACTTAACAACACATAAGAAATAATTAAATCTCGGCGGCGTTTGTTATCCAGATAATTATAGAAATAATTCAAGCTTAAAAGATTGCAGAGCAGCATAAATACATCGGGTCTGATGTTGATAAGCCCGCTGACTATCGGCAAAATCATTAAATATATAAGAGAAAGTTTGGCAATTTGCTTGTTTGCCAGATGTTTGGATATAATATGATACATCAAACCAAAACAGAAAAAATATAATATAACCGCTAAGATTTTGGCAACGTAAATAATATTAGCGTTATAAGCAAAAAGCTTAACAATCGGAGCTAAAATATACCACAAAAGAGAATTATGATGTTCAAAAAAATCTCTATACGGCACTTTGCCCGTGCCGACAAACCAAGCAGCTTGCAGATGTTCTATGGTGTCACTTATTCCATTGGTCCAGTGAATAGATGCTTTTATGACTAAAAAGAAAAATATTCCCCAAGCACTCCACAAAAATATATTTTCACCATTATTTTTGTTCCGAAATATATTGCGCATAAATGTTAACATAACAATCTCCCAATAACGGCTTAGTTTAGAAAATATTATATGCGATATAATATTATAAACAACCCTAACCTAAAATTTATCACAAGTAAGCAAGTGAAAACAGACTTTATAATGCTACTTTGTTTCTGCCTTTAAAAAAAATAAAAATGTCTTTACAATAAAAGCTATTGCCGTTATTCTGTTTTTGAAAGTGCAATAGTGCTTTTAGGGCTTCGAAAACCCTTTGAAATATATGTAGTCGCTTTAAGCATAATCGACTTAAATATCTGTATGCCGACTTCTGTTCAATTGGGATGGATGTCGGCTAAATAAGGCTTTATGCCAAATAGGCCGAGCCGTTTTATACATATATTTCACGGTTTTCGAACATCCGCCCGCCTTTATAGCGGGTTTTATTTTTTATGTAACAATTTACGGAGTTAGAAATATGTATAAGAATTTTGAAAACGGGCGGTCAATGATTGAAATGTTGGGCGTGCTTGCTATTATTGGAGTATTGAGCGTAAGTGGTATTGCAGGCTACTCAAAAGCTATGGAAAAATTCAAACGCAACAAATGGCTACAACAAATAGAAACGCTATCATTTTCAATTATAGATTTATACAAGAACCAAACGAAATATACAAACCAAGGAAGTGATGATATTCTACCATTATTGAAATCGGTCGGAGCTTTACCTCCTGATATGCTTGATAAAAATAATCGAGATATATTTGGTAATAAAGTTAGTGCTTATGTCAGCACTTGGAATAATTGGATAAGACCACATTTTCAATTTGATACAAATCCTAGTCATAACGCATTACAGACATGTAAAGATTTATTACATTTGCCATTAGATGTAACTTCTATCTGGACTGTTACTTTTTGCACTGGAAAAAATTGCTGGAATAATTGGAAATACCGTATATGTGGAAAAAACCTTCCTCCTGACTATCTAGAAGCAGTACCAGAATGCCAATATTTAACAACATATAATATAACTGAAATTATAAATAACTGTAAGATATGTACACAAGAACACTGCACTTTTTTAGTCATATCAGGGAATAATATATACTAATGAAAAGTATTTTATAGCTTTGCCACGGAGTGACAAAATCGGCGACAAACGAAAGAATTAGATTAAGAATAGGATTATAAAAATTAGAAGATAGGTAATAACGCAAGCAAGCGTGAACAGCCAATTATTTTTGATGTATTTTCTTAAGAATGGCACACCTAATATATAGAGTATTAAGAAGCTGACAAAGCTCAAATCGCTTAAATATGCTTCAAGTTTCATATTTTTAAACAGCGTTCTTTGCTCATCACTGGCAAAATAATTAAATAATGCAAAAACAGCACTAGTTGTCAAAACTGTTACGATAGCCCAAAGACTTAAAAAAATTATTATACGTTTCGCTTGTTGCCAAATTTTTTGCATTTTCACAGACCTTATATTGTTACCATTTAGTTCGTATATACCATAAAAAACAGAATAAAGCAAAAAAACTCTTAAAAGAACCTCAGCATTGTTCTAATCAAAAAATAAAGCAAGTGGCAAAAGAAGCACGACATCACATTCATTTTGATATTTAGAAGCAAAAATAAGTTTTCGCAAACGATAGCAACCATTCAGATAAACATCAAACACATCTATAATGTAAAA
>CAKQLF010000004.1 GCA_934254585.1 uncultured Alphaproteobacteria bacterium | reverse complement strand
GCCGGTGATTGACTGTATAGAATAATCCTTTTCCAAAGTCAACACATTTTTTTCATTTTTTTCATTTTTTTTTGAAACAAACTTATTTTATTCTCTTTACCGTAATTTTCAATATGACATTTATTTGTAAATACAAAATGTTATATATTTTATCCACAAACACACTTTCAAGACAACTTTTTTTAAAAATATTTTATTCTTATTTTTTAGCGGTATTTATTTTACACTTATTATATATATGGCAACATAAAGCCCATCTGCATATAACTTAAAATGATTTTTTGAATATTTGCGCATCATAGATTCGGAAATGTAACCGCAACACGCATAAAATATTAAAACAGAATCGTTTTTATTCTTGATTCTGCTGTAATGTTCTATATTATATCAGTTGTAAATTATAACTTTTGGAGGAATAAGGATTCTAAATGAGCGAAACTCAATTACATAATGATGATGACGGACCAAACATTAATGAAAATATTAAAGCTAAACAGGTTCGCTTGATTGATGCCAATAATGAAAACCGCGGCGTTGTTTCGATTCGTGAAGCATTGGCTTTGGCTGAAGAAGAAGGTTTGGATTTAATTGAAATATCACCGCAAGCCACTCCGCCGGTTTGTAAGATTTTGGACTTCGGAAAATATAGATATGAACAACAAAAAAGAAAAAATGAAGCCAAGAAAAATCAAAAAGTTGTGGAAATTAAAGAACTTAAACTCCGTCCGATGATTGAGACTCACGATTATGAAGTAAAAGTGAAACAAGCTAAAAAATTTTTGGAACAAGGAAATAAAGTTAAATTCACTATGCGCTTTAAAGGGCGCGAACTTAGTGCCAATGATATGGGTAAAAAAATTCTCTCGCAATTGGTTGAAGATTTAGAAGGTTTTTGCCGAATCGATTCGGAAATGAAGTTGGAAGGTCGACAAATGACAATGGTTGTTGCTCCAACAAAATAACTGATGTCTGTTTTTATAAAGTCTCGCCTTTGACGGGACTTTATTTTTATTATGCTAAGAGTTTGATATGTCTATAAAAGTGTTAATATTTTTATCTTTTTTAATATTTAGTTTTGCTTGTCTGTTTTGGGCTTTTAAGCTTGAGCCTAATCTAGTGGAAATTAAGCATTATCATCTGAATGACCAACAACTTTCCGGATTGCGAATCGTTTTTGCTTCTGATTTTCATATCGGGAAAAAAGATATTAAAAGACTAAAACGAATCGTGAAAATAATTAAAGAGCAAAAAGGCGACTTAATTCTTTTGGGAGGAGATTATCTAAACGGGCATACCGAACAAAGCACTATGCCACCGGAGCGAATCGCAGCTGAATTGGGCAACTTGACCGCTCCATACGGTGTTGTGGGCGTATTGGGTAATCATGACTGGTATATCAATGGTTCCAAAACAAAAAAGGCCTTGCAAAATGCCGGAATCACCATTTTGGAAAACCAGAATCGCATTATTAATTATAACAACAAGCAAATTACAATTGCCGGAGTCGCAGATAAATCAACCAGAATTGCGGATTCTGAAAAAGCCTTAAACAACACACCTAAACCCCGTATTCTCTTAACCCATACACCGGATATTTTCCCCGAGATAACAGACTCTGTAAATTTGGTGCTTGCCGGACACACTCACGGCGGACAAGTTAAAGTTCCATTTATAGGAGCGTTACTTGTTCCTTCCGATTACGGACGGCGGTTTGCCGAAGGTTTTTTTGACGAGAATGGAGTAAAAATGATTGTTTCTAAAGGACTTGGAACCAGTATGATTCCGATTCGCTTTAATTGTAAACCGGAAATTGTTGTAATTGAATTTGAATGATAAACCAGTAAGAATAGCTGAAATTTAAATGAAAAGAGGAGATATCTTTAATATCTCCTCTTTAATAGAATTTATAAAAAATATTTCTATAGAAAACCAGCAAACCTGCAATAGTCAATCGCTTGGTCCAACGGATAATTTTCAGTAAAGCCAGCTACATCTATTTTTTTGTCAGGCTTTGAAATAAACGTTTTCTCAATGTACAAAGGATGCATTCGAGTATTTTTTATATTCAAAGAGCATAACAAAGTAAACTTCTCGTCTTTCGTTTTTTTGAGCGGAACGGATACTATATCCGTTTTTTCAAAGACAAAATCGTCCTTAGAGCAAACAAAAATAGCATCTCCACCCACAAGACCGCCATAATAACTGTCGTTTCGCTTAACAACATAACAAGTTCCGATAAAATATTTATCTTTCTTGCGATATAAATTAAAAACCTCGATATTGTCCATTGACATTTCTACGGTTTTATCTTCAGCGATAGACACAGTTGAAGCCAAAGGCTCCAAAACATCAAGCGGCGTCAGGATTCGTCCACTTATATAAAAAACAATGTCAGCACCCTCTTTTTCAAGTACACTGCACTCTTTAGGCTTTAGAAAGCAATCTAAAAATTTTTTAAAAACATTCATAGCCAAAATAATTTAAATTTAACAATAATTTTAACACTACACTTAATATAGTCATTTTTATATTTTTTGTCAATATTTTTTTAAGGCTGCCGACGAGGGCAGCCTTTTTATAGCAAATTTAAAGAAAATTATTTTTCTAAATCTTCACCTGTTTCTTGATTTACACGCTTAGCGGACAACTTGATTTTTCCACGGTTATCTGTTCCCATACATTTAACCCAAATCGTGTCACCTTCTTTATAGAAATCAGAAACGGAAGCTATACGTTCATTTTTAACTTCGGAAATATGAACCAAACCTTCTGTTTGTCCCAAGAAACGAACAAATGCGCCAAAGTCCATAATTTTGGTGATTACGCCTTTGTAAATTTTACCTTCTTCCGGAACAGCAACAATACCATTGATGATATCAATAGCCGCTTCGCAATTTTCACTGTTATTGGAAGCAATTGTCACTACACCATCATCAGTGATATCAATTTTAGTATTTGTTTTTTCAATAATTTCACGAATAACTTTACCACCGGTACCGATAACTTCACGAATTTTATCTACAGGAATCTTCATAGAGAAAATGCGCGGTGCTTTTGGTGAAACTTGTGAACGAGGTTCGGCAATAGCTTTAGCCATTTCACCCAAAATATGAATACGTCCTTCGTGAGCTTGAGCCAAAGCGTTTTTCATAATATCTTTGGTAATTGAAGTAATTTTGATATCCATTTGCAAAGCGGTTACACCGTCTTTAGTTCCGGCAACTTTGAAATCCATATCGCCAAGGTGGTCTTCGTCACCCAAAATATCGGTTAAGATAGCCACGCGGCCGTCATTTTCTTTAATCAAGCCCATAGCAATACCGGCAACCGGCTTTTTCATCGGAACACCCGCGTCCATTAATGACAAGCAAGTGCCGCAGACAGTGGCCATTGATGAAGAACCGTTTGATTCCATAATATCAGAAACAACGCGCAAAGTGTACGGGAATGTATCTTTATCTTTTGGTAACATCGGGTGAATAGCTCTCCAAGCTAATTTACCGTGACCAATTTCACGACGCCCCGGAGTGCCCAAACGTCCACATTCACCAACAGAAAACGGCGGGAAGTTATAGAACAACATAAAGTCCTGATCATATTCGGCAAACAAACCGTCAACTAACTGAGCATCATCAGGTGTACCCAAAGTTGTGGCAACCATCGCTTGAGTTTCGCCACGAGTAAACAAAGCTGAACCGTGTGCTTCCGGCAGAAAACCGACTTCACACTGAATTGGGCGAACTGTTTTAGTGTCACGGCCGTCAATACGATGACCTGTTGACAGAACTTTTTCGCGCATTGTGTGGTGCATAACGTTTTCGATGGCATCAGCAACAAAAGCATTTTCAACTTCATTTTCAGGATCAATAGAAGCTTTCACTTCTTCTGCTAATTGTCCAAGAACCGTACCGCGCTCTTGTTTGTCGATAATAGAGAAAGCCGCATTATATCTGTCACCGTAATCTTTCATAATACGTTGGCTCAAAGCCTCATATTCCGGCGGAAATGACGGAACATCCCATTTTTCTTTACCGGCGTCGGCAGCTAAATCCTTTATCATTTTAATAACTGCTTGGAAATTATCAAAACCAAACATTACTGCGCCAAGCATCGTTTCTTCTGAAAGTTCGTTTGCTTCGGACTCAACCATCAGAACACCTTCTTCTGTACCGGCGACAGTCAATTCCAACTCAGAAGTTTTTTGTTCTTCAATGCTTGGGTTCAACAAATACATACCATCTTTATAGCCGACTTTAGCCGCGCCAATCGGTCCCATAAACGGAATACCGGAAACAGCCAAAGCTGCAGATGCCGCAACCATCGCCAAAACATCAGAATCATTTTTTTGGTCGTGAGAAACTACCGTACAAATAATTTGCACCTCATTTTTGAAAGCGTCCGGAAACAGCGGACGAATCGGGCGGTCAATCAAACGAGAAATCAAAATTTCGCGTTCAGAAGGTTTGCCTTCACGCTTATTAAAGCCTCCCGGAATTTTACCGGTAGCATAATATTTTTCCTGATAGTTTACTGTTAAAGGAAAGAAATCCTGATCAGCTTTAACCTCTTTTGCAGCAACAACTGTTGCCACAACTTTTGTATCTCCATAACTTGCGACTACCGCACCGGTTGCCTGTCTGGCAATTTTACCGGTTTCCAAAACTAATTTACGTCCGCCCCATTCCATCTCTTTGCGGCATACTTTAAAATCGATCATATATTCTATTCCTTTCTCTTCATCTCTATATCATCTTTATAAAACCTCACCTGTCCAGAAACAGGATTTTTTAGGGGCTGCGAAACCAATCCCAGCCCCTTTTTGCCAAATATTACTTACGCAAATCCAGCTTTTTAATGATATTCTGGTATCTTTCTTCGCTTGTTCTCTTCAAGTGGTCTAACAAGTGACGACGACGGCTAACCATCTTCATCAAACCCAAACGAGAGTGCAAGTCTTTTGTATGAACATTGAAATGTTCAATCAAAGCGTTAATACGATAAGTCCAAATAGCAATCTGAACTTCCGGAGAACCGGTATCATCTGCAGAGGTACCATATTTAGCTATGATTTCTTTTTTTACTTCACTTGTAATCGACATCTTTATATTTCCTTTTCATTAATTAAAGTTAAGTCAAGTTAAACACGCGAATCGGCGAAATTTTTCTTTCATCAATTCGCACCAAAGCAATCAAACAACCATGAGAATAAGCAGCCACACATTCTGACGGTTTAACGTCATAATTTTTAGGCGAAACACTTTGTCCCATACTTAATTTTTTTGCATCTTCTTCCGAAACAGCAATCTCCGCGATGTCGCGCAGAGACGTTTCTATCGGAAAAAGCAGCTTACGCCGATTTTCTACATACTCCATTTTTTCTAAATTTTCCAGTAAAATCGTATGTTTAAGGTCAAAAATTCCACATTTTGTGCGTCTTAACTCAATCAAATGTCCCAATGTACCCAAAAATTGCGCCAAATCTTTTCCTAAAGTACGCACATAAGTTCCTTTAGAACATTCCACTCTGAATTTTGCCGAATCGGCATATTCCGCCAATAACTCAAGCTGATATATCTCGATTTTTCGCGGCGGAATAACCACGTTTTCGCCTTTGCGTGCCAATTTATAGGCCGGTTGACCTTTGATTTTTATGGCCGAATAAACCGGCGGAATTTGGGTTATATTACCGATAAAATGGGGCAAAGCCGCCACAATCTCAGCGTGAGACGGAATTTTGTCACAGCGGGCAATAACTTCGCTGTCGGTATCATCAGTAATAGTTTGTTCTCCCCATTTCAGCACAAACTCATATTCTTTTCGGCCATCGGTCACAAACGGCACAAGTTTTGTCGCCTCGCCGAAAGCAATTGGCAAAACTCCGCTGGCAAACGGGTCCAAAGTTCCGGTGTGGCCGTTTTTGTTGGCGTGCATCAACCATCTTGTTTTTCCCACAACTTCCGTTGACCCCATACCGCGCGGCTTATCCACAATCAACCAACCATTTACATTGTCTGCTTTTGTATGCTTCATTTCGTCATTTCCAAAAATTCAGTTTCGCTTAAAATTTTTACCCCTAGTTCTTGCGCTTTTTTAGCCTTTGAACCGGCTTCTTCGCCCATTATCACATAATCGGTGTGTTTTGAAACAGAACCGGCAACCTTGGCTCCGCATTTTTGCGCTATTGCTTTAGCCTCGGCACGAGCCAACGTCAGCAATGTTCCGGTAAACACCACAATTTTTCCGTTTAACGGCGAATCCGATTTTATCTCATTAACATAATCTTCAACCGTCACATATTTCAGCAAATCGGCAATGGTTTTTTGATTGTGGGCTTCACAGAAAAATTCCACAATATCCGTCCCCATTGAAGCCCCTATACCATCAATAGTCACCAGTTTTTCCGTTTCTCTATTTTGCATTTCGTTTTGCAGATTTGAAAAACTTTCATAATTTTTTGCCAGAGTTAAAGCCGTGGCCGCCCCGACTTGCGGAATACCCAGAGCATAGATAAAACGAGGCAAAGAAATAACTCGACGACTGTTTATGGCGGCAAAAAGATTTTTCACCGACAAACGCCCCCATCCCGCTCTTTTTTCCAAATTAAGCGCGCGGTTCGGACTGAATAAATCAACAGCCGGCGCGTGATTGCGCTCTTCAAGCGTAAAAATATCCGCCGGATTTTTCAAAAAGCCTTCGGCAAAAAATTCTTCAACCACTTTTTCACCTAAACCGACAATATCAAAAGCCTCTTTAGAAACAAAATGCTTTAGACGCTCGCGGGCTTGCGCCGGACAAGTCAAGCCTCCCGTACAACGTCTGACAGCCTCGTCTTCTTCACGAATGGCGTGCGCACCACATTCCGGACAAACCGTCGGAAACTCAAAAGGCTGCGAATCCGCCGGACGCTTGTCCAAAATTACTTCCACCACTTGCGGAATAACATCGCCGGCACGCTGAATAACCACCATATCGCCAATACGGAAATCTTTGCGCTTAATTTCATCTTCATTATGCAAAGTCGCGTGTGAAACCAAAACACCACCGACGTTTATCGGTTCCAAATCGGCCACCGGAGTCAAAGCTCCTGTTCTCCCCACCTGAATACGAATATTGTTTATGCGGGTTATGGCTTGTTCGGCCGGAAATTTATGCGCAATAGCCCAACGCGGCGTACGCGTTAAAAAACCCAGACGATTTTGCAATTCAATTGAATTAACCTTATACACCAAACCATCAATATCATACGGCAAATCGGCACGAATTTCCATTACACGCGCAAAATTCTTTTCTATTTCTTCAATTGAGTTACAAACAACGTTATTCGGATTAATCGGAAATCCCCATTCCTGCAACTTAGCAAAAAACTCCTCTTGCGTCTGCCATTGCCGTTCTGAAACCTCACCCCAAGTATAAGCCCAAATACTCAGCTTGCGCTCGGCCGTCACCCGCGGATCCAACTGTCGCAACGAACCGGCGGCCGCATTGCGCGGATTGGCAAATATTTTCTTTTTTTCGGCACTGTTTTTCTCATTTAAAGCTAAAAAATCTTTTTTAGCCATATAAACTTCGCCGCGGACTTCCAACACCTCAGGCACGCCGTTGGGCAATTTAAGCGGCAGTTGACGAATCGTTTTTAAATTTTCGGTAATATCCTCGCCGACGACTCCGTCACCGCGTGTAGCTCCGGAAACAAACTCTCCTTTTTCATAACGCGCCGTAAACGACAATCCATCTATTTTCAGTTCGCTCATAAACGGAATATTTTCGGCAGTGTTTAAAAAACGTTTCACGCCTTGCACAAAATCTTCAACTTCGGCAATAGAAAAAACATCAGCCAGTGAAAGCATCGGAAAACGATGTTCTATTTTATTGAACTTGCTTTGCACTTTGGCTCCGACACGTTTTGACGGACTGTCTGCCCGCACCAAATCGGGGTATAATTTTTCAATTTCCGTATTGCGATGCTTGAGTTTATCATATTCGGCATCGGTCAAATACGGGTCATCATTTTGGTAGTAAGCATTATCAGATTTGGCAATTTCCGTAGCCAAACGTTCTAATTCAACCGCCGCCTCTTCACGGCTTAACTCTGTCGGACTTTTCATTTTTTCTCCTTTGTTTTTTAATATAGAACACAAAGAAGCAATGTCAATTTTTTCAACGCTTTTATAAAGAAAAAGCGGCGTTGTCGCCGCTCATATCTCAGACATTAAACAAGAAGTTCATCAAATCTCCGTCCTGAACCACATATTCTTTACCTTCGGAACGCATTTTTCCGGCATCTTTACAACCTTGTTCGCCGCCGAATTTCACATAATCGTCATACGAAATTGTTTCGGCGCGAATAAAGCCGCGTTCAAAGTCCGTATGAATAATTCCGGCACATTGCGGAGCTTTCATTCCCTTAACAAAAGTCCAAGCCCGAACTTCTTTTGGTCCGGCGGTAAAATAAGTTTGCAAGCCCAAAAGATTATAACCGGCGCGAATAATTTTTGCCAATCCGGTTTCTTCAAGTCCCAACGCGCTTAAAAATTCTTGTTTTTCACTATCGGATTCCAATTGAGCCACTTCAGATTCAATTTCCGCCGATATAACCACCGATTCCGCACCTTCTTCCTCAGCCATTTTTTGCACGGCTTCCGAAAACTTGTTACCCGTTGCCGCCGAATCTTCATCAACATTGCAAACATACAAAACCGGCTTAGAAGTCAGTAGTTGCAACATTTTATAGCATTTTGTCGCTTCTTTATCCTGAACATCGGGAGCTGCAGAACGCGCAGGTTTACCGGCCTGTAAAGCGGCAATAATCGGCTCCATAACCCGCACATTCACAGCGGCGTCTTTATCTCCGGCCGTAGCTTTTTTGCGTAATTGGTCAATTCTTTTTTGCAAAGAATCCAAATCGGCAATCATCAGCTCGGTCTTAACAATATCCGCGTCGCGCACCGGATCTACTGAACCTTCAACGTGGGTAATGTTATCATCTTCAAAACAACGCAAAACGTGGATTACTGCGTCTGTTTCCCGAATATTGGCCAAAAATTGGTTACCCAAGCCCTCGCCTTTTGACGCGCCTTTCACCAAACCGGCAATATCCACAAATTCCAACTGTGTTGGCACCACGTTTTTAGGCTGAACCATCTCAACCAATTTATCCAAACGCTTGTCAGGAACGGCAACCCGTCCGGTGTTCGGCTCGATTGTGCAAAACGGAAAGTTCGCGGCCTGAGCAGCAATTGTTTGTGTCAAAGCATTAAAAAGCGTAGATTTACCGACATTAGGCAAACCGACGATACCACAGTTAAATCCCATAATTTAAACTCCTAACGGGCTGTATTTCTAAAATTTTTATTCGTTATAGACAATTCGTCACCGCTTTGCAAGCACTATTTAGGTTAATACTCATTATGCCGGATAAATTAAAAAAAACAGCAGTTTTTACATCTGCTGTCTTTTACAAACAAAATCACTTTAAAAGTTATAATTACAAAAGTCATAATTATAGTTATTACTTCTGACATATTCCTGAAATTCATAGTCATTTCTCAGCAAAAACCGACTAATTCTCATAAAGTCTTCAGCAATATTTTTACAACCCAGTTCAAATAAAGCAATTATCTGTTTTCCGTTCAAATAGAAATCCGCTTTATCATAATACTTTTCTATGTAGGCTTTATTTTTCGTATAAATAGCAACCTTAAAAACATAACCTCTTACAGCACTTTCTGACAAAAGCCGGCAGATTCTATTATCTTGCTTAGCAAGCAATGCAGCAACAAACGCCTCAGTCGGAAAATAGCAAGCTTCTTCATTTTGAGACTGATAGCTAAAAGATTGTATTGCAGAACTTATCGCCTGAAATGAATCTTTTTGAGCCAACACATACACCTCTAACGGAGTTAAATTATCCATACGCAATAATATTAAATTAAAAATTAAGTATTGAGATTAATATACAAAAAATAGATTTTATCTGTCAAATAAAATCTATTTTCTGCTTCATCTTTATTTTTCTTTAAATTCCAGAACTTTGCCGTCAGAGGTAGTCAGAGTTAAAACATCGTTTTGCAACGTAAAACTTTTAACTTTATCCAAATCGGTAAAATAACGTCCTTCGGCTTCCATTTCTTCACGCGGTCCCATCATCATAGTTGTACCTCCGGCACTAAAAGTTATTTTATCATTAAATATTTTATAGCTTCCAAAATAATTGTTCACAACCTGTCCGTAATAGTCATTGCCATTGTCGGAAAACTCCAAAGTAACAGTTGTTCCCGCTTCGGAATTTTGCATAACAAATTTTTTACCGGACAAAGAGATTTGCTCTACAGAATTACTGCAACCGGCTAAAAAACAAATTCCCAACAACAGACTAAGTAATTTTTTCATATAATTTCTCCTTGATTTTGAAAAAAATCCCCGCTCAAGCGGGCGGGGACTTACATTAAGCATTCTAAAAACTAGAAACCTTCGGTGTCTAAGCGTTTGCGCATCTGCTTGCGAGCACGACGGACAGCTTCTGCTTTGCGACGAGCTTTCTTTTCAGAATTCTTCTCATGGCAACGGCGCAGTTTCATTTCGCGGAAATCGCCTTCTCTTTGCATTTTCTTTTTCAAGATTTTCAAAGACTGGTTTACATCGTTTCCGATAACTGTTACTTGTACCACTTAAATCACCTCTTTTCCAAAATTTTTCTAAAGTTGAACATAAATTTAGCCTTATTTAACACATACTTTTTTATTTTTCAAGCAAAAAATAGCATTACAGAGCGAATCGCACAAAAAATTAAAGCGCAGCCCTTTTGATAAGAGCAACGCTTTAATTTAGTTAGATGAGTTTAGACACATACTTCATCTTAGATTTCAGAAGTGTCTTAATTTCTTCGTCCAAAGAAGCCAAGTTCTTGAACATCGGCTCATTGTCAACAATCTCCTTTAAAAAAGAAAGAGACATATTGTCCGAAGACAACATCTTTCTAACAGTTTCAACTTTCAGAGAATATCCGCAGTTATGATATATTTTGTAAGTTGCTTCATTGAGATACATCTCAACAACAGAATCAAAACCATCAAACTCAGGATTCAGTTTTTTGCTGCTTTTCAGAAGAGCTGTCAAATTACAATTTGCCGATTTCAGCATAACTATGTATTCATAATTTGTGTTAGCGGCAATAAGACAACGAGCAACCTCATTATCTTTTTGAGCAAACAAAGCAGCAATTACAGACTGAGACAATCCGTTTTTAAGCACAATTGTCTCTGCAATCTCAGCTGCCAAATGAGCTTTTCCATACATCATAGCCACAATAATCAGCTTATGCACAGCCTTAGCAGAGCGGCACTGGCTCATAAACCAATCATATACAAGCTGCCAATTAACCTCTTCATATTGCAGTCTATACTCAAAAATATCAAACATAGCCTCCTCCGGAAGCTTGCTTTTCATAAGAATAAACTGTTTCAGATTGTATTCAGCACTGTGATTATTCCACATTTTCATAAATGCGTCTGAAGACAGCTTGCAGAGAGCATTTTTATCTCCTGTATGCAAATCTTCATACCAGCGAATCTGATTTTCAGCAGGCCAAATATACGGTTCTGTTTCTTCCACAAAATACGGATTAAATCTGAATTTAGCAGATTTCACCCAAGATGTCAGAAACATAAAAGTTTCTTTGGCCACCGGATAATGCCACTCATGGTTATAATTGTTGAAATAGAAGAGTATTGCATCTTCCATATCTTTACAACCACGTCTTTTTTGCCATCTGCTCCAACATTTAGCTGCAGAAACAGGAAAGACATAAGCCCACGCAAACATAAACAACGCCTCAACAATAGCAATCGGAGTTGCTATCAACGCCGTTGTTACAAATCCGCAAAAAATCACTGCAGAAAGAAGCAGCAATAAAACACCGGACAAAGCCCACCACAAGAGTGTACCCACATTTTTACCAAAGGCACAACACTTTGAAACAAAAACATTCTTCATAATGAAAAAGATTTTTGATAACATAATCCCCAATGTCATCGTGAATAAATTTTATAAGCTGTTTCAGAGATTTCGGTTCAAAGATATTTTAGCCGAGAAACAACACCTTACGCAAAATTTTCAAACATTCAGACAAAGTTAATCAGTTATATGAGCAAAACTCTCTAACCAACAATTTATATCCTAATAATTTTACATAATTTTTTATAAAGCAATTCAAGAATATCACATTTTTTATTTTTTGTCAAAATATAAAAAATTAAGCCCGCAAAAATGCAGGCTCTGTTTTTTGATTTTCAATCAAACCTAAGCTATAATATTCGGATTTATGGAATTTTCCACCTTATTGATTTTATCAGCCAAACCGCTTTTGCGGGCATTTAATTGTTTCGCCTTAAAAAAATCGACGGTTTTTCCTTGTTTCAGCAAACGCGACAAATCGGTGTTAATATGTCTTTGTTCCAGTTTTAACTCACATAACAACAGTTGAAGTTTTGCCGCTTTATCATTACCTATCATAAGATTATATAGCCCTTTCTATATTTTTTTTGTAACAAAATCCATTTTTTAGTGGATTTTTTCGTTCAAAGTTGTAAAGAGTATACATTATTTTTTGACTGATTGCAATAATTTTAAACGGAGTTTTTATAGAATGAATAACATAAAAAAAATCGGAATTTTAACCAGCGGCGGCGACTGCGCCGGTCTTAATGCCGTGTTACTTTCAGTTGTCAACGCCGCAGCCAAAAAAGGTTGGGAAGTATATGGTATCCACGACGGAACAGATGGTTTAACCAATCGCCCGCTTTCTTATGAAATTTTGACGGAAGAAAATTTCAGCTGTTCTCCTTGGCCAAGATTAGCCGGTTCATACTTAGGTTCTTTAAACACCGGCGTAAAGGAATCGCAAGAAGTTTTAGCCCAACGTTTTGGCGAAGGTGTGCGTGAACTCGGATTAGATGCTGTTTTAGTTGTAGGCGGTGACGGCAGCATGAATATTGTCAGCACTTATTGCAAAATGGCCGGTGTAAAAATGATTGGTATTCCAAAGACCATTGATAATGATACACCATTGACTGAATTTTCAGTTGGTTTCAACACAGCTTGTCAGGTTTGCACCAACGCTTTGGACGATTTAATGACAACCGCGCGTTCGCATCATCGTGCTCTAATTCTGGAAGTTATGGGACGTGATGCCGGTCACTTGGCTATGCATTCCGCCATTGCCGGTTTTGCCGATATTTGTTTGGTTCCGGAAATTCCTTATACTTTAGATGGTATAGTTAAAAAACTGGAAGCAGTAAAAGCCAGCGGACGCACAAGTGCTTTAATTGTGGTTTCAGAAGGTGTAAAAACCGAAAAAGGCGAAGCCGTAACCAACGCCGTAAATTTGGTTGGCGAAAAAATTAACGGTGGTATCGGCGAATATTTAAGCGGATTGATAAACGCCAATTACAAAGGTTTTCAAACCCGTGTAACTAAATTGGGTCACGTTCAGCGTTCAGGCAATCCGACAGCTTTTGATCGTGGCTTGGCCGTGGTACTTGGTGCCGAAGCCGTTCGTTTGTTGGCAGAAGGACACACAAACCGTATGGTTTCGCTTAGCGGCGGTAAAATCACCTCATATAGCTTAGATGAAGTTGTAGCCGCCGGCACAACCGGTTTAAATGCTCACAGCGACTATGTTAAAGCGGCTCAGGCTATTGGTATGTATGTTGGTGAATTGGAAGACTAAAACCATTAAACCACAAAAAAAGGAACTGAATCTAATCAGTTCCTTTTTTCTTTTAGGCGAAATTGCTCTTATTATAGCAAAAGAATCCGCCGATTACTGCGCAAGCGAGGCTTAACAAAGCGACTACTGCCATAAAATACAAAAACGCGTTTACAAACAAGGCCATAAGTTTGTCACCATACAGGACAACCCTTGTTAGTATTTCCGACTCTGGAGCCTCCCAAGCCACAAGCGGGCAATGATATCCCAAAAACGGAAACGCCATATAAAAAGCAGTAAGTCCCAAAATCCACGGAGCGTATTTGAGATTTTTAGATAACAACACAAATAAGCCCAACCACAGACTGAACAAGCAACAGTCAACTGCAGACATCACTCCCGAAAGGCCTAAAAGTGCAAGAATCAACAGACCGATTAAACCTACGGCAAATCTAATCTGATTAAAAAATTTAGTTACCATAGACATAAAAATTAAAAGGTTAATAATAAAGTTTACAGTCGAATTATACTCCGTTCGGATTTAAATGCAATGATTTTGTTGACAAAAAATAAAAATTTTCGTATATTGAATTAGAAATTTTATTATTAACCTTTTAATTTTTATGAATATGTATTTTTCTTATCACTTTTTTACACTTTGTGCCTTAACCCTGTTCGGTTCAGCCTTTATGAGTTTTTTGGTATGGATTTTATCCATTCCCGAACTGCAAGGAATCACGTCAATAGCCGTACTGCTTTTGATTGTAGCAATATTTGTTATTTCTATTGCCAGTTTCGGTAAAAACGTCAAATTACATCAAATACTGTTGGACTTTGTTCTCCCCGGTATTTTCTGTATGGCAATTTTAGGGGCTATCCTATGGGGAATTGGTAACATTATAACCAACTCGTTCGGCTTTACCACCACTGTAGCGGCTACTGTTGCTCTGGGGCTGGAAGGTTTTGTGGCTGCCGGTTTGGGGTTGTTCACTCTGTTTACACTTGGTATATTCTTATCGGAATTCAGTGTCACAGAGCACAAAAAAGTAATCAAGAAAAGACTATTAGTTTTTTTGAGCTTTTTAGTCTATTTTTCAATTTGTGTTGCAACTACATATTTGTTATCTATAAAACAATTTGTATAACACACAAACAAAAAACTCCGACATCAAATATCGGAGTTTTTTTTGTTAATACTTAAAAAATAAATTAAGCGACAACTTTTTTTGAAGCAATGGTCTTTTTAATTTTTTTAGCTTCTTCAGTCAATTTTGTATTGGATGTTTTTTCCAAATAAGAATCCAAACCACCATTATGTTCAATAGAACGCAATGTTTTAGAACATACTTTCAATTTGAAAACTTTATTCAAAGCTTCACTAAACAAAGACACAACTTGCAAATTAGGCAAAAAACGACGGCGAGTTTTGTTGTTAGCGTGGCTGACATTGTTACCACTCATAACGCCTGTGCCCAAAATATCACATTTCTTAGCCATTTTAAAATTCCTCAAAACTAAAATTCAACATTATTTGTTGCTTGTTAATACATTCATTTCATTGACAAGTCAAGTAAAATTATGTAAAAAGGTGAAAAATTATGAACGAATCGCTTGCGTATCCGTAGCTCAATTGGATAGAGTGTCGGCCTCCGACGCCGAAGGTTGCGAGTTCGAGCCTCGCCGGATACGCCATTAATTTTCATTTATTTTCCAAACAATGCTCCTGTTTTATTCCTTTTTGTTGGCACTCCATTAAGCGGTCGCTGTTTGGCAAATTCTCTTCATTGCCGTAGTTTTGCATATCTTCATCAAAATTTATATCTCTCATTTGCACTGTCGGCACCAACCTTTCCTCCTCGATAACTCTGACGTGAAAATCCTTGCTGCCGCCTTGCAAAGAAATGTATAATGGTTTTGTATGTTTTCGTTTCATTTCAAACTCCTTTTTTGTTTTATATATATTAGTGTCGTTGTTTTTAAAGACTTGCCAGATTGATTTATCTATGTTAGATTTGGTCATTCAATGATAATGGGGTTGCAATGAAATACTGGTTTTTCTGCTTAGGTTTATTTTTTCTGCTACCAAACGTTTGCTTTGCCGACGAACAAGATATTGCCGATGCCTATGTGCAAAAGATTTTGGATTCCGGTAATGCGGCGGAATTGCAGCAGCTGATTGACAGCGGACTGGATGTAAATTCCCGCGATGCCGATGGCGACACAATGCTGTTTTATCTTTTGACACACGTTGCCGATTTGGATACGGCACAAATTTTAATCAACGCCGGTGCCGATGTGAATCTGCCGTCAAGCTCCGGACTGACGCCTATTTTGGTTGCCACCGCCGCGGCTGCCGAGCTCCAAAACAATTTCAGAGCCGTCGACAATCCCAATTCAGATGTCGATTTGGAAATCGCCAAAGCCAACCTGACACAACAAAAAAACTTTTTAATTCAACGCTCCGTAAACTTATTAAAACTTTTGATTGATAACGGCGCAGACATTAATCAAGAAACGCCAAGGGGCACACCCTTAATGAATGCGTCCACCAGTGATTTGAATCTGCCTTTGGTCGAGATTCTGTTAAAATCAGGAGCAAAAGTCAACCAACAAGACCGCTACGGGCGCACCGCGCTGTTCTACGCCGCGGCTTTTGGAAGCGAAAACATTTCTACCGTCCTGTTAAAAGCCGGTGCCGACATTCAAATATTGGACAATGACGGCCGTTCTTATATGGAGGTGGAAAAAAAGGACATTACCGATAATTATTAAATGTTTTCTTCACTTATCCACTATTACTCAAATAGTTTAATTTTGTAGTGATTAATTAACATTTATGATTTAGGATATGTTTTACCGGCCGGTAAGGGAGAACTTACTGTGGTCTTTGTCTTTAATTTTTATAAAGGATTGAAAATATGTTTATTAGCAAAATCAAAACAGGCAAAGCCGCATTGGCGGTGTTGGCCTTTTTATTTTCTGCAGTAAGCTCAGCACACGCCTCGGAATTGGATTTGATTATCCCTTCTCTGGCTGACGCAACTTACAGCTTTTTTGGTTTAGAAATTTCAGGCAACGGCTTACTGTTAAGCGGTATGGTGGTTTGTCTTTTAGGTATGGTTTTCGGATTATGGGAATTTTTCCGTATCAAAAAATTGCCGGCTCACGAAACAATGCTTAAAGTTTCGGAAACTATTTACGCCACCTGCACCACCTATATGAAACAACAAGCTAAATTGCTTTTTGTGTTGGAAGTGTTTATTGCCGCTTGCATTGTTTATTACTTTGCAGTTTTAAACGGTACTCCGCTTTTGAAAGTTATGAATATTTTACTTTGGTCGGTTTTGGGTATTTTAGGCTCTTACACAGTGGCTTGGTTTGGTATGCGCATTAACACCTATGCCAACTCCCGCACTTCTTTTGCTTCCTTAAAAGGCAAAGCTTATCCGGTGATGAATTTGCCGTTGCGCTCCGGTATGTCTATCGGCGTTTTGCTGATTTGCGTTGAGCTCATTATGATGATGTTCATCTTGGTATTTGTTCCTCGCGACACTGCCGGTGCTTGCTTTATCGGTTTTGCCATCGGCGAATCTTTGGGAGCTTCTGCTTTGCGTATTTGCGGCGGTATTTTCACCAAAATCGCAGATATCGGCGCAGATTTAATGAAAATTATTTTCAAAATTGATGAAGATGATGCTCGCAACCCTGGTGTGATTGCAGATTGCACAGGTGACAACGCCGGCGATTCTTGCGGCCCGACTGCCGATGGTTTTGAAACTTATGGCGTGACCGGCGTAGCCTTAATCAGCTTTATTGTTTTGGCTGCCGGTATGACAATGACCGCCGACGGCGCAATTTCGGCTCAGGTTTGGGCTCCTGAATTGCAGGCTCGCTTGATTACTTGGATTTTCACCATGCGCATTTTAATGATTATAACTTCGGTTGTTGCCTATGCCCTGAATGGTGTTATTGCCAAGAAAATTTACGGCGAAAAGAAATCTTTTGATTTTGAAGCCCCATTAACCAGTTTGATTTGGCTGACTTCATTAATTTCTATTTTGGTGACCTTTGGCGTTTCTTACATTATGTTGCCGCAAGAAAGTTTTGGTCCTAAAATTTGGTGGGAAATGTCGGTAATTATCAGTTGCGGAACTTTAGCTGCCGCTATCATTCCGGAATTCACCAAAATTTTCACCTCTTCAAAATCACAACACGTTCAAGAAGTGGTTAACGCCAGTCGTGAAGCCGGTGCTTCCTTAAACATCATCTCGGGCATTGTATCCGGAAACTTCTCCGGTTTTTGGCAAGGTGTGGTTATGGCGGGCTTAATGGCTGTTGCCTATTTGACATCTTTGGGTGATTTATCTGAAATTATGATTTATCCTACCGTGTTTGCTTTTGGTTTGGTGGCCTTCGGTATGCTTGGTATGGGACCGGTTACAATTGCCGTAGACAGCTATGGTCCGGTTACAGATAACGCACAGTCAGTGTTTGAACTTTCTCAAATTGAAGATATTAAAGGTATCAAAAAAGAAATCAAAAAAGACTATGGTTTTGAGCCTGATTTTGAACTCGGAAAACATTTGCTTGAAGCTAACGACTCGGCCGGAAACACTTTCAAAGCCACTTCTAAACCGGTATTAATCGGTACAGCGGTTATTGGTGCAACAACAATGATTTTTTCAATTATCCTGTTGTTGAATCTGCAACTTAACCTGTTAGATGCTCGCGTTCTTTTGGGATTGATTTTAGGCGGTGCCGTTATTTATTGGTTCTCTGGTGCTTCGATTCAGGCGGTTTCTACCGGTGCTTATCGGGCTGTGAACTACATCAAAGAACACATTAAGTTAGACACCAAAAAAGCAGCTTCGGTTGAAGATTCTAAGACAGTGGTTAAAATCTGCACGCAATATGCCCAAAAAGGTATGTTTAACATCTTTATCGTTATCTTTTCTTTTGCTATTGCTTTTGCTTTCTTTAGTCCGGAATTGTTTGCAAGCTACTTAATTTCTATTGCAATTTTCGGTTTGTATCAGGCTTTGTATATGGCTAATGCCGGCGGAGCTTGGGACAACGCCAAAAAAGTGGTTGAAGTTGACCTTAATGAAAAGGGTACGGAACTGCACGCAGCTTCTGTTGTGGGCGACACTGTTGGTGATCCATATAAAGACACAGCTTCGGTGGCTTTGAATCCGATTATTAAGTTTACAACTTTGTTCGGATTGTTGGCGGCAGAAATGGCGGCCAAGGTTTCGGCTCATTCTGAATGTTTAGCTCACACAATTGGTATTGTATTTTTTGTAATCGGTATCATTTTTGTATGGCGTTCATTCTATAAAATGCGCATTGAAGCAAAAAAGATTGACTAATTGAATTTAGTTTGCTAGAACGGCGGCGATATAAAAAATATCGCCGTTTTTCTTTTTTTATTTAGGAGTTTCAAATGGAAGCCTTATCTTCTTTTTTAAGCACTTATGATACCACACAATTTCTGAGTGCGTTTGTGGTTTTATTTGCCATTATCGATATTATCGGCGTTTTGCCGGTTGTCTTAAACTTGTTGCAAGACGGACGCACAATTCACGCCGGACGCGCTTCTATTATTTCGCTGATTCTATTTATTGGCTTTATGTATATGGGTAATGCTTTTCTGCAATTATTCAGCTTGGATATTTCGTCATTTGCCATTGCCGGCTCCATCATTATTTTTATTATTTCAATGGAAATGATTTTAGACGTGCATATTTTTCACGAAAATAAATATTCCGCCAACGATGCCACTTTTACACCGATTGTATTTCCGCTGATTGCCGGTGCCGGTTCGTTTACAACTATTTTGGCCATTCGTTCGCAATATGCGGACTTAAACATCATTTTAGCTATTGTATTAAACATTATAGTTGTTTATCTGGGCTTAAAATCAGCTCCGAAATTGGAAAAAATGCTTTCTCCGGGAATTATCTGCATTTTCCAAAAAGCTTTTGGCATTATCTTGATGTCTATTGCCGTAAAGTTGTTTACATACAACCTGACTATGTTGGTAGAAGGCACACCGATACAATAATAATTTTTTAGTATTTTTAACCGCCTTATTTTTCTTAGAAATAAGGCGGTTTAGTTTTTAATAATAAGGGTCAAAATTTATAGGTGTTGTTTCAGGACGCGTATCTAAATAGCTTAAAAAACACTCAGATACCGGCTTAGTTCCTATATAAAAATCTATATAATTATAAATGACCAAATCAAACTTAGAACACATCTCTGATATATCAGCAGGAGCAATAGGTGTCACAGCCAGGTAGCCAAAAAAATCCTCGCCTCCATATTCACTATCTCCTAAATATCCCGCTCCAATCACAGTCACTCCGGCTTGTGACCAATCGTACGACAATAAATTTAAACAAGCTTCTTTTGAAACTTGATCTACATCAATAGCAAAAGATTTATGAATTCTATTTTTGTCAGCCTCATCCATACTAACTTCCTCATCACACCAAGGCCACATGTTTATACTGCTTCCCAATGGAGTCTTTCTATTTTTTGGAAGTAAGTTCAAATTGTCTGCTACATCATCGTATAACGCTGAATAACTTTTTTCGTTAGCAAAGGCTGTTTTGGTATTAACAATAACCGATGTAATCATATCAATAGTCTTATTAACCTTAAACTTGGTCATTGCCTTGGAATAGCCGGCAATACCGCCTACGGAGAGAACGGCAATGATGGCGAGAACGCCGAGCATCTCAATCATACTTCTTCCGGACTGCACCACTCTATAGTCATTGCCGGACGTGACGTTTTTCACTCTATAGTCATTGCCGGACGCGATCCGGCAATCTAGATTCGCGGGTCTAAGCCCGCGAACGACCCGAAAGAGGAGCCGGCGAGTACCCCTAAAAAAGTGCCCGCAAATAATATTGAAAAGGTGCCCGATAATGGCTGAGGAAAAACGAGAAATTCTTTTATTATCATAATTTTTGAATATCATAACAACTTTCTTTCTTTTTTGTTAAACAGTAATAAAAAAAGCCACCCTGAGAGGTAGCTGGAAGTTGGAAAGCTATTCAAATACAAAATAGTGTAGCATATTAGCTTATAGCATATTTTGCTACCTTCCAGCCCATAAGACCAGAAGGCAGGTTTTAACGTCTTACCTATAAAGACGGTATTTGAAGAGGCTTCCACACCCCGAACAAGCTATCGCTCATCTGACGTGAATTTTAGTTTATTATTCTTCAAAAGTAAAGTTTTTTGTTAAAAATAAAAATTTAACAAATTCCGGTTAAACGAATCTTTTTTTATGTTTAATCAGCGATTTTAATACATCATCAAATTATAACGCAGGTTAGAGTTGACTTCATCAGGACCATTGCGGTAATCGCCTTGATAAGAAAGCGTGTAACTATACACCAGAAAACCATAAGGGTTTAAGATACGATCTTCCGGTTTTTTGAAGCGCAAATTACCGTCATATCCCACACGCAAGGTTGCCCGCCACAAGTCAACTTTCGGTTTTGGGTTATCACGCGTGATGTCATAGGTTTTAAACTGCACCATCCACATAGAGCGCGACACTCGCTTTGTCCAGTCTATTTCAATATATCGCTGCAAACCGATGGCCTTAAATTGTTCATCTACCGTTGCCACGTCTTTAGCCTGAAACTCTCGGAAAATTTCATCGGTTGAATACCAATATAAAATTGAATTTTCACGCCATCTATCTTTTAATTCAGCATAATCTTCCGTTACGGTATAACGTAAAGTCATATAATCTCTTATATACTGTTCGGCAATCAAATCACTGGCATAATAATAACGCTCATCGCGTTCCATAATTTCCAGCTGATTGGTATCCTTATTCATCACAAACAACCGCGGCGAAACGTGCTGTTCCGGTAAAAGTAAATAAATTGCGCACGCAATAATCATATTGACGCAAATACTCAAACAGGTCACAATCACCAAAAAGCGTGATGTCCATAAATAGCGGCGTTCCGGAAAAGCATCAACGTGCACACGTTCCGGAAAATAACCCAAAACATCGGGCGATTCTTTCTCCTTATATTTAAACAGCGTGCCTAATATTGAAACCATCTTGTTTTTACCTCTATTTTTCACTTAACTCCATCTTAAAGATAAAAGTGTAACAAAATGTTAATTTTTTGAGATTATTATGGTCACAGAATAACTAAAGTATACTTAAGGATGTAAAAATGAAGAAACTTCTGTTTTTAATGCTTGGCCTTTTAACCGCCGCCGGCTGCGCCGATAAAAAAGACGCGCAATACGCCAACGGTCCGGATGCCGCATATTATTCAGACTGGGACAGAGCTATCCGCTATGACGTGGATATGCAAAATATGTATGCAAATGCTCCGCTGAAATTGGAAAAACCTATTGATATGTATATGTCAATGGCATTGGCTCTGAAATATAATTATACCGGACGAATGATTCGTTATCAGGAAAGTTTGGTAAAAGCCGGCAAATCCGCTTATTCCGATTTACCGGAAATTGCCTCCAACGCCGGTTATATTAACACCAACAACAACGAGCACAGCAGTCCGGATTTGAAAGTTGCTTGGAATATTTTGGATATTTCAACTCTTTATTATATGAATAACAGTCCGGAATTTAAGAAAAATGTTGCCGTTGAAGAAAGCCGCAAAGTTATTCAAAATATTTTACAAGAAGCACGCATTTTATATTGGAAAGCGTTAACCGCTCAAAGATTGATTCCGGTGATTGACGATACTATTGAGCATATAACGCTTGATGTTGATGAAATGAACGCCAAAGCCAAAGAATTGGCGCAACAGGGACAAAACCCGCCAACCGAAGAATTGGTTAAAAAGCGCAAATATATGGAAGCAGTCAAAAAATTATCCGCACTCAAACGTGATATGGAAACCGCTCACGAGCGTTTGGCTTCGCTTATGGGTATGCATCCGGCAACCCAATTTACTTTAGTTGGTAAAGAATACGGCAATTTTGCCTTGCCGGAAATAAAATCTAACCTGTCTCGTTTGGAATGGTTGGCCTTAACGAATCGCCCAGAACTGAAAGTTCACGATTTACTGACCGATTCCGATGACTTGGAGCTGATTATAAATAATTTCCGCGACGATAATGGAAGCGGATATAAAAACAATCCGAATAATTATAATCAAAAATGGTGCAACGCCGCCAAAGAGGCTTCTATGTTGGTTTATGAAGACACCAGAAGCGGTGTAAGTCAACAAATGATGACAACTCTGCGCCGTCAACGTATGACCTCGTTGATTTTGAATCAAGTCTACATTGCTTGGGCTCGCTATATTTCAGCTACCGAAGACTATCAGATTGCCTTTGAAATTGCCGGAACTTCTGAAAATATTGCCGAAGATATAACCTCGGCTAAAGGCAGTCAGGCAGAAAAAAGCCAACTTGAAGCAGCCAGAGCAATTGCTGATGAAACCAAGGCTTCTTTAGCTTATGTTGACCTGCAAGACGCGTTGGGAACTCTTTATGCCACAATCGGGTTGGATGCCGTTCCATATTATATGCTTAGCGAATCGCCGTCAAAAATTGCGTTGGCGTTGCGCGACAACTTGGAAAAATGGCGCAAAGGCGAATTTATTCCGGATAATCGTCCTTATTTAATGGATATTCCGAGCCGCCGCCCACCGGTTAATTTGTCTTCGGAAAAACTGTTACCTGATGTAACTTTCGAAACCGGTGAACATATCAAAATTGTGGTTCCGGATTCCGTCTTCACCAAAATGGGCTGGAAAGAGGATACCTTTACTACTAAGGCCGGATTGGTCGACGATTCTCCATTACCAAAATGGTTGAAATATAATCCGACTGCCCGCGTTTTCACCGGTATGGCAATGCCTCGTGACGGTGGCGTATACAAAATTAAAATCTACGCTATGGATAAAAATAACAATATTGCTTATTTAACCTTTAAGCTGACAATTGTTGAAGTCTATGTGCCGTCAATCAGCGTTCGCGGTTTGAACCGAAATCGTAAGGCAACGGTGATGAAACGCTGCCACGGCAATCAATGCACCGATGAAACATTGGACGATGTTCAAGTGTTTGCGCCGGTAAGATAATAGTCAACTTTCGCGAATCGAACCCGCTTTTCTGAAGCGGGTTCTTTTTGTTTCAGATAAAGAGAATCGGATAGTTAAGAAAAATACCTAAACGACTCCTTTTTCTAAGAATGATATTGAAAAAAATCTTTTTGATTCTTGTTTTAATTTTTTTGAATCAATTCGTTGTCTGCAACACATTGATTCTAAGCATAAGAAATATATCCCGCAAGTTTAATAAATGTTAACAATGTTATATACATACCAAAAAAAATTTTTATCCGCAAAATTAAATGCTTAGACAATTATGAGAAAAATTTATTATTATTTTCCTTGTCGAATGCTAATTTATTTTTCTAGTATAGTAGCAAGAAATCAAAATAGTTTCGTTATAATTTTAAAAAGTTGGGTATACTATATATTGTTTATTTACATTTTGTTTACACTATATGTAGTATAGTTTCCAATCATTAAAACTAAAAACGTCAAAGGGAGAAATGCAAAATGGGTACTGAGCAGAATACCAAAATCAACAAAATAGATACAAAAATTGAAAACATAACCAAACGCGACGGTACTTTGGCTCCGTTTGACGAAAATAAAATTTATAATGCCGTTTTAAAAGCCGGAACTTCAACAGGAGAATTTGATGAATCTGATGCTTGGCTTTTAACTGCACAGGTTATGAAAGTTGTAAACCATAAATTTACCGAATCTTTGCCATCTATTGAGCAAATTCAGGACATTGTGGAACAAGTGTTGATTTCTGCAAACTATTTTGCCACAGCCAAGGCTTATATTTTATATCGTGACAAACGTAACCGTATGCGCTCGGATCACAAAGTTATGGTAGATGTCGAAAGTTCTATTAATGAATATTTGGAAAAATTGGACTGGCGCGTTAATGCCAATGCCAATCAAGGCTATTCCAACGGCGGTTTGATTTTGAATGTGTCGGGTAAAGTTACGGCCAACTATTGGCTGAGCCACGTTTATCCGGCAGAAGTAGGCGAAGCGCATCGCAATGGTGATATTCATATTCACGATTTGGATATGTTAGCTGCATATTGCGCCGGTTGGTCATTGAAAAACCTCCTGAAAGAGGGCTTTAACGGGGTAAAAGGAAAATCAGAGGCCAATCCGCCGAAACATTTGACATCGGCTGTCGGACAGATGGTCAACTTTATGGGCACTTTGCAAAATGAATGGGCGGGTGCGCAAGCATTTTCTTCGGTTGACACCTATTTGGCTCCATACGTCAAAAAAGACAATTTGACATACGACCAAGTAAAGCAATCTATTCAAGAGTTAGTTTACAATTTGAATGTTCCGTCACGTTGGGGTTCACAAACACCTTTCACAAACTTTACTTTTGACTGGGTTTGTCCGGAAGATTTGCGCAATCAGCATCCATACATCGGCGGTCATATTGCCGGTCACGATGAAAATTATATGCCGATTATTGAAGGTCAGGAAGAAATGCCTTTCACTTATGGTGATTGCCAAAAAGAAATGGATATGATTAACCGCGCCTACATCGAAGTTATGATGGCCGGAGATGTGTTGGAACGTCCGTTTACTTTCCCGATTCCGACTTATAATATGACACCGGATTTTCCGTGGGACGATGAAAAATCTCAGTTATTGTTTGAAATGACAGCCAAATATGGTATGCCTTATTTCCAAAACTTTATCAACTCTGTATTAAAACCGGGGCAAATTCGTTCTATGTGTTGCCGCCTGCAATTGGATTTGCGTGAATTGTTGGCTAAAGGTAACGGCCTGTTTGGTTCGGCCGAGCAAACTGGTTCTATCGGGGTGGTAACATTCAACTGCGCTCGCTTAGGTTATATGTTCAAGGGCAACGAACAAGCTTTGTTCGCTCGTGTTGACGAATTAATGAACATTGCCCGCACTTCATTGGAAATTAAGAGAAAAGTTATTCAACGTCTGATTGACAATGGCTTGTATCCATACACTAAACGCTATTTGGGCACTTTACGCAACCACTTCTCCACAATTGGTGTAAACGGTATCAATGAAATGATTCGCAACTTCACAAATGACGAACATTCGGTTGCCGATGAATGGGGTAAGGCGTTTGCCGAAAAATTCTTGGATTATATCCGCGGTTGCTTGGTAAAAATTCAAGAAGAAACCGGTCACATGTATAATCTTGAAGCAACTCCGGCCGAAAGTGCAACTTACCGCTTTGCCCGTGAAGATAAAAAGCGTTTTTCGGGAATTATTCAGGCCGGCACAAAAGAAGACCCTTATTACACAAACTCATCGCAATTGCCTGTGGGTTATACCGATGACCCGTTTGAAGCTTTGGATTTGCAAGCGACTTTACAGTCTAAATACACCGGCGGAACCGTGTTGCACCTTTATATGAGCCAACGTATTTCCTCGGCAAAAGTTTGTGGCGAGCTGATTAAAAAAGTTTTGACAAACTATCGTTTGCCATACATCACAATTACTCCGACTTTCTCAATTTGTCCGAAACACGGCTATTTAGCCGGCGAACACAAGTTCTGCCCGATTTGTGATGAAGAAAAGAAAGCCGCAAAATTAAAGAAATTGAAAGCCAGTAACGCGGCTTAACTTCACAAAATAAAAATATGAAACGTTTTTTAGGAGATAAAATTATGACGAACACTATCAATATTGAAGACATCAAGTTAACCGACGCAGAAAGACAGCCTTGTGAAATTTGGACCAGAGTTATGGGCTATCATCGTCCGGTTTCTGAATTTAATAAAGGTAAAAAATCTGAATATTATTCACGCAAATGTTTTTGTGAAGAAAAAGCCGTTATGTATTTGGATAATGAATGTGGCTGCACTTTAGCGGCTGAATAAGAAGATTTTTATGACTTCTGATTTGCTAAGAATCGGCGATATTGAAAAATTCAGTATCGTCGATTTTCCTTCTAAGATAGCCGCTGTTGTTTTTATGCAAGGCTGTCCGTGGCGTTGTTCGTTTTGCTATAATTCATCGCTGCAAAATCCCAACGCTGACAACAACATTGGTTGGGACAAGTTGATTAATTTATTGGAACATCGTAAAGGTGTTTTAGACGCCGTTGTTTTTAGCGGCGGAGAACCTCTAATGCAAAGCAATTTGCCGCAAGCGATGGATATTGTGAAAAATATGGGATTTGAAATTGGTCTGCATACCGGAGGATATAATCCGGAAGCCTTGAAAAAGGTAATTAATAAGGTTGCTTGGGTTGGTATGGATATTAAAGTTCCGCTAGACACGGAAAAATATTCTAAAGTTACCGGCTGTCCGACTCCTGTGGGCAATATCAGAGAAAGCTTGCAGATTTTAATTGACAGCGGCGTGCACTTTGAATGTCGAACCACTTGCGATCCGCGTATTTTGGAAATTGCCGACATTTATAAAATAGCCGATGAATTATCTTCCCTCGGTGTTAAGGAATATTATTTGCAAAAATATCGTCCTATCCCTGAGGATAAGACAACTCAAGAAACTGATTGCGATAAATTTTTCAACAACGCAGAGCTCATAAATTATCTCAAATCAAAGTTTTCAATATTTGACTTACGAAAATAAGAGGCTTTTACGCCTCTTTTTTTATACTCTATGTTTTCTATTTACATCATTTAGCAAATTGATTTTATTGATTTATTAAGGAGTGTTTGCTATAATTAAGATGTTTAACAATTCACCTAATTTTATGAGGAAAGAAAGATGAAAAATAAGCAATCAAAAGGTCTCTCTCTCTCTCTGCAAATCCTAAACATCTGATTAAAGGTATATTTTTTGCCGCTACAGACGTTTTTGCAAGTTTTTTCAGAAAAAATGATGTATGCGAGAATAACAAGCACAGCACGAAACTGGCAGGCTGCACAAAGCAAGCAATTCTAGCACCAGTCATTCGCGGGCTCAGACCCGCAAATCTAGATCCACGGGTCAAGCCCGTGGATGACAATGTTGAGAGGAAGTGTGTCACGTCCGGCAATGACATTTGTTGTTTAGGTCGGTCAATGATAGAAATGCTCGGTGTATTAGCTATAGTTGGTGTTTTGAGCGTCGGCGGAATCGCCGGTTATTCCAAAGCAATGACCAAGTTCAAAACCAATAAAGTTATTGATGAAGTTATGACAATAGCCAATAACATAAAAACGTTATACGCTAATCAAAAAAATTACGCGAGCTTAGACGACTTAAATGATATTGATTTTAAAACTTTCGGAATTGTTCCGGCGGAAATGTATGATGAAAATGGTGAAATAAAAAATGCTTTTAATGGTAGAGTTGTCATTCAAGGAGCTTTTTATGATTATACGCATACTAATGGTAGTGGTGATATTACTGATGAGGAATATGATGCTGAAATGAGAGCTTATTCAATATACATCAATAATATCCCTGAAGATGCCTGTATGGAGTTAGCTACTCAATCTTGGCAAAATTATTTTGGGGCCGTCGAGGTTGGTAGCATTAGAGTTGGTCCACCATTAGGACTCGCTGATTGCTTTACTTATGAAGAAGAAGATTGGTTTCAAAAAGGTTATGGCGCAGCCTGCGCCAATTATAATCAAATTCCCATATCTCCGGATAAAGCGGCTTTAGCTTGTGATTGCTCAGATTCCGATCATCTATGTGCCTTTGTTTTCACCGGCTACTAAAATAATAATGCAAACAGCAAAACACCTCGTTTTATCAACGAGGTGTTCGCCGGAGTTAGAAAACTTTTTAAATATCCAAATTTTGTACTTTCAAAGCATTTTCTTGAATAAACTCTTTACGAGGTTCAACCACGTCCCCCATCAATGTGGAGAATGCCTCATCAGCTTCTTCAATACTGTCAATTTTAACTTGCAGCAAAGAACGAGCTTCCGGATCCAATGTTGTTTCCCAAAGTTGTTCCGGATTCATCTCGCCCAAACCTTTATAGCGTTGGATAGAAATGCCTTTTTTACCTGCCGCGGTAACCGCGTTCATTAAGGTAACCGGACCATCGACACGTTTTTCGCCCAAGGCTTTAGTCGTCAGTTTAGAAGATTGGGCAAAGTTTTCGGTTAAAAACTCGTGCATATCGTTCAGAACCTTACCTTCCGGACTCTCTAAAATATTCGCGCCGATAACGTGTTCTTCTTTCACGCCGCGCAACACACGATAGAACACCACGCTACCCTCTTCGTTAAGTTCGGCCTTCCATCCGCGGTCATATTCGGCTTCCAGAGTATCCAAACGTTGCGCCATCTTATCAAGTTCAGCCGTCAAAGCAGTTTTGTCTTTCAAAACTTCCGGATTAAACAAACCGCGGATAGCCATTTGTTCCACAATTTTCTCCGGAGCTTTTAAGGTCAAAGCTTTAATCATACTATTAGCACGTTTTGTGCTTTCCACAAAAGAAATCAAATCTTGACCAATCAGGCGTTCACCATTGGCTGTTTCCAAAGAACCCTCATCACAGCCGCCGTGAATCAAATAATCTTCCATTTCGCGGTCGTCTTTGATGTAGATGATAGAGTTGCCGCGTTTAGCTTTATAAAGCGGCGGCTGAGCAATATAGATGTAGCCGCGGCGGATAAGTTCCGGCATCTGACGATAGAAGAATGTCAACAACAAAGTTCTGATGTGCGCGCCGTCGACATCGGCATCGGTCATGATAATGATTTTGTGATAACGGCATTTATCGGCGTCAAAGTCGTCACGGCCGATACCCGTACCGAACGCGGTAATCATCATTCCGATTTCCGCCGAACTCAGCATACGGTCAAAACGCGCGCGTTCCACATTCAAAATTTTACCGCGCAACGGCATAATAGCCTGATTTTTACGGTCACGACCCTGTTTGGCTGAACCGCCGGCTGAATCTCCCTCCACAATGAACACTTCGGAAAGAGCCGGATCTTTTTCAGAGCAATCCGCCAGTTTACCAGGGAGTGAAGCAATATCCAAAACCCCTTTGCGGCGGGTTAATTCACGAGCCTTGCGAGCGGCCTCGCGGGCAGAGGCGGCTTCCACGATTTTGCCGACAATAATTTTGGCCTCAGCCGGATGTTCGTCCAACCATTCTTTCAGTTTATCGCCAACGGTGTTTTCCACCACCGGACGAACTTCGGAAGAAACCAATTTATCTTTGGTTTGGGAAGAAAATTTAGGGTCAGGAGCCTTAACCGACAAAACGCAAGTCAAACCTTCGCGCATATCTTCACCGGTGATAATGTTTTTATCTTTTTTCAGCAGACCGTTTTCCATAATATAGTTGTTGATAGTGCGGGTGAGCGCGCCGCGGAAACCTGCCAAGTGTGTGCCGCCGTCCTTTTGCGGAATATTGTTGGTAAAGCAAAGCATTGTTTCATTATAGGCGTTAGTCCATTGCATAGCCACATCAACCACAATGCCGTTGTTTTCACCGCTGACCGAGATAATATTCTCGTGCAGAGGAGCTTTAGACTTATTCAAGTGGCTGACAAACGCCGACAAACCGCCTTCATAGTGAAAATCCAATTCTTTCGGTTCGGCACCGCGGTTATCAATCAAACGCAAATAAACACCGGAGTTTAAGAAAGCTTTTTCACGAATGGAGCGTTCCAGAGTTTCAAAATTAAATTCAACCTGCGTAAATGTTTTCGGTGACGGCAAGAAAGTTACTTCCGTACCGTGACGATTCGGAGCATCGGCCACAACGTGAACGTGTTCCACCACATTACCATCTGCAAAGCTTGCTTCATATTCCTTATCGTTACGCCAAATTCTAAGTTTCAACCAAGTGGAAAGTGCATTAACCACCGAAACGCCAACCCCGTGCAAACCGCCGGAAACTTTATAGGAGTTGTTATCAAATTTACCACCGGAATGCAATTCGGTCATAATAACTTCCGCGGCGGAAATTCCTTCTTCTTTATGAGTGTCAACAGGCATACCGCGTCCATTGTCGCGAATAGTTGCCGAACCATCAGGATTAAGAATAACCAAAGTTTTATCACAATAACCGGCTAAAGCTTCATCAATAGCATTGTCCAACACTTCATAAATCATGTGATGAAGGCCGGAACCGTCATCGGTGTCACCAATATACATTCCAGGGCGTTTGCGTACGGCATCTAACCCGCGCAAAACCTTAATGGAATCGGCATTATATTCTTGTTCGCTTTTCAGGTATTCTTCTTCTGTTAATTCAGTCATTGAAATCCTCATAAATTTAATTTTTCACATAGAACAAATATAGCTCGAACCGCCAAATTTACCAAGCACAAAATCAAAGTTATAAACGGAAAACGCACAAAAAATGCGCTTGATTTTTGTTTTCAGAAGAGTTAAACTTATGACGTAATTTATATAATTTTTTATATTATTTTAAGCTTATGAAAAATCTTATTATTTTGGCCGGAGTGACCATCACAACTCTACTTTTAGCCTGTTTGGAATATCTTTCAGGCTGTCCGTTTGAGTGGCCTCTTGGAGAAATTATCGGCGGCACTTTTTTGTGGATTGTCGGTTTGATATGGAGTTATCGCTTATATTTCAGCTTTCAGAAGTTAATTATGCCATTGGTTGGCGGGTTAATACTTATTGTGGCTGTAAATGTGGCAATTAATGCTTTGTTTTTGTGGAAAATGCTGCTTGATGCTTGTCCTGATATGACTGACGGAATTTTTGTTATCCTGACGATGATGATGGCTGTTTACATTCCTTTTGTTTATGTTGCGGCAATTTGGCTGTATTTTTATTATTTCTGCGGTTTACGCGAGATATTTACACATTACAAACGAGAAATTTGAACAAAAAAAAGGAAGTTCCACTCAGAGAACTTCCTTTTTTTTACTTTTATATAGCTTTATTTTTGCAAAGCTTCATAAATTTCGTGAGCCGATTTTGCTTCACGAATCTTACGGCAAGTGCCCGCATCTTTCAAAATTCGCGACATAACCGCCAAAGCTTGCAGATGATCTTCCCCGCTTCTTTCAGGTGAAAGCAAAAAGCCCACCAAATCCACCGAGTGACCATCAAGCGAATCATAATCAATTCCCTTGTTCAAGCGGGCAAACACGGCAATAACCTTGTCTAAGCCTTCTATGCGGGCGTGCGGGAATGCCACACCTTCGCCGTAGCCGGTTGAGCCTAAGTTTTCGCGTTCCAGAATTGCCTCAAAAATGGAATTTTTATCTAAATTTTCTTTTTCGGCGACAAAATCCGCTAAACTTTCAAGCAATCCGCGTTTGTTTTCCGCATCGACACTGGCTAACACCATATCTTCGGACAAAATATCTGAAATTCCCATTTTTTTCCCTTTTGTTATGCTTATTCTGCCGGTTCTACCCAACCGATGTTACCATCTTTGCGACGATATACCATACTGATGCGGTTGTTGGCACTGTTACGGAACATCAAAGCGTTTTCATCGGCCAAGTCCATATACATAACAGCTTCGCTTACGGTGCAAACTTTAATATTGGCATCGGTTTCAGCAATTGTCAAAGGAGCAGACTCGTCAATGCTCATTTCATCTTCGGTTTCTTTAACAGGGAAAACAGCTGCGTGAGCCATTTCCACAATACCGGTTTTGCCTTTATGGTCATTCAATTTTGTCTTTTGACGACGCAAGCGGGTAGCAATGTGTTCATTTGCATTATCAAAAGCAGAATATGGATCGGCAGCCACACCCGTACCTTTTAAAACAATATTTTTAGCAGGATGAACTGTTACTTCGGCTCTAAAATCTTCACCGTCTTTAGAGAAAGCAACACTGCAGCTGATTGGAGCGTTAAAATACTTATTCACAGCATTTTCAACAGCTTCCTCAACACGGCCGCGCAATCTATCACTAATGTCAACTTGTTTTCCTGTTAATGTAATCTTCATAATTTACCTCATTTGTTAATTATTTCGGCACAATCGCCTTTTGTAACTGTTTTATAGTATAACACTGTTTAAGCAAAAGTAAACAATATACTTTTTTATAATGAGAAATTATCACCCAAATATACTTTGCGTACTTCCTCATTGGCTACAATTTCATCAGGAGTTCCCTCCATTAAAACCGTTCCGCCGTGTAAAATATAGGCTCTATCAATAATATCCAGAGTTTCCCGCACATTATGATCGGTAATCAACACCCCTAAACCACGATTTTTCAGTTGTGAAACAAGGGTCCGAATTTCTCCCACGGCAATAGGGTCAATTCCCGCAAGCGGTTCGTCCAACAAAATAAAATTCGGACGGCTGGCCAACGCTCGGGCTATTTCCAAACGACGTCGCTCGCCGCCGGATAAAGCCAATGCCGGAGATTTACGCAAATGCGCAATGGAAAATTCATTAAGCAATTCTTCAAGCATTGCCTCGCGTTGTTCTTCATCATCTATAACAATCTGCAAAATAGATTTTATGTTATCTTCAACGCTCAAAGTGCGGAAAATTGAAGCCTCTTGCGGCAAATAGCCGATTCCCATACGCGCGCGCTTATACATCGGCATATCGGTAATATCCTTGCCACCGACATAAACATCGCCGTAATCAGGCGTAATCAAACCGGTCACGCAATAAAAGCAAGTGGTTTTGCCGGCTCCGTTCGGTCCCAACAAACCAACAGCCTCACCTTTTTTAACGTGCAAAGACACATTTTTCAGCACTGTGCGCTTCTTATATTTTTTCCCGATATTGAAAATTTCCAGCTCTTCGGTTTCATTTGTCTGATTTTTTATCATCTTTCGCCTTTCTTTTGCTGTAAAACGTACCGCTGATACGTCCGCCTGTTTTTTGATTGCCGGTAATTCGGCTAATTTGCGTATTCAAATCTGTTTCGGCTTTATCACCGTTAATAACATTTCCCCGTTGTTCAAGCTTAACTTTGCCTAGCAATTCTATCTTTGCCGTTTTAGGATTGTATATTCCCCTATCACCATAGGCCTTGCCTTTTGGAGTAATTATCCGCACATTGCCATAAACCTCGGCTTTTTCGAGTTTATTATCACGAGAATAAAAGGCTATCAGTTTGTCAGAATATAAAATATTATCTCCCTGCCGAACAATAACATTTCCTAAAGACACACTTTTATGTTCGGTCTGAAAATATCGCGTTTCTTTTTCCGCCGTTAAAACTCCCTGTGAGGTGTTGACTATGTGCCGGCCTTTCAGAACCAAAATATTTTCGGATTTATAATATTCAAAACCGTCAGCTTCTAAATCTCCCCAGCTTCCTTCGGCGTTGACGCGCTCATCGCCAAAACCATAATCATTGGTAAAATCATAGATGGCTTTTTGTGTTTCAACCACCGAATCTTTTTCATCTTTGGCAACCACGTTTTCCTGTAAAGTCAAAATATTTTTTTCTTGGTTGAAAAAGCCGGTCACCGATTGAATTTTCAGCGGCCCGTTATCTGTTAATATTTCGGCTTTCGGACTGTTGATTTTTACTTCTTTGGAACCGACTTCAACTTCATCAACGCTATCCGCTGTTACGGTATTCACACGATTTTTGCCGTCGGTGGCATAATAGACGGTTTGCTCAATATGCAATTTTTCCATTTCATTTTTACGGGGAAGCGTGACATCGCTTTGTAATTTCACACTTTTTTTTATGTTTGGCATAATCACCATAACCCCTAAAATAGCCGCGGCCAAACACGGAAAACCCAACTTGATAAGACGTAACCATTTTGATGATTTCGGCTTATCATTCGGACGTTCATTGTCAAACGGCTGTTCTCCGTTAAAATAGGCGTCTATTTTGTGCGAATCGAACATAAATCAGCTAACTCCTGCTTTCAAGCAATCGTGAATATGAATAACTCCGACCGGTTTAGTTCCTTTAACCACAAACAAATTGGTTATACCACGTCCGGTGTTGTTCATAACATTCACTGCCTCGGCAATCAGAGCCTCAGGAGCAATAGTTTTCGGATTTTTAGTCATAACTTTAGACACTTTTTCAGTAATCAAATCCGGTGACATCCAACGACGCAAGTCGCCATCGGTGATAATTCCGATTAAATCACCTTCTTTGTTGACAATTCCGACACACCCCAACATTTTTTCAGACATTTTGATTAACGCATCTTGCATAATAGCCGTATCCAAAACCAGTGGCATTTCATCGCCGCTGTGCATAACGTCTGAAACGTGGCGCAAAATTGAGCCCAATTTTCCCCCCGGGTGACGCAAATGGAAATCAGCCTCGGTAAAACCGCGTCTAACCATTAAATCTGCCGCCAAAACATCACCCATAACCAAGGTGGCCGTTGTTGATGAGGTTGGGGCTAAACCCAATGGACAAGCCTCACGATTAGAAGGAAGTTTCAGCACATAGTTACTGTTTTTTCCCAGTGAACTTTCCGGATTTTTGGTTAGGGCAATCAACGGAACGCCAAAGCGACGGCAATAAACCAAAATATCCGACAGTTCTTTTGATTCTCCGCTGTTGGAAATAGCCAGAACCGTATCGTTAGGAGTAATCATTCCCAAATCACCGTGGCTAGCTTCTCCAGGATGCAAAAAGAAAGAAGGAGTTCCGGTCGAGGCAAAAGTCGCCGCTATTTTGCGGCCGATGTGCCCAGATTTTCCCATACCGGTAACAATAACGCGTCCTTTTGTATTTTGCAAAACCTCAACAGCCGTCGTTAATGTATCGTCAAGTTCATTTTCCATTGCCTTCAAAGCTTCAACCTCGCGGTCAATAGTTTGTTTAGCAACTTCTATATCTTTATTTTCCGTCACAATTTTCTCCTTTAGTTCATTTTTCTTTGATAATAATTTTTTCGGCATTAATTTCAAGATTTTTTTAAGCTTATGCTCGCTCAAGCTTTTTGCATCCAAACATTATTCTCATCTTGTTGCCAATAATAAACCTCAAAACCGGCATTTTTATATTCTTTCCACAAACGGCGAGCCTGCGCCAAGGTCTCCTGAGAATTGCCGTCGAAAACATTAAAAACCCTTTCGTAATTTTGTATTGTTTCAGACGGTTCTTCGGCTCCGTCAACCAAAACCAAAAAATCGGCGTTATTCGGATTTTCGGCATCCGCGGCAAGCCAAATTGGCTGTTGCTCGGCAAATCCGTCCTTTTTACTGCCGTGCGGCAAGAAACTTGTATCCGAAAAAGTCCAGAGTTGCGAATTTAAGAACTCCACTCTTTCTTCCGTACCCACTTTTACTTTTATATGTTTGCCCGTTGCGTATGCTTTTAACAACAGCTTAGGCAACATATCCTCCAGAACAGTTTTTTGCAGATGATAAAAATCGACTCTTGCCATTATTTTGCCCCTGAGCGTAAAGCCACATTATATACGTCATTGCCTTCTTTAAGCTGCAACTGCATCAATCTGCCGGCAGCCTGTTTTATTTTGGTTTGTAAATCCTCAACACCATAGACAACACGATTGTTCACCTGACTAATTCTGTCACCGATTTTAATTCCCTTTTCTTCAGCCTCCGAACCGGAAACAACTCCGGTTATGGCAAACTCTTTGTCACTTTCATCATAATAGGCCGAAATGCCAAGCTCCGGAAAGGACACCGCCTTACCTACTTTATATTTATCAAGCCCCAAATCTTCGAGACTTCTGATTTCTACAACGTTCTTTTTATTCGTATCCGGAGTAGCTTTTTCTTCAGGAGCCGCAGCAATTGCAACTTGCACGTCAATTATTTGCCCATCACGATTTATCACCATCGGCACAACCGTATTCGGTGTTAATTTTGCTGTTTCCAATGAGAACAAGCGGGGATTTTTCAGGGCTATCTCACCAAATGACATAATTTTATCCCCCACCTGCAAACCGGCTCGCGCGGCCGGAGAATTTTCCGCCATTGCAGAAATAGCCAGTGCGTTGTTTTTTTCTTCGCCGCGAGTTCGGATTTTTTGCACGCCTATTCCCAACCAACCTCTAACGACCTTTCCCTGCTCTTTCAGCTGTCCGACAACCCAAGTTATCATATTCGAAGGCGTAGCAAATCCCACTCCGACGTTTTTGCCGTCTTCTGAGAAAATTGCCGTATTCATACCGATTATTTTACCGTCCATATTAAACAATGGCCCACCGGAATTTCCTTGATTAATAGCGGCGTCAGTTTGTAAAAAATTATCATACGGCCCTTTATCAATATCCCTTTCCTTGGCCGAAATAATTCCCAACGACACGCTATTACCCAAACCAAACGGATTTCCTATGGCAAAAACCTTATTTCCCACACGAATAGCGTCGGAATCACCAAAATGACCGGCTTCCAAATTAAGCGGATTTTTCACTTTCAGCAAAGCAATATCAGTTTTTTCATCAACGCCGACTAATTCGGCCTCAAAATTTTCGTCGTCAGCAGTTTGCACCATAATTTTTTGGGCGTTTTCCATAACGTGGGCATTAGTCACCACATAGCCATCGGCACTGATTATAATTCCGGCACCCAACGATTGCTCTTCATCGTTGACATCAACAGCAATACTAACTACCGATGAATTAACTTCCTCAATCACGTCTTCCAAAGAGCGCGGCTCGGCCTGCGCCCTAAAAACGCACATTGCGGTCATTATCAAAAACGTCCAAAACTTACACATTTCTTTTACCTTTTCAAAGTTGTGTTAAAGTACTTAAAAAATTGCGAATCCGGAGATAGAACCAATGACGTTTCGCTATCGCCCAAAGATTTACGATAGGCTTCAAGACTGCGGTAAAATTCATAGAAATCAACATCTTGCCCCACAGTTTTATTCCAAATTGCCACAGACTCTCTATCACCTTCACCGCGCAAAATCTGCGACTGTTTTTCTGCTTCAGCCACAATTATTGCCGCCTCTTTATCCGCCGTTGCCCGAATATTCTGCGCTTTTTGCTGACCTTTAGCGCGAAACTCCTTAGCATCACGCTGACGTTCGGTCTTCATCCGCTCATTAATGGCTTGCATAACCTCCATCGGCAAATCGGCACGACGAATCCGCACATCGGCCACGCTTACACCAATGGCTTCGGCATCTTGTTTCACCGTTTTACTGATATCCGCCATAATTTGCGTACGTTGCTGAGATAATAATTCAGTCAAAGTCACTCGTCCCAAAACTTTTCGCAAAGAAGAATTAACAATTTCTTCCAACTTGCTACGAGCTTGAGTTTCTGTTTTCACGGTTTTATAAAACTTTAGAGGGTCAACAATTTGATAACGAGTAAAGCTGTCAACATCCAAACGTTTTTTATCGTTCAGAACCACCTCTTGTGCCGGCGGATCCAAATTAAGCAAGCGAGAGTCATAGAATACAACTTTTTGAATAAACGGAACTTTAAATTTCAATCCGGCGTCGTTAACCAATCGTATCGGCTTACCGAATTGCAAAACAATAGCCTGTTCCGGCTGATAAACAATATAGACTGAACTCTGGACTAAACCCAGAGCGACCAATCCCAGAAAAATATAAAACTGCGCTTTAAATAAACTCATTTTCTTAATCCTTTGTTTGCGTTTGCTAGTTATTCAGCTGTAAAACAGGCAACAGATTGCCTTTTTGCGACGGATCAACAATTACTTTGTTTGATTTTTGCAAAACATCTTCCAAAGCTTCCAAATACATTTTTTTGACTGTCACTTCTTTTCCGGCCTTGTAAGCGGCATAAACCGAAGCGAATCTATCGGCCTCACCTTGCGCCTTGTTAATCATTGTCGCCTTATACGCCTCAGCATCTTGCAAAATTTGCGCCGCCTTACCGCGTGCCTTTGGCAAAACCTCGTTACGATAAGCCTCTGCCTCGTTTTTGAAACGCTCCATATCCGCTTTAGCGCGTTGTACTTCATTAAAAGCATCAACAACTTCTCTCGGCGGGTCGGCTTTCTGTAGTTTTACGCGCACAATTTGGATTCCGGCCCCGAATTCGTCTAAAACCCGTTGCAATTCATCTTTGGTTTCATCTTCAACTTTGCCGCGGTCACCGGTAATAATCGGTTGCATTTCCGATTGACCGACAATTTCCCGCAACACGGACTGTGCCGCCACGCTCACCGTTGCATCAGGACTGCGCATACTAAACAAATAGTCCTTAGCGTCTTTAATTTTCCAAACAATAGTCAAATTTATATCCACAATATTTTCATCTCCGGTAAGCATATGACTTTCCGTAAACGCATTATTACGATAGTCGCGATTTTCAGCCGAACCGAGATTTATACTACGTTCTTGCGTCACATTTACTTTTATCACATCTTCAATCGGATACGGCAAATGATAGTGCAAACCGGCGTCGGTTGTATCCACATAGCGACCAAAACGCAAAACCACGCCTTGTTCGCTTGGTTGCACCTGATAAAACCCCGAAGCCAGCCAAGCGGCGGTTAAAAACATCAAACCATATTTGAAATAACCGCCAAAGTTGTTTTTTGAACCTTGCATATTGGCAATTTTACTAAAATCAACAATTTTCTTTTTCTTAAACATTTCACCGCCTAAGGACCAACCGTCTTCTTCACCACCGTTATCCCAAGGATTTATTTTTTTTACCATTGTTTTTCCTTTTATTTTAAATAATTCTTGCAATAAGATAACCTACATATTAGATAAAAACAATTAATGAACAATGAATATCCACATTATGGAGATAATAATGACACCGGAAAAAATCAAAAAAATATGTCAACAATTTTATCCGATTGAAAACTTAGCAAATCTGAAAGAAATTGGCAACCGCTTGATTCTGGAGTTTAAAGATTTGGCAGAAGATGCTGAGAAAACCGTAAAATTGAAGCAAGCTCTCGCCACCGCTTTACCGGATAAAAAAATATCCATTGTGTTTGTGGAAGATAAAAACGTTAATCTCGGCACCAACGCTATTGAGAAATGGCAACTTCCGACAATAAAAAAAATTATCGGCGTCGCCTCGGGCAAAGGTGGCGTCGGCAAGTCGACTACAGCCGTAAACCTTGCTTTAGCCTTGGCGCATAAAGGGAAAAAAGTGGCCTTGGTCGATGCCGACATTTATGGTCCGTCTATTCCGACAATGCTAGGATATGAAGGACAGCCCCTGCTTTCTGATGACGGACAAACTTTTAATCCGTTTGAAACATATAACATAAAATCCATTTCCATCGGCTCTTTAATCAATCGCGACACCCCCATAATTTGGCGTGGCGTAAAAATCAGCGGTGCGTTGGAACAACTTATGAAACAGACCAACTGGGGCGAAATTGATGTTATGGTCATTGATATGCCACCGGGAACGGGCGACATTCAAATAACCTTATCACAGCGCGTGAATATGGACGGCGTAGTTATTGTTTCCACTCCGCAAGATATTGCGCTGATAGACGCCATCAAAGGCGTGAATATGTTCAAGAAAACCGGTACGCCGATTTTGGGAATTATTGAGAATATGAGCTATTTTATTTGCCCGTGCTGCGGAGCTCGTTCAGATATTTTCGGACACGAGGGAGCTAAACAGACAGCTGAAAAAATGGGCGAAACTTTTTTAGGAGAAATTCCATTGGATATGGCAATCCGTCAAAACGCCGATAAAGGCACGCCGATTGTGGTTTCCGCGCCAAACAGCCCGTATAGCCAAGCTTATCTGGATATTGCTCAAAAAATAATTCAGCGAATAGGATAAGATTTATTTAAATACAAAGTGTCTAATCAAAACCCAAAGTAACGTCACAGGCTGCATTTTTCTTGTCGCAAGATTTACAGGTATCATAGATATCTTTTAAAGTGGTATCTCTAAGACATTTTACACTGTCAGTACAATACCTGTCACCATAAAATTTAAGACTGGAGGCATTAGTCCTATAAACGTGAGCTTCATATAAAGCATAGTGCAATGGTTTTGCTATGTTATCAAATAAAGCCATACAAAAATCCGTAGAAAATCCGGCAGAACTATACGAGCCATCTGTATTTTGGGTTGTTTCTCCCATTTTTATGCTTATATAAACTTTTTTTGATGATGAGAATATATGAAGATAATTGTTGTAAGGATCCGATATTAAGCTATAATCATATCTTTTGTAAGTTTCCGGAACTAATTCAAGTGCTTTAACAATATCAATTAAGGGCAGTTGGGCCGCGGTTTCAGATATTCTCAATTCATCTAAGTGTTCTAACATTCCCTGAATTAAATAACTGTATTCTCCTATTGCCTTATTAACTTTCCACTTTTCCATTGCTTTAGAATAGCCAGCAATACCGCCGACGGAGAGAACGGCGATTATGGCGAGAACACCGAGCATTTCTATCATACTTCTTCCGTACTGCACAGCTCTATAATCATTGCCGGACGTGATCCCCTCCGTTCTACTGTCATTGCCGGACGTGATCCGGCAATCTAGATTCGCGGGTCTGTGCCCGCGAATGACATTAAAGAGGTGCCCGCGAATGACATTAAAGAGATGCCCGCGAATGACATTAAAAAAGAGGCCATTAACAATGTTGAACTTGCGAAAGGTTATCACATTTTCTAACTTATACATATTTTCGAATCTCCTTAAAAAAACAAAAACCCGCTGTCAGAAGCGGGCGGATGTTCGAAAACCGTATAGCGATAAACGGCTCGGCTTATTCAGCACACAGCCTTATTTAGCCGACATCCGTCCAATGAACAGAAAATCGGCATAACAAAATTTAAGTCGCTATGCATAACGACTATCGCTATAAAAGGGTTTTCGATGCCCTCGGCAGACTATCGTCGGCCTGTTTTTTAGTTTAATGTAGCAATTTTATTTTGTAAAGAAAAAACTACAGAAGAACGAAGCGCGAAGAAAAAGCAAAGAACGCGATAAAAAATATGCTCCTCCGTTCCGTGAATATTTTAAGAAAATACAGCAAGAAAAATATTTGCGAGTTCTGCATAGCGGCAGCAAGTTAACAGCCAACGGCTTTGTGGAATGGTTTTTGAAAAACAAAGCTCAACACATTGAAATTCCGTATATCAAACAAAATCAAAAGAATAAACTGCGGCAGCTGGCACAGCAGAATAATCGGGAATTTAAAAAAGCTTTCGCAGGCTAAAGCTGATTTTAGCCTGCTATAGCGGATTTTCAAAGCATTTTGTTTCTGTTAAAGTTTAGTCATAAAATTCAATCAATGAAACAAAGGAGGAAAAATATGGCTGAATTTTCGAGAGAACTTATTTTTGGCAAACGCCCTATACACAGAACAGACCGCAAACCCGGCGAAAGCGAATGGTATTATTTAGACCCGCGCGGAGCAAGCAATTTTTCGGATATGAAAAAAATTGATGTGCCAACCGAAAACACGCCGAATCCGTATGCTAACGAAATCCAAAACTATCTTTATAAAAATGATGAATACAATTATAGAGAACTATATGGCGACACCCCACTGCCTGCTCCTCAGCCTGCTACTCAACCAGCTGCTCAGCCTGTCACTCTGGAAAATAAAGGATTTGGCTTTCAAAGCAATAACAGACAAACGACTTTTGCTAACACTCCAAACGATGCGTTTGGTCAGCAAAATAACACTTTTGGGACAAATACAAGTTTTGGCTCTCAGCAAAATACTATTCAAAATCAGACACCAACACCCTGGAATGCTGTAAATAATAGCCAGCAACAATCTGTTACCAAACAAAACAACAATCTTAAACCTCAGTATTGGGAAAGCGAAGAAGACGGGAAAAAAGTGTATGAAAATGTCGTTGATAAAGAAGGTAAATTCACACAACCTATACAACAGTCTGATTTATACCAACTCTCTGCAATTAAAGCCCTTATAAATATATTAAATAATTTTTACAAACTATCACCATTAAAGATTACAGATAAATTTAAGCATGCTTATATAAATTGTAATGCGTCACAATATGGGCAAGGAGGTGAAGATGTCGCAAGATTGGTTTCTAATTTGAGAGAATGGGATGATGTGCGTACTGGCTCAAATACACTTGACAGTAGTAATGGAGATCAGTATGCTAATAAAATAGGTAGACTTTTAGGTGGTAAATATCCTGATGAAGACTGTAATGAACTTGTTGAAAAATATATTAAACGATTCTATTAGCTTGTTTATATGGATAATTGCGTTTGTCGGTATTGCATTTTTGATTGCCCAAGCTTTTTACTATTGGGATTATTATATTAACTTTGAGCAGAATAGTAAAATCATTCAAGAATGTATAAATCAAGGAAACAGTGAAGAATCTTGCAAAAACAGAGTTTATTAGCTGTAAAAAAGGAATCAAAAAGTGTCTTATGCCAAAAATATCTTTAATCAAATAACACGGAAATCGGCCGGTTATGCCGTATGGTTTATGCTTATATCTTGGCTGATGACTAAAGTTCAGGAAGTCGGTTTATATGATAACAATCAAGGCTCAAGATGCGATTACGAATTGTGGACTGACGGACAAATTTATCAATGGCTCTGGGATGGGCAGCCTTGTGCTTATACCGCCGAATTTTTGATTGGTTATATTTACTTTTTGGCATTATACTTACTGTTTGATTATGTCCGCAGACTGATTGTCGGTTTTAATCCGGCTATTCACTGGCGGATTACGGAAGTTTGTATATGGTTTGCCTTATATTGGGGTTGCTTGTTATTTTTGACAGTAACAGAATTTACTGCATTTAATTTAACCTTGTTTGGCAATTCATTTTTAGGAACGTTGTTATTTTTCGCACCGCTTTTGGGAGCTGCCGTCGGTACTAATTATCTAAAGTCACGCGCTGAACTATGGATATTTGGTCTGGTAATTGCCTTTTGCACCATACTGTATATAGTATTTGGAGTTTAAGAATTGGTAAATATATTGGTTACATATTGCTTTCATTATGTTCCTTAATAGTTATCGGCCTAGCCATAGGACTTGGTTTTGGTTATTATGTAGAATATGGCAATAAGTGCAACGACCAGTTTATTGCTGGCTGTATGGCTGCCGGTTTGAGCGAACAATCTTGTAAAAACAGACTATTTTAGCAATAAGGAGCTGCCGGATGACAAACAAACGGAAAATATGGGATAAAGTAGCCGACCGTGTTGTCAGCACTATTTTAACACTTATCGGTATTCTTGCCCTATTGATTGTTGCAGGATTATTTACTTATCCTCACTATCAGAAATACCAATATATGAAAGAATGTAAAGACAGCGGTAAATCCACAGAGTTTTGCCAACAAACTTGGCTGGAACTGCTAAAACAGGATTGATTAAAAAAATTAAAGGGCAATGAAAAAATTCTTGCCTTTTAATTTTTATTATTCTATTTTTATTTAAAATACAACCATAAGAAAAAATATAAAATGCTCGAAAAAATCAAAAAATTTGCGCAAGCAATAAAACAAAATACTTCTGAAACATTTAGATTATTAAAAAAATTTAAATGGAGTATATCTATATATGTTTTATTTTACGCAATTCTATTGTCATTCTATTTATCTCCTTCCCCAAAACAATATTGTATTTGGAATAACGAAGATTGGTTTGAATTTAGTTCCCCGCTGTATTTGGCTATAACTAAACTAATGCTGATTATATTTGCACTTTTATTTTTAGTCGGCACGAGCAATATGCGCAATCATCCTGTATTTGCAAGAATCATTTTCTTATCAGCATTTTATTGGTTATATGTATTCATTCAATAAATTAGCTTGTTTATAATGACACATCTTCTTATTCATCTATTTGCATATCGAAGGACGAAAAAAGTGTGGTTCTATGAAATATCTCAATCTTTATGATTCCAGAGTTGTAACGGAAATCAACGCGGCCTGCAATAGCGGAATTGATAAAAAAGCATACCATATACGCCTTATTTTCAAAAAGGGTTTTGCTATTGAATATCTGAATTAGCAAATAAACAAAGCTGTCACAACCTATCTTCTCTGGGGCACGGCCAAAAGCCGCACCGCCCTAGTTTGAAAATGCGGACATTTGAGCCGATAATAGCCTTTTGCGCCGTGTTGTATATAGTTTTTGGAGTTTGAATATGTTAAAAAGAATTGGTAAATATATCAGATAAAATTGATTCTATTTATCCTCTTTTTCTTCCGCCAGCGGATAGTCTTGTTTTTTGAAAAAGCCTTTACGTTCTTTGCGGCTCATAGACCAGATATTACCCCAGCCGTTTATCGGCTGCACTTCATACTGCGACTTAAAATCAAAATCACGGGAAAAAAACAGCGACGTGGTTTTTGTATAATTGTTCATCGGGCAGAAGCCATAAAAATCCACCTGCAGCAAATTTGCCTTTCGCAAACATTTAACGGCATTAAAATATTCCAAACTGGTGTTAATCCGGTCGCTGTCGTCCAAAATTACCAAACCGCCGTCGGCTAAGGCTTTGACCGCGTTGGCGGCGCATTCGGCGCGGCGTTTGCCGTCTACCACAATCACATCATATTTTTCGCCGTCGGCAAAAATCATATCTTCATAGCCTTGTTTTTCATCGCAATAGCGCATTTGCCAATTCGGCGCGCTAAATTCGGCGGCAAACTTTTCGTACCATTCCGGCTTGTCTTCTATGCTTATAACCTTTTGCGCCCGTTTTGCCCAATACATTGACGAATAGCCAGTACCAAACTCAAATATTTTCTTTTGGCTATAGTCAAACTGCGACAGATATTCAATCGCCGGATAAGTATACCACGGGATAGGATTGCCGTCCCTGTCTAAACATACCTTTTCATTCATACTGCGCTCAATGGCAAAATCTTTGCGCCACATATCTATAAACTGCTGAAAACGCTGACTATACATTTTTATATCTCCTTATCTGCCTATAACAGGATTTTTTAAAAAAGCCAAGAGTTTTCCGTTTATCTGCAATATTTATTGATTTTCAAAAAAATTCACCTTATATTTTATTGTAGGTAACAAACTATGGAGGAATTTTAAATGTTAGAATCAGAACAAATTGTTCGTAAATCCACAATTGAACGCGTTGATGAAGGCTTGCGCCAATATATGGTTAAAGTTTTTAATTATATGGGCATCGGCTTGGTAATCACTGCTTTAGCCGCTTATATAACTCTGCACACGTCACTGATTACTATGATGTTTTCAGTAGACCAAGCCGCTCAAACCGTTTCACTGTCTGCCTTCGGTTGGATTATCTCTTTGGCTCCTCTTGCTATGATTTTTGGCTTTAACGCAATTCTAAGCAAAGGTAGTATGGCGGCGGCTCAAACTATGTTTTGGGTGTTTTCGGTGGTTATGGGTATGTCTTTGGCTAACATCGGCTTGCTTTATACCGGAGAAAGCATCACCCGCGTATTTTTAATCACAGCCGCAACTTTCGGCGGAATGAGTTTGTTGGGATACACAACCAAAAAAGACTTAACCGGCATAGGCTCTTTTATGTATATGGGATTATGGGGCATTATCATTGCCAGCGTGGTTAACATCTTTTTGAAAAGCAGCGGCTTGTATTATGCTATTTCTTACATTGCCGTATTAGCATTCACAATTATGACGGCTTACGATGTGCAAACCATCAAAAATATGTATTACTCTTCGGATAATGAAGACAGCGTATCACGCAAAGCTATTGCCGGCGCGATGAATCTCTATTTGGATTTCATCAATCTGTTCATCTATTTGATGAGAATTTTAGGCGATAGAAAATAATTTATTGAAAAAACAAATTAAAGCGGCTGATTCTGCCGCTTTTTTTTGTTGACTTATAAATTTTATCAGTTTATAAGAAAAACGAAAAATACCGAGAGTCTGTAAAAAATCAGACTTTAAATAATTAATAAATAACCGGAGATTTTAAAATGAAAAGAACTTATCAACCAAGCAAAATCGTGCGCACACGCCGTCACGGCTTTAGAACTCGTATGGCAACCGTTAGCGGACGCAAAGTATTAGCAGCCCGCAGAGCCAGAGGTCGTAAAAGAATTTCTGCTTAAAGTAGCAAAAATGAGTGAATTTCTGATTCTGAAAAAAAGAAAAGATTTTCTCAGAGCCGCTAAAGACATTACTATGGTTTCTAAAAATGTAATGTTACAAGCGGCTCGACCTTTATCTGCCGACATTTCGACAGAAGAAAGTCGTAAGGCGCGAATTGGCTTTACGGCCACTAAGCGTTTAGGCAAAGCTCATATTCGTAATCGCACCAAACGTCGCCTAAGAGCTGTGGTGCGAGAAATTTATTCTAAATATGCACTGGATAATGTTGACTATGTTTTAATCGGCAGATTTGACACTTGGTGTTGCCCGTTTGAAGATTTAAGGCGCGATGTTATCTGGACATTCAAAAAAACCAACAAAATGATTCTACAAAGTGACGATAATGCTGAAAAAAGCTCTCATTATGTTGGTTAAATTTTATCAAATTTGCATTTCTCCGTGGTGCCCCGGCGTTTGCCGTTTTCGTCCGACTTGTTCACAATATATGATTGAAGCCATTCAAATTCACGGGATTTGCAAAGGTTTTTATTTGGGTGTTAGACGTCTTTTACGTTGTCACCCTTGGGGAAAATGCGGCTATGACCCCGTACCCCAAAAAGAAACAAAGCATAAGTCGCTATAATCGCTTGCTTTTTAAGCTATTTTATTTTAGATAGTATATATTTGTTTTAGGGAGTATGCTATGAACAGTAATGATTTCAAAAGTTTTCTAACCGCTGTTTTTTTATCAGTTTTGGTAGTGTTGGGTTTTAACTATTTTTTTCCGCAGCAAAAAGCAGAAACAAATATAACTCAAACATCTGACGAAGAGGCTCCGATTACCGATGAAGCCACAGGGGCTGCCGGTTCGACAGAAGTTGAAACAGCACCACTTCCGGTGGCCGACGCTCTGAAGCAAGACGAGCGTCTGAAAATTAACAACGGCGTTGTGAATGGAAGCATCCGCCTGAAAGGTGCCCGCTTTGATGAAATTTTACTTAATAAATATAAGCTTACCTTAGACGAAAACAGTCCTGATGTTGAACTGTTTTCTCCGGCCAAAACCGAAAATGCCTATTATGCAGATTACGGGTGGCTTTCTACAGATAAATCTTTGCTACTTCCTAATAAAGACACCTTATGGACTGTTGAGGGCAATCACGAACTGACTCCGCAAACTCCGGTAACCCTCGTTTGGAACAACGGCCAAGGGGTTAAATTTGTCTACGTTATCAGCATTGACGATAACTATTTGTTTGACATTACCCAAACCGTTGTGAACAACAGCGGAAAAGAAATAACTATTTATCCGTATGGTCTTTTCAGCCGAACTCTTGATAAAGACGCTTTGGGACGGAGTATTGTGCACGAAGGATTTACCGGAGTTATTGATGGTGACCTAAAAGAAATAAAATATAGTAAACTTGACAAAGAAAAAACTCCGGAAACGTTTGAAACGACTGGTGGTTGGATTTCTTTGACCGAAAGATATTGGTTTAGTGCTTTTATATTTAATGATGCCTACAAAGCCAAAGTGACACTCCGTCAGGTTAATGACAATTTATTCCAACTGGATTTCAAAGGCTTGCCTATGCAAATTCAATCCGGAAATTCGGCAAGTTTCAGCTCACAACTATATGCGGGCGCAAAAGAAATTAAATTATTAGATGAATATTCCAAAAACATTAAAAAGTTTGACTTAAATGTCGATTTCGGTTGGTATTATTTTTTAACTAAGCCGTTTTTCTATATTTTGGATTATTTATATCACTTTATCGGCAATATGGGTTGGGCGATTTTGCTGTTTGCCGCTTTGCTTCGTTTGTTAATGTTCCCAATAGCTAACAAATCATACGAAAGTATGTCGAAAATGAAGAAAGTACAACCGAAGCTGATGGAATTACAAAACACATTTAAAGATGATAAACTGGCTTTACAACGTGCCACAATGGAACTTTATCGTCGCGAAAAGGTGAATCCGGCTTCCGGCTGTTTGCCGATGTTTATTCAGATTCCGATATTCTTTTCACTTTATAAAGTGTTGAATATTGCCATTGAAATTCGTCACGCACCATTTATCGGTTGGATAAAAGACTTGTCGGCTCCGGACCCGCTGACAATATCAACTTGGGCACACATCTATGTTCCGTCACTTTTGGATATAGGCGTATGGCCTTTGATTTATGGCTTGACAATGTTTATTCAACAAAAACTGAATCCCGCTCCGGCAAATAAAGACCAAGCGCGTATGATGGCAATGATGCCGCTGATTTTTATGATTATGTTTGCGCATTTTGCCGTTGGTTTGGTGATTTACTGGACATTAAGCAACATTTTATCAGTAATTCAACAAAAGTATATTATGTATAAAAACGGGGTAAAATGAGCGAAAAATTTACTAAAGAAGAATTGGCGGCTGCCAACACGCAATTCACAAAACCTTGTAATTTTGTGATTAGTGTGGCTAATTTAGTGCAGCTGCCGGAATCTGATTTTGATGAAGTGGCGTTTGCCGGACGTTCTAATGTTGGAAAATCAAGCCTGATTAATGCTTTGTTTAACCAAACTAAATTGGCAAAAACTTCAAGTACCCCCGGAAGAACACAGCAACTTAATTTTTTTAATTTTGATAATAAGCTTTATTTAGTAGACCTTCCGGGGTACGGATATGCCAAAGCTCCGGAAAAATTAGTCAAGCAATGGCAAGTTGTGCTTAAAACCTATTTGCGGGGACGTCCGACTTTGCGCCGCGTGTTTCTGTTAATCGATTCTCGCCACGGATTGAAAAAAGAAGACCGCGAAATAATGAAGTTATTAGACGAATCGGCCGTGACCTATCAAATTGTGTTGACCAAAATTGATAAAATTTCAGAAAAAGCTCTGACTTCCGTATCGACCTTGATTAGGGAAGAACTGAAAAAACACGCCGCTGCAATGCCCGAGCCCTTGGCAACGAGCTCCGAAAAAAAATTCGGCCTTGATGTTCTCAAAGCCGAGATTGTTTCTTTTATGAAATAAAACACTTCCACTAAGTAACTTCGGTAATGGCACGAGTATTACCAAGACGGCAAATTTGCACAACGTGCAATTTACGTTTCATTTCGTCAAGTGTTTGTTCAACATTAACCGCACCATTGGTTGAAGCCATAATACGTTTTATAAATTGCAAATATGCCTCTTGTGAACTTTCAGCGTGAATTGTGGCAAAACAATTATCGTGACCGGAACCCATAAGTTGCCAAATACCACTGGCATTACTGGTGGAAATTTCTCCGCCGATAATGGCATCAGGAGTGAAACGCACCACAAGGTCGATGATTTTGGCATAGTCGATATCATTAGTTTGGTCAGTTCGTGACATCACAAGGTGTACGCGGTTGGGGTGTGGAACAATTAACTCTCGGGTATCTTCAACAGTGATAATTCGTTTATGGATATCCAGAATTTTCAACAAGTTATTCAAAAATGTCGTTTTACCTGTTGCCGTTGCACCGCTCACTAAAATATGTTCTCCGCGTTTAATATAAAGCAGCAAACGCTCATACGCGTCGTCAGGGACTTTAATATCCTTCAACGGGTTGAGCTTTTGCAAAGCGTGTCCTTGGCGCATACCATAATCTTCAAGGCCGAAAGCCACATCGTCGGAGTGAATACGAATGGCTAAAGCAATTCCACCGGTTAAATCGTCTTCATCATACATCACGTTACGACCGCAAATTGCTGAAAAACGATGATCACCGGGAATTGTGGCGTAAACCAACGGAGTGCCTTGCAACGGGTCAAAGCTCAATTCATAAGTATTGGCAATAATATAAAGTAAGTCTGTCAAATATTGTTTAGACAACTTTTCATCTTTATACATTACCCAAGGATAGGCTCTTTTTCCGCGCATTCTGAGCCAGATTTGTCCAGAACGATTTACAGCAACTTCCTCCAAATTATCCTGATTATACCAATAGGATAACGGGCGCAAAACTGACTCTAATACTGAAAAATCACTCATTATTTCACCTCCTACATCAACGCCGGAACGTCATCACCACTGCTTTCGCTGCTGTTTTGTTGAATTGTCGCCGGCACATCACCGTTTTGCTCCATCATTTGTTGCTGTTGCATTGCCCGCATTTGTTGTTGACGCGCCGCGGCTCCGCCATCGTCAGTCAACGCACTGCCTCCTCTACGTCTTGCCGTGCCTCCTGTCGGGCGAATATTTTCATCATATTCACCGCTATAACCTCTGCTTGTGCTGTCTTTTCCCATCACTTCTTCGGTATTTTTTGCGGTTAAGCCTGTTCCTAAATCAGAGCCTTCCTTACCATCGGAACCGCCTGTCTTGCGTCTTTTTTCACTATTCAACCACATATCCCGATTAGGGAAAATAATAATACGCGTACCCGCAGGAATATAAGTAACCGAACGGATTTTAGATTTTGTTTCTATTATATCCTGAAAGATGCTATCCATTTGATTCAGGAAATTCTCACGAGCTTGGCTTGCCGCCTGACTTTTCGAACTCTCGGTGCTAGAACCGTTTTCAGAAGTTGAAGTACCTTCTCCCGCCGCCATCATATACGCCGTCGCGCTCTCCATTGCCGTTACCAACATTGGTGCAGTATATTTCTTCAGCAACTGTTCGTCAAGATAACCGATAGCTCCGGCACGACCTTGAGCGTCGGCAGTTTGGGCATCACCTAACAGAAATTGCGAACCGTCAGGACGTATCAAACGCTTCCAAGTTATACCGATTTTAACTGCTCCGCCGCTGTTGCCTCCGCTTGAGCCACTATCTCCGCCCAGAGAACCGATAACTCGAGAACCGGCAGGTATAATAATATTACGACCTTCTTCAGAGAAAATATTTCTCTCGACAATAGCCGTGACCGGAATACCTGAGCCCAATCCTTCCGAAGCATAAACAGAACGCGCCAGAACGGCCGGAATCGGTTTATCTTGCAAAATCATCTCGCTCATATCAACCCGCCAAGTCGAAACCGCGGGTTGATCCCCCTCAGGCCAATAATCTTCTTCATAACCGGTAAAATTAGACACTTTAATGTTAGATTTAATGCTGCCAACTTGCATACCGCCGCGACGAGCACTTTGCAAACGAGCCAATGCCGCTGCCTTCTGCGGATCATATCTCTCACCTTGTCCGTAACCGCCTCCAGGGCCAAGTGAACTCGGCTTAGAGCCAATACCATACGCATTGCCGCTGCCAAACGCTCCGGCCGGAACAAACATATTGCTTGCAGAAACATTTTTAACTTCTTCAACGCCTATCGGATTATATTTCATATCAACAATCATACCATCCGGGGTGCGGAAACCTTTTTGTATTCCGTTTTCGTCATAAACTTTGTTATCCTCATATATATTGCCTATAACATCTCCATCAGGATTCAGAGCTATTCCGATAACACGTCGATTAAACCCGTTTGAAGAAGTTTCGGATTTGTTCGAACTATTGCCTATCGGCCCTTCTTGTTGAATCTGCACCCGTTTATAGTCTGCCCAGTCTGTACGTCCCGACGATGGTTCCTGTCTGTTTTCCGACGCTTGATAATATTGCAAAGGAAAAGCTTTGGCTATTTCATCTCCGCTAACATTTTTCACTATGCCGGCCTCACCCAAATAGCCGACATTTTGGTTATTATACCCTTGTACATTACCATCAATTTGCAACTCGCCGATTACATTGTTACTGGCATCGCGAATCGTATAATCTCTATTACCTCTGGCCACAACCTGATTGTTTTTACCGACAACAAAACCTTTATCCATTTTTCCCAAGCGGCTGCCGGAAAGGTTAAGAATTGTACCATCTTTCAAAATATGACCATATACTGTAAAAGCATCATCATATACATACCAATCATACAAAGCAAAACCGATTGTTTCTCCTTTGTATTGCACACTGCCGTCAAAATTAATCTGTCCGACAACTTTTCCTTGATTATCCGCAATTTGTCCGGAATTTTGCACCATTCCCAAAAAAGTGTTATCATTTTTAAACGCCACTTTGTAACGCATAACGTTACCAATATTTTTCTTTGACTTAGAAATAACATTGCCATCGGGCTGCATTGCCCCCAAAATTTGATTGTTGTTATCAACAACGCTGCCGTTTTCCAAAACTTGGCCGACAATATTGTTATCAAAGTCAATTACCGGATTTAGGGATATCACGCCATAACGCCATTTGTTATCGCCATCAACGATAATTCCCTGACGATTTATGCAACCCAATGCCTTGCCTGCTAAATCAAAACCCTTACCGGCAAACACCGTTCCCGCATAATCGCCGTTAAAGTCGACAATTCCCGAGGCGAACACGGCGTTACCAATATAAGAACCGACATCTGAAACCGCCTGTCCGTTAGGCAACAAGCGACCAATAGCCACATCACGACTGTTTACAACTTCTCCCCGACCATTCATAATTCCCAAAGTATCACACTTGTCATTATTAACGGCGGCAAACGGCACAACTTTACCGATAACGGAATTATTGTTGTCACGCACATAATCACCATAAAGCACTTGTCCGATAACACTTCCGCTTAAATCGACAATTTGTCCATCGCTGTTTGTATAACCCAACAAATCGCCGTTATTGGCTTCGGCAACAAGCTGAGAACCTGCATAGCCGCGCAAAGGCATAAAATTCTGCGAAACAGTGTTATCTGCTTCAACCACATAGCTTTTAGGAGTTATCTTATAAGCAACATCTCCTTCCGGTGTCAAAATTATGTTGGTATTGGTAAACATACCCAAATTTTGTTCTCTATAACCCAAAGCATATCGGACATCAAACATACTACCGATGTAACCATTATTACCGGTCAGCACTCCTCCGGCATTGAGCTGTACATTCGGCATTTCACGATATAAATCGCCGTTTGGTGTCACATAAGAATATATTTGTCCCTCTAATCCGTAAACAGGCCACATCGGCTGTCCGTGTCCATTAAGTTTATTTTCTGCCGACAACACATAGCCGAATGGCGAAACTTTCTGCTTATCCGCGCCATTTTGCGCCACCGAATCAATTTCGACAACTCCCAACGGTTTATTAATTGAACTTGTAGCCAACATATTTTTAGTCAAACCGCCAACCAATATCCCGTTGCTGTCAAAAGCCCACTGTCCTCTCATTCGGCCTATAGGGCTTCCTTTTAAGGATATATAAGAGCCGTTGCCCATACTTTGTCCATTTAACTCACCCAAAGCGTTAAACACGGGACCGGTTTGCACCAACTCGCCGATTTTTTCGTTATTCTGATTATAAACAAAACCGCGAGCACCGACACGGCCGACAATTCCTCCGTTGCCAACAACAATACCTTTAGGCAAAACTCTTCCCAAATAATGACCATTATTATCATTAACTGTTGCCGACAATGAAACGGAAAAACCTATAACATTATTTTTATTGTCAACGATGTTTCCGTCGGCGCGATATTTGCCCATTTCTTCGGAACCGTTTACAACTGTACCGTTGTATGTAATAATTCCCAAATAATTACCACGCAAGTCAAACGCATAGCCTGTACGCACAACTCGACCAATGATTCTACCCTCAGGTGAATAAACATATTCATTGGCGTGAACCAAACCTATGTCTTTCCCTTCAAAATCTATTACTCGTCCCGAAGGAGAAATACTCCCAATAAACTCACCGGTCAGCGATACCACCATTTTAGAAGACATTAAACGGCCGTCCAAAGAATAATCTTCGCCGGTTTTACGATAAGCGTAGCCGTTAGCAGATATATAACCTATCTCCGCACCGTCTAAATCCGTATATGTGCCGGCACTTGTCAAACGACCGATTGTTTTGCCACCTCCGGAATAAACCAACCCCGGAAACAAAACCATACCAACCACATTTAGCTGACCATCAATAACCAAACCATTAGGCAACGCCTTGCCCAAAGCTTTGCCGGTGGCACTTCTGACAATACCATCGCTATTTATTTTGCCTAAAAACCTGTTATCCATTCCAATGGCCACACCTTGCGGAACAACACCGCCGACAATGTTGTTTTCTTCATTGACAATCAAGCTGTCTGCCGTGATATAACCAACATTTTCACCATTAGAGTTAATAACCATACCGGTTGAAATTACCTGTCCGATAACATCACCATTAAAATCAACTGCCGTTATTTCCGCCGCGGCAACATTTTTTCCACAGCAGATTGCACCTAATGAAAATATAAAGAGTTTAAGATATTTTATTATCCCGTAATTTTTCATTAGTTCCTCCGATTCTTAGCTACTTCAGGCAACAAATAGCCCGAAACATTTTTATCTGCATCAATAAACGAGCCGTTGCTCTTCATATAGCCTATTTCTTTGTTTTTATCTTCAATAACCTTGCCATTTGCCGCCAAACGCCCGATATAATCACCATTGTTTGACAGTACCGTGTTACCAATATTATAAACGTGTCCTAAAATATTATTTTGATTGTCAACAGCCAGACCATCGGTTAAAAGACGACCGATAACACTGCCGTTGTGATATATTTTGCCGTCAAAACCGACAAAACCTTTCACTTTATCATCATTGCCGATAACTATATCACCATTAACCACTTCGCCTAGAATTTTACCGTCATAACTTATAACTTTACCGTCGGCCAATACGTTTCCGCTCAAGGAGCGTTTGGAGTTAAGAAAACGTCCATCAGGCAAAACCACACCTATAATATTTCCGCCAAAGTTAATAACCAGACCACTTGGCAAAGCCGATATATTATTACTGGTTACACCTCCCGGAAGCAATACCGACAAAGTGCTGTTATCGGCACCTTTAACTAAACCATAGGCATTTGAATATCCGACATAATTACCAAAAATATCCACCATTACGGATTCCGGAAGAGTTTCTCCGATAATATGTTCTTCACGCACAATATGTCCATCGGGAACAACACGTCCGGTGATATCTCCACGACGATATTTATTACCTTCGGCATCTTCTACTTTGTCGTCAAGTTCAACAACTTCTCCGGAGGAAACAACATAACCTAAATATACTCCGTTATATCCTCGAACACTGCCTTGTTTAACCACACCGCCAAGCTGACGACCATTTTCATCAAACAAGCGACCCTTAGAGTCAACACGGCCGATAACCGAACCTTTAATATCCACAATGTTCATATCATAATTGATATATCCCAAAATTTGACCATCCATATCCACAACAGTTCCGGCTTCTAAAAACTTGGCCGGAACACCGCCATATAAACCCGTGCCGTTGCCACTGATTCTGTCAATCACTCCACCATCTTTGTCATAGACATTTCCATCAGGGAACAGGTGTCCCAATATATCACCATTGGCATCAATCAAAATATTGACTTCAGGTGCGGCAAACCCGATTATCTGGTTATTGCGGTTTACTATGAGATTGTGTAAGAACAATCTGGTTTCACTTTGGTTTGGTAAAGAAATTTTGCCATTTTCATCAAACATTCCCAACATTTTTCCCGAGAAATCATAGGCGTAACGAGCTTTTACCGTTTGTCCCAAATATCCCATATTCCGGTCAAAGACCTCGCCATTATTATTCACGCAGCCAATCACGCTGTTGTTTGCATCTTTTAAGGTTCCGTTCTTTTCCAAAACTCCCAAAGGTTTCCAATCAAGTGACATTACTAATTTTTGCTCAACTAAATGCCCTTTTATTTGCGGCTTTTCCAAATCCAAAACTGTTCCATCAGGATTTAAACAACCAACTTCTTTGTTGTAACTATCGCGCACATAACCATCGGCATTAGCCTCGCCGATATAATTACATTTATTATCATAAACACTGCCGGTTTTGATAATTTTTCCGGCAAAATTGCCTTCGGGTGTCCAAACAGTGCCATCGGCATAAACCCGATAATCAGTTTCAACGCCGCCGCGCCGCACTATTCCGTCTTTATCGAGTTTGCTCTCATAATCGCATCCCCAGTTAACAATATAACCGGCACTGACGCCTTGAGCTAAAATCTTGGCTCCGCTCTTATCCGTAACCAAACCGTTAGGTTTCATTCTGCCCACGACTTTGTTTTGGTTGATAACTTCGCCACGATTGTTAATTTCGCCTAAAATCTTGCCGTCCGGAGCTATCGGCAGCAAATTTTTGTTCAAAAGAGCTCCAATTTTTTTAACCCCGAAAACGCGAATATTGTTATCTCTGTCCACAATTCCCAAAATTTTGCCGTTTTTATCATAAACCACATTTTTTTGGTTAACATAACCAATCACATTATTGTTGTTGTCCAAAGCCAGATTTATATCTTCTCCCGACGAGCCGATAGTTTCACCTTGAAAATCTACGATATTACCATCTTCATCAACACTGCCGATTACCGAACCATTAAAGTCTTTTACCTGTCCGTTTTCATCAATGTAACCAATAGCGTTTCCGGACGCGTCTTCAGCTAACTTAGACGCCATACCTTTTTTACCGATAGAAGGATGCTCTGCCGCATTGCTTATTTCTTGAATAATATTGCCTTTTTCATCAACACGGCCGATAACTTTTCCTTCATTGTTGTGCACAGTTCCGTTTTCATCAACATAGCCGATAACATTGCCATTGCCGTCATAAGCCAATTTTCTTTCGGCACCGGCTTTACCGATTATTTTATTTTCACTGTCGACAATATTGCCGTTTTCATCAACACTGCCGATAACTTCGCCATTGAAGTCAACCACAGTTCCATCGTCTTCTATGTAGCCGATAACATTGCCGTTGCTGTCATACGCCAATTTTTTTTCGGCACCGCTCTTACCTATTGTTTCGGTAATTTTTACATCTCCGATAACATTGCCACCTTCATCAATATAACCCACAACATCATCTTCAGCCCCGTGAACTAAGCCGTCATCATCAATATAACCTATAATTTTACCATTTTCATCTAGAGCCAAATCTTGCCATTTGTCTCCGGCTTTGCCTATAATTTGCCCATCACTGTCAACTATATTACCATCTTTGTTGACGCGACCGACGACATTGCCGTTAAAGTCGACAACTGTTCCATCATCTTTTATATAGCCGAGAACATTACCATTGCTGTCATAAGCCAATTGAGTGGTTGAACCGCGCTTACCAACTTTTTGTTTTTGAAAAACTTGGCCATTTTCATCAACGTAACCAACTTCATCACCGTTTTCATTAAAAATCTTACCATTTGGCATTACAATACCAATACGATTGCCATTTTCATCTAAAGCCACTTCGCCGGATTGGGCAACCCTGCCGATTATATTGCCGTTTAAATCCGTAACTTCTCCTTTGTCGCTGACTTTCCCGATAACATTGCCATCTAAATCGACCACAGAACCGTCTTCCAATACGCGACCGATTATATTGCCGGCATTATCATAAACATAACCGCTGTCGACAGTCTTTCCAAACACTTTGCCATCTTCATCTACCACTGTTCCATCAGAAAGCATAGAGCCTATGCTCCGGCCGTCCATATTATGAGCCACACCGGCGGCATCGACATAACCTACAACCGAACCGTTGCTGTCCATAATCAGTTTTCCGGCAGACGAAACACCGATAATATTTCCTTCGCGGTCAACAATCATTCCATCGGCATTCACACGACCGATTTCCATTCCTTTAGAATCTCGCACGATTCCGTCTTCACCAACAACGCCAATTACCTTTCCGTCCGGACCAACCGCATAACGAACGCGTCCCGATGTTTGCAAATCAGTCTGACTGCCGGAAACATCGCCACCGCTGCCGCCAACGCCGCTGTCGCACACATTGCAATCTTCTTTACGGATTGAATTTCCATAAACCGGAACTTCGTCGTGTTTGGCGTTTTTAGCCGAAACATTGGTTTCGTGCCAAGTTATTTTAAAATTATTCTGAACATTGGCCGCAACCGTCGGCAACCATTTCATCGTAACCGTACAAGTTATTTTGCCTCTCAGTTCTATTCCGTTACAATTTGTTTCATAACTGAATCCCTCAAACGCGGCATCTTCCAATTCCACAGTTAAAATCTTTATGGCTCCCTTGCCATTGGTGCCAATAGTTAAAACGTTAGAAGCATCGTTGCCCAAAACCACTTGTCCCATATTAATCGGATTTGGGGTCAAAGTTATCGGGCGTTCCACTTCTTCGGCGTCATCAAATTCTATTTCCGATTCATTATTCGTAGTATTATTGTTCATTCCCAAATCAGACTCGGCATCAATAGTGTCTTCAACCTCATAATGCTGTTCTTCTTCCGGAGTTTCCGTTGTCAACAGCATTAAACCGAATAAAAACACCAACAAAGTTATGATACCGACAATCAATATTATGCGGTTTGTTTTACGGACATACCTGTCAGAATGTGTTAATACTTCTTTACTCATAGTTTTATTATTGAACCCTTACAACACTGCAAAAAATTCCGCTTCGGCCTAACTGACTGCAAACAGAATCACCGCTTTCCAAACTTTTAACCGGACCAACCCTTAAATGGAAAAGTTCCTTGCCCTGTCCGTCGGCAGGAGTATCAACCGAATAAAAAGGTTCATACCCGCCTAAAAGCGACGAATATCTTCCCGACAAATCTTTCCATAGATTTTCCAAATTATTGACATTGGAATCTGTTCCCAATTCAATTGATAGATTTTCACCATTTTGGCCGCTGAACGCACTACCGTATTTATATTTCGGATATGGGTTTTTAACTCCTGTGGCCGGATTTTTACCATTACAGTCATAACTTATTATCGTTCCACTGGCCAAACCGTTTTCGGCAGATGCGAACGAATTGTTTGCGGCCGAGCCGTTTTCACCAAAATTCGGCAATTTAATCATTCCAGACAAGCCACCGCCGGAATTTGTCCCCGCCGCGCCGGAAGAAGACGTTCCCCCAAAACCGGAACTGCCATTTTCGCTGTTCGATAAAGCTCCCGAGCCGCCGGAAATCGCCGCACCGGAAACATTGCTTTCGCCAACGCCGCCACCGGAAGAATTTCCACCGCTAACACCTGCCGGATATTGTCCGTTTCCGCCGGAAGCATTATTTCCGCCCGGAATTGCCGGAGCCACATCCCAAGCATTATCATCTTGAGCATAGCTGACATATTGCAAACCTTCTTCATCAGAACGACGAAGCTTTAGGCAAACCATACGTTTTCCGCTTCTCATAACCATATCGCCAATACCCTCAACGATAATCAAACGATTATTCGGACCTTTAGTTCTGAAACCGACCGGCGTTTCTACACGTTCCACAATCAATGTAACAATCGGACGCTGTGTCATATTCAATGCTTTTTCACCTAAATCAATATAGGTAAAAATGTCGTCACGCCAAACTCTTTCCGGAGCTATAACCACATCATCCGGATTTGGCACATATATTTCAATGTCAAATCTGAATTTTTCCGGATCTACCGGTAAATTTTTCAGCCAATCTTCCTTTTGAAAACGTCTGGTAAAGGTAGAATCCGCCGTTTTACTCCCGTTTCCCCGAAAAGCCGAAGCATTGACGTGACCGGAGCTACCACTGCCTAATAAACCCGACCGACTACTGGGACTGCCTCCTGATGTGCCGTTTCCGCCGACAACATCAATGTCAATTATAGAGTTGGTTAAACGCTCGGTATTGACACCCTCGCTCTTAACATAAAACACATATTTATTACCTGAACGGCCAAACATTATGATATTGCTGTCAACACCTACCTGACTGCCGCCTACAGGATAAAGCATCACCGAATTAGGACCGGAAATTTCACCGGTGAAAGAACTATTGTCACCAAAAGACACGTTTTCAATTAATTCCCACTCCGGAAAATTAACCAAAGTTATCATTCCTTCACGCAAACGAATCGGCAACACCAAATCAGGTGACCAATAATATTTGGAATATGCAGGCTTAGTCTGTCCTTCTCCCAAATTTTGCAAAGGGTCTTGCCAAGCACTTTGTATCATACCAATGGAGTTGAAACCGGCATAATTAAGATTCATCGGCTGATAGTTGCCGCGTGATTGGTCGTCATATTGATCAAGACTTGACGTGTCTTCCAATAACTGTCCGGCACCGGCCTTTCCGCTCGGCAAAATTGCCAAACTCATCATCAATATTATCAATTTCCCTAAACATATCTTCATTTTTTTATCCTTTAAGGTTTTAGTCTTTTAACTGTTTGGTTCCATAAGATATTACTTTAAATCCTACCGGATTTTTTAAGCGTTCTTTATATTGCACGCGCCGCGGCTGATATTGAACTTTTAAGCTTGCCCGATAGCGAATTGTTCGAGGCTTGTAGCTGGACGGCAAATAGTAATCCACACTATATTCCACCTGCCACGTTCCTTCTTCAATTTCATTAACCGTCAAAATTTTAACATTACTGGTTAAGCCGTCCTGTTTCATTCTTTGCATCAATTTGCGACCGGTGTTCTTCAAAAAGTCTTGATATACTATAGAAGAAGACATCTCTTGCAAATCACCGCCATTTTGCCATCTGGACTCCATTTCTTCGACATCAGCCAATAATGTGGTTCGCAGCAAAATATATTCTCTAACAAATGTTTCGGTAATTGACTTTTGCGAATCCATATTCCGAGAATATGGCACAATGCGGTAAACCTGATTTTCTTTACTGCTCAAAGTCAATAAATACGGCTCCACTCGATATAAAGGCAGAATATTAGATATGGTCATTAATAAAATTAAATTGCAGCAAATACTAATAGCCGTAACAACGGCAAACGCGCGTGCGGTCCATAGATATCTTTTTTCACTGGCGTTCACAACCAAACTATCTTCATTGCGGTTTATACGGCGCGCCCCCGGACGGACGCCGGTTCTGACCTGCGAGCCTGAATTTAATAGTTTTTGCTGTGTTCCGTTTACACCTAACTGATCTGCCATTTTTGTTTCCTAGCTAAATTGTTTCCCAAAACCAACTCGGCACATTTTTAATATTTTCAATTTGCATACAAGCGCAAGGTGAAAGTTTCAGCTCGTTTACATCTTTACCAGGGCCGACCGCTTCCGGTTCATAATATGACCCAAACAGACTACAAGCCGACAAAACCAACAAAAAACCCAATATTAACAAAACTTTTTTAGACATTTTTATATCTTTCTATCTTGTTCAAACAATCGGCATAGAATCGACTATACCTAAGGGATTTCCACAATTTGGGCGCATTAGCCCCAGATTACGGATACTCCTTTGACTATTATACTAAAATAAAAAGATTAAAATTACTTAAACAAATTATTCTCTTATTTCGTCCTGATTATATTTCATAACCGTAAATCCTAGCGGATTTATCAAACGAGCAAAAACTGATCTTCGTTCCGGAATAAACTTCGGGGTAATAGAAGCTCGCATTTTCGTTTTTTTAAGAGCCAATGCTCCGTCTTTACCATTTCGAGATTTTGACAAATTATAAATAGTAAAATTAACTATCCACGCCGGACTGCTCTCGCTTATCTTGCCCAAACTATCTATTCGAACTTCGCTGGAATAGTCATTGTCAAACATATTTTGCACCGAAGCTGCGTTTTGGCCGACAAACTCTCTGTATACCTGCGGCACAGATAAATATGCAACAATTCCCCCCGGCCCCCAACGAGTTCTCATCTCCTGTTGATCGTTAATCACGGTGTTGCGCAAAATAACATACTGTTTAATAAACAATTCTGTCATTTGTTTCAAGGAAGGCATTTTATTGGTTATCGGTTCATAACGCACCATATGTTCCGAATCACTTTGACTAATAATCAGCAAAGGCTCAACAACAATTTCAGGAGCCAATCTGAAAATAACCAATGAGGCACTCAAAAAAATACCCAAAGAAAGAACGGCGCATAACATTACCAATCGGGACAACCAACGAAAATAAATCTCTTTCGCCGAATAATCATTAATTGCATCATCGGTGACATATTGCCCGCCAAACCCCAAATTTTTATCTGTTTGGGAATTTTGATTCGCTATAAGCTTTCTGACTGTGCCGTTTTTATTTAATTCAACCATCGCATACTTTCTCTTCTTTTAAGGATAAACAGCACAATAAGGTTTTTGCAACCGTTTTGTGTTATTATTCATCGATTTGCTGCCTTCATTTTCATAAGTGTCTGAAACCTCTTGATTTGCGGCCGCGTTCTTAATTTTTTCGGAAAGAGCGTCCAAATCGTCATCCGGCGAAACTTGAGCTATTTCTTTATTATCTTTTTCCAAAATCGCTATACTGTGCAGAAGTGACTTCTTATTTGTTTCAACAATTTCCGCCGAACCTTTAATTGATGCCACCAAATCTTTGGCTCTGCGTAAATTGGCCGTCTTATGCTTTTTAAGCACTTCTTCGGCCAGCTTATAATCTCCGCTGTTTGTCAGGTCAAAATCATCGCTTAAAGTATAGCCTACCTGTTCAAACATATTTTTAAGGCTCTCACGCAAATCCTCTATTTGAATTTTTTGTTCTGCCAGAGTTTCGGCCGCAGCTCTTTCAACATCAACATTATCAAGATAGTTGCCAAATTGGTTTTTATCAAACATAAAACGGAAATCGTGATAATAGACATCGTTTGACTTTCCATCTTCGCCTATATTGCTGTTATTGATATTGTACGCGGCGTTCTGCATTGCCGGAGTAAAAGTCAATCGTCCTATTTTTTGGGTCAACATTACCGGACGTGAAGAAATAACTTTGACTTCTTCCATATAATCCATAATTTGTCCCAATTCACTGCTTTCTGCCCAAGTAGAGGTGTCTTCAACGTCATTGTCAATATATGAGCGAAAACCGACATTGGCTTCATCATCTATAATATATTTTCCGTTTTTCGCCAGAGTCACACAATTTTTGCTATCTGGTAAGGCTTTCGCTTTACGATATCCGATTTGAGCCGCAGTAACATAATCTCCTCCCGAGAGTTTGCACGGATAAATTCCTGACGCGCGGAACACAGCCTGCGGATTGCCGTGACTGTGGAAAAACTTGTCAAAATCAATATTTTGCTCCACAAACGGCCGATATTTCAATACAATCCGCCAAATCTCCGGTAAATCTAAACCACTGTCTAACAAACTGTTGCCAATAAGCGTCACTTCCTTGTTATTTTTCGGAAAACTGTTAACTCCATTCTTATAATATTTAAGTACAGCGTCATAATCTTCGAGGTCAAAGTGAAAAACTTCGCGCAACGGGGCGGAGCTGAACGTAACCGGAGCCTTTGGTGTGGTTAAGTCACGCTCTTTGGCAACCAAACCCACAAAATAGTCGGTATCCGGCACATCTTTTCCATCTAGAACAGAAACAAAGACATCGGAAATCTGGGCGAAAAGTTCTTTTGCCATCGGGATTTTCTTCAACTGTCCGGCAAGTTCGTTGTCGGCCAACAAATCATCAAAAGTAATGTTTTTTAATTTATTCAGCATTTCCTGATGGTTTTCCGCAATAATTTTACCACTTTGCGAATAATACAATCTGTCTCCCAAAGCCAACTGCTTTTGATAGGTTTCATCAACCAAACTAACGGCATATTGACGCAGCAATTGCAGAACAAGATCAGAATAGTTTACAATTTCGTTTTCACTGACAATCTTTTTAACACTGCTCTTTAATTTGCTGTTTTCCGAATCCTTAACTGCTTCTTCTATTTTTAGTTTATACTCCAACTCTTTATCATAATATGATTTGACGTACGCTGATTTTGCCTCGTTAATTTTGTTATCTATTTCTTCTAATTGTTTTCGACCGTTATTAATTTTGCTTTGATACAAAGCAACCTTTTTTTCAGCTTCGGCTTTTTCGGTTTCCGCTTTTTTCTTTTCAGCGGAATTTTTTGAAATATCGCTTTCAAAATCCTTGCGACGCGGTGAAGCTTCGGTACCTCGTTCCAGTGTTTTTCCACTTTCAATGGCGTTCTCAGACTTTGGCGAATTATTATCAGCTCCGACAATTTGTGAATTGTTATTATTGACAATATCTCGAGCCTTACTCAAATTATTGCTGTTTGTATCCAATTCTTTATAAATATTCTGTTTTTGCGTTTTTAAGCTGTTCAGCTGACTGAAATAGTTATTTCTTATTGTTTCTAAAGAAGTTTTTTCCTCAGCCAACAACTTGTCTAATTCCGAGATTTCAGGTGAGTTATTCTCATCTAATTTAAGCAATTCGGCAATATACTTTTCAGCACCTTTTCGCTGAGCCATAGTTATATTTTCAATTTCACCGGTTGCCGTATTTAAAATGTTGCCCAATCCGCTGTTTTCCTTAATTTTTTGCGAAATCTTGGCCAAAGGGTCTACTAAAGAGGCCTCTTGCAAATATTTTTTAATGTTTGCATATTTTCCACTCAAATATAAATCATAAAAACGTTTCTGGTCATTCCACAACGGAGTTATTGAACGTGTTGTGCCAAATCCGCTTTTGTTGTTTACAACCTCTTGATTTATCATCTTGGAAACTTGCGAGCCTAAAGTCCAATTAAGCAAGGCGTTTGCTCGAGATTCGGCATATAAATCCTCTTCCATTGACGGTTTTTTCAGAGCTTTAACATTGTTTCCGGTTTTGTCGTTATTATATTTGTTGTTGCTGTTTTGTTTCATTTTGGATAAAGGTGTAATCACTTTATCTTCGGACACGTCAAGTTCTTCACTCATATAAATATCATCATCGGATAAAGAGTCCGCCGTTTGCGCCTCACTTTGTAAAGCCATCAACCAACCGAAAATTCCGCTGCTGTCTGCTTTTTTTTCAACATCTATCACATAGCATTTCACACTTTTGTCATCAGCGCAAAAAACATCATATTTTCCAATGCTCGGAGTTTTGTCTTCCACCTTTTTTTCAGGCGTATAATGACATTCATAATTGCTTCCCTGACGTTTGCAGTTGTTTCCTGTCCAACTGTTTATGCCGTTTGTATAATATTTTGACAGATAATTTGTAACACATTCTTCAGAAATAGCCAAATTTTCCAGAGTTTTGTTGTGATAGTTGACAACTTCGTTATAATTTTTGAAAATATTGCGATATTCCGGCAAAGTCTGCTTAAAATTGTGAGCCTGAAAAGCTTCGTTTAATTTTTCCTTAGTTTCTGATATTATTTTCAAACTTTCAAACTCTGCTTCTTTGTCTTCAACGGGAGAAACAACGCCTTTGGCTTTGTCAAGCATCTCAAAATTCTTATTAAGCAGAGCAAACGACATTTCTTCAACTTTTTTGAATGAAGCAATCTTCTCCGTTTTATCAAAATACGGTTCAATTAACGAACTTTCTTTTTCCTCTTTATTTATACGCTCATATTCTTTTATTTTTGCAATATTGTCTATGCTGTGTGCTGCCTTATATTCGGCATTCAGCTCTGTCAAAAACACGTTATAGCGCATAATTTTATCATATATCCGCACAGCAGACAAAGCATTGCGCCACATACACATTTTATCTTCGGAATCACTTTTTTGACAATTTTGGTCATTCATACCGAGTTCATCACATTTTTCACCGGCAACCAAACACTTCTCAATTGTGTTCAGCTCGGCCAACATAGTATCTAATTCCATACTCATTTCCCGAGCCGCAATATACATTTCCATTGTGGTATCCATTAAAAACTGTTCACCCTTCTCTTTATATTTTTTCTTAGTTTTTTTATCTTTTGAAGGATATTGCAAAAACAGTGAAACAAAAGCTTCTTTTACTTTGGCATCATCTTCAATATTTCCGGCAATATTGCAATCTTCAATTGTTCGAGAATGTGAAACCACCTTTTTGCGAGATGTATATTTTTGTCTTAAATCATTAAGTTTAGTTTTTCCAAACTCAACGGGATATTTTGACAACGATTTTAAATCTTTTGTGGCAGACTGCATACCTTCAAATTTTTTCTCCATTTCCGGCAGCTGAGAAAGAACAGCGGTAACCGTGCCGATTGTGGCCGGAGTGCACTGAAAGCAAAGCTGTGGAGCAAACGGCATAAGCGGTGTATAATCCGGAAGAATTGCGGCATTTGTCTTAGAGCCAAGCAATAAACTGCTCATAAATATTAAGAATGTTATAATTTTTCTCATTTTTTTGCTCCTTTTAGAAACCGCCCCAACTGTCTAAACCTTTTTGGATTCCACCGGTAATACTTTCTTTAGCATCATCTAACAAATTGCCTTTTTTCAATATATAGTCGTCAAGATTAAGAGTTGAGTAATCTTTTTTGTAATCTCTCAGTTTATATTTATCATTCCATCTTATAATCTCGCTCATTGCATTATATCTCATTTCCGCCAGCAACAATTCCATATAACGCGCCGCAACTTTGGCTTTTTGAATGTCCGCGCCAATTTTCATAGACATTCCGCCGAATAGCCCGTCAACCTGCGTGGTGGCATCAGTATAGGTCACATTTTTTTCATATATGGTTCTGCTGTCCACGCTGTTTTCTGTTACAACTTTCATCAAATTCAGCAAAGCGGCATAAAATTCCTTTTGGCGTTTCTTTTGAACTCTTGATATGTTTTCCGAACTCTGATATTCATATTTTCCCAAAAAGAACTCATTAATATCAGCCGCATACAACTCTTTTGTTTCTTCTTGCTCTTCTTTTTCGTCACTTTCACCAAACAGCGAATCCACCGCCTTGTTCATCTTCTCTTTCATCGTAAGTTCAGATAGTTGATTTTTAACCTTTAAAAACTTGTCGCCTATTTCTTTTGCACGCTTTTCGGCAGCTTCCTGTTGTTCATTGCGTCTGGCTTGTCCGGAAGCCAGCTCTTCTTTTTGAGCGGATAAATCAGCTATTTCCTTGGCTATTTCTTCCTTTCTGTCCGCATCAGATTCGGTTGAAGGAAGTTTTAATTCGGCGTTTAGCTCTAAAAGACGCTTGCTTATTTCTTCTTCTTTTTTACTGCGCTCTTCAGCCTGTGATTTTGCATAGTTGCGCGCGGCTCCGCTCGCCGCCTCAAATTCAACTTTTAACTTATCATAATCCTTAGTCAAATTTTTCAGATTGCTCGCAAGGTTAAAGTCTCCGGACATAACTTGGTACTTGACATTTTTTCCGAACTCTTCCAGATTTTTGAAATTTTTTTCCATAAATGCGTCATATATTGCCGCACCCTCAGCACCTGTGGCTTTCAGCACTTTTTCGTGCAAATCCGCCATTGCTTTGTTATATTTTTCTTCCCATTTCTGTTTTACTTTTTGCACACGCTTGCCGGCCTCTTCAGCGTGAGTAAAGAAATCCAACTTAGAAATAGCCTGTGCGTTCGGACTATAAAGCAAGCACCCCATAAACAGCAGAGCAAGGATTTTTTGTAAACTTTTTTTCATTATTTTCTCCTTTCTCGCTTAATCTTTTCCGGTGGTGTCTTGCAAGTTGCTCATACCGTCAACTAAATCCATAAGTCCGTCAACGGTATTGCCATTTCCAAAATTATCAATCGCATTGGTCGTTGCATTTATACCGGTGTTCACATTGTGAGCAGCATCGTCGGCAACTTTGCTGCCCGTACCACCGCCCAAGCCTTGGCTTGCCGCTTTTCCGGCACCGGAAACGGCTCCGCTTACTGCACCTTTCCAATTTCCGTTGCTGATAGAATCAGAAACTTTATCAGCGGAATTAAGTCCAGAAGATGCTCCGCTCAAGATATTTTTCGTCTTATCATCAAGCTTATCGCCCATTGCATTTGCCGCTCCGTCTACAACATCACCCATAGCTGCCCCGTAATTACCGCTTACCGCGTTATTATACGCGCGCCCGCCTGTTTCAGTAGCTGATTTCACGCCGGCGAGAACTTCTTTAGCCCCCTCATCACCATATTTGCCACCCAAGTCAGCAGAACCTCCGGCAATATCGTTAGCCACACCCGACCAATTGCCTCGGGAAACATTGTCTGCGGCACTTTTACCGGTATCATAAGCCTTTTTGGCATCGGAAACATAACCGGCGGCATCGCCATAGCCCAAACCTCCGGCACCCTCGGCAATATCTCCCAACGCACCGCTGTAATTTCCTTTTGACACATCATTGTATGTGTTTTTGCCTTTTTTGTAAAGGTCGGTCAAAGACATATCGGAATCATCATTTTCCGCTGTCGTACTGCCGTCTTGACCGGCATCACCATCTTGGTTATCTTCGCCGTCCTGACTATAACCTCCTCCGCTTTGAGCCTGATTATTATCTTCATCGACCGATTCCATAACTCGCAAGTTAACCATTTCAGTTGCGGCAAGCTGTGTGTAATATGAAGATTGGGCTTTAAGAATCTGGTTCCAACGGCTATTTGCGCGCAAACTTACGGCTTTATAAGCACTTGTAACCGTTGTAAGATCTTCCAGTTCTGTTTTTTCCTCTTCTTCTATATCATTTCCCTCGTCTATAACCGCACGGCGTTCAACTAAAGCATTGGCATACATCGCCGCCACGTTTTCAACCTGCATATTGTTAATAAGATTCAGCTGCTTACGTGTTTTCAAAACATCGCCGCTTTGGCGTTTTTTACGAGTAATTTTTTTACCTAAAGCTTTTTCCAACTCCGGATTACTGCGGTCACCTTTTATTTTCTCGCCTAAACCGCTGAGAGTGACTTGCTTTACCTTAATTTTGCTGCCGTAAGCCATTGCCTTGTCCATTGCATAAGCTTTCAAGCCGTTTTTTACTTTGGCGGTAAAAGCCTTACGATTGTTGACTAATTCTTGCAGCTCCAATTCAAAGCCGGTTTTTTCTTTAAGAATCTTATTCATTTCCTCGTTTACTATAACTATTTTATCCTGAATTATAGTTGTCGGGTCAAAATCAGCTTTGGAAACACAAGGAAACAGAGCTAGAAAAGCACCGCATATTATTGCTATTTTTTTCAACATATCTCTTCTCCCCAGTTCCATTTGGCTTTAACAAACTCATATCTTGAAATTACTAAAGCGTTTTGATTTGTCGCCGCTACTGCTTTTTGACGAGTCTGCAGATGAAGTATTTTCCGAAGTTTTTGACGCTGTTATAACAACTTCATCTAAACAACCGGAACAAACGCCATTGCTGCAAGCAACATTCTGGTCACCAACTTTATATCTTCCATCCGGACATTTGACCTCTTTTGTGCCATCGTTACATATACCTTCTGATAATTTGACTAAACGATATCCGCTGATTTCGGTTAATGAGCTGTTTTCACACGGAATATCATCGGAAATGTCCTCATCTTTAATCAGGTTGCAATTTCCGGATAAGCAAATCACAGTGCCTTCTGAAGCAATATAAGTGCCGTCAGGACAAGACTCGGACTGAGTTGTGCACTGCAAGTTTGTAATATCATCGCCTTCACCGGTGCAAACTTCGCGTTCGCATTTATTTTCGCTTTTATATCTCCACTCGGTTGTTTTAGGATTTTCAACAGTATAGGTAATTTCTGTCGAATCGCTGGTTTCAGTTGCGGAGGAGATACTGCCACCTCCTTTTTGCTTTTCCTCAGGCGTCGCTTCGCCGTTGGCCTCAATTTCTTTTATCACTTCCGGATCTATGGAGGCTATACCGCTAATTGCCTCATATTTCAATCGCTCAACCAACAAATCACGCATTGTATTAATAACATCGGTGCTTACGCTTACGGAGCTGGCTATTCCCACATTGTCTTCGTGCTCGGTTTTGGTGTCGCTGATGGCCTTGCCCACGCTATTTTGAACTTCCTGATAGTTAGCAATTGAAGCGTTTTTAGTTGTAGCCTGTCCCATCATTGTTTTCAGTTCGGCATATTTAATGTATCCGTATTCGGTTATTCCCTCGTTTCGGATGGTTGAATCTTTGTTGTTTATCTTGAGAGCAATTTTATTGATGCAAGCGTTGCGTTTTGAAGCTTCTTTCAAAAAATCTTCTCCGCTTACTTCGCAAAAAATAGCCATTTCATTAGGTATTATCTGACTGGAATTATACACTCCGGAAAATTCATCTTTTTTTTCAGATGACGACGAACCTGTTTTATCAGCAGAATTGCTTGCACTTGAAGATGTGCCCGAACTTCCTCTGCTTGTAGAACCGGACGAACCACCGCTTGTAGAACCCGATTTTTTTGACGAAGCCAAATTTTCTGAAACTGTCGTGGTGGTAGTAACCTCACCTTTAGAGTTTTTTTCGGTGGTGGTTGTGGTGCCATAAGATTCCCACATAGTTTGAGCTTTGGCGGAACACGCGCAAAATGCCGAAAATAGGACGGCAACTACTAAAGTTTTCCCGATTTTATGTTGTATTTTCATTTTATTGCTCTCCTATTTAGTTCTGATATCTTAGTTCCTTACCGCTCGTTTAATTCAATGCCTTACTTAAACTTTTCATTCATTTTATCGAGATTTTCCTGTATTTTGCGGTTAGTTTCTTCTATAGCCGCTTTTCTGGCTTCTTCTTGTTTTTTACGCTCGGCTGCTTTATCAGACTCTTCTTCATAAATATCTTTAGCGGCATCGGCGGCACTGGAATCATAAATATTTTTGCCGACAGAAATAATATTACCGCCCTTTTCAATTGATGATGAAACACCGCTGGTTATACTGCTTAACTGGTTACCGTGGCTTTTAATCCAGTTATACGACTTTTTCCATTTACTCTCTTTATAGGATTCAACATTACTATCCGTTAATTTACCGGCAGCCGCTTTAGCTTGTTCTGCGGCAGCCTCTTTACGCTTTGCATCTTCTTCTGCCAGCTCTTTATTGATTTCTTTTCTATACTCTTTATTAGCAAAAACAGCTTTTGTTTCCAAAGCACCGGTTTTCAGATTGGCACTAAGGTCCTGATACATTGAGCCGAAACGATCATAATCGCCGTTTGAAATTTTTCCGAACAACGCGCCGGCCGCCGCCGCGTATCCGCCATTTTGAATTTGTTTAACAATCTGCAAATTGCTTTCAACTTCTTGCTTATATTGATCAACCATCAATTTAGTCTGTTTAAGTGATTGCCCGATACGTTTAATGTCTAATGTCGGCAGAGGAAAAGCAAAACAATTTCCGCAGAAACCAAGCAAAAAGAGGCTTAAAAACCATAACATACATTTTTTTGTTGTTGATTTTCTCATAATAGCCTCCTCAAAATCTTTATTTTCTTAAATTGTACCTTATTTTTTGCTAAAAGTGAATACTTTTTGAAAAACCTAGGCAATATTTAAATATTTTGTAACAAATCCATCTTCGCCATATTCTTTTATCAGCTGTTGCACCAAAAGAACGTTCTTACGGCCGGAGTTGTAAACCCGTAGATATTTACCCAAACCGCCCAAGTTCACATCAAGAATAACCGATTCACCGGTTACCGGACGCGACAACAAAATGGCGTATGGAAAATCACGATAGGTTTTACCAAAAATAAAGTCCAATTCACTTTGCGTCAAATTCCAGTTGGCGTAATCTTCAAGCTGAGCTTGCGGGTTGCGGAAGAAGATAACGGTTTGACATTGACCGCGGATAACCTCACCGACGCCCAGTTTATCCACAATATTCGGCTGTTGGAAAGCGCACAGATATGCCTGACGTTTTTTACGACCTTCTTGCAAACCGATAATGAAATAGTCGCGGAACATCGGGTGTTTCAACATTGGCGCGGTTTCATCAATCATAATAAGCGACGGCACACCGGTTTCGCCGGTTTCGGATTGAATACGGTGCATAATGTAACTGATAACGGCAGGAGCCAAGTTTTCATCTTCAAAAATATGCGTAAAGTCAAACGCCATAAAGCGGCGGCTTTTTAAATCCAAGCTATCGTCCTGTCCGTTGAAAATCGCGCCGTATTGGTCAGGGTTCACCCAACGAAACAGCTCGCGCCGCATATTTCCGGTTGGAGAGAAACAGCTTTTATAAAGATTTTTCAACAGACGCTCTTCTGGTCGCAAATATTCAAAAGCTGTAGTAATGGCGCGCGCAACTTCACGCTCGGCCAAAGCATCGTCCACCATCGTAATAGATTTCAACCAACGGCGTAAAAACGAACGATTTTCCGGAGTGTTGGCACAGTCAAACGGATTAAGCGAAACATTTTTTTCATCACCATCAAAGCCGACATACGCTCCTTTTACAGCGCGAGTAAAAATTTGGGCACCCAAGTGTCTGTCAAAGAAGAACACGCGCAAATCTCCGTGTCGCATTGCCTGTCCGGCCAAAAAAGTCAGCAACGTGGTTTTACCTTGTCCGGTCGGACCGATAATGCAGCAGTGAGCCACAGCAGATTCTTCGCTTGAAACGTGGAATTGAAAACGATAGGCTGAACCGGACATTGTGCGGAATACGGTGATAGCACCTTGTCCCCAGTCGCTTTTACCAAAGCCTTCTGCGGGCTTATCAAGCGTGATGGCCATAGCAATCACCCGTGACAAATAGCGATAAGTTCTGGGATAAGTGTCATAAGTCGGGAATTGCGTAAAAAATACGGCTTGCGTCACCCACCCCTCGCGCACCGGAGTCACACCAAACGCACGGCAAATTCTTTGCACTTCCGATTCACCGAAGTTTATTTCTTCTTTGCTTTCACCTTTAACAATGATGGTCATCGCATATTCACACAAAGACTGATAATTGTTATCACTATCATCAATGGCCGCCAAAGCTTCACTATATTGATCGACAACACCGCCGGAAAAACTGGTAACACGAGCCATTCGCTGTTGCTGTAAGAGCAACATACGTCCCTCAGAGCGGAACAGCGGCCGAATATTGTGCAGAATTACCAATTCGCAGTCAATAGCGTTCAGGGAATAAATCATACTTTCGTCCATAGCTTCACCGCTAACGCGAATTCCCATAGCTATTTCATACAGTTCTTTTTCGCCGGAAAAGAATCTTATCAAGCCTTCTTCTTTGGTGAAATGAATGTGGTCGGAAGTCAGCATTTCACACAAACGCGCGCCCTCAGTATTGCGGACTTTAGGCTCTGGCTTGGATATCGGACTGCACAAGCGCGAAAAAACATAAAACGGACTGTCGACGGCCTTGCTTTCTTCGGTTTCATACATTGGACTTACGCCATATTCACCCAAGGTAGAAATTAAACTTTGCGAAGCGTAATTCAAATCTTTCAAAGCGTCTTTTCGGTCAATAACCGACATAATTATATAGTGTTTATTGCTATAAATCCGGTTCATATTATCAAACCAAATCTGCGAAACGGTTTCAAGCAGTTTGTTGTGGAAGTCTCTTTTTTCGGATTCCAGAGAAATTCTTTCGCGAATAGTAATTACACGGCAAACAACTTGCATATTGGCCATATCATCAATCCACGATTTGCGGGCTTCCATCATTGAATATACTTTTTCGCCGGTTGCCGAAGCCAAATCGACACCTTCAAGCCTAAAAACACGCGCATAGGAATTATTATTACACTGAATGGTCACCCCATCAGACATTAATTTGGCAAAAGGTAAAAAGTCGGAAACTCTGGACTCCCGAGGCTGCGGCAAAACCCAACGGCCGAATTTTGTGGATAATAAAACCGCAAACGAAGCCGCGGATAAAATACCTATCATCGCGACAACAACTTCAATATTGCTGAGCCCCTCAACAAAAATACTCGTAAAATCATAATTATTCATGGCTCAAATTTGTTCCCTTCTACCGCATATAAATTAGAACTTACTTTATTGCTCTGTCCATAGGCTTGCATCATTGTTGAAAGATGAGGTTCACGAATGCCCGCCACCACCAACGCCGCGTGCGCCGCCAAAATACTCAAAATAAAAATCAAAGGGTTAGCATCGGCAACACCAATTCCCATAAACAGCATCGGAAATTGAATTCCTAAATTTATGATAGCCGGCACCATAGGCGCGAACAAAAATTTTGGTGGTTGAGCCACGGCTTTTAATATTTCTTCCCGCATTATCTCCTCCTTAATTTTTGTTTTATGTCACTAATTGCTTGCGTGTCGCGCACAGAGTTGACGCCGAGTTTTTTGAACTGTTCATACTGTTCCGAATTTGACACAATCAAAGCATTTTTATTTTTGGTTTTGACTATTGTTTCTTTATATTGCTCTTCCAAGCGATTTTTAGCATCTAAATCAACTTGTTTTTTATCACTTAAAATTTCTTCCAATTCAGAGGAATCTCTAATATTCATCTTGGGATTTTTAGCCAGAGTTTCATCTATTTTTTGTAATTTTTTTATTCGCAAAGCAGAAGTGGCATTTAAACGATAGAGATTTGAGTTTTGTTCACCGGCGGTTGCCGAAGCATCATTTGGCGAGTTTTCTTCAATGTATGCTTCCGCTGTGAAAGGAAGCATACAAACAAAAAATAAAACTGCCAACAATAATTTCATCAGTGCTATTCCTCAGTTATTTTTCTTGAGATTTTTTAACTGGAACAGACGCGGCATCGCCGCCTGCGGAACCATTACCTGAAAGCCCGTTAAACTTTACCTCGCCCAACGCATAAAAATTGCCGTTTACTTGCAATGAATTATAAATAACTTTACTAAGCAACGCTGTCAAAATAAAGGTGCTCAACATAATATAGGCCAAGGTTTTCCAACTAATTTTACCAAATATGGCCGCTATGGAAAAAGCAATCAAGCCAAGACCGGCAATATAATAGCCGCTTTTAGCCAATCCGGTACCCAAGCTATCTCCCAATTTAGACAGCCGATCAAAAACATCAGCAGAACAATCAACCGTCGAGGTCAGCAACAAGGCGAAAACCAACAAAAAAAGCGATGGTAATTTATTAACGTTAACACAAAACATTGCCTTCTCCTTATTCTACTCCGCCAAGATCGGCATTTTCTATTCCGCTTTCAATCAATCCGGCCGCCGCCAACGACATAACAAAAATACCGATGCAAATCGCCGCAAACCACTTCCAATTAAAACTGCCGAACATTCCGGCAATACAACAACAAGCAATACCAATGGTCGCCGCCGGAGCAATCAGTTTGTTCAACCCGCTGAAAATCGTTTTTCCCGCTTTATTCAGACTTTCAAATACGGCGGCGGCTTCCGGTGTGTATAAAAATAGAGAAAAGAACAAACCCAAAGTGTATTTGTTCTGCCATAAAAAGTTCTTTATTTTAATAAACATCGTTGTTCTCCTTAAATAATAAAGTCATAATTTTCGGTGGAGAGCCCTTGTGAACTCTCCGCCGAAAAACTGATGGATTAGTAGCTATAGTTATTATCCTGAATAGTTTGGGAACCATTGCCCAATGTATCACCAAACTTATTACCAGCTGCGCCTGTTGTATTGGCAGCGTAGTTCACAACAGCACCGGCAGCGGCAACAACAGCCAAACCAAAAGCCAAAGCGGCAAACCACGCCCATTTAATCTTACCGAAAATAGCTTGGAAGGCTAAAGCCACCAAACCGAAACCACCAATAACGAACACCACCATTTTGGCGTTTCTAAACAAGTCAACCAGTTTACCGGCAGCCGTACCAAACACGGTTTCAGCCGAAGCATCACCCAACATTGCCACTGAGAAAATAAATGTCATTGACAAAATGCTCAGGATATTTGATTTCAAAAATTTCATTTTAGTTCTCCTTAAGTCGAATTTCATACAATTATATATTAACGCATTTTTTTCAAAACTTCCAGTCTTTTTATAATTATGCAACACCTTGATTTTGGGACATAATTTAAGCTGTCATAAAAAATTCACATTACTATAAATTGTTACACACGGCTTTTTTAGCACAAAATGGTAAATAATTTGATAATTTTTAGTTTTTACGCTTCCAACACTTTGTTTTCAGCCATTAACTCTATTTTAACATTATTAGATGTATCTTGAACCAAAGACGGGTGTCTTGCGCGCGAAAATCGCACATCTACACCTGCATTTAAGGGTTTAAAAATGCCAAGATTTGGTTGGAAATGTTTTATAGGCAGCTTTCTGTTTTCCTTAGCAGCGGTATGGGGCGCGACTAAGGCTTATTTGCTTGCGGAAAAATCTGAGCCTCGGCCTCAGGATATTTCTGCAACCGCCTTAGAAACCAAAGACATTGATTTGTTTGCCGGATCGGAAGAAAATAACCCGATTGTCGAAAAGTTTGAACGTCTAAATCAAAAAAGTTCGGAAGAACCGATTATTAACGTCACACAAACCGCCGAAAACTCGACAAAAGATTTTGCTCCGGAAGAAAAAATTGCCGCAACAACCTTGCCTGTTTCGGTGAAAGAAGCCGAAACAGCCGAAACTTTAGCAGAAACTCCGACAACGGCTGATGAGGTTTTGTATGCTCCTGATGATGACGATGAAACAATTCCGGACGATAAAATTTTTTCGTCAGCTGAGGCAAATTCTTCTACCTCACCAAAAATTGAGCAATCGGCTGACGCAGATATAAATAAAGATAATCAAGAATTGGATATTGCCACGGCAGATGAAGAAGAACTGCAAATTGCCGATGCAGCAGAGGCCAAGCCTTTTATGATTCCGTTAGTGCATAATTTCAGTCGGCCTAAAAACGATGTCACTGTTTCAACCGAAGCCGACAACAGCCAAGTGGCTCTGGCTTCCGATAATGTGAAAATTCAGAATTTGGGCACTGCCGATAAAATTGCCGAAACAAGTTCAGACAAAACGGAAACAACGGAAAATTCAGAAGCCAAAAAAGAAGAACCTTATCAAAATCCGTGGGAAGTGGCTACCGTCGGCAATGCTTATATCACTAAAAACAAAATAGAAGAGCTAAAATCAACCCAAGAAGACATCTCTGCTTTGGATAAGGAAAAACAAACGGCGGCAAAATCCGACAATGAAACCAAAGTGGCCTACAAAATGATGAAAAACATTTTGATTCCGATTCCGGCTGATATTGCCAACGATGAAAATTTAACTCCGCAACTGTCTTATTCGGAAGAAAATAAAAAGCTGAGCGAAAAACTGAAGAAAGAAGGCGTTTTAGATGCCAAAAGCGAAAAACCTTCAACCACCGCGGCTCCGGCTCCATCGGTGACTCCGGTGCCCGAAAAATCTTTAGAGCCGGAAAACAAGACCAATGAGCCCAGCACTTCCAGTCTTACTGACAGTATTGCCGCGTGGTTTTCCAGCTCCGGCACAAAAAATAAAAACGACGGCAATGTTTCGGGTGAAAATTCTGCCGACAAGGAAAAATCCGGTTCGGCTTTCGGACGCTTGTTGGGGTTAGGAGCTAAAGACAACAGCAATATTGCTCCGTCAGAACTGAAACTGTCTTTTCAGCCTAACCGCGCCGAGATTTCCGGCCAGACTTTGGAGTGGCTGAAGGCGTTTTCAGATAATTCCGTTAAAAACGAAGATGTTTTTGTGGAAATTCGCATTGACGGCTCCGGTTCGTATGAACTGCAGCAAAAACGCCTGAACCTTTTGTACTCAATATTGATAAATAATGGTGTTGATTATAACAAAATTAACATAATTTTTACCGATAGAGAGCCAAACTCATTTATTATTAGGAATGTAAGATACGCTAGTGAAGAAGACGCCGCTAAAGTGCGTAAGGATGCCTACAACCCGTGGTACTGACTTCTGCTTGCTATTTTGATAACAACTTGTATTATAGGAAAATACGATGATATGCAATTTTGAAAAAAACGTGATAACCAATAAACTTAGTTTTTTAAGTTTATGCCTATCCATTTTTGTTCTGTGCGGCTGCGTAAGCGATAAAAGCTATATGGAAGAAGAATGTGAAAACGGTATCTGCACCAGTGAACAAGAATATCGCGAAGTTTGCACCGAAACTCCGGACGGTTTCAGCGTGTGCGAAGACGGAACAGAACCCGCCGAAAATATTAATTATACCAGAACGCAAGCCGATTTTCGCAAATATGGTGAGCGTACACCAAGAGATCATCGTATTACGCAGGCCGGTGCCGGAAACAACATTTCCGCCGCTGTTCCGCCAAGCATTGACGATGAAGTAGTTGATTATGAGGCTGAAATTATGGAACGCGAAGGCAATAACGCCGCCGCTATGCAACAAACATATACTCAAAACGGAAATCAGGCTCCGAGTGTAAACGCTCAATCCAACTCGAATAACGCCGCAACCGATTCTGAGGCAAACAATGACGCTGAAGAAGAAGATAAAAATAAGGATTGGTTGGCGGAAGAAGGTCAGAGTTTGAAACAACTTTTAACAACTTGGAGTGAAGAATCCGGTTGGCGTTTGATTTGGAAAACTAACCGCAACTACACTTTGAATGCCGGCGCAATGTTCAGAGGCAATTTTGCCGACGTGGCTTCAGCTTTGGTAAGAGCTTTTGCTCGCGCGCGGCCGGCTCCGGTAGCCACATTCTATAAAGGTAACCGCGTTTTGGTAATTGAAACAATGGAGGACGAAAATGCGTATGACTAATTTGGTTAAACTTGCTGTTATCGGTGTTTTAGGCGTAACCGTCGCTTGTTCCGTTTCTCCGGAAATGGACGAAAGTATGGCTCGTCAAACCGAAAACGCGCTTGATTTGAAGCAAAAAGCAGCTGTTCCGGGCGACCCTATTCCCGACGATGTTGTTCGTGTGAAAAATGATATTTGGCTCGGCGATACCAGTAATGTGGAATTTGAAGGCCAACCGGTTCCGGCTTATCTGGAAACTAAAGATGGTATCACTCTAATCAGTAACCGCCCGATTACTCTTTATGAAATCGGCAGTATGATTAATAAAATTACTTCGCTGTCAGTTCGCTATGCTCCGGAATTGGAAGAAAATGCAATTGCAAATGCTGACAGCAACCAACCGTCTATGAAGGATATCGGTGCGCAATGGACAGATTCCACTAAAATGATTGTCAACTACAAAGGTCCTATCAGCGGCTTACTTGATGAAGTTTCAAATCGTTTCGGAATTTGGTGGAAATATGAAAAAAATGAAATCTATTTCTATAAATATATTACCAAAACATTTGTATTATATTCTTTGCCGACAAACCCGTCATTAAGCGTTTCTGTAGGCGGTTCAGGCGGTTCGGCCAGCATTTCGCAAAGCAGCTCCGTCGATGGTATGGATATGTGGGGCAACATTCAAAGCACTATCAGCTCTATGATTACCTCAGATTCAAACTTGGTAATGGATAAAGGTGCAGGTACAATTACTTTGACGGCAACCCCGACTGATATTAAACGTGTGGCTAAATATGTTAATGAACAAAACCAACGTGTTTCAAAACAAGTGGCTATCAGCGTGAAAGTTATTCAGGTTAATATTTCCAACGCTGACAAATATAGCTTGGATTTAGCGGCAACCTTTAATAAATCGGGACGCGGCTCGATTAAACCTATTAATGGTCACACCACGGCCAGTATTGACAACCCGCTGTCAGATTTGACTATGGGTATCAGTGCCAATCGTTGGAGTGTTGACGCCGCTATGCAAGCTTTGTCACAAGAAGGACACACCAACCTTGTGACCAGCGGTACGGTTACAACAATGAACAACAAACCGGCTCCGATTCAGGTGGTGAAAACGCAGAAATATATTTCAGAAATCACTAAAACAAACAGTGGCGATTCTAATACATACGATATTTCTGTTGATACCGAAGAAATTGAAACAGGTTTCACTATGAGCGTGTTGCCTCGTATTTTGGACCACGGCCGTATTTTGATGTTTTTCAACCTGACATTGTCTGATTTGCTTTCACTCGATTCTATCAATATTGACGGAAGCGGTGATTCCGACAGCAGTGACAGCAGCAGTGAAGAAGGCGATGACAGTTCTAGCAGCAGTAGCGGCGGTGATAAGCAGTTTATTCAGAATCCGGTTGTTGAAACCCGCGGCTTTACTCAAGAAGTGGCTATGAAATCAGGCGAAACCTTGATTTTGGCCGGCTATGAGCGCGTTGAAGACACTTCCGATAAAAAAGGTGTAGGTTCTCCGACCAATACCTTGCTCGGTGGCTCACAAAGCGCGGAAAAAGACCGTACAATTTTGGTTATTATGTTAACACCGGTTGTTTTAGAGTCTCCGTTGTCTCCGGAATCTAGAATGCGCTAACATTAAGGAGTAGTCCCGTGGCTGATGATTTTGATGAAGAAAAAGCTTGGAAATCGTCCTTTAGCGAAGGCGGTGTGACCTATGCTGCCAGCTTGTTCTGGCAACCGTTAATCAGTGAAGATAATCCATTGCCGGAAGTAAAAGACGCTGCCGAAAACATTTTGGAAGGCGCGGACTTATACGCCGTGCGTAAAGGAAAATCCTCGCAATTTGGTTTAGCCGCCTCTTCTCAAGGATTTGCAAGCGGTATGCCTTCTGCGGCAATTGCTTTGGTTTCGGCCTTGGGCAACGTCACCTCCTTTTTGGGTGTGTTCAAAGTTGATAACGGTTGGTGGTATATCTGTTTCAGAAACGACGTTATCTTATCCGACGGAGATACTCTGTTTGTTAATGAAAAAGACGCTAAAGACCAATTTATTTCTATGTTGGCAGTTCCGGACTGGGATATGCTTTTTGCACCGGCCGAATGGGGAATTGAAGACACAAAGCCTGACGCTTTAGCTACTCTAATCGGCCGCGGTTTGTTGGTTAAGTTGGCTAAAATCAACGCTAGCAACGACGCCATTATGTTGGGTGTGGTTGTTGTGGGATTTGCCATTATCTTGTGGTACGGCTATTCAACATTGCAGAGTATGTTCTTTTCGGCTCCGGAAGCTCCGGTTATTGCGCCGGTTGAACAGGTTGAAACACCGGCTCCAGAACCACCGGAAGCAAAACCTTGGGAATCGGTGGAAAACCCGATTGACGTTATGCGTGAATGTTTTGACGCCACTAAAAAGGTTGTACAAATTGTTACTCCGGGTTGGTCATTGGAAGGTATTACCTGCAATTCAGGCGGATTGGTAACGTCTTGGAAACGCGACTTGGGACGTATTACTTGGATGGAACAGGCTTTAAACGTTTCCGGCGTCAACTTTACATCTCGCACCATTTCGGAAGACGGCAACACCTTTATGGTCACCGTTCCTATCGGAGAAATCTCAACCTTAAATTCTCCGCCGGAATATAATGCTGAAGATTTGCGAAATATTATCAACGACTTGAACCAAACCCTGTCTACGGAAATCAGATTATCTCCGACAAGTTGGACATCGCCGCGCGGAAGTCTTTATAATATTATGGGATTTTCGATTTCCTCAAACAACGACCCGCTTGTTTGGATTGAATTATTAATGAAATTTTCAGGTTTATCTGTTAAACAGATAACATATGACATCAACACCCGCACTTGGACTTATGATGGAGAAATTTATGAGCTATAATCTTAAAAATAAAAGCATAGCCGCTATTGTTGTTGCTTTTGCCGCTCTTTTGTCGGCAAACCAATCTTGCTATGCACAAGCTGCACCCGCCGAAGCTGAAGCCGAAGCCGCTGCTCCGCAAACTTCTGATGCCAACGCCGAAACTGATTTGTTTGGACTTGACGAAACTTCGGCTGAAGTTAAAAATGAAAACACCGAAAATAATGCGGCTGACCTTCAGACAGAACAAAATTCCGAAACCACTGCGGAAACAGCTCCAACAGCGGAAGTAAATCCGGAAGTTTCAACCGAAAATAATACGGCTGCCGATGCGCCTGCTGCCGATACACCTGCTGCCGATGCGCCTGCTGCCGATGCTCAGCCTCAGACAACAGAGGAAAACACTCAGCAAAACAATGAAGAAGATGTGGTGGCCGAAGCCCCTAAATCTCCTTTTGAAAGCTTTGGAAACACCATTCTTTCTAAAGTTGACAACAGTTTGTTTAACCAAATGGCTGATATTGAAAAACAAACAACGCTCTTAAACCTTGAATATAAGCGTGAAGAAGTCAAAAACCGAATTGAAGCTTTGCGGGCTCAACGCTTAAAAGCTCAGGAAGAGCTTGCCAACAATAAAAAATTGGAAGAAGCTCGTCTGAAAGATGAGGAGATGCAACGCAAACTCAAAGAAATTGACGCAAATGAAAAACTTAAAGAAGCTGAAATTAAACTTGAGCAAACACGTCAAGCCAAAGTGCTGAATGATTATATGAATGAAATGTTGGTTACAAATCAAAAGTGGGTGGAAAAAAATACCTCTTTGCAAGCTCAAGTAGCAGAAATGCGCGAAGAACGCAAAAATCTCATCAACGATTTTGAAAATAAAATAGCTGCACTTCGCCGTGAATCCGCATCAATTTTGCAAAAAGCCGAAAATGCCAAATCCGCTTTTGATCGTATGTCTGCTTCATATAAATCTCAAATCAACAGCTTGAAAAAGTCGTTGCTTGAAAATGAAGATACCATCAAAAATCTACGGAGCGGTAATTCTGCTAATCCGTTTGCCGATTTAAGTGCGGCGGGCATAGACGAAAATGCTATTGATATGTCTGATGAATATGCTATTATGGATATTACCGGTAAGGGTAAGGAAATTGTGGCAAAAATTGTCAGCAAAGACGGAACAACCTTTATCATTCACCAAGGTTCTATGCTGAAAGGCGGAGAAGTTGTTACCGCTATCACCGACAATTATGTCGCTTTTGACAACAAAGGAGTTAAGAGTTATCTTTACACCGGCGGAACAGTTCGCGAATATGAACCGGAAAGTTCGTTTAACGGTGCCGACAAAACTCCGGTTGCCTCTAAGGGCGTGGTGAATAACAATAACAGTGTTGTTCGCAATGTCAGAGGTGCACCTGTACCGGCAACAACGTCCGGCGCAGCTCCGGCCGCAACCGACACAACAGCTGCTAAAGCTCCGGCCGCCGCGCCAAAAGCTAAGACTTCTAAATCTTCAAGCTCTAATGATTTTAACGGGGGCATACCATCTTTAGGCGAAGGAATGTTTGTTAAATAAAAATGACTGATGAAAGCGCAAAACTAGTTCAAACTTTAGGAAACGCCGAGCGTGTGAGTGCCGGCGTTCTAAAGCCGAACGCGCCTTCAACGCCTCAGACTCAGCCAACAGACGAAAAACCGGCTCTCTCGAAATTGGAATCCGCCTTGGTGCCGCCTCCAATTAAAAAACAATCATCAGATATTATTGAAGATTCATCTGATGAAGCCGGTAACAAAGTTAATATTTTACAAGCCTTGTTTGCAAACGGCAACAAAGTGCTTACCGCAGAAGATGGTGATTTAAGCGTCAACAGTGAAACAAGACGTATGTTGGTTTTGTTTTCAGATGGTACCTATCTCATTGATGAAGCCCATCGATTTGATGGTCAAGTTCTGAACTTTACCTCAATCGCCAAGCGTCGTAAATTGGTGATTCACACACCTAAATATGTTTCAAGTCAAGAAATATCCGCAATTTACGCTTATGCAAACCGAGGTTCCGGCGAAATTAAGATGACGGCTCAAGAGTCGGTCGATTATCAGATGCAAATCGACTTTTTGAGCGTTATCAATCGTGCAGCAGCCAAAAAAGTGTCCGACGTTCACGTTATTGTGGCTGATTCAACTTTGATTTTATTCCGCGTTAACGGTATGATGGAACGCGAGTTGGAATATTCTCAGGAGTGGGGCGAATCTTTTGTGCGTGCCGCCTTTGCTTCGGCAGATATTTCCGACGCAAACTATGCACAAAATGAATTTCAAGGCGCGCAAAAACTGGGTTCCACTCCTTTGCGCGGAACAGACGGTAAATTAACCTTACCTCACAATGTGTTGGCTATTCGTTTGCAATTTAACCCTGTCGCTTTCGGTTCTCAATATTTGGTTATGCGTTTGCTGTATGCTGATGACAACCCGAACGGAAACGGAGATTTGAAGTCATTGGGCTTGGGAGAACGCGAGCTAAATCTGTTTTATCGGCTACGCGCCACCGCCGTTGGTTTGAACATTGTTGCCGGTCCTACCGGTTCAGGTAAATCAACCACTTTGCAACGCAATATGATTAAAATGATTCAGGAACACAACGGGGAAATAAATGTTATTACCGTGGAAGATCCGCCTGAATATCCGATTCCGGGGGCACGACAAATGCCGGTTACAAACGCAAACACCGAAGAGCAAAAAAATGAGGAATTTACAAAAGCTTTGTCTGCGGCCTTACGTTCCGACCCTGACGTTATGATGGTCGGTGAGATTCGTTCGCTTTCCACCGCAAGTTTGGTGTTTAAGGGCGCGTTGTCCGGACACAGTGTGTGGGCAACCTTGCACGCAAACTCGGCTCCGGCAATTATTACCCGTTTGCGCGATATGGGTGTACAACCTTATATGCTTTGCGATCCGGAAATTATGAAAGGCCTGATTTCTCAACGTCTGTTTCGTAAAATCTGCCCTTATTGCCGAATTTCTATCAAAGAACGTATGAGCGACCCGTCGTTTGGACGATTGAAAACCGCTTTGGGTGATTATGGTATAGAAAACACTTATGTGCGCGGTCCGGGGTGCAAATATTGCAACCATAAAGGAGTTATCGGTCGTATGTCGGTGCCGGAAATAATTGTGCCTGACGCCCACTTTTTACAATTGATGGTAAACGGCGACACGAAAAACGCCATTGACTATTGGGTGAGCGAACTTGACGGTCGTCCTTTGCGTGAGGCCGCCATTGAACGAATGTTAAAAGGTTATATTGATTTGGACGAAGTTGAACGTTGGTGCGGACTTCTCGATCAGCGTCCGATTTATTAGGAGTGAAAAATGCCTGAAGCTAAGAAACAAAGTGCCTTTAATAAAGCTATGCGTTACAACAACAAATGGTTGGTTGAATATGCAAAAATTATGTGCTCTCTTTCAAATAAAGGACGCTTAAAAGTTTATAGAAAATTAGCCGCTTTATTGCGTAACAGATTTTCTTTGATGAATGCTTTGGATATGATATATAACGGCCTTTCCGAAGAAGGTAGACACCCAGGAGAGCCAATGGCCATAGCTGTTGCCAACTGGGGACGAGCCTTACAAGAAGGTCATCCGTTTTCTGATTGCTTGAAAGGTTGGGCTCCGAGCCGTGAACGCCTGATGCTGTCTGTTGGTGACGTATCCGACTTGGAAAGCGCGTTGCTTAACCTGATTAAAGTAACTGAAGGTTCTACCCGTATGATTAGACCTATTGTCAGTGCCGTGGCCTATCCGTCATTTTTGTTGATGATGTCGGTGCTTATTCTTTACGCCATCGGTGTGTATATGGTGCCGCCTATGCTGGATGCCGCGCCAAACACACGGTGGACAGGAACGGCTAAAACTTTGATTGACTTATCAGAATGGATTCAAGTAAACTGGCTGACGGCGTTTTTGATTTTTCCGACCATAGCTTTGATTATTTATCTTTCAATCGGTGTCTGGACCGGCCCAATCAGGGTTAGAATCGACCATTGTCCGCCTTGGTCCTTGTATAAAATCTTTACCGGTATTACTTGGCTGTTGGCGTTGTCAGCTTTGGTAAAAGGCGGTGTGCCGGTGTCCGTGGCCTTAACATCTTTGCGCCGCGATTCAAACAAATATCTAAAAGAAAAAATTGATGGTGCCTTGTTTCACATTAAAAACGGTGATAACTTGGGTCAAGCCCTCGATAAGGCCGGCCATCAATTTCCGGATAAGGCAATTATCTCTGATTTGAAAATTTATTCAGAATTGGATAACTTTGAAGAGGCTTTGGATAAGCTCGCCAACGAATGGTTGGAAGAATCTGTGTTTATTATTGAGCAACGCGCCGAAATTATGAATATGGTGGCGATGCTTGCGGTTTCCGGTATTATTGCTTGGGCGGTGTTCGGAACTTTCGATATGCAAGACCAAATCACGAGTTCTATGGGTAAATAAAACAGGGAGAATGCTAATGATTAAGCTCTTTGACACTGAAAAAGCCCGCTTAAACGGCTTATCCGGTGTGTTTGTGTTGGCGGTTTTAATTGCTTCTTGTGTCGGACTTAGTTTTGTGCTTTTACATAATCCTTATAAAAATCTGCAGCAGCAAATTTTTAAAACAGCCGACAGAGTACGGAATTATTATCGTGACCGCCCCGGATATTGGAAACTTTCTACCGAAAGTGCAAAACAAGATGACTTGTTGCGTAGTGATTTGTTGCAATATAAAGAATATGATTTTCAAATCGGACAAGGTATTGACGGGACTTTCAGCCTGCCGAGCAATTTAACTTTCGACTTATCTGTAAAACATCTGAATAAATCGGCCTGTGTCAGCCTTAGTGAAATGCCGTTAGACAGCAATGCCAAACTCTCGTTGGTTAAAATTTCAATTATAAACCAACAGAACGAGGTTGAATTCACATGGGGCGGAGAACATTCTTTGCCTATAGAAAAATATTCGGCCAGAAACTTTTGCCAACCGCAAGAAAACGCTATTATCTGGACTTTTCAATAAAAATATATCCGCGCTAAAGTATAGCTCTATCCAAGGACATAAAGCTTAAATATAATCGAATAAAGGTTTGTCTTGCGCCATTCGCGTCATTTGCATTTCTATGGTTGTGGCCAAATTAATTTTGCCTGTTTTTATAATATTCCGTGTCTGGTCACCTTTTGTTGTATCCGGATTTGTAAACACATATTGCACAACCGGTTTCTTTTGTCCTATACCCGTTAATTGTTGGTGAACAACTCCTAGCAAGCCTCGCGACAACAAGTCAAACGCCAACTCTTCACTCATTTCTCCACCGGAAGCGTGCTTTACAAGTGCATCAATAGCGTCGGCCACATTGTTAGCGTGAATGGTAGAGAGCACCAAGTGTCCGGAAGTTGCGGCTCGCAGACATTCACTGGCCGCATCGGGAGTTCTAATCTCACCAACCAAAATATAGCGCGGACGCGAACGCAATGCCGAACGCAATGAAGCACCCCAATCATCATTAATCGGCTGAGTTTGTTTACATAAACCGATAGAGCCGTTTCCGGCGTAATATTCGCCATCTAACGGCATTTCAAACGGATCTTCAATAGTATAGGCAAAACCGCCGTTACGCATTAAAAATTCTCTGAGCAGGCTTGAAATTGTGGTGGTTTTACCGGAGCCGGTAGCTCCGCCTAACAAAATCAACCCTGACGCATTGCCTAACGACATTAAATATTTGGTAAGAGCCGGCGGATAGCCGAGTGTTGACAAATCAGGAACTTTCTTCGGCATTTTACGCATACAATACATTATGCCGTACATAGACTGGGTTCTTTCAACGCGGAAAAAATATCCTTCATACACCACAGAATAATTTGACTTGCCTTGATAAGAGTTTTCAAGCAGCTGAAAAAAATCATTAAAATCTTCGGCTTTAAGTTCGACCAAACCATATTCCGTGCTTGGATCCAAAACAAACATCAGCTTATCCGGAGTGATATAAATATCTGAATGGTACACGTCATTTATTCTGGTCATTTTATTTTGTTCCTTTATCGTTTCAAGCCCTAAAATCTTATCAGTTATCTGCTTTTCTGCAAGTTCTAATGATATTAACGTAAAAAGTTTAAGAAATTGCATATATTCCGCATATTCTTATTGCTCAAACACAAAAAATATTCTATTTATAGTGCGTGTGTTAAATTTTTGGACAATAAATAAGCTATGACATTTAAAAATCTAATGAAGTACTGCATAATGAGCCTTTTTGGTGTTTTACTGTTCAGCTCTTATTTTTGGTATTCTTATCCGGAGCTGAAACTTTCGTTCTTTTTAAGCGGAAATAGCGGAACTCCAACCCTTGAAATCATTACCGACAGAACTGATAATGTTCAAAATCAGTTTGTTTTTTCTCCGGTTTTATCAAGCACCCCGACTCTCTACACAATTTCTCTGAAAACAGATGAACTTGCAAAATTAAAACTTAAAATTTCTAACTATCAGGGACAATTAAATATTAGCGATGTTTTTGTCGGAGGGAAAAATTTTAAGCACATTGTGCCACAAGCCACCGAAAACTTGAATATTTTAAATAGCAACGCAAACTCTCTCGATTTTAATATGCGTGACCTTGCCGAAATCACCATTTGCAGCGACTGTTCAATTTTTCCGGCACACCGGCAAGTTAATTATCTCAGTTTATGTTTGACTATGCTGCTTTATTTAATTTGCGTCGGCTTGATTTTTGCCATTTATTCTTTTCGCCAAAAACTTAAAGACAAATTGTTGGGAATTTACACTTTCAAAAACTATGCCTTAATTTTTCCTTATGTAAAGCCTTATTGGTTTCGAGCTTTAATTGCCGTGGTTATAACTATTCCGGTAGGTATGATGGACGCGGTAATTGCTTGGGCTCTGAAACCCTTTATGGATGTGGTTTTGGTGGAAAAACAAACCGGTTGGACAATGTATATTCCGTTGTTGATTGTGCTTTTCAGCGTGTTTCAGGCACTTTTCACATATATTGCCACTTATATGAATACTTGGGTGGGAAATCGTATCGCTTTAGATATTAAGCGTTTGCTGTTCAATAAACTTTTGCGTAGTGATGCCTCTTTTTTTGATAAAAGCAATTCCGGAGATGTTTTATTTCGCTTCAACAATGATGCCGAGGCGGCCTGCAGCGGTTTACTGAGCAATATGAAACTATTTACAACCCGTTTCTTTTCTTCACTTTCTTTAATTGCCGTATTATTTTATAATTCGTGGCAGTTGGCCGTGGTGGCTGTAGTGGTGATGTTGGGCGCGCTATTACCGCTTACCAAAGTGCGAAAACGTCTGAAATCAGTTGTTTCTAAGGACGCAAACGCCATAGCCACATTGATAACTCATTATAACGAAGCTTATAACGGAAACCGCATTATTACCGCCTATAATCTGTATGATTTTTGCAAAGCCAAATTTGTAGACACGGTAAATAATGTATTTTCACTTGGAGTGCAAATGGTGACAAAAATCGGTATAATCACCCCGATTATGCACGTTATTTCATCTTTTGGTATCGCTTTTGTGATTTGGTACGGCAGTTATTTAATTGTCAACCACGACATAACCGTTGGTAATTTTGCCTCATTCATCACCTCGTTAGTAATGTTATACAACCCGATAAAATCAATCGGCAACAACTATAACGGTGTTCTGTTTTCATTGATGGCAGTGGAACGCGTATTTGAAAAACTAAACAACATTCCGCAAATCCGCAATAAAGACAATGCCATAAACCTGCAACATTGCAGGGGGAATATTTGCTACAAAAACGTTGTTTTTGAATATGTTAAAAATAAACCGGTTCTGCAGGATATAAACTTGGATATAAAATCCGGACAGACTATTGCGTTGGTTGGAAACTCCGGCGGCGGAAAAACCACCATATCTTCGCTGTTACCGCGTTTTTATGACGTAAAATCAGGCGCAATCACTCTCGATGGTTGTGACATCAGAGATTTAGACATTGATTGCCTGCGTGAAAATATTGCCATTGTTTTCCAAGATAATTTTTTATTTGGCGGAACTATTAGAGAAAACATCTTGTTTGGAAGACAAAATGTGAGTGAAGAACAGCTGAATAAAGCCATTCATTCGGCTTGCTTAGATGAGTTCATCGGCACACTTAAAGATGGTTTAGACACCCAAATCGGCGAACGCGGCGTTTTGCTTTCGGGCGGACAAAAACAGCGTATTGCCATTGCCCGCGCCTTTATCAAAAATGCACCGATTTTAATTTTAGACGAAGCAACATCGGCTCTGGATAATAAATCGGAAGCCGTTGTACAGCAGGCTATTGATAATTTGATGAAAGATCGTACGGTATTGGTTATTGCCCACCGACTATCAACAGTCCGCAACGCCGACTGCATTGTGGTAATAAATGACGGAAAAATAGTGGAAAAAGGTTCGCACGAAGAGTTACTGCAAAAAAAAGGCGCGTATGCCGCACTTTATCGCACTCAATTAAGCTGATGTTATGCGGCAAAGCTCACAAATTCTTTGCCGCAATAGTTGTATAAAGAAAACCCCGCGTTAGACGCGTGGGTTTCTTTTTTATATAAACTTCTGAAAATGTATTTCTATGATACAATCCGACTCTTCACAAGAACATCCATAGGCCGCCTTATCCGGAGTTAACGGCACACCGCCATCATGATAACAACCCAAAGTTGCCCCTTCGCTTACCTGTGAAGGAGCATTAGAATAATAACAATAAATGGATGAATAATAAAAATTACGCCTACTGTTAACAGCTATATCAAACTTACCATTTCCCCAAGTGGCAGTGGCTATGGCCATACAAGCCTCTCGAGGTAAGTCATAAATGTCTATATCTATCTCATTATCAACTCCGTTAAAACAAAAATTGCCGCCAAAAGGAGTTTTTAGTTCTCCGTCAACCAACATTTCTTCATCAATAATTCCTAAGGTTTTAAATAGCTCAATGTCTCCAGGCTCCCAACTACCAAATTCGGTTGGATACTCATCATTAGTCCCTCTTAGCTGTTTTTGATTAAGAGCAAGTGTCGTTAAACCATCAATAAAATTAGCAATTTGCTCCATAGTTTTATTAGTTTTCCATTTGGTCATCGCTTTAGAATATCCGGCAATTCCGCCAACGCTCAAAACGCCGATTATGGCCAGAACTCCTAACATCTCAATCATACTTCTTCCTATCGGGTTTGTCTGTCTGGTCACTGCTTGCGCTTTTCTCACTCGTGTACTACTCTGTACACGTCGTTCTAAAAGTGCGGCGTATTGACGCACGACACCCAATCCCTTGAATGTGATGTTGTTTAAAACCTCGCCCCGCTCCATTTTATAGTCATCACCGGACGCAATCCGGCAATCTAGATTCGCTGGTCTAAGCCCGCTAATGACATTAAAGAAGTGCCCACGAATAACGCTGAACAAACGTGAATTTACTCTGCTTTCAGAATTTATAAATATCATAATAACTTCCTTTTCTATTGAAATTACAACAAAAAAAGCTGTCGGCGAGACAGCTGGAAGTTCGTAAGCTATTAAATAAGAAATAGTGCAGCATATTAGCCAAAGACAGCATATTTTGCCACCTTCCAGCTGTGCTGAAAAGGCACTAATTTTTCGTCATTATGCAAGACGCTTATTTAAGAGGCTACGACACCCCAGACAGACTATTGCCTATCCATTTTATATTTTAATTATATTTTTTGTTTTGTAAAGAAAAAACCATTTATCAAAAAAATAAGCACCGCCTCACATTTTGTAAAACGGTGCTTATCTGCCGGTTGCGATATTGAAATTTATTTAACCATATCAATAACCGAATCTGTAATATCAATTCCGCCGTGAACAACAGAGTTACTGTTCAAAACCACGGTCAAATCTTCTTTGTCGGCAACTTCTTTTATGATATTATTAAGTTTTTCTTCCGAGGCCTGCAAAGCTGTGGTATATACTTTGTCATAGTTTTCTTTTTTAGCATTTATCTCAGCCAAATATTTTTCCGAAGCTTTTTTCTTGGCCGCTTCATCACTTATCTTAGCAATTTCGGCATTAGCTTTATCGGCCATACTTTGAAGCTCCTTAACCTGATTATCACGTTCCGTGCGCAAAGCGTTAACATCTTTAGAAACCATAACGACACGCTGTAAATCCACAATAGCGAATTTTGGCTCAGCGTTTCCGGATAACATTTTAGTCATTCCGGCCGAAATTCCGGCTGCAACCAACGCAATAAAAAAGATAAGACCGTAATTAGGACTATTATCAAATCTAGACATCTTTTTCTCCTTTAATTTATACACGCTATAATGTTATTTTGTTTTTAGTTATTTTCAAGATATTTCCGCGCTTAGATAACAATAAAATATTGACCTTGCAATAAAATACATTATGATTGCCTCAAAGGAGATTGTTTATGAAATCCACAGATACCGGAATTAGAAGAATTTTAAAAGCCTTTATTTATTCTCGCGACGGATTTAGCGCGGCTTTCAAAAGTGAAGCGGCTCTGCGACAAGATTTGTTGGTTTTTGTTGTTTTTTCGCTTATTGCCCTGTTTCTTGATTTGATGCTTTGGCAAAAAGCTTTGCTTATTTCCAGTCTGTTGTTTATTGTGATTATGGAGCTTGTCAACACTGCCGTTGAAACGGTTATCGACCGAATTTCTCCCGATTATCACGAACTTTCCAAAAAAGCCAAAGACATTGGCAGTCTTTTGGTTTTGCTGTCTTTTATCAATGCCTTTTTAATTTGGGGAGCGTTTTTATATCCGCTGTTATTTTAAATGTATGCTCCCGACGATTTAGCTATATATATTCACTGGCCTTTTTGCAAAAGTAAATGCCCGTATTGTGATTTTTACAAAGAATTGGCTCGCGGAATTGATGAAGATAAAATCATAAACGAATATATTGAAGCCTTAACGCATTACTCCGACTTGTTGCCCCAAAGAAAAATTAAATCCATATTTTTCGGCGGCGGCACTCCCTCGCTGATTTCTGCCCCCAACATTGCCAAACTTATTGATTTTATCTGCCGTAAATGGAGCGTTTGCCCTAACATCGAAATTTCATTAGAAGCCAACCCCAACAGCAACCACGCCAATATGTTTAAGGACTTGCGTTTAGCCGGAATCAACCGCCTCTCCTTAGGTGTTCAGGCTCTTAATGCCGATGATTTGCGTTTTTTGGGACGAACACACAGTTTGCAAGAAGCTCGCCAAAGTCTTGAGGAAATTGTAAAAACTTTTGACAATCATTCCGCCGATTTAATTTATGCCCGTCCGTCTCAAAACGTAAATGACTGGCAAAAAGAACTTGAAGAAATTTGCGCTTACGGCCTGAAACATTTGTCGCTTTATCAATTAACCATTGAAGAAAACACCGTTTTTGCCCGTAAAAACATTCAGCCTCTCGATGATGACAAAGCCGCCGATTTATATTCGTTTACTCATAACTTTCTTGCCGCACGGGGTTATAAAATGTATGAAGTTTCAAATTTTGCGCAAGAAGGATTTCAAAGCCGCCATAATCTGACCTATTGGCAAGGCGGTGATTATATTGGTATTGGCAAATCGGCTCAAGGCCGTTTAACTTTGAACAATGAATTTTTTGCCGTTGATTATCCTTTTCACAACGAAAAACTGTCAACAGAAGAGCGTGCCGAAGAGCTTATTTTAACCGGATTGCGCTTAACTCAAGGGCTTGACAAACGCCGGTTTCAAAATATTATCGGTCGTAATTTAACCGATTTTATTAATACCTCGGCTCTTAACCAACTCAAAGAACTTAATTTAATTAGCGAAACGACAGATTTTTTAGCCGCCACACCGCAAGGATTTTTGGTGCTGAATACCTTGATAGAGCAATTGTGCCTTTAGTCGGCTATGCCATAACTTCCGTTGACTAAAACAGCTAAAAGCAACAGAAAAAACATCATAGCGAATCCGGCGCGAACCGAAACCGTATCCGGAATTTTATAATGTCGGTTTAAGGCGAAAATAAACAAAGGAGCAATTAACAACAAAGCCGTAACATAACCAGGGTTGGGCGCAGAACGCAAAGCCATTGTTTTTGCGGTAATCAATGCCGCGCTAAAACCAACTAAATAACCGCCGATTTTCCACATTTCAGGCTTAAAAATTTCGGCAAGTTTTTCCTTAAAACTTAATTTTTTATGATGTTGCACATAGCATTTCAGATTATAACAACCGCTCACAAAAGTAGCAACCGACAAATAATAAACAATTGATTGCCAAACGGAAGAACCTCCCAACGCTATATATTTGGTAATAATGCTCATTCCCGCCAACGCAAACACTGCCGGTAAAATGTAACGTGCCGTTTTTCGTGAAACCCTTGTTCTTATCATTTGCCAATAACAAAAAGTGAAACCGAACAACACTAAAAGCAATGTGATAAAAACATTTCCCTGTTCTAACAAGAGTATAAATTTTTGCGGTGTCAAAATCCACCAAATAAACGTAGTAACCAAAACTGTGATGGCCATAAAGCGTGAAGTCGGCCCTGCTCCGTATTTTGCTGAAGCAAAAAATAAATGTGAATCATATATGCCGATAAGCCAGCCCTGAAAAATCAACAATCCCCAATAATAGGCACTGGTCGGTACCGGAAAAAACAACAAAAACGGCAAAAACAGCACGGAAATGCCAAATCCGCGCCATATTCCTAAAATATAGCCGTCAATTTTGTAATGCTGATTAAACAAAGTGTAAACAGCCGTAAAAAATCCGTATATTAAGCCATTGATAATCCATAACATAAAAGGTTATGTAATTACCATTCAGGCTTTTTCAAGTTAATTACATTCCAATTCTTCGGCTTTTATTTGCACTTCCAACCACTGATTTTCCATTTCTTCCAACTTAGACTTGTTTTCCGCCAATTTTTTGGTCAATTCATCAAATTTCTGCGGATCATCGGTATAAAGATTAGCATTGCCTAAAGCCACTTCAATCGCCTTATTTTCTTCGCCGATTTTTTCTATTTCTTTTGGAAGGTTATTCAGCAGATATTGTTCTTTAAAACTCAATTTCTGTGTTTTATTTTTTTCCCGAATTTTCGGTTCGTCTTTACTTGCCGTTTTACGCACATTATTTTTTGGCGGCAATCCTTTCAATTTTTCCAACAATTCCGAATAGGAGCCGACGTGTTCATAAACCGTGCCGTCGCCGCGCATATAAATTAAAGAAGTCGCCACTTTATCCATAAAATCTCTGTCGTGACTGACGATTAAAATTGTTCCCTCATAATCGTCTAAAACTTCTTGCAACAAATCCAAAGTATCCATATCCAAATCATTGGTCGGCTCATCTAAAACCAAAAAGTTTGATTGTTTCGCCAAAGCCACCGCCAACATCAAACGATTTTTTTCACCGCCGGAAAGAGTAGACACCGGACATTGCGCTTGGTCGGGCTTAAACAAAAAGTCTTTCAAATACGCCACGACGTGTCGAAAATGCCCTCGTACCCAAATATGATCGCCCTCGTTGCACAAAGTTTTCCACAGCGTTTTCTTAGGGTCCAAGGTTATGCGGTTTTGGTCAAAATAGGCTTCTTCCAAATTTTTACCAATCCGCACAAAACCGGAATCCGGCTCCAAACGTTTGGTCAGCAATTTTACAAGTGTTGTTTTCCCCGAACCATTTGGTCCGACAATACCGATTTTATTGCCTTTAATAATACGAATAGAAAAATCCTTTACAATTTCTCTTTCTCCGAAAGACTTGGTAATATGCTTGGCCTCAATCACCATTTTAGAGCGGAGTTCCGCCGTTTCCGCTTCCAAATTAACCGAGCCGGTCATTTTTATTTGTTCGCGACGTTCTTGCCTCAGCTGTTGCAAGCGGCGCAAGCGTCCCATATTGCGACGCCGGCGAGCCGTCACGCCTTTGTGCAACCATTCGGTTTCTTCGGCAATTTTTTTATTCAGGGCTTTTTGCTCAATAATTTCCTGTTCAATAACTTGGTCTTCCCATTCTTCAAAAGCCTCAAAACCTTTATTGTTGCGGCGCAAAACCCCTCTGTCCAACCAAAAAGTTGTCTGAGAAATGTGATTTAAAAACATTCGGTCGTGGCTGATGACAATAATGGCACCACTAAATTTTTTCAGTAAATCTTCCAATTTTTCAATTGTACTGATATCTAAATGGTTAGTCGGTTCGTCCAAAAGCAAGATATCCGGTTCATCAATCAACGCCCGTGCCAATGCCGCTTTACGCCGTTCTCCACCCGAAGACTGTTCCGGACTTTGCTTTTCATTGATGTCAAAATATTCTATCAGTCTGTCCGCGCGGTAAACTTGATTTTTTTCTTCTTTCGGCAAGCCGGCTTCAACCACCTCACGCAAAGTTTTAAAACCGGAAAAATCGGGTTCCTGCGGCATATAGCCGATTTTCATCCCCGGCTGCACAAAAAACTCAGCCTCATCAGGTTCTATCTCGCGGGCAATAACTTTCAGCAAAGTCGATTTGCCGCAGCCGTTGCGCCCAACCAAACATATTTTATCTCCGCGGTTAATGTATAAATCAACATCTGTAAACAGCGGATTTAAGCCAAAACTTAATTTTGCACCGCGTATTGTATAAATTGGAGCTTCTGCTACCATTTTGACACCTTTTACTAATTTTTTATTTTGACAACAACAACTTACCTGATTCCAACTTAGCGAAACCACCAAGCGGAATTGTCAAAATCGGGGTGGCGTGCCCAAAATCGACGTTGGCAATCACCGGCAAATTCTTCAATTCCGGCTTATTGTTTATAATAAATTCCAAAATCTCGCGGCTGATTTCCGATTTCTTTTGAAAACGTCCAATCACCAATGCTTTGACATTTTTGAAATCCGGCTGATAGCATAAAGCTTGTAAATCGCGGTCAAAAGCGGTCGGATTTGTGGTTTCAAAGTCTTCCACAAACAGAATCGTATCCTTGTCAAACGCCGGACGATATTCCGTGCCAAGCAACAAATTAAAAGTGCAGAGATTGCCCCCCTTAATTGTACCTTCGGCGTTACCGGTATGAATAGTCCAATAGCCCTCGTTTTTAATAAATTTCCGCTTTTCTTGGTCAATAAACCACAAATCGTCGCTCCACTCGGCGGCAGGTTCAACTTTTACCCTTTCATCGGCAAACAGCATTTTTTCCATATATTCCAAAGTATATTCGCAACCTTTTTTCATACCTAATGAACTGAAATGCGGACCATAATAAACTTCAAGCCCGGTTTTAGCCTCAATTGCCGCCAACAGAGCTGTAATATCCGAAAAACCGCAAATAATTTTCGGATTTTGGCGAATAACGTCATAATCTAAATGCGGAATAATCTGATTTGAATTAAATCCGCCGATAATGGTAAAAATCGCCTTAACCGACTTGTCTTTAAACGCGGTCATAATATCCTCAACACGGTCGGCAATAGAGCTTGAGCCCATCATATTCCAGTTGTCATCAGTGGTATGCGGCGCGTATTCAATCGTCAGCCCAAGTTTTTGCAATCTTTCCGTTGCAATTTTTCGAGTATCTTGTCCAATAATTTTCAGCCCGCGCGATGGCGCAACAATCATCACCTTGTCGCCTTTTTGCAATTTCTGCGGAATAATTTTTTGCATATTTAACACTCCTTTTTTATGAATGACGCGGTTTGCAACCGCAATAATCCTGATTATACAAATTTAACTCTTCTATCAGCTGTTGACGCAATTCCTGCATACCATTTTTGCGCCCCTCAATCTGCCGATACGGAAAATCGGTGGTTTGACTAGCCTTAGCCGCCGCGGCGTTCACTTGTTCCAAATTTTTATAGCGTGACACGCCTAAAACCGAAGCCACTGCCGTATAGCCGTTTGCTTTGGCATATTCCATAACCCGTTGTAAACGCATTTCAAAACAAACAGAACAACGTTTACCGCGTTCCGGCTCATTTTCCAAGCCTTGCGTCAGACCGCACCACCTCTCGTTGTCATATTCCAGTTCAATAAACGGCACGCCGTATAACTCGCAAACCCGTTTATTTTCGGCACAGCGTTTGTCATATTCTTCTTTCGGGCGGATATTCGGATTATAGAACACAACCGTGAAGTCTGCATCTTCTGCCGCCAATGTTTTTATCACAGCGCAAGAACACGGAGCGCAACACGAAAGTAACAGTAATTTATTTTTTTGCTGTGTCAACTTGCCATCTTCATAAACAAGTTCAGAAATTGAAGCGTTCGGCATTATCCGCCGCACCGCGCCGCCTGCTGTCCAATTAAGCAAACGAGCCACCGCGCTGTGTGTGACAATAACAATATCTTTCGCTTCGCAAGTCCCGCAAATATCCTCAAGCGCACGCATAGCTCTGTCGCGAATCCGGCGTTTGCTTTCACCGCCTTCATAATGCGCATCTAAATAAGCGGGATCAGGATTAGTCCAATCAGCAAATTCCGGCCAACGGCGCACCATTTCCATTGAAACACCCTCGGCTATACCGAAATTTCCCTCAATCAGACCGGTATGAATCTGCGGTTTTAAATGCAAATGACGGCCGATAATCTGTGCGGTTTCAAAAGCGCGTCGCATCGGGCTGGTATAAAGAGCACCAACCGAAAAATTTTCTAATTTCGCCGCGGCAATTTTGGCCTGTTGCCGCCCCGTTTCCGTCAGACCGACATCAAGTTTCTGCCCCTGACAAATTCCTTTGGCATTGTATTCGGTTTCGCCGTGGCGCACAATATAGAGCCTTTTCTGCATCACAATTTTCCTTTTAGATATTTACCGGTATAACTCCGCGCCACTTTAACAATTTCTTCCGGAGTGCCGGTCGCAATTATCTCGCCGCCGCCATCGCCGCCTTCAGGCCCCAAATCCACAATATAATCGGCTGTTTTTATAACATCCAGATTGTGTTCGATAACCACCACGGTGTTTCCCTGTTCCACCAACATTTGCAAAACTTGCAACAATTTTTTAATGTCCTCAAAATGCAATCCGGTTGTCGGTTCGTCTAAAATATACAAAGTTTTGCCGGTAGCTTTCTTGCTCAATTCTTTTGAAAGCTTAATACGTTGAGCCTCACCGCCGGAAAGTGTCGGAGCCGATTGTCCCAAATGAATATATCCCAAGCCGACACGGCGCAATAAATCCAGTTTATTTTTAATCGCCGGAATATTTTCAAAGAAACGATAAGCCTCGTCAATGGTCATATCCAACACATCGGCGATTGATTTGTCTTTAAACTTAACCTGCAAAGTTTCCCGATTATAACGCGTGCCGTTGCAGCTGTCGCAAGGAACATAAACATCCGGCAAAAAATTCATCTCAATTTTCATAACGCCGTCGCCTTTACAAGCCTCACAGCGTCCGCCGGCAACATTAAACGAAAATCTCCCCGAAGTATAACCGCGGGCTTTGGCTTCCGGCAATCCGGCAAACCAATCACGAATATTCGTAAACACGCCGGTATAAGTCGCCGGATTAGAACGCGGCGTGCGGCCGATTGGCGACTGGTCGATATCTATTACTTTATCAATATTTTCCAAACCGCTTAATTTATCATATTTGCCGGTCGGAATACGACTGCCGTTTAGTTCTTTATCAATAGCCTTGCACAACGTCTCCAAAATCAATGATGATTTACCACCGCCGGAAATACCCGTCACGCAAGTAAACGTTCCCAAAGGAATCTTTAAATCGACATTTTTCAGATTATTTGTTTTTGCTCCGGTCAATTCCAAAAATTTTCCGTTTCCTTTACGGCGAATCGACGGCACGGCAATATATTTTTCACCGGTCAAATACTGCGCCGTCAAACTGTTTTTATTTTTCAGCACTTCGGCAACCGTCCCCGCCGCCACGACTTGTCCGCCGTTGGAGCCGGCCCCCGGTCCCATATCAACCAAAAAATCTGCCGCGCGCATAGCGTCCTCGTCGTGCTCCACCACAATAACCGTGTTGCCGATATCGCGTAAACGCGTCAGCGTTGCCAATAGCTTGTCGTTATCCCTTTGATGCAACCCGATGGACGGCTCGTCCAAAACATACATAACGCCGGTCAAGCCCGAACCGATTTGCGAGGCCAGGCGAATCCGCTGTGCTTCGCCACCGGAAAGCGTTCCGGATTGGCGGGACATAGTCAAATAATCCAAACCAACATTATTCAAAAAGCTCAAGCGTTCGACAATTTCTTTAATGATTTTATGAGCTATTTCTTGTTTTTGCGGCGTTAATTGAGCTTCAACTCCGCTAAACCAATTCAAAGCCTGTTTAATGGACATATCCGACGCTTCAATAATATCCTTGCCGCAAATTTTAACCGCCAACGCCTCAGGTTTCAGACGTTTTCCGTGACAACATTCACAAGGAGCCGCCGACTGATAATGTGACAATTCCTCCCGACTTGCCGCCGAATCAGTTTCCAAAAAACGGCGTTCCATATTGGGTATCACGCCCTCAAACGGCTTATCGGTCACAAAACGAGAATAAACCATCGGCACGCACTTATTGCCGGAACCGTACAAAATTGTTTCTTGAGCGTACGCCGGTAAATCTTTCCACGGCGTTTTATTGGAAATTTCCAGATATTCGCACAACGAATCGAGAGTTTGCCGATAAAACATCGAGTGGCTGCTGACCGACCACGGGGCAATTGCGCCTCCTGCCAAACTCAAATTTTCGTTTGGAACCACCAACTCGGGATCCATATACAAACTCGCTCCCAAACCGCCGCAACACGGGCAAGCACCTTGCGGATTGTTAAACGAAAACAAGCGCGGCTCAATTTCTTCAATTGTAAATCCCGACACCGGACAAGCAAATTTTGAAGAAAACGTCTGGCGTTTTTTATCCGCCATATTTTCAACATAAAGCAGCCCATCGCTCAACTTCAGAGCCGTTTCCACCGATTGACTGACACGGCTTTCAATGCCTTGCTTAATAATGATACGGTCAACCACCACTTCAATATCGTGTTTTTGATTTTTATTCAGTTCCGGCAACTCTTCTATATTATAAATTTCATCATCAATATTAACACGCTGAAAACCTTTTTTTTGCAACTCGGCAAATTCTTTTTTAAACTCGCCTTTTTTACCGCGGGCAATCGGAGCCAATAAAATCAACTTTGTTCCTTCCGGCATTGCCAAAATTTTATCCACCATCTGCGAAACCGATTGCGCCTCAATCGGCAATCCGGTTGCCGGAGAATAAGGAGTTCCCGCTCTTGCCCACAGCAAACGCATATAGTCATAAATTTCTGTCACTGTCCCGACTGTGGAACGCGGATTATGCGAAGTTGTTTTTTGCTCTATGGAAATTGCCGGCGACAATCCCTCTATCGAATCGACATCAGGCTTGTTTTGCAAATCCAAAAATTGACGAGCATACGAAGACAAACTTTCCACATATCGCCGCTGCCCCTCGGCATAAATTGTGTCAAACGCCAACGACGACTTGCCGGAACCGGACAATCCGGTGATTACCGTCAAACTGTTCTTTGGAATATTAATATCCACATTTTTCAAATTATGTTGGCGTGCGCCTTTAATTTCTATATATTTACTTTCAGACATCTTTTGCTCCAAACAGCCGTTATATATACACTATTCCCCAACACTTGGCAATAGGCTATTAATTTATTGCAATTACAAAATTACACCTATATATTGAGAACAAATAAATAAAGGGAATATGGCCAAAATGACGCGCCGCTTAATTGTATTGTCCATTTTAGGACTTTTTATTTTACCGAATCCGGCAATATCCGAGGTTACGGTGGCTTTGGTCGCGCCTAAAGCCGGCTCCTATCAACAACAAGGAGCGGAACTTTCCAAAGGTGTGCGTCAAGCGGTGACCGAAATTAATGAAAACGGCGGACTTTTAGGAGAAAAACTCGAGCTTCTTGAAATTGACGACCAATGTAATGACGGTATTGCAATTTCAACCGCGCAAATGCTCACTATTTTGAAACAGCGCAACATTAAACTGGTTGTTGGTCCTTATTGTGCAAACTCTTTTGACAGAGTTGCCGATATTTATGCTAAAGGGCAACTATTTCAAATTATTCCCACCGCGGTGAATTATACTCAGGCCAAAACCATAAAAAAAGGTTTGGTAAAAATGTTGGGATACACTAACCGACAAGCCAAAGATTTTTTTGACTATTACAATTCCAATCTTGCCGGAAATCAAATCGCGGTTATTTATAATTCCGAAGATGCCGAAAGTTCCGAAGAAACAAAAGCCATTCAAGATGAATTTCGCAAGCACGGAAAATCAGTGGTTTTAAGCATATATACCTATGAACAAACAAATAAAGACTATAAGAAATTGGCTGAAAAAATTTTAGCAGATCAAAACTCAACAGCCTTTATTTTAGGCTATTCCAAAAATATTCGCAAAATGGCTTACGCTTTGAAATATCGCAAACCGAATATGGATATATTTGTCAACAAATACACTGCCGGCACCGAATTTTTTGAATATATGGATGGACTTGCCGATGGTGTTTATTTTATGACCTTGCGCGGTAAAGAAGATGATCCGGAATTTGCCGAAACCTTGGTAAAACTGCGTTTAAGCGGATTTGAGGCCGACGGTCTTTCTTTGTATGGTTATTCAGCGGTTAATTTGTGGAAAAACTTGGCAAAAGCTGCTAAATCTTTTGATTATAACAAAGTTTCGGCGCAAGCAGTAAAAGGCGTTAAAACCGAATTTGGAAGTCAAATGTTTCATAACGGCGCGCCAAGCAACAGCGAATCCTATGCCATTTACCGCTATGAAAACGGCAATATGAATAAAGTATATTGACCGTTAATAAGGCTGTAAGTCCACCCAAATATTGGCCTGAGTATCTTCTTTTATTATTTGATTACACCTGTCAGCAATTTCCGCGAGAGAAATATTTTGGTCTTTTGACTTATCATACAGATATACGGGAGTTGTTCCATCTAAATGAACGGATTCCGAATCTTTCACCCACATAACAGCATTATTTACTTCAGAGTTTTTCTTTGACACGGCAATAAGATTTTGGCAAAAATCCTTTCCCGACGGAGAAAAAGAAGACCCCGTTATAACCCTATAGTAAACAGTCATAACCATTTTAAAACTCTTGCCTCTGGTTCCATCTCCATTATCCCACGTCCATAAACCATAACGCAAACGGACATAAATTCCATCTTTAGTCGAAATTCCTTGATTTCCATAACTTGTACCTTCCGGAATATCCCCCATTGCGTATAAAACCGGAGTAAGGTCATCCCAGGTTGTTGATTTTGAATTCAGATTAGGCTTTAATTTTATGGAAGCCGCAATAATTTCTTCAAGCATCTGCCTTTGAATGTTGGAACGCCATTTCATCATCGCTTTTGAATATCCGGCAATTCCACCGACAGACAACACGGCAATTATAGCAAGCACCCCTAGCATCTCTATCATTGAACGGCCATATTGATTATTTTTCATAACAACTTCCCCTTTTTTTCAATTTAACAACAAAAAAACCGCCGAAAAAGCGGCCGGAAGTTGACAACTACTTTACACAAGATAGCGTAGCATATTAGCTAATAGCATATTTTGCTACCTTCCGACCAGTTGAGCCAGAAGTTATGCTAGTTTAGTGTCCGCTATTGCAGACATGTGTAAAAGAGGTTGTCACGCCCCAGACAGACTATCGCCTATCCGTCTAAAAGATTAACGGCTACAACGTAAAAAGTAAAGAAGAAAATAGCATCTCTTGTTTTGTTATTGATTTTACATTTTTTTCCACAATCTTCTTGCTTTTAGGGAATAAGTATGTTATACAGCTCCTGAAATTGAGTTGGTTTTTATGTATGAGCGTTTGTCGCAACCGTAGTAAAAACCTTGTATTTATCCGCTTTGACCATCAAAGCTTTAGAGAAAATGAAAGGAATTACATCATGAGACATGGTGATGGACACAGAAAATTTAGTATGCCGAAAAGCCAAAGAAGAGCTTTGTTCTCTAACTTGACAAGTTCTTTGTTGGAACACGAACAAATTACAATTACTTTGACAAGAGCCAAAGAATTGAGAACTTTTGCCGACAATATGATTACTTTTGCTAAAAAAGGTGACTTGAACAGCCGTCGTATTGCCGCTGGTTTCTTGCGTAATAATGAAGTAGTTTCTAAACTGTTCTCTACTTTGGCAGAACGTTATAAAGAACGTAACGGCGGTTATACCCGCGTGTTGAAAGCCGGTTTCCGTTATGGCGATTGCGCTCCAATGGCTATTATTGAATTGGTTGACCGTGATGTAAACGCTAAAGGTGCTAAAGACTTGGCTCGCGTTGCCGCTGAAAAAGCTGCTGCCGCTGAAGCTGAAAAAGCTGAAAACGCATCTTCTGCTGAATAAGATTCAGCTTAATGAATTAAAAAAAGCGGGGTTTTTACTCCGCTTTTTTTGACTGTCTATTTTTTATTGCCTATCGGCCAACGCAATGTAAATTCGGTTCCTTTTCCTTGTTTGCTTTTTACTTTTATACTGCCGCGCATTTTTTCAACCAAACTACTGACAATGGCTAATCCCAGACCTGAGCTGCGATTATTGTCGTTGGCTGAATAAAATGGTTCAAAAATATGTTTTAAGTTTTGAGGACTGATTCCGATTCCGGTATCGCAAATATTTAAATAAACATTGTTATTCTTTTTGTGGGTAAAAATACTCAGTTCGCCGCCGTTTGGCATTGCTTTAATGGCATTTTGCGTCAGATTTAAAATAATCATCTTAAAATCTGCTTCGTTGCCACTGAAAACCAAGTTCGGCTCCAATTGAGTTTTAACCATAATACCGCGGCGTTTAGCGTCGTAGTCAATCATTAAAAGCATATCTTTAATGGCATCTTCTACGTTTATATCAATGTTTTCATTGTCGGAATATTGCGCCAAGCGTAAAAGACGTTCCGGTGTTTTTATGGTTTCCACTAATTGATTGTAGGCCATTAACAAATATTTCTTTTGATCGTCATCATCGGCGACATCGGCGTAATAATTTGAAAGTATACCTTCAAAAATCATTCTGATGGCTCCGAGATTGTTTTTCATTTCGTGGGCAATAGAAGTAGAAAGAAAAGCCAACGATGAAACTTTTTGTTGATGAGAAAACCTTACATCGTTGCTTAAATCGTGAAAAGCTTCAACGATATAAACTTCATCAGAGTTTTGCCCCCAACGCAAACGAGTGGCATTTAGATATAGCGGAGTTTTTCCAACTTCGTGAATGGTATGATAATCTTCGGAAATGTTTTCTGCGTTTAATAAAAGATCTTTTATCGGACAAGCATATTGGCGTTGCAAGCAACCTTCGCAATTATATCCATAAGTCTTATAGCACTTTTGCCCCACGCAAGATTTTTTCAACTTAAACATTGTATGAAACGCATTGTTGGCCATAATTGTATTGTAATCACGGTCGACAACGCGGATACCATCAGGTATGGCGTCGATTAATTTTTGTAAAAAGTTTTCGCGAGCTTTGATTTCTTTAATATTATATTCGGTATTGTCCAACATTTTGTTGAACGTGGCGTACAGAATGTCAAATTCATCTCTGAAACTCCCTTTATCCGGAGAAATGCGGCTGGAAAAAATACCTTGAGCCACCTGTCTGCTGATTTCAATAAGCTTTTCAATCGGCCGAATCACCCAATAGTCCATCAAAAATATCATTAATGTCAGTGCCAAAATAACCACAAACAAACTTAATGCAATTATTTGCGCCCCGACTTTAAGAGCTTCTCGATTATTATCATAGCTTTTCTGCAGTTCGGCATTAAGCTTTTGCTCGCGGGAAAGTTCTTTTTGCGCCACATCAATTTTTTGCGTGGAAGTTATCAATTTACTTTTTTGCGCAATTTGTGGATAATCGTCAAAAATATTCCGCAACTGTTTCTGTAAAGAAATGTTGTCGTACAACAAATCCACAACATATTGGTTTCGCAAATAAAGGCTGTTTTGCCTGTCTTGCAGATTTTGCGAATACATATTTATAAATATAGCAAAAAACAAACCGGTTATAACCAGTAAGAAAATCAAAATACAGCACAGAATTTTTTTATTTAAGCTTATAAACATTTTTAACTCATTTGTCGGATAAAATCATTTTCGGAAGACATAGTAAAATAGGGATTGCACTTTTTTTCCAACCCCAATGAATTTCCCACCGGAGGATTGGTGTTTTGCAAAAACGCTAAATATTCGGCGGCATAAGGATTGTCGGAGGCCAGAGTTTTTAAATAGTTTAAAGACGCCCGACTATACTCGTGTCCGGAATAAAATTTAACGTCATCGGGCAACATTTTGATTTTTTGTATACTTTGCCACATTTGTTGAGGAGTCCCCTCAAACAAGCCGCCAATAGTCATATTAAACAGCATATCACCCGTAAATAAAACTTTTTCCGTTGGAAAATACCAAAGAATATGGCCAAGTGTGTGACCGGCTGTTAAAATAACTTTTGCTTGGATATTTCCCAGATTAAAAGTATCTCCGTCATTTAGAGCAATATCCAACCCGTCGATAATTTCCTTTTCAATTTCCGAACCGGCAATCTTTAAATTATAGCGTTTTTTCAGAGCCAAATTAGCATTGGTATGGTCTTTGTGATGATGCGTGGTCAAGATGTATTCGGGAACCAAATTATGAGCGGAACAATAGTCCACAATCGGAGTTTCCTCGGCCGCATCTACAATTGCCGACACCTTGGTTTCCGTATCGGTCAGCAAGTACGAGTAATTGTCCATAATACCGGCATTACACAAAATAGGAACAATTTTCAAGCTCATTTAATATCCTCCAATTGCGGTTTATAATCAGCATTTTGTAGTTTGTAATAGGTAAAAGTATAATCAATCATACCGGCAATATTCTTTTGATTGCTATCAAGCAGCAGCGTTGCCGCCACTTGCGGACCATATAGCGGACGGTCTATTTGTCGGGCTTTTTGCCGCGAATCTCTGAAATAAGTATAATTAATACCGGAATTTATTTTTAGAATTTGGTCATAGATGCTTTCTTCAAGTGAATTGTACGTTTTGTAGCTATAATCGGCATTTTCATCATCTAAAGGTTTCAGACCGTCTTCTTCATACCAAAGTTCTCGCAAATAAAGAGAATTGCCCTGCGTTGCAAGACGTGACATCCCCCAATTACTATAAATTCCGGCGGTGGCTATTAAAATTGACGGCGGCACGGCATCAATTTTCAGCAGCAATTGTTTTAATAATACTTTATGTTTCTCTTCATCTTTAAGGCGAGTGAAAGCATCATATTTTTGCGCCAAATTATCTAAAAGAGTTTGTTCTTCAGCCGTTAAATTTTGTTGATTTTCCGTTTTGTTGAACATTCGTTCAACTTCCGCGCGTTCGGCTAAAACACTTTCATTTACTTTAAGGATAAGCGGCATAAGAATTTTGATAAAAACAGTGTTTTTTTCATCACTCTCGGGAATTTCTTTCCAGTCTGAAGGAAAGTGTAAAAAGTAAATACGCGGAAATTTGGAATTTATTTTAGAAAATTGATTGAATCCATATTGAGTGAACAATTCTTCTGCTTCGGCTGTGTTGGCAGACTTAACATACAACGCACCATCTTTTTTTTCGGTAACAGGTTGGGCTTTAGCCGTAAAAACCAAACAGCAGACGAATAAAAAAGATATCAGGCGTAAAATCATTCTATTCCCCTATTTGAATATTTTTCAACTGCGGCACATAACGTTTCAAGCAAGCAGCAATCACATTGTTAAGCGTGTTTTGCGCATAAGGACAACCGGCGCAGTGGCCGATAAACCTAAGGGTAAGCGTTTCCTTATCCCAAGACAATATTTTTATATCTCCTTTATCGCGATTAAGTGTCGGACGAATAAAAGAATCGGCCAAGGCTTCAATTAAATCTATGCTCGCCACCTGCGGATTATTATCATAAATTTGCGGCTGTTCGGAAAAATAGTCATCTAACTCGGCTAAAACCAAAGCTTTAACATCTTCTTTTTCCACTGTTGAAGAATAGTGAATTCCCAACAAAGTGTCAGTAATCAAACATTTTTCAACACCGGAAATTTGCAACAGATTAGCAGCAAAAGATAATTTCTCAAAATTTTCTTTGTCATATAAAAACGCCTGATTCTTTCCGACTAAAGGCTGTGAAGGGAAAAAATTTAAAATATTTTTTGGCTGCAAATCTTCAATTTTGACGAGCATTTTCTCTCCTTATTTTGGCTAAAATCTGCAAAGCCGCGGCTTGAGCCCTTTTGAGATAATAATTTTGCACAGCCAAATGGTTTGGAGCAAAAGAACTTTCAGGATTAGCATTGCGAACAATAAGCGGCTGAAATTCCGCAGTTTTGCGTAGCGAGGCCAATAAATGCGTCCATTCGGTATAGACATTATATTGTAAAATAACCGCTTTATAATCAACTCCGACCGCTTCTGCTATTTGCCAATAACCAAACGCAAAACCTTTAGCGCGGTAGAAAACATCATCGGCTGAGAAGTCAAACCAATCGTCGGAATGTTCGGTTATTTGGTTGTCGTTCCGACTGCATAATACCTGTAATGACTGGTTTATTTTAGCCAGATATTTTTCAAATTCCAAAGCAGAAATCGGGAAAACCCCCTCTTTATTATATTGCAACAACTCGTTTCGTGCTTTGCGATATTGGGCGTTAGCCGAAGGTGCAATACTAAAAGAGCCCGTTTGCGATAAAAGCCAAATATATGGCGAATATTGCAAATATTCATAAGCCTTTTTCAAATTCTTTTTCTGAGCGGCATTGAGTCCGGAAAAGTTTTTTAACAAACCGGCAATATCGCGCACGGAAGAAATCACACCAATTTGAAAATTAGGCGTATTATCCAAAATATATGCCGGAAAAATGAAAGGTAAATTCGGCGTCCACATTTTGTGATCAATCTCGCGGTTTATCAAAAAAGCCATCGCATTTACCATTTCTGATTTTTGATTTTTTTCTTTGGCTTGTGGATATACAAAAGTAACCGAGGTATCATCAACAATTAAACCGCCAAGAATGTAATAGATAAATAGAAACCCCGCAAAGCAAGAACAAAATAATCGCCACGATGATGTTATTTTCCGATAATATCGTAAAAATATTCTGTTTATTTTTTGTTTTTTCAGAGATTTAATTCTTTTTTGATACGGATATTTTTTAATCTTGTCAAAAACACCATTTACACGATTGAGTAAATTAAAAAGCTTTTGTTTCAAAAGAGGCGGAAACGAAGGTTTTTCCATTATTTTCTTCTCCTTAAAGCAGTCAAAACGGCTTGAAAATCAAGCACTCTGAATATTTTAGCCAGAAACAGAAAAAATGCAAGAGCAAAGATTCCAAGCCAACTCAAATGAAATAAAAGCAGCCATTTAGAACCATATATCCAATCAGGCTGATAGCAGGCAAGTTCATAGCGGAAAAACCAAACTGCCGCCCCCATTAAAATTGAAATAAAGAAAATTTTAGCAATTTTTTGCCCTAAAACCGCTGAAAATTGCCAATAATGACGTTTTTTCAAACCGACAATATATTGCAACAAAGACACAAAAGCGGCAATTGTTGTGGCGCAAGCAATCCCTATATGCCCGAAATTATGCATTAACAAAAGAATAAATATAAGATTAGTCAGAAAGACTACCGCACTGTATTTAACCGGAGTAACCGTATCACCGCGAGCAAAAAAATTCGGCATAAGAGCTTTGGTTATAACATAGCAAGGCAATCCTACAGAATAGGCTATAACCGCATAAGCGGTTTTGGTTGCATCGCTTGGCAAAAATTTTCCGTGTTGAAACAGCAAACTGACAATAGGTTCGGCTAAAACAATCAACAATATAGCTGCCGGAAGAGAGAAAAGTAATCCATATTCTACGGCTTTGTCTTGAGTCTGAGAAGCTTCTTGAGTTTTGTTCTCTTTAAGATATTTTGATAAAATCGGCAAAAGAGCCACGCTGATGGCCGCACCGATAACGCCTAACGGCAATTGTTGCAACCGGTTTGCATAATACAGCCAAGAAATGGCTCCTGTCCCCACTAAAGATACTAAAATTGTGTCAACCGCCATATTTATTTGATATATACCCGCGCCGACAACTCCGGGGGCAATACGTTTGAAAAGCGTGCGAATTTCAGGATTTTGCAATATTTTTTTGAAATGCAGGAACAAATAAATTTTTATGTCTGCTTTATGCAAAAAATGACGCAGCCACAAAATTTCAAGCAGACCGGCAACAGTGATGCCCAAAGCGAATCCGTGGGCCGGCGTCGGAGTAAACGGAACAAACAAAAACACCGAAAATATCATCATTGTGTTTAATATTATCGGAGCTGTTGCCGGAGCGGCAAACTTTTCAAAAGAATTTAAAATCCCTCCCTGAAAAGAAACTATAGAAATTAAAAGTAAAAACGGGAAAGTTATGCGGCAAAGCTGAACGGCTAAAATCGATTTTTCAGGATCCGACTGAAACCCCGGGGCTAATATCTGCACAACAAACGGCATAAAAATTTCAAATAGAAGCACAAAAACGCCAACAAATAATATAAGTATGGAAATTGCTTGTGCCGCAAAGAAAACCGAACGTTTTTTACCATCGGCAACTAATTTTTGCGAAAACAACGGCACAAACGCACTTGTGAATGCTCCCTCAGCAAACAAACTACGAAATAAATTCGGCAACTTAAACGCGACCACAAACGCGTCGGAAACTGCTCCGGCTCCCAAATAATTTGCCAAAACCATATCTCGTAAAAAGCCGGTAATCCGACTGACAAAAGTCAACCCGCCAAAAGTGGCAACAGATTTGAATAAAGACATTTTTCACCTTATTAAAATGACAACCTAGAGTAAAGATAGCTTGCTTTGTGATACTTGTATAATAAAAAATTTTATTGATAACAAAAAATTGCCTAAAATCACTTGACAATAAATTATTGCACTTGACAAAACAAAATAAATATGCTAAGAATAGACAAAAGATTGGAAGTAAGGATTGATAAATGTCTAATAATAAAGAAAATACTGCCGTAAAAGAAGCCTTAAAAAAGGTTTATCAACGTCTTGAAGCTCGCAATAATCCGCTTAAAAATATAAGCGGCGGCAATATGACAAAGTCTTTTGACGATGCCAAAGTTTTGTCTTCGGTTCAAGATGGAGCCGAGGCTGTTAAGCCAATAAGTATGCTTAAAGTTTATGCTCAGGAGTTTGGAAAAAGTCTGGCACAAGGACAAGGTGTTTCAATTGATCCGAAAATCGGAGCAAAAGTTGCTCAGGCCGCCGAGATAGAAAATAAAAGTTCTTTGATTAAAGCGGCTGTGCTGAAAAAATCACACGTTCTTGATTAGGACATATAACGTTTTCCTCCTTCAAAAATCCTCGCATTTCCGAGGATTTTTTTGTGGAATCATCATAAATCACAGTGGCCTTCAATTTCGTGGTCCAAACGTTTTTCCCTTAGCCCGAACGGGTCTTGATGCACAATTATTTGCGCCATTGGAAAGGCTGTTGTTATTTTTTCTTCAACTCTATCTGATATATCGTGAGCCGCGGCCAAGGTTAAACTGCCTTCCATTTCCAAATGAATTTCAATAAACATCCGCAAACCGGAAACTCGGGTTCTGAAATCGTGATAACCTTTTATTTCTGCTTCACTGTTAACAATGTCGATAATTTTTTGTTTAATTTTATTGTCTACTTCGTGGTCGGTAATTTCTTCTAAGGCGTTTAAAGCAATCCGCGCTGCATTTATAAGCAAATAACTGGAAATAACAACCGCGGTTGCGCTATCAAACCATTGCCAGTTTAAATAACGAACAACCAAAAGTGAAATAATGATAGCTCCATTAGTCAACAAATCCACCGTATAGTGCGCGCTGTCCGCCTCAATGGCTTGAGATTTGGTTATTTTCACCACAACTGACTGGAAAGATATCAGGGCTATGGTCAAAACTATGCTTATAGCCATAATCCATAAACCGATTTGCGTTTGCGTAACCGGTGACGGATTAATGAAACGGCTGATACCGTCATAAAGAATAAAACCTCCGGAACCGGCAATAAACGCGGCCTGAATCAGCGCGCTGACAGATTCCGCCTTGCCATAGCCATAGCGGTGATGATCGGTTAGAGGTTTATTGGCAAACTTAACGGCAATAAAGGAAATTGTTGACGATAAAACATCGGTAAAACTGTCAATCATTGATGACAAAACCGAAAGAGAACCAGTGGCTATGGCCGCTCCGGCTTTAATCAAACTTAAAAGCACTGAAACCGAAATACTGGCACAAGTTGCCAAAGTTTTCAGTTTTTTCAGATTTTCTTCATTGTTATTTAATTTGTTCAACTAAATTCTCCAAACTTTCCGGACTTATTTCTAAGGCCTTATGATTATAATATTTGGCAACAAGCTGCAAGTGCTGATTACTGTTGTCATCAGCAAAATCATATACGGCGTAGGCCTTGCCATTTTCTTTATAGAAAGAAACAGTTGCGTGATTACCACCTTCTATATAAAGTTTTTTCTTGAGCAAAGGCTGCGTATTAAGCTTGGCTTCCGTTGGTTTAATTTCCGTATTAAGAGCGAATTTGGCAAACATAAGCAGCATATTCTCCTCTTTATCGTAATTGCTTGGAGAATATAAACGACCGTATCGCAAATTCCAAAGGTTGCCGTATGTCCATTTATGAAAATCAAGATTCATATCCACAAAATCGGCTTTAATTTTCCAAACTTGAAATTGATTTTCAAACTTGATATAAGCCGCGCGAGAGCCGCGCCCCAAATCAACGTTCATATCACCCAAATCAAAGAGCAAAATACGACTGTCTCCATTTTTGAGTTCAACCTCTACGGTTTTAGAATATTTATAATCCAAAGGCTGCAAATTAAACAGTCCTAAATTTTCGGCCTTATTAGTTTTACGCTCAAAAAACGTTGCCTCGGATAAAATTGTCAGCAACCGCCGGATTCTTTCTTGATATACCGGAAACTCAGGATATTCCTCCAAAATCCATAAGCCGTTTTTTTGCTTGAAAGTTAGAGTGGTATCGTGATTTTTCAAGACAATGGTATCTATATCATTAATCTTTTTTTCTACCATCGGAAAGGCTGGTTTTCCTTCATAAGCATCAACACTACTTAAATTAGAAATATAAACAGAAAGCAAAGCAACCGAAAAAAGAGTCAGCGAACCTAAAATCAGCCGCAATAATTGTTTATCCATTTTTAAGGTCATAAATTTAAGACTTTTCTGTTTTTTCAAAAATTCGGCAGATTTGCGGATAATCAACAACAATACAAGAATTGCCGGAACCAGAAGTAAGTTAATAATGCTTATCAGGCTGTCAATATGTCTGATGTCGGCAAAAGCCTGTTCACGAATATCGCTAAGCTGCTGACGCAAACCATTAAGCTGATTTCGCATTTTTGAAACAGCGGCCAACTCATCAGAGGTAAAGTTTTCGCGTTCTTCAAAAGATTTTTTAGTTAAAACCTCTTGCAGGGCTTTTTTAGCATTGTCAAGTTTTTCAAAAATTTCATCTTCTTGTTGCGTAAAAGCCAATGAATTTTGTCGGCGCATTATTTCAATGTCATAAAACGGGTGTTTAGAAGCTTGTTTGCCGCGCAATTCTAACATATTTACATCACCGGTTAAATAATCAAGCGCGTTCAGAACAAAATTAGCATTATCAAAATTGCTGACAATATATTCATTTTCCAGAAACGCTTGTTTTGTCCCCCAAAAACTATCATATAAAAAGTCTGTATCACCGACAACAATCAAATCGAAAGGATTATCTTTTTCCAAACCTTTTATTTCCGCGGCCAAAACTTTGGTGTTGTCATCGGGGATAAAATATCGGAGAATCTCTTGCGGATTTAGTCCTTTTATAACCGCTTGAGAAGAAATAATTTCCGAAACATCACTGGCTTTTAACAAAGGTGTAAATGCAATTTTTCCGGCTTTGTAGGCTTCCGGCTCGGGAGCAATAACCGAAACTGAGGCCATCATCATTTCATTTAGGTTTTTAGTTATCAGATGCTTTGGATTCATCTCGTCGTTTTTTATTCTAAATTGAATTACATCTTGTGTGAATGTCGGATTCACTTTGTAATTTGAAGTAGCGTCGACAGTTATGGAATTTTTTAAATCGGCAACCACATAGTCTTGATAAAATTTGAAATGCCAAAGATTAAGCAAACTTTCATCAAGATTAGAGCTCGTTAACGGCAAGTTGGTAGCCGAATACAAACGCGAGGCTTCATTGGCCGAATCAAGCAGAAGCAGAATTTTTCCGCCGTTTTGCGAATAGTTTTTGATAGCTTCGTTGAATGATTTTTCATAAACTTGCGGATATATCAGAATGATTGCATCAAATTTACGATTGAAATCTTCGGGCCGCACAATATTTACTATTTCAAAATTTTCATTCAATTGATCCACAATTGCCCAAGGCTGTCCCAAATATGAACCATCATGACTGTCTGCTCCGAAAATCGGCAAACCGGTTAAAATTCCAATAGTTTTCTTTTTGAGGTGCAACTCTCTGATTTTAGAAATTAAATCTTGTTCAATATCACCTTGACGTTCTTGGGCAAAAAACGGAATAACCTGTTTATTTTGCAAGGTATCTTCCAAACTCAAGCCAAAAAGCGCGTTTTGGTTTAAATCAATAAGCGGAATCGGTTGCAGACCGTCGGCCAGAGCAACATCTTCTTCCTCGCTCAAAAACTTAGGGTGATAAATTTTGAAATCAAAGTTTCCATCAGACGCATCTCGACATTTTTTCAGCAAAAGCCGGATATTATCGAAAACATTGCGCAAAGCCGGATTACGCTGTTCCAAAATCGGCGAAAAATAGAGTTTGCCTAAAACAGGTTCCGGTAAATTCCTCAGAATTTTTTTAGAACTTTCGGTTAAGGTGAAAAATTTTTTCTCAGTGGCATCATATTGAATGTTGCGGGTTAAATCATTGGCTAGAATATTAACACCTAAAAAGGCAATCAACAACATAAACCAAGCACAAATATAATAATTTCGATTGCTGGATTTCAGCCAACCCGAAGTGCCGGCAGTTTTGAAATTTACAATCAAAATGGTGGTGAAATTAAAAAAGAAAATGATAGAAACAAAGAAAATAACATCTCGCAGTTCCACCAAACCCAAACTCAAAGTACTGAAATGGCTCAAAAAGCTGAAAGAGGCAATAACATCAATAATGGTATCCGGCAAAAAGAGGCGGAAAAATGACAATATATATTCTACACCGCTCCAAAAAAACAACAAGTTGGCAATAACCGCAAAGACCAGAGCAATTACTTGATTTTTGGTTAGTGCTGACATTGTTTCGGAAATAGCCAACATACACCCTGCCAAAATAAAACTGGCAAAATAGCCGAGGGCAACAACTCCGTTATCCGGTTCACCCAAAACGTTTATGGTTATCCAAAACGGAAAAGTTAAAATTAACGCCAAGCCGCAAAAAAGCCAAGCGGCAAAAAATTTTCCACAAACTAAAGTTCTGATGGAAACCGGCATTGTGACAAGTTGGATAATGGTTTTACTTCTAAATTCCTCTGCCCACAAACGCATAGAAATTCCGGGGATAAACAGCAAATACAACCAAGGCTGAAAGGCAAACATAGACTGTAAATCAGCTTCACCGCGGTCAAAAAAATCACCAAAATAAAGGGTAAAAGAGGCGTTTAGCAGCAAAAAGCTTAACAAATAGACATAGGCCAAAGGAGAAACAAAATAGCGAAACAATTCATTTTTACAAACAATCCAGAGTTTTTTCATTTTTAATTCTCCTTATGAGTTGTCAATTTTCGGAACGCCGCGGCTAAATTGTCGGTTTGAGAAGTCTGCAAAATAGACGACAAATCTCCGTCGGCTTTTATTTTTCCTTTATCCAACAAAATAATTCGACTACATATTGTTTCAGCCTCTTCAAGCAAATGCGTAGAAATTAAAATAGTTTTATTTTTTGCCATTTGCGTTATAAGTTTGCAAATATAATTTTTTTGATTTGGGTCAAGACCATCTGTCGGTTCGTCTAAAAGCAAAAGCGGCGGATTACTCAAAATACTTTGAGCAAAGCCGACACGCCGCTGATAACCTTTAGATAAGGTTTCAATCTTTTGATTTGTTATTTCCCGAATATTGGCAATATCCAACACTTCTTCCAATCTTTGCAAAGAAACGCCGCGCAATTCAGCCATATAGCTCAAAAACATTTTGACGCTGACATCCGGATAAAGCGGCGAACCTTCCGGTAAAAAACCGATATTTTCTTTGGCAAACAGCGGATTTTGAGTAATATTTTTTCCTAAAACTTCTATTTTTCCCGAGCTGGGAGCCAAATATCCGGCAATCATATTCATCAAAGTGGATTTTCCGGCACCGTTAGGCCCTAAAAGAGCAATAATTTCTCCCTGCTGTGCCGAAAACGAAATATTGTCGGAAGCCTTAATTTCTTCATAAAATTTGCAAAGACGTGATACTTTCAGGGTAATATTTTTATTTTTCTTCATAAATTTCTCCTCCGGTCATCGGTTCATAAGCTCCGGTTGTGCTCGGATAGGTTATCGGCAGACCGTAAATACGGCGCGCCGTGTTAAAAGCCGTGGAAACTGCTCCGGTTAAAGTTAATTGCGGATTTATGTCGGTTAACGGTTTAAGGGTTTGATTTTTGAAAACGTGTTTCAAAAAACGCACTAATGAGGGATTTTTACGGCCTTCGCCGGTCACATAAATTTCCGACGGAACAAAGGGCAAAAAGTCTTGCGCCGATTGACAAATCGCTTGGGCAATAAAAGCCGTAGCCGTGGCGGCTCCGTCTTCAAGCGACAATCCCTCCAGATGTTCTTTCTTGTCACTAAAACAAAGAATATCTAAAGATTTAGGCGGCTGCTTGTGTAAAAATTTATGCTGCAGCAGACTTTCCACTATTTGCGTGTGTATTTTGCCGGTGATGGCTAAACGTCCATTGTAATCGGTTTGCATATTGGCGTGGCGGAAAGTCCAATCTTCAATCATTGCCAATCCGGGGGCGCAATTAAAAGCCATCAGCTCTCCGGATTCCCCCAAATAGACAAGACTGCTTACAGTTTCCAGATTTATAAACAAAGCCGGAAGTGCAACTTTTGGCCCGATAGAGTTAAAAAATGCCGGAGTTAAAGGAGAAGCTTGCCCGCCGGAAAGTAAATCTGCTTTGTGAAAGTGAGTTACGACGCGCCTATGCAATTTATGACTGAGTTCGTGGCCTTTTTCTAATTGATAAGAACATTTATTATTTGGATCATTGCAAATTGTCAAACTGTCAACACCGATTTCCGAAAATTCGCCGGCGTCGCAAAAATCTTTGATACTTTCCACATAAAAATCGGTCATTTGATTTTGAAGTTGTTGAATTTGCTCATTTTCTTGTAATAGCGACAAATCACAGATTCGATGTCCGATAACCGAACGAATAAGCAAGGCCAATGGTTCAGGATATGGAATAACGGCAGTTTTCAAAACTTCATAAATATCAATGCCATCGGTGTTGACCAACGCCAATTCCATTGAATTAAGCGAAGAACCGCCAAAAAGCCCCAAAACCGTCATATTTTTTATCATTTTATTCCATCTCTTATGTTGCAATGCCAAAATAATATGCTAATATGCGTTAAAATTTAGTATAAAGGATAAAGGACGATGAATAAGTTTAAATCAGAATTTTTAAATATTATGCACGAACGCGGTTTTTATAACCAATGCACCAATGAAGAAGGATTTGACGCTTATCTTTATGAATGTGAAAGCAAAGGTAAACCGGCAGTCGGCTATTTAGGTTCTGATCCGACCGGCGACAGCCTTCACGTTGGGCATATTGTGCCGTTGATGATGATGCGTTGGTTTCAAAAATGCGGACACAAACCTTTGACACTGGTCGGAGGAGCCACGGCTCGTATCGGCGACCCTTCGGGTAAAGATAAATTACGTCCGTTTTTAGACGAAGCAACTTTGGCGCACAATATTGATGGTTTGAAAAAGTCATTCCGCAAATTTTTGAAATTCGGCGAAGGTGCAAATGACGCCATTATGGTTGATAACTGGGATTGGTTCAAAGATATAAATTATTTAGCCTTTTTACGGGATATCGGAACTTGCTATTCGGTTAATCGTATGCTGACAATGGACAGTGTGAAAAGCCGTTTGGAACGCGAACAACCGATGTCGTTTTTGGAATTTAACTATATGCTGCTACAAGGTTATGATTTTTGCCAATTATTGCAAAAATATAACTGCCGCGCCCAGATTGCCGGTGCCGACCAATGGGGTAACATCACTTCCGGCACGGAACTCGGCCGCCGCCGCTATGATACGGAGTTGTTTGGTTTCACCAGTCCGATTTTGACCGATTCTTCCGGCAAGAAAATGGGCAAGTCCGAGGGCAACGCAGTGTGGATTAACGATGAAAAACTGCCTTCATACGATTATTATCAATATTTCCGCAACATCGGCGATGCTGAAGTCGGCAAATGTTTGCGAGTGTTTACGGATTTGCCGATGGATGAAGTGCGCCGGTTGGAACAGCTGAAAGACAAAGAAATTAACGAAGCTAAAAAGATTTTGGCTTTTGAAGCTACCAAAATTTGCCGCGGTTTAGATGAAGCTCAAAAAGCTCAGGAAACGGCTGTTAAAGCTTTTGAACAAGGTGTAGCCGGTGGAGAGTTGCCAACTCTTAACGCCGATTTAAACAGCGGTATCGGAGTTTTGGACGCCTTTTTGCAAATAGGTTTTGTGGCGAGCAAAGGCGAGGCGCGCCGTTTGATTAAACAATCCGGCTTAAAGATTAATGACAAACCGATAACCGATGAAAATTATGTCATTACTTCCGCTGATGTTATTGACGGAGCCGTAAAAATTTCTCAAGGAAAAAAGAAATTCGGGCTCATTAAATAAGGTCAAATTTGCTCAAAATTAATGCCGTTCTGAAAAGAGCGGTATTTTTTTATATTTGACAACTTTGTTTGTATTGCCTATAAAGTTATATCAGGCAACTTAAAAAAATAGAGGAAAGAAAGATGAAAAATAAGCAATCAAAAGGTCTCTCTCTCTCTCTGCAAATCCTAAACATACGATTGTAGACCGTTTTAAAGCCGCTACAGGCGTTTTTGTAAGTTTTTTCAGAAAAAATGACATATTAAAAAATAACAAACTCAGCACGAAACTGGCAGGCGACACAAAGCAAGCAATTCTAGCACCAGTCATTCTAGGCCCTGTGCCTAGAATCTTGTTGCAACAAGGTACTAACCTAGTCAATAAATTTGCCTTATTATTACATAAGTGTCGGTTCGCACAAGATTCTCGGGACAAGCCCGAGAATGACGGTAGCTGGAGGTGTTGGCTTAGTATTTGTTGCGAGTTGTTTAATTACCCATCACCCACAGACAAGTCTGCGACCTCTCCCGCACGGGGCGAGGTTTTAAAACACCTCTTTCGGGTCATTCGCGCGCTCAGACCCGCGAATCTAGATCCACGGGTCAAGCCCGTGGATGACTATGGAATGAAGAGTGTCACGTTCGGCAATGACATTTGTTGTTCAGGTCGTTCGATGATTGAGATGCTGGGCGTGTTGGCAATTATTGGAGTATTGTCTGTCGGCGGTATTGCCGGCTATTCCAAAGCAATGGAAATGTGGAAAATCAGTAGGCAAAAACAGCAGTTAGCCGAACTATTTTTACAATGTATAAACTTAAAAGATTACTTTGTAAGAGAATATAACAGAACAAACCAAAGAGTGAAAGCTGCAACCATAATGGAGGCTATGAATGTTATTCCTGAGGGTATGTCTAAATATGACTACTATACTATTAAAGATTTTGCCGATAACGAAATATCAATTTATATGGAAACAAGTGACTGGACTAATGAAGATGGCTCAAAATCTTACGCTTTTGAATATCTTTTAATGTTTGACATATATCAAGCTGAAACATCAAATTATTTGAAACAACAATATTGCGTAACTTTTTTGGAACAAGCACAAGCCTTTTCTCCTTATATAAATGGAGTATCAAACAGACAAGGAGACGATAGTTATTATGGATTTAATTCAAAAGGTATAGATATAAAAACGGCAAAACCTAATGACATCCATAATTTTTGTAAAAAATGCAATTCCAATAAACAATGTACGCTTGTTTTGCGTTTCAAAATATAAATTAAACCAAATAAAAAAAGCGTGATAATTTATTTACGCACGCTTTTATAATTTAAACACTTGGACAATTTATTTATAAGATTCTATCCAGTTAGAAATGGTTGATTGGGTATTCAGCCCAACTTTGGTGTCAACCTGTTTGCCGTCTTTGAATAAAAACATTGTCGGAATACTGCGAATTCCAAATTGACTAGCCGTTTCCGGAGAATCGTCAACATTCATTTTATAAATTTTCACATCATTGCCCATTTCTTCGTCAATAGCTTCCAAAATAGGTCCTAACTGACGGCACGGACCGCACCATTCTGCCCAAAAATCCACCAAAACAAGCCCTTTAGAGTTTAATACATTTTCAGTAAATTGGCTGTCGGTTAATGGTTGTGTCATTGTCTTTCTCCTTAATTCATTAAAATTACTGAACTTAATATAGTGACATTTTTTCATATATTAAAGACTATTAAGCAATAAGACCACAAAATTTTCACCTCACCCGCATCAATCTTGTTTCATTTGTCCACAAAATATAAGATTCAACTGCTTTTTCAGGATAAATTTTTTGAACTAATTTTGCATAAACTTCAAGCTGTTTAATATATGAATCCGGCGTATCCTCTACTGTTTTAGCGGCGGGACGATTGGTTTTAAAATCCACAATCATAATTTTTTGAGGAAGTACCACCAAACGGTCTAATTGAGCTGAAATAATCTTGCCTTCGACCTCTCCCATAATCGGAACTTCGGCGCGTGAATTTTCACCAAATATTTCCGCAAGTTCGGAATTATTCAGCAAACTTAACACTTCTCTTTCTATTTGTGATTTTTGCTGTTCATTAAAATCGACCGCATTTTTAGTCAGATAATCCCTCAATAAAGCAGCTTTATTTTCTGAGTTTTGCGGCAAAAATTGCAAAAGCTTATGAATTAAAATTCCTCGGCGATAGAAAACACCGCTATCCGCCAACGGAGAAACGGAATCCGTGTCTTCTTCATCAAAATGTGACGCCGTATACGGCTTAGCCAACAGCGATTCTGTTTCCGCCTTTTGCATTATCCAATTTTCCAACGGCGGCATATTTTCTTGAACAAAACTTCTATCCGTTTCTTTTTTGGCAATAACTTCCGGCTCGACAATTACAATTCCGCCATCTGTTTTATTAAAAGTCTGGCAGCAAAGCGAATACCACGACTGTTCGTTTGCTTTCTTTTTATTAGAGAAGCCGCAGACATACAGCCGGTCTTCAGCACGGGTTAAAGCCACATACAGCAAACGATGATATTCTTCTAAAATTTTTTCTTTATCTTGCTCTCTAATCCGCCGGCAATTATTATCATAGTACGAGCTGTTAAGCGGATAATAAGCCATATCTTCGTCCCACAACAAAGCTTGTTCATTTTTGGTATTTACGACTCGAGCCGCGTCAGGCAAAAACACTATCGGAGCTTGCAACCCCTTGGAACCGTGCACGGTCATTAAACGTACGGCATCTGTGTCTTTTTGTTCCGTTTCCCGCTTTACCTCAACTTCAGTTCGGTCAATCCAGTCAATAAAACCTTGCAAGGTCGGTATATGGCTTTGCTCATAAGATATTGTCAAGTTGATAAACTCATCGAGCGCGTCTTCAACTTCCATTCCCATTCGCTCGGTGAATTTAAAACGGCCGTTTAAGGTGGTTAACACATAATTAAACAACTCGTAAGGACGCACAAAATCTAACATATCGGACAAAGTTTTAAGCTGACTGTAAACTTCGGAATATTCCGAAAAATCACCCAATCTTGACCATAAAGGAGCATTGCCGCGATTGACGCACAGTTTCAACAAATCATCATCTGTCAAGCCGAATATCGGTGATTTCAAAACCTCGGCCAATGATAAATCATCGTTGTTCAGCAACAGAAAACGCCCTAAGGATATCAAATCTTGAACTGCGATTTGTTCGTTTAAGCGCAATTTATCGGCACCATTGATATTAACCTCTTCATATTTACAAGCCCGAATAAATTCATCAACAAAACTACTTCTTGTTTGCACCAACACCATTATATCACGATAGTGCACTCCTTCGTTGGCCACTAATTCTTTTATCTTGGCGGCAATTTCTTTTGCCAAAAGAGTTTTTACCGAGACTTCCTTGGACATTTCGACCGGAGGCTGCCAATCATATTCTGTTGTTCTTTCTTCTTTATCGGCCACTAACAGAGGTCTGATTTCCACCCGGCCAAATTCGCCGGCTCTAAAAGGAATATGTTCTACTTTCTCTTCAGAAGTAACAACTCCGTTTACGGCCTTTGTTTTGGCAAATACATCGTTAACCATATTCAAAACAGCAGCCGACGACCGAAATGACACGGCTAAATTAACCTTTTGAAAATCTGCCGCCGCACGCTCGGCAAAAAGTTGCTGCATTGCATCAAATTTATCCGGATCAGCCCCCTGAAAGCTATAAATTGACTGTTTTCGGTCACCCACGGCAAAAACCGTCCTTTTTCTTTCTGATTGACCTTCTCCCGAGAAAAATTCCGAGCTTAATGACTTTATTATTTCCCATTGGTTCGGTGCCGTATCTTGCGCCTCATCAATCAATATATGGTCAATACCTCCGTCAAGCTTGAACAAAACCCACGATGCAACCGAGTTATCCGACAACAAATTACGCGTCAATAAAATCAAATCTTCATAATCCAAGCGCGAATGAAGTTTCTTAAATTCGTTGTAACGTTCTATCAATTCGCGGGCAATGATAAATACCGACTTTGTCGCAATATATAACCGGACGTGGCAAAGTTTTTCTTCATTTTTTAAGACGCGCTCGCCTTCGTTTTCCATTCGCTCAAGTAACTGCGAATCTGCCTCAACGGCTTTTTTGCAAGCCAAGCGTTTGGACAGTTCCCCGTTTTTAGTCAAAAAAACACTCTTATATAAAGCATAATACTCCGGCTTAAAACCTCCGGCTAACACAGTTTCCAACTTTTCTGCGTGTTCTATATCACTTTTTCCGCCGTTTAACAAAGCCGGAATATTTGCACGCACATCTACCTCGTTTATGTCCGTCATAAATTTATTAATAACACTGTCTTCCGTGTCTTGAGGAGATATTTGCAAATGCTCGGCCAAAGCTTGTTCAAACTCCTCTTCATCGGCATAGTTTTTGAACAAATCTGCAATTCTGGAGCGTTCTAAAGTAATATTTTTCATCACCGAAGGAAAAGAATATTCGCTTAAATTTTCCGTCAAATACCGTAAAGCTGATTTTAATTTACTCTCGGCACCGTGTTCAATTTGTTCCAACAAATCTTTTTGAATTTGCGTCAACGCCTCGGCGGCTTCCTCATCATTTAAAATATCAAAATATGGCGAAACTCCGGACTCCAATGGAAAACGCTTTAAAACTTTTTGGCAAAAACTGTGAATGGTTTGAATTTTGATTCCCCCCGGGGTATCAAGCAAAACCGCAAACAGGGTCCGTGCTCGTTGCTTATATTTTTGCTGTTGCTCGACATCGCCTATTTCTTCCCCTAACAAGCTATATAAACTTTTTTCCAATTCTGTTTCGGAAATAACCGACCACTTACTCAAACGTTCCGAAATGCGCGTGTTCATTTCTACCGCAGCCGCTTTGGTATAGGTTAAGCAAAGAATTTTTTGCGGAGCAACTCCGCTTAAAAGCAAACGCAAAACACGGTCTGACAAAACTTTGGTCTTTCCGGTTCCGGCCGATGCTCCAACCCAAACCGACTTTTGAGGATTGGCGGCGGCACGTTGTTGAGATGTGGCTAAATTGCCACGTTCTTTGCGTAATTTTTCAAATTCTTCTTTAGTCATTGTCAAAGCCGTTCTCCCCTGCGTTGTCATCTCTGACTGACCACTCCAAATAACGTGAAAGATGGTCATAATCTGAATATTCCGGCGCGTCATGCGGATTTGGTTTAGCTAAATAAGGTGTGGTTTCAAAATCAAACAAACTTATCAGAGTTTTGATACGCTCTTCTGTGCGCTCAATACCATCTCTGCTTTGCTGTTCGTTACCGATAATTTCTTTATCGCCTAATTTCCAATAACGCAATGTCGACACCTTTTTAGCCGGAACGCCTGCAAAACCCCCGTTTTCGGCTATTAAGCCCTCTATCGGCAACTGTGGAGCCATTCCCGAGGCAATTTCACTACTTGTGCGAGCTCTTCCGGTTTTATAATCCAAAATATTCAAATATCCGTCTTTGGTTTCGTCAATTCGGTCGGCCTTTGCCGTGATAGTAAATTTTCCGCCCGCGGAACAAAAATCAAAACTTCCGGTAACTTCATTATGAACTTTAGAAATTTCACCTCGATAAATATTCTCTGTATCCGCCAACCAGTTGATGGTTTTAACAAACCGCGGCCACCAAAAAGCTTTGATATCCGCATTAATATTATTTTCAGCAAACTCTTTTTCACCAAGAGCCAACAACTCTTCTACCGCATTTTCCGGATAATCGCCGGTTTCATATTTATTATTGAACTTTTCTATCACTTTATGCACAATATTACCATAATCCTGAAGCATTGCATCTTCATCTAAGTTTGCCAACGGATAAAGGTTTAGAATGTATTTGGCAAAAATAGTATAAGGGTCGCGCATCAGCATTTCAAAATTAACGGCCGACAATTTACGCGGTCTTAAATTAACCGCCGGACGAGGCTCAGGAGAACTTATGCGTTTTTGAATTTCCGCCCGTTCCCAATATTTTGCCCATAAAGAATATTTGTTATCATACAAAAATGCATATTTAGCTTTGTCTTCTTTTTTATCACCGAAATTTGCCGCAAGAACGGTTTCCAATCGCAGCCACCAGCGAGATTTGTTGGTAGGAGTTCCGTCCACGCGGTCGGCTCGGGTTAAATATACTTCTTCAGAATTAAGCAAATGCGCAAAGTCAGCGGCCATTACCCCGATTGAGCGTTCCGGCAAAGGAAAACCAAAATCTTTTTTCATCGGCCGTGACATCCATAAATCCGCCGTCGGCAATTTCGGCCACGTTCCTTCATTTACCTCACCGATGATTGTCACATCAAACTGGGTCAAACGAGCTTCTATCGGTCCAAGTATTTTAACTCTCGGGTGCATACCAAATTGTACTCGCACATTCTGCTCGGAAAACAAACTTTCCAACAGAGGCAAATAATCTTTAGGAGAAATATGCTGCAATAAACCGCTATACGGCAAAATATCGTTAATAAATTTAGTGGCGGAGGAACCGGAAAAGTTTTTCCAAATAATTCTACCGCCGCTCTTAACATCGGTATTAGCTAATTTTTCGGCAACAAGAATATGGCATACCAACATTTCTTTCAACCCAACTTCCGTTTGCTTATAAAGTTTCGTCAATGGTTGAAAAACTTCTTTTATGCGGTTTAAAAACTCACTTTGCGCCAAAGATAATTCTTCTTTTTTACGCCAACTAAGTTCCAGATTCCGTACTTGCTGATTAAAATCGCGCCGCTTTTGCCCGCAGGCCATAAACGGGTGTTTCAACAATGAGAGCAAACTGACTTGAGAAAAATCACTCTCCACAACATTCATAATTAACCGCAAATAAATCCCTATAGGTGTCAAGCCTAAAGGCTGTCCGGCCGAATCATCGGCAATAATATTCCATTTTTTCAACTCGGAAACCACACGACGAGCCAAATTTCGGTCAAGAGTAACCAAGGCCGCGGTTTTTTCCGGCGTTTCCAAAGTGTGGCGAATTAATAAAGCAATCGCCTGAGCTTCTTGTCTGATATCATCGCAATTTACTAATTTTATGCCGGTAAACGCCTCTTCCGGCAAAGGCGAAGTAGAAAGTTTGCGCCATTCGCCGGAGCCTGTGGCCGGACGCATAACCTCTGACACCAAACGCTCGCGAGGAGAAAATATTTTTTGCGGGACATTAATAACGGATGAACGGTCAATTTTCAGAAAATCAAGCAATTCTTTCAGTTCAAACTGCGGATGATTCTCATCTATTTTTTGCCAACTCTTTTCATCTAAACTATTATCCAAACCATATAACCAAACCTCACCTTCCGGCAAAGAGGCCACCGTCTGAACCAACTCTTTCAGCAGCGGAAACGCGGCCGTAGTTCCGGCAACAACTATTTTTTGCTTGGTCTGACTTGTTTTCCAGATATTTATCTCGGCTTGCAGCAACTGATTGCGGCGGAATGAGGCATCAACCACTCCACGCTCCTGCAAAATTTTCGGCCAAAACTCCGTGATAATTGTTAAGAGCTTCAAACTTTCCTGCCAATGCGCGGCGTATTCTTCCGGAACAATTTCCTGCAAACGTGAAAAATCTAAATTTTCATTATAAGCTAAATCAATTAAATCCGCCAAATTTTCGGCCAATGCGTAAGCTTGAGCCAAAGATAAATGTCCCAAACCCAATTCTGCCGGTTTTTGCATTATTAGGCGGGTAAAAATCAGCACTCGCTCGGTTTTAGAGATTTCCGGATTCAGTTCTTGTAAAAAATCTCGCTGTCCGGTTAAAAAAACTTCATCTTCTTCAACATCGGCAATAGGTAAAATCTGCGGCAAAATAGTCGGATTAAGCCCGCGTTGCCGCACAAAAGCCGCCGACAAACTTTGGCAAGAGCGGCGATTAGGCAATAAAAACAAAACCTTAGCTAATTCCTCAGGCTTATTTTGATATTCGTTAAGAAATTTTTCAGCCAAAACATCAACAAATGAAGCACCGGCGTTAATGTTAAAAATATTTACCACTCTATCTACCTTAATTATTTTTCAGATATTCCAACAACTTAGCTACAGCGCGACCGCGGTGAGAAATTTTATTTTTCTCGGATTTCGGCATTTGCGCAAAACTGCAATCATACCCTTCGGGAACAAACAACGGATCATATCCGAATCCGCCTTCTCCCGATGGAACGGTTGCTATTTCGCCATTAACGCGCCCTTCAAACAATTTATATTCTCCATCGGGGAAAGCCAAAGAAATAACGCAGGAAAAATGTGCTTTGCGGCTTTTATTTCGGCTTTGAGCCATTTCCTCGAGCAATTTTTCCATTCCCTTGACAAAGTCACGGTTCGGGGCGTAACGGGCAGAATATACCCCCGGAGCACCGTTCAGAGCATCGACACACAAGCCGGAATCATCGGCAATACAAGGAACTCCCGTTAATTTTGCGATGGTCTGCGATTTTAAGAGCGAATTTTCGGCAAATGTTGTTCCGGTTTCAGCCACATCAGGTAAATCTACATCAACTGCCGATTTAACTTTTATGCCCAACGGCTCTAACAGTTCTTTGATTTCTTTTATTTTGCCGGCATTATGACTGGCAAAAATCACTTCAGACAAATTCATTTTCTATCTCCTTGTCCGTTGATTGCTTTTTTCTGCTCCATCACCAAACGATGAATACCCTGCTTGGCTAAACGAAACAATTCGTTAAATTCTGTTTCGCTAAAAGTCGCACCTTCAGCCGTGGCTTGAATTTCTATAATACGGCCACTCTCGGTTAGCACAAAATTAGTATCGGCATCAGCGTGCGAATCCTCGGTATAATCCAAATCCAACAATATTTCACCCTGTGAAATACCGCAGGATACGGCCGCAACATACTCGCGAATCGGGTTACGCAACAAAGTTCCTTTTTCAACCATTTTCTGCAAAGCCAAATATAAAGCGACAAAACCGCCGGTGATAGAAGCAGTACGCGTACCGCCGTCCGCCTGCAAAACATCACAGTCTATCTGCACACACATTTCAGGCATTTGGGTCAAATCAACCGCCGCCCTTAACGAGCGGCCTATAAGGCGTTGAATTTCCGCCGTACGTCCGCCGACACCTTTAGTTTCACGAGAAACGCGGGTTTGCGTGGCTCTGGGCAGCAACGCATATTCAGCGGTTATCCAACCTTTGTTTCCGCCTTTCAGCCAAGCCGGAATTTCCGGACTGACGCTGGCGGTGCACATAACGTGAGTATTTCCGCATTTTATAAGGCAAGAGCCTTCGGCATACAAATTAACATCAGGAATAATTTCAATTTCCCGCAAACTTTCAGCTCCACGGCCATTTTTCCGCATTTGAATTCTCCTTTATTTATTAACTTTCTTCTGCTGAAAAAAATGATGTACGGCAGAGGCCACTCTTTTTACCGTGTTTTCCACCTTTTCATCTTTAGTTTCCACAACTATATCCGCCTCGGAATAATAAGGATATTCCTCGGTTATATATTCCTGCAGCTTATTTTTTACGGTAGCATTATCGCCAAGCAAAAACGGACGCCGCGTCCGGCCGGCAGTGCGGTGATACAACGTGTCTATATCAGCTTTAAGCCAAACCGTTATAGCGTGTTCTTTGGCCAACTCACGAGTTTGCGCCGCCACAAAAGAGCCGCCTCCCGAAGCCAAGACACAAGGCGTTCCCTGAAGCAAACGCTTCATTACTCTTTCTTCTCCGGCGCGATATTCTTTTTCACCGAAACATTTAAACACGTCTACCAATGACAATCCGGCGGCTTTTTCAATTTCCTGATCACCATCAACAAATGGCAAAGACAAACGGCGAGCCAATCTTTTGCCAACACTGGTTTTTCCGCTCCCCATCAATCCCACCAACAAAATTATTTTATTTATTCTAGGCATTTTCTTAAATTTTTCTTTGTTTAAACCTTTGCTTTCTATTGACCTAATAATATAACCTTGCTAGTATTAATCAATCTTTTTTTAACAAATGATAGGGAATAATTTTATGAGAAGACAATCTTCATACAATCAAGGCAATAGCCTGAAAATCGTTTTTTACGCCGTGGGATTGGTTGTGCTTTTAGGAATAACCTTTTTAATGTTTCACGACATTCAAGTACCAACCGAGCACGTTTCGCAAGAAATTTCAGTAAATCTTGAAAATTAATTAATGATTGAGCAATCTCTTGACAGCTTTCTAATCAACGCCGCCGCCGAAAAAGGTTCGGCGCAATTGACTGTCGCGGCCTATAAGGCGGATATTCTTCAATTTTTGGAGTTCGGTGGAATAAAGTCACCGGAAGAAATTACCGAAAAAAGAATTGAACTTTTTTTGCAGAATCTGCAAACCGAGGACTATGCACCCAAAAGTCTGGCGCGCAAACTTTCCGCTCTGAAAGAATTTTGCAAGTTTTTGTATTCTGAAAAAATTATAAAAACAAATCCGGCGGCTTATATTTTGACTCCCAAACAAGAAAAACCGCTCCCTAAATTCTTGACAATTGAAGAAATAAAAAAACTTATCGACACCGCTTTTGCCGAAAAAGACTATCGTTATTGGCGCATAGGCGTAATGATTGAGCTGATGTATGCAACCGGATTGCGTGTTTCTGAATTGGTGGGCTTGCCTTGTAATGCCGTCAACTATAACCGCGGATTGGTCACCGTTAAAGGAAAGGGCAGCAAAGAACGAATAATTCCCGTTGCCGAAAAAGCTTTATCACGCCTGCAAGACTATGCAGATTTGCGCAATGAATTTATTAAGAAAAACTCTAATTCTCCGTGGCTTTTTCCGTCGCTGACTTCAATTTCCGGACATCTGACCCGTGATGCGTTTTTTAAAGACCTGAAAAAGTTAGCCGTTGACTGCGGAATCAGCCCGTCTCGCGTTTCGCCCCACGTTTTACGCCATTCTTTTGCCACCCACCTCCTGAACAATGACGCCGATTTGCGTTCCGTCCAAAAAATGTTGGGACACGAGAATATCTCAACCACCGAAATTTATACCCACATCACTTCGCAAAAATTGGGGGATACCGTTCGCAAAAAACATCCATTGGCACATTTTATGGAAAAAAACGATGGCTAAAAAAAAGTTAATACTTAAAGAAAATCACACTCTTGATGACTTGACACAGGTAAATAAAACTGTTTTGCCTTTGGCTAAACAACTTCTCGGCTTAAACGGAATGATGGAAATTGAGCTTCTCGCAAACTGGAGCGATATTGTGGGAGAAACCTTGGCCCAATATTCTCTGCCGCAAAAAATTCGCTTTAACAAAAACGAAAGAAGCAACGGCCTTATTGAACTGGTTGTCCTAAGCGGTGCGTTTGCTCTGGAGATAAAACAAAGAGAAAAACAGATTTTAGAAAAAATAAACACTTATTTCGGTTATTTTGCCGTATCAAAATTGAAAATAATTCAAAACAGCAGTCCGGAAAATTTTCTACTCAATAAAAAACCCATTGATAATGTGAAAAATTTTCTTGTATCTGAAACAGAACAAACTTATATTACAGAGCTAGTTAAAGATATTCACAGCGACAAATTGCGTGAAACGTTAAATAATTTAGGTAAAGCCGTGTTAGGCAAAAAATCTTAGGAGAGATGTTTTGGAAAAAATAATTGAAAAAATAAGCAGATATTTGTCATTTGTTGTTGTTTTTTGCTTGGCCGCTTTTTTTTATTTTAATTACAAAGGTTTTACACTCACCGAAGACGGACGACTGGTTCTGCAAGAACAGCTGGCCAATGCGGCGGAAAAAAACGGAATTGCCACTGTTCTGCCTAAAAATTTAAGCATTAATGCCACCGGAAAATTTGCCGAAGGTTCAGCTGTTGCGCCAATCACTCTTTATGAATTTTCATCTCTCGGCTGTCCGCATTGTGCCGATTTCCATTTGGACGTGGTACCAAGATTAGAAAAAGAGTATGTTGACAAAGGTTTGCTGCGTATAATTTTTGTAAACTTTCCTCTGGATAAAAGAGCAATGCAGGCCGCAATGGTTTTACAGTGCGCCACGCCTGACAATTATCACGCTTTTTTGAGTCGTCTTTTTGAAAAACAGCGTTTTTGGTATTTGTCGAATGACACCGTTCCGTTACATCAATATGCCGGTGAGTTTGGTATCAGTTATGACGAGGTCGAAGCTTGCCTGCACGATGATAATATGGCACAAACGATTATTTCCGACCGCCAACAAGGCTTGAAACAGCTAAAAATGACCGGAACTCCGGCCCTGTTATTCAGCGGCCGCGACGGCAATGAAATTATCTATTCCGCGGCAAGTTTCAACACCCTGAAAAAATATTTAGATGAAAGACTTGCAAAATTAGGATTTTTGGATAATAAATAGATGCATAAAACGCCTAACGACATTAATGAGTTGGAAAAAAGAATAAGCCGATTTAAAACAAAACAAACGAAATCTGCTCAGTCTTCAAAACAAACCAGCACCGGCAGGGCTGTTGCTAATGCGTTCCGGATAGGCACGGAATTTATAGCGGCAGTTTTTGCGGGTTTATGTTTTGGGTATGCTCTGGATAAGGTTTTCGGAACAAAAATTATTTTTATGCTTGTTTTTTCTATATTTGGATGTATGGCCGGTATGTTAAATGTTTATCGTTCGGCTAAAGAGATGGACAAAGGTATTCAGGAGGAAAAAGATTAATGTCAAGTCCGGTAGAACAGTTTGAAATAAAGAGAATTGTTCCGTTTGAAATAAACGGAACGGATTTGTCGTTTACAAACTCCTCTCTTTGTATGTTTATCACAGTTGCCGTTATTGTCTTGAGTATGAGCCTGTGTTTGAGAAAAAGAAACATTGTGCCGACAATGGCGCAAACAATTCCGGAAGCTGTTTACAACTTTATACAGGGTATTATGGGCGAAACTCTGGGGAGAAACGGAGTGAAATATTTTTCATTTGTTTTTGCTCTGTTTACTTTTATTGCCGGCGGAAATATTTTGGGACTGTTCCCATATAGTTTCACATTTACTTCTCATATCGCCGCCGTTGGTGCACTTTCAATTTTTTGTCTTTTATTAAATATCTTTTTGGGTATAAAAAAACGCGGGTTATCCTATTTGCGTACTTTTCTGCCGCAAGGCGTGCCTGTTTTGATGGCTCCGCTGATTGTACCTATTGAAACCATATCTCTCTTATCAAAGCCTTTCAGCTTAACTATTCGTTTGGCTGTAAATATGTCTGTCGGACACATTATTCTAAAGGTTTTAGGAGGATTTATTATTCCTATGCAGATATTTGGGTTTGTTCCGCTTATCGCCGACATAGGAATCATTATGTTTGAGCTGTTTGTAACACTGTTACAAGCTTATATTTACACCACGCTGAGCTGTGTTTATTTGAATATGGCTATTAGCAGCGAACATTAATTTTGTTGACTGAACAGAAAGGAACTCAAAATGGAAAACGAAATTTTACAAAACAAAACTTTAGCTTATATCGGTGCCGGTATTTGTGCTTTGGCTATGACTGCAGCCGCTTGGGGTTTGACTAAATTGTGGGTGGCTTTAATTGAAACTGTCGGCCGCAATCCTCAAGTTAAAAAAGACGTAACTTTGTTCGGCTTTATCGGTATGGGTTCTATTGAAGCTATCGCTTTGTACATTCTGGTTATTGCCATTCTGATGATTATCTAGTCTTACGTCAATCCAAAGGTTAGGAAAATAAATGCCTCAATTAGATTTATCCACCTATGCCTCTCAGGCTTTTTGGATGGTTTTGTGTTTCAGCCTGCTTTGGGCGTTGGTCGCAATTTTTATTACACCGAAAATTGCCGATGTTTTAGAGCAACGTAAACGCAAAATTGATGACTATATCCGCAAAGCTGAAAAGCTTAACCAACAGGCAAAGCAATCCATTGAAAAATATGAACAAGCTTTATCTGAAGCTAAGGCCAAAGCTAAAGAGGATATTGCTAAAAATCAGAAAGAGTCTGCGGCTTTTTTGGCAGAAGAAGAAAAATTACTTAACGAGCGTTTGAACAAACAAATTGCCGAAAGTGAGTTTCGCTTAGCTAAAGAAAAACAAGAAACTTTGCAACAAATTGAAAGCCTTTCACAAACATTGGCTTATGATATTGTGCAAAAACTCGGTTTTAAGCAAATCACAAAAGAGGAGCTGATTGAGGCTTCGGACAAAGGAAAATAATAATGGCAGAAGAATTTATTAATAATAATCCGGAAGATGCTGCAACCTTGTCAAATGGAAATGACATTATTGACGCAACACAAAATGCCATTATTGACGCGGCAGAAAATGTTTCGGAAGTATTTGACAAAGCCAATCCGGATATAGCTCATCAAATTGCCGATGTGCCGTTTTATGCCGATGTTGAATTCTGGGTTGGTATGGCCTTTATTTTAGCTATTGTCTTGTTAGCAAAGCCGGCTTATAAATTTTTCAAAGAGGCTATGCACAACAAAATTGACAGTGTTAAAAACCAGATTGATGAGGCGGTTAAACTTCGCGATGATGCGCAAGATTTGTTGGCCGAATATGAACGAAAGTTTTCTACCACTGAAGATGAAGTGGCAAAAATAAGAGCTTTGGCCGAAAAAAACATTGCAAATCAAAAGAAAAATGATTTAGCTGCCCTTAAAGAAAATACTGCGGTTAAAGAAAAAGAAATTAAACGCCGTATTGCCAGTTCCACAGAAAGCGCGATGGCTGAAATAAATCAGTCAGTTGCCACTTCGGTGATAGAATTGGCTCGGAATGCCATTTTGAAGCACATCAATAAGGCAAATAAAAGCTCATTCATTGATAATGCTATCAACAATTTGGATAAATTTATAAAATAACCTTTAACGATTTTAAAAATTCCGGAATTTACTAAGTTAATTTCGGAATTTTTTTATATCTTATTGAAACTAATTTTATTGATTTGTTAAGCGGTATTTGCTAGACTTTGGATATTAAACAATTCACCTATTTTATGAGGAAAGAAAGATGAAAAATAAGCAATCAAAAGGTCTCTCTCTCTCTCTGCAAATCCTAAATGTCTGATTAAAGGCATATTTTTTGCCGCTGCAGACGTTTTTGCAAGTTTTTTCAGAAAAAATGACATATTAAAAAACAACAAGCACAGCACGAAACTGGCAGGCGGTACAAAGCAAGCAATTCCAGCACCCGTCATTCTAGGCCCTGTGCCTAGAATCTTGTTGCAACAAGGTACTAACCTAGTCAATAAATTTGCCTTATTATTACATAAGTATCGGTT
>CAKQLF010000003.1 GCA_934254585.1 uncultured Alphaproteobacteria bacterium | reverse complement strand
CGTTCTTCCGCCATTTTTATTTTACCTCTTTTTCTTACTCTTTTATACTACTTTTTTATCTAACAATTCGCGGGCTTAGACCCGCGAATCTGGACTGCCGGATCTCGTCCGGCAATGACAGTAATGTGGAGCGCGTCACGTCCGTTGATGACCTGTGTTGGGGGCGAGTATTAAGTGTTTATTGCAATTCCATTAAGTACCCCTCACCCGATGCTTACGCATCGACCTCTCCCGCACGGGGCGAGGTTTTAACCAACATCCTATCAAAGGGTTTGGATGCCGTGCGTCAATACGAAGTGCTTTTCGAAAGACGTGTACAGAGTAGTACACGAGTGAGAAAAGCGCAAGTAGTGACCAAACAGACAAACCATATTAAAAGAAGTACACGAGCGCAAAAATTCCTAGCAGATGGCGTGCAGTGCGGACGAAGTATGATTGAAATGCTTGGTGTTCTCGCCATCATAGGTGTTTTGAGTGTCGGCGGTATTGCCGGTTATTCAAAGGCTATGGAAAAGTGGAAAATCAACAAAACCATATCCGCTGTTGCCCAAATTACTATGAACATAAAAAATCTCTACGCCGAACAAAAAAACTATTATAGCTTAGGTATAGTTTCGAGGCCAAACCGCACAGTCTTAGATATTGTCGTTCCGTCGGATATGTTAGACGATTCTGTTTATTATCAAGTTAGACATCCCTTAAACGGTCAGCTTGCCATATATACTACCGGAAGAAATCGTACCGAAAGAGAAAATAATTATGCAGCTTTTGCTATTAGTATAAAAGACATAAACAAAAAGGCCTGTGCAGAAATAGCCTCTTTCGATTGGGGAAAAAATGACTCAGGATTTATCGGCTTGGTCGTTGGAATCAATATGGGCAATAGCACAGGAACAGCATTTTTCGAAAATTGTGATATTGGAGAAAAAGCAAACGGTCTTAACAATCACTATGCCTGCCGAAAAGATTTACCTCTACCTAAAACAACTGCAATTCAATGGTGTGATTGCGGTAATACAAACACTTGCGAAGTAGGACTAAAATTTTACTAGAAACATAAAATTAAACATTAAAAGTTTAAAAAGAAATTGGTTTTCTCGCTGCTTTTCATTCTCTCTCCAATACCCCAAAAACCGCACTTCTGCGAGCTTTTTATTGGTCGGAGTGACTGAAAAGATATACAATTTTGGAGATTATTTTTTTACCAATTGTAACGCACGTTTCCGCCAACGCCCCAGGCTTTGTAACTTGAACCAAAGGTATAGTTGCCAAACGCGCCAACCGAAAAGTTTTTAACTATTTCAGCATCGGCACCAACTTCAATCCGACCAAAGGTTTCGTTTTCAACCGTTTTATCAAATGTCACATCATTGATTTTAACATTTCCGCCGTTGGCTATGGTTTGCACCACAGATGGTTTGATATAACCGGTAGTCGGCAGTTGTCGTTCGTTATTAAATTGATATTCATATTTAATTCCGGCTTCCAATTCGACATCGTGAATGGTATCAAAACTGATTTCCTTACCGGAATTATCTTTAGCATCATCAAATTTTATGTAATCATAAGTAGCTTTGATTGATGGCGTCAAAACCGAACGTTTGGTTGTGCGGATATCATAACCTATTTCGGCCTGAGCTCCCAGATTAATACCGTCTACCGATGCACTCACTTCATTATCCGCTTTAATATCAGCACTCTGTTGTCCGCCATAGACTGCACCGCTCATAAACAGATTTCCAAAGTATTGACGATAGTACAAGCCGCCCAAAATACTGGTGATATCCAATTCACTATCATAGCGTGACAAAATTTGCCCGTCGGCCTTGCCTTCATTGCTGTAATTGCCATCACGATATGACCCAAAAATTCCAAATTGACTGGATATGCTGAACTGATGATCAAGCCCGAAATCTAATCCGTAAAGTTTAAAATCGGTTTCAACCGGCTTATCAAAACTCCCCGAACGATATACCGGAGTTGCCCATAGCCTTGATTTTCCGCCTAAATCCTTAAAGTTACAGATTTTATAGTTGCAACCGTCTTGATAGCAATCACAGCTTCCTTTACTAATTCTATCTACATTGAACAACAAAGAACGGCTTTGTTCAATAGCGGAACGCGGCAAATCAATATAAGCCACAACTTCCGGATTCAGATATTGTGTCCGATAAAAATACCAATCATTAACTGCTGTATTTTTATCATAACCAATACCTATTTCATATAACCCGTTATTTATTTTTGAAACAAATTCATAATCGTCTAAAGATTGTGAAGCCTGTGTTTCGGCAAAATAAATTCTATCATCAACTCCAAGCTGTAAACTGTGTGCATTATCAAAGACAATATTATTTTTTCCAAAAATTTTATCGCTGATAATTATTTTATCGGCTAAATAACGATTGTTATCAACATCAATATGAATGATGCCGTTTTCGCTGTTCAAGGTGTTGATTTTCACCTCTGAAATTAAGCCGTCGGCTAAATTCAACAAACCGCTGTTAGATATATGATTAGCTAAATCAACGGCCCCCTCCGAACCGGATTTATAATTTACCGATGAATCAGCGGAAATATAAAAGTCGTTGTTGGTTAAGGTGTCTGAACCATCTAAATTCAGATAAGAGCCTGAGGCCAATTTTATAACATTATTCTTTAAATTTAATTGCGGCTCGAAATCAATGTATCCCGTGTTGCCGAGATTAAGTAAAACTTCAGAAATATTATAAACACCGGTACCGCCCAGTGTTGAGTTTACATCAACTTCGGTTGTGGAGCTGTTAAACGAAGAAAGAGGCATAAAACTTGTTCCGCCAATGGTTGAGGTCGATGTCATTTGTCCGGTTATGGTTATTTCTCCCAAATTGTAAATGTCATCGCTTGTCGTATTCAAAACTATTTTTGCGTTGTCTTCCAAACTGATATTTATAACTCCGTTAGCCTCATTATAAATTGCTCCGCCTTTTCCGGAAGTTGCTTTATTAGCATCGAACAAGACCTCACTGTTTTTAGTATATCTTCCGCTGACTACAGCACCATTTTCGTTATATATACCGGCACCGAAAGCGGCTGTATTATTACTGACAAGCAGTTGCGCTCCGGTTTGCAAAGAAACGTTAGAAAGATTGAGCGTACCGGCATTATATACCGCGCCACCTTTTTTCTCAGCGGTGTTTTCCGACAAAATTATTTTACCGTCAATTCCTTCTTGAATACTTAAATCTGCAGCGTTTTTATTATAAACCGCACCGCCATTCACTGCTGTATTTGCGGTTAAATACATTGTGTTTCCGGCGGAATGTAAATAAGCTACACCCTCGTTATATACTGCTCCGCCGCTATTTTGCGCCACATTATTTTGCAAATATACATCACCGTTAGTCGCACTGATTTTGAAATATGATGTAGTTGAAGCAATTGCTGCTCCGGAAGCGGAATTAGCTATCGCGCCGCCATTATCCGCTTTGTTGCTGACAAACACAATTTCAGCTCCGTTGCTTTCTAAATTCAGCTGACCATTTTCACCATTATAAATTGCCCCGCCAATTGCGTTATTCTGTGCAGAAACCGCACTGTTTTCCTGAAAATAAACATCAGAATTTGTTGCTTTAATCAATAACTTAGCTACCGAAGCAGTATTCTCGCTACTATTATAAATCGCGCCGCCAAACGCTGTTGCCGACGTTGTTGAAGCTTTTACGCTGTTGTTGGAAAAACTGCTATCGGTCAAAGTGTTATCGGTGTTTTGCGAAGCGTTAGCAAGCGCACCGCCCTTAGCAGTTTGAGCATTGACGTGATTATCGGTAAATGTGATATTACTTAAATTTATGCTTCCATTACTGAAAACAGCTCCGCCGCTTGCTGTTTTGGCCGTGACTTGGTTGCCGTTAAACACAACTTTACTAATCGCAGAATTTATAACCGTACCACTGTTATAAATTGCTCCGCCATAGCCGGAATCCGCCTTTAAATCACCATTATTATCCACAAATCCGGCTTTATTTGAGATAAAAGAATTAGTACCGGTCATTGTTATTTTGCCGGAGTTATAAACCGCACCACCATAAACCGAACCTTTGCCGTCGGCGTAGTTTTCCACATAAATTTCATTAAACGCCGTGTAATCGCCGCTATTATAATTCGCACCGCCTGAGGCCTCGGTTTTACCGCTGACATAATTTTGCAAAAACTTGCCGCTGTTTGTGTTTAACTTGCCTGAATTATATAATGCACCACCCTGCGCTGTTTCTCCTGACGCATAATTTTGTTTAAAATTCGTGTTTCCGGCTGAATTACTAATTTCCATAATCCCGTTATGAACGCTGCCAGAAAGATTATAGGTTCCGTTATATACCGCACCGCCCTGCGCCGTTTTTCCTTGTGCAAAGTTGTTCTCAAAAATATCGTTTACGGAGCTAAAATCGCCATTATTAAATACCGCGCCACCTTGGGCGTTCTCGGCCTTAACATCGGTATCAATCCAAGATACATAACTGTGGCTGCTATCGTCAAAAACTTTCAAATTAAGGTCAGAAGTTTGGTTTCCGGCATAGTTTCCTTGGTAAATATTATTTTGAGAAGCAAAAACGCCGCGGCTAGCTGTACCGCCCGAGGTGACACCGACACCGTTATAAACCGCACCGCCGGCTGCTGTTCCGGCACTCATAACATAGTTTTGTAAAAAGCTGCTGTTTTTAACACTCGCTTCATTAGTGCTGAAACTGCTGATTGCACCACCCACGGCACTCATCGTTGTTTTCAACTCTGATGATGTGGCTGTGTTATTTTTAAATGTCGTGTTTATAACCTGCAAATTTGTGGCACTGGCTCTTAAATTTCCGCCGCCGTTGGCTATAATTCCACCACCCCAATAAATTGTATCGGCATTCATATTGTGGTGGTTAGAAAGTATTATTCCTCCGGGAACCTCAGAAATTGCTCCCGTGGTTTTATCATATTGCTTACCGATATAAACATCTCCGTAATTTATTATCCACGGACCATATTTAGCTGAAGCTCCATTTACATCGGAATAAGCTTCATTAACAGCATTGGTGTTTACATATAATTTGCCAATCGGCGTGCCGGCGGTATAAGCATCAACCACGCTCCCCATACCATTTTTCAAATTTTCGAGCAATGCTCCAACGGAATTAGCAGACGTGTCACTATAGGAATCCCCGCTGTTTACAGTCTGATTTGATGCCGCCTGCGCTGGTGACGACAAACCAACAACTGCAGCCAGTATGGTGTTTATGATAAAACATTTTTTCAAAACGCTTCTGTATTGGTTATTTAACAATCCCTGAGCGCGACGACTTAATTTCAGCATAGTTTTTTTCCATATTAATTTTACCAACTGTAACGAACGTTTCCGCCCACAGCAAAACCATTATAATCGGAACCAAACGTATAGTTTCCAAAACCGCCAACCACAAAGTTTTTCCACAATGCGGCCTCACCTCCGATTTCCACTCTTCCGGCGGTTTCATTTTTCAGCATATCATCAAATTTTATGTTTTGAACCGATGCCGAACCACCGTTTTCAACCAATTGAACCACCGAAGTTTTTACATAGCCGCTTGTCGGAAGTTGATGTTCGTTGTTAAATTGTTGACTAAGCTTTAATCCGGCCTCCAACTCAACATCGTTTATGGTGTCAATACTGGTCTTTTTGCCGGTACTGTCCGTAAAGTCATCAAAGCTGATATAGTCATAAGAAGCTTTAACCATCGGCGTTAAGGTTGTCTTAGAAGTAATTGCCGCATTATATCCGGTTTCAACCTCTACACCGGCCTGAAGAGCCTTGGCCGAAGCAGAAACATCACCATTAGAAATGCGGGCTTTTTGTTCACCGCCATAGGCCATTCCTTTTAAGTATAACCGTCCGAAATACTTATTATAATACAAACCGACTAAAGTGCTGGTCATATCCAAATCGCCGGTATCGCCTAAGCTATAATATTTTCCGTCTACCCCGTTTTGATTATAGCTACCATCACGATATGAAACAAACAAACCGGTTTTGCTGCTACTTGAAACATTCATATTCAATCCGGCATCTACACCCCAAATATTGCCTTTGGTTTCAATCGGTGATTTAAACGAAGCGTGACGATAAACCGGATTAGCCCACAAGGTCACCCGATTATTATTGTCTTGTATTCTCCGCAATTTATTTCCATAACCATATTCATAACGAATACGCGGTGTGTTATCATTTTCAGAAATATCAACGTTTATGCCACGAGTTTGTTCCACGGCAACACGCGGCAACATCAAATAATTTACAACTTCAGAACGAACAGAGCCGCCGTGATATAAATACCAACTACGCACGCCGCCGCTGACTTCGCTGACCATTTCAATATTGTAAACCGTGTCACCATTTTCAAAAATAAAATTATAATCAGAAGACGAATCAGCTACTTCCGCAAACTTAATTTTTACGCCTTCATCATTTAATATTTCAGCGTTATTTAATTTCATATTCACCTCGCCGCTAATGGCATCGCCAACTTTTAAGATGTCCGCGGTTTTGGTTTCTTTATTGACATCAAGATAAATTGAGCCACTCTCACCAACAAATTTATCAACACTTATAGTTGAGATAATTCCGTCCTGAGCGTTTAAAACACCGCCGTGGGTAAACGTATTGGCCAACTTCATATCCGGAGCACTGTCGCTTGCCGTATAGTTGATGATAGCGTCGGCAACCGTGGTAATATTATTATCTGCCAACGTATCACCGCTGTTAAGGTTTAAATTTGCACCTTTTTGCAGACTGATATCGCTATTTGTGAATTTCAAATTCTGGCTAGCCGAAACAATAGAATTATTAAGTGTCAACGTTGCTTTATCGACTTTTAAACCACCTTTTCCCGTAATATCGGTGTTTACTTCAATTTTTGAGGTGGTGTCACTGCCGGTTACGGTAATAGTGCCGTCGTTGAAAATAGTATCAGTAGCCGAGGCAAACTTCAGAGCTCCGGAATTTCCCAGATTTACCGTAACAAAACCGCCTTCCGTGTTATAAACAGCCCCTCCGAGTTCGGCCTTATTACCATCAAAAGTTAAAGAGCCGCTGCCGACATTCATTGTCACAGTTCCTTTGTTATAAATAGCTCCGCCTTGTGATACAGCACTATTTTTACTAAATTCGATGTTTCCGGCATCGTTGTTGTTTAAGGTCAAAAAAGAATTTTCATTAACATAAACCGCACCGCCAAACAATTGCGCTGAATTAGATGTCATACTTAAAGCAGACTTATTGTCCAAATTAACCGTCATATGACCTTTATAAATATTAACTGCACCGCCGTTACCGACACCGCTTCCGGATGCTACGTTTTTATTAAATACCACTTTTTGGTTTTCACCATCGGCATTAATTGTAAAAAATGAGTCGTTATTATAAACCGCACCGCCGTCTTTGGCATTGTTTTCCGAAAATTCATAGGATCCGGAGTTTGTCGACGACAAAATTAAGTTTCCGGAATTGAACATTGCCCCGCCTAAACCGGCCTTATTGGAAGAAACGGTAATTTTATGGTTATCGGCATTGATTTTTATTGTTCCGTTTACATCATTATATATTGCACCACCGCGAGCCGCAGCACTTTCAGTAGAATTTTTAGCCTGCGCACTGTTATTGGAAATGGCAACATCAGAATTTTTAGCATTAATGCTCAAAGTTCCATTTTCATTGAAAACCGCACCACCATAACTAAAAATATTCATCTCGGAAATTTTATCATCTTTATCAACAGCAACACTGTTTCCTGTCAGAGAAGAATCGACAATAATTGTTTCCGTTTTTGAACTGTTGAACAGGGCTCCACCCAAACCGGTTCTACCGGCATCAACCTTATTATTGCTTAAAGCCGAATTTTCAACAATCAGCTTTGATAACAAATCCTTATCACCATTTACATCTGCAGCCGCATTATAAATCGCGCCGCCGCGAGCAACGTCAGCCGATACGGAGTTGGAATCAATATTTATTTTTTGCAATGATGTATATCCCTTATTATATAAAGCACCACCATTTGCTTCTTGTTTCAAAGACGCCACACTATTAATAACAATTGTGTTATTATTCAGGCTTGAAGTATAATTACCGTCGACGACACTTCCCGCCAACTGTGCTGAACCCAAAACATATAATGCGCCGCCGTTTGCCTGCACTTTTTCAACGACCATAGGAGCCAATGTGCGGTTATCCTCAATAGAAATACCATTATTGGAAAACACCACATTAACGCCCTGAATATCAAAGTTGTTATCGCGCTTTGTTATATATGTACCATCATCTTGTTGCAAAGAAGCCAACACACCGCCGCCCAAACTCAAGCTTCCTGAGGTTAGATTTTCGGCCACAATTTTATTGTTGGTAAACTTTGCAACTTGTGAAGTGGTTGTGTCACCATTTACGTTTATCTGAACCAAACTGATTGTATTATTAGGCGTTGAATCTGCCGCATCTTTAGTAATATTGCCGTTTACCTGAATTAAACCGCCAAACACATTTTTCGGAGTGCCGTAAGTTTTGTTTCCATCGGTGTCCGTAGTCACTTTTATGGCATTTACTTGTTTACCGTTGACCACTGTTCCCGTAGCCGCTTCACCTGATGTTACTTTTACAATTTTAACGATACCGGTATCATTTTGCACGATAAACGAACCGTCATCACTGGTACCTTTACCATAATTTCCTTGTAGAATCAAGGAATTACCACCGCTTACAGAATATGGAAAAGTTGCTGTGTTATCTGTTGGAATAACCGTTTCGGCAGCCGAAACGCCTTGACTTACAGCCAAAACAAAACCTGACGCTAACAAATTAAGCTGCAAGCATTTTTTCAAAACACTTCTATATTGGGCATTTAATAAACCGAATGTATGGTTATGTGATTTAATCATCGCGACATCTCCTAATCTTTTATTGCTAAATTTAGCGTATATTTATTAAGAAATATCTAAAATTTATCACAAAACCTTAATCTGCCAGATAAACAACCTGATTAAACACATTTTCCAAGAAAAACAAGCTGATAAAGCAGATTGCCATAGAAATTACCGGTGCAGCAACCCAGCCAACCATTATTTTACCGACAATAGTCCAATTTATACCGCGCCCTCCTTTGAGCAAACCAAGACCGACAATAGCCCCTATCACGGCCTGTGTGCTTGAAACCGGCACTAACGGCAAAGTCGGTAAAGAATTAGCCTCCAACCAATTGTGCAGAGTTATAGACGAAAACAGCAACAAAACAATAGCCTGTGACAAAACAACAATCCACGCACTAATCGGTGTCATTTTCATCAAATTATTACCAACCGTCATTATGATTTTTTTCGAATAAGTTAAAATTCCCACACTAACCGCAACTGAACCTAAAAAGAACAACACCTGTTCTGGGGTGAATGTAGTTAAATTTCCTATTTTCAATGGCTTAAACGGGCAAGATTCCACAAACATACCTACAGCGTTGGCAATATTGTTGGCACCCAACGCATAAGCACTTATGGCAGCGGTCACAATCAAACCAATGCGGGTAATTTGGTCTTGCATAAGCAGGTGCAAATGTGAATATTTCAACATTCGTTTGAACAACATATACAGTATTACGGCCACGATGCCTGAAAGCAGCGGACAAATTGTCCACGTTGAACAAATGCGCGCCAAAGTTTCCAAGTCGGTAGGCTTGCCGGCATAAATGTTCCAACCGATAATAGCCCCGACCACGGCTTGTGATGATGAAACACTCAATCCGGTTCGAGCCATTGAATAAACAGCCAACGCCGCAGACAAAGCCACCATAAACGCGCCGGCAAGAGCATTTACCGCGCCCAAACTGCCCAAAGTTTTGCTAGCACCAGCACCGCCGTAAACCGCGCCTAATATCACAAAAAAGCTGGATATTAAAGCAATTGTGGTAAAACGAACCATTTTAGAGCCGACTGCCGTACCAAAAATGTTTGACGCATCGTTCGCTCCAAGCGACCACCCCAAAAACAAACCGCTACTTAAATAAAATAAATAACTAATATCCATCAGATATCCCGCTTAATTGTAAAAATTAACAATGCATCAATGCAGTCTTCGGCCTTATCCGCCACATCGGCCACTTCGCCAATCAACATACTCAACTGTATTTTATGAGCCAATTCCATATCAGAATCAAACACATTTTGCTTTAAGCGCGCACTGGTTTTGTCACTTTCGTGTTCCAAAAAATAAACTTTTTTCGCATAATCCCTAACCGTGGCAAAATCACGGAAAAAAGCTCGCGAAGCAATGGCCATATTTTCGGCGCAATCCGAAACCTGATGGACTAACACCTTAAAATCATCTCGATATTTATCCGGAATATCCGGCTGTTCAATGTAAAATTTATGAGCCACTTCATCTAATTCATTAATAACCTTATCAATATTTTCCACCATCTGCAGCACATCGGCACGCAAATCGGGAATCAGATTTTGGGAATATAAACTGCTTTCAATCTCACGGCGCAAATCATCTGCCTGCGACTCAATATTTTTAATTTTTTTGCTGGCACGACGATAGTTCAGACTGCGTTTTTCTTTTAGGAAAATGGCAAACGCTTCTTTAAAAAACATTGAGCATTCAATAACTTTATCGTGCATTAAATCTATTTTATGTTCCAATTCTCTGGTACTGGAAAACAATGAAATTTTCACATTAAACATTCTATTCTCCCTTGAAATATAATTTTTCTTTCTACCCGTAAAAATAACGTTTGTCCATAATTATTTTGTAAAACTTTGTTTTATTTCTTGCATATTTTTGAAAATGAGCTACTTTTGACTCTGTTTGAACATTTAATTATTTTTTTAAGGATAATAAATATGAAAAATTTTTCAATAATTCTTTCCACCGTTGCCGTTATTTTGGCAGCTGTGTCTTTGACTTTTTCACTAAAAAACAAAGGTGAAAACGTAGATATTGAAGGCGCGTTAAAAGCTAATCCGCAAATGGTTGTCAATGCCTTGCAAGCTTATCAGGAAATACAACAAGCAGAAAAAGAAAAAGCAGCTCAAAAAGCTTTTGAAAAATATGCAAGTGAAATCAATTCTTCTGAAAACGCACCTTTTGTCGGTCCTAAAGACGCCAAGGTTACCGTCGTTGAATTTTTTGACTTTTCTTGCGGTTATTGCCAACACTTGGCTCCGACTTTGGAAAAACTTATGAAAGACAACGCTGACGTTAAATTTGTTTTCAAACCATTGTCCTTTGTAAGCCCTATTTCTCACTTTGAAGCTCAAGCCGGTTTGGCTGTATTCAAACAGGGTAAATTTGCTGAATACTATAAAGCAATGATGGAACAAAAACCAAGAGAAAAATCAGCGGTTGAAGAAATTGTTAAAAATTTGGGCGTTGATTTTGAAAAATTCTCTGCTGATGTAGAATCTTCTGAAATTAACGACAATTTGTCCGAAATCGGTGATTTGGCTCAAAAAGCAAATATTAACGGCGTTCCTTTGGTTATTGTTAACGGTAAACCGGTTCAAGCCAGAGACATCAAATCTTTCCAAGATGCAATTAACGCTGCAAAATAATTTTTGAGGTCTTGATTAAAAAAAATAGCTTCTTTTGCACAGAAGCTATTTTTTTATGTTTGTTATCAGAACTTTTATTTGACTTAAATATCTTAATACGCTACTACTTAATAAGTTTAATTTTGGGGTTGGATATGACTGACACTGCAGCTGTTGCTATTTCTGTGATAATTCCGATTTACAACGTTGAAAAATATTTGCAACGCTGTTTGAACAGTGTAGTCAATCAAACTTTTGATAATATCGAAATAATTTGCATTAACGATGGTTCCACCGACAAAAGCGGAGAAATTTTAAGCAAATTTGCCTTAAACGACCCGCGTTTTCGGGTTATAACCCAAGAAAATCAAGGTCTTTCCGCATCTCGCAACAACGGTTTGGAAGTAGCAAGCGGCGCGTATATTTTCTTTTTGGACGCCGATGATTATCTTCATCCGCAAACTTTAGAAATTTTTTACAACACGGCTCAAAAATCAGAATGTCCGATTGTTATTTCCACAAGTTTTTGTCGTGTGGGAAAAGATTTGCTAAAAACAAAAAAATATCAGACTTCCGAAATAAGCTACAAAATTTATACAAACCCTCTGGAAGATTTGTTTAAACATCGTTTAGTTTCAGCCGTGGTTTGGAATAAATTATATCGCTCGACCGCCTTAAAACATTTTCGTTTTATTGAAGGAATTTATTATGAAGATTGGCCGTTTTCCACTTGCGTTTTTGCCAACATTTCTCGTTTTTCTGCCATCAATGAAAAGCTATATCTTTATAACACAACGTCTCCGTCGATAGTCCGCAGCTCTTTTTCCATCAAAAAAATTCAAGATTACATTTGCGGAATACGCCACATTTACAACTATTTCAAGGCTTGCAACAATCCAACACAATGGAATATTGTCCGTAAAAAAAGAATTAGCCGTTCGCTGAAAATGATTTTATCAAAAATCACCAAAAGCACCGAAAATAAAAACGAATTGGAACAATATTTTTTACAGGAATATCTTAAATTAAAAAATGATGGAATTATCACCTTTAGAGATTTGACCTTAAAAAGTAAAATCAGATTCTTGCGCATTTTATGGCATCAACGCCCAAAACAGCTTAATGCTTCAAATAAAACAAATCATACATCTTAGCAAAGATAATATTGGTATAAACAAAAATAATCGTACTTATCGTATAATTCAGCCAATCTTGCAAGTTGAAAAGCTTGTCCAACTCCTGACCAAAAGCGGCAGGATACAAAAGTAGTGCCGATATGGCGACAAAACCAAGATAGTTTCCGCGAGTTTTGTTGCCGGCTTTGCGAAAAGAAGCGTTGTGACCGCGCAAAGAAGATATCCAAGCCATATATGGTTTGCAAATCAGGCTCGGTGCCAACAACGCCATTATGCCGTAAACCACTAAAACATCTGCAAAAGAGGCTCCTATTTCTTGAGAATTAGACAAGCCTTCTATGGCCTCCATATAGCGTTCATAATAACTTAAATATACATCATTAAAGCCTAAGAACATTGGCAAAATCGGCAAAAGTGCCACCGCAAGCATCACCGCAAACATAATAACCATCGCCTTTGTAGAAGGAGCCATACTTCCCATAATCGCCTTGCTGAAAAGGTAGGGACGCAAATGATAATAATATCGATAAAAACCGCACCAAAACATATAGTAAGTCACGGCCCACAAAATGCTGAGCGGATTGGAAATTCCACCGTCAATGGATTTGAAAACCAACATATACGCCAAATTAACCACAAACACACAAAGCGTAAACATTTTATTTTCCAGCATATAGGTGTTGGCTTCACGAATAATTGAGCTGATATGCATTTTGATTTGCGGATTTTTTTTCGGTGTCATCTGAGGCATAATTAAAATCCTATTGTAACTTGTAACCGCCGTTATCGGTTATAATCAAACGACGACCACCCTCTTGCTCAACTTTTTGCCGCAACCTGTAAATATGCGTTTCAATAGTGTGAGTAGTGACATCTTCATTATATTTCCAAACATTGCGCTGCAAGTCATTTTTAGATACAAAATCATCTTTTGTTTTATATAAATATTTCAAAACATTAATTTCTTTTTCTGTCAGCTTGACTACGCGCTTATTTATTAAATCGACAATTTCTTTTTTATTGGGGCGTAATTCGTAATCATTAAAAAACAAATAGCCATCAACCGAATTATCCAATTTGTTGTTGGCCGCCCGCAAAACATCTAATAAACACGCAAGGGAAAACGGCTTTTTGACAAATATGTTCAAATTATCTGTTTCTTCAGGTTGTTCGGATGAAAGAAAAACTAGCGGAATCGAAGGATAATTTTGCCGTAGTTCCAACATTTTTTCTTTGTCATCATCTACAATCAATAAATCGGGCTTGTTTTCAACAAACGATAAATCCGGAGCAAAGCGCGAAACCTGCGCTTTCAAATCTTCGGCAAAATCCTGATTATCCGACACCAGTAAAATATGCAACATTTTCTTCCTAAAGCTCAATTTCCAAACCACTTATAAAAGCGTAACCGCGGTTATTGTCCTTGATATTGCGGCCGCCGCTGTATTCTGCATAAGCAGCTGCCAAATACAGTGATACATACTTATGCACCTCAATTTTGTTTGCCCAAGTAACAATTTTATCTTTGTTATCTGTTTTATCTGCCGAAGCGGCAAAATACGATAACCCCGTAGTCAAAGGTCCAAACTCATAACTTAAACCGATATTAAAGGCTTGTCCTCGACGATAACCATCAAAATAATAAGGTAAGTTATCCCCCAAATTTAGGGCGTAGTCACCTGAAGATGTAAAAGATTTTCGATATGAACCGCCCAAGGTCCACCCTTTGCGATACACACTCAATCCGGCAGAAATTTCCTGATTGTTTCGATGATTATAAGCATATCCCAAAGAAGTTTCAATTTCGAAATCAGCCCATTCTTGCTGGTTATAGAGGCCGGCAGCATAAGACGAACGATTGTCATAGCGGCTGTCTTTGTTGATTAATCCGGCTTGAGAATAACTATCCGGAGCATAAGACACGGCCATTTTGGTGCGATAAAACTCCGGTGAAGTATAGCTTATTTTAGGCGCGTCAGCGTCTGTATTCAAATATGTTGAATTAAGAGTTCTAAATGAGGCCACACGGCTATGACGCTGCCAATCAGGATTAGCTATAAAATCGGAAATCGGCGAATTATTGACCCTAAAAGCTCCAACCCGTGGAGCTCCGACTGCCAATTGATATGCCGCATTATAAACCTGACCGACACTCAGCTCACCATAACTGCTCTGCAAAGTGCCATAGACATTTTCACCCCATTTGCCGTGATTGTAGTCTTCAACTTCTTTAGCATCAGAGGCCTGCAGATCAACTCCGAGCTTAAACGACAAATCGTCGTTGAAACGATATCCGCCGACTGTGTAAACTTCTGCAGCTGTCGGTGTATGATTATTTTTGTGATAAGGCCGATATTTTTCAGCATAGCGACTATATCCATAAAAAGAATCCGCCACCAGCGAGGCATCATAAAAAAACTCGCCCGCCCAAACCGGAAACGATATAAAACACAAAGCAGTCGTTAGATATTTTCTTTTCATTTTATTTCCCTTATTATTTTGATTTAATTTATGAATACTCGCACTTTATGTCAATAAAAAATCACTTTTTCTTGTTTTATTTAAAATAAGGCTGTTTATAAATAAAAAAATAGTGCTTTTAAAATTTGTTTTCTTATATATAATAGTGAACAGTTTGAAATTTTTTTAATTTGACGAAAGGATTAAATTTATGCAAAGACCAGTTATGTTACTAATTTTAGACGGCTGGGGATATAGAAACACAACCACCAAAGACAACGCTATTGAAATGGGCGAAACCCCTAATTGGCATAATCTGCTGAAAACTTGCCCGCATTGCTTTGTGGAAACTTCGGGTTTAGATGTCGGTTTGCCTGCCGGTCAAATGGGAAACTCCGAGGTTGGTCATATGAATCTCGGTGCAGGCCGCGTGGTTATGCAAGACTTGCCTAAAATTGACCAATCTATTGCCGAACATACTCTTGAGAAAAATCCGGTAGTGGTTGAATTAATTAACACCTTGAAAAATAACGGTAAAACCTGCCATATTATGGGACTGATGTCTCCGGGCGGAGTTCACTCACATCAAGAACACATTGTGGCTTTGTGTGAAATTTTGAATCGCAACAGCATTAAGGTGAATGTTCACGCCTTTTTAGACGGTCGCGACACTCCTCCGACTTCGGCAGAAGGATTTTTGGCAGATTTCAACAACTCAATCAAAGATATGCCGTTTGTTAAGCTTGTCACCATTTCCGGACGCTTTTACGCAATGGATAGGGATAAACGTTGGGATAGAGTTGAGTTGGCCTACAACAACATTGTTGCCGCAAACGGCAAGCGTTATACCACGGCTGATGAAGCCATTAAAGCTTCTTATGCTGCCGGCGTAAATGACGAATTTGTAGTACCTTGCGTTATTGGCGATTATCAGGGTGCAAACGATGGCGATGCCTTCTTGATGGCTAATTTCAGAGCCGACCGCGCCCGTGAAATTACTTATGCCTTGGGTGATGAAAAATTTGAAGGTTTTGTTCGTCATAAAATTGTTAAATTCTCTGATTGTGTCGGTATGGCTGAATATTCTGCCGACCACAACCGTTTTATGAAGACGATTTTTGCGCCGGAACAGTTGAAAAACATTTACGGGGAAATTGTTTCCAACCACGGTATGACACAATTGCGTATTGCTGAAACTGAAAAATATGCGCATGTAACATTTTTCTTTAACGGCGGTGAAGAACGATTGTTTAAAGGTGAAGAACGTATTTTGATTAATAGTCCTAAAGTGGCAACCTACGACCTGAAACCTGAAATGAGCGTTTATGAAGTGACAGACGCTTTAGTTGACGCCATTGAAAGCAAAAAATTTGACACTATTATCTGCAATTTTGCTAACGGCGATATGGTTGGACATACCGGAATTATGTCAGCGGCTTTGCAAGCGGTTGCGGCAGTTGACAAATCATTGGGACGCGTTATGCAAGCCATTAAAGATGTTAACGGCGTTTTGTTTGTGACGGCCGACCACGGAAACGTGGAAAAAATGGTTGATGAAAAAACCGGACAGCCGTACACAGCGCACACTGTGGGCAAAGTTCAGGCTGTTTTATATAATGCTCCGGCAGAGGTTAAAGGTATGGAAGACGGCAGATTGGCCGATGTTTCTCCTACTTTGTTGGATTTGTTGGGCTTGGAAAAACCTGCAGAAATGACGGGTCACTCCTTGTTAAAAAAATAAGAAAAGCGGACTTAATATCGTGCCTAAAACGTTTTTAATTCTTAGTATTGTTGCCATATTGGCAGTCGGAGAGCAAGCAATTGCCGCCTCGACTGCCAATGTTTCGGCGTCTGATGTGGCAAAAATGGAAGCCGAAGCCAAACGCGTTTCCAAAGAACATCTGGAAATGAAACAAAAGGCCGATAAACTTAAAGAAGAACTTAAAAACGTTAATCAAAAAATGATTGCCGCCGCCAAAAAAATTCAAAATGGTGAAGATGAGGTACGCAAAAAACAAGATGAATTGGCTATTTTGCAAAAGCACTTAACCGAATCCGAAGAAAAATTTAATTCAGAAAACGATGTGCTGATTGAAACGCTTGCTGCTCTGCAAAATTTAGCCTTGCGTCCTTCGGAGGCTGTTTTAGTTCAGCCCCTTTCGCCGGTTGAAGTGATGCGCAGCAGCATTTTACTTCGCGGCAGTGTGCACGCTCTTGAGCGTCGCGCCAGTTCAATCCGTCAAAGTATTGAGGATATCAGCAACCAAAAAGAACAAATTGCCTTGCGTTTAGAAGATTTGAAAAAAGATAATAAACAATTGGCGCAACAACAAGCTGATATGAAAAAATTATCTCAACAAAAAAGCTCTATGTACAGCCAAATTTCCAATAAAAGCAAAGAGGCTAAAAAGAAAGCCGATATGTTGGCAAGTCAAGCTCACAACTTGCGAGATTTGTTGGAAAAATTGGAAAAACAAAAAGAAATTAACCGGCGGCAAATGGCGGAAAAAGCTCGGTTGGCACGCGAACGCGAAGCTGATAAACTTCGGGCGCAAAATAATCACAGCTTAGCCGGAACCGGCTATGAATGGGACAGTAGCACGACCGCAACAGAACCAATTGTAACCGGCTTCAGCAAAGCCAAAGGACGCTTGTCACGTCCGGCTCGCGGGCCTTTAGTCACAGCTTTTCACGCCGAATTATCAAAAGGCGTGGTTTCTAACGGCATTGACATAAAAACCGCGGCCAACGCCCAAGTTATTGCCCCGTTTGATGGCACGGTTATTTATTCCGGACCATTCAAAAACTTTGCAAATCTGATTATTATTGACCACGGTGAAGGCTATACTTCTCTTTTGAGCGGATTAGGCGAAACTAACGCTGAAGTGGGACAAATGCTTTTAGCCGGCGAACCGGTTGGAACTATGCCGGACAGCAACACCAATAAACTGCATATGGAAATTCGTAAAAATAATCATCCGGTAGACCCGTATGACTGGATAAAAAAATAGAAATGAGGATATGATAATGCTGAAAAAAACATTTATTGTTTATACTTTAATTTTAAGTTTTCTGGCTACTGACGTGTGCGCCAAAGAACAAACCAAAGAAGAACAGGTAAACACTTATGAGTTGCTTAATCTTTTCGGTGAAGTTATGGAACGCACCAAAATGTCGTATGTGGAAGATGTTACCGACAAACAGCTGATTGAAGCGGCTATTAATGGTATGCTGACATCTCTTGACCCTCATTCCAGTTATCTGACGGTTGATGATTTTAAATATATGAGCGAACAAACTAAAGGTAAATTCGGTGGTTTGGGTATTGAAATCACAATGGATAACGGCGTGGTGAAAATTATTTCTCCGATAGATGACACTCCTGCAGCCAAAGCCGGATTAAAAGCCGGTGATTATATAACAGATGTTGACGGCGAAACGGTAATCGGACAAACGCTGAATGATGTAGTGAACAAATTACGCGGTAAAGTTGGCACTAAAGTAAAAGTAACAATTCGCAGAGTTAATGACAAGCCGTTCACTGTTACTTTGAAACGCGCGGAAATTAAAATTCAATCGGTTAAAAGCGAAATTAAAAAAGACGATGTTTTATATATACGCATCTCATCTTTTAATGAAGAGTTGGATAAAGCTATTGAAAAAGCTGTGACAAACGCACAAAAAAAACTTAAAAACAAACTTGCGGGCATTGTTATTGATGTTCGAAATAACCCCGGCGGACTTTTGGATCAAGCCGTAAGCGTATCTGATTTGTTTTTGGAACAAGGTGAAATTGTTTCGACGCGCTCGCGTAATGCAGAAGACACCGTTAAATTTTCGGCCACCAAAGGCGACATTGCCAAAGGTTTGCCGATTGTGGTTTTAATTAATGAAGGTTCGGCCTCGGCTTCAGAAATTGTGGCAGGTGCTTTGCAAGACCATCACCGTGCAGTGGTTATCGGCGAAAAATCTTTCGGTAAAGGCTCGGTGCAAACGGTTGTTCCTTTACGCAACAACGCGGCAATGCGCTTAACCACCGCTCGCTATTACACTCCGTCAGGACGCTCTATTCAAGCCAAGGGAATTGAGCCTGATGTAGTGGTTAAACAAGCTAAGGTTGAAGAAATAGAATCCAATGGTTGGAACATCAGCGAGGCCGATTTAAAAGGCGCGTTAAAAAATGAACAAGCGGATAAAAAGTCTGCTAAAAATCAAACAACTTCTTCAAAGGAAGATTTGAAAGATTATCAATTAATTCGAGCCTTGGATTTGGTTAAAGCCCTATATCTTTATGGTCAAAACGACAACACAAATCTGCAAAACAAACCAGAGGTAAAAGCAGCCCCTAAATTCACCTCTGAAAAAACTAAATCTAAAAACCTTAAAAGAACAAAATAATGTCAGAATGGTTTAGAAAAAACGCAGGAATTGTGGTATTCCGTACAGATAAAAAAGTTCTTATCTGTCAACGCAATGATATGCAAAATTCTTGGCAATTTCCACAGGGCGGACTGGAAGAAGGAGAAAGTCCGGAACAGGCCGCCCGACGAGAGTTGCAAGAGGAAACTTCACTGAGTGGACTAAAAAGAATCGCCACTCTGACCGAACCTGCACGCTATCGTTTTCCGGCAGAAGTGATTGCTTCTATGCAGCAAAGGGGTTTTACAAACGCCGGCCAAGATATGTATTGGTCACTGTTTTATTTTGCCGGTAATGATGATGAAATAAACTTGCAAACTTCAACTCCGGAATTTAATGCCTTTAAGTGGGTTTCGCTTGAAGAAGCGGTTTCATTGGCGGTTGATTTCAAAAAATCGGCGTACGCAAAAATGTTTTCAGCATTTAATCCTCTTATAGAAAATTTTATAGAATAAATAGCTACAATTTAGATGTTTTTTTGGGGAATATTAGCTATATCTATATTGGCTTCCTAGTGTATTCTATCCATATAGGAAGTAAAAGTAATTACTAAACGAAACATATTATTACAGTTAGTTACATACAGATATTTTTGGAAAAATGTAACATTTCTATTTTGGAATAACAATAAAAACTGTATTTAAATATTTCCATCTATTTTAACCCGTCACCCTATATATCTGCAAAATTAAATAAAATTTATGTAATTTTAATTTTTTGTAATATATTATAATTAGCAATAGTTTAAGAGGATAATTTATGAATCAAGATCCATTCAACTACAGAATATTTAGAGCTATTTTTAGAAAATTTGCTACTAAATGAAAATCATCAATTATCTAATAGATCAATGCATATTGGCAATATATCGCATAAAAAAGTAGACATTGATGATACAAAAGTAGACATTGATTGCACAAAAGTAGACATTGAAAATGTATGTAAATGCAAAATATCTAATATTTCCGCAAAATCACTGCAACATATATTAAAACTATATGATAGATATAGTAATACTCAGTATTTTGGCCGTTCAGATATTATTGAAATTATTAATATAAAACCAGCAATGGCATCAAGATTAATCAATTTACTATTAACTAACCAAATAATTAAACCTATCCAAGGAAAAGGTAAAGGCAAATATCAATTTTCTATTTGATTGTAATATAGGAATGAAACAAAACTCAGCGGAAAAGCTAAATGGTACAAGCGGGCGGACTCGAACCGCCTGCCTACTTCTTAGGAGGAAGTCGCTCTATCCTGATGAGCTACGCCTGCAACACTTTTCTGTTATAAAGCAAACATAAATAAATTGCAAGACTTATGATAAATTCTCAGCTTGTAAAAACTCTTTAATCGGGCGATAACTGCGACGATGCTGTGGTGTCACTCCATGCAGACGCAAGCCTTCTATATGCGCTTTGGTGCCATAGCCGGCATTTTTTTCAAAGGCGTAAAAAGGATATTTTTGTGCCAATTCAGCCATTAATTTATCTCGATAAACTTTTGCCAAAATACTCGCCGCCGCTATTGAATAAGACCGCCCGTCTCCACCGATGAAACATTGTGTTCGGCACGGAAAATCCTTTGGCAATCTGTTGCCGTCAATCAAGGCTGTTTGCGGTTTTAGAGCCAATTGTGACACCGCTCGGCTCATAGCCATAAATGTCGCTTGCAAGATATTGTATTTATCTATTTCCGCCGCACTCGCCTCACCTATAGCGCACAAAATATGTCCGGATTGCTCTTCTTGCCGCAACAAATCATATAAATATTCTCTCTTCTTGGCTGATAACTTTTTAGAGTCATTTAATTGCGCCAACAATTCGGGCTTAACTTCTCTGGTTAAAAAAACAGCCGCGCCGGCCACAACCGGTCCGGCCCAAGGCCCTCGTCCGGCTTCATCAACCCCGCAAATCAAACCTTGAAAATTATCTTCTATTTTCCAATCCGGCATCACAATTCTCCTTTAGCCGGAATATAACATACCATAGCCAAAACGCAAGACTTAATGGCGGATAATCGGAATTCCCTCGTATTCGGCTTCCACCAATCCGCCAATAATAACCGCTACATTTTTAAAACCAGATTTTTCAAACATTTCTGCAGCCTGCGAAGCTCGACCGCCAGATGAACAAAGAATGTTTATTGTTTGCTCCGGTGTTAAATTATTTTCTTGTATAAATTTTCGGGGATTAAGAGTTTCTAAATCGGCATTAATATGCGGAAAAGCAATTTCTTCCAAGGCTTGTTCTTCCGGTAAACGCACATCTAAAATAAAAGATTTTTCATTTAAATTTATCGGCTTAATAAAACGCATTTTCTTCTCCTTTTTTTATAGGAAGATAATATCTGCCGCCACGTTTTAAAGCCGTCTAAAGCTAAGTATTAAGTTACAGATTTTTATATTTATCCAGAGTTTCCAACAAATCGCCTTTATTAAAATCGACTTTGATAAATTTGTTTTGTGAAGGGATAAGAATACAATAACTTTCACTGCAATTCTCTATTAAAAACACATCCAAACAATTGCTACCTTGACAACTGGAAAAATAGGAATTTTGCAAAAATGCTTTATGCTCATAAAATTTATCAAGTCCACGCGCTTTTAATAACTTATTTATCATTTTTTTCTTCGCGGCACTTACCGGACAATCCGCTCCGAACCACACAATTTTTTTGCCGCCCTTCATTAAATAATCAAAAGGACTCTTTGTTAAAGCGTTTTCCGCAACGTTCTCCGGCATTTTTTCCATTTTAGTCACACCGAAATGGTAAAATAGCGCACAAAAAGCAGAAATATAGAGCATTATTTTAGCTAATGTGCTCAATTTTTTCTTACGCGGTTGAAAACGGTTATCCTCAATAGGCTTTTTTATTTGCTGAACAGATGGCATAATCAGCTCTCCAAGGTTTCACGCGGAGTTCTTTTGCGAAACGAATAATATTTATGCAAAATAAAAGTAGCAATGGTTGAAAACAACAAATATAATGCTTGCGCCCAAAGCGGCGGTAAGCCTACAACAACCATCAAAAAGCTTAAAATCGGAGAGTTTATCAAATATAAAAACATATAAACGGAAAAAGCCTTCAAAAACTCTTGTTTCCAGTTTCCGTGACTTTGAAAAACATAATAGCGCATTGTCGCAAATGAGACGTTTATGGTGATTACATATTGCACAAACAGTGAAAAGTTTGCCACAAACACCGGTAAAAAGTTTAAATTCAATTTCTTATTAAGCCCTTCAAACAGCCACAACAAAAGAGCCAGAACCGCGTAAGCAAAAACGGTATTAAATCCGCCTACCAGCAAAAATCGCAATTTTTGCGGAAGCTTAAACCAAATGTTCTCCGCCCACAAATAAAGCTTTATTACACTCTTAATCATTGATATTCTCCACTACATTTTTATCCAGCAGAGTGTTCAACTCCACTGTGCGGAATGATGATAAAATATTATCATCCCAGACATCTTGCGGATATTGCTTATCAATTTCCGGCATTCCGGGGTGAATCATTATTTCCACTGCTTTATATCCGTGTGGAATTTTCACATTATTAAACTGCTCCCGTGATATTTTGCAAGTGTAAAGAAGCGTATAAAAATAAACATCAGATTTGTACCCGTTCCACCAACACAAAAAGCGCAACAACACATATTTAATTAGTGCACCATCAAAAAGCCAACTTTTATTTTGATTAAATTTCAAGGTGTTAAAACAGTTTTCATTCATCACTCTGATACGAGGAACTTCATATTCTTTTTGCAACTTACGCGTTACTTTAAATATTTGCGGAATAAGATGGACGTGACGATGACTGTCTAAATGTTGCAAAGGTAAGCCCGTTGCCAAATATTTGGCAATTTGCGCCCGTATTTCAATTTCCACCTGCTGCCGAAGTTGGCGCGGCTTAAAAAATGAAAGCAGCAATAAATTAACAAAACCATTTTTTAATTTGCCTCGCTCATCTGTCAACAGCGGAATTTTTTGCGCCGGTGCCGCCGAAAATTCGTTTGTTAAATTAATATGCAAGCCCATTTCCAAATTTGGCATTTCTTTAGCTTGTTTTACGGCTTCTTCCGCAAATTTTTGATTTATCATTAAACTCGCGCTATTCAGAACACCCTCGCGGTGAGCCTTAACAATGGCGGCATTAACACCTCGGCTTATTCCGAAGTCATCGGCATTAAATATTTTTTTCAGAGTCATTTTCTTTTTCCTTTGTCACAAAATCAGCGACATAGAGCGGACGTTTTTTCACTTCAATATGAATTTTACCGATATATTCACCGATAATTCCCAAACAAATCAACTGCACGGAACCAAGGAAAATCACCGTAATCATAATTGTGGCATAACCGGGAGTCGGATTGTGCATAAAGAAATATTCAATAAACACATAGAATCCCAATAAAAAAGCCGAAAACGCTGCTATCAACCCCAGATATATGGACAATCGCAACGGTAAAACTGAAAATTGGACAATACTGTTCACGGCCAAATGCATTGATTTGAAAAAATTATATTTCGACTCACCGCTAAAACGCTCAGGAGCCACAAAATCAATAATCGCCACATTATCGTGCGGCATAATCCAACTCAACAAACCGCGAAACAATCTGTCTTGTTCATTAAATCCTTTAAGGAAATCAACGTATTTGCGGTCCAAAAGTCGAAAATCCGGCGCGCTTTCCATAATCTTGGTGTCGGACATTTTATTCAAAATAAAATAAAACATTTTGGCGCAAAACTTATAAAATTTTGACGTAGCTTTATTATCCAAACGTTTGGTAAGTACAATTTCTTTTCCCTGCTGCCAGAGTTTAATCATTTGAGGAATATAAACCGGAGGATGCTGCAAATCAGAATCCATAAAGATAACCGCGTCGCCTTTGGCATAATCCATACCGGCGGTCATTGCAATTTCGTGGCCGAAGTTGCGCTTTAACTGAACAACTTTAACCCTGCTGTCTTTTTTTTGCAATTTTAAACAGTTTTCATAAGTCTTATCCGCACTGCCGTCATCAACATACAAAAATTCAAAATCGACACCTTTAACTTTTTTCAAATCAGAGGTCAATTGTTTATACAACTCAATTACATTATCTTGTTCATTATATGCTGAAATAACAATGCTGACTAATTTATTTTGCATTTTCCGCCTCCTTAACATTGTAGAATCCATAAAACATATCTCGTACTTTTACTCTTCCGCTAATACTGGTATATTCTATTTTTATATTCTGCGGTTCGGTTAATTTTTCGCCGAATTTTTTCTTATAATCCATATATTCAGAATAACTCGCCGCCACAACAAAAGCTCCTTTGTCTTCAAAATCTGCGGCGTCAAACCACGGATTATTTTCCGGTCTGAGCCAAACCATCGGTTTCACCTCATTAGGGCTATAAATGGCAAACATATCGGCAAACCAGACATCAGCCCCCAAATATTCCAATTTCTTACCACCGGTAAAATCCTGCCATTTTTGCTCTAAAACTTTGACCGTTGTCGGACAATCGGTTCGAAAGCGAATACTGGTGGTTGTCAAGCATTGAATACCATAAACCACGGCAAACAGCAAACTCCAAGTTTCCATAGTCCAAACCAGACAATTAGCCTTTTCTTCCGCAAATTTAACCGGAAAAAAGTGTAATAGAGAAATACCGACTAAAAATTGACAAGGAAATCCCCACATACTTTTCAGCGGAGTACCGGCAATTAAACTGATTGTCATAAAAATCAACATCGGCAAAAATCCGCAAATCAATAAAAACCGACTTTGAGCCGAATAAAATTCGGGTAACGGCTCTTTTTCCGATTTTTTATAAAACACCGCAAAACAAATAAGTGCCGCCAAAGAAAAAAGAATTTGCCCTCCGAAAAACTTCAGCGGATAAAATAAATGTCGCCACCAACCGTTCAAAGCATCGGGATTATCGCCACCATTGCGCATTAAGATGTAGTTCAGCATTTCAAAGTTGTGTTCCGCCAACCACCAAATATGCGGAAAAAGCAATAATCCGCAACAAATAGCCGCCAAATAGATTTTATAACTCAACAATTGTCGGCGACCCTTGGCATCGGTTAATATAAACACGCCGATTGCGAACAACAACAAAGCTGCCGTATATTTATTCAACAAGTTTATTCCGCATAAAACACCAAACAACAACCAATCTTTTAATTTGTTATTTTGATATGCTAACCAAAAATAATAGGCGCACATCGGCCATAAAGCCAAAGAGATTACATTAACATTAAATTCGACGCTTGATAAATTGTAATAGATAACCCCCATTTGCAGCATAGCCGCCATAACTGCCTTATTTTTATCAAGAAATAAAATGGCTAATTTATAAATATATATAACCCCTAACAGCACAAAAATTTGACTAAGCAGATACATTGCTCCATCAAATTTACCGAACATCATATAAAAATAATAGGCAATAATCCCCGAAAAAGGCGGATGCTTGGTCGTTCCTAAAAAACTGTATTTTCCCCAGACAATGGCTTCCTGAGTATCCATCGGCAGACTTAGACGAAGCAGTGGCACAATGCTCCACAAAATTAAGTTAAACAGTAAAAATATGCCAAATTTCTTTTTTATACTCATTTTTTTTACCTAATTAACACATCTTAAATATTAGGTGTTATACCATACTCCTCAAAAAAGTATAGTCAAAAAATGAAATAACCCACTACTCGTCTATATTTTATACAAAAAATTTTTTTGTCATTTTTATTGCAAAAAAGAAAAATGTGGGCTATACTGAAGAAAATAAAGTTTTGATTGGGGAAAGAAAATGGTTGAAACAACTGACAACAACAAAGAACTATATGCCGATTTAACCGCCGTTTTGCAAAAAGAAAAGCAAAATCAACCTGTTTCAGATGAACAAAAAGAACAAATTTTGCGCAAGCTGAACGAGATGGCCAACACCTCAATGGATTTCGATGCCGACAATTTGGACAACATTATTGCTTTTGCTCAAAATTACGGCAATAATGATATGGCTGAAAAGATTTTGCACAAAGCTCAAGAACAAAAAAATAAAATTGAACAAGACGGAACAAACACCATTGAAAATTCTCACCCCGACAATCTGGCTTCACAATTTCGTAAAGATATAGAAATTATCAACCAACCGTCTTACAACGTCTACAGACAATATTCTGCTCTGAAAAACAAAGAAAATTTACAACCCCAAGAACAAGCATTTGTTTCAAATGTTGAAAAACAAGTAGAAGCTATTTTGGCAAACGTTGAACCTCAATATATTGACGAAGAAAACGCTGTCGCCATCAAGGATTATTTGGAAATCAGCAATCAATCAAACCCTGATAAAAACACACAACAGCGCAATCAAAAACTGCTTAACAGCACTGAGGAAAAATTAAAAAAATATGACCAACTCAACGGGTTAGAGAATGTTTCGGAGTTGACTCCGGAAATTCAACAGCAAAACGTACAACAATGGATAGGTGTGGCGCAGCAGGTTAGTCCGCAGACGATTATGCCAACTTTAAAACCGATTATTGACGGTTTGTCACCTGAAGACAAAAAAGAACTTCTTTTAACCTTGCAAAAAACAACTATTTATGATTTGAGCACCAAGGCTCCTGATGACAACGGCAAAGAAATTTGCGAACAGGCTTTAGCAAACGCCGCCGCCGAATATAAAGTTCTGATTAATGCCGAATACCTCAAACAGGAGGCTTTGGCTGAGTTTTGCGCCAAAAATAAAATTAATCAGCAAAATTTGAATGATATTTTACAGAATGCCGAGAAAGGTATTGCTCTCTCAGACAGTGATAAAAAATTAAAAGAAGAGTTTGAAAAACACTTAACTAAACATTTAGAGAAATTTCCGGACTTCAATGGTCCGTACACTAATAAAGAATTTCTGAAAAACGCCGCAACTTTGGCTAACGCCGTGATGATTAACCGACAAACCACCAAAGAATGTCGCCGCGCCCGTCTGATGAACGCGCCGCAAATTTCCAAGGCTGTTGAAAAACTTAACAACGACTTTGCCGAAAAACATCCAAAGTTATACAAAGGCGTGAATATGGCCAAAACAATCGGCTTAAACTTTGCCAGAACCGCCATAATCGGCGCAACTTTAGGTCCGGTCGGCTTAACCGCTTATTCTGCTTTCAGAACGGCAAAGACCATTCGTAAAGCTTATCAACAATATCGCGCTAAACAAGGATTAGATAGCTTCAGCGTCAAAGACCTTAAAGGTTCTATGAATAACTTTGTCGGGTTTATCAAATACTTAGGCCAAAAAGAAAACCGTACCGAAGCCTTAAACCTGATTGGACAGGTGGCTTCAACTGCAATTTCCGGATATTTTTCTCTTAGCAGCGGTTTAGAAAATATGAATCTCGGCTTGGTCGGTAAGACTTTGGGACACACCGCCGAAAATGCGGCAAGCGTTGCCACCGAGGCCTCTCAACACATCGACACTTTTGGCGGAGCCGTAAAAGCCGGTTTTGAAAAAATTATATCTTCGCCAAGACGCGCCGCAACTATGCTATCTTCTTTGGGTATCGGTACCGTGAAATTCTTGTCTGAAAGTTATAATTTAAGGACTGCTCGCAACAACTTGAAAAATATTTTAGAACAAAACGGAGCCACCGTTTCTAAAGATGTTATAAAACAACTTGAACAAATTGAAAAGCCGGAGCAGTTTATGGCTATGGTAAAACAAATTGCTCCCAATATTAATAAAGACCAAGCTGAGGAAGCATTCAAAAACGCCGAATTAGCCCGCAAATCAAATCCGAAAACAGCGGCAATTGCGACAATTTCCGGTGCAACAGTCGGTTTAGTCGCCGCCGCAACAGCCGAATATTTAGACTCCACCAATACGTCGGCTTCCGACACCACGGAAAATAATGACCACAACGTAAACGACGCTACGACGGAAAATTCCGCGACAATACAGAGTTCGTCTGCCGCTGAATTGTGGAACAACAATGACAGTGCCGCTAAACGCTTGGATTCCTTTGGTATTGACGCTAAAAACGCCAATGAAATGCTAAGAGAAATGGGGGTAATCGAAAAAGATGATCATCATTTCTATCGTCAGCACGAATTGGCAAATTTGGTTAATCAACATCAACTCAGCGATGAACAAAAAACACAAATTCAAGAATGGGCAAATGACCGTGAATCCAGAGTGCACAACCTAAAAACTTGGATTGCCGAACATTCTCAAAGAAATACACATTCGCACGGCGCAGGCGCGGGACAATCTTCTTCATCTGATATGCAATCTCAAGAAAATGCAGCAGAAACCAAAGGAGGCTTTACTCTTGCCTCAATGGGAAAAGCCGAAGAAAACGCTGTGGAAACACACAAATATAAAATTCAAGGCCGCATTGATAAATTGAAAGGCTTGAACGGCGAAGTTGAAGCCGAAAATAAAATTGCTGCCGTTCGTGAATTTGAAAAATCACAGCAAATGCAAAAAAGCTCTAAACTGACTATTACCGATGAAGATGGCAATAAAACAGTTTCTGAAACCAAAATCGGTCACAAATCAAACTCCCAAAAAATTACGGAGTATGAAGGAGATAAAAAAACTCTGAAACAACAAACAACATATTATAAAGACGGAGACAGACAGGGTTCGTTTAAAACCACGGTTCATACAGATGTTGATGGCGATGGTAAAAAAGACAAAATTGTTACAACCACCGGTGCTGACGGAAACTCTGTTACTTATACCAAAATGAGCAGCGGCGAACGTCAATTAGAAGTAAAAGATGCCGAGGGAAATTCAACCAAGTTATCAACTTCGGAAATGATGGAAAAAGGTGTGTCTAAATCAGAGGCCCGCGGCGCGCTGAAAGACTCCTATGACAAGCTTAGCCGACAGTTTCAGGGCAGAGGCGAACGCTAAACCGATTATTTTATCCTTATAACAGTGCGTCAGAATTAATTTTGGCGTACTGTTTTTTTATTAATACTCGTTTTTTTATTGCAAATAAAATTAAACCTCTCTAAACTGATATCATTGTTATTATTTATAGAAGGAGAGAATTATGGAAACTTTAGCTATTGTTTTAATTGTCTTGGTTTTTGTTATCTTAACGAAATCAGTGGTTATTGTTCGCCAAGGTTATGAATATACGGTAGAAAATTTTGGACGTTTTACCCGCTCGCTACATCCGGGATTTCACCTTTTAATTCCGGTTTTGGAAACAATCGGTGCAAAAATTAATCGTAAAGAGCAGGTTTTGGAAGTGTCTTCACAAGAAGTTATCACCAAAGACAATGCTATGGTTACCGTTAACGGAGTGCTGTTCTATCAAATTCAAGATGCAACAAAAGCCGCGTATCAAGTAGAAGATTTGGACTACGCCATTATGAATTTGGTTATGACAAACATTCGTACGGTTATCGGTAGTATGGAAATCGATGAACTGCTTTCGCAACGCAATATTATTAATCAGAAGCTGTTATCCGTGGTTGATGAAGCAACTATCCCTTGGGGAGTGAAGGTCACCCGTGTAGAAATTAAGGATATTACTCCTCCTAAAGATTTGATTGATGCAATGGCTCGCCAAATGAAAGCCGAACGAGAAAAACGCGCCAATATTTTGGAGGCAGAAGGCTTGCGTCAAGCGGAAATTTTACAGGCAGAAGGTTCTAAACAATCGGTTATTCTGGATGCAGAAGGTAAAAAAGAGGCCGCTTTCCGTGAGGCAGAGGCTCGTGAGCGTTCGGCGGCGGCAGAGGCTATGGCCACAAAGCTTATTTCGGAAGCCATTGCCAGCGGCGACCCTAAGGCTCTTTCTTACTTTTTGGGACAACAATATATTAATGCTTTACAGGGTATTGTCACCTCGCCTAACGAAAAATTGCTAATGTTGCCGGTTGACACCACACAAGTGATGGGAACTGTTGCCGGAATTTCAGAACTGGTTAAAGATGTGATGAACGGCAAACAAACGTCTAAAAAAACAACCGCAAAGGAGTAGGTTACGATGTTTAATTCTCCGATAGTTAACTGGATAATCGCCGGATTGGCACTTTCTTTGTTGGAATTGATTGTCCCAGGAGTATATTTAATTTGGTTTGGTTTAGCCGCATTTGTGGTAGGTATTGCCATCTATTTTATCCCGATGGTTTTCACCACGCAGTTAATCATTTTTGCCATTGCCTCCGGTATATTTGCCGTTATCGGCGTTGTTGTCTACCGCAATATTTTTAACCGCGTAAAAGTTCCGAGCGAATACCGCAATTTGAACAACACGGCAGAACAGTTTGTTGGACAATTGGTTACCATATCCGAAGATGCCGCCGATAACCGCACGAAAGTGAAAATTGGCGACACCTATTGGTTGGCTTCGTGCCAAAAGCCTTTCAAAAAAGGGGATACGGCAAAAGTTGTTGGGGTTAAAGATAGCTTGATTTTAATAATTGAATAGGCAAAAATATGCTGCATATCGGTTGTCATTTATCCATTTCCAAAGGGTTTGAGCATATCGGCAAAGAGGCCTTGTCCATTAAGGCTGATACTTTCCAGTTTTTTACCCGCAATCCGCAAGGCGGTAAGGCTAAAGAAATTGACGCCGTCGACGCGGCAAAGTTGCGTCAGTTGGCAAAAGAACACAGCTTTGCGCCAATAGTTGCTCACGCCCCCTACACTCTTAACCCTTGTTCCAATAATCAGCAGACCCGCGAATTTGCCGAAATGGTTTTTGCCGACGATTTGAAACGTATGGAATATATTCCGCATAACTACTATAATTTTCACCCCGGTTCGCACGTTGGACAAGGTGTTAGCGTTGGTATATCTATGATTATCGACTTGCTTAACCGGATTTTAACGCCGGAACAAAACACAATTGTTCTATTGGAAACAATGTCCGGAAAAGGCTCGGAAATTGGAAGTTCTTTTGAAGAATTGGCCGAGATTTGCTCCGGTGTTAAACTGAAAAACAAACTTGGTATCTGCCTTGACACTTGTCACGTTTTTGCTGCCGGCTATGATTTAGTGAATGATTTAGACGGAGTTTTATCTCATTTTGATAAAACTCTTGGCTTGGAAAATTTAAAAGCCGTACACTTGAATGACAGCTTGATGCCCTTAAAATCAAACAAAGACCGGCACGCGCAAATTGGTAAAGGTTTAATCGGTGAAAAAGCTCTCGTAAACTTTATAAACCATCGCGAACTTAAAAAATTACCTTTTATTTTGGAAACGCCAAATGATTTAGCTGGTTATGCCGAAGAAATTAACTTTTTAAGAAATAACTTCCAATAATCGGAAAAAAACTCGTTTGATCTGAAAACGAGTTTTTTTTATTAATCCTCTGATATTTTGCTTCTATCACATTTCCGGTCTTAAAATCTTATACCGATATTACACTGCCCCTCTAAGCCCTCACATAATTTGCACATTTCCTGAAAGTCAGACAGTGTCGCAGTTGCTATACATTTTCGTTCCGCCGTACCGCAATATTTGGCTCCATAACGTGTGTTCCATCTGCCCCAATTATTTACTGAATTTGCCACAGTAACTCGGAATAGTTCTGAACTAAGAGGCAAAGCAATGTTATGTAACAGTTCAGTACACAGCTTTTCCGAAAAACCAGTGCTTACCCATATACCGTTTTCATTTTTTGAAGTTCCACCTAAATACATATCAAAAGATATGAGATTACTACCGCCCAAAAGATATACAGCCACATAATTTCCCTGAGAATCGCTATAAAATACCCTATCCCTTTTAACCCAACTACCGGGAACAATATTCATCGCAGCCATTATATCAGCGATAAAAACCTGATTTTTAGGGTTTGAGCGTAAAAGATTATCTTTATATTCCAATAGCTGAAAAACAACATTGCTATATTCTCCAACTAATTTATTGATTTTAAACTTTTCCATTGCTCTGGAATAACCAGATATACCACCGACTGATAACACTCCAATAATTGCCAACACACCTAGCATCTCAATCATAGAGCGGCCTTTTTCCAAGTTTTTATACATATTTCTAACTCCGTTTAATTTTATTGCACATAAAACAAAACCCGCTGTAAAAAAAGCGGGCGGATGTTAGTAAACCGTACAAAAGCAAACGGCTCGACTTATTCAGCTCATAGCCTTATTTAGCCGACATCCGCTCAAGCGAAAATCGGCATAAAAAATTTTAGTCGTTTATGCTCAACGACTGCTCTTGTAAAGGGTTACTACGCCCTAGACCGGCTATTGCCCGTCTGATATTTACTTTAGCTAAGCTCCAATCAAATGTAAAGTTATTTTTGCAAGCCCTATTGTCTTGCCGACGAGGATTATGCCAAATTTATAACTTCGGCGTATAATATGTTTAGTATCTTGCCTTTTCTTTAAGTTCCACTTTTATACGTTCGGCTAAATCTTTTAACTTTAGTGAAACGCTTGAAGAAGGATTAGCGTTTTCAGCACGCTTCACTTGCTTTTGCGCTCCCTCAAGATTACCGATAGCATAATTAAATTCAGCCGCCGCATAATAAGATAAAACATCTTCGCTTTGAAGATTATATGCTCGAGCCAAAAGTTGCCACCCCATTGCTGAAGGCATATCAATGATTGACTGCTGAAGCAAATCTGCGGCATAATGCGCTTGCGACTTATCGGGAGAATTTTCTAAAACGGCGTGGGCTAAGCTGATTTTCAGCAAAGCCGAATCCGGCAACAATTTCAAGGCTTGTTTATAAGCCTCTATACTGGCCGACACTTGACCGCTTTCAAACAAAAACTGACCTTTCAAATCATAAAAATACGGGTTGTTTGGACGTTCTTGCAGCATATTGTTTATTTGCCGAAGAGAATCTGTCACTTTTCCGGCTCTGAAATCTAAAATAGCGTGTGCATATCGCGCCGGCATATCGTTTTTATTTTTGGGATAAAGTCGTTGCACTTTTGCCGTATCGAGCATAAAAGCCGCCAATTTGGCTTTAATCATTGCCAAATTGGTGTCTAGCGAACTTTCCGCGCTGAAATTATTGTTTTTAGCGGCTTCGTTGAAATGGCTTATACGTTCGGTGGTCATTGGGTGAGTGCGAAAATAATCACTCTCCTCAATACCGCTCAGCGAATTTTTTTGCTTAATTTTTCGCATAAAACGCTTTAAACCGGCTGTCGATTGCTTTGTTTTTGCTAACAGCTTGATTGCGCTTTCATCTGCGCTTCGCTCTTCTTCTACTTGATAGTTCAACATACTGTTTAAGGCCGAACTCTGCGAACCTAAAATAACCGCCATAGCCGCATCGCCGCGTCCTGTGGAAACAGCGGCAGCTCCGGCGGCCAACATCGACCCCATCATTACATATTGCATTTTTTCCATTTTCAACTTTTGCCGAACAATATGTCCACCCAAAATGTGACCTGTTTCGTGTGCCAAAATTCCGGCTAATTCGTTTGTATCATCAATATTCAGCAAAGTACCGGTATTCACAAACAAATAATTGCCATCGCTCACAAATGCGTTCAGCGAATTATCATTAACAATATAAATGTTATTGGGGTTAAAATTTACATCAGCGGCCTTAAATAGAGGCTGCACAACCTTAGCCAAATAGTTCTCGGTTTCAATATCGGAAATCAGCGAAAGAGCCTGTGCCTGAGCGGTTTGCGAATAAACAAACACACTCACGCACAACACAATACTGCAGAACAGTTTAATCAGCCGATTAGTTTTTTCCACCACGATTTTTTCTCCGGTTTCGGTTCTTCAACCGGTTGAACTACTGTTGTTTTATTTTCTCTGTCAGCTCCTCGTCTGTCACATCTAAAACGACGGCTTCGACCACCTTTACGAAAACGACGATTTTCTGTTTCACTTTCCGCAGGTGTTTCGACTGTTTCCGGTTCTTCACTAAGTTCTATGTTTTCTTCTTCATAACAAGTGGCGGCAGCCTCTTTACAAATCGACGGATTCGGCAATTTTTCGCGCTCTATTTTGAAGTCTGCAACATCTTTCATTGTTCCGTCACCGGCAATAATCACACATATTTTGTATTGATCTTCTAACGCAGAAAGCTGTTTACGCTTTTGATTCAATAAATATGCCGCTATTTCCGATGGAACAGTAACCGTTATTTTCATATCGCGACCACGCGCGCCCTCGCCCTCAATTGCGCGCAAAATCAATGTAGCTCCGGACTCAATTGTTCTGACAACTCCGTGACCGTGGCAATACGGACAAGTTTCATAGTTGCTCTCCATAAAAGACGAATGCATACGTTGGCGTGAAATTTCCAGTAAACCGAAAATACTCATCTTGGCAATTTGAATACGGGCGCGGTCGTCTTTCATCGCCTCTTTCATACGTTTTTCAACGGCAATATTATTTTGCGGTTCGTACATATCAATAAAGTCGACCACAACTAAACCGGCTAAATCACGCATTTTCAGCTGTTTGGCAATTTCATCAGCCGCTTCCAAATTTGTTTTAAGCGCGGTCTCTTCAATATCTTTTTCTTTGGTGGCGCGTCCGGAGTTTACATCAATAGAAACCAAGGCTTCAGTCGGATTAATCACCAAATAGCCGCCAGATTCCAGTTGAACAATCGGATTATGCAATTTATCCAGTTGAGCTTCAATCTGAAAACGCTGAAACACAGGTGCTTCACCGGCTTTACGGCATTTAATATGTTTCAGATTATGCGGGGATAAAATTTTCACAAAATTGCGAGCTGTTTGGTATGCCGCGTCACCGTCAATAATAACTTCGGCAATATCCTTGGTATACATATCCCGCAGTGCGCGTTTTATTAAATTACCCTCTTCATAAACAATTGCCGGAGCCTGATTACGCAATGCACTGTAGCGAATCGCATTCCAAGTTCTAATCAAATAGTTATAATCACGAACAATATCAGCTTTGGTCTTGTCTTCACCTGCTGTGCGCACAATTAAAGACATTTCCGGATTAAGCGGCAGCTCTTTAATTATACCTTTCAGACGTTTCCGGTCATTGGCATTAGTAATTTTGCGAGATACTCCGCCACTTTTTATGCGGTTAGGCATTAAAACGCAATAACGTCCGGCCAATGAAATATATGTTGTGCAAGCCGCGCCTTTGTTGCCGCGCTCTTCTTTAACCACCTGAATAAGCAGTGTTTGCCCTTCTTTTATCACATCTTGAATGGTGCTACGATGAAACAGCTTGCGGGCGCGAAGCAGTTTGCGCTGCAATTCAAAGTTATATTCATTTGTTTCGGCATCTGTGTCATCATCTTCATCGGCGTCAACACAATCTTCTTCAATTGAATCATCGTCCATTCCCGTATTATCAGCCAAAGTTTTAGGAGATTCGGCTTTTTTGCGAGGACGGCGTGTATAGCGACGACGTTTTTTAGGTGCGTTTTCTTCTGTTTTTTCTTCTGCGGAATTTTCAGATGTTTTCTCGTCTTTTTCGGCAATTTCAGCAACATCGGCAGAAATGGTGCTTTCTTCACTTTGTTCTGTTGAAGAATCCGTTTCATTTTCCGCGACTTGAGAATCTGTCAGATAATCGTCATTTTCAGGAATAACATTTTGCGCCGGTTCCAACTGAGCTTCTTCAACTTCTTGAGCCTGTTCCGCCTCAAGACGACGCTGAGCTTCTAACGCTTCTTTTTCGGCTTTATAGCGAGCTTTTTCAGCCTCACGCTCTTTTAAATATTGTATTTTATTATTAATAATCTCATCTACTTCGGCATTGACCTCATTCAGCACTTCTTCCGAAACATTGTAATAGTCGGGGTGAATTTCGTTAAACGCCAAAAAACCGTGCTTATTGCCGCCATAATCAATAAAAGCGGCCTGCAGTGACGGTTCTATGCGAATAACTTTTGCTGTATAAATATTGCCTTTAATCTGTTTACGGGAAGATGATTCAAATTCAACATCTTCAACCTTGTTACCATCAACAATAACAACACGGGTTTCTTCCGGCTGAGTATCGTCAATCAACATTCTTTTTGTCATTTTACAATCCCTTAACGTGGCTTTTTAAGCCGTTTATCCACGGGTTTGACAAACAAAAACACTTTAAAATCAAACGCAAAAAACAACGCACGAGGCGCGTCACATAATGACGTTTGTTGTTTTGCCTTTATCTTTTGCTTTGTTTTTCCTTATTCTTCTTACTTATTAAAAACAAGGCAAAAGTTGTTATCTAACCCAAACTTTTTGCTTCCGTCGCTGTTAAAAACGATTTTTATGTCTACAAAAAAACCCTCAAATTAAAATCGTTTTCAACCGGAAAACATAGAACAGCATAATAAATAAAATAAAAAAAACAATATATTTTTTTAAGTTTGGCCAAAAAATTTACAAATTTTAACAGATTGGTAATAAGTAAATTTTATACTTTCGGCAGATTATGTGTATTTTAGGTAAAATATCAATGTTTGAATTTGTGAAAAGAATCAAATATGCGTTTGCGGCATTTTTCGGAATTATGTTATCCGCTCAAACGGCGTTTGCACTTGTAAACGTTAATGATTTTCGCATCGGCAACCAGTCCGACGGAGTACGCATTGTTTTTGATATGAACAACAGCGTGAATTATCGGGTATTTCTGCTCGATAACCCAAAGCGAATGGTTATTGATTTGGATAATACAAACATAAATAAAGTATTCACGGCAACCAACAATCAACTAATTTCCAAAACCAGAATTGGCAAACTTGACGGCAACAACAAACGTGTAGTCTTGGAATTGGCGCGTCCGATGGTAATAAAAAAAGCTTTCACGCTGCAACCGCAAAGCGGAAAACCCTGGCGTTTTGTTGTAGATGTCAAACTAGCCTCTGCTCAAGAGTTTAAGAATAGTATTACCGGAAAAAAAGTTGTTACAAACGACACTAAATTCTCGCCGCAAGAAAATAAAGATAATGACAGTTGGTTTAGTTTTAACACTCAGAGCAGCAACACAACCGGCAAAGCCGCAAAACGTAAACATATTATTGTTTTGGACCCCGGTCACGGCGGGAAAGACCCCGGAGCCATCGGAGCTTATGGCAAAACCTATGAAAAGAACATCACTTTGGCAATGGGAAAAGAACTGCGTGAAATTTTGCGCAAAAAAGGGTACACCGTTTATTTAACTCGTGACACAGATATCTTTATTCCTTTAAGACAGCGAATTAAAATAGCCCAAAAATATAAGGCCGACTTATTTATGTCACTACACGCCGATAGCGCGCAAAATCGTTCCGCCTCGGGACTTTCGGTTTATACACTTTCGGACAAAGCTTCCGACGCCGAAGCCGCCGCCTTGGCAGAACGCGAAAACAAAGCAGACATTATCGGCGGAGTTGATTTGGGCGGCAACACTAAAGAAGTAAACGACATTCTGATTTCTTTATCTCAAACCGACAGCCGCAACAAATCATCTAAATACGCCACTTATCTGGTAAAAGAAATGGCTAAAAATGTTAAACTGGTTAAAAATACCCATCGTTTTGCCGGTTTTGCCGTGTTAAAAGCTCCTGACATACCTTCCGCACTGTTGGAAATGGGCTATCTTTCCAACCGAACTGAAGAAGCTAACTTAAAAACTTCAGGATATCGCCGAAAACTCGCTAATTCTGCGGCAGATGCCATTGATAAATATTTTAACGATCCGGAAATTGCTTCAAACTAAGATAATTTGCGGCAAACTTAGATATTTTTATTGCTTTTTTTTAAGATTGTTATAAATTTTCAATAAATTTTTAACTTGCGTAAGTGGGAACAAATGCTGAGAATTTTATCTTATTTGGCCAGTATGGCTTTGTTTTTTCTAATTGTTTTGGTAATAGGCATTACTTATGGCATTACCAAAATAAATATAACTATTCCGGACTACCGCCAATTGGAAACCTATGAACCGCCGGTAACCACCCGTCTTTTTGCGGGTGATGGTCAAGTTATGATGGAATATGCCGCCGAAAAACGCTTATTCGTGCCAATTGAAAAAATTCCCGATAAAGTTAAGCACGCCTTTATAGCCGCAGAAGATAAACATTTCTATACCCACTCCGGCATTGATTATTTAGGCATTGTCCGCGCTGTTATCGGTAACCTGAAAAAAATCGGAACAGGCAGACGCCCTGCCGGTGCTTCAACAATTACGCAACAAGTGGCTAAAAATTTTTTGCTGAGCTCCGAACTCTCTTATACGCGTAAAATTAAGGAAGCTATTTTAGCCAGACGCATTGACAAGGCTTTTTCCAAAGAACATATTTTGGAACTTTATCTTAATGAAATTTATTTAGGTAACCGCGCTTATGGCGTGGCTGCTGCTGCAATGAACTATTTTGGTAAGTCGCTTGATGATTTGACGCTTGATGAAATTGCCTATTTAGCGGCGTTGCCTAAAGGTCCTAACAACTATAATCCCAAAACAAAATATGATGCCGCCGTCGCTCGTCGAAACTGGGTGATTTCCCGTATGGTTGAAGACGGTTATGCTGATGAAAAAGAAGCCGAAGAAGCTAAAAAACGTCCGTTGACTGTTGTTGAACGCAAAAGCGGTTTCTTAAAAGACACGGAATATTACAGCGAAGAAGTGCGCCGTACCATCAGTCGTAATTTTGGTGACGAAGCACTGTATCAAGGTGGTCTGATTGTCCGCACCACTATTGACCCGCGTTTACAGGAAATAGCCACTAAAGCACTGCGCAAGGGTTTAATTGAATATGACCGTCGGCACGGTTGGCGCGGAGCCACCGCAAAAATTAAGATTGATGAAAATTATAAAAAAAGCCTGCAAGAGGCAAAACTTGTGGGTGGAGCAGAAGATACCTGGGAAAAGGCCGTGGTTTTGAAGGTGGCCAAGGATAAAGCCGAAATAGAAACCGCATCCGGTAAAAATGGTATAATTCCTTTGACCTTGCTGAATTGGGCTCGTTTTGCCGAAAAGGGTAAAAATTTGGGACCGGTTCCGACATCGGTCGAACAAGTTTTGCAAAAAGGCGATGTGATATATGCGGAAAAAGTTGCCGACAACAAACAAGAACAATATAATTTGCGCCAAATTCCCGAAGTGGAAGGCGGTATGGCGGTTATGGACCCGCATACCGGCAAAGTTTTGGCCTTGGTCGGAGGTTTTTCTTTTGCTAAATCACAGTTTAACCGCGCAACTCAAGCCTATCGACAGACAGGCTCGACATTCAAGCCTTTTGTTTATTTGACAGCGTTGGAACTTGGATATTCTCCTACAGATTTGATTTTGGACGCTCCTTTTGTGTTGGATCAAGGTGTTGGTATGCCAAAATGGAAACCGGTAAACTTTTCTAAAAAATTTTATGGCTTAATGACTTTGCGCCGCGGAGTGGAATTATCTAAAAACCTAATGACAGTACGTTTGGCTCAAGATATCGGTATGGATAAAATCGTTGAAATGTCTAAGCGTATCGGAGTTAACGACCATTTGGCACCATATCTTTCCTCTTCTTTAGGAGCGGCTGACACCCGAGTTATCAGTATGGTTGCCGCCTATGCCGTTATTGTCAACGGCGGAAAGAAGGTGCCTCCATATATGATTGAACGTATTCAAGACCGTAAAGGACATACGATTTATCGTCACGAACAAACTCCGTGTCCTGACTGTCACGCCGCTAAATGGGAAAATCAACCTGCTCCGGACTTCAAAGTAGTTCGCGAACAAGTGGTAGACCCTCTGTCGGCTTATCAAATGACCTCTATTTTGGAAGGCGTTGCCACCCGCGGAACCGGAGCGCGTTTGAACGGGTTGCATCGTCACGTTGCCGGAAAAACCGGAACCACCAATGAAACCAAAGACGCTTGGTTTGTCGGCTTTACTCCTGATTTGGTGGCCGGTGTTTATGTGGGCTATGACGAACCGATAAGTTTAGGGCGTTCGGAAACCGGAGCCAGAGCGGCTTTGCCTATTTTTTATGATTTTATGGCCGAAGCTTTGAAAAATTCTCCGGACACAAATTTCCGTATTCCGGAAGGCATCAAGTTAGTCAGAGTAAATCCGCAAACCGGAAAGCCTTCTTCTCCAAGCGACTCGACGGTGATTATTGAGGCACTTAAACCTGATTTTGAATTTAATAACAAACAGCGGGTTATCGGCGATGGAGATGAAAGTATTGCCGGTCCGGAAAATGACGACAGTTCCGTTCAAATGGGAGGAGAATATTAATGCGGGCAGAATTTTATAATATCATTACCGAAATTAAGCAATCATTAGCATTGCTGAGGAGGTCTCTTTGACTATGACAACGCTGTTCAACGCCGTGAAGAATTAGAAGCCTTATCAGCCGATCCGAATCTTTGGGAAAATCAAGAAAAAGCCCAAAAATTGATGAGTGAAAAAAATACGCTTGAAGCGTCTTTAGATGCCTATGACGGCTATGTACAAACACTTGATGATTATGCGGAAATGATTGAGTTTGCCGAAAGTGAAAATGATGAAGCAATGCTTGCTGAGCTGCAAACAAATTTGGATAATTTGCAAAAATCGGTTAAACACGCTGAATTGGAGGCTTTGCTTTCCGGCGAGGCCGATGGAAACGACACTTATTTGGAAGTGCACGCCGGCAGCGGTGGAACCGAAGCTATGGACTGGGCGCAAATGCTGCTCAGAATGTATATTCGTTGGGCGGAAACACATCATTATAAAGTTGAATATATTGAAGAAACCGAAGGCGATGTTGCCGGAATAAAATCTGCCACCATTAAAATCAGCGGACACAACGCCTATGGTTGGCTGAAATCGGAAAGCGGCGTTCACAGATTGGTGCGCATTTCGCCGTTTGACAGCGCGGCAAGACGCCATACAAGCTTTGCCTCCATCGGAATTTATCCGGTTATTGATGATAATATTCAAATAGAAATTAACGAATCCGACTGCCGTATTGACACTTATCGTGCCTCCGGTGCCGGCGGACAACATATTAACAAAACAGACTCCGCCGTGCGAATCACGCATATTCCTACAGGAATTGTGGTTTCAAGCCAAACTCAACGTTCGCAATTTCAAAACCGCGACAATTGTTGGAAAATGCTTAGAGCGCGCTTATATGAAAGAGAAATGCAAAAGCGTGCCGATAAAGCTCAAGAAGTGCGTGATAATCAGGGGGACAATGGTTGGGGATATCAAATCCGCTCCTATGTTTTACAACCATACCGCTTGATAAAAGATTTACGCACCAACGCCGAATCCTCTGATATTAAAGGCGTTTTGGACGGTGACATTGATTTGTTCTTGTCGGCGGCACTGGCGCAAAAAATACAAAGTGAAAATCCGTTGGTCTGATTTTGGGAAAAGTTAATGAAAAAATTATCGCCACAATTATATTTTTTACGCAAAACCTTAAATTTTTTTATGGTTGGTATGTTTGTGGTGTTGCTGCTGTTTATGTGGACACTGTATAAAGGGCCGGTTTCCGTGCCATATTTGAAACCTTACATCATTCAGGCTCTTAATTATGATGAAAGTGATTACAGCGTTGGTTTAGGTAATGTGAATTTGGAGCTTGTACGCTCGATTCAACCTTTACGCATTACGGCAGAGGATATTAACTTAAAGAAAAAAGACGGAAATTTTTCAATAAGCGCGCCTAAGTTATATCTTTCTTTCAGTTTGCGGGCTCTGCTTAAAGGCATTATTGCTCCAAGCGATGTCAGCATAGAAAATCCTACGGTTTATATTTTTGCCGACTATGGGGTGGAAAAAGAAAATATTAATGAAGTAAATAAACGAAAACTCACCTTTTATGTGGAAAAACTAAAGGAATTTCTAAACAATTATAATTCGGAAGAGAAAATTTATCCCGAAAGCTATGTGAATAATATTACCATTAAAGGTGCTGAAGTTGAGTTTCACGAAGTTAATCTCGGGCGAAAATGGATGCTGTCGGACTTGAATTTTGAGTTTAGCCGTAATTTGGTTAATTTGGAACTTAACGCCGACGCTCTGGTAAATTTGAACGAACAAATAGCTTCGGTCGGTTTTGAAAGCGAATATCACGCCACAAATGATAAACTTGATTTGGAAGTTTATTTTTCCGATTTAATCTTGTCGGATATACTCAAAGGTTTAGACTCTAAAAATGTTGGAGACACTCCGTTATCAGCTTTGAACATTGATGTTCCGGTAAACGGGAAAATTGACACCATTGTTAATTTGTCCGAAATTTTACAACATCCGGAAAACGCCGCCGCTTATTTAAGCGATGCGCTGCAAAAAATTAACTTTGAACTTGATGGCGGACACGGATATATTGCATTTGATAAAGATGAAAAATATAACTACGAAATTGATGAAGTTATGTTGACCGGAGAACTCAGCGGAGGTTTTGATGAACTGAAAATAAATAATGCCGACTTCAAAATGGGGGGGCAGACAGCCAAAATCAGTTTTCAGGCCAACGGCTTGGAGAACTATTATCTGGAACATTCGCTTGAAGGCGTAACAGCGGAATTTAAGGCAGAAATTGATGAATTTTCTTTAGAATATCTTTCGCGTTTTTGGCCAAGATATTTGGCTGAGCCGGCGTGGCAATGGTGTAAAGACGGTTTAACCTCCGGTATGGCTAAAAACGCTCTATTTGCCTTTAAATTCGGATATGACAATAAAACAAAATCTTTCGGTCTGCTCAGTTTAGATGGAATTGCAGATTTGGAAGATGGCGACCTGCACTATTTAGACGGAATGCCGGAAGTTCACAATGTTTACGGCCGAGCTAAGTTTACACAGCACAATATTTCAATTGATGTGGACAAAGGCGTCAGCGATGGCGTTATTATAACCGGCGGCAATGTCAATATTTATGATTTAGATAAAGAAGACAACTTTATTTCAATTAATCTGATAGGAAATTCAAGCATTACAGATGCCCTGAATTTGATAAACAATCCACCGTTAAAAATTGCCTCCGGAATGGGTGTAGATTCTAAAAGTATTAAAGGTAATGTTGATGTACAGTTAAAATTGGATTTTGAACTGAAACAGGATTTAGACGCTAAAGACATAAAAATTGAAGTCAAAGCCGATTTGCACGATGTATCAAATACGGAATTTGTGCCAAATCACACCCTATCTTCTCCTAATCTGCTTTTAGAAGTTAATTCGGCGGGGTGGAGTTTAACCGGCGAAGCAAATTACGATTCTTTACCGATACAATTGAATATTCAAGAAAAATTTGCCGAAAAAAAATATAAAAGCAAATGTAACATTTCCTTTAAGTTTGACGACGCTGCTAAAAAGGCTTTGGGATTGGACTGGGCCATTCTGCAAGCTCCGAATATTGAAGGATACGCTCTGGTTGACGCCGATATTACAGTGCAGCAAAACAACGACATTAGCATAAAATTGAAAGCAGATTTGAAAAACGCGGCTATTGATTATGCTTTTCTCGGTTTTGTGAAAGAGCTGAAACAAAACGCTTCGGCCAGTGCCGATGTCACAATTAAAAAAGACAAAATAACCGCGATTAAAAACATAAATCTACAGAAATCCGGATTTAATATTTCCGGTGGGTTGAGTATGTATCCAAGCGGACGCGTAAAATCGGTTGATATTAATCAAATTAAAGGACCTAAAACTTCTGCGCGAGCCAAAGTCAGTCTTACAGACAGCAATAATCCGCAATTGAAAGTCGACATATCCGGCCTGAGCTATGATTTATCAACATTTTTTGAGAAAGTTAAAGAAAAACGTCAAAAAGACAACAAACAATTACCGGTTCAGGAAAATGATGATGATGGCTTGGAAAAAGCCAATACTACCGATATTTTTATGACGGTTAATCGTTTATGGACAAACAATTCAACCCCAATCCAAAATTTTGCCGGAAGTGCAAAAATACGTTATGGTATCGGTATGGATGAATTGCATATGGTTGGTAACTATGGTATTGATAAATCAATTAAATTGAAACTCGATTACATTCCTAAAGGCAATAAAGAACACTATTTAACTATTGACAGTAACAATGCCGGCAGTACCCTTAAAGTATTAAGGCTATATGATAATATGGTTGGCGGAACAATGAAAATTGAAGCTCGCCGCCAAGCAGATAAAAAATTTATCGGTCATATGCAAGTACGCGATTTTAGTATTCAAAACGCCCCAGTGGTGGCAAAATTGTTGAGTGTTGCCTCTTTTACGGGGATGTTAGATTTGTTAAAAGGAGACGGCTTAACCTTTACTCACTTTAACGCCCCTTTTGAATATCAGTATAAAATTTTAACTCTGAAACAGGCTAAGGCAGAAGGAAACGTTGTGGGAATAACCACCGATGGCACCTATAACCGCGCCACAGATGACATAAAAATGCACGGTGTAATTGCTCCGGCCTATAGCATTAACCGCTTTTTGGGCAAAATTCCGGTGGTTGGTAATTTACTCGCCAGCAAAGATGGAACAATTTTTGCCGCAACATACAAAATTAACGGCAACGCCGACAATGCCAAAGTGGATATAAACTCTTTATCTATGCTCAGCCCCAACTCTTTGAAAGAATGGTATGCAAAAAACTTTGGAAATGAAACAACTTACTAAAACTAAAATAGGCATAGACTTTCACGGTGTAATAAATGTCAAACCTGATTTTTTCAGGCTATTTTTGCTTGAAGCCCTGAAAAACAATTTGGAAGTTTATATTATCAGCGGCGGACCGCGCGAAACAATTTTGTCTTATCTGAATCAATATCAAATTCCTTATACTAAATTATGGTGCATTTATGATTATTACGAACAAAGACACCAAATAGCTTTTTTTGATGATGGTTCGTTTAAGGTTGACGATAATTTGTGGAACAAAGCCAAAGCGGAATATTGTCAACGTGAAAATATTTGCGTGCATATTGATGACAGCCCCGTATATGGAAAAAAATTTGTGACACCTTATTGTCTGTATGATGAGAAAAATAATTGCTGTTATATCGACAAAAATAAAATACAGCTAAACCAACCGCACCAAGCTCTGCAACAAATATTGGCTTTTTGCAAACATTTATATTGACTTTATTGACTTATTAAGAAGAGTTTGCTAGAGTTTAGATGTTTAATAATTCACCTATTTTATGAGGAAAGAAAGATGAAAAATAAGCAATCAAAAGGTCTCTCTCTCTCTCTGCAAATCCTAAATGTCTGATTAAAGGTACATTTTTTGCCGCTACAGACGTTTTTGTAGGGTTTGGCAGAAAAAATGATGTATGCGAGAATAACAAGCACAGCACGAAACTGGCAGGCGGCACAAAGCAAGCAATTCTAGCACCAGTCATTCTAAGCCCTGTGCCTAGAATCTTGTTGCAACAAGGTACTAACCTAGTCAATAAATTTGCCTTATTATTACATAAGTGTCGGTTCGCACAAGATTCTCGGGACACGTCCGGCAATGACAATAAAGTGGTGCTTGACCATAAAAAGAAAACCAACATCACATTCAAGGGTTTGGATGTCGTGCGTCAATACGCCGCACTTTTCGAACAATGTGTACAGAGTAGTACACGAGTGAGAAAAGCGCAAGTAGTGACCAGACAGACAAAACATATTAGAAATCTTCTTCCGCAATGTGCGTCAGATGCGACGGGATTTTTAAGCGACGTGTACAAAAAAAGTACACGAGCGCGAAAATTCCTAGCAGATGGCGTGCAGTGCGGAAGAAGTATGATTGAAATGTTAGGCGTTTTGGCCATCATCGCCGTGCTGAGCGTTGGCGGTATTGCCGGCTATAGCAAAGCGATGGAAAGATTTAAGGTTAATAAACTAATTCAAGAATATAATGATTTAATTTTCGGCTTGCTTGAATATCGTCAAAGTTTTCAAAAAAATATCAAATATGAACAGTATTTGACCGACTATATCATAACTCTTAATCTTGTACCAAGCACTTGGACGAAATTAGATGCAGCATATCTGCAAGACAGTTTAGGAAACTGGGTTAATGCAAGATATCGGCAACCAGACAATATTCATACCTCTTTTACTAAAGAAGGAATCATTATTGATTTCAACTTAGGAGGACTGAATATAGATGAGCAAGGCAATAAATCGTCTGATAATTTCAATGAAAAAATTTGTTTTGAAATGTTAAATAATATTGTTCAACCGCTACATCAAACAATTTATGGTATGCTGATGGTTGGTGGAGGCTCAGGATATTACTATGGTGATGCATACTGTAATAAATCCAATTGCTTAAGCAATTTAACCTTAACACAAATGAAAGAGTTTTGTGATTCCTGCAACAAAACACAACGCTGCAATGTTACGATTGTTTTTTAACTTACAAGAAAGACATTCCGAAAACTGCGTTGTCTATCGGCAAATTGATAACACTTAATTTAATCTCGGTAAAAAAAATCCCCTCTGCGAATAAAGCGGAGGGAATTTGATTTACAACCGAATAAAAATTATTCTTGGTTATAAGCTTTAGCTTGCTTTTTAGCTTCTTCCGAAGTTCTGGCAATATTAATCAAAATTGTTTGAGAAACTTCCGGATGCAAGTTCAATTTTACTTGGTAAATACCCAAATCTTTGATAGGTTTTTCCAAATAAACATAACGACGGGCAACATCAAAGCCGGCATCTTTAATAGCGGCAGCAATGTCACGAATAGTTACAGAACCATAAAGTTGACCTGTTTCGGCAGCTTGACGAATCAACACAGCGTTAAAGCCATTCAAAGATTCTGCCAATTTAGAAGCTGTTTCAAACAATTCTTGGTTATGAGCTTCCAAAGCTGCTTTTTGAGCTTCAAAATAAGCCATATTGTTTTCGGTAGCGCGCAAAGCTTTACCTTGAGGCAACAAATAGTTACGGGCGTAACCGTTTTTAACATTAACTTTATCGCCCATTCTGCCCAATTTTTCTACGTGTTCGAGTAAAATTACTTCCATCATATCCTCCTACATAGCAACATACGGTAACAAAGCAATATAACGAGCGCGTTTGATAGCGCGAGCCAATTCTCTTTGTTTTTTAGCAGAAACAGAGGTGATGCGTGAAGGAATAATTTTACCTTTTTCTGAAACGTAACGAGACAGAAGTTTTACATCTTTGTAATCAATTTTCAAGCCGTTTTCACCTGAAAATGGACAAGTTTTTCTTTTGAAAAATGTTTGTTTAGCCATTGTTGTAAACTCCTTATGCTTCTGCAACGGCAGCAGAATCTTCTTCTGAAGCCATATCGTTATTGAAATCTTCTACTTTGACTGTCATATAACGAATAACATCTTCGTTTAATCTGATTAGTCTTTCGTATTCTGCAACAGCTTTAGCCGGAGCAACAATGTTTAACAAAACATAATAACCTTTACGGTTTTTCTTGATACGGTAAGCTAAATTTTTCAAGCCCCAATTATCAACTTTTACTACTTCGCCGCCTTCTTTTTTAATCACTTCGCTCAAATCTGAAACGAGAGTGTTAATTTGAGATGCGCCGAGATCCTGACGAGCGATTAAAACGCTTTCATAATTTGCCATATTTTTAATATCTCCTTATGGATTACTCAACAAATGACTCTTGGCAGAGTCGGTTAATGTATAGCCGAACCATAAATTTCGGCAAGGGACGTGGGTTAATATACACGAAACACCCGTAAATGCAAGGATTTTTTTATTTTTTATCCGCTTTTCTTAAATATTATTTTAACGTTTTAGATATATGCTGACAAAAAATGGCTTTTTAGCAGAGGAAATATGATAAATTTGAAAAAGTTTTTAATCGGATTCAGCGCGGTGTTTTTAGCCGCCTGTGTTGAAATTGACGGAACTTCGCAAAAAAATTATTCTCAGACCGAACCGGACGGCTATGCCTATCCATCTTGTCAACAAGAAACAATGGTGGTGGTTTATGACGATGCCGGTGCCTATCAAGTTCCGGGGTGTATGGATTACATTCCGCAAATTTACGGCTATGCAGAATCTTCGGCTGAATTAGCCCGATTGAACGAACAAGAAGAAAAGCTTGAAGAACAGACTTTAATCGAAAACAACAAGATTGAAGGTAAAACTAAAGATGATGAAGATGAGGAAATTTCTGCCGATGACATTGAAGGCGAATTTCCTGATGTGCTAAACAATAAATATTATCCGAATCAGGTGGTTATGCAAAATTTGCAAACCCGCGTGTTAGCCTATTGCCGCGGCAATAACGAGCAAATTGCCGAGTGTATAGAACGCTTGGAATGTGCCGGCTACACACAATTGCGCAATGTGCCGACAATGTCGTCAAAATATGACGCGCTTAAAGCCGGTAGTTTTCCGACACGGCGTTGGCGCAACGGCGAAACCGTGCCAAGGTGGTAGGAGTAAAGAAAAACAATGCAGGCTCATGTTAATACCATAGCTTTTAACGGATTGGATACGCTGGACGTTGATTTACAATTGCAGATTTCGTCCGGTCTTCCGGCGTTTACAATTGTCGGTTTGCCCGACAAAACCATTGCCGAAAGCAAAGAACGCGTGCGCGCCGCCTTAAATGCCATTGGTATTGAACTTCCGGCTAAAAGAATAATAATTAACTTGGCTCCGGCAGATTTACTTAAAGAGGGCTCGCATTTCGATTTGCCTATTGCTCTGGCAATTTTGGCCGGCTTGGGCGTGGTGCCGCCGGAAGAAATTTCCGATTACATTGTGATTGGTGAATTAGGTTTAGACGGTGCAATTATGCCTGTCAACGGAGTTTTGCCGGTGGCAATTCACGCGAATCGCCGCCATAAAGGTTTGGTTTGCCCCGAAGCAGAAGGCAGCGAGGCCGTTTGGTCCGGATTGCAAGATATTGTCGCCGCCCCGAGTTTGCTTGCTCTTATTAATCACTTTAAGGGAGTGCAACAACTGCCAAAACCGGAAATACGCCAGAGAAAAAGCACTGTTTCCACGCTTGATATGTCTGATGTTAAAGGTCAGGAAACGGCTAAAAGAGCGTTGGAAATTGCCGCTGCCGGCGCGCACAATATGTTGATGGTCGGCACTCCGGGGGCAGGAAAATCTATGTTGGCCTCGCGTTTAACAACCATTTTGCCTCCGTTAACAACTGAAGAAGCTTTGGAAACTTGTATGATTCATTCTATTGCCGGCGAGCTGAAAAATGGTGAAATAAGTTTTGAACGTCCTTATCGTGACCCGCATCACAACGCATCTACACCGGCTCTTATCGGCGGCGGGCGTAAAGGTGTTCCAGGGGAAATATCACTAGCCCATAACGGTGTACTGTTTTTAGATGAACTTCCGGAATTTAACCGCGCCACGCTGGAAGCTTTGCGTCAACCGATTGAAACCGGCTATGTCAGCATTTCCAGAGTCAACTGTCACACTCAATATCCGGCAAATTTTCAGCTGATTGCGGCAATGAATCCGTGCCGTTGCGGCTATTTGGGGTGTCAGGGACAAGAATGTTCGCGCGCACCCAAATGTGCCGAAGAATATCAATCACGAATTTCCGGCCCCTTGATGGACAGATTTGATATTCACATTCAAGTTCCGCCTGTCAGCCCGTGGGAAATTTCCGAAGTCAAAAAAGGCGAAAGTTCGGCCGTTATTCGCAAACGAGTGATTGCCGCGCGTAAAATTCAGGAAGAACGTTTCAAAAAATTAGGATTTCCGACATTGCACACTAACTCTCAGTTAAAAGGTGATATATTGGAAGAAGTGACAAAGCTTGATGCGGAAACGCAAAAAATGTTGATAGGCTTTGCCGATAAAATGAAAATGTCGGCTCGAGCTTATCATCGCATTTTAAAATTGGCACGCACAATTGCAGACTTGCAAAATGAACAAAATGTATCTAAAATACATATAGCGGAGGCATTGTCATATCGTTATGTAATGCCATCTAAACAGGTATAGGAGAACAAATTTATGAATAAATCTCGCAAAATATCATATTTGGCCGTGATAGTGGCAGGAATAAGCTTGCTTGGCACAGCGGCAATAGCAGCCGGTTATGGCAATGGCGCAAAAGTCGCTCAGCAGGAAGATCGTGACGGAAGTTTGTTTCCGGGCGGGTCGTGCGTCGGCTGCGATAACAATGATAAAGACGGCAGCTTGTTTCCCGGTGGACCGTGCAAATCCTGCACAAAAGACGGCAGTCTGTTCCCCGGACCTTGCAAAAAATGTTCTGAACGGCAGCCGGAAAGAATAAAAATCAAGAATTATGTTCCTTACACGCCTGTGGTTTATGAAGCAACAATGCGCAACTGTTGCCAGATGGCTCCTTTAGCTTTGGCGCACGTTGATTTTCGCATCAAAAAGAATGGAATCGATGAACCTTATTCAACCAAATTGGGAAATTATCGTTTTCGCATTTTCGGTTGCCGCCGCTATGACAAAGAAGCAACTCTGAACAAAGGACGTGTTTTAGAAAAAAACATAGCCTTTAACAGCGTGTTTGAAGATGTTGTCGGCGATTGTTATAAAGTTTTGCCTATGCCGCACGATTTGTGCTTAGAAAACACACCTTCCGAACTTCCGGAATATGTGTTGACCGCCGAAATCACCGATTATTTTATGAACATTTGTGATGAATATAATTGGGATAAAGCTCAAAAGAACAACGAACGCAAAGGCTCTTCCGAAATTACCGTGGTTTGGAGATTGATGGATTTGACACAAACCAAAATTTATTGGAAAGGCGAAAGTACCGGTTATGGCGAACTTGATGAAGGCGAAGTAAACGGCGAAATTAAACTGATTGAAAGAGCGTTTGCCGACGCAACCGGCAATTTACGCAATTTGCCGGGGTTTGAAGAACGTCTTTCAACCCGAGTTTCACCTGAAGATATGACAGCGCAGCGTTTAGCCTTAATTGAAGAAGAAAGAGCTTTAGATCCGGCTAAATGCGGATATAAACAAGAATATCAGTGCGCAACACGCTGTGAAATCGGCCGACCGGAATTTAATCCGGCAATGTGCCAGCCTTGTCAGCCTTGCCAATGTCAAACACAAAATATGACTATGATGCCGGAAGTTTATGAAAACGGCGGCTATATTGCCAGCGGCTGTGCTCCTTGTACCACTCCTATTCCTGTTGAAGTTGTGGAAACACCGCAAATTATTGAAGAAGACGGCGGAGTTATTGCCGACGGCGGAGTTATTATTGATGAAATAGTTGAAGACGGCAATGTTGTCAGCACTACTGACTTGATTAATTCGTGCATTGATGAAAACGGCAATGTTAAGGCCGACGGAATGTGTCAAGTGGTTGACGACACTTGGATTGATACCGGTGATGTCAAAGCTTTGGATAATTTCTGCGTCAACGCCACAGACCCGTGCAAACAATTGTCGCCGGAAACTATTTATCGTCTACGCTCGTCAATTGTGCAAATAAAAAGCCCTAACGGACGCAAAGGTGCCGGATTGCTGATTTCTGACCGCTTTATTTTGACTTCGGGTGATTTGGTTGACAAAGCAAACAACAACTATGAAATTTTCACTGTTCGCGGAGATAAGCTTAATGCCAGAGCGGTACGCATTAACCCGATTAAAAACACCGCATTGTTTATGCTTGACAAAGCCACTAAATATACTCCGTTGGCCTTAAATCTGAATTTGCCGGAAGTGGGACGAAACGGTTTCTTGACTTTGGGTTTGTTAGATGTTAACGACTTTAAAGATGGTGAAGACTATCTGGAAAACAGCGCGAGAGTTGAAGGTTATCGTTACACCGAAGCTAAAGGTGCGGAAATTTTAGCCAATACCTTTATTCAAAACGTAACAGTGGGAGGCGCGCTGATTTATAAGGATTGCACCATAAACGGTATGGCTCCTTCCGGTGTAAAAACTAACGACGGATTAGATATATTTATTCCGACTGAAACGGCTTTACGCAGCTTGGGTATAAGTATTTGCGGACACGAATATGTTGAAGAAAGCCCGTGGCAGCAAACCGTTTATAAACCGGTTACCAACCAAATTAAACAGGTGCAAAAAGCTCCTGAGGTTATGAAGCCTAAAGACAGAAAATAAAAACAGCGACAAGAAAACAGTTCTGAAACGGAGCTGTTTTCTTGTTATCTTATTTGAGGAGAATTTAATGATAAAAATATCCGAGACAGGTCGTTCAATGATTGAAATGCTAGGCGTTTTAGCCATTATCGGCGTTTTAAGTGTGGGGGGCTTGCAAGTGATAGGACGTATGCAGGCAAGTCAAAAATCAGCACAGTTAGTTGCCGATGTAGCCGAATTTGTTAATTTGGCAAAAAAAATGTCGTGCCAATATGATGAAGCCTACGATACCGATGGCAGAGGGAATCTCTCAATGTTTATGTATAAAAATAACGCCTACCCTAAAAATTGGGAATATGACGGTAAAAGTAAATTTATCGGAGATTCTGACGCAACATATACTATATATGAATCGGGAGTTGTTTCTTCCGTTTTAACAGGGTTTAGTGTTCAAATTATCGGCCTCGGTGACACTGACTGTATGAAATTGGTAACTTCAAATATTATAAAGAAAAATAATAACCTGGGTTTTGAATATATAATGCTTAACGACAGAAAGTTTTACGATGCTATTGATATGGCCACAGCCGTAAAAGCTTGCAGCAGAAAAAAGAATAATATACACATTGATTTTAAGGGCTGTATGTAATTAACAGAAAGGAATAAGAGATGAAAAATATGAACGAACAAGGACGTAGTATGATTGAAATGCTGGGTGTCTTAGCGATTATCGGTGTTTTGAGTGTTGGCGGCATAAATATGATAAATAAAATGCAAGATTCTTATGAGGCAACGCAAATTATTGACGAAACCGGAGATTTAGCCAGTCACGCCAAAAAAATGGTTCGGGAATATTTAGCTGACGGATATACGAGCGGCTCAATGGTTTCTTATTTAGGAAACGCCAAGGGACTGCCTAGCGCATTATACAATGGTTATGATGATTGTGGCGGAAATTTATGCGGAACCGCAAACTCGGCGTTTGACGTTGTTTATTATTCTGACAATGGAGTGTTTGCCGTAACTATTGATAATTTGTCAGAAGAAACTTGTATGCAAATGTCTACAAACAACTGGGGCGGCCCGTCTTCAAGCGGCTTTTTGGGAATGGGTGTTGTCAGTAATGTAAAAGCCAAAGCGAGTGTTACAGATATAACCAAAAAAGTAATAAATTCTCAGGGCTCTTCAACTTCTAACAAAGCAATCGGCATCGTGGGCAATTCGTCTTATCCGGCACCTTTAGGAATTGGTGCCGCCGCCAATGTTTGTCAAGATGGAGCCGGAATTGTTTTAGTATATCGTTAATAGTGAGGTTTGAATGTTAAAAGTAAAACATATACCTGTTAATTCATTTGGGGAAAATATTGCCTATATTCATAAACATTGCTCACAATATCGGGTTGATGACATCAATAAAATAACGCGAATTGAACTGCAGAAAGGCGGAAAAATTATTTATGCTTTTCTGCAAATTGCAGATGATGACAATTTATTATCCGCCGATGAAATAGGTTTAAATGATGATGCTTTTAACGCTCTAAACTTATCGGAAGGCTCGGAAATCAATATAAATCTGGCAGCACCGTCGGCGAGTAGCGCGGCTCTTCACCGCAAAATAGCTGGAGAAATTTTAACTTCCGGAGAATATGCGGCAATTATTAACGATATTGCCTCGGGACGCTATTCTCAAACCGATATATCGGCCTTTTTGGTGGCGTGTTCCGCTTCTATGAGCGCGACAGAATTGGTTTCCTTAACCGAAGCTTTGGTTGCACAAAAGGTTTTGCACTGGGACGAAAAAAATATGGTGGTCAATCAGCATTGCTTAGGCGGTGTTGCCGGAAATAAAACCGATTTGATTATTTTGGGAATTGTTTCCGCCTATGGTTTGCCTATGGCTAAACCGGCAATTCGCTCTCTGACTTCCTGCGCCGGTGTTGCCGATACTATGGGAGCTTTGGCCAATGTGGACTTTAATGCTGCTAAATTTCAAAAATTGGTACGAGAAAATAACGGCGCACTGGTTAATTATGACACCTTGGAAGAAACAAAAGTTAATCACATACTTCAAAATGTGCGTAGTCAACTTGGTATAAACCAAAATGAGTTGGTTATTGCCTCTATTTTGGCGATGATGATTTCAAGTGGCGTCAGTCATTTGGTTTTAGACATTCCGGTTGGCGCAAACGCGCGAATCCATTCGACAAATGAGGCAATTCGCATCCGTAAACAAGTTGAATATATCGGAGATATGTTGGGTTTACAGATTGATGCCGTAATTACCGATGGCAGCGAGCCGATTGGAAACGGCTTGGGCGCGGTTTTAGAGGCGCGTGATGTTATGAAAGTTTTACGCAACTATGATGACGCTCCTGTTGATTTGAAAGAAAAATCCCTATTTTTAGCCGGACGCGTTTTAGAATTTGATCCGCAATTGCGCGGCGGACAGGGCTATGCTTTAGCAAAGGAAATCTTAGAAAGCGGACGCGCCTTTGAAGCTTTTCAAAAAATTGTCAACTCTCAAGGTGCCAATGAAGTTCCGGCTCTGGGGCAATATGTGCGAGATGTTGTAGCTCCTTATGATGGGGTGGTGAAAAGCATAAGCAACGTAACAATCAACAAAATCGGAGTATATGCCGGTGCCACTCAGTGTTTGGGTTCCGGCGTTGATTTACACAAAAAAACCGGAGACCGAGTTAAAGCCGGTGAAACTTTATACACCATCTATTCGTGCAACTCCGCCGATTTTGATGTGGTTTCACAGTTAGTTGAACGAGATAATGGCTATCAAATAGACATTTAGCTCTAAAAATCGGATGTTATATGTAAAGTAAAAAAAAGTCAGATATTATCTATACTTCTGTCTTTTTTTCTTGTCGATAAATAATTTGCGTGATATAATGTGGCTGTTTTTCAAGTATTATGGTTATTAGTGTGTAAATTTGTCTTTATCCGCGCTTTTTTAAGCTTAGATGTTTCACTCTATATTTCCGTTACTTGTTTTTTATTTTTTTTAATTAAAAGAGAGAGCGGGATATGTTAAAGGACATCTCTCTTAAAATTAACCCGTTGATTTTATGACAAAGTTTGAAAAAATTTGGTGTGTTAGCCTATTTATCTCTGAAATTGGCATTCTGTTGTTTTGGATTTTCGGTTTCAGTGGAAATCTTACTGTTGCAGCTTACGCTTTTATGATAGCCGGCGTTTCCGCTTTTGTTGCGTTGGCTTCGGTGGCGGCCGGTCATTTGCATAAGAAGAGATATGGTTTCTAACATCTACAAAAAAAAGATTACTGCCTGTGAGGTGGTAATCTTTTTTTTATGTGCCATTATAAAAAATTATTTAAACAAATCTTTTATACGCTCAAAAAAGCTTTTCAGTTCAGGTTGACACGAATCGTCTTTGTTTTCTGCCCGAAACGCTTCCATCAGCTCTTTTTGTTTGGCGTTAAGCTTAGTCGGAATAATCACTTTCGCACTGACATATAAATCTCCGCGGCGTTCAGAATCATACAAGTGCATACCCTGCCCTTTTACTTTTATCAGCGTATCATTTTGAGTTCCGGCCGGAACTTCCACTTTAACTTTTGTTCCGTCAATTGCCGGAATTTCCACCTCACCGCCTAAAATGGCGCAACTTACGGAAATTGGAATCGCCGTGTATAAATCATCGCCGTGACGCTCATAAAGCTTATGCGGCTCAACCACAATACCAACATACAAATCACCATTTTCACCGCCGTGAATACCGGCCATTCCCTCACCGGCTACCCGAATCCGCATATTGCTTTCAATACCGGCCTTAATGTTTATTTTCAGCTTTTTATTGATTTTAACCTGACCGGCTCCGCGACAATCAGAACAAGTTTCCTTAATCACCCGCCCTGTGCCCTTACAATTTGGGCAAGCTGTTTCAAAAACAAAAAATCCGCCTTGTTGAGTGCGTACTTTACCACTCCCCTTGCAAGTCGGGCATATTTCAGGTTCTTTACCGTCTTTGGTACCGTGACCGTGACAAGTTTCACATTCTTTGGTAGTTGGAATAACAATTTCTTTTTCCACCCCGTTAAAAGCTTCTTCCAATGTGATATTCAAATTATAACGCAAGTCGCTGCCGCGTTGGCTATATGAACGCTGACGCGCGCCACCGCCCATAAATTCGGAAAAAATATCGTTAAACACATCGGCAAAACCGCCACTGTTAAAATCAAACCCGCCGCCAAACGGATTTCCGCCGCCCATTCCGCCGCCGGCAAACGCGTTTTTACCATAGCGGTCATAAGCCGCGCGTTTTTGCTCGTCTTTCAAAACCTCATACGCTTCGTTAATTTGCTTAAACTTCTGTTCGGCTTCTTTATCACCAGGGTTTCTGTCGGGGTGATATTTCATTGCTTGTTTGCGGAAAGCTTTTTTAATTTCTTCTGAGTTGGCTGTGGTGCTCACTTCCAACAAATCATAGTATTCTGTTTCGACCATTTTTCTCGTCCAATTAATTCATCTACCCCTCTACTTAGTTTTTTTATTTACCGAATGCAAGCCAAAAACAAAATCTTACACGATTTTAAAGCAAAAACAGCTCTGAAAATCAAATTTCAGAACTGTTTATTACTTACCATTCAAAAATAGCCATTGCTAAAACCGGACGAACATACATTTTTCTTCCGGCAATAGACGGCACAAAAGCCAAATTCCATCGTTCTATTTTTCCGGATGTTTCAGTCCAATAATTTCTTTTCCTCGCTATTTTGAAAAAGCCTTTCACTTCATCAAAACGAGAAGTTTTTTGCAGTTTTTCAAAGGCAGTTTGAATTTTATCCGCAGAAGATTTTACATCAAGATACTGAAAATCATCATATAAACAGATTTTTTCATTTGGAGAACCCATATGCTTGCTGCCGACAAATTCAAGAATGTAGCGTTGCATATCATCTTCTGCAAATATATTTACCATATATTCGCACAAACTCTTTCTTACCCAATAATCATCAGTTCGGGTATATTCGTTGAAAAATTCAATATATTTTTCAGCTTTAGCCCACTTCATTTTTTTATCAGGTACCAAAAGATCACCGTAAACTACACCCAAACCGGCATCCACCAATTCAACAACGGCTTTAACTTTTTTATCTGCAATTAAATCAGCTGAAAAAGTGTCGTCGTCATACCAAAACATACCGGCTTTAATTTTTGGGATGTTCTTCTGCGAAAATTTAATAATATTGTTTGTCATAAAAATTAAGAATTAAAAATTTAACATTTAGTTCAGTATATGTTTTTCAGGATAAATGTCAACAAGCAAAAAAATATCCGTCTCATTGCTGAAACGGATATTTTCTTTAACAAAACAACGTTATTTAACTTCTTCAAAATCAGCGTCAACTACATTGTCATCTTTCTTCGGCTGTTCGCCGGAAGCCGCTCCGGTGTCTGCGCCCTGAGCCGCACCCTGTGCCCCCTGAGCCTGCTGTGTCTTATACATAGCCTCGCCCAATTTCATAGAAGCCTGCATCAAAGCGTCGGTCTTAGACTTCAAGTCTTCAAGGTCTTCTTTTTCCATACTGGCTTTTACAGCTTCAACCGCAGCGGTAATGCTGTTTTTATCAGCTTCGGCAACCTTATCGCCAAATTCTTTCAAGTTCTTCTCAACTTCGTGAACCAGACTTTCGGCACGGTTTTTAGCATCTACCAATTCTTTTTGCTTTTTGTCAGACTCGGCATTGGCTTCGGCATCTTTAACCATCTGGTCAATTTCCGCATCGCTCAAACCGCCGGAAGCTTGAATACGAATGGCTTGTTCCTTGTTGGTAGCCTTATCTTTTGCCGATACATTTACAATACCATTGGCGTCAATATCAAAAGTTACCTCAATTTGCGGCATACCACGCGGTGCAGGCGGAATACCAACCAAATCAAACTGGCCAAGCAATTTGTTGTGTGCGGCAATTTCACGCTCACCTTGGAACACTCTGATGGTTACCGCGGTTTGACCATCTTCAGCCGTAGAGAATACCTGCGACTTTCTGGTCGGAATAGTGGTGTTACGATCAATCAAACGAGTGAACACGCCGCCCAAAGTTTCAATACCCAAAGACAACGGAGTAACATCCAACAGCAACACGTCTTTAACGTCACCCATCAAAACACCGCCTTGAATAGCTGCGCCGACGGCAACAACTTCATCAGGGTTTACACCTTTGTGCGGTTCGCGGCCGAAAATTTCTTTAACTTTTTCTTGAACTTTCGGCATACGAGTCATACCGCCAACCAAAATAACTTCACTAATATCGCTGGCTTTCAATCCGGCGTCGGACAAAGCTTTTTGACAAGGAATCGCGGTTTTTTCAATCAAATCGTCAACCAAAGATTCTAATTTAGCGCGGGTTAATTTAATGTTCAGGTGTTTAGGACCTGTTGAATCCGCAGTGATAAACGGCAAATTGATTTCGGTTTGAGTTGTTGAAGACAATTCAATTTTAGCTTTTTCGGCAGCTTCTTTCAAACGTTGCAAAGCAAGTCTGTCACCGCGCAAATCAATGCCGTTGTCTTTTTTGAACTCGTCCGCCAAATAGTTAACAATACGTTGGTCAAAGTCTTCACCGCCCAAGAACGTATCGCCGTTTGTGGCTTTAACTTCAAACACGCCGTCGCCGATTTCCAAAATGGAAACATCGAATGTACCACCACCAAGGTCATAAACAACGATTGTGCCGGAAGCTTTTTTATCCATACCATAAGCCAAAGCAGCGGCTGTCGGTTCATTGATAATACGCAAAACTTCCAATCCGGCAATTTTACCGGCATCTTTAGTAGCCTGACGTTGCGAGTCATTGAAGTAAGCCGGAACAGTAATAACGGCTTTTTCCACTTTTTCACCCAAATAGCTCTCGGCATATTCCTTAATTTTTTGCAAAACAATAGCCGAAATTTGAGACGGCGCATATTTTTGGCCTTTAACTTCTACCCAAGCATCGCCGTTGTCGCCCGGAACAATTTTAAACGGACAATGTTCCTTAAATTTTTCAACCTCAGCCGAATCATAGCGACGGCCAATCAATCTTTTAATGGCAAACAAGGTATTTTCCGGATTGGTAACAGCCTGACGTTTTGCCGGATAGCCAACCAAACGTTCCGTATCGGTGAAAGCAACCATAGACGGCGTTGTGCGCGCGCCTTCGGAGTTTTCCAAAACTTTAGCTTCTTTACCTTCCATAACGGCAAAGCAAGAGTTTGTTGTACCGAGGTCAATACCTATAACTTTATTACTCATAATTTTAAATCCTCCTGTTTCATTTCTAAAAATGTATATAGGGAGCAATTTTTGACAGTGCAAGTGGGTAAAAGATTTTTTTGAAAAAATTTTAGATTTTTATAAAATATATAAGTCTACACCTGTTACCATAAGCAAAATTATTTTTATTAGCTTGGATTAAAAGTTATATATTTATTAAGGAGTGTTTGCTATAATTAAGGTGTTTAACAATTCACCTAATTTTATGAGGAAAGAAAGATGAAAAATAAGCAATCAAAAGGTCTCTCTCTCTCTCTGCAAATCCTAAATGTCTGATTAAAGGCACATTTTTTGCCGCTACAGACGTTTTTATTGATTTTTTGAAAAATTTTAGCATTGAAAAAAGTACTCGTTTACACCGCTCTATGGTCATTCTAGACCCTGTGCCTAGAATCTTGTTGCAACAAGGTACTAACCTAGTCAATAAATTTGCCTTATTATTACATAAGTGTCGGTTCGCACAAGATTCTCAGGACAAGCCTGAGAATGACGGTAGCTGGAGGTGTTGGCTTAGTATTTGTTGCAAGGTTTTAAAACACCTTTTCTGCGTCATTAACGGGCACTTCTTTAGTGTCATTCGCGGGCACAGACCCGCGAATCTAGATTGCCGGATCTCGTCCGGCAATGACAATAGATTGGGACGATGGTTAAGAGCTGTTTGCAATTTAATAAATACCCCTCACTCGGCACTGTCGTGCCACTCTCTCCAGCACGGGGCGAGAGATTATGGTCGTTCGATGATTGAAATGTTGGGAGTTCTGGCCATCATCGGTGTTTTAAGCGTTGGTGGTATTGCCGGTTATTCCAAAGCAATGACCAAGTTCAAAACCAATAAAGTTATTGATGAAGTTATAACAATAGCCAATAACATAAAAACATTATACGCTAATCAAAAAAATTACGCGAGTTTAAGTGATATTGATTTGAAAGCTTCTGGAATTATTCCGGCGGAAATGTATGATGAAAATGGTGAAATAAAAAATGCTTTTAATGGAGAAGTTATAATTACCGCTGCTTGGTATGATGGTACGCATTTTGATATTGATGATATGGATGGTGAAATGAGAGCTTATTCAATAGCAATAAGACATATTCCTGAAGATGCCTGTATTGAGTTGGCAACACAGGCCTGGCAAAATTATTTTGGCGCAGTTGGTATACAGACACAGGATAATATTAATAATCTTCTAACAAATATGGAGTTGAGTCTTACTGATTGTCTTCACGGATCTGCTTTTGGAAAAGGCTCTGCCTATGCTTGCGCCAAGGATAATCAAATTCCCATATCTCCGGATAAAGCGGCTTTAGCTTGTGATTGTTCAGCTTCCGATAATCTATGTGACTTTTTTTTCACTGGCAAATAAATGAAACAAGGCATAAAACGCGCGTGTGAAGTTTCATTAATTGCCTTACAGAAAACCATATATTTATTGGAAACTCTAATGTTTGCCCGACACAATATGCTATTATTTACCTGCAATCAGCAATTTTTTCGGTGTGGTTTTCATCTTAGCACTTTGTAGATTAAAGTTGCTAAACGAACGAGAAAGCGGAGGAAGGTGTATTCCAACCAAGTAATTTCAGGGGTCTATTGTTGATAGACCTCTGAATATTATCAAGAGTATCTTGAGAAGGCAAATCAAAATTAGTTTTCTTAGGCAAAAACTGATGTAAAATTTTGTTTCTATTTTCAATAGAACCTTTGTCAGCCGAACAATAAGGCTGGCAAAAAAACTTTTACTTTCTTTTATTGTATTCTTTATCCATCGTGTATTTCCTTTAGTATTGTTGTTTTTTATAAAATACACGATTCTTTTTTTATTCTCAATCGTTCGTTTTCTGTTTTTAATTTGCAATATGTGTCAAGTTGCAAAATAATTCTTGACTAAAGTTTTTTATTATTTTATGTTAACGCTGTTATCTGGTTGGGCACTTAGCTCAGTTGGTTAGAGCCGGCCGCTCATAACGGTCTGGTCGCAAGTTCGAGTCTTGCAGTGCCCACCATAAAGACCACTCTTTAGGAGTGTTTTTTTTGTTGGCATTTTAAAAGGTTCTCGAACTTGCGAGAAAGCAAGTTTGAGAGCGAGAGAAAGGCGGGCGACAGAACGCCGGCAGCCAAAGGCTGTGAACGATACGTCGGCGGAGCATTAGCGTAGTCAGTCTTGCAGTGCCCACCATAAAGACCACTCTTTAGGAGTGGTTTTTTTGTGGGCATTTTAAAAGGTCCTCGAACTTGCGAGAAAGCAAGTTTGAGAGCGAGAGAAAGGCGGGCGGCAGAACGCCGGCAGCCAAAGGCTGTGAACGACGCGTCGGCGGAGCGTTAGCGTAGTCAGTCTTGCAGTGCCCACCATCCTCCCCTTTGCGTTTTTTTTATAGCCGGCCTCTTAGATTTTGGCGGAAACAGCGATATTTATTTTGACTTTTAAAATCTTAGTAAATATCATAATCGCAACAGTTTATAATTTTACAAAATTAAGAGGTCTAAAATGGCAGAAAAAAATAACGCCAATATTGGTTTTGAAAAGCAAATTTGGAATGCGGCATGTGAGCTGTGGGGACATATTCCGGCGGCAGATTACCGAAAAGTAATTGTCGGGCTTATTTTTTTGCGTTATATTTCTGCGGCCTTTGAAAAACGCTATAATCAGCTAGTTGCAGAGGGCGATGGCTTTGAAGATGAAAAAGATGCCTACACAATGGAAGGTATATTTTATGTTCCGGAAGCCGCTCGTTGGAGTAAAATTGCTGAAGCGGCACATACTCCTGAAATCGGCATTATTATTGATGATGCCATGCGAGCCATTGAAGCTGAAAATAAATCGCTTAAGAATGTTCTGCCTAAGAATTATGCCAACCAAGACCTAGATAAACGTGTTTTAGGCAATGTTGTTGACCTCTTTACCAACAATATTGATATGTCTGAGACCGACGAAGATAAAGACTTGCTCGGGCGCACATACGAATACTGTATTGCCCAGTTTGCCGCATACGAAGGCACCAAAGGCGGTGAATTTTATACGCCATCAAGCATTGTTAAGACCATTGTGGAAGTTTTGAAACCGTTTGACAACTGCCGCGTTTATGACCCTTGCTGTGGTTCCGGCGGAATGTTCGTTCAATCGGTTAAATTTTTACAGGCACATGGCGGAAATCGCGACCACATATCGGTTTATGGGCAAGAATCCAACGCTGATACCTGGAAAATGGCAAAAATGAATATGGCAATTCGCGGCATTGATGCTGATTTCGGGCCATATCAGGCGGATACATTTTTTAATGACCAGCACCCGCATGAAAAGTTTGATTTTATTATGGCTAATCCACCGTTTAACCTTTCTAATTGGGGACAAGATAAGTTACAAGATGATGTGCGTTGGAAGTATGGCATTCCGCCTGCCGGAAATGCAAACTATGCGTGGATTCAACACATGATACACCATCTCGCACCGAATGGTAAAATCGGTTTGGTGTTGGCAAACGGCGCGCTTTCCACCCAAACCAGCGGCGAAGGTGAAATCCGCAAAAACATTATTGAAGCCGATTTGATAGAGGGTATTATCGCTTTGCCGCCGCAACTGTTTTATAGCGTTACAATTCCGGTAACGCTGTGGTTTATCAGCAAAAATAAGCCACAAAAAGGACGCACTGTATTTATTGATGCGCGTAAAATGGGCTATATGGTTGACCGCAAGCACCGCGATTTTACTGATGCCGATATTAAAAAGATTGCCGATATGTTTACGGCATTTCAAAACGGCACATTAGAGAATATCAAAGGCTTTTGCGCCGTTGCCACGACAGCGGAAATTGCGGCGCAGGATTATATTTTAACGCCGGGACGCTATGTCGGTATTGAAGAACAGCAAGATGACGGCGAACCGTTTGAAGACAAGATGAAACGCCTGACAGGCGAGCTTGCGGATATGTTCAAGCAGTCCGACGCTTTGCAGTCGGAAATCCGCGAAAAGCTGAAAGCAATCGGCTGGGAGATAAAGTAAATGGGAACTAATGCTTTAAAAATATATGATACATCGTATGGCGATATAGATGTTCAGATAGACTATCAAGCAGATACTATTTGGCTTAATAAACAAGAAATTGCTAAATTATTTAATATAGACAGATCCGGTGTATCAAGGCACATCAATAATATTTTTAAATCTGGGGAAATTGAGGAAAAAAGCAATGTGCAAAAAATGCACATTCCAAATTCAGATAAACCTGTTGAGTTCTATAACTTAGATATAGTTTTGGCTGTTGGATACAGAGCAAACTCAATAGAAGCAAGTAGATTCCGCAAATGGGCGACAGGGATATTAAAGCAATATCTTGTAGACGGATATGCTGTTAATGAAAAACGGTTACAAGAGCAAAAATCCAAAATTTCACAGTTACAAAATGCGATTAAGCTCTTAAACCGAAGTATTGAGCATCAGGTAGATAATCTAGATGATGCTAAAAAGTTAAGTGCCTTAATGGCTGATTTTGCTTCCGGTCTGGATTTGCTGGATGATTATGATAACAAAACTCTTGATACTAAAGGTAAGACAACAAAACCGGCGGTGATTATTAAAAAAGAAGAATTTTTGAACGTTATTGATAAAATGAAACCGGAGTTTGGTTCTGACGTATTCGCAAACCCCAAAGATGATAGTTTTGACAGCTCTATTAACCAAATTTATCAGACATTCGGAGGGCAAGAATGTTATCCTTCGTTAGAAGAAAAAGCGGCAATGTTGCTCTATTTTCTAGTTAAAAACCATAGCTTTACAGATGGTAATAAGCGGATTGGCGCGGCCTGTTTTTTGTATTTTCTGGATAAAAACGGAATTCTCTATCAAAACAATATTCAACTTATTGATAATACAACATTATTTACTCTTACGATCTTAATTGCCGAAAGCAAGCCGGAAGAAAAAGAAACGATGAAACAAGTAATTTTAAGCGTGCTGAATAATGGGTAGAAATTAAAAAAATATATACATTTCCAATTTGTAATGTGATAATATTAGGGTAAATGAAGATTTGTAAGTAAACAAGCATAGGAAAAACAAGGTCGAAAAATGATGAAAAATTTAAAATTAGTTTTAAGAAATATAAAAGTCTATCCTATATTAAAATATGCAGTTATTACATATGGAATTCTTTGTACTACAATGGTGGCTCTTACTATATGGCAATATTTAAGTATTAGGACATTAGTTGAAGAAAGTATTATTGCAAATAAAAATTTTATTGAAACATTGACGATTGTTAATGATGCAACTAATCAATCGTATCATATAGCTACTAATAATGTAGTTAAGCCCATTGATGATATGCAGAAATATGAATATAAACAATTTTTGGAAAAGTATTTTGAACATCAAAGTTACTATCTAAATTTTTGGCTCTCTATGTTGGCTATTATGGTTGGTATCTTTGCAATTATAGTTCCTATTTGTTTTGTAAAGTTTTTTGAAGATAAAAAAAGAGAAATTGATAAGATTATAGCAGAATGCAAAACTCAGAAAGAACAGACTTCAGTTAATGTGGATGAAATGAGAAAGCAACTTCAAGAAGTTGAAAATCTTGCAAAAGAGGTTAAAGCTAATTCAATGCTTTCAGGTATATCTATAAACATAGCACATGATATATCTAGTAAGAATTATGATAAGGCAATAGGCACTATAAGTTCATCTATTGAAATTATGAAGACAATACAAAATTTATCTTTACGTGCAGAAGTATATTTAAAGAAAGAAGAGTATAAAAAGGCCATTAACGATTTAGAAGAATGCTTAAAAATAAAAAGAGATGCTGGTGTGTTGGCTAATCTAGGATGTGCATATATTGGTATAAAAGATTATCAAAATGCTAAAAAATGTATTTTAGAATCAATCAGTTTAGATGAAAAAATATATGTAAATTATTATAATTTAGCAGAATTATGTATAATGTTGGGTGATATAGATAATGCGATAAATGCATTAAGAGATTATATGTGTAGAGTAAATAAACATTATATTACTCTTGCCGATAAAGAAATATGGATAAAACAAATTGAGGCTTTACCTCAAAATGAAAAAACTTTATTATTGATAGATATGATAAACAATAGGTTAACCTCAAAAGATAGAAAATAATTATTATAAAGGAAGTTTAATGACTAAATGGCAAGAAGTTAGATTGGGGGATGTTTGCTCATCTATTTCTGAGACATATCACAACAAGGATGAGCATGTTGTATTGGTTAATACCTCTGATGTTTTAGAAGGAAAAATTTTGAATCATGAACTTGTAAAAAATGAAAAATTAAAAGGACAATTCAAAAAAACTTTCAAAAAAGATGATATTTTGTACTCTGAAATAAGGCCTGCAAACAAAAGATTTGCTTACGTAGATTTTGATGATACATCTAACTATATTGCATCCACAAAATTAATGGTTCTGCGCCCTAATAAAGAAAAGATATTATCTAAGTTTTTATTTAATATCTTAAAATCTAAAAATATCATCAGTGAGTTACAACATTTAGCTGAAACTCGTTCCGGCACATTTCCTCAGATAACATTTTCTTCTGAATTAGCACCTATGAAAATCTTGTTGCCGCCGATGGATATTCAGAAAAAGATTGCGGTGGTGTTGGGTGTGCTGGATGATAAAATCGAGCTGAATAGTAAGATAAATAATAATTTAGAACAACAGGCTCAGGCTTTGTTTAAGCAATATTTTCCGGATATAAAATTGGGTAATAAAAGCATTGGAGAATATTTATCACCTAAAAGAGGAAAAAACTTATTATCTAAAGATGCTGTAAAGGGAATCGTACCTGTTGTGGCTGGAGGTTTATCTCCGGCAACTTATCATAATCAAGCAAATACAATCACCCCAGTAATAACCATTTCAGCCTCTGGAGCAAATGCTGGTTATGTTAATTTATGGCATATACCTGTTTGGTCATCTGATTCATCATTTATAGATGCTACGATTACACCATATGTATACTTTTGGTACGTTACTCTGAAAATGAGGCAACAAGAAATTTTTGAAGCCCAAACAGGTTCTGCCCAACCTCATATATACCCTCAACATATAGAAAATATGCCAATAAAAGAAATAAATCTTGGACTAGTAAAAAAATATAATGAAGATGCGACACCATTATATATGTTAATTGGGCATAACCAACAAGAAAATACTCGGCTGGTGGCACTTCGGGATGCCTTGTTGCCGAAACTTATGAGTGGCGAAATTGATGTATCAAAAGTTGACATAAACAAATTTAATGCTGCAGATATGTTATTATAAGGGAAAAATAAATGCGAAAGAATATTTTTGAGATTTTAGAAAGTAAATATAATACATTTTCTGAATTTGTAGTTATAGAACAATTATTTAATTCTCCATTACTTATAGATAATCGTTATTACGTTAATGGTAATCAAACTACTATTGTGAATGCAGTAAATAATACTTGTTTTTATGAATGGAAGCAAAGAGGTGCTTGTCTTACAGCAGAGGATATGATGAAAAAATTAGACCTTACAGGTTTAAAGGCTCTTGCGGATGAAGGAAAAATTTGCAAATTAGAATATATTTGTAATATGGTTAACTTAGTAAATACAAAATTATTCTCGCCTCATTTTACAAAAACTCGTGAGTTTTTAATGTTTGAACAAAATATAAATATTCTGCTTGAACATCTTAATTATGAAAAACATGTTTTTGAGGAAGATGAAAAAGTTATCCTTATTCCTAAAAATCCTGCAGCAACTGCTGTTGCTGAAATATCTTCAGAAGATACGGCAATGGCAATTTTAATGTATCATCATGCATCTTTAGAAGGTAAATTAGCCGAGAAAAAAGATATTTTACGACGTATTGCACAAGAATATGAGCCGACTTTAGATAAACCTATAGAAGGGTTTACAGACTATTTTAAAACGGCTAATAATATGCTTAATAATCTAGATATTCGCCATAATAATAGAGATGGTAAAAATAAAAAAGAATTAGTTTTAAATTTGACTGATTTGGAATTGGAAAATTGGTATGATGAACTTTATCAGTTGCTTTTATTCTGCGTTTTGATAAAAGATAATAAAGAACGTAAAGATAATATGTCAGAATTTCTTAAAGGCTTAAAGGAGAAAAAATAATGGAATTGAAAGAATTTATTGAACAATCTGTTTCTGATATAGTAGATGCTACGCAAAAATTAAAACAAAAATATAACTTACACCCAAATAATAAATGCCATGTTATTGCAGCTTATAAAGTATCTAGTTTAGATTATAATAGTCATGCCATAGATTTTGATATTGCTGTTACAAGCTCAGAAGGCGGAACAGCTAAAGGAGAAAGTAAAATTGGAATTAGTGTTCTTGGTGCAAATATTAACGGAGAACGAGGGTATAATAATGAACATATTTCCCGTATAAAGTTTTCAATTCCTTTTTATCCTGAGTACATCAACGAAGATTAAAAATAGTTTAAAGGAGCATAACTCATGACCTACACAAATCCGGTAAATGAAGAAGCGTATGAAAACTCTATTATAGAGTTGTTTGAGGGCATGGGATATACGCATATTTATGGGCCGGATGTGGAAACTAGGGATTTTACTTCGCCGTTGTATGAGGCTGTGCTGACAAATTCTCTCCACCAAATCAATCCTAATTTGCCGGATGAGGCGATAAACGAGGCTCTGTTTAAGCTCAAAAACTTTGAAAATGCCGAATTAACGCAGAAAAACGCTGTTTTTATGGATTATTTGCAAAACGGCATCACCGTCCGCTATACCGAAAAAGGCGAGCCGCGCGATACGATTGTTTATTTGATTGATTATGAAAATCCAGATAATAACTCCTTTATCATCGCCAACCAATGGACTTTTATTGAAAACAGCGAGAAACGTCCGGATGTTCTGCTGTTTATCAACGGTTTGCCGCTCGTGCTGATGGAATTAAAATCCCCGTCCCGCGAAGAAACAGATGCTTCAGAAGCATATCGGCAAATTCAAAATTATAAACACGAAATTCCGTCTATGTTTATATATAACGCAATTTGCGTGATGAGTGATTTGGCGGTATCTAAAGCCGGAACGATTACTTCTGATGAAACACGTTTTATGGAGTGGAAAACGGTTGACGGTTCGTACGAAAACACCAAATATGCGCAGTTTGACACATTTTTTAATGGGATTTTTGAAAAATCGCGTCTGTTGGATATATTGAAAAATTTTATTTGCTTTTCTAACGGAAACAAAGGTGCCGTCAAAATTCTATCCGGTTATCATCAATATTTTGCGGTTAAAAAAGCTATTGAATCTACCAAGCACGCCACGCAAACAGACGGTAAAGGCGGTGTGTTCTGGCATACGCAGGGCAGCGGAAAATCGCTTTCTATGGTGTTTTATGCTCATTTATTGCAAAGTGCATTAAACAGCCCGACAATAGTTGTTATTACCGACCGTAACGATTTGGATGACCAACTTTATACGCAATTTGCTAAATGCAAAGATTTTTTGCGCCAAGAATCGGTGCACGCAACAAGCCGTGCTCATTTGAAACAGCTTTTAGAGGGTATCAAAGCTAATGGAATTTTCTTTACCACGATGCAAAAGTTTGAGGAATCAGCGGAGCCGTTGTCAGAACGCCGGAATATTATCGTGATGGCTGACGAGGCACACCGCGGCCAATATGGCTTGTCTGAAAAGATAGATAAAGACGGAAATATTAGAGTCGGTACGGCGCGAATTATTCGCAATTCTCTGCCAAACGCGACATATATCGGTTTTACCGGAACTCCGCTTTCTCTTGATGACCGCAACACGCGAGAGGTATTTGGCGACTATATCGATGTTTACGATATGACACAAGCGGTGGAAGACGGCGCAACGCGTCCGGTTTATTATGAAAGCCGCGTCATAAAACTTCATCTAAAGCCGGAAATTTTGCAACTTATTGATGCTGAATATGATTTAATGGCGCAAAATGCCGAGCCGGAAGTCATTGAAAAGAGCAAAAAACAGCTCGGACAAATGGAAACTATTTTGAGCGATGATGACACTATCAATTCGCTTGTCTGCGATATTTTGGACCACTACGAAAACTATCGCGAAAATTTGTTGACCGGTAAGGCTATGATTGTGGCCTATTCTCGTCCGATTGCCCTGAAAATTTATCATCGTCTTTTGGAATTGCGTCCAAACTGGCAAGATAAAATTGCCGTGGTTATGACCTCAAGTAATAATGACCCCGAAGACTGGCGGAAAATTATCGGCAATAAATCGCATAAAGAAGAATTGGCGCGCAAATTTAAGGATAATAACGATCCGCTGAAAATTGCCATTGTCGTTGATATGTGGCTAACCGGTTTTGATGTGCCGTCATTGGCGACAATGTATGTTTATAAGCCGATGGAAGGGCATAACCTGATGCAAGCGATTGCGCGGGTTAATCGCGTGTTTGAAGATAAAGAAGGCGGTTTGGTGGTTGATTATATCGGTATTGCCAGCGCTTTGAAAAAGGCAATGAATGATTATACTATCCGCGATAGAAAGAACTACGGCAATATGGACATTGCCAGCACAGCATATAATAAATTCAGGGAAAAATTGCAGGTCTGCCGCGATTTATTGCATGGTTTTGATTATAGCGAATTTGCTACTGGTTCAAATTTAGTCAGAGCAAGATTGATAAGCGGTGCCACAAACTTTATCATTGCTAGAGAGAAAAATAAAGAAAAAGATGCCTTTATTAAGCAAGCTCTTATGTTACATCAGGCACTATCGCTTTGCGCATCCATTGTTGAAGAAAATTTGCGTATTGAGGCGGCGTTTTTAGAGGCAGTCAGAATTATGATTTTGCGTTTAACCGAAAGCGGAGGCGGTAAAAAAATATCATTGCCGGAAATGAATAAGCGCATTAACGAACTGTTGGAACAGAGCATAAAGAGCGATGGTGTTATCAACCTGTTTTCGGATATAAAAGAAGAATTTTCGCTATTTGATCCAAAGTTTTTGGAAGAAATATCCAAGATGAAAGAAAAAAACTTAGCCGTAGAATTGCTGAAAAAGCTGATAGCTGAGCAGATTTCTATTTATCGCCATACTAATGTTGTGCGTTCGGAAAAGTTCAGCGAAATGATACAAGAGTCTATGAACCGCTATTTGAACGGTATGTTGACTAATGAGCAAGTTATCGAAGAGCTGCTTAATCTGGCAAAACAAATCGCCTCGGCACAAAAAGAAGGCGAAGATTTAGGTCTTAATGTCGAAGAAGCGGCTTTTTATGATGCCTTGACGCGTCCGCAAGCTGTTAAGGATTTTTATGAAAATGATGAATTAATTGCTATAACAAAAGAACTTACCGAAACTTTGCGTAAAAATAAAACGATAGATTGGCAGAAAAAAGAAACGGCTCGGGCCAAAATGCGTATGCTCATAAAAAGATTACTTAAAAAGCACAAATATCCACCGGAAGGTGTTGAAGACGCCGTACAAACTGTTATGACACAATGCGAGCTTTGGACAGACAATATTATGGAAGCGTGATGATTAAAGTTTTGTTTGTATGTTTGGGGAATATTTGCCGGTCGCCGATGGCGCAGTTTGTGTTTAAGCAAATGATTGAGGAACGAGGTTTGTCCGAGCAGTTTGAAATTAATTCTGCCGCAACCGAAAGCTATAATGAGATGTGCCACGCCGGCATTCATTATGGCACACGCGAGATATTAAAGTCAATGCATGTGCCGTTTGAAGAACATTATTCACGCCGCATTCGCCCGCGAGATTATGTGTATTATGATTATATTTTAGCAATGGATAACAGTAATATTGAGGACATTCAATCACTTATAGGTCCAGATACGGGACACAAAATCCATCGTCTTCTTGATTTTACGAATAATCCGCGCAATATCCGCGACCCGTGGTATACTGGCAATTTTGATGAGAGCTACTGGGATATTTACGAAGGCTGTCAAGCGTTTTTAGAATATTTGAAGCTATAAATCTTGTTATTTTTAGAAATAAAACCTAAGTATATAATATGACAAACGTACTATGGTGAAGACATGAATAGAAAAACAATCCTATCCAGCCATTTTCCTGATTTTGTTGAAAAATGGAAAAAGTTTCAACAGAATTTTAAGCGTGTAGATTCTTGGTACATTACCAGTGATTACTGTCTTGATGATAAAGATAAAACTAATGATGTCATGACCTTTACAATTTTTCCTTTTGTTCCGCCTCAGATGTTAAATTATGAAATAAAAAGGCATTTATCCAAAGATATTAAGGATTTTAAGAATCTTTCGGAAAAAGCTATTAACTATATTAAGGAGGCTCCTTATTTTTTCTCAGTGGCATTTATAATTAAAAATAAAAATAATGTGTTTGCGTTGGAAGATAGTAAACAAGTCTTAGATAAAACAATTAAATATATGGAAAATTGGCCTCCAGCTAAAAAAGAAGAATTTATCCACAAAATGAAAAAGATGAGAAATTATCTCAATCGGAAAGAAATTGATTTGAAAACGCTGTCTAATGTCACTATTACGGCACATATTATGTCTGCAATATTAGAATTTCTCTTAATAAAAGCAAAAGCCAAGCATATTATGTGGGTGCCGGATAGAGATAAAATAACGGATTTTCAAGATGGTATTGTAAATGAACTTGTGCGCCTAGGATATTCAAATTTACTTAACAAAAGAATTTATGATAATGAAATTTATGGATTTTGGGGCGGTAAAGAATACAATAAAGAGATTTTTGATGAATTAATTCGGGTTCCTGATTATATTTCTGGTGCCATAGCTTCAATGGATTTTGATGATGTAGACAAGATTCCGGAAAAACACTACAATTTATTTGATAAAAGTATCGTAGATAATGAGAGAATTTGTATTATGGGTTTAGAACATCATCAGAGTGAAGATATTTTAGGTGAAATTAAATTTACCCGACATTCCCCTTTATCACAATAAATTAAACAAAATGTCATTTTTTCTTTTGACGTTCGTTCTTTAGTTCACTCTCGCATTGTTTGTAGCGGGCGACCATTTGTTCCAGCTTGTGCCTTATACGGAATAAATGGTCCTGCGACTTTATCGGTAGCGGATTCCCGTATGTCCGTTTTAATATCATTTCAATTTGCGTCAAGGTTCTGCCAGCATTATATATAACATCCGGAAAGTTGTGCAGTTGCTCGGCTGGATATACTCATATTTGCGCATTTTTATAATTCAACTCACATGTAACAGCAGTATGAGGAGCCGGACGGGGCGACGTAAAGGGGTGATTTGTCGGCGCATTGGAATTCAAGCACTTGGCGGTGGTTTTCAACGTTATAACCACCTTTACCAGATAAAAAGATGTAATTGTCCATCGGATTTCGTAACACAGCATCATACCAGACTTGTGGTAGGTTGACCGTTTCCTTCATTACAACTTTCTCTGTCTGGTTGCTATAACGCAGGAATACTCCATTATTTCTTCAATATCTGACGGCTTCCTAACCATATAGATTTTAACAGTCTTCATTGTATTTCCTTTCGGTACAATATAACCAATGCTTGGAAACAGAACAATATCAAATACAATATGATGTTTATCATACAATTTTTAAAATTATTGAAATCTATTAATTCAAGACGTTATGTGATATCCATAAGATGCATAAAGTAAATATTCTATTAATCTTATAAAACCTCTATATCTTCAATATTTTCAACCCTAAAATGTCGGGTTTGTTGTCTTAATTCACAAAATGCTATCATATATAATTTATTATTTTCTAAATGATATGAACTTTCATTTTCTTCATTATTCAAATCTCTTCCGTATGCAAGTCTTTTAGGCTTAACAGTTCTCACGGTTTCTTCATTTTTGTATTGTGAATTGGAATGATATTTTATTTTTAATATTTTACCTTCTTCTATTGCTTGTTTTATAAGTTTTTCCCTTTCATTATCTTCTGCATTCAAATTGTTTGAATTATTTATAATCGATGCATCATCTAATTTTTTATAAAAATTAACGACATCTTTATTTACGACTATTTTATTAGGATTAAATCCAATTGGGTTTAAGCCTTCTAGTGATGTTGTACGGCTTAAAGCTACATAACATTGACCATCCGCAAATATTTTATCTAAATGCACAACCAATTCATCAAATGTCATTCCTTGCGATTTGTGAATAGTAATACCATATGCTAAACGTACAGGAAACTGTTTGCGTACAATACGCTGTTTGAAACTATCTCCTTTATCCACACCAAATGATTTTTTTCGATATCTAAAACTTTCAAATTCTGCTTTTGCAACAGGAGCAGACGGACCTTTATCAAATTTGATTACAATGACGTCATTTGCAATATCTGTTACCGTACCGCAACTACCATTGGCTAACTTTGATTTGACATCTATGTTTTTTAAAAGCATAACTCTACAGCCTATTTTTAGTTTTAAGTCTCGGGGTACTCTAAAATCTTCATTGAAAACATTACCGAAGTCTCCCCATTTATCAGGATTGGTTTCTATGCAAATTAACTGTTGTTTTTCATTATAATATTCTATTTTGTCTTCGCTTTCAAATGTAATAGACTCCGATTTTATAAGCTCAAAGCACATATTATTGAAGCCATCTGCTTCCTTGTTTGTAGAATATAAATGTAATTTTGTCTTATCACTAATAATATCAAGAGGCATTTTATTATATCTATCTAATATAACCTCCCAGTCTTTTTCATCCACGATACCTTCTCTTATGTGATTTAATACATTAATATACCTAATTTCATTTTGTCTTTTGACTTCTTTTAATAAAATTGTTTCTAAATTCAATTTCTTCCATGTTTCAGAACTGAAACAAAAATCATCAATACTAATCTTTCGATCTTTTACTACAGGTGGTAATTGGAAAAAATCGCCTATAAAAATAGTTTGTATTCCTCCCATAGGTTGCTCGTTACAACGTATTTTTTGCAAAACTAAATTTAAGAATTCCAATGTATCTTTATGTAACATTGATATTTCATCTATTGCCAACATTTTACAATCGAGGATTTGTTTTTTTAACACTGGATTGGAAATAATTCGATTTAGTACATTCCATAATGAGTTAGGATTATTATCTATACCGATACCAGACCAAGCATGTATTGTTTGCCCGTTTATATTAATAGCAGATATTCCTGTCGTGCTTGTTAAATTTAGAGATGTTTTATAATGTAATTTTAACTGACGAAGCATATAGCTCTTACCTGTCCCTGCACCGCCTGTTATAAAAATATTTCTACCACTATCTATCAGATGAATAACTTTATTCAATGCCTGGTCGTTACTAATTTCAGACAATTTAATTTTATTATCCGAATTATTTGGATTTGCCTGCTTTTTCCATTTAAAATACAAACAAACCACAGCCGCACCGATGCAAAAAGAAAAAATATTCATGAGTTTTCCTTCCTCAATATATTTGATGATGTAAAAGCTATCAAATAACAAACTAAAAAGCAATTATATTATTATATTATGATTTTATACCTACCAACTTAACAATTCCTTTGCAAAATTTTACTTCAAATTTTTCTACCAAATACGAAAGTTTGTCGTAGTACGGCTTGATTTCTTCAAACAGCGATTGCGGCACTTCGCCATATGATATCTTGTAACTTCAAATAGTTGTAAAATTTTCAAAATATAAATTTTATTTTTATTACTTAAAGTAGAAAAAGATTTATTTTTACCAAAACAAGATTTATTTTAATTATAAGGCTTTATGGGCATTTTTAGGGTGTTCGCATCACAGTGTAAAATTAAGCACACGTTTTGTTTTTTGTGTATCATTAATTTTCTCTATTTTTTTCGTGAAGTTCGCAAATTTCGGCAGACTATTTACTATCATAATCCACTCAAATCAACATTTATAATCATTGATTCGTCAGAATTATTTTGTTTTAAAAACATCACCAAATACCACGGAAGATAAGTTATTTTATCAGTTTTTTGGATATTATCCATACAAAATACAATACCTTTTTTGAGGTTCCATTCCTTAACTTTTAAAGCATTATTGAGTGCGGCATGTGCCTTATAATCTTTACCTGATTTAATTTCAATCGGTACAACTTCATCACTTTGCTGAACCACAAAATCCAACTCACCGATGTTCTTTTTATTTAAGTAACGCAGAGCAAAACCGTTAGCTTTTAAGAGTTCAGCAAAGGCATTTTCTAAGATTCCCCCCATATTTATGGATAAATTCCCTTGTAATATCTCAAATTGAACATTTTCCAAGCTCATCGCACAGAGTAAGCCGACATCACTCATATAGAGTTTGAATAAACGGCTTTGTTCGTTGATTTTAAGAGGTATTTTGGGCTCTGTCAAATTATAACACGGCAGAGCAACTCCGGCATCGGATAGCCAAACAAAAGAATCTTCATAATCGCGAAGTCTGGCATTCTTTTGAATTGAAGAGAGCATAAATCGGCGATTTTTATCATCCAGTTGTGATGGTATATTATCAAATATATGGTTAATCATATTTTTGCCGGTGATAGAATATTTGTTTATATCTTGCCGATATTGGGCAATAATATCTCGTTGGACACCCACAACTTGTCCTATATCACGTGTGTTTATAAATCTTTTGACCACATCAGGCATACCACCGACAACAATGTAATACTTAAATAGATTAGACATTGTTTGATGAATGGAATCAGTTATCGGCGTCTGTTTTTCATAACATTCGCGCAGATAATCAAGCGTTGAGGTTTGAACACCATTTGCAATACAAAATTCTTCAAAATCCATCGGATACATCTGATATATCTCTTCATAACCTACAGGATAAGACGGAACTTGTTTATATTGAACACCCAAAAGTGAGCCTGATTCAATATAATCAAATCGCCCATCATCAACCAAAAACTTAATTGCTGTTCGAGCATTCGGACATTCTTGTATTTCATCAAGAAATATCAGAGTTTTTCCTTTTTCTAACGGCTTACCTATAAAGGCGGTTAAATTCATAATCAAAGTGTCGGCATTTAAATCTCCTGAGAAGATATCTTTAGCAGAGGGTGTCGTAATGAAGTTAATTTCTACATAGTGTTTATAATTAGCTTTACCGAACTCACGCACAATATAAGTCTTACCGGCTTGTCGTTGACCGGTTATAAGCAAGGCTTTCTTTTTTAAGTTAGCCTTCCATACTTTCAATATTTGCTCAGCTTTACGATACATTGACTTGTCCTTAAAATAGATTACACACATTTTATAAGGTATAAATAGCATATAAATACACAAAATTCAAGAATTATTCATATAAAATATACACAAAATTCTAAATATTTGTGATTCTAATATACACATTTTTCTTAATTTGGTTAGGCTAGCAATTCTTATTTTTGTAATGGAACTATGGTTGCGATACGGGGGTAGAAAGTGACCAGATGTCGTAGATGGTCTGGACAATTAAAGATACCAACGGTTTAAATTTTCATTATTTCGGTGTAATAAATATACGACTTAGTTTTTTGGTATCCCCTCCACCACCATAAAATACTAAGTATAAAGTTAGGTTTTTACATCTGCAAATTGTTTTTTGTGTTACAATATCACATTGCATTTTATTATTTTAACATCTAAATATAGATATATAAAAAAATGATAAAGGCACGTTAATATGGAATTAGATCAAAATAAAGATAGATACATTTTAACCGATAAAGAAAAGCGAGCATTAGTTTGGCGTATTGAACATTATAAGCAAAAAGACCTTAAATCTTTGCCGTTAAATTATAAAATGTCAAAAGAACTAAAAGAAATTCTGCTATTTATAGAAGAACTAGCAAACAGTGCGAGAGAGTTGCAACAAAGTATAACTATTGCCGCCATGCAAGAAGCCGATACCATTCAAGAAAAAACGACTATCAAAATGCAAAAACAAGAAAAAGAAAGACATGCCAGAGGTGGATTGGCAAAAGGCGAAAAGAATAGATTATTTAAAGAGTTTCTACTGCAAGAATACGACCAAAATAATGATTACAAGACAATCAAAGAGTTCGTTAATAATATTGTTGATAGGCTTCACCAAGGTGAATTTAAGTATTTAAAGCCAAGTTTTCAATCGACAACACCGGAAACGACCATAAGAAATTGGATAACCGAATTTAGAAAACAAAAAAACACTTTTCGAGCAAAATGAATCATTTTTCGAGCTGGCGGATTTAAATTATTGTCTGCTGTGGTACCCTATCCTTTATGATAATAACCAAAAATAATTTTTAACCCTTAACATAAAGGAATAGCAAAATGAATAAATTAAGAGATGATTTGTATCAAAGGCTGCACGGCTTTAAGTCAGTCAAACGTAGCCACAAAAAGCAAGGACAAAGTGATTGGTATTACCTTAATCCGAGGTATGATACAGATGATGACCCTCGCGGAGAAATAGATGTGCCGAGTGAAAATTCATTTAATCCCAAGCTAAGCAGTATTTTGACGGATGAAATGAATGAAAATCTGGAAGATTATTATATTTGGCGGACTGAAAAAGACGACAGAGTTCGTGGAAAGCATGCTGAGCGTGAAGGTAAAATTTTCAATTGGCATATTCCACCCGAGGGAGGACATCCCGGGGAGGATTATAACTGTCGCTGTTGGGCAGAGCCGTATAGACCGGAAAGATATAAGGATAAGCCGATGATTGTAGACGTCAGCGGACTTGATATGTTTAAAGAGTTGCAAAAAACACTTAAGCCGATTGATTTTGATACATCCAATCTTCCGCAATATGCCGAAAATGATAAAGTTACCACGGCAAGCGATGCGATTTTTCGTAAAAATAACAGCGTGCTAACTGAAGAAAAATTCCGCGATATTATGAACTTTTTGCGCAAAGACGGCATTGAGGGATTTACAAATTATCCTTACTTGGATAGTGTTGGTAAAGATACGGTTTGTACGGGACATCTGATTACGGAAAAGGAACAGAATAGTTTACCATACTATATGGCAGACACCGGAAAACCGGCAACAAAGGCGGAAATCAAAGAAGAATTTGATAAATTACATGAATATACAGAATATCAGAAGCACGCCAAAGGCTTGGATATATTAAGACATACATTTTTCAAAAATGTAACAAAATTGCGTTTAACCGATGCTCAATGCGATGCCATAGACCGTGAAATTATAGAAGCAAAGTGGAATGAATTGGTTGAACAGTTTCCGAACTTTACCATTATGGATTGGAATTTGCAGCGTGCTATTTTTGATGTGCATTATCAAAATAATGTCACACAAAAAGCAAAAAAAGAAAAAATTGATAAAAGTCATCCGTTTGGAAAATATGTATGGAAAAATTTATGGCTAAGTGCCACAAATAAAGACATCCAGGGAATCGCATCTAACTTGCATATAGATGACGGTAACAAATTCCGTAATGACGCAAAAATTATGTTTGCTTTACAAGGTGGTTTTTATCAGTAGACTAATATTATTTCATAATCATTATTGGTGTTTCTGAACAGAAATTTTTATATATTTCTATGTAATATGGTATATGGTCCATTGGACCTATAGGATCATTTGTAAAGATTGCATGATATTCAGAATTATTGAACACATAATATTCCGGAGAATACCTAAATTCGGGGTCTTTTTCAGTATGCCCTTGGTCAATAACGATATCTGGTTTATCGGATATCGTTTTGCCTTTTTCCCATGCCGTAAAACGGTATATATTCGGAATATCTATCTGGGTAGATACTTCATACAGCCCTTCCATATCGTCAATGCGAATCAACCAATCTTTGGTTTCCATTGTATACAAATTATAATTATAATTTTTTAGGCTCGGATGAATCGTTTGTTTTTCTTTTTCAATATACTCCGTACGATATTGTTTTAATTCTTCGCTGTTTTTAATCCAGATTATCTTGCCATCATCGGTTAAATGAGCGTCAGGACAATCATTTAAACAAATTCCGCCAAGATTTTGACCGCTTCCCCATTGTTCTGCTGCTGAATCTATAAAATATTGACGCAGATATTCCGGCAAAATAATATCGTATTTTTCAATAAATTCCTGCTCATTATGGATACTCGGTACACCCCAACCGAGTGAAAACGGATAAACAACGTTTTGCGCAATCAGTTGCGGATTGTTTGTTTTAAGCAAATCTTTAAACTTTTGTGCAGTTGCCAATATTTCATCAGATTGCTCAACATAATTAGGATATTGTTCATCTTTTATATTTTCCGCACAAGCGTTTGTGTTTAACGCCATAACAAAACCTAAAATTAATACAAACTTTTTCATTTTACCACCTCTGCTTGAATTATATATAACATAAATTAAAATATGTTAAATGAGAGAATATTATTGCTTCTCTAAATCTCCAAATCGGTGGAAAAATCATTTGAGTTCGCCCTTATCTATCCGCCCCACCCTAAAAGCCGCTTTTCAGGAGTGGTTTTTAATGACTGTTACATTTTGTGTGAAAGATATGTTTTTTCATTGCTCTATGTTTATTTTTGCGCTAGAGTGAGCTATCCGAAAATTTTTGAAAGATTGATAAATGAGCAATAAATTCTCTAATCAGCACATATATTTTTGTTCAGACCGTAATTATCTACCATTTACCGCGGTGACAATGACGTCTATTTTGGCAAATTCCTCCGCGGAAACAACGCAAATTTTTCATCTTATCAGTGATGATATTGCTGAAAACGACATTGCAAAGCTAAAAGAACTTAACAATCTTAAAAAATGTGAAATAGTTTTGCATAAGATAGATAAAGATGAATTTAGACAATATAATACGATGAACTTTGGCTATTTATCTATAGGTTCGCTATATCGTTTTAAGATTACGGATTTTTTGCCAAATGATGCCGACAAGGTTTTGTATTTAGACGGCGATATGATTGTAACCTCGCCGCTCGATGAATTGTTTGCCACGGATTTAACCTCATACTGCGCCGGAGTGGTAGAAGAAAAAGGAGCTTTACAAACTCAGAACCTGCGGCTAAAGGGTGGAAAATATTTTAATGCAGGTATGATTTTATTCAATATTAAAGAATTGAACGGACATAATTTGCTCGGCGAAGCTCTGGATTACTATAACAAAAACCACGAAAGAATATTATTCCACGACCAAGACATCTTGAACGGACTGTGGGACACTAAAACCAAATTTTTAGAACAAAAATTTAATGTTCCGTCATTTGTAAAACACTTTAAAAATCCTGTGATTATCCATTATACCGGATTTGTGAAAAAGCCGTGGCACGCTTATTGCCGTCACCCGTTGAAAAATCAATGGCTGAAATACGCCCAATTATCTCCTTATAAAAAATCAGTTTTTGAGCTGCTTTGTTTCAAAACTAAAAGATTTTTGAGCAAACTGTTTTATTTTTCTAAGGACCCAACCCATAAAAAATATTATATCTTATGTTTATTGGGTATGAATTTTGGTTTGGGTAAAAAGGACAACAAAAAAATATAGGTACAGATTATGAGTATTTTTAAGAAAAAAATAAAACCCAATAAGACAACTTACTTTTTCTGCGGACTGCCGATTTTTAAGACGAAACCTAGCAATAAAGAGCTTTTGTTTGACGCGCTTAATCGCATTAATAAATTAGAATACTGCTCATTACCGGATATAACTAAGATTCCGCCAGCTAACGGACTTATGCGAGAAATACAGTTGGCTAATCTGAAAATTTTAAAAAGCGTTGATGCTTTTTGTAAAAAACACAAAATCCGATATTGGTTGGACTATGGAACTTTGTTGGGAGCTTTTCGTCATCGTGATTTTATTCCTTGGGACGATGATATTGATATCGGTATGCTACGCGAAGATTATGACAAAATAATTGACTTGTTTAACCAAGAAAATTCCGACAACGACTTGGAACTACGCTTTCATTGCGGGAAAAACGGCTCCTCTAATATGGTTAAAATTCAGCATAAGCATATTCCGGAAACTTGGATTGACATATTTCCGTACGAATTATACAGCCGTAAAGTTGAAAGTTGGGCGGAAAAACAAAAATTAACCAAAGAGGTGCAAAAGAAAATATGCAAATATCGTGTTCCTTATAAAGGAGGCGACAAACAAAAATATCAGCAAACACTACGCCACATTCATTTTGAAAAAATTATGGAAGGTGTTCCGGCCGCATCGGAAAATGATAAGCCGGCTGTTTTTACCAGTTGTGATTTTCTGCACGCACCAAAATATTCGTTTTTTCTGGATTACGAAACAATTTTTCCGCTAAAGAAAATAAAATTCTGCGGCTATGAATTTAGCTCTATAAACGATGTCGACACTTATTTGACGGCAAACTACGGAGATTATATGGCTTATCCCAAATATGTCGACAATATTCATACCAATTTTGAAGCTATACCGATTGAGCACATTTTAGCATTGAAAAAATATCTCAAAGAAGCCTAAAAAAAAGAAAAAAGGAGCGGCCTTGTACAAAGTCACTCCTTTTTTCTTTCACTTAATTGAATTTACTGTTTCCTCAAGACCTTCATTCATATTGAAGAAAGTATTGATGGTTACATCATCGTAACGCAACTTATAGAAACCATTTTCATCGGCTATCGGCTGACGCTCTTTGTCAACCCAATAGTAATTACCAAAATTTTTGGTCTGATAAAACTTTCGAGGTTCCAAATCACCAATATTATTGGCGGTAAGAATCCCTAAATAAGCCGCGCCCTGCACCCAATGACGCTTTAGTAAACCATTAGCACGCTTGCCGGCTGATTTTCTATATTCTGTCATTTTGTTAACACACTCTTCAGGTGTCAACCTCTTTTCGACAGCCTTAAAAAACTCGCAAGGTTCTTTCACATATTCGCCAGTAGCCGAATATCCGGTTAAAGCCTCTCCTCCCACATTGTAAACAAACAAGCAAATTCCAATAATTTGCTCGTCCGATAATTTGTGAGAAAAATACTTCAAAAATGGATACACCTGCTTGCGCAAATGCTCAAAAGACCAAGCTTTAGCCTGTGCTTTTGAAATTACCTGACCTTTTTTCAACAACTTACCCTCAGGAGTTGTCGTTACTCCGTACCAAGTAGTCCAACGCGCGCCACAATTATAGTTCTCGCCGGTATTTTCATTCAAAATTCCGCCTTCTACCAAACAGATAAATGAAAAAATATCTTCTGAAAGCGCATCTGCCCTTGCGACATTGTCAAAAGGCTCTACGCTATCCACAATTTCTTCATCATCCACATCTTCATCATTTAATGAACAACTTGTAGGCAACGTCATAAAGAAATACAGACCGACCAAAACTAATGCAGCTAAAAAATAATTAATAAAATTCTTATACATAATCCTTAATATTTAGATTTTCAGTGTAACACTATTTTTTATTTTTGGCAATATTTTATGTTTATCTACTGATTTTTTGTCATTTTGGACTTGCCGTTAAATAAAAAATATGCTATTTTACCCTCTGATTTTTAGATTATTAATTTTTTAATTATTTTTTATATGCGCAAAAAAATTTCTCTTACTGAAAAAGAGCAGTTTGCTTTGATTCAGAATGCCAATCACGATGAGCTTCTAAAGTTTATCTCGGACAATTTATCTTTCCGTTTTACCGAAAATGCAAGCAAAGTTTTTGTAGAGCGTGGAAATTCGGAAGAAATTTTGGCTTACATTTCAACCCGTTCTTTAGCCGAACGAGGTGAAATCGCCCTGATTAAACGTGGTGTACACAACGAGATTCTAGCTTATACGCAAAAGTATAAACTCTGCGAATCGGCCGAAAAAGCCCTTATCCAACGCGGTGTCGAAACGGAAATTCTTGCCTATTTAGAGATTAATTCGTTTTGTGCAAACGCTATGGTTGATTTGATTTATCGCGGAAACATTGATGAAATCGAAAAAGCGGCAAGACGTAGCTCTTTTGGCTTTAAAGCTGAAAATGAGTTGATAAATTTTGGTGTTCACCGCCATATTATAGCTTATATCAAAATTCGCAAGTTTTGTAGTGAAGAAGCTCTTAAAGCTTTTTTTAAGCGCGGTAATGAGAGTGAAATTGTGCTCTATAAATTTCTGTATGAAGCACAATAATCAAACCCCTCTAAAACTTCGGTTCAATAAGAATCGAAGTTTTCTTATTTTATGCTTGCTTTTTATTTTTTATTAGTATATAAAATTTTTAGAATCATTCTAAATTTGGAAATTTAATGACTAAGCAAAAGCAACTTATTTTAAATATTATAAACAATGCCCGCCAACACTATACGGCGGAACAAATTTTTGCCCTCGCGCAGAAATTGATGCCGTCTATTGTGCGCGCCACGGTTTATAATAATTTAAATGTGCTTTTGAAAGATAATCTGATTCGTAAGATTTGTCTTCCCAATCAAATTGATTGTTATGATAAAATCTTGCCGGAGCACGATCATCTGGTCTGCGCCAAATGCGGAAGAATCTCGGATATAGTTGTTTCCGGGGTTAAAGATGATATTGAACGCCAACTTAATGGTGAGCTTATTTCTTATAGCCTCAACATCAATTATATTTGTAAAAATTGCAAAAATGTAAAAGGATCTGAATATGACTAATAAATATGAAGGTACTCAAACTGAAAAAAATTTGCAAACAGCGTTTGCCGGTGAAAGCCAGGCTCGCAATAAATATACCTATTTTGCCAGTGTGGCCAAAAAAGAAGGTTATGAGCAAATTTCAGCTTTGTTTACAAAAACTGCAGATAATGAAAAGGAGCACGCCAAAATGTGGTTTAAGGAATTGGGCGGTTTAGGAAACACCGTAGCCAATTTACAACAAGCTGCAGACGGTGAAAATTATGAATGGACCGATATGTATGACGGCTTTGCTAAAACTGCAGAAAAGGAAGGTTTTTCCGCTTTAGCTGAAAAATTTCGCGCTGTGGCCGCTATTGAAAAACGCCACGAAGAAAGATATAAAGCTTTGCTGAAAAATGTGGAAACTAAACAGGTTTTTGCCAAATCAAGCGTAAAGGTTTGGGAATGCCGTAACTGCGGGCATATTGTTGTGGGGATGGAAGCCCCAACAGTTTGTCCTGTTTGCGCTCATCCGCAAAGTTATTTCGAAATACACGAAGAGAACTACTGATTGATACTGGAAGGTATTTTCAAGCTCCGAAGACTAGCCACTTTGGAGCTTTTCTTATATCTTTGTCTAAGCTGCAAATAAAATGTGCGCCGCGGCTGAAAGTGTTATTTAAAAATCAGCTTTTCGCTTATAAAAATCGCTGTAAATTTCCTCATATTTATCGTACACTTCCGGCCTTATGCTGAAATTTTGCAAGTTTTTATGATTATCAGGCGGCAAAGCGTTTTCTTCTAAAACGGCATCGCATTTAATATTTTTATCCATAGAAATGTATTCAATTTTATTGCTTTGCAGATATTCATTTATATCAAATTCCGGATACCTGTTATGTAGAACACTGTCAACGACTTCCATATTCGGATAAAACCAATAATAGTGATGCAAAGGCTCCCAAACATAAAAAACATCTATACAATTTAATACTGTTTTATTCTCCGAATTTTCTATTATGTTCATAATGTTCATAATGTTCATAATGCTTTTGTTGTTATGCACATAAAGCACATAAAGCATAGAAGCATTGATGGCAATACCGGCAATAAGACACAATTTTGTAGTGTTTATGAAAACACCGTCGGTTATATACTGAAAAGTTAAAGCCCAAATGACTGCGGAAAAAATAAATAAATACACAAAATAATGCGGCCATACGGCGGAAAAATATAACAGATGAAACAGTTCGCCCCAAAACAACATAATAACAACGTTGATGTTGAAATCAGTTTTGCGTTTAATAATAAGAAACAAAGATGACACCGCCGCCATAAAGATATATATTCCGTAAAAATATATAACCGGATTGTTATGAAACTGCGACACCTTAAATAGATAACTATTAAATACCCAATTAAGTTGAAAATATGCCGACAGCGAATCCGTAAGAGATAAAAATATCAGTGCCGCCAAAAACATCAATAAAGGTATAACGGCGGCAATCACCATTGCTTTCCAACTGATTTGTTTTTTATATAACAGCCAAATCGTCGGAAACATTAGCGGTAAAATACTGAATATCAAAGTCTGTAGAAATAAAAACGAAATCGTAAAGTTAACGCCACACCATACTAAATCTTTTGTTTTTTTATTTTGGCAAAAAGCAAAAAATTCATACAATCCCAACATATAGAAAAAACGTGCAAATGTATCGGGCTTAAAAATTGAAAACGTGTACCAATTTACATAAATCATAAAAGAAAAGCATATCGCCAGACAGGCCGTTTTCACACCGCCGAAGAAACGTTTCACCCAAAAGAAAAAAACAGTTAAACTTCCTATGGAAAACAACGCCGCCGCAAATCTGGCGGTGTACCAAGCATAATCAAATTTCTGCGGTAAGATTTTCATTAAGGGAGACCATCCAAACCACAGCAAAGGGTGATGATGCTCAAAAAAATCCCGATATGGCAAATAGCCCTGACTTACAAACCAACTTGCGCGCAAATGCTCCATTTCATCGGCCATTGCCGTGTTGTTGTAAAAATAGCACAAGATAACACCCAGCACATTCAACAAGCATATTAACCCGATAAAGGGATAAAACAACTTTCGTTGATAGATGTTTTCCATATCCCCACCTCCAAGCTTGTTAAAAAGAAAACTGTTAATTTACACCTTTATCCAGTGGGTCAAAGTTCAAGCGCAAAGTGCTCCAGTTGTCATAATTTCCCGAATATTTTCCGGCAAACACATCTTTAAACACTTGCTGTGTGGCAATAATGGCGCGTTGCGCGCTCTCGGCCACCGAACGATAACTCGGGTCGGAATTGAAACGTCTCATATCCAAAAATTCTATCTTTTTAATACTACCATCTCGATTTAAATGCACTCTGATTTCCACCCGCATATTTTCCAAACCGATAGCCCCCGGGTCAAGATTCCAGTTTTGACGCAACAAGCTGGCAATGGCATCAGTTTCGGTAATGGTCAAATCACTCAAGTAAGAGCCATTACTGTTACCACCTTCAATTCCCATATTATTAACTTGTGTGCCTTCTTTTATCATTGCGCTTTGCGTGGTTTCTCCAATATCCAAATTTTTGGTATTATCAATTTCCTGCATCAGGCTCTTTAGAGCACTGCTCTGCAAAGCGGCCTTTTCTTCCGGCTTGGATTTTTTGGTGTCTTTCGGCTTATTATCCGGTTTTGGTTGCGGCTTAGGTTTAGGTTTCGGCTTAGAATCCGGAATCGGCGGCTGTTTCGGAGTCGGCTTAGGATCAGGCTTTCTTTCAGGTTTCTTTTCCGGCTTTGGTGCTTCTAAATAATCTTGTTTAACCTCGGTCGGCTTTTCGTCCGGACTAACTTCGGGCTGTTTTTCCGGCTCAGATTTTTCTTCCGTTTTTGCCGGTTCAGGCTCAGGTTCGGGAGCAACATCTTTAGTGTATTGTTCCTCTTTTTTGCGCTCGGCCACTGTTGCTTTGCGATCTTCCGGACCAAATTCGGCTTTTGACGGCAAATTAGTCATTTCATCAATGCGTACTTGCGACAAATCAACAATAATCGGTGCACTGCCCAATGTCATATCGTGATGCCAATTCGGCAAATCAATCATAAAGAGCACAAACACCGCTATATGTAAAACTATCGATCGTTTTAAGTACTTGTTCATCTGTCGTTATTTCTTGCTTTTTGTCTTGTTTTTTCCTGCGTTTTTACCGGCATACGGCTTAGCTTCGGTCTTTAAGCCCACTTTGTCATAGCCGGCTTCTTTCAGCATAGCCATCAGTCCGATAACTCTTCCATAAGAAGTGGTGGTATCTCCGGAAATTGTTACCGATAAGGCATCATTAGCTCCTTTGATTCCCTTCAAACGCTCTAATATATCCTCGTCATTCACCACGGTTTCGCCGATGTAATAGTAACCGTCTTTGTCAACGCTGATGTTAACAGAGGTTTCGTTACCATCCAAACTTTTACCGCCGACTTTTGGCAAATCCAAAGGAATACCGGAAGTCATCAGCGGAGCAGCCACCATAAACACCACCAACAAAACCATCATCACATCCATCAGATTTGTGATATTAACATCGGCTTTGCGACGAGATTGACGACGAGTGTAGGAGGAATTTTGCATAAAAGCCATAGTTATTCTCCCGCCATATCGGCTTTCAGAGTTGTTTCATCAATTTCACGAGATAAAATTGTTGAAAATTCAGCCATAAAATTCTCCAGTTTTTTAGCATAGCGGTCAATTGCCGTGGTGATGGCATTATAAGCCACAACTGCAGGAATAGCCGCAATCAAGCCAAACGCGGTTGTAAACAAAGCTTCGGCAATACCCGGAGCCATAGCCGACAAAGAGTTGCTTTGGGTAACAGCAATAGCGTTAAAGCTGTTAATAATACCCCAAACCGTACCAAACAAACCAATAAGCGGAGCAACCGAACCAGTTGTGGCCAAAAATCCCAAGTGAGTGTCCAAACCATCAAGTTCTTTATCCATTGACACCAACATAGCTTTTTCAATACGCTGCTGTAAAGAAACGCCGCGGATACTACGGTCTGTTTTACCTTTCATCAAAGTGTTGCGTTTCCACTCGCGCATTGCCGCCACAAACATAGAGGACATCGGGTCGCGCGGACGATTGCCGATTGCTTCAAAAAGTCTGTCCAACGAACCACCGGACCAAAAGGCCTCCTCAAATTTTTTAGACAAGCTACGCACCTGACGTAAAGTGGCAAATTTTTCCATTATAATCGCCCACGACCATACCGAAACGGCAATCAAGCCAATCATAACCACTTTAGTAATGGTGTCAGACGACCAAACCATATCCCATAAAGACATCTGTTCCGTTGCTGTTTGCGCAACATCTGAAAGAGTTTGTGTTTCCATTTGTATAAAACCTTAATTAAATTGCAATTTTTATCTATTTGGCTGTAAATTAGCACGAATTATTAAATATTCAATTAAATTCTAAGCGAAAATTACACTTTTTTTCGTATAAAAAAAATCACGCCAAATAATCAGACATACATCTGAAAATTTAAGCGTGATACACTAATTGATATGTAAAGTTTCAGCCCTTAGAAATCTCCTCCTGAGCCGCCTGTGCAGCCAATAGCGATTAAACCGGCAAAAACAAACATAAACAAAATGATGAACTCCATAATCAAATTTTTTTTTTAGAGATTAAACATATAAGTAAAAACAGTCATCATCCTAGAAAAGGAAAATTATGAACATTCATAAATAATGATAACTATAATACTTAAAATAACATCTTTATTTTATAATATATTTTTCAGTTAAGCAATAAAAAATATCGCGGTAATTTTCCAAACTTACATTTGAAGAATTACCACGATAAATTAGTTTTATTATTACTTGAAAATGCACACAATTTTCATCCAAATAATCAAAGCTGCAATTGAATAAAAAAAGCCGGCGATGATGGTTGTGAAAGAAAAATGCAAGCTCAGAACCTCCGGAATAGTAGCAAATAGTGAACCTAACCAATAAAATCCTATAACAGCAATAAGTTGTCCGATAAGATTCTTTATATTAGTGAAGTCTGTTACTGAGCAAATTCCAAAGATAAGCAATACAACAAAACCTAAAACGAGTCCCATAATTTATAATTTTTAGAAGTTCAACAATCAAATTAATTTGTATTTAAAGTAAAACAATTGTTTATCTAAGAAAAAAAGAAAAACACGAAACTCATAAACATAAAATGTAAACAAAATCTCTTCTATAATACTTAATAAATACAGTTTTATTATAGTCTATTTTTTTAGTTTTGACAACAAAAAAGAGGCCTAAGCCTCTATTTTTCTTATCTACTTCGATACCATTTTACAGCATCTGCACATTGTTCTTGCGTCATTCCCTTGACGCGGCAACGGTTTACCTCGATAGTCGGCGTTTTATCAAGATGCAAACACCCGTTTCCCAACAACACAATATCTTTGTAGGTGCGCACTCCGGGGTTTAGTCTGTTCATCTGCACCGTGGTGCTGATTTCCGGCCAATGCAACTTAAAACTAAAGTTATTTATTTTCTCGGTTAAGTCATTCAATACATATATACGCATCGAACAACGCATCCAGTTGTCAAAGCTCCGATTTATTTTGTAATCTTCATAAGAAATCAAAATAGAACGTCGGTTATCAGGCACAATCTCACCATTGATAATTTTAAAGCTATACGCTTTTTGCTGACTATTGTCATACTTTTTATCATCATTATTTTGCAAATTCTGATTAAAGTTTTTAACCACATATTCCGGTGACGTTTCTTTTTTTTGCATCGTTTCTGCGGCGGCTTCCGTGGTTGAATATGTTTTCTGAACCGAATTTGCCGGTGTTTTAGCGGTGTTTGAAGACGGAATAGCCAATGTTTGAGCCTGTAAAACTGCCGGACTCAACAGCAACACTCCTAACAGACTCAAACTTTTCATCTATTTTCTCCTATTTTATAGCACTCAAAATATCACTAATTTTGCTAAATTCACCCATCAATTTTCCATAACCGGTGGTAATTTTTTCTACTTCGATATTCTTTTCGTTTTCAACCTGCTCGGCAATCACGCTTTCCGGAACATCTTTAAATTCGGAATAATATTCGGGATTTTGCGAATCGATATAATCAAAATTGTTAGCGCAACTTCCGACTGAAGTGTTGTTTTCCTGAGATTTTGAATTATTATTCATACTTCTACCATTATTTTTGCGCTCAATTTTATCACCTTCGTTGGCACAAGAGCTGACAGTGTATTGCAAATTATCAAACAACAAGAAACACTTATTGGTATTCACACTGGCCTCAAAACTTTTTTGCCGATGCGGCATAATATTGGTCAAAGTAACTTCGGTAGAAACAGTTGTTTGCGCCTCTTTGCCTTTATTGACTTCTATATCATTACCGTTAATTGTGTATTTAGCTGAGATATTATCTTGCCAGGTAAAGTTCAACTTAGCTTCTCTGATACCCTTTTCCATTCGATTGTATGTTGTTACCACAAATGTACACTTATCCACTATACCATCTTTGTTTTGCACAGGCTTTATATTTTCAATACGAAAAAGGATTGCGCCGGCTTCTGATGTGGCATTTTTTTCTTCTGTTTCATCAGCCATTGCGTTGGCGGCAGATAAAAAAACACACAAGGAACTCAAGCTTGACATCAAAATTTTATTGAACTTATTCATTTTATTACTCCAAAAGTATTAAATATGTTGTCAGTATATTGCTTTATTATTTAATTTTCCTTAATTTTTTTAAATTTCTAGCTTTTGGCAAGTTTTCTTTGCAAACGCAGCAAATCACACCAAGCTTTAGCTTTTTGCTGAGGCGAACGGAGCAAAAAGGCCGGATGAAAACTTGACAATGTCGGTATAACCAAACCTTCGGCTGTAGTATAGTCGATAAAATGTCCACGCAAATGTGATATGCTTTCTGCATTATTCAAGACCGCATTCGCAGCACTTCCGCCCAATAAAAAAATACATTCCGGCTTAATCAATTCAATCTGTCTTTGTAAAAAAGGCAAACAAACAGCCACTTCGCCGTCGGTTGGCGTACGGTTTCCGGGTGGACGCCACGGCAACACATTTGTAATGTAACATTCTTCTCTTTTCAACCCTATTGCCGCCAGCATTTTAGTCAAAAGTTGTCCGCTTCTTCCGACAAAAGGTTTACCTTGCATATCTTCGTCAGCTCCGGGGGCTTCACCAATCAGCATCACCCTGGCGGTTACGCTGCCATAGCCGAAAACCGTGGAATTGGCTGAAAATTTCAGCGAGCACCCCTCAAACTTTTCCATTAAATCCCTGAGTTCGGTCAATGACTTAGCCGAAGCACAAATTTCACGCGCATTACTGCAAGCCCCGCTGTTGTTTTGCGCCAACAAAGTGGTGGCCGGACGCTGAGTTTCTAAAGACACTGGTGCAACAACATTGTTTGCGTTGTCAGGCTTTGTCTTTACGACTTGTTCTTCCGTTCTTTGCAAGGCATTAAACGGCTCTTCGGCGCAAATTTCATCAACTCCGCCAAATATATACCACTGCAAGGTCTCTTCTATTTCAGCCATATTCTCTCCATATTTTGCCATTATAAGCAAAAATACTTTTTTTGCAATATCCGAAAGAGTCTTTACACATTGCTAATAAATTATATATATAATGTGTCTGGATTGCGTTTTAGGAAATAAAGGTAATGAAAAATATTATGAAAAAGACTGTTTGTGCCATAATTTTAATTTCTGCCGCCGTTTTGGCCTGTTCGCGGAATGTTTTTGATTTTAACAATGACGATAAAAATTCTCTGCACGCCGTATTTGACAAAGACGGATATTGGATAACTCCGACATTCAGAGTAAAAATGGAAAAAGATGGTCAGATGGCTTATTATGGCTCAAACTCTCTTTATGGAGCTTATTTAGCCGGTCGGGTTGCACATTTGCGTCACGATTTTGACACGGCTGCCGAATATTACAAAATAGTTCTGGAAAAGGACACTAAAAATCCGGATATAACTCGTTATACTTATGTAATTTTAACTTCTTTGGGTGATTTGAACGCCGCTGCCGCCTATGCACAAAAAGAAATAGACAGCGGCAACAAAAATTCTTTGGCTCCGCTAATTGTCGCCATTAAAGATTTTAGCGATGGAAATTATGCCAAATCCCGCAAAACCATTACCCTCTTAAATAAGCAAGATGTTTATAAATCTATTATTAATCCGCTTTTTGTGGCTTGGACTTATGCCGGTGAAAAAAATGAAAAAGCGGCCATTAACAGTTTGAAAAAAATAGAAAAAGATAAATCTCTTGAAACTTTGAAACTTTTTCATCAGGGAATGATTTATGATTATTTGGGAAATTCCACAAAAGCGGCCGAAAGTTATGCCGAAATAATTAAAAATCACCCCAGAGAGGTAACTTATCGGGTGTTAGAAATTATAACCGACTTTTATGCACGCCACGACAACAAAGAAATGGCTCAACAAATTTATAAACGTTACAGTGATGACAGCTCATTATCTTTTTTGCTTTCCAACATCAACAATCAGATGGAAAACACCACTTCCGAATCGGCGGCTATCATCGACTCTCCGCAAAAAGGGTTGGCCGAAGCACTGTTTAACATCGGCACAATTTTCCGTGTTTCCAACGGCGGCAGCGAATTTGCCCAAATCTATATTTCGGCCTCCTCATTTTTGAATCCGGATTATGAAATTTCTCAAATCGCTTTAGCCAATATCTTAGAAGAAAACGGACTTTATAAAGAAGCCAACCGTCATTATGCGCAAATCAATAAGGATTCCGGCTCTTATTTTATTGCTCAACTTAAAATGATTGAGAATTTAAACACTCTCCAAGATTACAAAACTGCTGAAAAATTGTTGCGCAATCTTCTGAAAGAATATCCGGAAAATACTCAGCTCCTAAACAATTTGGCCGATATTGAAAGAGAAACAAACCAAACAGAAGAAGCTATAAAATTATATAAGCAAGCCTTGGCCACACAAAAACAACCAGATGTCAACAGTTGGCCGATTTATTACGCTCTTGGCGCAAGTTATTATAAAAACAATCAGTTTAAACAAGCTGAAGAGGCTTTGAACAAAGCCTTGGAACTCAGCAACCGCAACCCGAATGTTTTGAATTATTTGGGATATATGTATCTTATGAGTGACAAAAACACAGATGCTGCCGTGCAAATGATTTTAGAAGCTTACAAACAATATTATTACGAAGGGCACATTATAGACAGTATGGGTTGGGTTCACTTTAGACTGGGAAAATATAACGACGCCATAGCTTATTTGGAAGAAGCGGCTGATATGAATCCCGCAAATGCGGTTATTTGCGACCATCTCGGTGACGCCTATTGGTTTGCCGGCCGCAAAAATGAGGCCTTATTCCAGTGGCAGCACGCATTAGTCTTGAAAGAAGATGCCGACAGTATTAACCGTGAAGAAATTCAAAATAAAATAGACAACGGTGTGGTTAAAAATAAGATTTTAACCATAACAAATCCGGAAATAATTAAAGAGTTAAACTCCTTAAACTCCGAATATAATAAACAGTAAAACGCAAAATATTTTAGTGTTTCAGCATTAGCGGAGCTTTGAGCCACCGGCGAATTGTCTCGTTTTCAACTTTACTGAAAGCTTCGTTCAGGTAAGCGGCAATTAAAATTTGCCGAGCATCTTCCAAAGATATACCGCGGGTTTGCATATAAAAGATTTGCTCTTTATCCAAATCTCCGCTGGTTGCTCCGTGCGAACATTTTACATCATCGGCAAAAATCTCCAATTCCGGTTTGCAATCGACTTCGGCCTCGTCGCTCAAAAGCAAAGCGCGGTGCAGTTGATATCCCTCAGTTTGCTGAGCATCGGGAGCTATGTGAATTTGTCCTTGAAAAACACCTTTGCTCGCGCCGTCCAAAACACCTTTAACCAATTGGTTAGAAATTGTGTGCGCCGCCAAATGTTTAATATTTGTCGTGATGTCGGAATGCCCGTTTTTATAAAGGCGGTAGGCTCCGTTGACATCAGTCTCAGCACCTTCTTGCTGTAACAAAACCGTTGTTTCATTTCTGGCCAACTTACATTCGCCCTGTGCGCAAAACGCCGTATATTTTCCGTTTTGCCGAATATTTACACTGTTTAAGGCAATATGCACAGCTGCCGAAGATTCTTTCACGCGTTTGTAATGTTTAAGTATCGCCCCAGTTCCGATATAAATTTCATTAACCATATTGTTAAAATAGAAATTATCCGCGCCAAAGAAATCTTCAAGCAATGTTAGTTCGGCTCCATTTTCCACAACAATCAGATTGCGGACGTTTTGCCATAGATTCTGCCCGTGCGAATGATAAGAAAGCAAAAGAGGGGTATTAAGAACAGCGTTTTTTTCAGCCACAATAAATAAACCTTGTTCCAAATATGCCGTATTGAGCGCGGCAAACGGAAATTTTTCCATATCAAACGATTTATTAAGATATTTTCGCGCTTCTTTATCATAAATAGCTTCGGCTAAAGTCTTAACTATTAAACCTTTCGGCAATTCAAGATGTTCAACCTCCGCTCTGCCGTTGCAAAACGAAACATTTATAACCGAAAACGGTAATTTTTCGACTTTTGAGCAATGACAATCGCCGTTGCAAGCACACTCGTGCGGCTTGTTGTCAATAGTCAGCCCGTCTAACGCAGTTTCACTAAAATAAGAATACTTCCAAGCCTCTGTTTTAGCCTTAGGGAAGCCCAGTTTTTTGAAAGCATTTAAACCTTTTTCACGCAGACCGGCCAACCACGGAATATCATCACCCCAAAGCTCTATATTTTGCTGTGTTAAACTCATTTAAGCCGCCTTTATAAAAGGAGTGTAGCCGTTGTTTTCTATTTCTTGCGCCAAAGACATATCACCGGAACAAACAATATGTCCGTCGGCGTAAACGTGTACAAAATCAGGCTGCAGATAAGTCAAAAGTTTAACGTGATGGGTGATAACCAAGAGTGACGTTTCTTTAGTCCGCAACTTATTGACACTTTCCGCCACTATTTTTACGGCATCGACATCCAATCCGGAATCCGTTTCATCTAAAATAGCTAAACTCGGCTCCAACAGGCTCATTTGCAAAGCCTCCAAACGCTTCTTTTCCCCTCCGGAAAAACCGACATTCATTTCACGCTTTAACATTTCACCATTAATGTTTAATTCTTTGGCTTTGGTGCGCAAAAGTTTCAAAAACTCAGCCGCGTCAAGTTCGTTTAGGCCCTGAAACTTGCGTTTGGCGTTGACAGCGTGTTTCAAAAAACTGCTGCAGCTGACGCCATTAATGGCAACCGGTGCCTGCATACTCAAAAACAGACCGAGCCAAGAACGCTCTTCCGGTTTTAAATCCAATAAATTTTGTCCCTTAAATACCACACTGCCCGAAGTTACCTCATAATCTGGTTTGCCGGTCAAAACATAAGAAAGAGTGGATTTTCCCGCCCCGTTCGGTCCCATCAAAGCGTGTACTTCACCTTTGTTTATGCAAAGATTTAAGTTTTTGACAATTTCTTTTTCCGGCACACGGGCGCACAAATTTTTAATTTCAAGCAAAATATCTGACATATTTTTTCCTTTATTATCTATCCTACTCCGCCTTCAAGGCTGATATTTATAAGTTTAGCCGCTTCTATGGCAAATTCCATAGGCAAGTGTTGCATAACTTCCTTGCAGAAACCATTAACAATCAGGCCGATGGCTTCTTCTTCGCTGATGCCGCGTTGCCGGCAATAAAACAACTGTTCGTCGCTGATTTTGGAAGTGGTGGCTTCGTGTTCCAAAACCGCTGATTTGTTTTTATTGGTAATATACGGAACGGTGTGCGAGCCGCAAGTTGACCCAATCAGCAAACTATCACATTGTGAATAGTTGCGGGCGTTGTCGGCGTTTTTGGCAACAGCCACCAAGCCGCGATAAGTTTGATTGGAACAACCGGCGGAAATTCCTTTGGAAATAATTTTAGATTTGGTGTTTTTACCCAAATGAATCATTTTAGTTCCGGTATCGGCTTGCTGATGGTTGTTGGTAATGGCCACGGAATAAAATTCGCCGCAGGAATTATCTCCTTCCAACACGCAAGACGGATATTTCCAAGTAACGGCCGAACCAGTTTCAACCTGTGTCCACGAAATTTTGGCGTTACGACCGCGGCAAGCCGCCCGTTTTGTCACAAAATTATAAACACCGCCTTTGCCGTCTTTATCTCCGGGATACCAGTTTTGTACAGTAGAATATTTGACCTCGGCATTGTTTAATACTACAATTTCCACAATGGCGGCGTGAAGTTGATTTTCATCACGTTGCGGAGCCGTGCAACCTTCCAGATATGAAACATAACTGTCGTCTTCGGCAACAATTAAAGTGCGTTCAAATTGACCGGTGTTTTTAGCGTTAATCCGAAAATATGTGGAAAGTTCCATCGGACAAGTCACGCCTTTGGGAATATAAACAAACGAACCATCGGTAAAAACTGCGGAATTCAAGCAGGCAAAAAAGTTGTCGGTATACGGAACAACCGAACCTAAATATTTTTGCACTAAATCCGGATATTCTTTAACGGCTTCGGAAATTGAACAAAAAATAATGCCTTTGTCGGCCAAACGGGCGCGATAGGTGGTGGCCACGGAAACGCTGTCAAACACGGCATCAACAGCCACGCCGGCTAAAATCTCTTGTTCTTTTAAAGGAATCCCTAAACGATTGTAGGTATCTAAAAGATTTTTATCCACTTCATCCAGGCTTTGCGGCTTTGCTTTTTGCACCGGTGCGGCGTAATAACTCAAATTTTGATAATCTATTTTGTCATAAACCAATTTTGCCCACTGCGGTTCGCTCATTGTCAGCCAGTGCCTATAAGCTTTCAAACGACGTTCCAACAACCATTCCGGTTCGTTTTTTTTAGCTGAAATCAAGCGGATAATGTCTTCATTCAGACCTTTTGGAGCGGTGTCTGCCTCAATATCGGTAACAAAGCCGTATTTATATTTGTTGCCGCTAAAGTCTTCTATTTCCGGTTTTTCCGCCACTTTTTTCCACCAATCCATTATTTTAAACTGTTGCATCATACGCAAAATATGCAAAAAAATCAATAGTTGTTTACCTAATATTTATTTATTTTGGTTAAACTTGCAAGAAGTAGAAAAGGAATAAAAATGATTTACGGACTTTGCGCACTTATTTTGGTATTGCTGTTTTATGTGATTTTACTGCATTTTAAACTGCACGAAATGACCGAACTCGTGCAAGAAAGTAATATTTTAACCACAACCGAAGAAAAGCATTTCAAGCAAACGTATTACCTTAAATTTAATATTGACAGAGATTATAAAATAACCAAAATTAACGGAGATACACTAAACTATTGCGGTTATAAGCGCGAAAATTTGATTGAAAACAATGTGTTAGGCACATTATTGAAAGATGTTCCGGCAAATCGAGAAATGATAGATGAATGTTTTCGCCAACTAAAAAAGAAAAAGCGGATTATCTCTTCCGAACAGGTTTTACAAAAGTCCGACGGCAGCAAAATACCGGTTTTATTGCGAGCACGCCCGATTTTGAATGAATTACTGCAATGTCGCGGTATAAGTTTTTGGGGCTATCCGCTTAAACAGCAGCTCAGCTTGGAAAAACAGCTGAAACAAGTTCAGGAACAAGATACGCTGATTGGCGAAATTCTGAATGCCGAAAGTTTTTACAGATATCTGGACGAGAGAGTCAAAATTTGCAATCGCTATAATCGTCCGTTGTTATTAATTGTGATAGAACTTGCCGATATTTATAATTTCATTAACAAAGGTTTTAGCTTTGACACCGGCGACAAAATGCTTCGCTTGGCCGCTGACGCGTGCGTGGAATGTACCGGCAAAGATGTTAAAATCGGCCGTTTTGAACACACTAAAATAGGCATTATTTCCGAACAGTTCTCTAATGATAAAATTTCTGAACTAATGCAAATTCTGTGGGAAAAAATAATCGCAAATATACGAAAACTGAATGTTGACAAGGTCAATGCGGGTATGTTCTGCATCTATTACGCAAGACGCAAAAATAACGATGAAGCCGAAAATATGCTGTCGCGCAGCCGTAAATATTTAAGCAATAGTTTAGCTATCCATCGTTATGGTATCGGCACACGAGATAAAAAAGATGTTAAAGGAAACCGGCCTTGAAAAAAATCATCGGAATAGCTGTCTTACTTTTGAGCCTTAGCGGATGCGCCGGTCAAGGTTGGATTTGGAGCAACTGGGGTTCGGGCAATTCGGTTACCGTACAACGCGGCGACACGCTGTATAGCATTTCACGACGTTACGGCGTACCGCTTAAAGATTTAATAAACACCAACAATTTACACGCCCCCTACACTTTGCGGGTGGGACAAAGTTTGCGCTTACCCGTAAAGCAATATCACACTGTGCAGCGAGGCGACACTTTATATAGTGTTTCACGGCAATATAATGTTGACATAACCTCGCTCAGCAAAATAAATAATCTGCAAACTCCTTATTCCTTAAATGTGGGGGACAGGTTGGTTTTGCCGGCCTCTGTGGGAAGTGTTTCAACTCAAAACTCCACAGTTTCGGCCCAAAGCTCGGCGACAAAGAAAACATATTCTGCCCCGCAAACTGCTTATTCCAAAGTCAAATCGGCTCCGGTGACAGACAGTTATGTTGCCCCCAAAGCCCGCAAATCGAAGTTTGACTGGCCGGTAAAAGGAACAATAATTTCCGGTTATGGCAATTTAGGCAGCGGCCGCAAAAATGACGGAATAAACATTAAAGCCGCGTTGGGAACAAATGTAAAAGCAGCTGACAGCGGAACAATTGCCTATGCCGGAAATGAGCTCAAAGGGTTTGGAAACCTGATTTTGATTAAACACACTGATGGTTGGATAACCGCTTATGCTCATAATGATCGTTTGTTTGTGAAAAAAGGTCAAAAGGTGACGCGTGGAGAAAAAATAGCCACGGTAGGTAGCTCCGGAAGCGTGACCACGCCACAGCTGCACTTTGAAGTGCGCTCAGGTAAAAAAGCGGTTAATCCGCGCCCTTACCTCCCCTAAAGCATAAAAATTCCGTTAATAACTTGAAATTTTAGTTTTTTCTGACAACAAATTGTTGTAAGTATGTAACAATAATTTATTATGAAAGGAGAAAAATATGCTGATTAGTGATGCTTTTGCCGCCGGAGAAATTGGCGCGCAAAGCGGTTCTATGGCTGTGACATTGACGCAGCTCGGTTTAATTTTGATTATTTTCTATTTCTTTTTAATTCGTCCGCAGACAAAAAAAATTAAGGAACACGCCACAATGGCTGAAAACTTAAAAGTTGGTGATCGGGTTTTGACCAGCGGGGGAATTTATGGAAAAATAACCAAACTCAACGACTCTGAGGTTACGGTGGAAATTGCTGCCGGCGTTAATGTTGTGGTTGAACGTATGACTATTAACGGTGTTGTTTCTCCTGAAAATGAAAAAGTTGAAACAAAACAAACTAAAGCTAAAACTAAAGCTAAAACAAAAAAATAAAAGGAAAAACAGATGTATAAGTTATCTCTGCAAAGAATTTTAATTATCATCGGTATTTGCCTTGTCGGGGTATTTTTTGCGATTCCGAACATTGTTTCAAATCAGCAAAATTTGCCTAAATGGTGGCAGCCGGTCAGCTTGGGATTGGATTTGCAAGGCGGATCCAGTTTGTTATTGCAAGTAAAAATGAATGAAGTAATGAAAGATAAAATGGGAACGTTGGAAGATTCCGTTCGTAAATCTTTGCGCGACCATAAAATTCGTTATCAAGATTTGAAATCTTCGGAAAAAGGCGTTGTGGTTAAAATTGCCGATTTTTCTGCCCGCGACAAAGCAAAAGAAGCTTTTCGCAAACTTGATGAAGGACTCGAGGTTTCTGAAAGTGAAAACGGTGAAGGCGTTGTAACAATTACCTACAGCAAACAAGCCATTACCGCCATTCAATATCGGGTTATTGACCAATCAATAAGCATTGTGCGTCGCCGTATTGATGAACTGGGAACAAAAGAGCCGATAATTCAAGGGCAAGGTTCAGATCGTATTTTGGTACAACTTCCGGGGGTGCAAAATCCGGAAAGTGTGAAAATTCTTTTGGGTAAAACCGCTAAAATGTCGTTCCATTTAGTTGATGAAACAACCAGTGTGGCGCAAGCAAAACGCGGTAAAATCAGCAAAACTTCTCGAATTATGAATGGTTCGGAAGGTGAACAATATGTTGTTATCAAAAAACCGGTTGTCGGCGGTGAAAATTTGACTGACGCCCGCGTTTCGTTTGCCGATGGTATGCCGGTTGTAAGTTTTCGCTTTAATACAATGGGCGGCCGCCAGTTCGGTGAAGTGACCAGCAATCATATTAATGAAAGATTGGCAATTGTTTTGGATAATGAGGTTATTTCCGCACCGAATATTCAGGGACCTATCACCGGTGGAAGCGGAATTATTACAGGAAACTTCACCACTAAAACCGCTAATGACTTGGCTTTATTGCTACGTTCCGGTGCTTTGCCGGCTCCGCTTGAGGTGATTGAAGAAAGAACTGTCGGCGCAGGCTTGGGCGCAGATTCCATTCACGATGGCGTTGTTGCGTCGGTGGTTGGTTTGCTTGCGGTTGTTATATTTATGGTTTTGGCCTATGGCTTGTTTGGCGTTATGGTAGATATTACCGTTTTGCTGAACATTGTTTTAATGCTTGGTATTATGAGCTTTATTGGCACAACCTTAACCTTGCCTGGTATTGCCGGTATCATTTTGACAATGGGTATGGCCGTTGATGCAAACATCTTGATTTTTGAGCGTATGCGTGAAGAAGTAAACAAAGGTCGCTCGATTCGTGATGCAATTACATTAGGCTTTACCGAAGCTTATCGCACTATTGTCGATTCTAACTTAACCACAATGGTTGCAGGTTTTGTGCTGTTCTATTTCGGCAGCGGTCCGGTTAGAGGGTTTGCCGTAACTTTGATTATCGGTATTATTACCTCTATGTTTACCTCTGTTACGGTTAGCCGTTTATTGGTCGAAGCGTGGATGGCTAAATTTAAACCGACTAAACTTCCACTATGAGTAATAAAGGATAAGAAAAATGAAAATATTTAGTTGGATTATTAAAGATACAAGTATTGACTTTTTGGGATTCCGCAAATGGGCTTACGCCTTTACAGCGTTGCTGATTGTGCTTTCTGTTGCCAGTATTGCCGTTCGGGGCTTTAACTACGGAATTGATTTTTCCGGCGGTGTGCTTATTGAAGTTAAAAGCAAAAATGGTCCGGTTGATGTGGATAAAGTTCGCGAGGAGTTAGATACCTTAAAGCTTGACGAGCTAAATCTGCAGTCGTTCGGTGATTCTAAAGATGAGCTGATGATTAGAGCCCAAGCAAACAATGCCGATGAAGAAAGCCAACGTGTTGCCGTGCAACAAATAAAGAAAATGTTGGAAGATGATTTCACTTTTGAAAGAATCGAATCGGTTGGTCCGCAAGTTGGTGATGAACTAAAACTTTCAGGTGTGTTGGCTTCGGTGTTTGCGATGTTAGCCATCAGTTTGTATATTTGGTTCCGCTTTGAATGGAAATTTGCCGTTGGCGCGTTGGTTGGATTGTTCCACGATTTGTTTATTACGGTTGGTTTGGTTTCTATCTTCCATTTGGATTTTAGCTTGACCACCATTGCCGCCATTTTAACTTTGGCCGGTTATTCTGTAAACGACACAGTTGTAACTTATGACCGTGTGCGTGAAAATCTGCAAAAGTATAAAAAAATGCCGCAATATGAATTGTTAAACAAAAGTGTTAATGACATATTTTCTCGGACAATTTTGACCGGTGTTACCACCTTTTTAGCCTCTTTGGCATTGCTGATATTCGGCGGCGACGCTTTACGAAGCTTTGCTTTTGTGATTACAGCAGGTGTAATTATCGGAACTTTCTCATCTATTTTTATTTGCGTGCCGGTTATCAATATGTTTGATTTGCGCGCAACTCCTGATGAAAAAGAAATTAATCCATTTGGAAATGTGCAATAAATTAACTTTGCATTATCACGCAAAAAAGACAGCTCGGATATGAGCTGTCTTTTTGTGTATAAAATATCTTTACAACACATTTGTTTACCAGTAATATATTTATTGAAAGCACAATAGTGCTCTTAGGGCGTCAGAAACCCTTTAGAATAAAGACAGTCGTTGAGCATAAACGACTTAAATTTGTTATGCCGATTTCTGTTCATCGGACGGATGTCGGCTGAATAGGGCTGCGAGCTTAATAAGCCGAGCCGTGTTTGTCTTTATTCTACGGTTTCTGAACATCCGCCCGCCTAAAAGCGGGTTTTGTTTTATGTAACAATTTACGGAGTTAGAAATATGTATAAGAATTTTGAACATGGCCGAAGTATGATAGAAATGCTCGGAGTTCTGGCCATCATCGCCGTTCTTTCTGTTGGCGGTATTGCCGGCTATTCTAAAGCAATGCTGATGTGGGAATCTAACATTCAAAAAAATTTAATTACCGAATTATTGCACGGAGCTATTGACTTAAAATTACGCTTCAACCATCAAACAATCCCTTATCAAAATGTCACCTCAGTTCTTGCCGGTTTAGGAAATATTCCTGAAGGTGTTGAATATAAACACGGAACTATTTATACCAAGTCCGGATTTTGGAGCTATTTAGCTTATGGTTTAAGAACATCGACAGACATAACAGGTAATACCTATCAACGAAATGCTTATACTATTTATTTTTTATTTAATCAAGGCGGAAAAAGTTTAAATTTATCGGAAGAAAATTTTTGCAATAATTTGTTACAGGCAGCTAAAGAAGTAGCAGATGAATTGTCAGGCGTAGATTTTTTTAAAACGGATTCAACATCAACTTCACCCGCTGGTGACACAATCACCCATTTGTATTCAGGAAAAGATTTGAAAAAAGCTTCAATAACCGAAATGCGGCAAAAATGTAAAATGGTATTTACCGAAACAGGTTTGGCTCATTTTAACATTGGTTTGAAATATGATTAAAGCATACAAAATTAACAGCCTGTTTTTGTCGCAAAATTAAAACTCCAAATTAATTACACAAGCACTATCTTTCGTGCAACTGTTACAGAGAGTATTGATATCATTTAAAGTCATCGTTTTTAAACAATTAGTACGATTATTGCAAATTGAATTACCATAAAAATATGTTGAAGTTGACGAATTGCCTGTCAGCATATACAAACGTGCAAAAAGTAATGAACTTTGCAGAGGAATTACTGTATTAGAAAAATATTCTTTACACATTTCAGCCGAAAATGATGGTGAAGTTATATTTTCATCAGAAAACAATAATCCGCCAATGGTTAAATCTATAACCAAGTTATTATGGCGTGAGAAAAAAGCAATGGTATTGCCATACGGATCATTAAATTCTCTTTCGGATATAGGCTGCCATTCTGGAGTAACCAAACCGGATTGCTGCATATAGTCTAATAAACTTACTAATGACCAATTTTTATCAGAACTTAAATTTTTAAAACGATCCAGATGTTCTAATAAGCTGAAAATAATTAAATTATATTCACTAATAGATTTGTTGATTTTCCACTTTTCCATTGCTTTGGAATAGCCGGCAATGCCGCCGACACTCAAAACACCGATGATAGCCAGAACGCCGAGCATTTCAATCATAGATCGACCTGAACAACAAATGTCATTGCGAGCACAGCGAAGCAATCTGGTAACCTCGCCCCGTGCGGGAGAGGTCGCAGACTTGTCTGCGGGTGAGGGGTAATTAAACAACTTGCAACAACTGAATAACCGCCACCGGCACCCGTCATCACCGGACGTGACGCACTCCACATTATTGTCATCCACGGGCGTGACGAACAGTCTGCCCCGTGAATCTAGATTCGCGGGTCTATGCCCGCGAATAGTACCCAAAAAAACACTAATGACCTTGAAAAAATGCCGATTAATGACATTGTGCCCAAAAATTGCCTCAAAAACCCGTCTTAAAAGCCCCATTTTGCCATTTTCTAACACTTTGATTCTCCTTTATTTTTTCTTCTTTTAAAGTCCAATTTAAACCACCGTTTAAAACGGACTCTCAAAAATGGAAAATCAAAAAAATCTCCAAACCCGAAAAAATGTTGAAAATATAAAAAGTTATTGCAATGTTTGCACATTTTTTCTATACTCAAAAACACAGTAAAAAAGAGTCCAAAAAAAACGGTGGTTTAAAATGGACTTTAAACCGCCCGATAACCTTTTGATTTTTAATCTAAATTCAATAAAAACTCTTTTTCTTACTTAATTTTTTTCTGTACTTTGCCTGTTCTTTCTTTTTAAGCTTACATTCCTCCGGATTGTCTTTGCACCACTTTTTCTCTTTTTCGCGATTCAAAGCTCGATATAGTGCCGGACGCATAAATTTTCCCCGCCATATTCCAAGTTTTTGCGCTTGCGCCTGTTTTTCTTCCGCCTTATAATTTTGGCTTAAATAACTCACGGCCAGCCCTGCCGCGACCATCTGTCTATTAAGTTCCAAATCATCGGCAAAACAAACACATAGCTCGCGTTTATATCTATCAAGTTCAGGTTCACACCGACAATGAATTTTTTTATTCGCCATCAAATCTTGCAAATATTTCAGCGAATCCTGACCACACATATATTCTTGTTTGTTTTCATCAAAGCAGTATTGCTTATATTCCGGCGCGTCAATACCCTCCAATCGAATACGTCTTCCCTCGCCTTCTAGCGAATCGCCATCAACCGCATAAAGTTCCGCATTCACGGCAAAGCTTTGCATCATAAGCAAAATAAGTAAAAATATCAAACGCATAAAAACCTCCTTAATTATCATAAAACATTATTTTTTTTAGGCAACCCCAATTTGTTTACTTTTCTTTCATATAATCTTGTTAAATTAGCCTAAAGATTTATAACTAATTTTATTTATAAGGTACCAATATGTTAAAAAAATTAGGAATATTATCGGCAGTGTGCCTCGCGCTAACTGGCTGTCATACAGTAGAAGAGCAAAAACCGGCTTCAACACCCGCCGTTGCGTTTCAGCAGCCAACAATAAAAATGCCGACTTCAATTATTGTTTGTCGCGCTAAGCAATGCGCTCCGGCTCAACTTTCAATGTCGAAAGAATATGTTTATAACACCTTGTTGCATATGCTTGACAGTAATGCTCGCAAAAAAGCTTTGATTTGCGCCGCCGATGCCAATACTCACGCTTGCACCGAAGAATATGTTTCAATGCCGATTACCGTTGGTATTACGCCTGCTTATTTATATATTGATGACGTAAAAATCACCGATGTTTCAATTAGTCGTAAAAATACCTCTGCTTTGGACTTGATTTTAAACTGGAACGTTTCCTACAACGGACAAACTCCAATCTGCAGACCGAGCAAAACTCTGCTTTATGCTAAAACAGCCAACAATGTGGTTATGGAAGACAACGGCTACACTTGCAAAATGACAACTATCGGCACCAGTACGATTAAAACTTTGTTTGCTATTGACTATATTGACCTTGACTATGGTTATATCGGAGGTTTTTATTCTATCGGTCTGTCCGGTCCGGCCTTTGGCGGCGGTTCCGGCTATATGATGTTGCGCTTGCCGGAAGATATTTCTCTTGACCCGAAAGATTTTAAGGTTCAAAAAGACGAAAAATCAAAAGAATCCGGAACAAAAAATCAACCATCGGTAGCACAAATTTCTACACCTTCCGCAACTCCGGCTGCGACACAGACCAAACAAGCCGCCACTCAAACGGCTGCATCGATGCAAAGTCAGGCCACGCCAAAACCTGCCGCGCCAAATGTTGACACAATCATAAAATATAATCACGCTGCGCAAACTTATGAAAAAGCTAAAGCGCAAATTGCTAAAAAGAAAAAAGAAGAAGCTGAAGCAGTTGATTATGAAGGTGTAAAAGTGTTTCCGGTTAGACACTCGAATATTCAGCCGACTCCTAAAACTCCGGCGGACAAAAACGAGCTGACCGACTATCGAGATTATAAATCAAAATAATTTTGAACAACGTTGTAAAAAATCCTGTCTGCTTGGCAGGATTTTTTTGTTATATTCTTGCCAAGTTATAAAATTTATGCTATATTATCAGCTGATTAGATATTACCAATGGATTATATTATGCCTATTATTCTAGGAAAGATGGCTCGCTTGAGTGTTTAGCAGTCTTATCTTTTCACTGGTAATTTTGCGTTTTGTTTCGCCCTGCTTTTTTAAGTATGGATAAAATATGTCTGCATAACTTTGGTCGAGTTAAACAGAAAGTTTTCACTGAAAACATTTGACCTCTGCCCGTTGAATTAAATTGGTTTCTTCAATAAGGCGGATTTATTGGTGTTTTCATTTAGATGGAAAACATTTGAGAGTTGAAACCTAATCTTTGCAAAATTAAACATTTATAGTTATATGGTACGTAAATTTCATTTTCTATGCGTGTTTGCCACGCTGGCAATGCTTTTTGCTTTTGCCGCGTGCACAAATGAGGTTGTTGATTACAGTTTGGAACCTGTCGAGCCGGACACAATAGTTAACGGTTACGCTTTGAAAAATAGCTTGTCACATAACTTTGACACCGTATATGCGGAAAAAGCTTATGACAATATGAGCGCGACTATGGTTATTTATTCAGTTTCCGACGGCAAATATGTTGACTCGGTAAAATTTCAGCGCAATCCGAAAATGGAAGCATTTATCAATGTGGCCAAAACGGATTACACCATTACCGAAGACCAACTTAACAGTCAGGTTACATCCTCAATTATTAAGCGTCATTATAACGTTTCAGAAAACGCTAATGACACTTATTGGGAAAAAGACACTGTAATTATTGAGCTTAATGACGGTCAAGTTGTCAGTGTTCCGGTTAATATCAGCTCTTTTGCCGTTCAGTTTGCTAAAAACCGCTATTTTTGCGGCAGCGACACCCTTTTAGGTGTTCGCTTATTTTCCGTAAAAAATTTGCCGGTAGAATCCGCAACCCGTGCAGCCTATGTGTCTAAACGTGTTAATACTGAATATACCGTTGAGCTGACTTTTGCCGAAAAAAATGTCCAAAATTCACACTTATACCGAGTATATCTAAAAGGGTATGCTTTGCGTAATGTGCTTTCAGAGGACGACATTGACAAAGTTTATGCTGAAAACAAGAACCGCGTTGTTCTTGATGCCACTACGGAAAAGTGCTCGTTTGACGAAATCATCGTGATGAAAAGCGGTGAAAAGCAAACCAGTCGCAAAAGTATTGTTTTGAAGCGTTTGTTTAAAGGAATTAATTCTTACAACAAATTCGTCGGCAGTTTTGCTTACGAATTTTTGAAATCAAACGGTTTAAACAATGGCGCAGAAAGCAAAGTCCGTGTTGAAAACAATTGGACGGTTTATGGTCGCACAAACAAGTATTCTTCAGATATTTCAAACCAAATAGCCGAAGAATTAATTGTTACAGACTATACTCTTTATCACGAGAGAACCACTTATCAGGACGCGTTTTTGGAAGTTGTTTTTGACTTTGAAGATATTAAAGTTTCCGAAGTTTCAAACAATGTTTCCGCCGCAGTTTCCGACAAAGAGGGTTACGACAAATCGGTTTTCAATAATGCCGTAAAAGCTTCGTATATGACCTATGTTCACGACATTTCTGAAAAGGTAAACCTTTACAAAATTGCCAAAGTGATTGCAGGTTATGAGTTCCGCGACGCTAAACTTGAGGTTTTTGACAATAAAGTTGTCGCTTCTTTGGTTTATGTAGTGGAATATACGGACGGCACGGAAGAACTGCACACCGAATCCAAGGAATTTGCCCGCTCTTTGATTTGTACAACTGATTGGAAAGCCAAAGAAACCCTAACCGACCACCAAACCGGTGACGTTTCTGTTTCTTTGCAGTCAGCCAATTCGCAAAGTGATGGTTATTGGTCCTTTGTTAAAGAGACCAGAATCCTCACCACAAATGTTCAGTTGGCTTCTTCAAAGCAGGTAAACAGTTGGACCTCGGTTGACCCTAACAATATCATCTATACCCGCAACGGACGCAGCTATAAATTTGAAACTATCGAATTTAAGGCGGCTCATTTGGGAGATGATTTGTCTGTTTCAAACACCGAAAATGCTGTTTCAACTTATAAGTATACCGATAATTTGGAGGTGACTTTTGGTGATAATACCATTAACACCACCGCTCCGGGAACTCTTGAGATTGACGGCAAATCCGTGGTTGGTTATGAAGTGCGTGACGAAAAATTGGTGGTTAATGACAATAATGTTGTTGCCTCTTTGACTTTTGTCACTAAATATCTTGACGGCACCGAAAATACCGAAACTGTCACCAAAACCATTCCGCGTTCACTCGTTTGCACCACAAACTGGACTGCCAACGAAAAAAACGCCAATCAGACAACTGCTGCGCCGACTTTTTCGCTCAGCAAATCTGAGGTGGTTCTTGATGGCAATTGGTCTTATATGAAGGAAACAAGAACTATTACAGCTATTGCTTCCTTAAATACTTCGGCGCAAGAAAACAGTTGGACTGCCGTTGTTCCTAACTCTATAGTCTTTAGTCGCAATGGCCTGACTCATGAGTTTATGAAACTGAAATTTGATGTGGCTTATGTTAGCGCGGAGGCAACTTTGGCTAACAAAAACGGTTTAAGCGAAACATACACTTACGCCAACAAAATTAACGTTTTGTTTGGTGAAAACACTGTTTCCAGCTCTGCCCCCGGAAAAATTTTGGTGCAAAACGACAAAGAAGCTACGGACTTTGAATTTCGCAATGGTAAACTAACCATCACGGATAACGAGGTTACAGCATCTTTGATTTTTGTAACAAAATACAATGACGGAACAGAAACAACCGAAAATGTTGTGAAGAGTTTTCCCCGTTCAACCAGATGTTATACTGATTGGACTGTCAACACCACCAACAACAATCCGCTCACATCTTTGGCCGAATCAGAGCTTAAAAACTCCGACAAGAGAACTGATGGTTTCTGGTCTTATGACAAGGAAACTTATAACATCACTACTCAGGCCAGTTTCAGTGGCTTAATGGACACGCAAACCAATGGTTGGGAGGCCGTTGTACCAAACAGTATAGTTTATACCCGCAATGGTAAAAGCTATGAATTTGGTAAAATACCTCTTTCGGCCAACGAGTTAAACTCTAAGGTAGAACTCTTGAGCCAAACCGAAACCCAAATGGTTTACAGCTATGTTGATAATGTGGCTATTTCTTTTGGCGACAACACCGTTAGAAGTTCGGCTACAGGTAAAATTCTCACCGCCGTAACCATTATAGGTTATGAATTTAGAAGTGCCAATTTAACTGTATTTGACAGCAATGTAAAAGCTGAGCTTGTTTTTGTGACAAAATACTCCAACGGTATGGAAAAAGCGGAAACGGCAAGTCATATTTTCCAGAGATTGTTCTCAACCGAATCAAACTGGAAAACTGTGGAAGCCAACGCTAATCAAAACACAGGTTCGGCCTCTGTTTCTCTTTTGAGTTCAGACAGCAAGACAGATGGTTTCTGGAGTTTTGTTAATGAAACTCGCTCAATTACCACACCGGTTACACTCAATGCCTCGTCACAGAATAATAAGTGGAAGTCAGTTGACCCTAATTCAATTGCTTACACCCGTGACGGTCAAACCTATAAGTTTGATATGCTGAACTTTGATGTTCAAGAAAACGGCGCGAATGTTTCGGTGATTGCGGACGACGATGAAGCGACAAGTTACGGCTATCAGGATAAGGTAAATGTTTCATTCGGCAGCAACACCTTTAGCGGTTTTGCCCCTGGAACAATTATTGTAAACAAGCCTTGGACTCCCGATTTTCCTATAGAGTGGGGTAAGTTTGTTTCGGCCACAAGCACTGTTGCTTGCAACGAAAACGCTACCGATTGGGTTTATACCTGGTCACTTCACTTCGAAAAGGGAACATTGCCGGTAATCGTTGATAAAAACGCAAGCTCTGCAACAATAAATCCGGCTCTTTTTGAGTATGACACCAACGCAAAGCTGAACGGTGCTACATTTGTAAAGGGTCGCTGGATTAATGCTATTGCCTCTGACACTCAATATTATATGCTCTGGTGCAACACTAACGGTGTGGCTCAGAATAGTATGATATATGAAACAGCTACAATGTGGAAGTGGAACAGTGGTAAGAACTCTGTTTTCACCAATGCTTTCAGCTTTAGTGTTGAGAACGATGGTTCGGTGCTGGTGATAAAGAAGAACGGTGCTAACTTTGCTCGTTACAAAGCAGCTAAATAAACATCTTTAAAAAAAGCAGTTTCCTTTAAAAAAGGAAGCTGTTTTTTTATACACAAAAAAAAGCAGTGCTTTCCTAAAAAGGAAAACACTGCCAACAATAATATTTATGAAAAGAAAATCAACACAAACTATCGACGAGCTGCGCGTACAGCATTCTTATAACTTGCCTTACTACCAAAAAGACTATTGATAGCCTTTTCGTTATAATTCTTCTTGCCCAGAACAAAATTCCAACCAAGAGTTATAGAAGCACCGATACGCTCCTCAGAACCATTGTAAAAGTATTCCTGACCTGTATATACAAGTGCCTTAACATAAATGTTATTGCGCTTCATATAATTCTTGAAGTCAACGCGAACGCCGCCTCCAAAGGTCATTGTAGAACCCTTAACTTCAACGGTAAGGTCACCGTCATAACCGTTCTCGGTGTACATATTAAAATTCTTGCGAACCTTGTAGCCGAATGAACCGATAAGCCATACCTCTTTTTGATGGAGATAACGGCTAGGAAGATCAAACAAACGAACTCCGGCATCTAAACCAAAGTTTGTCATAAGATACTTCTGACCGGCCTTATCCGAATCTTTGTTATACTCACTTATACCAAAATTGGCATTAGCAGCAAAGCTGAAACGCTTTCCGTGATATCCGAGCTCACCACCAACTGTGGGAGTCATCATACCATTAAAGTAATCACCGCCTACTGTTGCGCCAATTTCCAAACCTGAGTTAGGAGCAGTTTCAAGAAGAACTTTGCGACCCTCAACCTCTACAGATCGATAGTCATAATTTGCAGTTCTTGCGTGAACAGCATTAACATATCCGAAATCAGAAATGTTAGTAGTGTCCTTTACTACGGTTTGTGCGTTAACAACGTTTGTTGTAAATATAGCAATAGCACCAAGCACGATATTCTTAATATTCTTCATAATAAATTCAAATTTTGCGGGAAGACAAGAAATGTTGTTCCTTGTCCTCCCAAGTTAATATAAAAAAATGAAAGATGTCCCGAATAGGAAACCTTGTAAAAAAATCTAAAAAGTAAGTCGAAAAAAACAGTCCTTACTTAGCAGCCTTATAAGTTGCAAAGTCGGCACCATTCTTCTTAACCTTAAGAACTTTACCATCGTTCTCAACGCTGAAACTGAAATCACTGGTGAAAACAGAGTTCTTACCATTGTTCCACTTCCACATTGTAGCTGTTTCATATATCATACTATTCTGAGCCACACCGTTAGTGTTGCACCAGAGCATATAATACTGAGTGTCAGAAGCAATAGCGTTAATCCAGCGACCCTTTACAAATGCAGCACCATTCAACTTTGCGTTGGTGTCATATTCAAAGAGCGACTGGTCGATAGTAGCGTCAGCAGAATTCTTGCCTACAACCACCGGAAGAGTTCCATTTTCGAAGTGAAGTGACCAAGTATAAACCCAGTCTGTTGTGTTTTCGTTGCAAGCAACAGTGCTTGTAGCGGCAACAAACTTACCCCACTCTGCAGGAAAATCAGGAGTCCAAGGCTTAGCAACAGTAATCATACCAGGAGCAACGCTTGAAACAGTGTTGTTACCAAAAGATACGGTTACGGTAGCAGCGTAGTTGTAAACAACAGCTTCTTCAGTTTCAGAAGTGAGTGTTACCTCACCATCCTTATCGTTAGCACCAAACTCAACAACGTCAAACTTATAAGTCTGGCCATTGCGTGTATAAGTGATAGCGTTAGGGTCAACTGAAACCCAAGAGTTTGTCTGAGTAGAAGCCTCAAGATCAGCAAAGTTGGTGATGTTGCGAGTTTCCTCGTTCCAAGACCAAGCTCCGTCGTTCTTCTTGTCTGTACCGGCAAGCTTTACGTTAAGCATATGAGTAAACTGCTTAGAGCTGTTCTCATAAGCCTTCCAGTTGCTAGTGCAAGTCAAAGAGCGAGCAAAAGTTTTGCTAACATTCTCAGAGGTTTCTGTACCATCGTTATACTTTGTTACAAAAATCAAGCTGGCAACAACATTGTTATTATTGATAACAAGCTGTGCGTCGCGGAAATCATAACCAGAAATTGCACGAGCCATCTTATAAAGATATACCTCTTCAGCAATATTCTGAGTATAACCAATGTAGCTGGTAGCGATCTCGTTATTGTAAATGTTCTTGTCATAACCAGACTTGTCTGTTGTGGCAAAAACAACTTCATTTTTAGCCTCAGAAACTTTAACATCTTCGTAGTCAAATACTACTTCAACGTTAGAGTCCTTGTAGCTAGCGCGCTCGTGATAAAGAGTGTAAGCTGTTGCAAAAGCATCTGCTGCAACACCATTGCTGATATTTGCAGAATACTTGTCGGTTTTACCATAAACAGTCCAACCGTCAACATTCTTTATCTCCTTATCGGTACCGTTAACAATACCGTTTACATTTGCAAGATTGAAAGCGAAAGACTTTACAATTTTCTCATAAGCGTCGATGCCCTTGAACTCGCGGTTCAAAATCATTGACTTAGAGTTTGAAACTGTTTCGCCGCTCTTCATAACGATAACCTCGTCGAAAGAAACTTTCTCTGTGTTCTCGTCAATAACAACGCGATTCTTGTTCTCAACCTTAACGGTATCAATCTCATCATTAGCAATGACACGGCGAGTAGCCATAGTCATCAAACGAACAACGATAGTAGTATCCTTGTTTGTATTCTTTTCAGAATAGAACAAATCAACAGTGTAACGGGTGTTCAATGTCTGCTTTACATAAGTAGAGCGAGTCATTGAACGATCACTATTCTCAATGCTGACACACTTTGCGTCTTTCAACTCAAGTGTACCAAAATCGAAATAGTTGCTGCCATCATAGCCCTTAAAACTTGTGATAGTAGAAGGTAATTTTACAATTTGACCATCTGAAATAGTGATAACCACTGTGTCGGTAACTTCTTTACCCATACCATCAGAAAGATTATTAACCTTCTGATTTCTGAGAATATTTGTTGACACAACAGAGCAATTAATTTCACTTTCGGTGATTGTATAATTATCTTTAACACAGAAAATAGCTGCATTCATCTTAGGATTTGCAGTTACATCTCTGGTATAATCTACATTACCATCTTTAAGGTCTTCGATGGTTGCGGTTGCGGTCATATTATCTGTAGCCTTGTCACCACTCTCAACAACATCGTGCTGAAGAGTATTGATAACGCGGCGACCTGTGACAACTGTATCAGGTACAGTAGACTTAGACAAAGTGTTCACAACCTCTTCCTGAGTGCAAGCACCCAAAACTGAAGATACAACAACAACAACGATAACGACTACGAAATTAACTAAATTACGCATAACTCTAAATTTTTTATATTTTATACAATTTGGTTTCTTTTAATATGTTCCCTTATAACAAGAAAACATTTTTCTGTTCATTAATAACAAACAGGTCAATGCAACAATAGAGAAACCTTTTCTATCATCACACTAACAGTCAAAATGTTTTCTGCAAAAGAAAACAGGCTACTCAAGCAGACTAACTCTCAAGTAGATATATATTAATCTATACATATTCGTGTACAGAAGGAAAAAACTCAAATTTATCTTCGGAATAAGAAAAATACAGCAGCTCATTAATAAAAACAGACTGAATTTTCTTTTCTCATTAATAATTAATTAATAGCAACCAAAGATAATTTTTTATACAGTTTTAATTTAGCATATATTTTTTTAAGAATCAAGATTATTAGCTGATTTTTTTTGGCTTTTTTTGACAAAAAATATGGTTAGATTACTGTATTAATCTGAACCATATTATTTTTTTATACAAAAAATTATTTTATTCGGCTTAATGCGCTATACACACCGTCCGGACTGAATTTTTCTAAATCTTCAGGTTCTATACGCACAGCCTGCAGCAACGAGTGCATTTCATCGATCGTCGGAGCCGGCCAACGGCTTACTTCATAGTTTTCACTCAGCATATCAGCCCAACTGTCGGCCGCACAAATACAAATACCACAAGTATCCAACTCCGGTAAGCCCAGTTTTTCTATCACCGGCTGATGTGTCACAAAGTGAAAATGGCGTTCTTCAGGCTCCGCGCTTTGGATAACACTATTCACCAGTTGACGAATCGTAAATGTCGCTGTTTCTTCCTTCAGAGCTTCTTGAGCCGAAAAACGACGACACCCCAACCCCAAACCTCTGAATTTAGCTGTTTGCACCGCACGAGGAATCGGAGAATAAAAAACAGTCTGACATTCCGGCAATTTTGCGGACAAATTTCTTCCGCTTAAATAAGCTTCCAACATACTGGTATGTTCAATCGCCGTGTGTGCGCCATAGCGTCCGTGACGGCCAAAACTCAAATAAACTTTATTATCGTCCATAAATTAATTTTCCTTTTTTCTAAAAACAGAAAGCAACATACCGCCGGTCAACAAACCAAGGGTCACGCTTAAAGATTGCCACTCTTCCACTTCAATTCCTATCTTCGGCAAGAAAATTTTTATACCGATAAAAATTAAAATAATGGAAATTGCCGGTTTAAGATACACAAACTTATTAATTATTGCCGCTAACAGAAAATAAAGCGCGCGCAAGCCCAAAATGGCAAAAATATTACTTGTATAAACAATATACACATCAGTTGTGACTAAGAAAATCGCCGGAATACTGTCAAGTGCAAACACAACATCCATTGTTTCAATAATCACCAAGGCAAAAAACAACGGCGTTATATAGTGTTTTCCGTCTTTTTTATAGAAAAAGTGCTCGCCGTGAATTTCGTGAGTGACGTGAAAAAACTTTGACAGCCATTTGTATAATTTTGTGTCTTTAATATTGCCCTGCTCTTCCTCTTTAATCACCAACATTTTGGCTCCGGTATAAATAAGAAATGCCGAGAAAATATATAGAATCCAATGAAATTTTACAACCAACGCATCACCAATGCCAATTAAAATTCCACGCATTACCAACGCGCCTAAAATTCCCCAAAACAAGACACGATGCTGATACATCTTTGGCACGCCCAACGCCGCAAAAATCATAGACATCACAAAAATATTGTCCATCGACAGGCTTTTTTCCAACAAATAGCCCGTAAAATAATCCATTCCTTTTTTGACGCCGTCTTCATACATCACAAACAAGCCGAACAAGAAGGCCACAACAATGTATGCCACACAAATCCATAAGGTGTGCCAAAAATGCGGTTCTTCATTTTTACGATTAAACCAAAACAAATCTGCCGCTAAAAGCAGAAGCACGCAAACACCGAAACTTACCCACAATAAAGACTGAGACATTGCCTGATGGTGCGTAAAACTTTGTATAATATCTTCCATTTATTTTTCCAAATTCCAAACAGTTCTAACAATTTCATCAATATTTTTATATTGTGCCTGCCAGCCTAAAACTTTTGCGGCTTTAGCACTGGTAGCCACCACGTTTTCCGGATCTCCGGCACGGCGAGGCGCAAAATCATAATTAATTTTTTTGCCGCTTACCCGTTCCACGGATTTAATGATATCCAAAACAGACGTACCTTTTTCGGTTCCCAGATTAATAACTTGCGAATCACCATCTTTTAACAACTTTTCAATTGCCAAAACATGCGCTCTTGCCAAATCTTCAACATGAATGTAATCTCTTATACAAGTTCCGTCCGGCGTATTATAGTCATTGCCGAAAACATACAATTTTTCTCTTTCGCCTTTGGCTACTTCCATTATCAGCGGCAACAAATTTTGCGGATTTTTTTCCTTGCCGCGAATACTGCCGTCCGCCGCATAGCCAACCGCATTAAAATAACGCAAAGCCACATAGTGAAAATCTTTAATTCGACTGTACCATTCCATAACTTGCTCAATAGCCATCTTGGTATAACCATAAAAACTAAGCGGATTGAGCGGGTGATTTTCATCAAGCGGCAAATATTGCGGAATGCCGTAAACAGCAGAAGTTGAAGAAAAAACTACGTTTTTAACGCCGCTGTTCAGCATAGCATTAAAAATATTAATTGAACCGGAAATGTTGTTTTGAGAATACAATTGCGGATTTTCCATCGACTCACCAACCGCTTTTTTGGCAGCCAAATGCACTACCGCAGAAAATTTTTGGCTCATCACTTTTTCTAAGTGTTCCGAATCGAGAATATCACCTTGCACAAATTCGGCCTGCGAAAATAAATTGCAAGACTGACCGGTGGAAAGATTATCGTAGACCGTCACGGCATAATTTTCGGCAAGCAAAGCCCGTACAACGTGACTACCGATATATCCCGCGCCGCCAATAACCAGAATCCTCTCTTTTGTCATAGTTTCTCCCCTACATTTTCCAGAAAAGAATAACTTATTTTTTTCTGCTTTTCTTTTTTTATACCAATTATCCACAGGATAAAAAATATTTAACTCACATTTCAAGATATTTTTTATATAACGAATAAAAGTTTATAAATTTATAACAATGAGGAAATAATGGAAAAACTCGACGCCTCTCGTCTGCCTAAAAACATTGAAGCCGAACAGGCTTTAATCGGTGCTGTTTTGGCAAACAATAAAGCCTATGAAAAAATTTCGGAATTTTTGAAACCCGCGCATTTTGCCGACGCAACTCACCAAAAAATTTTTGACGTGATGTCAAAACTCATAACCAAAGGCCACGTTGCTGACGTCATCACGTTGAAAAACTATTTTGAACAGGAAGGTTCGCTAAATGACGTTGGAGGGTTTCCTTATCTCATAAAGCTGGCCGACAGCGCGTCGCCACTGACAAATGTGGAGTATTATGCCCAATTTATTTACGATAAATATTTGCGCCGCGAACTTATTAACACCGGTTATGAAATTGTAAACCACGCCTTAGAAGAAAGTATCGACACCTCGGCCACAGACCAAATTGAAAGTGCCGAAAAAATGCTTTACACCTTGTCCGATCAAGGTGACGCGCAAGGCGGATTTGTGGACTTCTCGACAGCTTTGGGCTCTTCTTTGGCCGCCATTGAAAAAGCTTATCAGAAAGAAGGTAAAATTTCCGGCACCCCAACCGGATTAAACAAACTGGACTATCGAATCGGCGGCTTAAATGATTCGGACTTAATTATTTTGGCTGGACGTCCGGCTATGGGTAAAACCGCTTTAGCCACAAACATTGCTTATAATGTTGCCGAATATTATTCTCGCGACAAGGAAACTCCGCCGGAAAATCGGGGAGTGGCTTTTTTCTCTTTGGAAATGTCCGCCGATCAGTTGGCCTCGCGTATTCTTTCAACCGTGACGCAAACTTCAAGTCAAAAAATGCGTAACGGTGAGCTTGACGCGTCAGAATTTACACGCATTGCTGCCGCCGTGCGTGAATTGGAAAACATTCCGTTGTATATTGATGATACCCCCGGGGTGACAATCAACGCCATCCGCACTCGCGCCCGCCGACTGAAACGAAGCAAAGGTCTGGGGCTGATTGTTATTGACTATATCCAACTGATTTCCGGCTCCAACAACAAGCGTAGCGAAGGCAATCGTGTGCAGGAATTATCTGAAATTTCCCGCGGCTTAAAAATTTTAGCTAAAGAATTGAAAGTTCCGGTCATCGCCCTCTCCCAATTAAACCGCGGTGTTGAAATGCGTGACGACAAGCGTCCGGTTATGTCCGATTTGCGTGAATCCGGCTCAATTGAACAAGATGCCGATATTGTTATGTTTGTGTTCCGTGAAAATTATTATATTCACAACGCCGAACCTAAGCAACAAGAAGGAGATACACCGGAAAAATTTCAGAAAAAACACGAAGAATGGGTACAACGCGACCGCGAAACCGCAAATTTGGCGGAGGTTATTATCGGCAAACAGCGTCATGGTCCTACCGGCACGGTAAAACTGTTTTGGAATGGTGAATTTGCCCAATTCGGAAATTTGGCCGAAGAAGATAAAATGGCGGAGAAACGCGGTTAATGGCTAAAAACTTAAACAAAATCGGTTTGCAGGAATGGGAAGCTGTTTGTCAACATTGCGGTCGTTGTTGTCTGCTAAAACTGCAAGACGATGAAACGGACGAAATTTATTATACCAATGTAATCTGTCGCTATTATGATATTGAAAAAAATCTTTGCACTGTCTATGACAAACGCTGTGATTTGGTACCGGAATGTTTGAAGCTGACACCGCAGAATGTCGATAAATTGCCGTGGATGCCTAAGGTTTGCGCTTACCGAAAATTGTTTGACGCCAATTATAGACAACAAAATCTGAAACCTTTGCAAGGTCGAGTTATTTCCGAAGCACTGGTAGCAGAAGATGAACTTGAAGACCATATCACCGACGGAGAGCTTTTATGAAAGAGTTGGAGTTGAGTGAAGCTGAGTTTAATCCGCAACAACGTGTTGACGATTTTAAAAATTTAGAACCGGAATTTTGGAAACATAAAAAGCTTGATGAATTGAATGATGCCGAATGGGAAGCTTTGTGCGACGGTTGCGGTAAATGCTGCTTAAACAAGATAGAAATTAAGGGAAAAATTTACTTTACCCGCGCTTGTTGCCGTTTTTTTGATTGCAAAACCTGTTTATGTAAAATATATGAACATCGTTTCAAAGCTATGGACGATTGCCGAAAAATAGACCTTGCCGCCATACGGGAAAAACCTCGTTGGCTGCCAAAAACTTGCGCCTATTGGCTTTTGGATAACGGCTACGACTTGCCAGAGTGGCATCCACTGTTGACAGGACGCGCCGACAGTGTCAAAAATGCAGCTATGGATTTAAGCAATCGCGAACTTATTAATGAAACAAAGGTTAAAGACTATGAAGATTACATTGTTGACTGGAAAGACCTTTGACATTAAAGAAGCCGTAGGAATGGATATCAAAATCATTCAATCGGCAAATTCGCGTAAACTAATTCTGCACATAGATAACAAAGAACGCGTGCCGGTGCTTTCAATTCCTAAATATTGTACACGCAAACGTGCCATAAACTTTGTCAACGAAAATATGGATTGGATTTTAGAAACACTGCAAAAGCTGCCGGAACGGAAATATTTTTCTGACGGAGAGAAAATTTCTTTGTTTGGGAAGAACGTCACAATCACTCATTGCCCAACGGCTCGTTGCGGTGTCCGTTTAGATATTGACAAACTGATTGTTTCCGGCGGAGCAGAATTTTTACACCGACGCGTCAAAGACTATATCCGGCAAAAAGCCGAAACGGAGTTTTATAATCTTTCTGTTTCTTTGGCTGCAAAAATCGGCTGCAAAATCAACAACATCTCCATCAAAGATACAAAATCACGTTGGGGAAGTTGCTCATCTCTCAACAACATAAATTATAATTGGCGAATTGCCTTGGCCCCGCAATATGTTATAAACTATTTAATGGCGCACGAGGTTTCACACCTGAAACATCAGGACCATTCTCAGGCTTTTTGGCAATGCGTATCATCTTTGGACAAAGACTGGGAAAAAGGCCGCAATTGGTTGCAAAAAAACGGCCGAATCCTATATACTTATTTTTAATAATTCATCGTTTATATATGTATTTGATTTCAAATTTTGAAACATTTTGTTGCCAAAATTTATCACAATATTGCTTGACTAATTGCTTTTATCGCTTTAAAGTGGCGTTGTTACAATACGAATAGTAATATTGTTGTTCAAAAGTAATATTTAGAAGGAATAAACTATGAAAAAATTTTTGTTATTGGCAGGTGTTGCCTCTTTACTCAGCGTTAATGCGCAAGCTGAAGTAAACCAGTATGTATCTGGCAAAATTTCTTATGACTTCAACAAAGTAAACATGAAAGAAGCTAAAGCTTCAGCTCCTGAATTGTCTCGCGAAAAAGCAAATAAGAATTTGTTTGGCACACACGTTGCTTACGGTGTTCAAGCCGGTTATGTTCGTGGCGAATTGGAATTGAACAATTCTCGTGACATTAAAAGAAATTACTTTGAAGGAGGCAGTGTAAGCCACTTCAGACTTTATAAACATTCTGTAATGGCTAACGCTTATTTTGACTATTTGACATGCACACCTTGGACACCTTATGTTGGTGCCGGTATCGGTTCTGCTTATTTGAAAGCTGATTATGGTAATACAGCTAAATCTGTTTACAATTTGGCTTGGCAAGTTATGGCTGGTGTAGCATACGACATCAACTCTCATTGGACTGTTGACGCAGGCTACCGCTATGCTGATTTGGGTCGTATCCGTCAAAACTTTGGCGATGGTAATGTTGCTAAATTAACAGCTCGCGACCACGAAATTATGCTCGGTGTTAGATATACTTTCTAATCTGAGTAGATTGAGATTAAATAAGACGGTGCTAAGGTACCGTCTTTTTTTGTTTGGTAATGTTACAAAGCCGTAACTTTTTGTGTGTTGCGTCTATAACCAAATCAGTATAAAGTGCTTTTAGTTTAAGAACATTTTGATAAGGAAATTATATTATGACAAACAAACCTGCTACAAAAATTAATTTGTTTGACTGTGCGACAGCTCAGAAAGTCATCGGTCAAGAAAATTTTTTAAATTCATTTAAAAATATATTGAATCACGGTGCTTATTGTCAGGGACCGGAAACTAAAGAGTTAGACAGCAAATTAGCTGAATACGCCGGCTCTAAATATTGCTCTACCTGCGGTTCCGGTACAGATGCCCTGACACTGGCTCTTATGGCTTGGGACGTTAAACAAGGCGATGCGGTTTTTGTATCATCTTTCACCTTTGTGGCTTCGGCCGAAGCTCCGGTTTTGCTTGGCGCAACTCCGATTTTTGTAGACTCTGACCCGAATACCTATAATATGAATCCTGAAGATTTAAAAAAGGCTATTGCCGAAGTTAAAAAAGAAGGTAAATTAAACCTTAAAGCTGTTATAGCGGTTGATATTTTCGGTTCACCTTGCAACTATGATGAAATCATTAAAATTGCACACGAAAACGGTATGAAAGTTTTGGCCGACTCTTGCCAATCTTTTGGTTCTGTTTACCACGGAAAAAATGCCGGCTCTATCGCCGATATGACCGCAACATCATTTTATCCGACAAAACCATTGGGTTGCTATGGCGATGGCGGTGCCGTATTTTCTAACAGCAATGAAGAAAATGAACTGGTTAAATCTTGCCGCGTTCACGGAATGAGTCCGGAAGACCATTATGATAATGTTCGCTTGGGAATGACAGGTCGTATGAACTCTTTTCAAGCTGCCGTTTTACTCTTGAAATTGACAGTGTTTAGTCAGGAATTGAAAGACCGTTACAAAGTTGCTAAGCGTTATGATGAAGAATTAAGTCCGTATTATAATAAGCAAGAAATTTTGCCGAACTGCCAATCTGCATACGCTTTGTACACCATTAATTGCGAAGACCGCGACGAACTTATGGCTTATTTGAAATCCAATGACATTCCTTGCGGAGCTTATTATCCTCGTCCGGTAAACACGCAAACAGCTTATGCTAAATGGAATAATCGTTCTTTACCGGTTTGCGAAAAACTTTCTAAAACGGTTTGCAGTATTCCGATGACCCCTTACTTAACTGAAGAAGAACAATCTTATGTTATTAGCAAGATGAATGAATTTGCTGCCGAAAAAATGAAAAAAGCCGCTTAATTTTTGAGGTTGCTGAAATTTCTCCCCATTAGAGTTTATTACTTTAGCGGGGAGTTTTTTGTCGCCGATGTTTTATCAATATTTTCTTTGAAAAATTTAAGCCTCACGAATCGAAGTTCGGGAGGCTTAAAGCTTAAAGATTGTTATTATTTATGATTTTTCATAAAGTGTTCCAACCAGTGAATATCGTATTGACCATCCAAATATTCCGGCTGCGAGATAATTTCCTGATGCAACGGAATTGTGGTTTTCACACCCATAATCACAAATTCTTCCAAAGCACGACGCAAACGCATTAACGTGGCATTACGAGTAGAGCCGTGCACAATCAATTTAGCAATCATACTATCGTAATACGGAGGAATAGAATATCCGGAATATATTTCCGAATCCACACGAACTCCGAGTCCGCCGGGCGCGTGCCATTCTTCAATTTTTCCGGCACACGGCACAAAAGTTTCAGGATCTTCGGCGTTGATACGGCATTCAATGGCGTGACCATTAAATTTGATATCATCTTGCGTATAACCAAGCTGCGCGCCGGCGGCAATGCGAATTTGCTCTTTTACAATATCAATACCGGTAACCGCTTCGGTAATAGGGTGTTCAACTTGCAAACGAGTATTCATTTCCATAAAATAGAACTTACCGTTTTCATACAAAAATTCCAATGTACCGGCATTGCAATAACCTATTTTGGCAATTGCATTGCGCACGATATCGCCTATTTCTTTGCGCTGCTCCTGATTAAGAGCCGGAGACGGGCATTCTTCTATTACCTTTTGGTTATTGCGTTGAATAGAACAATCACGTTCTCCCAAATGCACAACATTACCATATTTATCGGCCAAAACCTGCATTTCTATGTGGCGCGGATGTTGTAAATATTTTTCCATATACACAACATCACTCGGAAAAGCGGCCTTAGCTTCGGCTTTTGCCATTGTAAACGCTTCAGCAATTTCAGAATCGTTGAAAGCAATTTTCATACCTTTACCGCCACCGCCGTCTTTGGCTTTAATAATTACCGGATAACCGATTTCATTTGCCCAATGTTTAGCATCTTCAATAGAATTTAAGGCCGGAGAACCTTCAGTAATTGGCAAGCCTGCTTCTTTAGCTGCCTTACGGGCGGTAATTTTATCTCCCATCAAACGCATTTGCGCCACAGTCGGGCCAATAAAAGTAATCCCGTGTTTTTCAACCATTTCCGCAAAATCGGCATTTTCAGACAAAAAGCCGTAACCGGGGTGAATGGCGTCAGCACCGGTAATAATGGCGGCGGAAATAATTGCCGGCTTGTTCAAATACGAATCGACGGAGCGCGCCGGCCCGATACAAACAGCCTCGTCTGCCAAACGAACGTGCATAGCATTGGCATCGGCCTCGGAATGCACAGCCACCGTGCGGATTCCCATTTCACGGCAAGCTCTGTGTATTCTTAGAGCTATTTCGCCACGATTGGCTATTAAAACTTTTTCAAACATAGCAATCCTTTGTTCTTATTCAATCACAATCAAAGGTTCACCGTATTCAATCGGGTCACCTGTTTCAACCAAGATTTTAACAACTTTACCGCTGTGAGGAGCTTTTACCGGATTAAAGGTTTTCATTGCCTCTATCAGGCATAAGGTGTCACCCTCATTTACGGCATCTCCAACTTTTACATAATTCGGAGAATTCGGATTGCTGGAAAGATAAACCACACCAACCATCGGAGATTTTACGGCGTTAGGGTTGTTGCTATAATCAACAGCATTATCCTTAACCTCTTCTTCGATTACCGGAGCAGCTGCCGGAGCTGCCGCAACCTGCGGTGCCGGAACATAGGTTGGAACAACGCCGCCGCTAACTTCTCTAACCAAGGATATTTTGCAGCTTTCATCTTCATAATTTAAGGTAGTTAATTGATTTTTATCCAAAATTTCAGCCAATTTACTAATAACTTTGGTATCAATAGGATTTGACATATTTATTCCTTTTCTAAAAATTAACCTGTATTCCCTATATTCTGATTTTGCAAAAAAAACAATAAAAATATGCGTTTTTACCGCATATTTATCAAAAAAAACGCTAAATCGCGTAAAAAACCACTATTTTTCAAGCTGTAACTGAATTAAATTTTTGTTCTTGGTATATGATGGATAAATTATCAAATCTTCAATACCGCCGGCCATCATCATTTCGCGGTATAGTTCAATCAGAAAACTGCACATTGTATGAACATAAGGAATTTTACTTCGACCGGAAGCCGTGATTATTTGAATAGGCATTTTGAGTTGCCACCCCGGAACTTCTATTTTTACCAAATCGGGAAAAATTCGAGTCATATACGCCGGCATCTCGGCTATTAAACATTTTTGCCGCAACATAGAAAGCATCATATCAAAGTTAGAAACCTGAAAGTCGATGTGGCGGCAATTGGTCATTATATCATCATATTGAGGATTATAGCGAGAATATTCTTCACACAAACATAAATGGTGGTTTTGATGCAAATCTTCCAGATTTTCCGGATATCCGTATACATCTAAATATTTTTGCGTAGTCATCAAATGAAAAACTATTTTCCCTTCGCAAATCACATCAGCATTCGACCATTTGTTTTGCATATATGTCGCGCAAACGTCAACATTTTTCAAAATTGAAGGATTAGAAACCTGTCCGTCATAAAAATTGCAGGTGACAGACGGATATATTTGTTTAAATAAGTCGAGATATTTATGAAAAGACATTAAAGTAGCTGAGGTGGCCTGCATTGTGATGCTAGCATTTTGAGTTTCGCCGTGAAAGCGGTTGGTTAAATCCGCCACACGGCTTATGCAGTCCTTGGCTTGGGCAAACACCTGTTCTCCGGTCAGCGTCAAGCAAACGCCGTGACTGGTGCGTGTTAAAAGCTCGGTCCCCACCATTTCTTCAAGTAGTTTCATTTCCTTTGACAAATTAGATTGTTTCAGCCCAAGTTCTTCTGCTGCACTTTTCAATTGTCCGTGTTCAACTACTAATTCATAATGGGATAACAGCTTAAATAATAAAATATCGCCTCTTACCGACACTAAGCCGCCCCTCTGTTACAATTATTCCGTGAAATTATTTTTCATATCTATATAATAATTACTTGAATTAAAAGAGTCAATAGTCCCTTTTTATAATTCAGCCATATATTTTTTTGGTCTTCTGTTTTGTGGAAAATTTATTATTCTTACTTTATCCACAGATTTTTTAGGAGGAAATTATGAATTTGGAAATTAATCACAATATAAAAATGCCAAACCGCATTTATCAATCAATCCAACTGCTTGAAAGCAACTTTATTAAATATCATCATCAAAATGAACTAAACAAACTACGGATTCTGAACTGCGAATTTGATATGTGCCGCAATAATTATTATAATTGAAAATGTTTTAAGGAGAACCGAAATGAATCAACAACAATTTGCTTATATTAACACTATTTACGATATTGAAGACAACTTGGAAGAAGTAAAAAATTATTTTCAATCCCACGGATTTTTTAATGAATATAAAATGGCTATTGAAATACAAACCGTTTTCCGAAGCGGAATTTCCGCCCACTTAAACGCTCTTGAGAACCGCGTTTTGAACTAAAAAAACAAGTTTTCCGGCCGATTTTAATTTTTTTTACACATTTATGAAAAAATATATAGACTTTTACAAAAAACTACTTTATAAAGTGTTTCGTAAACGATGGTCGGGTAGCTCAGCTGGTAGAGCAAAGGACTGAAAATCCTTGTGTCGGCGGTTCGAAACCGTCCCCGACCACCAGTTAAAAAGCCTTGGTTTTTGCCAAGGCTTTTTTATTTTCTCCATCTCTAAGTTTTTAACTTGTTTTCAAATACAGTGTAACCCTACAATATGAATGATTTTTACACTCTTTGCAAACATTTGAAATTTGCAAAGGACTTGCCGTTTTCAAAGTTGTTTGCGTAAAAGCATCTTTCTGCTCATAACCGCGCCAATGATTTGGATTGTCGTCATCTTTCGGATTTCCCCAAAAAGTAATTATAACATTAACATCTTTAACATTTTCTTTGGCAATGTTAATAAAATTTGCGCACGCATCTTCAGAACTCGGAACCAACGACGAATCGGTTTTAACCAAAGATATCCGCAAAAAATATTTAAAGTTGCAAGCTTTCTCTTCGCTATCCTGTTTTATTTGCCAACAACTCTGCCCATAAGAGGCATAATATCTGTTACCATTTTTATCCATTAGCTCATTACCCCCAAATGTCAATCCGGCCGGAATTTCGTCAATTGCCTTCAAAACCGGCATAATCAGTGTAGTAGATGCACTGTTTTTCTCTCGACCTAATTCGTAACGCAACCGAATAAGTGAATGTAATATTTGCGTCATTTGCTCTTTTTGCTGATTAGAATTCCAGATTCGCATTGCTTTGCCATAGCCGGCGATTCCACCGACGGAGAGCACCGCAATAATGGCGAGAACACCGAGCATTTCAATCATACTTCTTCCGCACTGCACGCCATCTGCTAGGAATTTTCTCGCTCGTGTACTTTTTTTGTACACGTCGCTTAAAAATCCCGTCGCATCTGACGCACATTGCGGAAGAAGATTTCTAATATGTTTTGTCTGTCTGGTCACTACTTGCGCTTTTCTCACTCGTGTACTACTTTGTACACATTGTTCGAAAAGCACGGCGTATTGACGCACGCCATCCAATCCCTTAAATATGATGGTTGTTTTCTTTTTATGCTCAATCACCCTCTCTAAATTGTCATCTACGGGCGTGACGCATTCTAGATTCGCGGGTCTAAGCCCGCGAATGGTAGCAAAAATCCTGCAAATAACATCAGAAAAATGCCGATTAATGACATTGCACCCCAAAATTACCTCAAAAACACGCCTTAAACGCCCCATTTTGCCACCTTTTAACACTTTGATTCTCCTTTATTTTTTCTTCATTTAAAGTCCAATTTAAACCACCGTTTAAAACGGACTCTCCAAAAAGAAAAAACAAAAAAATCTTCAAACCCGAAAAAATGTTGAAAATATAAAAAGTTATTGCAATATTGGCACCTTTTTCCTATACTCAAAAATATAGCAAAAAAGAGTCCAAAAATAACGGTGGTTTAAAACGGACTCTAAACCACTATGTAACAACCTGTTTTAGAACAATTTATTTTAGCAAGACATCTACGAAAATAAAAAATTTGATATACTACCCTGAAATATCTAAGGCCTAGTTATAATTCGGTAAGCGCGCAAACTTATCTAAAAGCGTGTGGTATGCTGAAGAAATTTGCTTAAACTTTTCTTCTGCATTTTCATCTTTTTGATTTACGTCGGGATGATATTTTTTGGCTAAAACCTTATATTGTTTTTTCAGAGTTTCTGGATTCAGCTCGCTGATATCCATTTCCAACGTTTTGATGCAACGTCGTTCTTCTACCGTAAAGTAAATACCATCGGCCGAATATTCACGACTGGAATCCGAAGGATTTGCATAATCGGAGTCAAAAAATTCGGCTTCGTCCCATAAATCATAACCAAACTGATAGCGCACTTTAGAGCGAAAACCTTTTTTAAAATGCATTTTCTTTCGCAGACGTTCGGCTTCTTCTTCAGGAGTTTCACCATCGCCATAATAATTCCATTTGGCGTTATACTCTTGAACGTGTTTAAGGCAGAACCAATAATAATCCTTCAATTTACGGTCTTTAGGAGCACGATATTCGCCTTTTTTCTCACACCCCGGATAATCACACAGATGTTCTTCATTTTCATTTTGCGGCGCGTAATATTTTTTGGTTCTTTTTAACATATATCCTCTTCGTTTGTGACAATTTTTGCAGTTTAATCCTGTTTATAAATAATGGCAAGCAGATTGCAAACAAATTATACATCGCTATTATAACAACAGGAGAACTAAAATGCCAGAGTTACCGGAAGTTGAAACCATAAAAAACACAGTAAGCAAAATGCTTTTGGGCGCGACCATAAATAAAGTTACGGTTCGCCAACGGAAATTCCGTCAGCTTATTCCGATGGATTTTGAAAAAAGAATCGAAAATTCAAAAGTTATCAGCTTGAAACGAATCGCCAAATATATGCTGATAAATACGGATAATAAACAAACAATTATTTGGCATTTCGGTATGAGCGGAAAATTTAGATTGGAATCCGCACTTCCGCAGAGTTTTGATAAACACGACCATATTATTTTGGAAACGTCAAACGGCGTATTAATTTATAATGACGTCCGCCGTTTCGGATTGATTGATGTTTGCGAAACGGAAAAACTTCGGGAGAATCCGCAACTAAAAGATTTGGGACTGGATCCGTGGGATAAAAAACTGACTCCGGATTTTTTACGGCAACAACTCAGTTCAAAAAAATGCGCCATAAAAATCGCCCTGCTAAATCAGTCCATTATTTGCGGAATCGGCAATATTTACGCTTCGGAAATTTTGTATAAAGCGCGCATACGTCCGGATAGAAAAGCAAATGAAATTAAGCTTGAAGAGTGCGCTTTAATAATTAAATATACTCAAGAAATTTTGGAAAAAGCCATTATTGCCGGTGGCTCAACCATTCACGATTATAAACGTCCCGATGGGGATATCGGACATTTTCAGAGCCAACATTGCGTCTATAACAAAACCGGACAACGCTGTCCAGATTGTTGCTGCAATGGTTCGCATTATATCGAAAAAACTATTTTGGGCGGCCGCTCAACTTTTTTCTGTCCCGTTTTACAAAAATAAGGAATCGACAATGAAAAAATTTATAATTTTAAGTCTTTGCTTGTCTTTTTTTGTTTTAAGCCCCGCTTTGGCCGGCAAGTTTGTGGAAGGTATGGAAGATATTCCGCTGATGGATGGTCTGGCGCAAATAACTCAAGATGATTTATCTTTCGGAAATGAGGAAACTCGACTGATTGAAGCTTATTTGACTTCGCGCAGACTGAAATTTACCGCTGTAGCAAATTTTTATAAAGAATCGTTGCCGCAATTGGGGTGGATATATCAAGGGAATCGCGGAAATAATTTGCTTTTTGACCGTGACGGAGAAACTTTGGAAATTATAAAAGAATCCGCAAAGCCGCTGATTGTTCGCATAACTGTCAAGTCAAAACCTTAAAAAACGCAAAGTTTTTGAAAAATTTAGTTGACTTCTACCCTCGGTCGTGGTTATAAAGTTTACCAGAGTAAATTTTGTATTAACTAAATAATTTAATAGGAAGAGAATTATGGCCAATCATAAATCGGCAAAAACAAGAATCGTTAGAAATAACAAACGCAGTCTTATTAACGGCGCACGCAGAAGCCGTGTTAGAACTTTTGTTAAAAAAGTTGACGCTTTGATTAATGCTAAAGATAAAGAAGCTGCTGCAGCTGCTTTTATTACTGCTGAAAGCGAAATGATGAGAGCTGCTCAAAAAGGCGTTTTCAAGAAAAACACTGCTTCTCGCACGATTTCTCGTTTAGCTCAAAAAATTAAAGCTCTTTAATTTATTTAAAGAATCGGGAAGAATCCTTGAATGCAAATTAATCCCTACGGGGCTTAATTTGCATTTTTTGTTTGCAAAACAAGCACTTACCCTCCGACTCTATTAAAATCCGTTGTCAAGATAATTAATTGCAATGTTCTAAAAAAGTTCTCTTGTAATTATGTTTTTTTGTTGTTAACAATTAATTTAGATTTTGAAGAAATGATGTTAAACAATTCAAAATGAAAGACTAAAAAATTATTCTTTTGATAAACTGAATATTGTTTTGAATTGCTGAACAAAAAACTAAAAAATTGAAAAACAAGCTTGGTAGCTTAAAGCCAACAAAACAGAAACCATTTTGTGGCAACCTCTGTTTTAACGGCAACAAACTTATTAGGTTCTTTGACTGATTATGTCGGCGGTAACAGCCAAAACAGCAAAAAGAATCATTAATCTGATAAGTTAGAGCTGCCGAAAAGTTTGGGTTTTATTTTCAATTTCGCGGTTTTAACATTTCGGACGCAATTATTTGAAACAATTTTAACTGAACAGGATATGAAGATGGCTGAACAGGCAATATATGACGAAGATTTTTCTATCAATGACCAATGGGAGCAAGTTTGTTGCCAGTTAAAAAATGAATTTGGTGAAACCGCTTTTGACAGTTGGTTGAAACCATTGAGCGTCAGCTCTTTCAATGATGGAGTTATGAATATTTGTGCTCCGACCGCGTTTATGAAAAACTGGGTTATTGCTCATTATTCCGATAGAATCCATCGAATTTGGGAACATAAGAATCCGGACGTTAAAAAAGTTCAATTTATTGTGCAAAATGTGAGTTCTGCCGAAAATTCTCTGATGGGCAACCGAGATACATCTCTTTTGAAGAAAATTAAATCAACTCCGACTCCGCAGAGCATTTATGGTTTGAACAACGTGGCAAATTCTTATACGGTTGATGATGACCAATATTTGTCATCTAAATTGAATCCGGCCTATACTTTTGAAAACTTTGTTGTTGGCAAAACCAATGAGTTTGCTTATGTCGCTGCCAAAAAAGTTGCCGAATCGAGAAACATTTCATTCAATCCGCTGTTTTTATATTCAGGTGTCGGCTTGGGCAAAACGCACCTTATGCACGCTATTGCTTGGGAAATTAAAAAGAAAGACCCGTCACGCAATGTGGTTTACATTTCTGCCGAACAGTTTTTGTATAAGTTTGTGAAAGCCTTGCGCTATAAAGACGCTGAAGCGTTTAAAGAACAATTTCGTTCCGTTGATGTTTTGATGATTGACGACGTGCAATTTTTGGCAAACAAAGAAAAAACTCAAGACGAATTCTTTTATACTTTCGATTCCTTAATGGAAGGCGGTCGCCAGATTATTTTATCCGCCGACAAATCTCCTAATGATTTGGATGGAATAGAAGCTCGCTTAAAATCTCGACTTAACAGCGGTTTGGCCGCAGATATTATGCCGACGGACTTTGATTTGCGCGTAGATATTTTGCACAAAAAAGCCGCCCAACTCGGTATTAATCTGCCGCAAAACGTTGCTGACTTTTTGGCTCAAAAAATTACCTCCAACATCAGAGAATTGGAAGGTTCCTTGAAGCGAATCGCCGCCCATTCTCAATTGTTGTCGGGTCACGAAATAACTTTGGATATGACGCAAGATGTTTTGAAAGATATGCTACGCTCTATTGACCGCAAAACAACCATTGATGAAATTCAGAAAAAAGTTGCCGAATATTTTAACATTTCGGTAAAAGAAATGCAATCTTCTCGCCGTGCACGCAACGTGGCGCGTCCGAGACAAATTGCAATGTATTTGGCTAAACAGCTGACTTCACGCTCTTTGCCGGAAATCGGACGCAAATTCGACCGCGACCATACAACCGTGATGCACGCTGTGCGCAAAGTTGAAGAGTTGATAGTTGAAGACACTTCTTTGTCCGAAAGCGTTGAGGCTTTGCGTCATCTTTTGGAAAATTAAATAAAAAACTTGTTGACGACTCATTATTTTATCTTCTTATTTTATGGCTAATTTGCTAATTTAAGACTGAAGAAAGAAAACGATGAGTCGTTTTTATTAAGGTAGAAACATTATAAATTGGTGAGAAGATATGAAGTTTACAATTGAAAAAGCTGTTTTATTGAAAACTCTGGGACACGTTCAAAACATTGTTGAAAAAAGAAACACTGTTCCGGTATTGTCCAACGTTAGAATCGAAGCGAGCAATGACGGCATCAGCTTTAAGGCTACCGATATGGATACGGAAATCACCGAAATTGTAGACGCTAAAATTTTGGAAAATGGTGCAATTACCGCTCCGGCACATATGCTTTATGATATTGTACGCAAGCTTTCAGATGGTTCGGAAATTGAATTGGTTTATCCTGATGAAAAAGAACAACTCAGCATTGCTTCCGGCCGTTCTAAATTTTCACTTTCAACTATCGGAGTTGAAGATTTCCCTGTAATTTCCACCGATGCTCTGCCTACCAATTTTGAGATGAATCGCGATGAACTGAAAGATGTTATTGATCGCACACAATTTGCCGCTTCTACCGAGGAAACCAGATATTATTTGAATGGTTTATACATTCACCCGAAAAATGAAGGCGAAACAAAAGTGCTGCGAATCGTGGCTACCGATGGTCACCGTTTGGCTTGCGTAGAAACCCCGTTGCCTGATGGGGCGGCAAATATGGAAGGTGTTATTTTACCGCGTAAAACTGTTGGAGAAATTCGCAAATTGTTAGATGACACTTCCGCCGAATCCGTGCAAATCTCTTTATCTGACAGCAAAGTTCGCTTTACTTTGTCCGATGTAACCTTGGCTTCTAAATTGATTGATGGCACCTATCCGGATTATGAAAGAGTTATTCCGACCGACAATGATAAAATTTTGGAATTAAATGTAAAAGATTTGGCTACGGCGGTTGACCGCGTGTCGGTTGTGGCGGAAAGAACCCGCGCCATTAAAATGATTGCCAACAAAAATCACGTTATTATCACCACATCCAGTCCGGATATGGGTAGTGCCATAGAAGAAATTGAAGCTACTTATGATAACGAATCGTTGGAAATCGGTTATAACTTCCGTTATTTGTTGGATATCTTGGCTGAAATTAAGGGTGACACCGCAAAATTCAGTTTTAGTGACGGAGCTTCACCGTCGGTTATTCACGATACCTCCGACTCCAGTGCAATTTATGTATTGATGCCGATGAGAGTTTAAGTTGTCGGAATTAGCTGCTAAATTAGAAGAAATTACCAAAGAAAAGTCAGGTGTTAAACGCCTGACTTTATCTGACTTTAGAAATTATAAAAAACTGCGAATCGAGGCCGAAATTTCACCTATTATCATTACCGGTGAAAATGGCTCTGGTAAGACCAATATTTTAGAGGCAATATCATTTCTGACCCCCGGACGAGGTTTACGAAGTTCAAAATTAGCCGATATCCGGCGCATTTCTGCAACAGAAGAAGAACTGCTAAATTTTAATACCGGTTGGAGTGTGGCCGCGGAAATTTTGAAAAACAATGAAGAGCATTTAATCGGCACCGGCACCCAAAAAAGTTTTCGCGAAGACTTGGAAGAAGATGAAATTAAAAACTTTGAACGAAGAATTGTTAAAATTAATCAACAAAAAATAACCCAACAAGCCGAACTGGGAAAATATATATCAGCCATTTGGGTGACTCCGCAAATGGATAGACTCTTTTTGGGCGGAACACAACCGCGAAGAAGCTTTTTAGACCGGTTGGTCTATGCCTTTGATTTGGAACACGCCAAACGAACCGCCAATTTTGAACATCTTTATCGGCAATGGTTTCAGATTTTGAAAACCGGACACGCCGACGAACATTGGCTGCAATCGGTTGAGCTTGATATGGCCACTCTCGGAGTCGCAATAGCGGCCGCCAGACGAGAATTAATTGCCCGCTTAAACACTTTTATAGAACACGAACCTGACGATGTTTTTCCTGATGTGCGCCTTGAACTTGACGGCACAATTGAAAAAATGCTTAACACTCTGCCGGCGGTCAAAGTTGAGCAGTTTTATACAGAGCAATTGGCTCGGCAACGCCGCAATGTTTTGTATAACGACTATGTTGATGGCGTCAACCGCACTGATTTCAAGGTTTATTTCAAAAAGAAAAATATGCCGGCAGAACTGTGTTCAACCGGAGAGCAAAAGGCTTTATTAGTCAGCATTATTTTAGCGCAAACTAAATGCCAGATTTTGGACAAGGGATTTGCACCAATTCTTTTGCTTGATGAAGTCACCACCCACTTGGACGACAAAAAACGCAATGCACTTTTGCGAAAAGTTGCCGATTTACATCTGCAAGCGTGGATAACTTCAACCGAATCGCAGAACTTTGACACAATTAAAAATATTTCCCAATTTTTTGAAGTGAAGAACAATCAAATTTTCCATAAGTAATTTATTCTAAATTTACCTTTACTTTCGTTTGTATTGTATTTAAACTATTTATCAGATGAGCGAAAGTTTCATCCAGGGCGTCGAAAACCCTTTCTACATTAGTCGTTAAGCATAGCGACTTAAATTTAATATGCCGATTTCCGTTGGACGGATGTCGGCTGAATAAGGCTATTTGGCTGAATAAGCCGAGCCGTTTATCTAAGTACGGTTTACTAACATCCGCCCGCCATTTTGGTGGGTTTTGTTTTTTATCTGGCAAAATTGGAGTTCGAAAAATGTATAAAAATTTAAAAAATAAAATAATCTCTCGTCATTTTAACGTCATTAACAGCACCTATTTCAAAGTCATTCGCGGGACCAGACTCGCGAATCTAGATTGCCGGATCTCATCCGGCAATGACAATGTTGAGAGTGTGATTGACCATAAAAAGAAAAACACTATTACATTCAAGGGATTGGATGTCGTGCGTCAATACGCCGCACTTTGGGAACGACGTGTACAGAGTAGTACACGAGCGCAAAAATTCCCAGCAGATGGCGTGCAGTACGGTAGAAGTATGATTGAGATGTTGGGCGTTTTGGCTATAATCGGTGTTCTGTCCGTCGGTGGAATTGCCGGTTATTCCAAAGCGTTGACCAGATGGAAAATTAACAAAACCACTGAACAAATAGTAAACTTTGTTACAGAGTTTACGACAATTTACGCCAACTCTAAAGTTACTAGCGAGGTAAATTATGATTACTTATATTCAGATGAACCTGAAGACTTTGAGACAATGAAAGGCATAGGACTTATTCCGCCTGATATGAATGATAAATTCATAAACCCTTTCGGAGGAAAATATCTGGTGGAGATAAGTGATTATGACGTAATATTTTCCATTTATGACTTACCTCCGGAAGCTTGTATTTCTTTAGCCACTACAAATTGGAATGTAGGAAATGGTTCATATAGCGATGTTTACGTTAATAGTGCCAATGCGTCGTATGCTATCCCCGGTGATTGCGCAAGCCACGATTATGGCGGCAGTCAATATGGAGATGGCTGGGCTCAGGCCTGTGCAATTGATAACGGTTTACCGATGTCGCCGCTTTTCGCCGAGCACGGCTGCACCTGCAAAAATAATGACTGTCTTATAATATTATCTATTCAGAAACCTTAAAAAAAATTCTAATTAATGCTGTTGATATTTTGGCGTATATTAGCAGTATTAATTAGATTTGTTATTAATAAAGGAAAAAACGGATTATAAAAAAATAATATATTCAAACTAAAACTCCACGGCTAATATGCAATGCTCCTCACCCAAAGTGCAAGATTGGCAAGTTTGTTTCATTTCGGTCATTGTCAAAGTGCGAAGACATTTTTCGTTTACCCCGCAATATCCATCACCATACCAATAAACATATCCTGTTTTTGATTTATAAATAAAAACTTTATATAACATACTATGCAGTGGCTGAAACGCCGTGTTTAACAGTTCAAAGCAAATTTTATCCGAAAACGATTGACTGACAATTTTATTTTCAATAGTCTCATTCACGCCAAGACGAATATCAAACACAATTTTCTCACTTCTGGTAAAAACTGCAGTAAAATTTCCAAGGGGGTCAGATACTCCGTTTTTATTTACATTCCAACCTTCAGGCACCAAATTCAAGCTCTTAATAACATCACCTAAATAATATCGAAAATCATCATTTTCTATGCCGTTATCGTGCCGCAATGGTCTAAAGTCGTCAATATACTCAAGAAATCCGGCTATCAAATAACTATAACCTTCAACAGTTTTGTTTATTTTCCACTTTTCCATTGCTTTGGAATAGCCGGCAATTCCACCGACAGACAGAACACCTATAATGGCGAGAACACCCAACATTTCTATCATACTGCGTCCACTCTGATTGATTTTCATAATAACTACCTTTCTATTATATTTAAATCACAACAAAAAAGCCGCTTTTGACGAAGCAGCTGGAAGTTGAGAACTAACATAGAGTGTAGTGCAGTATATTTAAACTATTTTACTGCCTTCCAGCCAACAAACCAGAAAGCATAAAAAATTATCGTCTTATTTTTACAAGACGCTCTATGTGAGGTTCTCACACCCCAGATAAGCCATTGCCAATCCATCTGTGATTTTAAACAGATAAATCCAAAAAGTAAAGCTGATTTTTATTTGACATTTCAATCCCCCTCGCCTAAGCTCTGAATAAATTCACAAAGGATAAAAAATGCGCTATAAAATTACGGTGGAATATGAAGGAACTCATTTGCTAGGTTGGCAAAAACAAAAAGACGGGCCAAGCGTTCAGGAGTTCTTGGAAAAAGCTATTTTAGGATTTTCACATCAAACTTCAGAAGTGTTTGGTGCCGGCCGGACAGATGCCGGAGTCCACGCCTTGGCGCAAGTGGCTCATTTTGACTTGGACGCAGATTTAAGCGAATATAAAATAATGGAGAGTCTAAACGCTCTTTTGCGCGAATTACAAGCTCCGGTCAGTGTGTTGCAGGCAGAAAAAGTTTCACCGGATTTTCACGCGCGTTTCTCCGCTGTTGGTCGCGGTTATATTTATCGAATTTTAAACCGCCGCGGGCCAAGTCCTTTATTGCTTGACAGAGTTTGGAGAGTTCCCTTTCCGTTGGATGTGGAAGCGATGCGGAAAGGCGCGCAATATTTAATCGGTCATCACGATTTCAGTTCATTCCGCGGAGCCGGCTGTCAGGCTAAAAGCCCGATAAAAACTTTGGATAAGCTAGACATTGAAAAACGTGGAGATGAAATTATTTTCACGGTTGAGGCGCGCTCGTTTATTTATCATCAGGTGCGCAATATGGTCGGCACACTCAAAGAAGTCGGAAACGGCCGCCTTAAACCTGAGGACGTTAAAAGCATTTTGGAAGCTCGCGACCGCACCAAAGCAGGCATCAGTGCCCCCGCCTGCGGTTTATACCTAAACAAAGTTATGTACTAAAATTGGCAATTTTGTAAATTAAGCCTTGCAGAAAAGCAACAAAACTCTTGCGCCTTCGGTATATTTCCGTTAGTCTTAATGCAAAGAAAAGGATTGTAAAAAATGATTGCAAAATTACGCGGGCTGATTGACACAATCGGCGATGATTATTGTATTATAGACGTTAACGGAGTGGGTTATTTAGTTTCTGCTTCGTCTAAAACTTTAGGTAAATTGACGCAAGGTCAAGAAGCCGCGCTTTTAACGGAAATGGTGGTGCGTGAAGACAGCTTGTCTTTGTTTGGTTTTGCCGATGCTTGGGAAAAAGAATGGTTTTTAACCCTGACCAAAGTTCAAGGCGTGGGAGCTAAAGTTTGCCTTAGCATTTTATCAGTGTTAACGCCGGCTCAACTGTCTCAAGCCGTTAGCGCGCAAGACAAAAATTCATTTTGCCGAGCCGCCGGTGTCGGCCCTAAACTTGCCGCCCGCATTGTCACTGAGCTTAAAGACAAAATTATAACCATACCTGTCGGCTCATCAGGTGATGTTAATGAAGTGATTGTCGGGATTCCTTTAGAAAAATCAGCTAAAACCAATGAGGCGGAAAATTCTAAAAGCGAAGACGTTATTTCGGCTTTGGTTAATTTGGGCTATCAGCGTTTAGAAGCTTACCGCGCGGTTTCTAAAGTTATTGTAGAAAATCCTCAGGCCGATGTGGCAACACTCATTCGCTTGGCTCTAAAAGAATTTGCACAAAAGGAATTTTAATCAATGAAAGAGGATACACGAATCGTCAGCCCGCAAGCCCAAGCCGAAGATGAACAAGTCGGCAACAATCCGGTAAGTCTGCGTCCGACAAGTTTAGACGATTTTGTGGGACAACGCGAGGTTTGTGAAAATTTGAAAGTTTTTATTGCCGCTGCCAAACAACGCGGCGAGGCTCTTGACCACGTTTTGCTTTTTGGTCCGCCGGGGCTTGGTAAAACCACGCTTTCCTCAATTGTAGCCAAAGAACTTGGCGTCGGCTTTCGTGCAACATCGGCTCCTATGATTTCAAAATCAGGAGATTTGGCTGCTATTTTGACCAATTTGGAGCGCAACGATGTGTTGTTTATTGATGAAATTCATCGTCTGAATCCGGCTATTGAAGAAGTTTTATATTCGGCAATGGAAGATTTTCAACTGGATTTAATTATTGGTGAAGGTCCGTCGGCTCGTTCGGTGCGAATCGATTTACAGCCGTTTACTTTGGTGGGGGCAACCACCCGTTCCGGACTGCTTTCTACGCCTCTGCGCGAGCGTTTCGGTATTCCGTTGCGCTTAGACTTCTATTCTCACGAAGATTTGAAAAAAATTGTACAACGCAACGCTAAACTGCTGAATATTGAAATTTCAGATGACGGCGCAATGGAGATTGCCAAACGCTCGAGAGGAACCCCTCGCATTGCCGGGCGTCTGCTTCGCCGTGTGCGTGATTTTGGCGCGGTTTCGGCTAAAAAAATCATTGATTCGCATATTTCTGACACAGCCCTTAGACGTCTTGATGTTGATGATTTCGGCCTGGATGCCTTTGACCGCCGTTATTTGAATTGTATCATTAAAAACTATGGCGGAGGTCCGGTTGGTGCCGATACTTTGGCGGCGGCTTTATCCGAAGAACGCGACACAATTGAAGAAGTGGTTGAACCATTTTTGCTGAAACTAGGATTTTTGCAACGCACACCGCGCGGACGCATTATTTCACAGCTTGGTTATCGCTATTTAGGCGTGAATATGCCAACTAAACAAATTAAACAATATGAACTTTTAGAAACTTTGAAAGACTAAAAAAATGTTTGAAAATACTCTTCCGGCTCAAGGTATAATCACCGATAAAATTTTTGCTTATCCGGTGCGGGTTTATTATGAAGATACAGATGCCGGCGGCATTGTTTATTATGCCAATTATCTGAAATTTGCCGAACGAGCACGCACTGAATTTATCCGCACATTAGGAGTTTGCCAAGAAAAAAATCTTGAAGACGGACAAACCGGTTTTGTAGTGCGCTCGTGCCATATTGAATATTTGGCTTCCGCTCGTTTAGATGACGCGTTGGTTGTTACCTGCAAAGTTTTAGAAATCGGCGGAGCAAGTTTATTGGTGCAACAAGAAATCTATTGCAAAGACAAATTACTCACAAAAATAGAAGTTAAGTTAATCAATATGAGTTTGGCTCTTAAACGCCCAATTCGAATCGCTAAAGAACTGAGCGCGAAACTAAATGATTTAATCTAAATTGGAAACAAACACTCAAATATTAACCACATATTTTCGCATTTATTTATGACGGGCAACCCACAAGATTGTCAGATGAAAAACGAAAAAATCAAGCCTGTCTTATTTGCTTAAATCCGGTTTAGCCGCGGCAAAAATGTAACCGTAAACAGGACTCTCCGCCTCGTTACGCAAAATATGACGTTCGCAGTTTAATAGCTTCAACCCCGCACTTTTCAAAACTTTTTCCACATAATTGGGATTATGAACAAAACGTCCGCTCGGAACCATATAAAAATCATCATCATTGATAGAATTTTCAGATATTGTGAAAAAAAACATTCCTTTAGGAGTGAGAGATTTTGACACCCGCACAAAAACTTTTGTTAAATCCCCAAAATAGGTCAGCACATCTGAAGCAATGATTATATGAAAAAAGTAAGAAGAGGTTTCCATATAGTTGCAAATGTCATCGCAAATCAATTGCGCATAAATTTTCTTTTCTCGAGCAACATCAAGCATTTTTTCAGACAAGTCAACGCCTATCAACCCTTTTCGTGAGGCAAATCTCTTCATTTTTTCACCACACAAACCGGTGCCACAGCCCAAATCTAAAATATGATATCCCGTAAACATTGAGGCTTTTAAATGTTTTGCCGCTTCATTTTCAATTAAAGTCGGAGCTTGATAGTCTAATGATGACAATGTTTCTTCAAAATCGGGAGCAAAAGCATCAAAAGTCGCTTTAATAAAATGGCTGTCCGAGCCAAGCAAAGCGTGGCCGTTCGTCAAAGCACAAGCCATGTGCTGCACAATTTTATTGTTTGGGAAAAAATTCAACCATTTCGCTGCATATTTTTTAGCTAACTCTGCGCTTTTTTCAGAATAGCACTCATATAATAAATAACCAAAATTAAGATTAATTTCATCAGTTTGTTCTGGTGCCGTCTTAACATATCGCCAAGCAAATGCCACACAATTTTCCCAATCATTTAGGGCGCGATATGTATCGCTTAGCAAATTTAATACTTCGCGGTTATTTTCATCAAGTTCGTAGGCTCGCAGATATTTATCTATGGCTTTTTCATATCTTTCCATTGCCGCCAAAGCGTTTCCCGAAATCATATTAGCCACAACGCTTGAGGGGTGACGATCTAAAGACTTTTTAGCAAACTCCAACGCCAACACATATTTTCCCAACGAATAGTAAGTGTTAGCCAAATTAATCATTGCAATATAACTGTTGTTATTTTGCTCATACATTTTTTGATAATAGGTTAAAGCTTTTTCATAATCTCCGCGGCAGAACGCAATATTGGCCAAATTTTGCCAAGCCGCCATATTATTGGGATTTTGCGCCAGAGCTTTTTCGGCAAATTCCGCCGATTTATCATAATCACCGATTTCATAATTTATGGTAGAAAGATTTAATAAGGCCGCTTCGGAATTTTTGTTAAGTTTATATGCTTGATAATAAAATTCCACGGCTTTTTCCTTATCGCCTAAAGCATCCAGACAATTTCCGCACGCTATCGCATATTTCTCAACTTTGGGATTGCTTTGAAACAACAACTGATAGATTTCCAAAGCTTTTTGGAACTCTTTTTCGCCAAATAAAACCGAAGCCTGATGCTCTAAATTTTCCACTGTAACCTCAATTTTTTATCAACTGGGAGGGAGTATAACACAGCCTTGTATAAATGCAAAGTAAAAAAAGTCAACAAATTATAAAAAAACTCTTGACTAATTAAAATATATACTGTATCAACGTAGTGTAATTTTTATGGGGTTGTGGCGGAATTGGTAGACGCGCCAGACTCAAAATCTGGTGGCAGCAATGTCTTGAGAGTTCGATTCTCTCCGGCCCTACCATAAAACAGAAGACACTCATTCGCAAGAATGGGTGTTTTTTTGTTTTAAAGCCGGAAGAAGCGAACTCGATAAGAGAGTTCGAAGCGGATAGCCGGCAAAACCGAGCTACTGCGAAGGTTGAGCCGCTGCGACGCGAAAGGCACTGCTCGCAGCAAACTTGTTTGCAAGAGTAGGAATATAACAAGCTCTCCGGCCCTACCATAAAACTAAAAACACTCATTCGCAAGAATGGGTGTTTTTTTGTTTTAAAGCCGGAAGAAGCGAACTCGATAAGAGAGTTCGAAGCGGATAGC
>CAKQLF010000002.1 GCA_934254585.1 uncultured Alphaproteobacteria bacterium | reverse complement strand
AAGCTTGGAGTTAAACAACAAAAAAGCCTTGGCAAACCAAGGCTTTTTGAACAACAATTGGCGGAGAGGCAGAGATTCGAACTCTGGGAGGACTCGCATCCTCGACGGTTTTCAAGACCGCTGCATTAAACCGCTCTGCCACCTCTCCAGTATCTGCATCGTTTTATACTCCTTACACCGTTGCGAGGTTTTTCGTAAATCGTAAAAACACAGCGTGGCAAATACGAAAAGACTATTGCCATATATTTGTAAAAAAGTCAAGGACTATTTTAGCTATTTATCCACAAAAAATAAAAAAAATTTTTTTGCCCTGTTTATTGCTCTTAAATTAGTCTATAATTGAAACAGAAAAGGAGAAATAATGAAAAATTTTATTCTGATGCTTTTGTTTGGACTTGTAGGGTGCTCAACCTATCAACCGGCTCAAGATGTTTATTATGACGACGCTTCTGTTACGCAACCGGCAATATACACGGTTCAACCGACAGTGTACACCTCTCAGCCTGTTATATATACGACTCCGAGCACAACCTATGTTACTCCGGAGCAATCGCAGGTTTTTTATGTTACGGATCAGCCGACGACATCGGTGATTTATGTGAATGAGCCTATATACTATGAACCTGTTGCCGTTCAGACTCCGCCTCATTTTCCGCCGCACCATTTTCGACCGGAACCACTGCCGCCTCACAAAGCTCCGTCGAAACACAAAGAAATAATTCCGTTGCCAAAACATTATCCCGTTCAGCCCGAAAAACATAATATTCCGCCGCGTCATAAACCCTAAACAAAATATTTGACAAAAAAATAATAGAGATTATAATAATTTCATATTTTCTTTATTATTAACTTTATTATTTTTTTTGCTATGGAAAAGATGGATATTTTGCAGTTTTGTCACAATGCTGATAAAAGTTGCGTCGTTTTTTGTCGTAGTCAGGCCAACTTGATTTTGCGTGTATTCGAATCAAACACCAATGCACAATTATTAAAAGTCTATGATGAAGAAGACGAAGTGTATTTTGTTTGGGCACACGATGATGAAGGAGTAATTGCCTATTGTTCGGTGTTTGCGGATGAAAATGAAGATCTTCCTCCGATTGAAAGTTATGACGAGTTAAAAGCCGGTGATGCTTTTATCCACGATGAAAAGCTTTATCTTGTAACTCAGAATGATGTTGGAAACATTGTTATTCGCGGTCTGGAAATGATTGCCAATGAAGATATTTTGCGGAAAATGATTGCCGGCGACAATGACGATGCTGATATTGACGGTATTTATCTTAGTATGTTTTATGAAATCGGTAAGGGCAAGCACTTTGTCACAATGTCTTGGTGTGTTGTTTTTGACGATGAATCCGTTCTTTATATTCCGGTTTTGGAACAAGACCTGAATTTATTGATGCCTGACAATGTTGATGACTTTTTGAGAGAACCTGTGAAAGAGGGAGTGCCGGTAAAAATGCATGATTTCTTTTATACTCCGCTCAAAGATGAAAAAGGTGAATGGTATCTGAGGCGAGATAAAAATGCTTTGTTTATACCATCTTGGTCCCAAAAGTAGTTTGGGCATAGTGTTTATTAAAAAACAGCAGAGAGGGAAACTCTTTGCTGTTTTTTGTTACCTTCAAGCTGTTATGTTACCGCGCGGTAATATTGGTGGCGGAAATAAAATTACAAATTCTAAATCATCGGTATATATGATAAGATATGTGAAGTAATAAAAAAAAATTATCAGCAGCTGATTTAAATTGTACTTGATTTAAAATAAAATTCAGACTATATTGTAGTCAACATTAAAGAGAAACGGCTGTGAAATAGAAATATTTCGCAGTCTGATTTTTTAACGTTTTTAAAAAGAAATTTTTAAAGCGAGAGTTTTTATTTAGACTAGAGGAGGTAAGTGAAAATGGATAAGTTTCCGTTGACTAAACTTGGTTATGAAAAGTTGGAACAAGAATTGAAAAACCGTAAAGGTGTGGACCGCCCTAATATTATTGCCGAAATAGCCGAAGCCCGTGCAAAAGGTGATTTGTCGGAAAATGCCGAATATTCCGCCGCTAAAGAAAAACAAAGTTTTAACGAGGGTCGCATTCAAGAGCTTGAGGCGGTTATTAGTCGTGCTCAGGTTATTGATCCGGCAAAAATGAGCGGAGATATTGTGCGTTTCGGGGCAACTGTTTTAGTTGCAAACACTGATACCGATGAAGAAAATGAATATCAAATTGTCGGCGACTATGAAGCGGATATTGAAAAAAATAAAATATCTTTGTCATCTCCGTTGGCGCGCGCTTTGATTGGTAAGGAAATTGGCGATATTGCCGAATATTTGGCTCCTAACGGCAAAAAATCCTATGAAATTATTGAAGTTAAATGGCTCTGAGTCCTTTAAACTTTTTATAAAAGTTTTATATAAAATCCGAGAGTTTTCAACTTTTGGATTTTATTTTTTTAGGTGGAGAAAAACAATGGCAAAAGAAAAATGTTTTTATGACTATGAACATAAGTGTGATTGTTCGGAAGATGATAGGTGCGGCTGCACTTTTCCCAACAATATGAAACATAATGTAAGTTGCAAACCGGAGCTGCCGACTATGGAAGACTTTGAACAAATGCCGCACGAAATTAACCTTAAAAAATCTGACAAATTACAGCCGCCGGATATGCATTGGAATGAAGAACCTCAAACTTTTGATGTTGATTAAAAACTGTGGGTGAGTGAAAGAAAATACTTTATCATTTTTATGAGCCGTTTATATTAATCATAGAAGGAATTAAAAATGACAAAAGTTGCAATTTGGTGTCGTCATCAGGGCGATAATATTATTGGAATCGGCGCGGACATTCCGTGGAATGTGCCCTCGGATAGCCGCCGTTTTCGTGGTTTGACAAAAGAAAAAACCTTAGTTGTCGGCAAAAAAACTTATGAAAGTTTTCCGAATCGCACTTTGCCGAATCGTAAATTTTTGGTAGTGACGCGGCAGGCCGATTATGAAGTTTCCGATGTTAAAAATCATAAAGTTATTTCCGATATTAAAATGTTGAAAGACTATCCCGAAGATTTGTATATTTCCGGCGGAGCTGCCATATATGACGCTTTTTTTGAAGATTCTTCATTGCGTCCCGAAATTGTGGTGGACTGTGTCTATTTCGGTGAGTTGCGCAAAGATATTTCCGGAGAGCTGGTTTCGGTTGATAAAAGCGTGAAAGTCTTGGAACAAAAATATAAGCCTTTGCCGATTAGCTTTGAATTGGATAATGTGAAAACCACAATTTGGCTCTTAAAAGGTGCATTTGTGGAGCAAAGCGTGGTTAAAAAAATTCTGCAATATTTAGAAACGGAGGGAAAATAAATGCAACAATATTTGGATTTGCTGCGTGATGTTTTGGAAAACGGCGTGGACAAAATGGATAGAACCGGTGTTGGCACACGTTCGGTGTTTGGCCGGCAGATGCGTTTTGATTTGAACAAAGGTTTTCCGTTGATGACCACCAAAAAAATGCACCTGAAAAGCATTATATATGAATTGTTGTGGTTTTTGAAAGGCGACACCAACGTTAAATATTTGCAAGATAACGGCGTGCGAATTTGGAACGAATGGGCTGACGAAAACGGTGATTTGGGGCCGGTTTACGGGTCGCAATGGCGTAACTGGAACGGCGAGGGCATAGACCAAATTGCCGAAGTGATTGAAAAACTGAAAAAAACGCCTAATGACCGTCGAATGATTGTTTCGGCTTGGAATGTTGGTAAAATTGCGCAAATGCATCTGCCGCCGTGCCATATGATGTTTCAATTTTATGTGGCGAACAACAAACTCAGCTGTATGCTTTATCAGCGTAGTTGCGATATGTTTTTGGGCGTTCCGTTTAACATAGCCTCGTATGCGTTGCTGACAATGATGATTGCACAAGTTTGCGGTTATGAACTCGGTGAGTTTATTCACACTCTGGGCGACACTCATATTTATCACAACCATTTTGAGCAAGTGCGTGAACAGCTTTCTCGTCAACCATTGTCATTGCCAAAAATGAAAATAAATCCACTGATTAAAGATATCAATGACTTCAAATATGATGATTTTGATTTGCAAGAATATAAAAGTTATGAAGCTATTAAGGGGAAGGTTGCTGTCTAGTTTAAAGGAAACTCGGCTAGCTGGTATCTGCTAGGGATTTTTGCGCTCGTGTACTACTCTGTACACGTCGCTTAAAAATTCCGTCGCATCTACGCACGCTATCCGAGTTTCCGCGAGCTCTGCGTTATTTGCGCTCGTGTACCACTCTGTACACGTTACAAAAAAGTTAATGCGTATTAGCCTCATTATTCGGCGTTTTATACATCTTTCAACTGTCATCACCTGGCTTGTTCACTCCATTTTACAGTCATCCACGGGCGTGACGCACAGTCCGACCCGTGGATCTAGATTGCCGGATCAAGTCCGGCAATGACGTTGAATAGAGCGTCCAGCAATGACAATAAAGACAATAAAAAAAACGTCTGTGAACTTCTATGAAATGACACTACTACTTTAGATATACGACTTATTTCATCTTTACAAGTGAAAATATTTTTGTTAGATTATATTCAGACGGGCGATAGTCTGTCTGGGGTGTGGAAACCTCTATGATCAAGCGTCATTGCAAAGACGAAAATTATTGCTATATACCTTCTAGTCTATAGGGCTGGAAGGTAGCAAAATAGGCTATACGTATAGCTAATATGCTACACTATTTTTTGATCAGTAGTTTCCAACTTCCAGCTGCCTCGTCGGCAGTTTTTTTGTATGTTTAACAAGAATTATGGAAGAGAAAAACAATGAATAATTATAGATATGAAAATGAATCCGGCCGCTCAATGATTGAAATGTTGGGCGTTTTGGCGATTATCGGCGTGCTTTCAGTTGGCGGTATTGCCGGTTATTCTAAAGCAATGAACAAATTCAAAACCAACCAAGTGGCAGACAATGTTTCGATGTTGGTTGCCAACATCAAAACCTTATACGCTCAGCAAAAATCTTACACAGGATTGAATAATGTTTCCGCCGTGAAAATGGGTGTGGTTCCTGATGAATTGACCGGAGCATATGATGCAGGTAAAAAACCTAACAGTGATGGCACAGGTGGAAAAGCTGAGTCTCAAAACCTTGAAAACGCGTTTAACGGTTCAGTATTGATTCAAGCCTCAAACTCTAAGGGGGCGACGTCGTCTGGCGAAGGCGATGCGTTAGCTTTTACACTTATTTTCAATGGGTTATCAAAAGAAGCTTGTGTCACTTTGGCCACAAATGACTGGGGTTCAAGCTATTCTTCAGGTTTAATCGGTATGAAAGTAGCCGCAGCAAATCAGGCTATTACAGCTGATACAGGTGTTACTATGGGATGTACTGGTGGCGGGAATACTGGTATTGCCTGCGCCGGAAAATCTATGCCGATGGATGTTATGAATGCCGCTAAGGCTTGCGCTTGTGAAAATGGTAACACCTGCTCGATTATGTGGAAATATTATTAATTCAGTCTAAAGGAGAAAAATTATGAATACTCTTAAAACAAACGAATCCGGTCGTTCAATGATTGAAATGTTGGGCGTTTTGGCGATTATCGGTGTGCTGTCTGTGGGTGGTATTGCCGGTTATTCTAAAGCAATGACGAAGTTTAAAACCAACCAAGTGGCAGACAATGTTTCGATGTTGGTTGCCAACATCAAAACTTTGTATGCTCAGCAAAAATCTTATAATGGTTTGAATACCGAAAATGCGATAACTCTGGGTGTGGTTCCGGATGAATTAAAAAAATCTGCAACAGAATTAACAAATGCGTTCAATGGAAGTGTTGAGATTAAAGCAAGTAAATCAACAAATGGCGAGGCTCTTCCTAGAGCTTTTTATATCATATTTAATGGATTGCCAAAAGAAGCTTGTATTTCATTGGCGACAAATGACTGGGGTTCAGGTTATTCTTCCGGCTTAATTGCTTTGCACGCTCAAGCAACGCCATATACAAAAGGTGATTGGGAGGCTTATATAGGATGCACCAGTGGAGCAGGAGATGGAATACCACCTAAGAAGAGTACAGATGCTTCCGATTATATAAATGGTGGAATAAGTTTGGCTTCAGCTGATAATGTTCAAACGAACGCTGGAATAAGTTTGCAAGGTGCAGGTACCACCCCTGCATATTCGGCAAGTGGTTACACATCTTGTCCAGGAAGCAATATGCCGATGCCGGTTGGTGAAGCGGCATCAGCTTGCGGTTGTGAAAATGGTAACACTTGTTCCGTTATGTGGAAATATTACTAAGTTTGGAAAAACGAGCGGTTTTGTAATATCTGCTAATCGTCCGTATTTTCCAAAAACTAGCCGTTTACTCTCATAGTCAAAAAAACGGCGGTTTTTCTCCGAAACACCCTTGCTCCTAACTTGGGTGTTTCTTTTTTTGTTAGTGTTTTAAAACCTCGCTATAGTCATCCACGGGCTTAGACCCGTGGATCTAGATTACCGGATCAAGTCCGGCAATGACGTGGAAAAAAAGTGCTCGCAAATGACGAAAAAAGAGAGTGAGCATACTATTTATGCCATAATAGGACTAAATCCAAAAAATTGTGTTTGAAAAATTTTAAATGGCTGTTGATTATTTGATGTAATACGCTATGATGTCGCGTATGATTGATATGATGCCGGAAATAAAAGAATATACTGTCAGCGAAATTTCTGCCGCTATTAAAAAGTTGGTGGAAAATTCGTTTGCGTTTGTACGGGTTAAAGGCGAAATTTTTGGAGCCAAACGCGCGGATTCCGGCCATTGGTATTTATCGCTGAAAGATGAAAATTCGTTGCTTGCTGCTGTTTGTTGGCGCGGGGTGGCAAATACTCTGCCGCTGAAAATTGAAGACGGCATAGAAGTAATTGCCAGTGGGCGTATTACCACTTTTAACGGGCGTTCATCATATCAATTGGTGATAGAAAAATTGGAAATAGCCGGCGAAGGGGCGTTGCTGAAACTTTTGGAAGAACGCAAACAAAAGTTTTTGGCTGAAGGGCTGTTTGCGCAAGAACATAAAAAGCCTATTCCTTATTTGCCGCAAACAATCGGGGTGATTACCAGTCCGACCGGTGCGGTTATTCGAGACATTATCCATCGGGTGCGCGACCGCTTTCCTACTCGAATTATCGTGTGGCCGACGCCGGTGCAGGGGGAGGGAGCGGCGGAGAAAATCGCCGCAGCCGTAAAAGGCTTTAATGCCTTGCCTTTGGGTGACAAGAATCGTCCTGATGTGTTGATTGTGGCGCGTGGCGGCGGTAGTTTGGAAGATTTGTGGCCGTTTAATGAAGAAGTTGTGGTGCGGGCGGTCTATGATTCTGTTATTCCGTTGATTTCGGCGGTGGGACACGAAACCGACACGATGCTTATTGACTATGCGGCGGATTTGCGCGCGCCGACTCCGACCGGTGCGGCAGAATTGGCGGTTCCGGTAAAGAAAGATATATACAACACCTTGCTGACGGCCGATTTGCGTATGCAAAACGCGGTCACTCGCTATATGAATGAATTTAGGCAATATGTGGAGGCGTTGGGACGCGGTATTCCGCCGTTGGAACAGTTAATACTGGAAAATCAGCAAAAAATAGATGATAGAAGCGAGCGGTTGAAATTGGCGTTTGCAAATTTGCTGAAAGATAAAGATAATTTGTTAAAATTGACGAATTTGAAACCTTTTTATATTAAGAATCTGTTAGAAGCCAAAAATGAAAAACTGAAAAATTTGGCTTTACGATTGGATTCTGTTTCGGTGGAATCGGTGCTGAAACGCGGATTTGCTTGGGTTTCGGACGGACAATTTAAAACGCTGTATTCCGCTACGCACGCCAAACGCTGTGATGAGCTGCACATTCGATTTGTAGACGGAATCGTAAAAGTAAAAATGATGGAGAAACACAATGCCGTTCAAGGCGATTTGTTTGACGATTTGTAGTTTGTTGGCGGCTCTGCCGGCTAGGGCTTTGACAATGTGCGGAGCGGCGCAACAGGGCGGAATTATTCGGCTGCAAGATGAAAATTTGGCTAAAGTTAAGCTAAACGGCAAAACGTATAACGCTGATAAAAACGGCGAACTGGCAATTGCTTTTGGTCGTGACGCTGAATTGCAACAGCCGCTGAAAATTTTTTATAAAGACGGCTCAATGCGAACTCATAATTTGCAGATAGCCCAAATAAAATGGGATGTGCAAAAAATTGAGGGTTTGCCGACTTCTAAAGTCGCTCCGGCGCAAACCGATTGGGCGGCTATTCAAAAAGAACAAAAAGACGTGGGCGGCGCGCTGAATGAATTTAGTGTTTCGGATAACTGGAAAGCCGATATGCTAAAGCCGGCGGAAGGGCGTACCAGCGGAAATTTCGGCGGACAGCGCGTTATGAACGGACAAAAGAAAAATCCGCATCAAGGTTGGGACATTGCTGTGCCGGAGGGAACAGAAGTTAAATCACCGGCTGACGGAATGGTTACTTTAAGCGGCGGACCATATTTTTATAGCGGCAATGTGGTGGTTTTGGCACACGGACAAAACTTGAGTACGGTTTATGCGCATTTGCAAAAAACTTTGGTGCACACCGGAGATAAAGTGCAAAAAGGACAGGTTATCGGTTTGGCCGGCAAAACCGGCAGAGCGACCGGACCGCATCTGCATTGGGGGGCGTCGCTGAATGGCGTGCGTTTTGACGCCAAAAATCTGTTGAATTTTTATGATAAAGACTGCAAAAAAATAGAGGACTAAAATGACTACTTTCCATTTGACAATGTTGGCTTTGCTGCAAGGAATTACTGAATTTTTGCCGGTGAGTTCTTCGGGGCATCTGATTTTGTTTTCTAAATTCACAAACTTTCCGGACCAAGGGTTGGAAATTGACGTGGCTTTGCACATTGGCTCGGTTATCGCCGTTATGATTTATTTTTGGCGAGATATTTGGTATATGGCGGTTGGGGTGGCTAAAAGCAAATTTTTGCCGGATTTTAAAATATATGGCAGTAAGGTGTTTTATTTGGTGCTGATAGCGACCATTCCGGCACTTCTTTGCGGAGCAGCCTTAAAGTTTATGGGAACGGAAGAACTTCGCAGTACAAAGCTTATCGGGTGGAATATATTGCTGTATGGCTTGTTGCTGTGGGTTATTGACAAGATGTCACTTACGGCTTTGAAAATTCGTAATTTAGAAGTAAAAGACGCGATTTTAATCGGCTTGGCGCAATGCTTGGCTTTGCTTCCTGGGACAAGCCGCTCGGGTATAACCATTACAATGGGGAGATTTTTGGGGTTGGAACGTCGCGAGGCCGCTAAATTTTCGATGTTGTTGTCTATTCCGACAATTGTCGCCGCCGGCTTGGTCGAAGGTTATGAAATTTGGCAAAGCGGTGATGTTGGACTGATTTTGAGGGCTTGTGACGGAGCTGTTTATTCTTTCGGTTTTTCGATATTGGCTATATTTGTGCTGATGCAATGGCTCAAAAAATGGTCGTTTTTCCCGTTTGTTTTGTATCGTGTGGCGTTGGGTACGGCCTTGCTTTTGGATGCTTATGGAATTTATGATATCAAGGCGTTGTTTAACTAGTTATATAAAGCAGTTGGACTGAAATATCTGTCTAAAAAGTTCCTAAATTAAATAATCACCGCTGTTTTATGCGCTAATCTGCGCAACCGGCTGTGTTTTTTTGTGTAAATTGCTTGACAAAAATATAAATATATGGCAAATATAAGTCTATATTGTATAAAAATCGGTTTGTCAGGAGTTAAATATGAGAAAATTTGATGAAGAATTTATAAATGCTTATGTTGAATATAAAGCAATGGCGTATCTTAAATTTGAAAAGAAAATTACAGATGATGAGTGGCGTAAAGCTGAACAAAAATTCTTTGACAAAGGGTATGACGACGAGGATGTATTGGATTTTGATGTGCAATTGGATACTGATAGAGAAAAACGTATGGCTATTATAAATAAAATAAACAACTATAAGCTAAAATTAGAAAAAGAAAATTCCAAAAAATTGAAAGATGACATAGAAAAAGAAAATTCCAAAAAATTGAAAGATGACATAGAAAAAGAAAATATCAAAAAACAAGAAGAACGACAAAAGCAGGAAGAAATAAAAAGAAAACAATATTATACAATAGAAGAAGCTACCGGAAAATATGAAAAATTACAGGAAGCTTTGGCTATAGACGCCGATTATGTGCAAAAACTATATGATAGTGGCTTAAAATTAGGTAATTCGGAATATAATCCGTATGTTGAAAATGATTCTCTTGTTGAAAATGATTCTCTTGTTGAAAATTTGAAAGAAGCTGCTTATTTGCATCAAGCCGATGAAGAATTTATTGATAGTTTGCCTGAAAAAACAGGAAAATCTATGGTTGAACTTCATGAAAATTATAATGACAATTTGATTAAAGCATTAGATTTGTCAGATGAAGATAAAGAGTATTTTGTTAAATTATTGGCACAATCCAATGGTCCATATAGATTAAGAAATAATTTAGTAGCTTTGGTTCCTGCTGCTAAACAGAATATGAAAATGACAACAGCATTGCTGGAGTTGAACGAAAAGCATTTGTGGGTAAATTTGTCGGATGAAGATATTACAAAAGCTGTGTTTTCAGATTATAAAAATAAGGCAACTATTTATCGTTTGATAAAAGTATTTGATAAACACGTTACAACTAAAAGAGCTTATGAATATTTGTCAAATGCAATTAAAAATTTCAGGTTAGGTGATAAAGAAAAAACAATAAAACTTGTTTTGGAAACAGCAAAAGATAATCCAGAAAATATGTATCATGTGCTTTTTAATAATGATGCTGAGATTAGTGCAAAGTATGATAAAGAAGAACGCATAAAAGCGCGTCGTCAATATGAAGAAGAAGAAAAAAAGAGAGCTCAGGAGACCTACCAAAAAGAAAGAGAAGAAAAGGAATTTGAAAGAAAAGTTAATCAAATAGCACGTGATAAATATAATGATATGAAAGAACGTGAGGAATATAAAAATTGGTTGAAATCAGAAGGATTGGGTTTGTATACTGAAAAACAAATATTAGCAAGAGTACAAGAAAATAGACAGCAAGAAGCAGAAAGACGTAGAGATGCTGCATTGCAACAGAAATTGGAAGATATGATTGCAGACCATTACTAATTTAAGTTTTGCTGCATAATTTTCATACTAAGCAGAATATGTATAAAAAATTCTTGACAGGCTCAAAAAATGGTCGTTTTTCCCGTTTGTTTTGTATCGTGTGGCGTTGGGTACGGCCTTGCTTTTGGACGCATACGGAATTTATGATGTCAAAGCGTTGTTTAACTGAATGAGTATTACAAATTTAGATTAGTCAAGGGGCTCTTTGTTTTTGAGGAGCCTTTTAATTTTTCACTTTACATTCTTTTATCTTTCTTATAACCTAGAATCAGGCAGGCGATAGTCTGTTCAGGGCGTGAGAACCCTTTTATATAACCAGTCGTTAACGCATAAACGACTTAAATTTTATATGCCGATTTTCGCTTGAGCGGATGTCGGCTGAATAAGGCTATGAGCTAAATAAGCCGAGCCGTCTGGTTATATACGGTTTCTCAACATCCGCCCGCTTTTTACAGCGGGTTTTGTTTTATCTATGACAAATTAAACGGAGTTAGAAATATGTGTGATTATTTTAGATATAAAAGAAAATTAAGAAAGTTTAGAGGTATCCTAGGGCTTATTTTAAAGGTTATCTACCGGTACAGCCCCGTGGAGTTAAATCACCGATTCAGACTGTGCGTTACACCTATTGATGACACTAATGCGACGCAATGTGGAAGAAGTATGATAGAAATGTTGGGTGTACTGGCCATAATCGGAGTGCTGAGTGTCGGCGGTATTGCCGGTTATTCAAAGGCTATGGAAAAATACAAGTTAAATAAAGTTATGTCAGAATATTCTATGTTGGTTTATGGAATATTGGAGCATATTGATGATTTTAGAAAATATCCGAGCTCAGAAGGAAATGATCTGTCTAATGTGCTTGAGGCATTGGATATTATTCCGAAGGGTTGGCAGAGAGATGAAAAAAATGATTTTATTGATGATAATGGGTATACAATTAGAGTTTTTAATCACACAAATGATGACTATAAAGGAATTATAACCATAGATTTTTATTTGGGTGGATATATAATTGAAGATGAAGCTAATTGGATAACAGACAGTTTTCCATCAAAAGCCTGTACAGAAATAATAAATAACATTGCAGTGCCTCTGCATAATATAATGTATCGAGTTTGGATGTTTGGTGGCAATGCCCAATATTATGGTAGTGCATATTGCGGTGATGGTAAAAAATGCTTGAAAGATGTTACATTAGCAGAGGTACAAAATGCTTGCACCAGTTGTGTAAAAGGTAATTATTGCGCTCTTGTGTTTTATTTTTAAGCATCTGTAATTATAGGTAAAGCTCAATGTTGTAGATTAAAATATAAAAATTTCTTGACAGTAAGCTAAAATACGTCTATATGCTTTACTGTTAAATGCTCTGGTGGCGGAATTGGTAGACGCGCATGCTTCAGGTGCATGTGGGAGGTCTCCCGTGGAGGTTCAAGTCCTCTTCAGAGCACCATTTATAAGCCCTTCCTTGTGAGGGGCTTTGTTGTTTTAAAAGAAATCGGTGCAATGTGTTTTAGCGGCGGAGATAAAATAAGGCGGCTGAAATGTGGTTCTGCCGCCTGTGATTTTAGACTGATTTTATTTTGTTTTTGCCATAGCTAATCCTAGTCTGGTCGGCTGACCGGCTTGGATATCGGAATCAAATTGGATTTTGTCTTTTTCAAATAGGCAAATAACGGTGCTGCCCATAAAAAATTTTCCGATTTCCTGACCTTTCGCAAAATTTATATCGCGGTTGGCATATTCTTTTGTTAAAGGCACATCGCTTTTGTTGGGAGCTATAACTCCGTCCCAAGTTGTAGAGATGCTGCGGACAATGGTCGCTCCCACCAAAATAACGGCCATTTTGCCAATAGAAGTGTTAAAAAAGCAAACAACACGTTCGTTTCGGGCAAACAGTTCCGGAATGTTTTTGGCGTTGAATGTGTTGACTGAAAACAAATCTCCGGGAACATAAATCATTTTTTCTAACGTGCCGGCAAAAGGAATGTGCACACGATGATAATCTTTGGGAGAAAGATAAATGTTTATAAATGAGCCGTTGCGGAAAAATTCGGCCTCTTTGTCATCTGCTAAAAGTGCCTGCAGAGTGTAATAGTGGTTTTTGGCTTGTATGATAAACTTGTCGTCTAAATTGCCGAATTGGCTGATTTTGCCATCAACCGGATAAATTATGGCGTCTTCGCTTAAATTTATGGGGCGGGCGTTGGGATTGAGCGGACGAGCAAAAAAATCATTAAAAGTTTTGTAGTCTTTTATTTTTCCGGCCATTTCTTTAGTGTTGACTTTATAGTGCTTGATAAAGCTTTCAATCATATACGTTGTAAGTCCGCCAAGACGCGCGCCGGCTAATATGCCGACCAGACGTGTCAAAAGGTGTTTGGGGATAAGGTATTGGCAGTCAGTTTTTATTTTTTTGCTGTTCATCATAATTCTCCTGATAAATTCTTTCTAAAACTATCTTTTCCTTAAATGATTGTCAATGTTATAATTATAGATATTTCATAGATTTATTAATCTTTTTTTTAAACCTTTAATCTAAACTGAACAAAAATTAACATATAAAGGGTTCGGCTATGAATACGCTAAAGTATTTTACGATTATTGCTTTGACCGGAGTGTTTTGCGCTAAAGAGGCGTTTGCTTACGAAGTCAGTAACTATCGTTTTAACAGTTCAATAAAAAATGAAATATATCAGGCTGCAGAAAAAAAGAATATAAACAGACTACAACAAATACTTAGTTTGGGATATTCAATTGACATTGCCGATGAATATGGTATGTCGGCAATTTGTACGGCGCGGGAAATGGGAAATGACGAGGCTTTCGACATTCTTTATAAATATGGTGCCGACAACAAAGCTCCGTGTATGAAAAAAGCCGAGGAATTGGCTCGGAAACACGCTTGGACTAAAACCATAAAATATGGCGGACTAACGGCAATCGGCGCAGGGGTGGTCGGCGCGCTTGCTTTGTCATCAGGTGGCGGCGGTGGCGGCGGTGATGGTGACGGCGGCAGCGGCGGCGGAACATCAAACTATGTTCCGGGGTCTAACGGAACAGTGGCTTCCGGAGATTGGACACAGGCGGCTACGGCTGTTTTGGATAATGCTGCTTTGAGCACAGCTTATGATGAAGATTATTTCAATAATAATGATGAATTTAAGAATAAGTTTACTGTTGATGATGCTGAGGTAAGCGGCGTAAATTATTTAGGTGGTATTAATGCCGCCAAAGCTTTCGCCGGACATTACGGAGTTGATGCAAACGGCAATTTTACTTCAAATTTAAGTGAAGTTAATGTCGGAGTTTTAGATTCCGGAGTTTGGGGAAACCACGACGAGTTCAAAACTTCTAACGGCACTAAAGTGAACGGCTATAATTTTGATTATGGCCCGTGCTTGAATGGTGATACATCTAACTGTTGGAAAATTGCAGATACTCAGGAATATCTTTCCAACGGTATGCTAATCGTGTCATTGCTTGACAACGATGGTAAGGTGAAACGCAATTCTGTGATGGCTTGTGAATCCGGTTCGGCTGAAAACTGCTACAACTTTTGGGCGGCGGAATATCCGGAAAATTATGATTGGGATAATTTGCAATATTACTATTATCCGAATAACCACAACAGTACTTTTGGCGATGGTTCTTTGCACGGAACGCACGTTGCCGGTATTATTGCCGCAAATGCCGACGGTAACGGAAATATGGGCGTGGCTCCGGCAAATACTAAAATTACGGCAGCGCGCTATGATATGATGTCAAGCATTAAAGATCCTCTGCTGAAGTTAAATTCAGACAAAGTTTTGGCGGTGAATATGAGTATCGGTTTGGAAAGTACTCAAGATAATAATGCCAGTCACGCTACAGATGATGAAAAGTTAGTGGCCTCTTTGGGTGAAGATCAACTTGAAGCTTATAAGGAAATTATTAAAAGCTATACTAAAGATGAAACCAAAGGTCTGGACGGTATGATTTTGGTTAAGGCTGCCGGCAATGATAAACAACAAGCAAATCCGGATATTATGTCCGGCGTTAAGTTAAATGACAATTATAAAGATTTGTTGACATTGGTTGTGGTGTCTGTCGATGTGACAATGGACGGTAACACGGTTTCAGACTATAAACTTTCGTCATATTCTAATAAGTGCGGGGCAACGGCGGCTTTCTGTATAGCAGCTCCGGGTGGCACAGGCTCGAATGATATATACAGCGTCGGCGCACCGTCTGATGGTTATATCGGAATGTCGGGAACTTCTATGGCAACGCCGGTGGTGACAGGTGCAATAGCCTTTATTAAAGGGGCTTATCCTTATATGACATCGTCGCAGATTATTGAGTTGCTGACCACAACAGCAAATGCTAAAAGCGGTGAAGAAAGCACATACGGCGTAGGACTTTTGGATTTAGGCAAGGCAACGACTTATCAGGCAAGCGTCAGTACAGGCGGATTTTCTACCGTTTCCGGTGAAAGTTTTAGTAGCGAGCGTTTGAACGTGAGTGCGGCTCATATCAATGTTCCGTCGACATTTAAAAGTGCGTTGTCCAAGGCATTGCCGAAAAAAATTACGGTGTTTGATAAATATGACCGGCCGTTTGCCATATCAACCGAAGGTATGGTTTCAACAACGCATGGCGGATATAAAACTTTGAAAAATGATGTTTATCAAATTTCTCAACGCTCTGAAATTAAAAAAGTACAACAGGGAAATTTGAATTTTGCATTTACCGGAAGTGCCGCAAATTCTAATGGTTCCGGACTTGGTTTTATGACGGCTGATTACCAAACCGAAAAGTATACGGCTGGTTTTTATTTTAGCGAAAACACCCGTTATGAAGGCGGTGAATATTTTGCCGACGCAACCTCAAATCCGTTTATGGCAATGCAAAATGCTTATGGTATTCATAATACCTTTAATCTCAATAAAAATATGGGATTGAAAATAGAAGCCGTGACCGGACGCAACGGGTTGTACGACGGTGAAAGCAGTTTATATGATGCCTCTTTCAAAAAACAGGCCTATGCAATGAATTCGGAATTACAACTTCACAAGGGCGAAAATTTCGGCTTTAGTCTGACTTCGGGTTTGCTTTATGAAAACGGAGCGACACTCGGTATGAATGGTAACGGAATATTTAAGGCTAATGACACGGGAACATATAATGCCGGCGTGAAAGCTTCGTGGTATGCCACTGATAAATTAACTTTTACCGGAAGCTATTATCGCGGTTATACCGAAGGTCAGTCTTTTGATTCTAATTTGTTGCAAACCTCTGATTTAGTTAGTGAAAGTTTTGCGTTTGATGCGAATTATAAATTGAATAAACAAACTTCGTTCGGTTTTAATTTGTCTTCTCCTCTGCGTGTGATTAACGGTAAACTTTCCGTCAATTTCCCGAGCGGGCGCGACAATTATTCCGAAACGGTTTATTTCGACCGCTATACGGCGGCTCTGAAACCAGAAGCTCGTGAGTATAAGTTTGCTCTTTATGCTAACCATAATTTTTCGGAACGTTTAAGTTTGCGTTCGGAACTTGATGTGCGTGTCAATCCGGAGCATCAACGTCAGGAAAATGATTATCGCGCGTTGTTTGGTTTGAATTGGAACTTTAATTAAGGTATAGGTGGACTATGGCTAAAAAATTATGGCGGGAAAAATCTTTTTTCCCGCTTTTGGCTACCCAGTTTTTGGGCGCGTTTAATGATAATTTGTTTAAAAATTCATTGATGGTTTTTGTGGCCTACAAACTTGTGGCGGAAACTCAATCTGTAAACATATATGCTAATGTGGCGGCGGGAATTTTTATTTTGCCGTATTTTTTATTTTCGGCATATGCCGGACTTTTAGCGGATAAATACAGTCGTTCAAAACTGGCTGTGGAACTTAAAATTATTGAATTGATTTTAATGTTGACGGCGGCGGTTATTTTTGGATTTGAAAATATCAATCTGCTGATTTTTCTTTTATTTTTGATGGGGTTGCAGTCAACGTTTTTCGGCCCTGTCAAATATGCTTTATTGCCTCAGATATTGAAACCAAATGAACTTGTAGCCGGAAACGCTTATATAGAGGCCAGTACTTATATTTCAATTATTTTAGGGGCGGTTTTAGGCACAATGTTACCGGTGTGGGGAAGTGTGTTGTTATTAGTTTTATGTGCAGTCGTCGGAGTGTTTTCTGCCTATAAAATTCCCAAAGTTAAAGGGGTGCAGCCGGAACTGAAAATTAATTTTAATTTATTTCAGCAAATCAGTGAAAATATTAAACTTATACGTTCGCATATAATTGTTTTTCGGGCAATTGTCGGGGCAACTTGGTTTTGGGTTTTAGGAGTGTTTTTTTTAACGGAATTATTCCCGTTATGCAGCAAGGTTTTTAACACCGAAAAATCAGTTGTGACGCTGTTTTTGGTTTTATTCTCCATTGGTGTCGGTGTTGGTTCTTTTTTCTGCAACAAACTTTTAAAGGGCGAAGTAAGTGTGGTTTATGTGCCGTTAAGCGCGGTTGGCTTGAGCGTGTGCGCCTTTGCCGTATATTTACTTTCTTTGGGCTTTGAAACTTCTGACAACACATTGAGTTTAATTGAATTTTTAGCCAGACCGCGGGGAATTTTATTATCAATATTTTTGTTTGCCTTTGCTTTTTGCGGCGGACTTTATATAGTGCCCTTAAACGCTTTAATGCAGAAAAAAGCTCCAAAAAAGAATGTGGCGTCGGTGATTGCCGGTAACAATATCGTCAATTCGTTGGGAATGGTCGGAATTTCTTTGGCGGCGGTTATATTGACTGCTTTGGGTTTTAAGATAACAACTTTATTTTTATTTGTGGCAATTATCAGTGCGTGTGTGGCCGGTTATATTTGTATGCTGCTGCCCGATGCACTTGTGCGATCAATTTTCAGGTCGTTGCTGAAAGTGTTTTTCCGTGTAGATGTCAGCGGAGTGGCGAATTTACAGAAAGCAGGTTCAAAAACTTTGATTATTGCCAATCACGTTTCACTGTTGGACGGAGTGTTGATAGCCGCTTATTTGCCGCGGAAAATTACTTTTGCCATAGACAGCGATTGGGGGGCAAAATGGTATGTTAAACTTTTTGGCGGTTTGGTTGATTTTTGTCCGCTAAATCCAACGAATCCATTGGCCATTCGCACGATGATTGATGAAGTCAACAAAAATAAAACCGTGATGATTTTTCCGGAAGGGCGTATCAGTGTTACCGGCTCGCTGATGAAAGTTTATGAGGGAGCCGGAGTGATTGCCGCCAAAACCGGTGCTAAAATTGTGCCGCTACGCATTGACGGAGCTCAGTATTCTAAGTTTTCATATTTGGGGCAAATGGTGAAAACTCAGATGTTTCCGAAAATAAAAATGTTTGTGTTGCCGCCGTGCGAACTAAATGTTGATGATGGTTTGCCGATGCGGGAAAAGCGCAAAGCAGTGTCGCTGAAACTGCACGATTTAATGGCTTCAATGATTTATCGTACTTCTGATAAAAATATTCCGCTGTTTAACAGCTTGCTTAAGGCGGAAAGACTTTATGGTTCGAATCATAAAATTGCATTGGATATGCAGAAAAAAACACTGACATATCGACAATTTATTTTGAAAAGCTATGTTTTGGGTGCGGCTTATAAAAAGGCTTTGCCAAATGATAAAAATATTGGCGTGCTGTTGCCGAACAGTTTGGCAAATGCGGTTAATTTTTTTGCATTGCAATATGCCGGTAAAGTTCCGGTGATGTTAAATTTTTCTTTAGGTTTGTCGCAGTTTTCTTCTTGTTTGCACACAGCAAAAATTAAAACGGTTGTCACCTCTAAAAAATTTATTGAACAGGGTAAACTTGCGCATTTGGAACAGGCGGTGAAAGACAGCGGTTGCCAATTAATTTATTTAGAAGAATTTGCACTTGCGATTAATCTTGTTACCAAGTTTAAGGGATTAAAAAAATATTTACGGCGCGAAGAAGTAAAATTGGAAACGCAAAATCCGGCGGTTATTTTATTTACATCAGGTTCGGAGGGACTTCCGAAAGCAGTTTTGCTGTCACATCAAAATATTCAGGCAAATGTTTTGCAATTGCGTTTAAGCGTACCTTTTAATTCTAAAGATGTGTTTCTAAATGCGTTGCCGATGTTCCACTCGTTTGGGCTGACAGTGGGGACTGTGTTACCGCTGTTGAACGGCGTGAAAGTGTGTTTATATCCGTCTCCGCTTCACTATCGTATTATTCCGGAATTGGCGTATGATTTGCAGGCAACGGCAATTATTGGAACAGACGCCTTTTTATATGGATATGGGCGAATGGCAAGTTCGTACGATTTTTTCCCAATTCGTTTTGCCGTGGCCGGCGGTGAAAAACTGAAAGAGCACACAAGTGAAGTTTGGATGAAAAAATTCGGCGTGCGGATTTTTGAAGGATATGGCACTACCGAGTTGGCTCCGGTTATTTCTGTTAATACTCCGATGTATTATAAAGAAAATACCGTAGGAAGAATTTTGCCGGAAATTGAGTATAAACTGCAAAAAGTTGAAGGAGTTACAGATGCCGGAAAACTCTTGTTGCAAGGCGATAATGTGATGTTGGGATATATTATGCCCGATAAGCCCGGAGTGTTGCAAAAACAACATGGGTGGTATGACACCGGAGATATCGTTAAAATAGATGATGAAGGATTTGTTTCTATTTGCGGAAGGGTTAAGCGTTTTGCCAAAATCGGCGGCGAAATGGTTTCGCTTACGGCTGTGGAACAAACACTTGAAAAGATTTATCCTGAAGTGAGTTTAGGGATTGTTGCCGTTAATGATAAAAACAAAGGTGAAAAAATTGTTTTGGTTACGGCTGAAAAAAATGTGCAACTGGCGGAAATAAGAAAATATTTCAAAAACGCCGGATTAAGTGAGCTGTGGTGTCCGAAAGAAATTTTTTATCTGAAAAATATGCCGCTTTTGGGCAGTGGCAAATTTGACTATCTGACGGCAAAAAAATTGTTGGAAAATTAAAAATAAAAAAAGATTGTGCATAACTCTTCAACAAGGAAAATTTTGTCAGCTGAAAAAGAAAAAAATCTGTTGAAACATCTTGGTTGAAATAATTGAAAATTTGTTCAAAAGATAGCTCGAAATACAAAAAAATACCTGTTGTTGAAACAGGTATTTTTTTATAAAATAATCTTAAATTATTTTTTGATTATTTTTTTGAAGTTTTTTTCTTGCTACCGGTTGTCTTTGCTGCGCAAGATTTAGAAGAAGATTTCTTGCTGTTGCAGCTGCAGCTTGAGTTTGAGCCATATAATTGGTTAATAGCCATTGTCCAAAAATATTCATCTTGACCATTTGGACAGCCGGCATTTTGCCAGTTGTAATAAGCGGCTTCGCGCACATAATTTTCATTATAATTTTTAATCATTTTTATATCTCCAATAATTGTTTATAACACCTCTGAGTATAAACGCTTTTTTTTAAGCGTCAATACTTTAAAAAACATAAATTTTTCAATAAAAAAATTTGCTAATAATTTAAGCTTATTTTCTTGCATTTAAATGGATTAGTTTATATAGATATAAGATGTAAGTTTTAATACGAGCAAACTGATATTATTTTTTCTGTTATGGGAGTTTATTATGGATAATATGTTATCAAAGGAAGAAATTTCGGCAATTGTTAACGGAGATCACGGCAATGTGTTTGCTGTGCTTGGAATTCACCGCAATAAGGGTACAAAAAAGATTTTTATTCGCGCTTATCAACCGTTTGCCCAAATGATTGAAGTGATTGATTTGGAAGGCAATGTTCTGGAAAAAATGGAAAAAGTTGATGAGAGAGGTTTTTTCCAAGCTAACTTTGATAAATCGGAAGAGTTTGCTTATAAGTTTAGAATTGTTAATGACAAAGGCGCAACCTATGAGGCCGAAGACACTTATCGTTTTCCGGCGACAATAGGGGATATAGATGAATATTTGTTTGCTCAGGGCAATCATCGTGAAATTTATAAAAAATTAGGCTCGCATCTTATGGAAATTGACGGAGTTAAAGGTGTGGCGTTTGCCGTGTGGGCTCCAAATGCTAAAAGAGTTTCGGTTATCGGAAGTTTTAATAATTGGGATGGCCGAATTGATGTGATGCGTAAACACATAAATTGCGGCGTGTGGGATATATTTATTCCGGGGTTGGTTGAAGGCGAATATTATAAATTTGAAATCAAAACTCAAGATAACAGAATTTTAACCAAATCAGACCCGTTGGGAACTTTTGCCGAGGTTCGTCCGAACACGGCGTCTATTGTATACGATATTAATCACTATCAGTGGAATGATGCCGAATGGATGAAATATCGTGAAAACAGTAACACCTATGATCGTCCGATGTCAATTTATGAAGTGCACTTAGGTTCTTGGCGGCGTAAAGGTGATAATGGCAGTGAATTTTTGACATATCGTGAATTTGCCGAAAGATTGGTTCCGTATGTCAGCAATATGGGATTTACCCACGTTGAATTTTTGCCTTTGTGTGAACATCCGCTTGACGCTTCGTGGGGATATCAAATTACCGGATTATTTGCTCCGACTTCGCGTTTTGGTACGCCGGATGATTTTCGTTATATGATTGATAAATTTCATCAGGCCGGTATTAGCGTGATTATGGATTGGGTGCCGGCTCATTTTCCGAAAGACGCGCACGGATTGGCAGAATTTGACGGAACTTGCCTGTATGAACATTCTGACCCTCGTAAAGGCGAGCACAAAGACTGGGGAACAAAAATTTATAATTTCGGCCGTACGGAAGTTTGTAATTTGCTTTGTGCCAGTGCTTTGTATTGGCTGAAAGAATTTCATATTGATGGTTTGCGTGTTGATGCCGTGGCTTCTATGCTGTATTTGGATTATTCGCGCAAACAAGGCGAATGGGTGCCAAATGTTTACGGCGGAAATGAAAATCTGGAAGCCATCGCTTTTATTCGCAAGATGAATGAAATGGTCTATACGCAAACTAAGGGAACTATTACCTGTGCTGAAGAATCAACCGCTTGGCCGATGGTTTCTCGTCCGGTTTCGGCAGGAGGCTTGGGCTTTGGCTATAAATGGAATATGGGGTGGATGAATGACACACTGCGTTATATCAGCCACGAGCCTGTACATCGTAAATATCACCACGGTTTGCTGACTTTCGGCTTGCTCTATGCCTTTAATGAAAACTTTATCTTGCCGATTTCACATGATGAAGTTGTGCACGGTAAAGGTTCTATGTTGGAAAAAATGCCTGGGGATGAATGGCAGAAGTTTGCCAACTTGCGCGCTTATTATGGCTTTATGTGGACGCATCCGGGAAAGAAACTTTTGTTTATGGGGAATGAGTTCGGACAAGACTGGGAATGGAACAGCGAAGAAAGTTTACGTTGGTTCTTGCTTGATTATCCGATGTATAAAGGGATGCAAAATTGCGTGCGTGATTTGAATTTGATGTATAAAGGAAATGCGCCGCTCTATGAAGAAGATTTTGATTCTCGCGGCTTTGAGTGGATAGACCATTCAAATTGTGATGACAGCGTTATTTCTTATATCCGCAAAGGACATAATCCTGATGATTATTTGGTGGTGGTGTGCAACTTTACGCCGGTGGTTCGCCGTAATTATCGCATAGGGGTTAGCGAAGCTTGCGCTTATCAAGAAATCTTTAACAGTGATGATAAAAGTTATTGGGGAAGCGGCGTGAGAAACGACGGACCGCAACAGGCGCAGAATTATGGTGTCAGCGGTCGGCCATATTCTATTGAGTTGGTGTTGCCGCCATTGTCTACCATTGTTTTGAAACCTATTCGCTAAGCTTAGATATATTCAAGGAATTTGTATGAATAAAGAAATAAAAGTTTTAACCGGTAATTCTTATCCCTTAGGGGCGACTTTTGACGGAAAAGGCGTGAATTTCGCGCTTTTTTCCGCTAATGCCGAAAAGGTTGAACTTTGTTTGTTTGATGAAAGCGGTCGCAAAGAATTAAAGCGTTTTGCCATTACGATTAATGATAACAATATCTGGCATATTTATTTGGAGGGAATCGAGGTTGGACAACTTTACGGATATCGGGTTTATGGCCCGTATAATCCGGCTAAGGGAAAACGTTTTAATCCAAACAAATTGCTTATGGATCCTTATGCAAAAAAACTCAGCGGAGAAATTATTTGGCATAAGGCTTTGTTTGGTTATGATGTTGATAGTCCGGATAAGGATTTGTCTTTCAGCACTTTAGACAGTGCTCCGTATGTGCCGAAATCGGTGGTGGTTGAAGATAAATTCGACTGGGAAGATGATAAGAAACCGGTGATTGAAAATGGTAAACGCGTTATTTATGAAATGCACGTCGGCGGATATACCAAACTACACCCCAAGGTCGAGGCCGGACAGCGAGGCAAATTTTTGGGATTGACGGCCAAAGGAGTAATCAATTACTTGAATTGGTTGGGTGTGACTTCTGTGGAATTGTTGCCGGTATTTTCCTTTTTTGGCGAAAAGCACGGAATGTATATCGATAATTATTGGGGCTATGAAACACTTTCATATTTTGTGCCCGAAGCCAAATATATGATTGAAAATAACCTTGATGAATTTAAGCAAATGGTCAAAACTTTGCACGCCAATCACAAAGAGGTGATTTTAGATGTGGTCTACAATCATACGATTGAAGGCAATCAAATGGGGCCGACTTTGTGCTATCGCGGAATAGATAATGAGAGCTATTACACTTTGCAAAAAAATCCGCGTTTCTATTATGACAGTACCGGTTGCGGCGCGTCGTTTAACTTGCAAAATCCGTATGTTTTAACGTTGGTGATGGATTCATTGCGTTATTGGGTGCAGGTTATGCACGTTGATGGTTTCCGTTTGGATTTAGCTTCCAGTTTGAGCCGTTTGCGTGGTGAGTTTACTCAAGACAGCGGCTTTTTGTTGGCGGCGCGACAAGATGATGTTTTGCGACAGGTAAAAATGATTGTTGAGCCGTGGGACGCTACAATGGACGGTTATAGAATTGGCGGTTTTCCGCCGTCGTGGTATGAATGGAACGACCGCTATCGAGATGTGGTGAGGCGTTTTTGGCGCGGTGACCGAAAACAAGTCGGCGAGTTGGCCAGTAGATTGACCGGTTCAAGTGATATTTTCGGTTATGCCAATCGAGATATTGACAGCAGCATCAATTTTTTGACGTCGCACGATGGTTTTACTTTGCAAGATTTAGTCAGCTATAACAATAAGCACAATATGGTTAATGGTGAAAACAACCGTGACGGAAATGATGCTAATTGGAGTTGGAATTCTGGTGCGGAAGGTGAAACTGATGATGCTGAGGTTCTAATTAATCGAAATTTGCGGACTAAGGCGATGTTGGCAACTTTATTGCTTTCTTTTGGAACGCCGATGTTGGTGGCAGGTGATGAGTTCGGCAACACTCAGTTCGGTAATAATAACCCTTATTGTCAAGACAATGTTTTGACGTGGATAGTATGGGACGCTATCAGGCAAGAAGACCGAGATTTGGTGCGTTATGTGCGTAAGTTGATTCAACTTCGTCAAAAAATGCAGGTCTTTGAACGTAAAAAGTTTTTCAATGGTAAGATAAACGAACGTTATGCCCGCTATAATATTAAAGATATTATGTGGTTTAGTGAGCAGGGTAAAGAATTTGAAAATAATGACTGGTATTTAGAAGATCGCAAAAGCTTGTCGTATTTTATTTATGGCGAAAATTGTTCGTTCTTTTTAATTTATAATGCCAATGCACAGCCGTTGGTTTGGCAACTTCCTGATTTTGTTAAAAAAACAAAAATAACTTTGATTTTTGACAGCAGTGAGCAACTAAAACCTGAAACTCCTATAGTTAAAGATGAGTTGGATATACCGGCGTGGTCGGTTTGGGTTTTGGAACTGAGAAAACCGGAGAAATAAATGCAGAATGATTGGAATTTATTGTTAGAAAAATTGGGTATAGCTAAAAGTTATACCGATGCGGCGCAAAATAGCAAAGAATATGTGACAGATGATGACACTTTGCTGAAATTGGTGAATTATCTTGGCTTTAGGTTAGAAAAAATTGAAGACAGCAGTAGATTGTTGGCTAAACTGGAAAAAGAGCGTTGGCTTTATGTATTGGAGCCAATTTATGTGTTGCGGCAAAATAATCTGAAATTTGACGCGGTTTTACCTAAGTCCGAAACTGAAAGTCTGGAGCTGGTTATCAGAAATCAACAAACAGGCGAAGAACCTGTGGTGATATATTCGGTTAAAACTAAAGAAGAGAAAAAAATAGGCAAAACCGAATATGTGCGCTTGGATATCGAGTTTGATAATTTGTTGGAGCCGGCGTATTATGATGTTGATTTGCAGGCGGGTAATTGTAAAACTCACACGATTTTAGCCATTACTCCGGATAAGTGTTTTGAGCCGGAATGTTTGAATTATCAGAAGATTTGGGGAATGGCAATTCAACTTTATTCCTTAACAAGTAATCGTAACTGGGGTGTTGGTGATTTCACGGATTTGAAAAATATGGTGAAGTTATGTGAGCGGCAAGGCGCGGATATTATCGGTCTTAATCCGCTAAATGTGCTGTTTCACGATTTTCCCGAAAACGCCAGTCCTTATTCGTCAATCAGCCGCTTATTTTTGAATCCGATTTATATTGATGTGGAAAAAGTTGATGGCTATAAATCGGAGTATTTGTCCGGAAAAGAAGATGAACTGCAGCGGTTGCGTAAGGCAGAAAATATTGATTATACCGGTGTTTATAACTTTAAAATGCAGATTTTGGAACAAATTTATAATAATACTTTCGCCAAACTTGAAAAATCGGCGACGTATCAGAAGTTTGTTCAAAAGAATAAAGAAGATTTAGAAAATTTGGCCACTTATCAAGCTATTTATTCGTCGCTTTGTCATTCGGTTTACGGTGGTTGGCGGGCTTGGCCGAAAGAGTTGAAGAATCCGCAATCTGCAGCGGTAAAAAAATTTAGAACGGAAAACCGCAAAGCTCTAAACTTTTTCAAATTCTTACAATATTGGGCTGAAAAGCAATTAGAAGATGTGCAGGCCGAAATTGAACACTGTGGCTTGAAAATAGGTTTGTATAGAGATTTACCGGTGGGTTTGTGCAAAGATAGTGCCGAACTTTGGAGTGAAAACGATTTATTTATTAAAGACAGTGGTGCCGGAGCTCCGCCGGATATTTTTTTCCCAACCGGTCAAAAATGGTGTTTGGGGGCGTTTAATCCATATAAACTAAAGGCAAATGCTTATCGTCCGTTTATAAAAATTTTACGAACGGCAATGAAAAATTCCGGAGCCATTAGAATTGACCATGTGATGAGCTTGCAACGTTTATATATTATTCCGGACGATTCCGAGAAAGGTACCTACGTTTATTATCCGTTTGCCGATATGTTGGGAATTTTGGTTTTGGAAAGCTATTTAAACAAGTGTATGGTGGTTGGCGAAAGCATAGGTAATGTGCCGGACGGATTTATTGAAGCAATTCAGGAGCGCGGAGTGTATTCGTTGAGCGTTTTGTGGTCTGAACGTTGGAACGGTTCCGGACCATTTAAGTTGCCGCAAGATTTTTCAGCCCACACCTTTTGTTCTATCGGTACGCACGATATGGCTCCGTTGAAAATGCGTTGGTTCGGTGGAGATATAGAAACAATGTACAATTTAAAAATGTTGACAGCCGAAGAACGGCAAAATCAATATAAAGGACGAGAAGTAGAGCGTCGTTGTTTGCTGAATGCGTTGGATTATACAAATTCTTGGTCGGCGGACAGAAAACGGCAGGGGGATTGTTTATATGGCGAGGGATATCCCAACGGAATTATGGAGGCAACGGAACGTTATTTAGCCTCAAGTGCTTGTGCGGTGTTTTTGGCTCAGCCTGAAGATATTTTTGGCGTTAACGTGTTGCAAAATTTACCGGGGACAGATAGAGATAAGCACCCTAATTGGCGGCGTAAATTGCCTGTTAAGGTAGAGGATTTTGAACAGGATGAGGATTTTGTTCGAGCGGTTAGGGCAATATGTAAAACTCGCCAAACTGGTATCTGCTAGGGATTTTTGCGCTCGTGTACCATTTTGTACACGTCGCTTAAAAATTCCGTCGCATCTACGCACGCTATTCGAGTTTTTACTAATGAGTTATGTACTAGTTTGTACACGGCGAAAAAAATCTTACTTCGCATTAAGCTCATTATTTGCGTTTCCGCGAGCTCTGCGTTATTTGCGCTCGTGTACCACTTTGTACACGTCGCTTAAAAATTCCGTCGCATCTACGCACGCTATTCGAGTTTTTACTAATGAGTTATGTACTAGTTTGTACACGGCGAAAAAATCTTACTTCGCATTAAGCTCATTATTTGCGTTTCCGCGGGCTCTGCGTTATTTGCGCTCGTGCTGCTTGTTATTAAAATTCAAAAACCAATAAGCAAAACTCATTATTTGTTATGCAGGAGTTGCAGGCGTTTTGTATGTCGGATAATGTCATATTAATTATGCAATTATTTCGGTTTGAACATAATGAATCTCCATAGTAACATTCATCTGTGCTTTGTGTTTTGAAAATCCAAGCATATTGTAAAGAAGAATGTAAAGGTTTGGCAAATTTATTCATAAGTTCTTGACACAATTTGGTTGAGAAACTATCTGAGATAATAATATTGTCATCATAGTGATGATTTCCAAGTTCTACGTCATAAACCAGACGGTTGTTGCGGGAAAATACTGTAGCTACACTTCCGGAGGTGGTAAATAACCGGCCAGATTGGAGTGACCACCCCTCGGGAACAAGGTTTAATTCTTTAATTGTGTCTCCAAGATAATATTTAGTTCCATCATTATTAGGCTGTAGTATTCTTAATTTATCAATATGTTCCATCAATCCTTGAGTTAAATAACTATAACCTTCAACAGTTTTGTTAATTTTCCACATTTCCATTGCTTTAGAATAGCCGGCAATGCCACCAACGCTCAAAACAGCAATAATGGCCAGAACTCCTAACATCTCAATCATCGAGCGGCCTAGTTGCACCACCTTACTGTCATTGCCGGATGTGACGCTTTTCACTCTATTGTCATCCACGGGCGTGACGCACAGTCTGACCCGTGGATCTAGATTCGCGGGTCTTTGCCCGCGAATGACCCTAAAAAGGCACCCGCGAATGATTGAGAATAATAAAGAAAATGTGTGTCGCGACAAGATTAACGGGTCAAGCCCGTTAATGACATTAAAGAAGTGTGAGTGAGTAGTTTCTCTACAACTAAAATTCTTCAAAAAATTTGCAAAAACGTCTGTAGCGGCAAAAAATGTGCCTTTAATCAGACATTTAGAATTTGCAGAGAGAGAGAGAGACCTTTGCTAAGCTTATTTTTCATCTTTCTTTCCTCATAAAATAGGTGAATTTATCCAATAAAAATATAGTATCTGTTATTCCTTAGCAAATCAATAAAAAATTTAAAAGCTGTTGACACGTTTTTTTTTGCGGTTTACTATAAGCGAAATAAACATAAGGAGTGTCATTGTGAGGTTGCGCTTTGCCGATTTGACATATTCTGATGAAGAATTAGAAAAAGATGCCATACATTATCTGGAAAGCCAGAGGTATGAACCATCTTATGTTGACAAAGTTAAAAACTTTGTGGCTGAAGATGTTGCCGATTTTAAAGAGCATTTTGATGATGCCGAAAACATTTTTCTAAACCTTTTTTATGATGATTTCCGCAGCGGTTATGTGCCGATGGGGGATAATGTTATTTCTAATACCAATTTTCAAAAGTTGACCGAAGTATTAGAAAAAAATATGGCTAGATTAAATGTTTCGGAAGATGAAATTGAACATTATGCCTTTATGCTTGACGCCGAGTTCAGAAAAAATGCCTTTTGCTCACATATGGAGGCTTATTTTTCTGAATTTGATGCAGTGGTGTCTACGGTGATGGTTGGATATTCGCGAAATCCGTTGTTTTCAATATATTCAATGGCTCGTGAATGGTGTATGGCTATGCATTTGAAAAAAATGCATCCTCAATTGGTGCGTAAATTTGGTTATCGTTATCAGCGTATTTGTTACGATTATAAAGGTGAAGAGCGTTTACGCCGTTTGATTGATTTTAAGGATAAATATAAGCATACTTTTAAGAATATCGGCATTTTGCGTGCAATTCATTCCAGTGTTTTTGCTTATGCTTATTTGTATTTGAAATCTGTTTTAACTAAAGAAGTCGTGACCGCCGAAAATTTTATTCTGGATAGTTCCTCGTCGAAAATTACCTTGCTGTTGCAGGGAGAATCCATTACCAATTTTGATTTTCCGGTAACCAAATATGTGTTAGAAAAGTTCAAAAGCGGTAGATATGAAGAGTTTTTGACAGAAGATGGTAAAATTAAATGGGACGCTTTGTATATTTTTACCTTTGATGCTATTCACGAGGCCGGTTTTGAGGGTGTTCACTTTTTTGGTTTTGATAGTATTGAGGCTAAAACAATTCGCTCATTTTGGAATAAAAGTGCTAATATGCAAAGTATGCTGAAAATATTGCGAAGATTGGCTTTGGAAAATAATAATCCGGTGTTTGCCCGTTTGATTGAAGGTTGTGAATATCGTTTGGGGCGTCCGAATAAAACTAAGGAAAAAATGGAACAGTTTATAGAAGACACGCGCAAAATTATGGCCGCTCGTTCTTTTGAATTGACAAAGCCTCGAACAATGGCTCAAGAGCTTATTTCGGCGTTTCCTTCCGTGTTTTTAGTATATTTTCAATGGCATCATAATTTTAGAAATATTTATCCTAAAATACCGGTGAAAAAAGCCAGAGAAATGGAACAGCAAGATATTAAGCTTAAACAAGACATCAAATTGCAAGAAATCAATAAACTTCAAGCTGATAAAATGTTTCCGGGACAAGAATATGTAAAACAGTCAGCAGTTCCTGAAAATGAGGACAAGCTGAAAGCTATTTTAATGAACAGAGAGCGAACTATTGCGGAAATGTCGCAAGAAAAACGGCGCGAACAGCAAAATGATGCCACAGATAAATTGTTGCGTACTGCGGAGTTGCTGAGACGGCAAAATCAAAACTTCTGATAATCTATTTTATATAGTAAATCTTTGGTGTTGGTGTCTATTTTAGTCAGCCACGGATAGAGATTTTTGCCGATATTCAATTTCATATAAAATTTATTACTATCTGTTTCCGAAAGATTTGCTTCGTTTATTCGGTAAAAGCTTTTTGAGGGCAGATAAATATACTCGATATTATGACGCTGTAACAGCTTTTTTATGACAACCTCATCAGCGGAATTAAATATTTTATAATTTTCGGTAATACCAAAAGAGGCCGGATGATAAGGAATGCCGATAACTTTTATTTGCTTGTCGAAAATAAGTTGCGGGGCACTGTATATATCGGTCAGAATGTTGCTGTTTTGCGGAATGACAGCGGAATTAATTGGCGGAAAAATAGTAATAGTAAATGAACATAAGATAAAAATTATCACATATATGTAGCCTATTGCCAAAATTTTATTATATTTTAGCGAGATATTAAAAGCAAACAGGTGATTGATAAATATGATATTTAAGTATGCCAAAATACAAAGCTCATAGGGAACAAATCGTACTGCAAAAACAGACGGAATAAAATAATACAATGACAAATAAGCCAAATTACGAGCGATAAGTTGATTGTTGTCAAACTTGCGGTAACAGGTCAGAAAAATTATAGCAATTAGGAAAAATGCCATTTCGATTATATATGGAAAAGTGTATGACGGTTTCAGTTCAGTGATATAAGATAAAAAATAACGCTTTGCTTCTTCGGTGAAAATCGGCGCAAATATGATATTTGAACCAAATATTGCGCAAAGCAGAAGTAAAGAAGTTAAAGCGCAGCCGGTCAAACTGAAAATTTGTGCGGACTTTGATTTGAGATTAAATTTACTTAAAAGCCGGAATGAAATTAAGATGAATAAAGTTAATACAACGTGAATGGAACATAATCTTGTGTTGTCGAGTACCATATAGCCGCCATACGGAGGGTTTATTAAAAAAGCGAAAGCGGTGGCTGAAAACAGGCCAAGAGAATAAAATTGCAAAGCTTTAAGGCTGATTTTGCCTAAAATCCAGTTGCAAACCAATAGACTTAAAACGGAGCCGATTAAAATAAAGCCCTCGACAGCGGAAGAAATCCAGATTCCGCAGCCGGCCAAAATTCCGGCAAAAAATAAAAGGCGAAAACGTTTCTGAAACAGATTGAGCAAAACAGCACTTATGTTATAGGCGAAAAACAAAAATATTACAGAGTGATGGTCAGGTCGATTAAAATCAAAAATATTGTAGAATTTAGTTAATAAACAAATTGATACGCAACAGCTGAAAAATAAAACTTTTGTTGAATTGCTAATAAAAGGTTTTAAGCCCCAAAATATGGTAATCAGGCTTAAAGCCATTGCCAATGGAGAAATTGTCATTCCGCCGTAGAATATTGCATCTTTAAGCGAAAAAAACGGCATAAGCGGCAAGGCTGATAAAGTCCATATTATATCAAGCAAGCGTGTAAAGTGAAAAACTTCGCCGTCGGGGTAGTTGCTGTAAGGATAAATCTGCTCATACCAACCGAAATTCTGTAGCCAATAAATTATGCGAGTGGCGTGGGTATAGCAATCTGTATCAATATAAAATAATCGGCCGAACTCCGAATATGTAAAAAACGCGTCACAGATAGCGCAGAAGAATACAATCACAAAAATCCAAAAATAGAGATGAGTTGTAAAAGAAGCTGATATATATTTCAGAAATTTGGTCATAGAGCAAGTCTTTTTAAAATTTGCGGTAACAGATTAATTGTTTTGGCGGCGGCGTTTTGCCAAAAGTTTGCATATTGTTCAGCCGAAAACGGATGTCCGGGGATGTCGCTGATTTGGCGAATACAGAGCAGAGGCTGCTGATAGATATAACAGGTCTGAGCAATAGCCGCGCTTTCCATATCCACAGCCAAAGCAGTAGGAAAATTGTGGGTGATGAGATTTAGCTCATCGTTTTCGGTTATAAATTTATCTCCGCAGCAAATAAGTCCGTGTTTATAGGCTGAAAGTTTGGCGACAAGTTCGGGAGCCGAGTGATAAACTTCCGGAAATTCCTGAACTTGTCCATAAGTGTTTGGCTCGCCGCACCAAACATCGTGATAGACGATGTCGGTGCCGACAATATATTCGCCGATGGTCAGCGAGTTGTTCAAACCGCCGGAAATTCCAATGTTAAAAATATAATCAGGAGATGCGGTTTCAATTAGGTCGGCGGTGCACAGAGCAGCGTTTACTTTACCAATTCCCGAAACTACGGCAAAAAATTCGCAGTTTTCTAAAACACCATAATAAAAAGAATGTCGCTTACCTTTAATTTGTGAAAAATCAGTAACTGCTTGAGCAAAAAGCTCCAGTTCTTTTTTCATAGCAAAAATTAAACCGATTTTTTTCATTTAATGGTCCTCCTTGTTTTTTTGGGAAAATAGTAACAAGAGCAAGTCTATTTAGCAATATAAAAACTTGACAATTAACAGAAATCAAGCTTAATATACCTTTCGCAGGAATGACAACTGCAATGTGGATTTAACCTACTTGTCCAGCAGTCAAATGGACTAAAAAGGAGAAAAAGATATGCTAAAAACAGCAGAGGCGGTGTCTTTGGGACATCCGGATAAAACAGCCGATTATATTTCAAGTTATATTTTAGACAGATGTATAGAACAAGACGCAAACGTGCGTTATGGCGTCGAAGTTATGGTAAAAAGCCGAACTGTGGTTCTGGGCGGTGAAATCAGCGGTAAAGTTTCGTTAGAATTTGTGGAAGATTATGTACGTCAGGCCGTGCGGGAAATAGGATATGACTCTCGTTATGCCGAAATTTGGGGCGAAAATGCCATAAATGCCGAAAGTTTGCGGGTTTTGGATTTAATCAGCGCGCAGTCTGCTGAAATAGCCCAAGGTGTAGAGGCTGATGGTTGGGGTGATCAAGGTGTGTTTGTGGGATATGCTTGTCAGGGGGCGGGTAATATTCCTTTGGAATTGTATTTGGCTCGAAGATTGTGTGATGCGCTCTATCAAAAAGCTAAATTCAGTGATAATTTAGGCTTGGATATTAAAACGCAAATCACCATTGACGGAGATAAAATAAAAACGGCGGTGGTGGCAATTCCAATGAAACAGCACGAAAACTTGAAAAAGTTTATTGCCGAAGTTTTGGGGCAGGAGCCTGAGAGGTTGATTATAAACGGTACGGGAAATTATATTTGCCATTCAAGTATGGCCGATTGCGGAATAACTGGCCGAAAACTGGCTTGTGATTTTTATGAAACGGCTTGTCCGATAGGCGGTGGCTCTCCTTGGACTAAAGATGCAAGCAAGGCTGATTTGACGCTGAATTTATATGCTCGACGTTTGGCTGTGCAAAATTTGGCTGATTGTGATGAAGCTTTTGTTTATCTTTCATCTTGTATCGGCAAGTCAGAATTACTTAATGCCGTTTTGAAAACCCGTAAAGGCACACAGTTTTCAGAAGAAAATTTGAACATAGAAAGCAGACCATCGATATTGATTAAGCAATTAGGACTAAATGCGCCGGTGTTTGCCGGATTATGCCGTGAAGGTTTGTTTTAATGCTGCTTGACAACAAAGGTGATTTGCCGTATTTTGTCCTCAAGTTTTTAATTTGAGGACATTTTTATGACAAAACGGGAATTGTTGGCTCCGGCGGGAGATATTGAGGCCGGTTACGCTGCTCTTTATTATGGAGCTGATGCGGTGTATTTGGGGTTGCCTAAGTTTTCGGCTCGGGCTACTGCCACCAATTTTGATGAGCCGGCCTTAAATGAATTTACGGCTTATGCTCATCATTTGAAACGTAAAGTATATGCCGCCATTAATACAATTTTGCAAGAAGACGAACTTCAGGACTTGCTTAAAATGCTTGATATGTGTGTTCGTTGCAAAATTGATGGAGTTATTCTGCAAGATTTGGGAGTGGCACGAGTTATGCAGAAAAAATATCCGCAAATAGAACGCCACGCCAGCACGCAAATGGCAGTGCACAACAAGGAAGGTGCGTTGTTTTTGCAAAAAATGGGTTTTAAACGTGTGGTTTTGGCTCGCGAATTGACACTGGCCGAAATTAAAGATATTGCCTCTATTCCCAATTTGGAAACCGAAGCTTTTATTCATGGAGCCTTATGCTATTCATATAGCGGACTGTGTCAATTTTCGGCTATGGAATACGGGCGCAGTGCTAATCGGGGAAAATGTTTGTATCCTTGTCGTGCTTGCTTTAAGAATGGTGATAAAGAGGCACATTATTTTTCAATGAAAGATATGGCTTTGCAAGAAAAAGTGTTGCAAATGCCTGTTACTTCCTTGAAAATTGAAGGACGTAAAAAATCGGCGTTATATGTGGCCGCAGTTACGGATTATTATCGGCAAATATTAGATGGTAAAGGTGGAAATCTTCAAAAAGAAGAGCATATCAAGCAAATTTTTTCTCGTCCGTGGTGTAAGTTTCACCTTGAAGGCCGGAATAAAGATATTATAGACCGTGGTTTTGTGGGACATCGCGGGTTGTTAATCGGAGAAGTGGAACAAATAGCCCGCGGTTGGCTATGTTTTAAGTCGTTGCATAAAATTTCCAGACACGATGGTTTACAGATTGATGCGGACGGAATGGAAAAACCATTTGGTTTTTCTTTGCAGAAAATTCGAGTAAATAAGCAGAATGTTTTTGAAGCTAAAGCCGGTGCGATGGTTGAAGTGGAATTGCCGCGCCAATATCCGACGCTGAAAAAAGGAGATAAGGTCTATTTGGCTTCATCAAGTGAAGTAAAAGGTGCTTATCATTATGAAAAACCTAAAGCAGGTTTATATAGAAATAACAATGAAATATCTGTTAAAGTTGAAGTTTTAAGTGATAAAATAACCGCTGTTTTCGGAAAATTCAAAGCAATGGTGAAAGGACAATTTACACCGGCTAATAATCCGCAAAAAAGTCGAGAGGCAATTGAAGCGGCGTTTGCAAAAACCGGTGATACAAACTTTAATTTAGCCGAATTACAGATTGAAAATCCAGACAATCTGTTTACTCCGTCTTCATTGTTAAATGAGTTACGTCGAGATTTGTATAGTCAGATAAAATTTGAACAACCGATTATTACTTTACCCGAAGTTGAAAAACGTGAAAATACTAATTGGCAACCCAAATTTGCAGTAAAAGTTGATAATCTTAACTATTTGAAAAATGTTGATTTAGATGCTGTAAGTGAAATCATTTATTTAATTAATCCCAATAGTGACCTTAGCGGCTTAAATAGCTTGCCTAAAAATAAAATCAGGATAGCTTTACCGGCGGTTTGCCGTTCGCCGCGTCTTTATGCGGGAATTATTGACAAACTGTTGGCCGGCGGCTACAAAAAATGGGAAGCAGCCAATTACTGGGCTTTGGAAGTTTTGCCGCTAAATCAATTGGATATCAGTCTGGATTCATCTTTGTATATGTTAAATACTCAGGCAATAGCTCAAGCGAAAGAAATAGGTGTTTCTCAAGTTACATTATCAGTTGAAGATACAAAAATAAATATTTGTAAATTAATTGAAAATTCTCCTCTTAAAACAAACTTAATAATTTATCAAGATGTTCCGTTGTTTACTAGCGTGGGGTGTATTCGTGACAATGATTGTCAAACCTGTTCTCATCAGGATAAATGGTTTAATATGACGCAAAATGGTCATAAATACAAAGCGTTATCACGGGATTGTCAAATGATGTTATTTGATGCAAATCCTTATTGTATCGTCGAAGAGGCTAAAAATTTGCAACCATATTTATTCCGAATGGACTTTTGCTACTGTGAATATTCACCGGAAAAAGTTGCAAACATAGTTAATAAAATACTTTTATTCAAGAATGCAACTGACTGTAATATAAAGGGTAATTTTCAAAACGCCAATATATGAAGAACTCGTCTAGCTGGCATTGGCTAGGAATTTTTGCGCTCGTGTACTATTGTGTACACGTCGCTTAAAAATCCCGTCGCATCTGCGCACGCTATCCGAGTTCTTCCGAGCCAATCCGGCGATAGGTATCTGAGTAATCCGGTCAGGTATCTGAGTTTGTGTATTTCTTCTTATATGTCGCTTAAAAATCCCGTCGCATCTGCGCACGCTATCCGAGTTCTTGAAAATTTAACATAAAAAAATACCATTACACTTTCTGTAATGGTATTTCTTGTAGAAATGGCGTTATTAAGCCTTATTGCTGCATTTTCTGCCTTTTGTACGCAAAGACTCTATATTTTTTAAGTCATTAGGAACGATATCTGGCATAAAATGCAAAGCGAGCTCAATCATTTTCAAATCTGAAGAAGTCAGCGACCGACTATTTTTATTAGCCTGCACAACGCTTAAACGCTTTTTAATTGCTGCTGTGCAAAGATCTTTGTAGCCGTAAGCAATTGCAATTTCAAAAACATAGTAATCCGATGATTTGACATTACCGGATAAATAGTTTTGATAAGTTTGCTCAAACATTTGCTGCAAAGGCTTTTTAAACAGCGCAGTCATACCAATTGAATTGATACGAGGCTCAATTTTCAAAAGCAAATCACGACTCATATTGCTCAAGAATCCTCTGTCAAAGATAAAGTAGATTATATCAATTGAAATTCTTCCGGTTAAAGGAATAACATCAAGCACAAAAGTGCAAATCTCCTTATAAATCTTTGCTTTTTCGCGCTTTTCTTCCTTAGTGGAATTTGGCAAAGAATTGTAGATTCTGATAATAAGCTCTTCAACCTGATGATAGAGTTTTTCCTGACGACAGCCTTCTTTTTGGTTAAGAAGCAGAGATATTTCAGGCGCACCCAATCTGGCATTATAATTCAGCAAAGAATTAAAATGACTGATTGTTTGGCTAAGAAACTGTTTATTCTCTTCAAACAGAGCGTCATTGATTTGAATTTTGAGACTCCAAGCTTGCAAGTCAGGATGTTTGCCATCAACAATCATCTGGTAAGCCGAGTTGCCAATGTCGTTGACCTTGTGCATAAACTCCGTTGTTTTACTGATTAAATAGTCGAGAGACTTGTTGAAATTCTGTAAGAGATTTCTTAAGATTACATCACTTTCCGATGGCGAATTTTTCTCATTAATTTCGTCAATCTTGCGATTATTATTCACAAAATCTTTACGCATTTTGCTTATGACTTGGTGATAATAATTGTGATTATAGTCCTTAACATTTTTCAGCATAGACACATAAACAACAGCTTTCTCCGCATAACCGTGAATGTTAATATGGTGAATAAAAGTGTTGTTCATCTGGAGATACAAGCGACGTTCTATCGAATCAATTTCGAGTATTTCATCTTCAAAATCAGCAATGTTATCACCATTTCGAAGACGTTTTACGGCCAAACGGCGAGCCACAGGCATAGACTTGGCAATAAGATCTTTGGTCCATTGTTTTGCATCGTAATGAACTGAATGTTTTTGCAATTCAGCGATGGTTAAAATCTTACCATTTTCATCACGACAAAACTTTTCTTGCGGATTGATAAAAACGCATAAATCGTTGCTATCTTTATCCATAACTTGAGATGCCACTTCCTTTTCAATAATATCCATAAAATGTAGTTTAAAAATTAATAATTCGGTTAACATTAAAAAAATAGCACTTTTTGACAATATTGTCAAGTTTCCATAAAAAAATCACAGTAAATTTGTTTTACTGTGATTTGAAACAGGGAAAAAACTATTTATGCAGAGCAATCTTTAAAACATCGGAAACATTGTCTACAGGGATAATTTTCATACCTTTTTTTACGTTATCCGGAATTTCAGTTAAATCCTTTTCATTTTCTTTCGGAATAATAACTGTTTTAATTCCGCCTCGCAAAGCGGCCAATAATTTTTCTTTCAAACCTCCAATTGGTAGCACTCGACCTTGCAGTGTGATTTCGCCGGTCATAGCAACGTCTTTCTTTACCGGTGTTTTGGTGAATACCGAAACCAAGGTTGTATACATTGCAATTCCGGCAGAAGGGCCGTCTTTAGGTGTAGCACCTTCCGGAACGTGGACGTGAATATCCGTTTTTTCAAAAATTTCCGGATTTATGCCCAAATCTTTAGAGTGAGCACGCACTACCGAATAGGCGGTTTCAATAGATTCTTTCATCACATCACCAAGTTTTCCGGTTTGGGTGACTTTACCTTTACCCGGCATATCAACCGCTTCAATAAAGAGAATGTCGCCGCCAACTTCTGTCCAAGCCAGACCTGTGGTAACGCCGATATGGTCCTGCTTTTCGGCTTCACCATAACTGAAACGTTTTACTCCCAAATATTTTTCCAAATTTGCGGAGTTGACTTCTATTTTGACGCATTTTCCCTTTTGCAACAAAATTTCTTTGGTGGCTTTGCGGGCAATGGTTGCCAGTTCTCGTTCCAAGTTACGAACACCGGCTTCACGGGTGTAATAGCGAATTATATCGCGAATAGCCTCGTCGGTTATGATTAATTCTGAGCATTTAACGGCGTTTTCGTCAAAAACCTTATGCAACAAATGACGTTTGGCTATTTCAATTTTTTCGTCTTCGGTATAGCCGGAAAGTTGAATAATTTCCATACGGTCAAGCAACGGGCGAGGCATATCCAACGAATTTGCCGTGGTTACAAACATTACATCGGACAAATCGTAATCAACTTCCAAATAATGGTCGTTAAAAGTGGAATTTTGCTCCGGATCCAAAACCTCCAAAAGGGCAGAACTCGGGTCGCCGCGCCAATCGTTGCCAAGCTTGTCTATTTCATCCAATAAAAACAGCGGATTTGAGGTACCGGCTTTTTTCATTGATTGAATAATCTTTCCCGGCATTGCTCCCACATAGGTGCGGCGATGACCGCGAATTTCTGCTTCATCACGCATACCGCCTAATGAGGTGCGCACAAAGTGGCGATTGGTGGCGCGGGCAATTGACTTGCCTAAAGATGTTTTGCCAACTCCCGGAGGTCCGACTAAACACAAAATAGGGGCTTTCATTTTATTGGCGCGAGATTGAACAGCCAGATATTCAACAATTCGTTCTTTTACTTTTTCCAAACCATAATGGTCTTCTTCTAAAACATCAATAGCCTTGTTTAAGTCTTTGTTTAATTTTGTTTTTTTATCCCAAGGAATATCAAGCAGCCAATCAAGATAATTACGAATCACCGCGCTTTCCGGAGAGCTGTTACCCATATTTTTGAGCTTTTTCAGTTCGGCTAAGGCTTTTTCTCGCGCTTCTTTACTGAATTTTGTGGCGTTGATACGTTTCAAATAATTTCCATATTCGTCGCCGTCATCGCCGTCGTTAAGTTCCTTTTGAATAGCCTTGATTTGTTCGTTCAAATAATATTCTTTTTGGCTTTTTTCCATTTGTTTTTTAACACGGTTTTTGATTTTGTCTTCTACTTCCATTACCATCATTTCCGTGTCTATAAGCTGCAGTAGTTTATGCAGACGTTCTTGCAAATTACCGGCCTCAAGCAAAAACTGCTTGTCTTCAGTTTTCAAAACCAAGTGTGAAGCTATGGTGTCGGCTAATTTGTCATATTCTTCAATTTGTTTAACTGATTGCACCACGTCAAGCGGAATTTTTTTGTTGAGTTTTATATATTCTTCAAACTGGCTGACAACGGCTCGGGCCCAAGATTTTAGCTCGGAGCTGTTTTCTTTTTCGGCCGGATAGGGTTCTACAACCGCGGAAAAATATGATTTTTCATTGTGAAAAGATTTTATTTTAACGCGCTCAAGACCCTCAACCAATATTTTTACGGTGCCGTCAGGCAGCTTCAGCATTTGCAAGATATTTCCTCTGGTACCGACCTTATACAAATCATTTGCGGTCGGAACTTCGATATCCGCTTTTTTTTGCATAACTAAAATAATGTCCGAACCTTTGTCGTTGGCTTTTTGTACCGCTTCAATAGATTTTTCACGGCCGACAAATATTGGAACAATCATTTTGGGATAAACTACAACATCACGCAGCGGTAAAACCGGTAGATTGAGTTCGTCTTTGGTTTGTTTTATATTATTTTCTTCTAAGTTTTCTTGTTTTTTTTGCATATCTGCTTTACTCCGTCCACTACATCTTTTTATTATATAGGGTTGCTTTTTTCATTCGACAATAGCTCATAACAAATTTTCCCCATATTGTTTTAATTTAAAGCAATTGTTTTAATATTATCTGCTAAATATTTTTCAATTCCTTTATTGATTATTTTTTTCAGCAGATGTTTTTCGCGTTCATTTAAGTTATAACCAACCTGTTGGGCCAGCAAATAAAGATTGCTGTCATTTATATAATTTTCAAAGGCTAAAACCAGATTGGTTTTATATGATAAATATTCTCCTCGACGTGCTTCGGGAAAATTATCTTGAAAATACCAAAACAGCTCATCTGCCAAATGATGTATTTTTTGATTACGCATTAAAGACACTCCTTATTTGTAATATATATCTTACAAATAAGAACTGTCAATAATTTTTTTCTTATTATTTATTTTATTTTCTTATTTAATTTGCTCTTTTCTAAAGATTTTTGGCGATAACTATTTATTTTTCCGCTAATATCATTGGCGGCGCGTGTTAACAATTTTCTAATAAGCGTATCGGCCATTTCTTGTTCATCTTTGTCGGCGGCAAACAATACAAAGTGATTTTGTTCTTGGTTTAACTCCGAAAAATCGGAATCTCGAGGCGAGCTTGCTTGTAATCCGACAATCATCTGCATTTTATGGTTGGTATTGTCAATTTTATCAATTTCAGCTTTTTTTAAACTCGGCGTAATAATAAAATCGGCCATATCTTTGTCGTTGGTAACATAGTAATAATCGCTGTGCGAAAACAATTCTTTCAATAAATCGGTGTAATGGTTGGTTTCCGTATTATCCCAAAAATGCATATCGGCAATATAAACCAACTTTTTTTCATTCAGATTTTGAGGTTTGAATTTTATTTCCTTGTTAACTTCTTCAGCCACTTCGGAAGCCATTATAACTTCTTTGTCGGCGTTGATAACGGCTGGCTCGGCGGCTGTTATATGCTCATCTATCAGGCTTTGCAGTTCTTGTTGCGAGATTTCTAAATCGGCGGAAACGTGCACACAAGTTCGATAAGTGTCACTATGCGTTATATTGTGCTGTACATTGGTCAAATATTCATCAATCAATTGATAGGTAATCACGTCTATAACTGCCGATGACAGATTTGGAGCATATTTTTGAATAACGCCGGAAGTTTTTACCGCAGAAAAACTGGCTTTATCAACAGCGCGATATTCCATTGTTTTTGTGTCATAATCTTGTTGTCGGTCGTCACAAGCATCGGCTTCAATTTTTTGTAAAATCGGCTCTTCGGCGCAAACATCGGCCGCACATAAACTCAGTAGAGCGATTAAAGGCAATTTTAATTTGTAGTTTTGCCGCATTTTTACCACCAACTACGGTCGCCTTCTGCCTGATGCACAACTTCGGTCCATTCGCCGATTTTTATGCCGTCTTTACTGTTTAAGGTTAACGTATATTTTATGGCCGGAACTTGTTTTGTCGGGGTGTCAAACCAATCGGTTTGCGGCTTTACCAAATAATCTGCTTGTTCTTTTTTATCGGTCAATAAAACAGTATTAACATTGCTCAGGCGTTTTTTTATGGTTTTAATTCCTTGCGGCGCACCTGCGGGTAAATCTTTGTCGGCAATTACCGTGTCTTCAACAAAAATTTTTATGGTTTTATCCTGAAATACGGCTTTGGCATCGTTTAACATAGAATTTACCGTACGGTTGGCCGAGATAACATAAATTTCCGGCAATTCCGGAATGCGTATTTGCAATTCGGCCGGATTGTCCGGTGTATCATCGGCACAGCAGCGGCGTTTTTTTCGATTTGGATTATAAGTTTCAGTTACACGAGGTTTTAAAACAACAGGAGCCGGAGCGGCCGTGGAACAATTTTCTTGCAAACAAGAATATGAACAAGGCATACTGATATTTATGGTTTCAGGAATATACGGCTGTTCCTCCACGGTTTTGTGAGCCGTGCACCCCGTGAATATTAACAAAGTTCCGAGCAGTGCTGTTTTTTTCATAGTTAATACCTCCTTTTGACACTTATGCGACAATAATAATCATTGTACCTTAAAAATACCTTAATATTAATAAAGATTAACTTGAAATATGGTAACTTTTTTCTTACACTGGTGACAGTATTTGAGGAGAATTTGCAAAAATGCTGATAACTTTTTTGGCGGTTATAACACCTTTTTTAATGTTAATTCAACCATTGCAACGTAATCGGTTTTTTATTTTATATTACGCGATGATGCTGATTTCGGCATATATAACGGAAAACCATTATTTTCGGGTGATAATGTTTTCACATAAGGCTTTTTTAGTGTTTGCGGTTTATCATTTGGCTTGTATAAATCTGGCAACTTTTATAGCCTATGGGGCTGACAAAAAGGCGGCGGAAAAAGGGGAGTGGCGTGTACCTGAAGTTCAACTTCACGCGCTTGAATTTTTAGGCGGTTGGCCGGGGGCGATTATGGCGCAAAAATTTTTCCATCATAAAACCAAAAAGCGTAGTTTCAGGCTGATGTTTTGGCTGATGCTTGTTTTAGAAGCCGCCGCGGTTTATATTATTTTGCGATATCTGAAATTAATTTAGGGGAGATTTTGTATGTATAAAATGTTATTTTTGCTTTTAACCGGAACCATTCTGAGTTCAAATGTGTGGGCCAAGGAGCAAATATTGCTGAAAAACACGGATAGCAAATTGTCTTTGAGCATTTATAATCAAAATTTGGCTTTGGTTAAAGATGTGCGGCCGGCAGAAATTAAGGCCGGTTTATTTGAAGTGGTTTTTGACGGCGTAGCACAGCAGATTCAACCTGAAACGGCAATGCTTTACGGACAAGATTTGAAAGTGTTGGAACAAAATTACAGCTATAATTTGATTACTTATAACAACTTGCTGAAAAAACTGATTGGTCAAGAAGTTACCACAGTTCGCCAAAATCGGCAAACCGGTGAAAATATTTTTGAAAAAGCTCAGTTGATAGGTTTAACTTATGATAAGCCGGTTTTGCGTTTTTCGTATGGTATTGAAACTGATTTTGAAGGCAAAGTTGTATTTAATAATATTCCGGCAGATGTCAGCGATAAACCGACTTTGACAGCCAAAATAAACAATAAAAAATCAGGAAGCAAAAATCTGTTTTTGGCATATTTAACCGGTGGTTTAAGTTGGAAAACAGATTATGTGGCAACCATTTCATCAAAAGATAAGCTTGATTTGACAGGTTGGGTAACCATTAATAATAATTCTGGTGTGGACTATAATAATGCTAAAATTCAATTGGTGGCCGGAGATGTTAATGTGGTTAGAAACGCTGTGCAGCCTCGAATTTTGATGACCAAAATGGCAATGTCTATGGCGGATAACGGAATGGAAAGCGCGGCAGGAAATTCGGTGATACCGGAGCAAATAAGCAACTATGAATTATACACTTTGCCGGCAATTACCTCAATTAAGGATAACCAAACAAAGCAAGTCGGTCTTATTGAGAAAAATGCGGTAAGCTATTCTAAAGAGTTTAATTTCAGCTCTCCTCTTTATTTTGGCGGCAATTATGAGTTTGAAAAAATGCATCCGAGCATTACTTATGTCTTAGAAAATGTTAAGGCCGCTAATTTGGGAATTTCTTTGCCGGCAGGAATAATGCGTTTTTATGAAAATGACAAAAACGGCAATTTGCAGTTTATCGGCTCAACAAATATCGGTAACACGGCTAAAGATGAAACCTTGCGTTTGGATTTAGGAAACGCCTTTAACTTGACGCTTAAAGGCAAGGTATCTAAAGTGACTGAAAAAGAAGTTGCTCGTAAGCCGCAAAACAGTTGTTATCAGGTGAAAGTGCTGAAAACTTATATGGCAGAAATTACAATTAGCAATGCTGATACACAAGAAAACAGCGTAATTATCAGCCAAAATTTTCCGGATAATTACAAAATTGTTAAGGAGAGTTTGAAAGGCGAAGAAAAAACAGGACGAATCCGTCAATGGAAACTGAAAACACCGGCTGACGGTAAGTCTGTTTTGACTTATACGGTGGAAATTCCGCAAAATAATCGAGTTTGTGACTAAAAAACAAGCTAAATAACAAGCAAAACCCCGTGTTAAAAAAACGCGGGGTTTTGTCGTTTGGCGGCGATTAATTTATTTACCGTAAAAAGCTTTTTTATAAACTTCCAGAACTAACTCTTTGTTGCAGGCACGCGGATTTCCGCCGGTGCAAACATCGGCCATGGCCGCATCGGACAAGGCCTCCAAATCTTCTTCTTTGACATTGATATCTTTTAAGGTTTCCGGAATGTTAACATCTTTTTTGAGCTGTTTAACCGCATCAATAGCCGCTTTGCGATATTCTTCCTGTGTCATATTGTCAACGCCTTTAACTCCCATTGCGCGGGCAATTTCGCGGAATTTTTCACCGGTGTAAGGAGCGTTAAACTCCATAACATAAGGCAACAGAACAGCGTTGGCTACTCCGTGCGGTGTGTTATAAAAAGCACTTAACGGGTGAGCCATACCGTGTACTACGCCCAAGCCGACATTAGAAAAGGCCATACCGGTCATATATTGTCCAAGAGCCATATCTTCACGACCTTTCGGGTCATTTTCAACAGCTTTGCGCAACGAGCGTGAGATAATTTCAATGGCTTTTAAGTTCAAAGTGTCGGCCAATTCCCAAGACGCCAAAGTTGTATAACCCTCAATGGCGTGGGTAAGGGCGTCCATACCGGTGGCGGCGGTCAAGCCTTTAGGCATTGAAGACATCATTTCCGGATCAACAATGGCCACAACCGGAATATCGTGTGGGTCAACGCAAACAAATTTGCGGCGTTTTTCTTCATCGGTAATCACATAGTTAATAGTGGTTTCGGCCGCAGTGCCGGCAGTGGTGGCAATGGCAATAACCGGAACACTTTTATGTTTGGTCGGCGCAACGCCTTCCAAAGAAACGACATCGGCAAATTCCGGATTATTAATGATGATGCCGATTCCTTTAGCGGTGTCTTGCGGAGAACCGCCGCCAATGGCAATCATATAATCAGCTCCGGCTTGTTTGAAGGCTTCGACACCTTCTTTAACCACGTTTACGCTCGGATTGGCTTTTACTTTATCATAAACAGCGTAGGCCATATTGTTTTTATCCAGCAAGTCGGTGATTTTTTTCACCACTCCGAATTTTACCAAATCGGCATCGGTGACAATAAGAGCTTTTTTGAAGCCGCGGGCTTTAGCCTCGGTAATAACTTCATTTTTAGCACCATAGCCGTGATAACTTGTTTCGTTTAACATAAAGCGTTTAGCAGTCATAATCGTTTCCTTTCATAAAAATTATTAAATACTTATGTTTTAAATATAGCGAAAATTGTTTAGCAACAGGTTAATTTTTGCCATAAAAAAAGCGGCTCTGTCAGAACCGCTTTCAAGGTGTTGTATTCGCGCCGTTTTTTATAACGGAAGCAACGGCGACCAAGCCGGATCCGAGGCTTCGGCCGGAGTCACAATGCGTCGCTCGTTATAACCGGTTAAGTCAATGCTGTATAAACGCACCGGAGAACCGCGGTCTTGGCGGAAATACATCAGCACACGGCCGTTTGGCGACCAAGTAGGACCTTCAACCAAATAACCATCGGCCAACAAACGTTCGCCGGAGCCGTCCGGATACATCACGCCGATATAAAACGCGCCGTTAGCCATTTTTGTAAACGCGATATAGTCGCCGCGCGGAGACCAAACCGGAGTGGCGTAACGTCCTTTACCAAAGCTGATGCGCTGAACATCACTGCCATCGGCGTTCATAACATAAAGCTGTTGATTGCCGCCGCGGTCGGAGTTAAACACAATTTTGCTACCGTCCGGCGAATAGCTTGGCGAGGTGGAAATCGCGCCGCTGCCATAGGTAATTTGACGGGTTTTACGGGTTTTGATATCCATTTCATAAATATTTGTTGAACCGTGGTTGGCATAGCTCAACAAAACTTTTGAACTGTCCGGAGAAAATACCGGCGCAAAAGTCATTCCGGGGAAGTTGCCCAAAACTTGACGGCGGTTGGTGTCCAAATCCAACATATAGACGCGCGGGCTGTTGCCGACATATTCCAAATAGGTGATTTTTTGCATATTTGGTGAAAAACGCGGTGTCAGCACAAGGTTGCGTCCATCGGTTAAAAATTTGTGATTTTCGCCGTCTTGGTCCATTATGGCCAAGCGTTTAATGCGGCGGGTGGCACGTCCTGTTTCGGAAACATAGACCACACGGGTGTTGAAATAGCCTTTGTCACCGGTCAAACGCTCATAGATGGCATCGGCGACAACGTGGGCTATTCTGCGCCAGTTGCTTTTGGTGGTGGTGAACGATTTGCCGATAAGCTGTTGTTCGGAAGCCACGTCCCACAGGCGGAAATCCACCCTTAATTTTTCTCCCGGAAGTTCGACAATTTGGCTTTGAACCAAGGCTTGTGATTTAATAGCCTGCCAGTTGACAAACTTTGGCTGTTGGTCAATAGAAGTTAAGGTTTCAATATAGCTGTTAGTCGGCAAAACCTTAAACAAACCGCTTCTATCCAAATCGGCGGCTAAAACTTCGCGAATTTTATCGCCATAGTCGTTGCCGATAATTTTGGTAAAGAAGTTGCCATTGTTGCCAATCATTTCCGGAATGGCAATCGGCATCGGGTTGCGGGTTGCGCCGCGAACGTCAATTTCCAGCTCGGCGTGTGCCGGCGAAATCATAAAAGCGAAAAGAGCCGCTAAAACGTATTTTAATTTCATTGCTTTTACCCTTAAAATAAGTTAAATTTTTACTGTTTTTACCATATACACAACAACTAAATTAGTAAAGATAAAAAAAAGGTTGTGGATATATATAGGCCATATTTTTTAAGTTGACAAGCGTCGTGATTGGGGTAAGTTAGGAACAAAAAAGGATATATGATATGGAAATGAAAGAATTTAAAGCGATACTGCCGGAATATAAAGCCTTGTTGGGAATTGATTATGGCGCAAAAAGAATGGGACTGGCGGTTTCGGATTTGGGGCGGAGCATTGCCACATCATATAAAATATTATATCGTGGCGAGTGGCAGAAAGATGTGACAGAGCTCAAAAAAGTTATTGCTGAAAAAGAAATCGGCGGTTTGGTGTATGGATTGCCTCTGCAGATGAACGGAGAAGAGGGCGAAATTGCCAAAGAAGTACGGACGTTTGCCGAAAAACTGGCGACAGAAATCGAGTTGCCGTATATTTTTTGGGACGAACGTTTGTCCTCTTCGGCGGTTGAAAAATTTTTGATAAAAGAAGTCGATATGTCACGAGGAAAACGAAAAAAAATTTTAGATGCATCGGCGGCGGCATATATTTTGCAGGGAGCGTTAGACGCTTTGAGTTTTTGTCGCTAACTTATTGTTTTAAGCTAATTATTTCTTTTGTTTAAAGTCCATTTTAAACCACCGTTTTTTTTGGACTCTGAATCTTGCGATTCTGCGGAAGAGCGATTTTTAATCTAAAAGTGGAAATTATGTAGAAAAGATAAATAGTTATTGCAATATTTTAAAATATCAAGTACACTCTTTTTATAGGGGAAAAAGGAGTCCAAAAAAAACGGTGGTTTAAAACGGACTTTAAAAGATTAAAATGAGGGAGAATAAGGCGATGAGCGGTACCCAAAAAATATTCAATACATTGGTTTTTTCATTTTTAATGATAATCGGCATAAATTCGGCATCTGCTAGCGTCTGTTATTTGCCTGATGAAAAATGTCGTGAAACAAAAGAAGTAGATGCCGGTGTGGCTTGCGATGATGTTACACGGTTTAGCAACAAGCGGCAATGTTTGGCGGTGATAAATGATGAAGTGCAAACTTGTCAATGGGACGCCGTTTGCTATGTTCCCAAATGTAAACTCAGTTATAGTGATTGCGAAGAGCTAATAAATAATTTTGACAGCCAATATCAAACCGCGGAGTGTCAGGAGATAGATGGCTGTTATAAAGTTGTTTATGGCGAATGTGAAGCCGGAGTTGTGCGCGAGGGATGCAGCGAATATACGGTTTCTGATGCCGATAAACCGGCAAAAGTGGCGGAAAACTATTCTTGTCCTTCTTCTTGTGAGCAAAAAGTTGTGACCAAAACCTGTAAAAACGGTAAAGTAAAAATCAGTGAAGATACGGAATTGATGTGGAAATGCAGTTCTCGTCCCAGTCGTGAACAATGGGAGGGTTGTGACGAGAGCTATGTGGAAATGACCGCGGAAGAGGTTAAAGCGGCCGAAGCTCAGAACCTGACGTGTAATTCGTGTCAACAGCAGCTCGTTCGCTATAGCTATGATGCCGATGGAAAAGAAAATAAAGAAGTGAAAGACAGAAGAACCGTTTATAACTGTTCTTGCACTAAAACTCAACAGAATTGTTCCGGCGGCACGGTGGCGCAAAATCAATGTATACGCGGAATGGAAGTTTTGGGCAACACTTGTCAGCGCGACGGACAAACTTATGGCGATTGCCTTGATTGCGCCGATGAAACGAATGTGAACAACAACTGTGTGAAACAAGGATACACCACCTGTTGCGGTAATCGAACCCCAATTGGCGAACCGGTTTGTGATTGCGGCGGAGTTAAATATTATGCCGCTTGTCAAGTGGTGGAAACGTGTTTTGAAGAACGTTATTCAAAAAATGGAGGAGACTGTAAGGCAATTTCTGAAAAGGAATGGAATATATATAAGTATGCTTTAGATGGGTATAAAGTTGAAGATAAATGCACAACAGTGGATTTAAAAAAAGTGATAGGTTATTGGTACTGTGCTGGTACTACTAAGGATTGTGCGGGAAATATGCCACCGGCAGCAGGTATGGTTCAGGCACGGGAGTGTTATGGAGATGAAGTTGAAGGTAAAAGTGTAGAATGTGGTGAAGATACTTATTATGAAAGATGCACAGAATGTGGGAATATGAGAGATTATATTAAAAACGTTAATGGAATCGAAGGTCAGTGTGATACAATGCTAGAAAAAGATTGGAAAATTAGTGATAAAAAAGAGTATTATAAAGTTGAAGATAAATGCACATTATCTAATGGTGAGAAGGTGATAGGTTATGCTAAGTGTACAGGGTTTGGTTCTTATAAGTATGATTGTTCAGGAAAAAAATTTCCGGCATTCGGTATGGTTAAGAAAAGTGATTGTTTTGAAGAAGATGTTGAAGGTAAAAGTGTAAAATGTGGTGAAACAACTTATTATGAAAGATGTACAGAATGTGGAAAAAAGATGTATTATAAAAATAGAGGCGTGTGTGAATCATTTATAGACTATGGCGGTAATAGTAGATTAGATGGATATTATAAAGTTGAAGATAAATGTACTTTGTCTGATGGACGTAAAGTTATAGGAGTTCATAGTTGTAATGAGAAGACTGATATGTTCGAATATGATTGCGCGGGAAATAGGCCTCCGGCTTTGGGTTTGAAATATTGCGCAGATTTGGGGCTATATCCGGTTGGAAATGTTGTGACTTGTGGCGGAAAAGTTTATAGTTCGGCTTGTGGAAGCGAATGTAACGCCGAAATGACTGAAAACGATTGTCCGGACTCGTTCATACCGGTTTGTTCTGACGGAACAACCACGTTCGGAGAATGTGGAAATTAGTATACATAACGCTTTATATGTTCCAAGCGTCCCCTGTCGGCCATATCCCGTTGACAGGGGATTTTTTATGGAAATAACAAGGCCGCCTTAAAATAAAAAAACAGCCGAAAGTTTGAAACTCTCAGCTGTTTTTTTTCTAACGCAAGGCTAGCAAAACATTGCCTTCGTCGTCCCATTCGCTGTACCAAATTACTTCTCCGTTTGGAAAGCATAAGTCATACTTCAGCTCGTCGGCTTGTTCTTTGTCTGAGCCTGTATATAGCCAAAACAAATCTTTCTCCAACGGAAAGTCGCCGGCAATCAGACGCATTCTTGTAATAGTGTCCCAACAATATAAAACTTCTTTATATTCCTGAGGAAAAAGAAATCGAGCTTCGCATTTTGCGGCTAATTTGCGCGCTTTATCCAAGTTCCAACCGCGTCCGCAGCCAATCATTTCGTGCAGAACAAGACTTGAATGCAAGCGGATGCCTATATATGGAATACCGCGTTTTTTCCATTTAGGACTTTCAACGCCGTCAGCCCAAACATAAGCCAAATTCTGCCTGATTTTTTCCAGACGTTCCTCCTCGCTTAAACCGCTGTATAAATCAGAGTTGGGCGTGAGGTCAATTTTGACATCTGGATAAACGTGCACAGGACTGTCGTTGGTTCCGTAACCGACAAAGAGCTTACCTAAAAATAAAAGGTATTTCTCGTGCCATTTTTCAAGAATACTCATAACATAAAAATTTTAGTGAAACATAATAATATAAGTAAAACTTTTCTTACAATCCCAACAAACTCCGCGCGTAGTCGGCGGCGTTAAACACGTCTAAATCTTCTATTTGTTCGCCCACACCAACAAAATATATCGGCAATTTATATTCTTGCGCCGCCGCGACCAACACCCCGCCTTTTGACGAGCCGTCAAGTTTGGTGACAACCAACCCGCTGACTCCGGCAATTTCCTGAAATGTTTTGATTTGTGACAAAGCGTTTTGTCCGGTGGTGGCGTCAATTGTCAGCAAAACATTGTGCGGAGCGTCCGGAATAACTTTTTGAATAACTCTTACAATTTTTTTCAGCTCGTCCATTAAACCATTTTTGTTCTGCAAACGACCGGCCGTGTCAATAAACACCACATCATCGTTGTTTTTCAGGGCTTGTTGCAAACCGTCATAACACAATCCGGCACTGTCACAGCCGTCAGGACCGCTGAATACGTCGATTTTCAGGCGGTCAGCCCAAACTTTTAGTTGTTCCACGGCGGCGGCGCGAAAAGTGTCGGCGGCAATAAACGAAACTTTTTTTCCTTGTGCCTGCAATTTTGCCGCTAGTTTGCCTATGGTGGTGGTTTTGCCCGCGCCGTTTACGCCAACCATTAAAATAACATAGGGTTTGCGCGCTTCCACCGAAAAAGGCTGTTCGCAAGGCTGTAAAATCCGGGCGATTTTTTGCGCCAACAGCTGACTAATTTCACTAAAGTCCAAATTTTTATCTTGTTTTTGTTCGGAAAATTCCGCAATCAGTTGTGTGGTGGCCTTAACCCCCATATCCGAGGTCAAAAGCAAGTCTTCCAACTCTTCTAGCGTGGCAGAATCGAGTTTGCGTTTGTTAAAAATATCCGATAAACCACCACTGATTTTGGCAGAAGATTTTTTTAGGCCGAAACCTAACTTTTCTAAAAAACTACCCATATTTTTTTATTCCTTGCTTAAACTTCGTAAAATTGCGGCGCGGCGGCGGCGTTCTTCCATTGCTATTTGAGGCATTTTGGCGGCAGGAGTTCCTTTTCGTTCGGAATAGGGAAAAACGTGCAGCTTGCTTAAACCGGCATCTTCAACTAATTTGCAGGTGTTGGCAAAAGCCTCTTTTGTTTCAGTTGGAAAACCGCAGATGAAATCGGCACCGAAAACGGCGTCCGGCCGCAGCGCGCGAATTTTTTGACATAGGTTTATGACTGTTTCGCGGCTGTGGCGACGTCCCATTCTTTTCAAAATTAAATTGTCACCCGATTGTATGGAAAAATGAAAATGCGAATCGATGTTCGGAAAACGGGCAAGCAAATTTATGAAATCATCATCAATAGCCGCCGGATCAAGCGAACCAAACTGCAAAACAGGCAATTCCGGTATTTGTTCCAAAATATCTTTGACCGCAGAACTGAACGACGGCTCATAGGAACAAATGTCAACGCCCGTCAGACAAATTTCTTTGAACCCTTTGGCCAGTAAAGCCCTGATTTGTTTGATGATGGCGGAAACAGGCACCGAACGATTGCGTCCGCGGGCATAGGGGATTATGCAATAAGTGCAACGATGGTTGCAACCTTGCTGAATTTGTAAAAAGGCTTTGTGACGGCCTTCAAATCCCGTTATTATATAGTCGTCGCAAGACGAATCCTCGGCAATGTCGCCGACATATTCTTTGGAAACAGAATTTGTCAGCTCGCTGATATATTTTTCTATTTCTTTTTTTTCGCTGTTACCTAAAACTAAATCAACTTCGGGCATTAAGGCCAATTTTGCGGCACTGACTTGAGCCGAACAGCCTGTAACCACAATTTTAGCCTGCGGATTTTCGCGGCGTAGCTTGCGAATGGTTTGGCGGCATTGGCGTTCGGCCTCACTTGTAACAGCACAGGTGTTGATAATTATCAGATTATCAACATTTTTTAATTTTTCTTTTATAACTTCGGATTCATACGCGTTCAGACGGCATCCGAAAGTGACAACTTCTACCATTATTCTACCTCAGGGCAAAATAGTAGCGGAAGATTGTTAATTTGGCAATGTTTTTTTTAGGGCTTGGCCGCTTAAAAATGATTATTGATGAATGTAGTCATAAATTTTTTTGGCACTTTGCTGCAATAAAACGTGTTCGGAAGCGGATAATTCAGGATAAAGAATCTTTTTTAGGCCGTCACGGTTGATGATTGAGGGCATTGATAAACAAATGTTTTTAACTCCCTCAATTTCTTCGATGTGGCCGGAAACTGTCAAAATGGCGTTTTCATTAAAGGCAATGGCTTTGCAGATTCGGCATAAGCCGGAGGCTATGCCATAATAAGTGGCTCCTTTACCGGCAATAATTTTGTAGGCGGCGTTGCGTACCTCGCTGTCTATATGATTCTTTATTTCCGCATTGAGTGAAATTTCCATTTCGGCGGCATAACTCTCAAGCGGCATATTTCCGGCCAACGCCGCCGACCAGATTAAAACTTCGCTGTCCCCGTGTTCGCCCAAAACATAGGCGTGTATAGATTGCGGCGCAAGTTTGAGGTGTTGACTTAAAATAATACGAAATCGCGCTGTGTCCAAAATTGTGCCTGAACCTATGATGCGGCCGGCCGGAAGACCGGACTCGCCTATGGTGTACGCTGTTAATAGGTCAACCGGATTGGTCGCCACTAAAATAATTGAATCGGCGGCGTAGTTTATTATGTTGCGAATAATATCTCGAAAAATTTGCTGATTGCGTTCAAGCAAATTTAAGCGGCTTTCTCCCGGAGTTTGGTGCGTGCCGGCCGTAATAATCAAAATGTCAGCACCGGACAAATCCGCATAATCTCCGGCATAAATTCGAGAATACGCCGTGTAGGGCAGGGCGTGCGAGATATCAAGAGTTTCGGCCTGTGCGCGATTTTTATTGGCGTCAACCATAACAATTTCTGCCGCTAACCCCGTTGTGGCCAATGAATAGGCGGTTGTACTGCCGACTAAACCTGTGCCGATAATGCCAATTTTCATAATTTACTCCTTGTGTTTTTGTTCTGATATGCTTTATTTAATGCTTTTTATAGCAAAATCAATGCAAAATAATGTAAATGTAACCCGTTGTTTTTTATAGTTTTTTTAAAGATATAAACAAATTGTTTAGGCTAAAATGAAAAAAATGCTTGTCAAATAGTATAAAATTGTGCTAACAAGAGGTCACAGGCGTTAACGTCTGAAAAAATTGTTTTAATTTTATTGAGGTTAAATTAAATGACTGATACCGCAGAACGCGTTAAGAAGATTGTTGCCAAACATTTGGGTGTTGATGAATCTAAAGTTGTAGAAACAGCCAGTTTCATTGATGACTTGGGTGCAGATAGCTTGGATACAGTTGAATTGGTTATGGCTTTTGAAGAAGAATTCGGTTGTGAAATTCCAGACAAAGCTGCTGAAAAGATTTTGACTGTGAAAGATGCTATTGACTATCTTTCTAAGAATGCGTAAGTCGTAAGGCTTTGTTTAATTAAACTCGCTTTAGTCTATAACAGCGAGTTTTTTTATAGAATTAATATGAGGTTTAATATATGAGAAGAGTTGTCGTTACAGGTTTAGGCGTTGTTTCGCCGTTTGGTCGTGGCGTGGAGTATAACTGGGAATGTCTGATGGCAGGTAAGTCTGCTATACGCAAAATTGAAAATATTGATTTGAAAGATATTCCGGTACACATAGCCGGTCAAGTTCCGTTTGGTGAAGGTGAACACGATTTTAATCCGGATACGGTAATGCCGCCGAAAGACCAGAAAAAAGCCGATAAATTTATTTTGTACGGAGTGGCTGCGGCAAATGACGCGCTTAAAGATGCAAATTATGAACCATCTGAACTGAGCGATGAAGAACAATGCCGCGCCGGTGTAATGATTGGCTCCGGTATTGGCGGATTGAATAATATTTATGAAAATTCTGTCTCCTTTAATGAAGTGGGAATTAAAAGAATTTCGCCTTTCTTTATTCCGTCTTGTTTGATTAATTTGATTTCCGGTACTGTGTCTATTGACCACAAATTACGCGGACCAAACCACGCTTGTGTGACAGCTTGTTCCACCGGTACACACGCTATTGGCGATGCAACCAGAATTATTGCTATGGGTGATGCCGATGTGATGGTGGCCGGCGGTGCCGAGTCTGCCGTGAATGTTTTGGGTTTGGCAGGGTTTGCCCGTATGCGTGCTGTTACGGCTGAGTTTAATGATGAACCTCAAAAGGCTTCTCGTCCTTGGGATAAACATCGTAGCGGTTTTGTGATGGGTGAAGGTGCCGGTGTTTTGGTTCTGGAGGAACTTGAACACGCTAAAGCCCGCGGCGCACATATTTATGCCGAAGTTGTCGGTTATGGAATGAGTGGTGACGCTCACCATATGACCGCGCCTTGTCCTGATGGCGATGGGGCTTATCGTGCTATGCAAATGGCTGTGAAACACGCTAAAGAACACGGTATAGAGTTGGAAGACATTAATTATATCAACGCTCACGGTACGTCGACTCCGTTGGGTGACTTGGGTGAAGCTCAGGCAGTAAGACGTTTATTTGGCGATAAGCTTGGCTGCACTTCAATGTCTTCAACAAAATCTTCTATCGGCCACTTGTTGGGAGCCGCCGGTGCCGTTGAGGCGGTTTATACCATTAAAGCTATTATGGAACAAACTTGTCCGGCAACTTTGAATTTGGAAGAACCTGATGACGAAGTTAAAGATATTGATTTAGTGCCTTTGAAACCAAAGAAAAAAGCCATTAAGGCGGCAATGTCAAATTCTTTTGGTTTTGGTGGAACTAACTCATCTTTGATTTTCAAAAAGTTTGAAGACTAAATTTAAGGATAAGACTATGAAAAAACTGTTGCTGTTATTTTTGCTTTTGGGCTCGGCGGCAACAGTTTTTTTGTATGATTATGTTATTAATAAACCGGTTTTTACGGCTGAAAATACTTTGTTTTTGGTGAAAAAAGGTGATTCTTTGCCTAAAATAGCTCAAGCCCTGCAAGATAGCGGCTTGGTGGAAAATAAATATCTGTTTATTGTTTATGCTAAAATAAATAAATTATATCCGCGGATTAAGGCCGGAGAATATTTGGTTGAAAACGGCAGTTCTTTAGTTAATTTAGCTGAAAAATTGACATCAGGCAAAGTTTATCTGCATAAAGTTACATTTCCGGAAGGTTTAACTTCAAAAGAGGCAGTTGATATTTTGCAAAAAACTGAATTTTTAGCCTCGCAAAAAATAGAAATCCCGCCGGAAGGTTCAATTTTGCCGGAAACATATACTTTTATTCGTGAAGATGTTCCGCAAAAAGTAATTTCTCAAGCTCAAAAGGCTTTGATGGATATTTTGGAACAGGCGTGGAACGAGCGTGATAAAGATTTGCCGCTGAAAAATAAAGAGGAAATGTTGATTTTAGCCTCCATTGTCGAAAAAGAAACCGGTATTGCTACCGAAAGAGCGCAAGTGGCCTCGGTTTTTGTCAATAGGCTGCGTTTGGGAATGATGTTGCAAACTGATCCGACGGTTATTTATGCTATTACCGGTGGAAGGGAAGAGCTTAATCGTCCGCTAACTCGCAAAGATTTGAGTATTGACAGCCTATATAATACCTATAAATATGCAGGTCTGCCGCCGTCACCGATTTGTAACCCCGGAAAGGACGCTATTTTTGCTGTGGCTCATCCCGACAAAACTCCGTATTTATATTTTGTGGCTTCCGGTCGCGGCGGGCATAATTTTGCGACAACGCTTTCCGAGCATAATGAAAATGTGCGCAAGTGGCGCGCGCTTAATAAATAGGTCTGGACAAAATCCAATTAAGATGTTATTCTTGTTGTAACAGTGGATTTCCTGTTTATAGAAAAAATGCAAAATCAAAGTGTTTTGCCGAAATAAAGTGTGGTAGGTTGTAAAAAAAAGCCACGGAGCGAGGTGTTGAATGTCGGAAGAAAATCAAAATGCTGATGATATTTTTTCATTCAGTTTGGGATTTAGAGATGAAAACGCTTCTGAACACTGGCGTGAAGCACCGAAAGATTATTCTTTTTTAGGTCATAAAACTATTTTGATTCTTCCGGGGAGTGCCACAAACAGTGCGCAAGACGCTAACGGAATGTGCAAAATAGTGCGGAAATTACTGTCGAAAGATTTGGCAGATAAAGTTGATATTTGCTCATTGTATTATCCCCAAAAAACAAAATATCGGCAAGCATCGGTTTATCGTGGCCTGAAATTGTTAGATGAATATATTTTGCCTTTGGTTTCTAAGAAAAACAAAGATGGTGGGTTAGAAAAAATTTCGGCTGACAGAGCGGCAAAAAACTTGCGTAATTTGGTGGTTTTTACTCATTGTTACGGCTCTTATATGCTGGAGGCTATAGATATCAAACTGGCTAAGGATTTGCAAAATTTAGGCTACACACCAAAAGAGCAAGAACGTATTCAGCGTCAAATGTTTGTGGTGCAACATAATAGCATTAGCGATATGGTGGGGCAGCTTAATCTTAATTCAACAAATTTATATCGTTTTACACAAGCTGATGAACGCCGCAAAAATAATATGTTCAGCTGTGATTGTTTTCAGTATTATGTGCAAAAAGCCATAATTGAGGAAGATAAGCCGTTATATGCGAAAGTTGGAAAAAACGAGCGCGCTCTGATTGTTAAACAAATTACCGAAGACGGCGAATATGAGCATAACGGTGCTTATTGGAATAATGATAAAAAATCAGAAGGCGGAGAAAAAGAACAACAGGTTTTTGGTCTTATTTTTAATGAGGCTGTTTCGTCGGATTATTCTTTGGACAATATCGAAAAGTTAATCCGTAATGCAGCTAAAGATAAACCTGAAGTTAAGGCTTATTTTACTCCGATATTGTCTGAGGGAAAAATTTTTAGTGACGATTTTCGAACTTATCACAATGATATTGTCGATAGGTTTGAAATGTTGAGATATAAGCAGGTTCTTGACGAATTAAAAGAAAAAGAAGTAAAACGGCTGCCGGCTGAAGTTTTGTTATATCGAGATGAAGAAGGTAAAATGCTGTTGGATTATGCTATTGAAAAAAACAATGTTGTTCAGGCTAAAATTTTGTGGAATGCCGTGCGTAAAATGCTGCCGAAAAAAGAAGGATTATATGAACTTGAATTTCAAAAACTCAGTCAAAACCATTCTCAAGCCTATGAAAATAATAAAGCATATTTGCAATTAATGTTAGACGCCGGTCGGCCGGAAATGTTTGCAATTTTAGCCAAAGGGGCTGATGATTTACCAAGGTTGAACTATGAAAACGCCAATGACGCAACCTTGTTGGGAGCCGCAAAGGTTTATGCCGGATTACCGGCAAACACCGGACAATTAGACAGACTTTATTATTATCATTCACTCATTTATATGTATTCTCGAATAGAAAAAATGCCGCAAACCGAAGAAGTTGCGGAAGTTATAAAGCAGTTGGACGGGAAAATGTTTACGAAATCCAATGCCAAAGACAAGGCGGTTATGTACAAAATCAGGTCATACGCCTCACAATTTGGGATAAAAAGTCTGCTGAAAAAATGCGAACAACAGTGGGATATAAAATCACCTGCTGCTAACAGCAATGAATTGAACCAACAGCCACAGAGTGAACGAAGCCATTAATCCGGCACAGACGTCATCAAGCATAACGCCGTAAGCGTTTTTCATTTTGCTGTCAAACCATTTAACCGGTCCCATTTTACAGATATCGAAAAAGCGAAACGCCGCAAAACCGGCAAGATAAATCCACCAATTGTGAAGATTTTGATAAAGAGAATCACAAACAAAACTGAAAGCTAAAAGCTGTCCGACAACTTCATCAATCACTACTTTTCCGGGGTCTTTTTCCTCTTGGTCGCGAATGATGGCATCGGTAGCCAAAACACCGGCGACAAAACAGATGATGGCGGCAACAATAATTCCGTAAATTCCGGTGTAATAAGCCAACACAAACGCCAAAGGCAGAGTGCCTAAAGAGCCTACTGTTCCGGGAGCTTTAGGCGAAAGGCCTAAACCAAAATAAGTGGCAATAATTTCCGCGGTTTTATGAGTGGTCGGCTTGGAAACAGGCATTGTAAACTCCTTGATTTAGTCAATAAAATATATGCATTGTTTGTAGCTTAAAAAAAATAAGAAGACAATATTTAAGCGTTTTTTTACACAAATAAATAGCTGTAAAAAAAGTATTTAAAAACAAAAAAAGGTTGTCTGATGACAACCCTTTTTGATGGCTCCGACTATCTGATTCGAACAGATGACCGATCGGTTAACAGCCGATTGCTCTACCGCTGAGCTAAGTCGGAATAATTTGGAGGCCGGTACCGGAATTGAACCGATATAAAAGGATTTGCAGTCCTCTGCATGAGCCATTCTGCCAACCGGCCGGTTCGGACCTAAGTACCAAACTCACTTAACAGAAACCATATATACCGATTTTTTTGCAAACGTCAACACTTTTTTTCATTTTTTTTAATTTTTTTTAATTCGGTGGAAAAACAGCGTTTTTTACTGGAGCGTTTTTTCTGTTATATTATATAGTTGAGCCAAACAGAAGGAGAAGATTATGAAAATAGCTATTGCGTCGGATCACGGTGGTTTTGAGCTTAAAGAACAGCTGAAAAAACACTTTACCGCTCTAAATTTTGAAGATTTAGGTACTTTTTCAACAGAATCGGTTGACTATCCGGATATTGCCGATAAAATGGCAGACAAGATTTTGGCCGGTGAGGTCAATTGGGGAATTTTGATTTGCGGTACGGGAATCGGTATTTCCATTGCCGCCAACCGTCACAAAGGAATCCGCGCGGCTCTGTTATATAGTGTAGAAGTTGCGCGACTCGCAAAACAGCATAATAATGCCAATATAATTGTTTTTGGCGGGCGTACGATGAAGTTTGCCGATGTGGTGGCGGAAATCAATGCTTTTATGGAAACTGAATTTGAGGGCGGAAGGCATCAGCGTCGTCTGGATAAGTTGGATAAGGGAGAATAATATGGATTTTGAACATAATTTATTAACCGAAGACCGTGCAGTCTATGATATTATTCAAAAAGAATTACAACGGCAAAGAAATCAAGTTGAGTTGATTGCATCGGAAAATATTGTGTCGCGAGCCGTTATGGAAGCGCAAGGCTCGGTGCTTACCAATAAATATGCCGAGGGATATCCGGCGCATCGCTATTATTGCGGTTGTGAATATATTGATGAAATAGAATCGTTGGCTCAAGAACGGGCTAAACGTTTGTTTAATGCACAATATGTAAATGTGCAGCCTCATTCCGGTTCGCAGGCCAATATGGCGGTTTATTTCGCGCTCTTAAATCCTAACGATACCATAATGGGAATGAGTTTGGACGCCGGCGGTCATTTGACACACGGAGCAAAAGTTTCAATGTCGGGAAAACTGTTTAATGCTGTGCAATATGGTGTTAGAGAAGATACCGGATTGATTGACTATGATGAAGTTGAGTGTTTGGCTTTGGATAGTAAACCGAAATTAATTGTGGCCGGCGGTTCGGCTTATCCGCGACAGATTAATTTTGCGCGTTTCCGTGAAATTGCCGACAGAGTTGGGGCTTATTTGATGGTCGATATGGCTCATTTTGCCGGATTGGTGGCCGGCGGACAACATCCGAATCCTTTGGATTTTGCCGATGTGGTGACAACTACCACGCACAAAACTTTGCGAGGTCCGCGCGGAGGTATGATTTTAACCAATAATGTCGAAATTTATAAAAAAGTCAATTCTGCCGTTTTTCCGGGGTCGCAAGGCGGTCCTTTGGAACACGTTATTGCCGGAAAGGCGGTTTGTTTCGGCGAGGATTTGACTCCGGAATTTAAAAAATATGCCAAACAAGTAATTGTGAATGCCAAAGTTTTGGGTAATACTTTGCGTAAACGCGGTTTGAATTTGGTTTCGGGTGGCACGGATACGCATTTGCTGTTGGTGGATTTGCGGCCGAAAAAATTGACCGGTGATGTGGTGACTGTCGCTTTGGAAAAAGCTAATATCACCTGCAATAAAAATGCTATTCCGTTTGATCCGCAACCGCCTAAAGTTACTTCGGGCGTGCGTTTGGGAACTCCGGCCGGAACAACCCGCGGTTTTAAGGAGCAGGAGTTTGAGTTTATAGGCAACTGCATCGGCGATGTGATTGATGCTTTGTCAGAAGGTAATGCCGATGAGGTGATTGAACAAACTAAAAAACAAATTATCGAACTTTGCAACAATTTTCCAATTTATGAATAAAGGATAAAAAATATGATTAAGAGTTTTTTTAATGAGTTTAAAAAATTTGCAATGCGCGGCAACGTTATGGATATGGCCGTCGGTATTATCATTGGTGCCGCTTTTGGTAAAATTGTGGATTCAATGGTGAAAGATATTTTAATGCCGCCAATCGGTTTACTTTTGGGAAAAGTTGATTTTTCAGACTTAAAATGGAAAATTGCCGATGATGTTACAATTAATTATGGTATTTTCTTTAATAATGTGATTAGTTTTATTATTGTGGCTTTTGCCGTGTTTGTACTGATTAAGGCGGTTAATAAGTTGCAAGAAAAAATGATAAAAGAAGAAGCTGCTGCGCCAACAACAAAAAAATGTCCATATTGTTGCGAGGATATTCCGTTGGCGGCAATAAAATGCCCGCATTGTACCGCGGATTTGCCTGAAAAATAATTTTTAACAGTCGACTGAAATTGTCGGCTTTTTTTTATTGTTTTTTTTAGAAAATAAGCATAAAATTACTCACAAGTTAGTGAAAGGTGATAAAAATGAATAAAATCCGAATTTGGGGAATTTTTATGTCGGTATTGCTGTTGCTGTGGCCGGTGGATATTGTTTGTGCCGCGAGCGACCAAGCAGATGTAACTCCGCCCAAAGAGTGGACAATATGGTTGGAAAGTTTGAAACGAGAAATGATTTCAAAAGGAATTTCCAAAAAAACAATTGACAAAGCTTATAAAGATAAAAACTATTATCATCCTTTGCCTAAGGTGGTTCAGTTAGATAAAAAACAAACTGAATTTGTTTTAACCACTTGTGCTTATGTGAATCGGCTTGTGACGGAAAAACGGGTTAAAGAAGCTCGCTCTCAGCACGATAAGCTCCGCAAAAAATATAAAAAACTGGAAGAAAAATATAATGTGCCTCTATCTTATTTAACGGCTTTTTGGGCAATTGAAACTAATTTCGGTAAAAATAAAGGAACTTATCATTTGATAGATAGCTTGACAAATTTAAGCTATAAAAACCGTCGTTCCAAATTTTTCAAAAATGAACTTTATCAAGTTTTGAAAATTATGGATAAAACGCATTTAGGCGAAGATAAAATGCTTGGTTCTTGGGCGGGAGCTATGGGACATTTCCAGTTTATGCCTTCAACGTATAACAGTTATGCGGTGGATTATGACGGCGATGGCGTGCCGGATATTTGGAATTCGTTTGATGACGCAATTGCCTCGGCTGCCAATTATTTGAGCTCTTTAGGTTGGAAAAAAGACGAGCCTTGGGGAATGCGCGTTTCTTTGCCGTGGAACTTCGATTTTAAGGAAGTTGGTAGGCAAAATACTAAAAAAGTAAGCGAATGGAAAGCCGTCGGTGTTAAAACATATTATGGTTATGCTTTGCCGTTTGATAATGATTTGAAAGGTTCTATAATATTACCAGACGGACGCAAGGGGCCGGCTTATATTGTGTTTGGCAACTTTAAGCGTGTTATGATTTGGAATCGGTCAGACAATTATGCTTTAGCCATTGTTTCCTTGGCTGATTATGTGAAAAACACCAAGAAAAAGTGGGCACCGATTTACGCTGAAACGCAATATGTGATGAATAGTGATGAAATTAAGCTGATTCAGCAGTTCTATAATAAAATGTCGCGCGATAAAGTTAAAGAGGACGGAAAATTCGGCTCGGAAACTCGTAAAGCAGTGAAGTTTTTGCAACATAAAGCCAAGCTGCCCGAAGATGGTTATCCGGATTATCAACTCTTAAACAAAATAAAAAATTATGACCCTAAAATAGGATTTTCGGTGCCACTTCCGGAGGCTAAGAAGAAACTTAAACCGGCAAACAATAAAATTACCGCCTCTAAAAAGATTAAGCATAAGTGAATAATAATGCTTGCTGATAATGAAAAATCAGGGTAGGTTAAGTCAACTTAAATTAAAAGCGAATGATGTTATGAACTGTATAAAAATAATTTTCAGCCTGATGATTGCCGGAGGTCTTTTGAGTTCTTGTTCCACCGGAACTCCTGAACTTTCAGGACTTTCTCCGCAGGCTCAAGCAGAAATCATTAAGAATTACGGCGGCATTTATAAAGTTGGCAATCCATATAAAATTGCCGGAAGATGGTATTATCCGAAAGAGGATTACAGCTATTCGGAAGTGGGTACAGCTTCTTGGTATGGCGAGGATTTTAATGGTAAACCGACTGCTAATGGTGAACGCTATAATATGAATACTTTGACAGCGGCGCACCGAACATTGCCGCTGCCGAGCATTGTGCGTGTAACCAATTTGCAAAACGGACGCTCCATAATTTTGCGGGTGAATGACCGAGGTCCTTATGTTAAAGACCGTATCATTGATTTATCAAAGCGCGGTGCACAGCTTTTAGGATATATGGGACAAGGTACTACAAGAGTTAAAGTGGAGATTATGGAAAAGGAAAGTAAAGCCTTGAAAGAGGCGTTGCTGAATCTGTCGTCGCCAAGTGCTAAGGCTTTGGCCGCGGCCTCAAAACCTGCACCTTCTTTGTATGAATCTTCGGCCGAACGGATAGAAATTTCGGAGCACGAGGCGGAAAAATCAAATATCTATGTTAGTGCCGGTGGAAATACGATTAGTGCCGGAACTTATGTTCCGAGCGGAAAAACAGCCGAACCAGCAGTTTACGGCAGTGCGGCTTCAGCGGCCGGCGAACGTAAATCAGGTTCTATGGGAACAATAGGCAGTGTTGGCAAATCTACCGAAAATAGCGGAATTTACGCTGCTGCGGCCACCAATCCGCAAACCGGAGATACCAGAGCGGTTAAAAGCAAAGCTTATCAATATTTATCCGGTTACTACTATATTCAGGCCGGTTCGTTTACCCAATATGATTTGGCTCACAAGTTGATGATTCGTCTTAAAGAATATGGAAGCAGTCATATCGTTAAGGCAGATGTTAACGGTACAAACTATTATCGAGTTTCGGTCGGCCCGTATAGCCGGATAGAAGAGGCTAAAGTGGCGCAGGCTAAGTTGAAATATTATGGCATTAATAATACCAAAATAGAGAAAAAATAGGAGAGAAAAATGAAATTTAACAAGTTTGGTTTAGTTGCTTTATTATGTGGGTCTGTTTGCGGTTTTAATGCTTTGGCGTTTGAAACGGCAGCTCGCAACGCTATTTTGATGGATTATGACACCGGAGAATATTTGTTTGAAAAAAATATTGACGAGAGTGTGCCTCCCGCTTCTATGAGCAAACTGATGACGGTTTATGTTTTGATGAGTAAAATCAAAGACGGAAGCATTAAGCTGGACGACACTTTTTCGGTGAGTGAAAATGCTTGGCGCAAAGGCGGTGCGGCCACCGGAGGTTCTACAATGTTTCTTTCCATCGGCGATAATGTGAGCGTGGAAAATTTAATCAAAGGTATTGTGATTCAATCAGGCAATGATGCTTGTATTGTTGTGGCAGAAAATTTAGCCGGTTCTGAAGAGGATTTTGTTGTTTTGATGAATAAAACGGCAAAAAAATTGGGACTGAAAAACAGTCATTTTGAAAATGCTACAGGTTTGCCGCATCCGGACCATAGAATGTCTATGGAAGACTTGGCTATTCTGGCGCGCCATATTATTAAAGAATTTCCGGAGCTGTATCATTATTTCAGCCAAAAAGAATTTGTTTATAACAATATTAAGCAGGGAAATCGTAATCCGTTGCTATATACAATGAAAGGTGCCGACGGCTTGAAAACTGGGCATACGGAAGAAGCCGGCTTTTGTCTGGCGGCTTCAGCCACTAAAGGCGAACGTCGTTTGATAGAAGTTATGAGCGGAATGAAAAGCAATCGCGAACGCTCGGAAGAAGCTGAACGCCTGATGAACTGGGGTTTCAGAGAATTTAATAACTTCAAAATTTTGAATAAAAATCAAGAAATTGCCGATGCTAAGGTTTGGTATGGTAAAGAAAAAAGCGTTAAATTGGTAGTGGCGGACGATGTGCTTAAAACAGTTCATAGAAGTCAACAGGAAAATGTTAAAGTTACGGCGGAATTTGATGAGCCGCTTAAAGCCCCGATTAAGTCGGGACAAGAGGTTGGTTCGGTTAAGATAGAAATTGAAAATCAACCGACAGTCAGCGTGCCGTTGATTGCCGCCGAGAATGTTGAAGAAACCGGAGCCTTAGGCAAATTGTGGGCTAATGTGAAATATTTTGTCTTTGGAGCAAAATAATGCGCGGCAAATATATTACGCTGGAGGGCGGCGAAGGTTGCGGAAAATCCACTCAAGCCAAGTTGTTGACTCAATATTTGGAGCAACAAGGTATAGCCTGTGTGCAAAGCAAGGAGCCGGGGAGCACTCCGGAAGGCCAAATTATCCGCAATTTACTGGTCACCGGCGATAAGGATAAATTTGACGCTATCAGCGAATGTTTGCTTTATTACGCCGATAGGCGTTGTGATTTGACAAAGGTGGTTTGGCCGGCGTTGGAAGAAGGTAAGTGGGTTGTTAGCGACAGATATGCGGATTCTACCGAAGCTTATCAATATTATGGTTATGATAAGCGTGTTTCCTTAGAAACTTTGCATAACTTATATAAAATAGTGGCTGGTGATTTTAAGCCGGATTTGACTATTATTTTGGATATGGAACCGGAAATAGGTATGTGTCGTTCTTTTGCCAAGGCTGAAACAATGGCGGTTAAAGAGTTGCGTTTTGAAAGTCGGCAATTGGAATTTCACCGCAATTTGCGTCAAGGATTTTTAGAAATAGCTAAACGCGAACCGGAACGTTGCGTGCTTTTGAACGCTGATACCGATGTGGAAAGTCTGCATAAGCAAATTGTTGAAATCGTTAAGAAAAGACTGGAGTGTTGATGGTCGACGAAGTCAATATTGCACCGCGTAACAACAGCTTTTTATTGGGGCAAACCGAAGCTGAAGAAGTTTTTTTAAAGGCTTGGAAAAGCAATACGATGCATCACGCGTGGATTTTGACCGGACCTAAGGGGGTTGGCAAGGCAACTTTAGCCTATCGAATTGCCCGCTTTTTGCTATGGGCAGATGATAGCAAAAAAGAAAACTACAATTCTTTGAATATACCTGAAGATTCCGCAGTTTTTAAACAGGTGGCAATGGGCTCACATCCCGATTTAATGGTGGTTGAGCGAGATTATATTGAAGCAGACCGCAAAAAAATTATCAAGTCCCTTCAAAAAGGAGAAATTCCTGACGAAGAAGATTTGAACAGTATGAAAAAATCCGCCTTTATTCGGGTTGATGACGTGCGAAAGGTAAATGAATTTTTAGCAAAAACCTCATTTAATGATAACTGGCGCATAGTGATTATTGATAGTGCTGATGAAATGAATAAAAATGCCGCCAACGCATTGTTGAAAATTTTAGAAGAACCTCCGGCTCACACCGTTTTGCTTTTAATCAGTCACAATGCCGGATTGTTGCTGCCGACCATTCGTTCGCGTTGTGCCAAATTGCCATTGCAAATGCTTAAGGTTAGCGAAACAGCCAGTTTGCTTCGTCGTTATCGTCCTGATTTGAAAGAAGCTATGATTGCAAAAATAGCGGAAATATGTCCGCAAAGCATTGGACAAGCCATAAAATATGCTGATTTAGACGCTGTTGGAATGTATGACGGATTGTGCAAAATTTTATATGCTAAGCAAAAATTTTTATTAAACGATTTGTTGGAATTTTGCACGGCAGCAACTGCAGATGCGACTAATTTTGACTTGGTGCAAGAGTTGATTTTGAAGTTTATTCGAGAAAATATGGCGCATTGTCAAGATGTTGAAACCTTATACTCTTGTTGGGATGAAACAAATCGTAAATTTTCCGATTGTCAGAATATTAATATGGATAAACGGCAAATGCTGATTAATTTGCTGACAAAAATTTGCAAGGTGCTTTAGATGTTTACAGATAGTCACTGCCATATTAATGCTGCCGATTTTAACGATGATAGAGAAAACGCTATTTTTCGCGCTCGAGAAATGAATGTCGATTATATTTTAGATGTTTGCGATGATATATCCGATATGCCGCGGTTAATCAATTTTTGCGAAAAGCATCGTCATATTTATACAACGGCGGGAGTTCATCCGGAATTAGCCGATAAATATCAAAACTTGTCATCGGAGCAAATTTTAGCGCAACTAAATTCAAAAAAAGTGGTAGGAATAGGTGAGTGTGGTTTGGATTATTATTATAATTCCGATATAAAAGAACATCAACTCAGATTGTTGCGTGAACACATTACTGCAGCTCAGAAAAGCGGACTTCCTCTGGTGATTCACAATCGCGATTCCGATGAAGATATGATTACTTTGTTGGCAGAAGCATATAAAAAACAAAAATTCCGCGGAGAACTGCATTGTTTTTCTTCTTCTGAAAAGTTGGCGGAGTTTGCTCTTTCTATCGGTTTTTATATTTCGGCCTCAGGAATTATTACTTTCAAAAAAAGCGAAAACTTGCGGCAGATATTTAGAGAAATTCCCCAAAACAGATTACTGATTGAAACAGACTCTCCGTATTTGGCACCAATACCGCACCGAGGGCAGCGTAATGAGCCTGCTTTTGTGGTAAACACGGCCGAAGTTTTGGCAGATTTGAAAAATATGTCGGTTGCCGAGTTGGCGGATTTGACAACGCAAAACTTTCTAACATTGTTTAACAAAGTGAGAGCCGATGACTAAGCTTGTGATTTTAGGCAGTGGAGCTGCCCCCGGAGTGCCGTCCGTTTCCGGCGGTTGGGGGGCGTGCAATCCGCTTAATCCCAAAAATAAAAGACAGCGCGCCGGAGTTTATATCACAGATGGCAAAACGCAGATTTTGGTCGATACTTCTCCGGATTTGAAAAATCAATTGATTGCCAACAATATTACTAAACTGGATGCTGTTTTATATACGCATACTCACGCCGACCATTTGCACGGCATAGATGACTTGCGCGGCATAACTCGGAACACCGGAAAAAGTTTGAATTTTTATGCAACATCACCGCAAATAGCCGAAATTAAGGAACGATTTGCCTATGTGTTTGCCAATATGGAGCACAAAGACATTACAAATCATCCCGAACTTTTGCCTGTCGAAATTGAATATGGGCGGGAATTTTGTGTGGGCTCGTTTAAGCTCAGACCTTTGGAGTTTGGCGGACATACAATGGTGACAACCGGATATTGTTTTAATGACGGAGAAATTGTTATTGTCCCCGATTTTAAAAGCATTCCGGATATAACTTTACAATATTTGCAGCAAATTAATGTTAATGTTTTAATTATGCCCTTGACTATATTGCACGGTGGCAGGTATCATGCAAATATTGATATTATTTTGGATTACGCTTCTAAAATTAAGGCTGAAAGGGTTGTCTTGACCCATATGGCCACAGAATGTGATTATGATGAAGTGCTGAAAATGACGCCGGAAAATATGGAGCCGGCTTTTGATAATATGTTGATTGAGTTGTGAGGAGTTTTAGATGCTGTGTATTTATCATATTGCTGACCACGATGGAAAAGGTTCGGCGGCTATTGTTAAAAGTAAGTTTCCTGAAATTGAATTGATGGGACTTAACCACGATATGGAAATTCCGTATGAGGAAATTGAAAAACACGAAAAGCTGATTATTTGCGATATTGCCTTGCCGGTAAAATATATGCTGGAACTCAACAAAAAAATTGATTTAACTTGGATAGATCATCACGTTTCGGTGATAAAAGAATATGATGAGCTTATGCAAACCGGAGAGTATGAGCCTATCAAGGGTTTACGCAAGGTTGGAACGGCGGCTTTGGTTTTGACCTGGCAATATTTTTATCCGGAAAAAGAACTGCCGGAAGGACTTAGATTGTTGGGCTTAAATGATATTTATGATTTGCGTGACCGACGTGTTCGTCCGTTTGAATATGCTATTCAGACTTTTGGCGTTAATCGTCCTACTGATAAAATTTGGACGCAACTGATGAATGATGAAGTGGATATTAAGTCTATGGTAGAAAAAGGTTCGGCCATATTGTCTTGGGTTCGCCATCGCAATTATAGATTAGTCAGAGGTATGGCGTTTGAAAGTGAATTTAATGGTTTACGCTGTATTTGCTCTAATATGGCTCAAGGTCAGTCAGAGTTCTTTGATTCATTGGAAAATATAAAAGATTTTGATTTTATGGCGAACTTTTTTATGAATAAGAAAAACTTGTGGAATATTACTTTTTACACCAGCAAAAACAATGTTGATGTTTCTGTAATTGCTAAACAGTTTGGTGGCGGAGGCCACGCCAAGGCGGCAGGAGCTTCGTCTTTGAAGGAATTGCCTGATTTTTTGAAAAACGGCAAACCTTGGAATAAGCCGATTTAATAAAATATTTTCCTAATAAAAACACTCTGCTATGTTCTACAGAGTGTTTTTATTATAATATATTTTTTTAGCTGATAGTAATGAATTATCAAAGGTTGTGGCGGATGTAATTCCGCTGTTTTTTATTTTCTGCTTTACATTCGGGGTTTATTTAGTTAGATTGGTAGTCGGATAGGCGATAGCTTGTCTGGGGTGTGGTAGCCTCTTCGAAAGACGTCTTATGCAAAGACGTTAAATAAAGCATACCTTCTGGCTGTATGGCTGGAAGGTAGCAAAATGTGCTATATAATATAGCTAATATGCTACACTATTTTCTTTCGAATAGCTTACCAACTTCCAGCCATCTCGCCGATGGCTTTTTTGTTGTGATTAAAAAAGAAAGGAAGTTGATATGAAATATAATCAATATGGCAGAAGTATGATAGAAATGTTGGGTGTACTGGCGATTATCGCAGTGTTGTCCGTCGGTGGAATTGCCGGATATTCTAAGGCTATGGAGAAGTGGAAAATGAATAAAGCGATATCAGAATACAGTTTTATAATTTATGGTGTTCTTGAACATATAGACGATATTTATAAAATGCCGGTAGAGGAATCTGTAAATTTGAATAGCCTACTGGAATCATTAAATCTTATTCCTGATAATTGGATGATTGATGGTGAAAATCTTAAAGATGCTTATGGAAATGATATATATGTAGGTGTATATCCAGCTACTTCAAGTGCTCGGTTAGAGTTTCTATGGATTTGCGTTTAGGTGGAATTATGGAAGATGATAAAAAATCATTTTCACCTGCATTTTCTGCGAAAATATGCCAAACAATGTTTACTGATTTAATTATACCATTAAGCGACGTAATTTGGGCTTCTGCTGTAACTAGATGGAAAAGCGGATGGGAAATGTTTTATGGTAATAACTATTGCAAAGAAGGGCGTAAATGTTTGCAGAATTTAAGTTTAGATGAAATTAACAGAATTTGTAATTACTGTAATGGGAATTCTGAAGTGTGCGCAGTAAACATAAGCTTTTGATTTTATGAAAGTCAAAAAGTATAACTTTATCCCGCCAAATATGTTTTTATGGCTTCGTCGCGCTCAAACAAATACATCAAAGTACGGAGGGCAATTCCGCGCGGAGTTGACAAGTTTTTGTCCTGATTGAGAATTAATGCGGCATCTTTGGCGGCAGTTAAAAGCAAGTCGCCGTGCACGCTTAAATCCGCCACTTTAAAGCTACTGAAGCCGGATTGCCGCGTTCCTAAAACTTCGCCGCCGCCGCGTAGTTTCAGGTCTTCTTCAGCAATTAAAAAGCCGTTTTCGGTTTGTTTCATAATATTCAGACGAGAGCGTGAAACTTCGCTAAGCGGATAGCCATACATCAAAATACAGCTCGAAGCCTCAAAGCCGCGTTTAATGCGTCCGCGCAGTTGGTGCAGTTGCGCCAGTCCAAAGCGTTCGGCGTGTTCAATAATCATAACGGTGGCGTTTGGCACATTTACGCCGACTTCTATCACGGTGGTGGAAACCAAAAGCTTTAATTTACCGCTCTTAAATTGTTCCATAACCGTGTTCTTTTCACTTTCTTTCATCTTTCCGTGCACCAAGCCTACCATATTGCCAAATTCCTGACGCAAGCTTTCATAGCGTTCTTTGGCGGCGGAAAGGTCAATTTTTTCCGACTCTTCCACCAACGGACAAACCCAATAGGCCTGTGTTTGAGTTTGCAATTTGCGTTTCAGAGCGGCAACAACCTCGTGAATTTTGCTAAGCGGCATAACCGTGGTGGTGACAGGTTTGCGTCCGGCCGGAAGTTCATCTATTTGCGAATAGTCCATATCTCCGAATTGGGTTAAGACTAAAGTTCTCGGTATCGGCGTGGCGGTCATCACTAAGACATCGCAAGTTTTACCTTTTTGCGAAAGACTAAGGCGTTGTTTGACTCCGAAACGATGTTGTTCGTCAACCACGGCGTAGGCTAAATCTTTGAAAGTCACATCTTCCGTAAATAAAGCGTGAGTGCCGATTAAAATATCTATTTCACCATTTTGCAAAGCGTCTAAAATTTGTTGGCGGGATTTTCCCTTAATATTGCCGGTCAGCAACGCTGTTTTTACACCGATTTGCGAACATAGATCGGCAATGGTTTCATAGTGCTGTTGGGCTAAAATTTCGGTTGGAGCCATAATGGCCGCTTGCGCGCCGCATTCCACGGCGTTAAGCATTGTATAAAGCGCGACAATGGTTTTGCCGGAGCCGACATCTCCTTGTAACAAGCGTAACATTCTGTATTCGGAAAACATATCGCTTTCAATTTCGGCTATAACTCGTTGTTGAGCCGAGGTTAATTGAAAAGGTAGAATTTTCGCCAAGCGTTTTTTTAAATGTCCGTCGCCTTGCAAGGCTCGTCCTTTTTGATGTTTCAAACGTTCACGCACAATGGCGAGTGAAAGCTGATTGGCCAACAGTTCATCATAAGCCAAACGGCGGCGCGCGGTTGAATTTGGCGATAAATCGTCCAAAGTTTGAGGGTGGTGAACTTGCTCTAAAGCTTTGTTGAAGCTTGGAAAATTTTGTTGCTTCAAAAACTCGGGGTTCAGCCATTCGTTCAGCGGCGGTGTCAAGCCCAGAGCTTGCGTCATCAGCTTGTTCAGCATTTTGTTGGTAACGCCGGCGGTCAGCGGATATACGGTTTCTATTTGCGGCATTTGCAGCGGTTTGGCGGCGTCAACCACATAGTCGGGGTGCGGCATTTGCCAGCTGTTATTAAAGCGTTCCAACTTACCGGAAATAATTTTTTCGGCACCAACCGGAAAAATGCGAGTCAGTGTGTCGCCGTAAGTTTTGAAAAAAATCAAAATCAGTTGCTCCGTGCCATCGTCAACGGCAATGCGATAGGGTTGTTTGCGGGTTTGCGGTGCTTTATGCTCTATAACGCGTACTTTACCCGTCCAAATATGTCCTTCAACGGCGGAAATTAAAGGCAGATTACAGCGGCGGTCGATTATTCCCGATGGTAAGTGCCACAGCAAATCAACCACGCGTTCACCGCATAAATTCGCCACAAGTTTGGCATATTTATCTCCCACACCGTTTAGGGTGGTGATAGGGGCAAAAAGCGGATATAAAATAGTCGGTCGCATTGTGAATTTGTCTTTTTTTTGTTGCGTTAATGGCTGTATTGTATATATTTTATAACAAAATGTAAACAGGAAAGCGTGATTATGCGTAAAGATGTGAATGTTTGGGCGGGGAAGACTGTTTCTTCGGTTGCCGATGGTTATGAAGCCTTTGTGTTGGCGCAGATTGCCAATGCGAAAAAGCCGGTTATTTATATTGCAAGCGACGGCGTGAGTTTGGCGCAAACGGCGACAATGTTGCGTTTTTTGCATCCGGAATATGAAGTTTTGGAATTTCCGGCTTGGGATACGGTGCCTTATGACCGTGTTTCGCCAAACAGCGCGCTTTCGGCCAAGCGTATTGAAACCTTGGCGAAAATTGTCTTTTATGACGAAAAAACTCCTTTGGTCGTTGTTACCTCGGTTGGGGCCGTGTTGCAAAAACTTGCGCCGGCAAAAATTTTTCGCAACGCCCGCAAATTGGTGAAAGTTGGCGAGAAACTGGATTTTGACAGCTTTTTGCACTATGTTTCGTTGAATGGATATACTCGGGTGGAACAAGTTATGGAGCCCGGTGAATACGCCGTGCGGGGTGATATTGCCGATATTTTTCCGAGCGGTATGGATAACCCGTTGCGGATTGATTTGTTTGATGATGAGGTGGAACGATTACGGATTTTTGACGCGGTGAGTCAACGCACTATCGGAGATTTGCAACAATATGAATTTCAGGTGGCAAGCGAAGTTCTTTTAGACGCCAACACTATCCGCAATTTCCGTGAACAATATCGAGAGCTTTTTGGGGCCGATGGTTTGCACGATGAAATATATGAGGCAATTTCCAACGGGCAAAAATATATCGGTATGGAAAATTGGTTGCCGTTGTTTTATAACGATGTTTTGCCGACTTTGTTTGATTATTTGCCGAATGCGCAAGTCGTGGCGGGGAAAAATATTGAAGAGTCCTTAAAAGCTAAAACCGAGGGGATTGCCGATTATTACGAAGCTCGTTTAGAGGCGTTGCAAGTTAAAGGAAAAAATGAAGCCGATGCTTATAGGCCGTTGCCTCCGGAAAAACTTTATATGTCGGCAGATGAATTTACAGCCAAGTTGGAAGACAGACAAGCCGTATATTTTACTCCGTTGACGATTGCCGCAAATGATAAAGTTGTGGAACTGAAAACCATTCCGGGACGAGATTTTGTTCACGCCCGACATATCAGCAACGCCGCTGTTTATGAAGAGTTGCGCGATTATTTGGCGGAAAACGGAAAACTAAAAAGAATTGTTTGTTGTTATACCGAGGGTTCGCGAGAACGTTTGCGTTCACTGATGGCGGATTACGATATTAAAAACACGGCGTTGGCCGATAGCTGGGCACAAGCTTTGCAGATTTGCGCGCAAAAGAAAATTGCTTTGGTTATGGTTGAGTTGGCGCACGGCTTCAGAGATGATGAATATTGTTTGGTATCCGAACAAGATATTTTGGGTGAAAGACAACATCGTAAGGCTAAAAAAGTTTCTTCCAAAGATTTTATCGCCGATGTGTCGGCTTTGAGCGTGGGCGAATTGGTGGTGCACATTGAACACGGTATCGGGCGTTTTTTGGGACTGGAAAATATTATGGCCGGAGGCGCGCCGCACGATTGTTTGAAAATTGTGTACGCTCACGATGATAAGCTTTTTGTGCCGGTTGAAAATATTGACGTTATTTCCCGCTATGGCTCCGATGATGAAAACGTGCAGCTTGATGTGTTGGGCGGGGCGGCTTGGCAAGCTAAAAAAGCTAAAGTAAAGGCAAAAATCAAAGATATTGCCGAAAAATTGATAAAAATCGCCGCCGAAAGACATCTTAAAACGGCCGATGTGTTTATGGCTCCAAGCGGGGCGTATGATGAATTTTGCGCTAAGTTTCCATATAGTGAAACCGACGACCAATTGCACGCCATAAAAGATGTTATTCAAGATTTGAGCGCGGGCGAGCCGATGGATAGACTGGTTTGCGGAGACGTGGGGTTTGGCAAAACCGAAGTGGCTTTGCGCGCGGCGTTTACCGTGGCAATGTCCGGAGCGCAAGTGGCCTTGATTGTGCCAACGACTTTGCTGGCTCGTCAACATTATTTGAATTTTGCCGAGCGAATGAAGGGGTTTCCAATCCGTGTGCGGATGTTGTCCCGTTTAAGCACGCCGAAAGAAGTACGCGAAACCAAACAGGGATTGGCCGAAGGTTCGGTGGAAATTGTGATTGGCACACACGCCCTGTTGTCCAAAGATGTGCAGTTTTGCAATTTAGGCTTGCTTATTGTGGACGAAGAACAGCATTTCGGCGTGGCGCATAAAGAAAAAATTAAGGCGTTGAAATCTGATGTACACGTTTTAACCTTGAGTGCGACGCCAATTCCGCGGACATTGCAACTTTCTCTGACAGGCGTTAAACAACTCAGCATTATAGCCACGCCTCCCGTTGATAGACTGGCCGCCCGCACTTTTGTGATGCCTTTTGATAAAGTGATGATAAAAGAGGCTATTTACCGAGAAAAATTCCGTGGCGGACAAACGTTTTTTGTGTGCCCGAGAGTGTCGGATATTGCCGATATTTTGGAAATTTTGCAAAATTTGGTGCCGGATATCAAAATTGCGGTGGCGCACGGACAAATGCCGGCTAAGCAACTTGAAGACATTATGTGCGATTTTGCCGACGGCAAATACGATGTTCTGCTTTCAACCACCATTATTGAGTCCGGTATTGATATGCCGCGCGTAAACACAATGATTATTCACCGCGCCGATATGTTCGGTTTGGCACAGCTTTATCAATTGCGCGGACGAGTAGGGCGTTCAAAGGTGCGTGGATATTGCTATTTTACGGTTCCGGCGCGTAAAAAGCTTAATCCGGTGGCGGAAAAACGTTTGAGTATTTTGCAGGCTCTGGATACGCTTGGCGCGGGGTTCTCTTTGGCTAGTCACGATTTAGATATCCGCGGTTCAGGTAATGTGTTGGGAACAGAACAGTCCGGACACATTAAAGATGTGGGTATCGCTTTGTATCAGCATATGCTTGAAGAAGAAATTGCCCGTCAGAAAGCCGGACAAGCGGAAGAAGCGCAAACCGTCGGATATAGCGATTGGGCACCGCAAATTACAACCGGTGTACCGCTGATGATTCCGGAAAGTTATGTCAAAGATTTGGGCGTGCGTTTGGGACTGTATAAACGTATCGGCTCCTTAAAAGACAAAGACGAATTGTTGGATATGCGCGAGGAATTAATCGACCGTTTCGGAGAAATTCCGCCGGAAGTGGAAAATTTGTTGCAAACCATAGAAATCAAACAGCTTTGTTATGCGGCTAATGTGGCAAAAGTTGATGCCGGTGCCAAAGGAATTTTGATTGCTTTCCGCAATAACACTTTTGCCGCGGCGGATAAATTGATTGATTGGGTGACAAAGTCATTTGGCGTGTTGCAAATTCGTCCGGATCAAAAATTGTTTGTGACGAAAGATTTAACACAATATAGTGAACGCATAAGTGTCTTGAAAAATATTATTTCCAAACTGAAAGATTTGTAGATTTGAAAAGAAATATCAGAGGATATAAACGCTAAAAATTTCCAGTTAAAAAGTTCTATTGAAAAGGTTTGAGCGGTGATTATCTCATTAGGCGAACTCAATGATTTTCAGTAATTTTTTAAAGGAGATATATAATGACATACGGAGTTCGTTATCCGACATTAGCGTTTATTACAGGCGGTACAGGACAGGCAAATGAAGGTATTCCGCCGCAGCCTTTTGAAACCTTTTGTTATGATTCGGCTTTAATGGAAGCTAAAATTGAAAACTTTAATGTTGTTCCTTATACATCGGTTCTGCCAAAAGAAGTCTATGGCAATATTGTGCCGGTGGATAAGGTTGTAGGACAATTTAAGCACGGAGCAGTGCTTGAAGTTATTATGGCCGGACACGGTGCCAGTCGTGATGAACATAAAGCTATTGCCACTGGTGTTGGTATTTGTTGGGGTAAAGACGCCAAAGGCGAATTGATTGGCGGTTGGGCGGCTGAATATGTGGAATTTTTCGACACCCATATTGATGATGACATTGCCCGCGGTCATGCGGAAATGTGGCTTAACAAATCTCTTAACCACGAGTTGGAATTGCGCGGAGTTGAAAAACACAGCGAGTTCCAATTATATCACAATTATTTGAATATTACCGAGCAGTTCGGTTATTGCTTAACCAGTCTGGGATTTTTGAATTTTGAAAATGCCGAACCGGCAAAAATTTAGAATAACAAATTGCAAAGGCGGCATAAAAATTTTTGCCGCCTTGTGTCTTATCACGAAAGGAAAATATATTATGGCAGATAAAAAGAAAATATCTGCTGATAACACGGCGGCGCAAAATTCAAACTCCGGTTTGGGTGTTTGGGCGTTGGCCGCTATTGTTGTCAGCTCTATGATAGGCGGTGGAATTTATAGTTTGCCGCAAAATATGGCGGCCGGCGCGTCGGCGGGAGCAGTATTATTGGCTTGGATAATCACCGGAATAGGCGTTTATTTTATAGCTAACACTTTTAGAATTTTGTCAGCTGCCAAGCCTGATTTAAAGGCCGGTATATATATGTATAGCCGCGCCGGCTTTGGGCCTTATGTCGGTTTTACCATAGGGTGGTCGTATTGGTTGTGTCAAATTTGCGGAAATGTCGGCTATGCCGTCATTGCAATGGACGCACTAAACTATTTTTATCCGCCGTATTTTGCCGGAGGAAATAATTTGCCTTCAATTATCGGCGGTTCAATTTTAATTTGGGGCTTTAACTATTTGGTTTTACGCGGTATTAAACAAGCGACAATTATCAACTTGATTGGTACGGTGGCTAAAATCGTGCCGTTAATTTTGTTTGTGATTATTGCGGTGTTTATGTTTCATATCGACAAGTTTGAGTTTGATTTTTGGGGCGAAAACGCTTCCACAGTTGCTAAATTGGGCGGACTTTCAGCCCAAATTAAAAGCACAATGTTGGTAACGTTGTGGGCGTTTATCGGTATTGAAGGTGCGGTGGTGATGTCTAAACACGCCAAATCTCCAAAAACCGTGGGTCGTGCCACGCTTTTAGGTTTTATCGGGTGCTTGTCTATTTATGTTTTACTCTCTTTACTGCCATTTGGATTGATGAGTCAAGAACAGTTGGCTGCCGTGCCAAATCCGTCAACGGCCGGAATTCTGGAAGCTTTGGTCGGTAAATGGGGCGCGTGGTTGATGAATATCGGTTTGCTGATTTCGGTTTTGACCAGTTGGCTCGCTTGGACGGTGGTTACGGCGCAAATTCCGCAAGCTGCCGCCGCAAATGGCACTTTTCCTAAAGAGTTTGCCAAAGAAAATTCACAGGATACGCCAACTGTTTCGTTGTGGGTAACCAGTTCGCTAATGCAAATTTTTATGTTGTTGGTATATTTTTCCGGAAATGCTTGGAACACTATGCTTAGCATTACCAGTATGATGGTGTTGCCGGCTTATTTTTCAAGCTGTGCTTATTTATGGAAAATTTGCGAGGATCACGAATATCCGATGAATTTTTACATTAAACGATCAACCGCACTGTTTTCGGGGATTATGGGCTCAATTTATTCTGTTTGGCTGATTTATGCCGCCGGTTTGAATTATTTGTTAATGGCTGTCATTTTTATGGCTGTCGGTATTCCTGTTTATATTTGGGCAAAAAAACAACACGAGCCTGAAGCTCCGGCATTTTCGGTGGGCGAGGGGGTTGTCGCCGGTTTTGTGGTGATAATAGCTTTGTTTGCCGTTTATGCGATGGCGCGTGGAATTATCAGTGTTTAGGCTGCTATCAGAAAAAAATTATCCCGATATGTGCTATGTGCGCAAATCGGGATAATTTCTGATTGATTAAGTTATTTTTTCAGGGTTCTTTCAATAAGATTTACCCATTTATCAATAACGCTTTGCGGAGAATATCGTTCCATATCTTGGCGAGCTTGTTTGCCCATTTGTATACGCAGCTGTTTGTCGGACATTAGTTTAGCTAATTTAGCGGCGTAGTCATCGACATCTTTTACCAGATAGCCGGTTTTCCCGTCAATAATCAGCTCGTTAATGGCCGGAGCCGAGGCAAAGCCAACTCCGGGCAAGCCAATTGCCAAACCATCGGCCAAACCATAGCCGAATCCTTCAGAAAAACTAGGCATTGTTACAATATCTGATTTCAGATATTCTTGAGTAATGTTATTTGAGTAACCCTTAAAAATCAAGCGGTCTTGTAAGTTGAGCTCTTTTACGCGTTTTTGCAGCCGTTTGAAATATTTTTTATGTTTGCCTTTTTTAACTTTGCCGAAAAACAAAACTTTCCACGTTGGAAAATCATCGGCTATTTTGGCGAAAGCTTCTATTAATAGGTGCTGACGTTTAAACTGTTCGGCAATTTGGGCAACGTGAATAATGGTGTTTTTCGCCACGCTTAAATCACAGCAGGCCTTGGGGATAATAACCTGATTGGGAATAACTTCCACAATTTTGTGCGGATAAACATCGGTTACTTCTTTTTTGAAACTGTTCATCAAAACCTGTACCACATTAGCGCGGGCAAATGCTTTGTCTGTTGCCGACCGGCGAAAACCGCGGCGAACGTTGGCAAAAATTTCATTCGGCGGATTATGCATCATCATAATAATGGGAATGTTGTGTGTTTGTCGCAAAGTGGCATTAATCAGGTCGTGATTAAAATAACAAATTATAATGTCGGGTTTTTCAGCGGCAAAAAGTTTTCTATAACGGAAATGCGCCAAAGGTAGAAAATTTCGAAAGCGCAGCCATAAATTATATATGGGATTAGCGGTCTTGGCGGCAAGATTCAGCTTTTTTACCCGTTCATCAATAGTCACCGGTTCGCCGGCGTGAGAATAGGAATCGGCCACCAAAACAACTTCGTAACCACGCATTGTCAGTTGAGATGCAAAATTGCAGACCCATTTAGTGTTAAAATTATTACGGTCTTTAAGCAACATAATCTTTGTCATTTGACACCCGCCTCAAAAAGAAATTTATATGTATCAGCTTAGCCTTATTCAGGTTTAATGTCAAAATGTTTTTTGATAAATATAAAATGAGTGCAATGTTTCAGCGGAAAATATTTCAGGTAATTTATTTTATATATGAAAACATATTAATAAAATAAGATGATATATAAGTTATTTGTAAAAAATATAAACTTTTTGGTTGATATTTAAAATTATTTTGCTATTATCACTTCCGAAACAACTAAAAAGAGAGTTTTAAGTATAATTCAAATTAATTTAAGGAGGACTATATGTTTTATACTAATTTGGGGTTAGATACAATTTATACAAACTGGTATTATTGTTCTTATCTGGTGTGTATGTTTGTTTTGCATCAGTGGTTTTTAGGGCGTGATAAAAAATTTTAGGTCAAGAAAAATTGTTTTTCAAACCAATAATTTGAGTAATTGTTTTAATTTCTTCAGCGGTAACTGTGTGGGCAAGATTTTTATAGGTGAAAATATGTGGGGTGATTTGATGCTTTTTCAGCCAATGTGCCGTTGATTTCAAGGTCTTATATTGAACTTTTAAATCATTTTTCCCGTGAAATAGAAAAATAGGGGGATTTGATTTTATTTTATTGTGCAACAGATTGCGGCCGGCGGCTAAACCGGATAAAATGAAAGCACCTCCAAGCGGGTGATTGCGGCACAATGCCGAATATAGAGCTAACATTGCACCTTGAGAAAAGCCAATTAAAAACGTTTCGGAGTCAGAAATTTTGTATTTTTTCTGCAAAGAGTCAATAAATTGATTTATCTGGTGGGCGCGAAGGTCAATTTCCGGTTCGGCTTGGCGATATATTTTGAAGATTTGCGGAACAGATGTCGAGGGAAAATTTCGTCTGTTTTCGGGGTCATATTTAATCATTCCGAACCATTGGCGTTTTTGCGAGTTTTTATCGCAGATTTCCGGAGCTTCAGGAGCGACAAGCAGTGAATTAGGTAAATTTTGCCGCATCAGCTCATAGGCACCTTGATGATAGGAAACACAATCGTTGTAGCCGTGCAAAAACACTATCAGCGATTTGGTTGGAGATTTTGCCGGAAAAATACTATATTCAAACACAATTAATTCCTTTGTTAATTTATCTGCAGTATAATTCCGGCATTATTAAAAAATGTTTACAAAAAATCCGCCAAATTGTGTTTAGCGGATTTTTTTTAATGCAGATTACAATGAATCGTCGTTTCTTTCTTTGATAGCAAAGGTTTTATTCTTTGCTTTTTTTTCTGAGTTTTTCCAGTCTTTACCGGATTTTACACCTTGTCCCAAAAAATCATAGGGATCATACATTGAAGGCGACTCAGTACCTTTTTTCTTAAAACCTTTTTTAGAGCCCATAATAATAAAAATTAAGTTTAATGATCTTGTTTAAGGTAAAAAGACATCTCTTTTTGAGGAGATGTCTTTTTACAGATGGTTAGAAGTTAATGTTTAACACACCAACAGCTTTTCCCTTTGCAGGTTTGTTGCACATACGCTTCAGCTCGGCAGATGGAGCGTCATAATACTTTTGATCCTGATCAAACATTGTCCATTCACCATTCTTGCAAGTGATGACAGAGTAGTCGTTTTCATTTTTGAAGTTAACAACATAGATATTGCTGTAATCTTTGTCTAAGTATAACTTCTGATTAAATGAAGCAACTCCCCAGTTCTTTCCTTCGTGGCAAAAAACAAATGTTTTGTCAACAACGACTTCATCATACATACCCCACGATTTTTCGGCTTGTTTGCAATAAATTGCAATCTTACCGTTTTCACCGAAAAAGTAGTAGAACTCGCCGTCATTTTCCCTAGTGATTTTTGCATATGCTCCGTGACGCAAAACTTTGCCATTGGTATCGGCAATAGTAAAGTTTTTGGTGCCGGTGTAGCAGCGAAAAGCATTAAGATCTTTGTCCCAAGCAATTTTGTCATATTGAGGGGCAAGGATAACAGAGTCACCCTTCATAATGCCGTATTGCATTTTAGGGGTCGCGTTGTCTAAGGCTATAACCTCATCCTTGAAAGAGAAATAGTCGCCAACGAGGAGCACTTTTTCAACTTTCTTTTCTTCAACTTGCGGCTTGCTGCTGCAAGACACCAAAGCTACTGCGGCTAAAACCAGAGCAATAGCCAAAATCAGATAAGCAAAAAACTTTTTCATAGCTATAAAAATTAGTAAAACAATAATCAAAATAATACAAAAACTAGGTACTTGATAACATATTCTGTTTATTTTGTCAATAATTATTTTGAAAATTTTAAAATTATTGAAAAAAATGCTTGATTATTTAGAAAGATTATAATATTTGTAGGTTGTTTTGAATGTGCGGCTATGGCGGAATTGGTAGACGCGTAACGTTGAGGTCGTTATGAACTAAGTTCGTGGAAGTTCAAGTCTTCTTGGCCGCACCATTTTGAAACTTACTTTGCAATTCAAATGTCAAAGGAGCAGACTGGCGATGTTGAAAATTTATAAAACTGAAAATGGTGGTAAGTTAGTCAAGCTCAAGCAATCTCGTACAGTTTCCCAAGCGTGGTTTAGTTTAATCAATCCTTCCGGAGAAGAAATTAATCAGGTTTCTTCAATGCTGAAAGTTGATTCCGATATTTTGAAAAATTCTTTGGATGCCGACGAACGTTCGCGTACGGAGGTAGATGACGGAATTTTTTCGGCCATCGTTAATTTGCCTTTGCTTGATGAAGAAGGAAATTTTGATACTTTACCGTGCGGTTTGGTGTTTTCGGCGCGCAATTTTTTGACAATTTGCTCTAAGGATAATCGTATTCTGAGTGCGTTTAACAAGAATACGGCCAAAACTTTTGATACACGCGAGCGGACGCGTTTTATGCTTTTGATTTTGTATAAAATCACTCAATTTTATTTGCGCTATTTGGCAATAATTAACCGCAAAACAGAGCATATTGAAGATGCTTTGAAACAAACAACCAATAATCAGGAACTTTTTCAACTGATAGAAATTCAAAAATCATTGGTTTATTTTACAACCGCTTTACGCGACAATCAATTAGTGTTGGAAAAAATTTTGCGGATGATAAAATCTCCGGCCACGTCCAAGCTTCTTTCTTTTACGGAAGATGATATTGACTTGTTGGAAGATGTTATTGTGGAAAATAAGCAAGCTATTGAAATGGTGGATATGCATCGCTCTATTTTAGAGGGAATGATGGATGGTTTTGCCTCAATCATTAATAACAATGTCAATTTAGTGATGAAGTTTTTGGCCGCAATCACCATTGTGCTTTCTATTCCGACGATGTTGGCCAGTTTTTGGGGAATGAATGTGGCGGTGCCGGCGGCGAATATGGAATATGGTTTCTGGGTGGTTTTGTCGCTTTCAGTGTTGGCAACTCTGGTTGTGATTGTTTATTTCCGCAAAAAAGGTATGTTTTAATAAAAAAACTGTAGACTATTTAAAAACACACTTTTCATATTAAATCATTTTGGTATACTTAGGTCTGTGTTGAGATTTTAGGAGAAGTTTTGTGTGGCTCGGACTGTTAGTTATTGTTTTTGCAGTTGTTGCTGACCAAATCAGCAAATTTTTTGCCGCTTCGCAATTGGTTGAAGGCGTGCCGGTGGCTGTGACAAGTTTTTTTAATTGGGTAAAAGTTTGGAATACCGGCGTTAGTTTTTCAATGTTTAATAATTACGGACAAACCGGAGCCGTTGTTTTGAGTGTTTTTGCGTTGGGTGTGGTTGTCTTTTTGTTTATGTGGATGCTAAAAGAAACAAATCGCTTGAAAATTGCGGCTATCGCTTTGATTATCGGCGGTGCGGTCGGTAACGTGTTTGATAGAATCCGCTTTGGGGCCGTGTTGGATTTTTTAGATTTTCATTATCAAAATTTGCATTGGCCGGCGTTTAATTTGGCCGATAGTTTTATCTGCATTGGGGTGTTTGTTTTAATTTTTATGGAATTTTTCTCTAAAAAGAAAGGGTTGAATGAGGTGTAAAATGAAAAAACTGAGTTTGATATTTGTTTTGGGTTTGGTATTTGGTCTGTCAGCTTGCGGTTGGACTAAAGAAAAATTAGGCTTTACTCGTCAGGGACCGGATGAAACAAAAGTGGTTACAAAACAACCATTGGTGTTGCCGCCGGAATATAGTGTTCGCCCTAAAGTAGTTAATGTCGATGAAGAAGATTTTGATGAGTAAGCTGTATAAAATTTTAGTTTTGGGACTTTTGTTGTTTCCCATATCGGGAAAAGCAAAGCTGTTTAAGGCCGAAGAGTTTACGTTGGACAATGGCTTGCGAGTGGTGGTGATTGAAAATCATAAAGCTCCTCTGATTAAGCAGATGGTTTGGTATTTGGCCGGTTCTGCCGACGAAAAAAGAGGAAAAGGCGGTAGCGCGCATTTGTTAGAACATTTAATGTTTCGCGGAACTCAAAAGTTAGAAGACGGGCGGTTTAATCAGATTATGGACGAGAACGGGGCTGACGGTAATGCCTTTACCTCTTATGATGTGACGGCGTATCATCAGTTTGCCGATGTCAGCAGATTGGAAGTTCTGATGGCGTTGGAAGCCGATAGAATGCAGAATCTTAATTTTAGCGATGAGGCTTTTAGGGCAGAGCAAAAAATTGTTTTTCAAGAGCGCAAACAAGTTGTTGAAAATAATCCGGCCGCTCCGTTTGCCGAACGTCTGAACTTGTTGTTGTGGGGCAATTTGCCTTACGGACATCCGGTTACCGGTTTGGTTGATGAAATTATGAATTTGTCGGCCGATGATGTGCGGGATTTTTATCACCGTTATTACGCGCCCAATAACGCGATTTTGGTTCTGGCTGGCGATATAGATGTGCCGACAGCTAAAATTTTGGCCGAAAAATATTATGGCAAAATTCCTGCACGAGAAATAACTAAAACTCCTAAAGACACGATAAGCGGTTATTTTCGTGATAAAATAGTGATGAAATTACCGCAAATTACCGTTCCTAAACAAGTGTATAAATATGTTTTGCCGAATAAAGACGGTTTGTCAGCTGATTTATATGCTTATGTGTTGCTTGCGGAATATTTGGGCGGTGGGCATAACTCTGTTTTGTATAAAGAGTTGGTTACCAATGCCGGTTTATTGACTTCAGTTTCCGCGAGTTTTGATTATTTTTATAACAGTAACGGTATTTTCAGCATTGCAGTGCAACCGAGCAATGATAAAAGCCTTACCGAAGTTGATGTTGCGGTGCGTTTGACTGCGACACAGGCTGTAAAAGATTTGTCGGCGGAAAAATTGGAAAAGCTGAAAAAAAGACTGTTAGCCGGTTTGGTTTTTTCTAATGACAATCCCGAAGATGCCGCTTATTGGCTCGGCTCTATGTTGGCTTATGGTTTCAGTCTGGAAGAGGCGCAAAGTTTTGCCGAAAATATTCAGGCGGTTACTTTGGACGATATGTTTGCGGCTGCGAAAGAAGTTTTGCTGAAATCTCCGTCAATTGAGGGAGTGTTGTTGCCGGAAAACAAAAAAGGAGAAATAGAAGGTGATTAAGCATCCGAAGCGTAAGAATCTGTTTTATTATTTGAAGCGTTTGCTTGTTTTAGGCGTATTGATTGGGTTGTCGATGTATACGCTTAATTTGTGGAATTTCAATGGACAGATTGATGCAGAGAAAATTCTTGATGAGTCTTTGCTGAAAAACAAAACTTTTAACGCCGAAGTGAAAAAAATTGAATCCGGTTTGTTGTCGGCTTATTTTATGGAAGAGCACTCCAACCCGATTGTGAGCGTCAGCTTTACTTTCACTAACGCCGGAAGTGCCCACGATGAAAAAGGCAAATATGGTTTGGCTTTGACGGCGGCTTCTTTGTTAACCGACGGTGCCGGCGATTTTTCGGAAAGTGAGTTTAACGAAGTTGCCGAGGAAAATGGTGTAAAACTGGGGTTTTCGGTTTCGGCCGATGATTTCAGCGGAGAAATAGCTTTTCCGTCACAAAACAAAGATATTGCCGTGCAATTGTTGCAAGCGGCTTTAACCGCTCCGAGAGTGGAAGATAAATATCTAAATAATTTCAAAAATAAAATGCGTAACGCCCGCTTAAAACAACAAGAAAATCCGTCTTTGTTGTTGCAAAAGAAATTTGCTGAAAATATTTTTGCCGGACATCCGTATTCCCGCAATCGTCTGGGAAAAGAACAAGATATGGAAAACCTGAAGCGCGAAGATGTGTTGGAATTTGTGAAAAATTATTTGGCTCAAGACAATTTGAAAGTGGGAATTGTCGGCGACATAAGCGAAAATGAGGCTAAAAAACTGCTGAATGAATTGTTTGGAGGTCTTACAGAAAAAAGTTTGGGCACACCTTTGCCTAAAATAAATTTTTCGGCCGATGGTGTGGAATATAATACAAAACGTAAATCGGCGCAGGTGCTTACAAGTTTAGCGGCCAAAGGTACGTCGCGCAACAGTGATGATTTTTATCCGTTATATTTGGCAAATTATATCTTAGGCGGAAATGGTTTGAGTTCGCGTTTGTCAAAAGTTATTCGGGAAAAAGAAGGATTAACGTATGGGGTTTATACTTATCTTTCTGACAGAGATGCTGTGGCTTTAATCGGCGGCGGTTTTTCGGCAACACCGGAAAACTTTGGCAAGGCTCAGCAGCTGTTGAAAGAAGAATGGCTGAAAATGGGGCAAAATGGAGTTACCGAGATGGAATTAAATGATGCCAAAAAGTCGCTGATTAATTCATTTTATTTACGTTTTGCCGCAATAAACAATATTTCGGAAATGCTTGTTGCTATGCAGAAGTATAATTTAGGTCTTGATTTTTTGGTGAAACGTAATGATTATATTCGCCAAGTGTCTTTAGAAGATGTGAATGAAGCTGCAAAAAAATATTTCAGCACAATTCCTGACTTTGTGAATGTTGGTATGGATAATTGAAAGGGTATATGAAAAATGTTTGGTAGAAATAAATTGAAATCCTGGGGAAAATTGGAAAGTTTGTATCGTAGTTTTAAAAAAACACAAATGAAAGATTTGTTTGCCGCTGATGAAAACAGAGCAGATAAATATACGTTAAAACTGGAAAATTTGCTGTTAGATTATTCTAAAAACCGCATTGATGATAAAGTTATGTCCGCTTTGTTTGATTTGGCGCGCGAACGTGATGTTACCGGCCGCATTAAAGCTATGTTCAGTGGTGAAAAAATCAATAAAACCGAAAATAGGGCGGTTTTGCATACGGCGTTACGCCATCAGGACAATACTCCGATTTATGTCGACGGTAAAGATGTTATGCCGAAAATTCGTGAAGTTTTGGGGAGAATTAAAAACTTTTCCGAGGCGGTGAGATTGGGAACTTTTACCGGTTATACCGGCAAAAAATTGACCAACATCGTTAATATCGGTATCGGCGGTTCGGATTTGGGACCTTTTATGGCGACCGAGGCTTTGCGTCCGTATTGGGCAAAAGATATAAAATGTTATTTTATTTCTAACATTGACGGCACGGCCTGCGCCGAGGTGTTGAATAAAATTAATCCGGAAACAACTTTGTTTATTGTGGCTTCTAAAACTTTTACCACGATTGAAACGCTGACAAACGCCAAAACTTGCCGCAAATGGTTGGTTGACGCTTTGGGCGAACACGCCGTGTCAAAACATTTTATCGCGCTTTCAACCAACAAGGCGGAAGTGGAAAAGTTTGGTATTAATCCGGAAAATATGTTTGAATTTTGGGATTTTGTTGGCGGCAGATATTCAATGTGGTCGGCAATCGGTATGATTATCGCCATTGCCGTGGGTTATGAAAACTTTGAGAGAATGTTGCAAGGTGCTAATGCGATGGATAAGCATTTTGCCAATACGGATTTGGAACATAATATTCCGGTGATTTTAGCGTTAATAGGAATTTGGTATAACAATTTTTATGATATCCATCGTTATTGTGTGGTGCCATACGACCAATATTTGAAATATCTGCCATCATATTTGCAACAATTGGATATGGAAAGCAACGGAAAGTCAATCAGTCTGGATAACAAATTGGTTAATTATGCCACGGGGCCGGCGTTGTTCGGCGGTGCCGGCACCGATGTTCAGCACTCATTTTTCCAACTTTTGCATCAGGGAACGGAAATTGTGCCGGTAGATTTTATTATTCCGGCTATTTCGCACAATGAAATCGGCAATCACCATCAAATTTTAATTTCTAATGTTTTGGCGCAAAGCGAAGCTTTGATGCAAGGAAAAACGGAGGCCGAGGCGGCGTTGGAATTGGAAAAAGCCGGTAAATCCAAAGAAGAAATCGAAGCTTTGAAAAAATATAAAAGCTTTAGCGGCAATCGTCCGTCTAACACCATTGTGGTTAAAAAACTTGACCCTTACACCTTGGGAATGTTGGTGGCAATGTATGAGCATAAAGTTTATGTTCAGGGCGTGATTTGGAATGTCAATTCTTTTGACCAGTTCGGAGTGGAATTGGGTAAAAAATTGGCTTTGAATATTTTACCGGAAATTGAAGGAACGGCTTTTGGCGTGGAGCACGACAGTTCTACGGCTTCATTGATTAATTATATCAAAAAAATCAGAAAGTAGGGTTTGACTATGCCTATTCGCGTTTTACCATCTAATTTGGTCAACCAAATTGCCGCCGGCGAGGTTATTGAACGTCCGGCGTCGGTTATTAAGGAATTGGTTGAAAACGCGATTGACGCCGGTGCTTCAAAAATTGAAGTGACGCTTGCGGGCGGCGGTAAGAATTTAATAGTGGTAAATGACAACGGCAAAGGAATTGGAAAAGATGAACTTTCGTTGGCGGTAGAACGTCACGCCACTTCCAAATTGCCGGATAATGATTTGTTTAACATCAACTTTTTAGGTTTCCGCGGAGAAGCGTTGCCTTCTATCGCCTCTGTGGCTAAAATGACAATAAGTTCTCGTCAACAAGGCGCGGACAGCGGCTGGCAAATCAGTGTCAACGGCGGCGACAAAGGCGAAGTAAAGCCGGCGGCAGTTCCTTTGGGAACCAGAATTGAAGTGCGAGATTTGTTTTATACCACGCCGGCTCGTTTGAAATTTATGAAAGCTGATGCCTCAGAAGCGGCTCAATGTGTGGATATGCTGCAACGTATTGCCTTGGCTAATCCGCAAATTTCATTTTATTTGGAAAGCGACGGCAAAAAGAAAGTGGCTCTAAACGCTTGCCAAGGCGAACTTTTTGATAGCCGGCAACGTCGTGTCGCCGATGTAATGGGCGGGGAGTTTGAAGAAAATTCGGTGGCTATTTCCGCCGGAAATGATTTTTGTAAAATCAGTGGTTTTATCGGAATTCCGACTTATAACAAGGCTAATTCTTTGTCGGAATTTTTGTTTGTAAACAATCGACCGGTGCGGGACAAACTTATTTTAGGTGCCATAAAAGGTGCTTATCAGGATATGATGACAAGTGGTCGCTATCCGGCGTGCGCAGTGTTTGTTGAAGTGGAGCCGATGTATGTTGATGTGAATGTGCATCCGACAAAAGCAGAAGTGCGTTTTTATGATAACGGAGCCATTCGCGGCTTGTTAGTGGGAAGCATTCGCCACGCTTTAAGTTTAGGCGGAAAGAAAAGCGCGGAAACCGGCGGTTTGGAACATTTATTGGAACATACTTTGGAAGAAAATGAACTACCGCAACAAATTTATTCCAATGCAGAGCGTCAAGCGGATTATGTTATGCGCGAGCGAACAACCGAATTTGCGACGACACCATTTAATAATGTGAAAAACTATGGCGGCGGACACGGGCGCGGTTCATATTCAACAATGTCTATTCCGGCTCTGGAAAGTAAATTTTCGGTGCGGGTTGCGGAAGAGCCAACGGCGGAAACAATAGCGGAAGTCGGCGAGTTGGGATTGGCTAAAGCACAGTTTCATAACACTTATATAATTTCTCAAACCGAAGACAGTATTGTAATTATTGACCAGCACGCCGCTCACGAGCGCATTACAATGGAGAAAATGAAACAAAGTATGGCCAAACACGAGCAAGTGCCGACACAAATGCTTCTATTGCCGGAGGTTGTGGATTTGAGTCTGTCCGAAAAAGAAAATGTGTTGGAATATGCCGAGCAGTTGGCGCAATTGGGGTTGAGATTGGAAGAGTTTGGAACTTCGGCAGTCTTAGTGCGGGAAATTCCGGCCTTGCTTGGTGATACAGATGTTAAAAAGTTGGTTAAGGATATTGCGGCGGAAATTTCCGAATGGGGCGGAGAATATGCCTTGAGTGATAAAATTCATCATATTTGTGCCACAATAGCCTGTCATGGTTCGGTGCGGGCGGGGCGTTCTTTGAATATTGAAGAAATGAACCATTTGTTGCGGGATATGGAAAAAACGGAACATTCCGGTCAGTGTAATCACGGCCGTCCGACTTATGTTAAAATTAAGTTGTCTGATATTGAAAAATTGTTTGAACGTCGCTGAATTTTGACGCTTTATCTTGAAAATAGGGGAATTGAGCATATCTCTCTGATGAATAACTAAGGGAGATAGGATATGGATACATTTTTAAAATATGCGTTTTATTTGGCGTTGATTTTTATTATTTATTTGGTTCTTGCCGGTTTTTATGAAGGTAAAATCACTAAAAATTCCACTGTTGAAGAGGTTGGCTCGGAAGTTTCTGATAATGCGAAACGGATAATTACCGATACCTATAATAAAACGAAAGATGAAATTTCCACCACGGAAGAAAAGCCGAAAACTAAAACTGCCGAATAAAAGTTGACGTACAAAAAAATAACGGATATAACAAAAGAAATATTAATTATTAAAATACTATTATCTATGAATAAACAATCTAAATTTGAATTGTTGCAAGAAATGGAATTATCCCGCGACGAAGCCGAAGAATTCTTTGACTTGCAAGAGGAAAAAAACAATGACAATAAAGTTTTTTTGCCGTTTTCTATTGTGTATTTGAGCCTAAAACACCGCTTGCGTGTTTTACCTTATTTGGATTTATCACAAAAAGAAAAAGTTTGGGGAATTTCTTTTCACGGTATTTTGGTGCATAAAAATAATGTGGCAAATGCCGCTACTTTTAGAGAGTTAAAAGTGGCTTTAGAAAAAGAAAATTCGCTTTGCGACAAATTTTCTCGACTTCGGAATTTTCCGAATATCAGTGATTGGGAACACATTTTTGCAAGAATGTCAAAATTTAATGAAATGATGCAAAAATTGCGGGATTACGGTATTGATGCCGAAGATTTGCAAATTAATACTTACTATTTATCAGATAATGATATTTGGGAAAGTTTTTTGCCAGAGCCGGCAAGTTTGGGTTTTGCCAAAGATGACAACACGCCGATAAAATCGCGCTTTGTTGTTTATCTTTGAAGTTTAACTAAAAAAATAGCTTTGAGTTAATTCTCAAAGCTATTTTTTTGTGTGACAAACAAAACTTATTTGTCGCCGTCTACCATAGCCAAAGCTTTGTCAGTATATTCTTTCATAATTTCCGCACTGTTTTTCAGTTTAGCACGTTCTTCATCAGAAAGTTTCGGCGAAATAACGTGGAAAATACCTTTTCTGTTAATAACAGTAGGCAATGACAGACTTACGCCCTTAACACCTTCAATATCGTCGTGGTGAGAAGACACCGTTAAAATAGCGTATTCGTTATTGTTAATAGCACGGCAAATTTGAGTTAAAGCACCGGCAATACCATAGAAAGTTGCACCTTTGCCATCAATAATTTTGTAGGCCGCATTAACAACACCATCTTTGATTTCAGCTTTTTTAGCGTCATCTAAAACTTTGTTTACGCTTTCGGCATATTCTTCCAACGACAAAGTACCGGCTTCGGCATTAGACCAAATCAAAACTTCGCTGTCACCGTGTTCGCCGATTACGTCAGCGTGTACTGATTTTGTGGAAACACCCAAATAGAAGGCCAACAAAGTTCTGAAACGAGCCGTATCCAAAACCGTACCGCTACCGATAACGCGTTCTTTAGGAAAACCGGAAAGTTTGCGAGCGACTTCAGTCATAATGTCGGCCGGATTAGCGGTGATTAATAAAATAGATTCCGGAGCGTATTTAGCAACTTGCGGAATGATGCTTTCAAAAATTTTAACGTTACGACCCAACAAATCAATACGAGTTTCACCAGGTTTTTGATTTGCACCGGCGGTTACGATTACAATTCCGCAACCTTCCAAGTCTTCATAAGTTCCGGCTTTGATTTTTCCGGCGTGACCGAAAGGAGCGGCGTGAGCAATATCCATAGCTTCGGCTTGCGCTTTTTTCTCATTCATATCAATCAAAACAACTTTGTGCGCAACGCCTGTCATCATCAAAGAAAATGCAGCAGCACTGCCAACGGAACCGGCACCGATAATACCAACTTTCATCTTTATCTCCAATCTAAAAAAATATGTTCAAAAATTCATTTACTTATATAGATATCTTTAGATATAAATTGCAATACCTTTTTTTATTTTTTTGCAATTTTTTTACATAAAAAACAGGGTTGACAGTTTAAGCGAAAGTTTATATAGAAAAATTATGAAAAATGTAGAGAAAATGATAAAAACTAACGCTATGCGGATTGTGGAAAATGCCAAAATTCCGTATAAGGTGTATGAATATGAGGTGACCGACGGTGTTGACGCCAAAAGTGTGGCGCAATATTTGCAAAAGCCGGAAGAACAGGTGTTTAAAACATTGGTGACTCAAGCACCTACCGACCAACATAGTTTTGAATATTTTGTGTTTGTTATTCCGGCAAACGCTGAACTTAGCGTTAAAAAAGCCGCTCACGCCGCCGGAGTGAAAAATTTGGAAATGCTGCCGCTGAAAAAACTTTTGCCGCTGACGGGGTATGTGCACGGCGGGTGCTCTCCGTTAGGAATGAAAAAACAATTTCCGGTTTTTATTGATGAAACGGCGATATTGTTTGACACATTTTGTCTGTCGGGCGGAAAAATCGGCATAACTCTTGAGTTAAACGCCGAAGCCTTGGCAAAGGCAATCGGAGCAAAGTTTGCCGATTTAACACTTTGAAAGGAGTAAGAAAATGAAATATTTATTAATGGTTTGTTTGTTATTTCCTCTGTCGGCGCAAGCATTTTGTTTTGGTGAGGTTGGAAGTCAGCGTACAAATGGATTGGGCGAAACCGAATATCGCGATAACAGCGGAAGATTGGTCGGCACGGCCAGACAGAACGGATTGGGCGAAACCGAATATCGCGATAACAGCGGACGATTGGTCGGTACGGCCAGACAGAACGGATTGGGTGAAACCGAATATCGCGACAACACGGGAAGATTGTCCGGAACATCACGTCAAAACGGATTGGGAGATACCGAATATCGAAATGGTAACGGCGTGTTGGTGGGAACTTCGCACGAAAATGCTCTTGGAAATACGGAATATCGTGACAGTACCGGCAGACTAAACAGCACATCTCATCAAAACGGATTGGGTGAGACAATTTATTATAATTACTAGGAGAGGCTTTTATGAATGAAATTTTACGTCTGGCTATGGAGCAGGCGCGTAAGACAATGAATGAAAATATCGGCGGTCCTTTCGGGGCGGCGGTTATTTCCGAAACCGGCGAAATTTTGGCTGTAACCTCAAATTCTGTTTTGCGTGACAACGATCCGACGGCACACGCTGAAGTAAACGCCATTCGCGCCGCTTGTCAAAAAGTCGGCAGCTATGATTTAAGCGGCTGTATTTTATATACTACGGCTTATCCTTGTCCGATGTGTTTATCCGCCATTATTTGGGCGAATATCAAGAAAGTGTATTTCGGATGTCGGCCGGAGGACGCGGAGCACATTGGTTTTAGAGATGATTTTATGTATCGGTTTATCGAAAATAAATGTCACGATAAGTCTGTTTTGAATTTGGCTGAATTGGACAGGGCTGATTGTTTGAAATTGTTTGCCGAATATAGTCAAAAAAACAAAGTCATCTACTAAATTAATATAGACAAAATTAAAAGTTATGATATAATAAAGAAAGATTTTTAATTATTAATTTTTTTTATTATGATACATTTGGAGAATAAATCTTGTTTTTTGCTTGGTAAAAACAGGTTTAGTGACAAAAATCCTTTTATTGCCACGGATAAGGTTAATCATTGGTTGAAAGCGGAAGATGTTTTGGCCGTTGTCAGCTATAATTTGGTTTTTGCTCTTAATAAAAAAGCCTGTATAGAGCTTTTTAAGTTGCAAGAAAAAACGCTGAATCTTTATGAGATTCCTGATTATTGCGTCGATGCCAATATGGCTATGCTGAACGATGATTTTTTGGAAATTCTTGACAATTTGTTTGATAATGGATGTTTCTTTGATGAGAATATTCATAAACCGATTTTGTGGTTTATGAGCGAGGGAGTCCATTTTACGGCCAAACATCTTAAACCTCAGGAACATCTTTTGGGTACGCTGATTTATCTTAATCGCGATTCCGGCTCTTTGTTGTTTTCTATGAAGTTTGAGGAAAAGTATGAAGGTGATATTATGGGCTTTGTGCTTGGTGATTATGCGTTTGCTCTTAATTGCTATGGAAGCTGCGAGTTGTTTGGAATAAACAAAGACAAGGATTTTCCTTTGAGACCGATTGCAGAAGGTGAAAATGCGTCAGCATATAAGGTTATTAAAACTCCGGAATTTGCAAAAATGGTGCAGATATTGTCAAAACATTGTGTGGTTGACAATTCAGTTTATATTCCGGCACTAAAATGGAAAACAAATAATTCCGACAGGATTATTTATTAACTTCAACCCTCTTAAAAACTTGTTGTTTTTGAGAGGGTTTTTGTTTATAGTGTGTAGTCACAAGGAGAAAATAATGCAAATCAGTGCCAAATATCAAGCGGTTTTAGAAATTATCAGTAAAGTTTTTCAGGATCAATATCCTGCGGATAATATTTTGAAAGAATATCTGCGCAATCGAAAATATATCGGTTCTAAAGACAGAAAATTTATTACCAATACGGTTTGGGATATTATCAGACATCGAAGCCGTTTGGAATTTGATTGCGGTTGTTGTGAACCGCGAATGCTGCTGTTGGCATATCTGAAAGACGAAGATTTTGATATTATTGCCGATGGTTCGGAATATGGACTGAAACCACTGACTAAGGAAGAAAAAGACAAACTGGCGCATCTTAACGAGGACGTATATCCGGAATATATTGAAAAAGAATGTCCGAAATGGCTGTTTGAAAAAATAAATGATTCTTTGCTTGCGGCAAGTCTGAACACTAAAGCTCCTGCAGATGTGCGGGCTAATTTTGTCAGCAGGGAAGAAGCTAAAAATAAATTGCAAAAAGAAGGTTTGTTTTTTTCGTTTACTCCATATTCTCCCTATGGTTTGCGTTCGGAAGAACGGGTGAATTTGCAAAACTGCCAAACTTATCAAAACGGAGAAATTGAGGTGCAGGACGAGGCATCACAATTGGGAGCTGTTTTATGTGATGTGCGGTCAAACCAAAGAATTATTGATTATTGTTGCGGTGGAGGCGGCAAGAGCTTGTTGTTGGGAGCTATTTTACATAATGATGGCTTAATTTTTGCTCACGATAAAAACTTTAATCGTATGGACGGGCTGAAGGCAAGAACCGAACGTCTGGGGATTAAAAATATTAAAATAATCAAAGAAATTACGCCTAGTGACAAGTTTGATCGCTTTATTGTTGACGCTCCTTGTTCCGGTAGCGGCACTTGGAGAAGATCTCCCGACGCCAAATATCGTCTGACGCCTAAACAGCTTAAAGCCATTGAACAGGCTCAGACCGAAATTTTAGATATTGCGGCTAAACATCTGGCGGAAAACGGACGTATAATTTATATGACTTGTTCGGTCTTGCCCGAAGAAAACGAGTTGCGAATAGAAAAATTTTTGCAGGATAATCCTGAGTTTTATCCTGTAAATATGAAAAATTTGTGGGAGCGGAAATTAGAACAAAATTATCCGTTTACTGAAACCAGATGGCTGAAATGTTCTCCGATTTTAACCGGAACCGATGGTTTCTTTGTTTGTGTTTTACAAAAGAAATAATCTGTAACTTTTTGTGTGTTGCAATTTATTGGTATCGTCTTTATGATTTTTTATAACAAAATTGATTAAATAAGGAGTAAAATTATGGCTAAAATTCATCCCACTGCAGTTGTTGAAAATGGTGCTCAAATCGCTGAGAGTGCCGAAATCGGGCCTTTTTGCTGGGTTAGTTCACAAGCAAAAATCGGCGAAAATGTGCGTTTGTTGGGGCAGGTGACAATATATGGCGATACGACAATCGGCGAGGGAACAGTGGTTTTCCCTGGAGCCAGACTTGGTTGCGGACCGCAAGATCACGGCAATGAATTTCAGGCCGGTGCACGTTTGATTATTGGCAAACGCAATGTAATCAGAGAAAATGTGACAATGCACGCCGGTACTCCGAAAGAACATTTAACCACAGTTGTTGGTGATGATGGTATGTTTATGATTAATTCCCACGTTGCTCACGATTGTGTTGTCGGTAACAATGTTATTATGACCAACAATGCCGTAATCGGCGGTCACGTTCATTTGGGTGACGGAGTTATTTTAGGCGGCAACTGCGCAGTGCATCAGTTTGTGCATATCGGGCGTAAAGCTATGATTGGCGGTGTTTCGGGCATATCTCGTGATATTATTCCGTTTGGTATTGCTAATGGAATGCCGGCTCATTTGCGCGGTTTGAATGTGGTGGGCTTAAAGCGTAGCGGTTTTGAAGAAAGTGTTATAAAATCTTGCACCCGCGCATTTATGTTTATATTCAAGGGATCTAACGGTACGTTTGAAGAGCGTTTAGCGCAGGCTGAAGAAAAGTTTAAAGATAATGAAATGGTTATGGAACAAATAGCTTTTATTAAAGAATCTTTGGCCGGTAAACGCAATATTACCATTGCCGACTAATTTAGCTAATTACAACGGCAAAAAAAGAGCCTGTCAGGCTCTTTTTTCTGTTTAAAACAATTGGTTAGAGTGTGGTTTAAAGTCCGTTTTAAACCACCGTTATTTTTGGACTCTTTTTTGCTATATTTCTTAGTATACGGAAAAGGTGCAAATATTGCAATAACTTTTTATATTTTCAACATTTTTTTGAGTTTTGAGATTTTGGAAATTTTCCTTTGTGGAGAGTCCGTTTTAAACGGTGGTTTAAATTGGACTTTAAAAGAAGAAAAAATAAAGGAGAATCAATATGTTAAAAAGTGACAAAACGGGGCTTTTAAGACAGGTTTTAGAGGTGATTTTGGGGCGCAATGTCATTAATCGGCATTTTTTTAGTGGTATTCACAGGCATTTCTTTAATGTCATTCGCGGGCACTTCTTTAATGTCATTCGCGGGCATAGACCCGCGAATCTAGATTGCCGGATCACGTCCGGCAATGACAGCAGAGTTATGCAAAGGGGCCGGTCAATGATTGAAATGCTTGGCGTTCTGGCCATCATCGGAGTTTTGAGCGTTGGCGGTATTGCCGGCTATTCTAAAGCGATGACCAAATGGAAAACTAATAAAACTATAGAACAAACTGCTAATATTATTAGTGGTTTTACGACACTTCTTCTTAATCAAAAACAGCTTAGAGGGACTAGTGAGAACTATCCTAATGAACTGGATAGTAGTTACCCTAGTGATATTGAGCTATTTAAAACCTTAGGAATTATTGATGAAGAAATGTTGGTTGACGGAGAACTGAAAAATCCTTTTGGCGGCGATTTTTGGTTTGGGGTTGATTGTAATGTAAATGATTTATATATAACCATTTGGGACTTACCTCGAGAGGCTTGTATGGCCATAGCCACTGCCACTTGGGGAAATGGTAAGTTTGATATAGCTGTTAATCATAATAGTAATTCTCATTATTATTTTGCCACTGATTGTTATTATATGAATGCTCCTTCAGAGGTAAGCGAAGGGGCAACTTTGGGTTGTTATAGTGATGGCGGTGTGCCGTTAACTCCGGATAAGGCGGCCTATGGATGTTCTTGTGAGGAGGCAAGTTGTGCCATAGAAATATATTTTAATAGTATGATATGAAAAAAACTAAACCAATCGGTTGGCAAACGATTGGTTTAGAAATAATTAGAAAGAATAAACAATGAAAAATAATTTAATTATTTAGCCATTGAAGTGTTGTTTGCGGCCGGTGTTGTCGGCGTGTTTGGAGTGTTTTGGGGTAAAAAGTCCACTTCTTCGGCTTCAAGTGAGGTTACATTATCATCTTTGTCGACAGTAGCGGTTATTAAAACCATAGCTTCCGGAGTGATGGTGTTGCCCTCTATCAAGTCTTCATCAATTTCAATATTGACCGTGCCGCTGTCATCTTTGACCAGATAGTTGTCATCACCAAGGTTTTGAACAATAACTCCCTGAATAACAACTTCTGCATCGTCCGGTAAATTGTTGACGTCTGAAATTTTGCTGACGGGCTTATTGTTGGTTTGAGCCGCGTTTGTGGCCATAACGTTATGGCTGAACAGAGCTATGCCGCCGATGGCCAGCAAAGTTAAAATCGTATTTTTCATATTTTATCTCCTCAAAATGAATTTTACGCATTATGATATAAGGCTAAAACAATGGCTTTCAAGTGCAACGTTATAATTGGTAATAAAAAGTGAACGGAATGTTTGTAAAATTTACTTCTTATTTATGATTTCTCTGATAAAATGGCATTGAATTAACAGGAGGACATTATGGATAAAAATTTGAATGTTGATGAACAAAAAGAACAAGAATATATCGGTGGCCTGATTAAAAAAGTCAGTGTTGCTCAAAAGAAATTTGCGACATTTACGCAAGAGCAAGTTGATGAAATTTTTCGCCGTGTGGCCTTAAAAGCCAGTTCAATGCGTATTCCTTTGGCTAAAATGGCTGTGGAAGAAACCGGAATGGGCGTGGCCGAAGATAAGGTGATAAAAAATCACTTTGCCTCGGAATATATTTATAACAAATATAAAGACACCAAAACTTGCGGAATTATCGAAGAAGACAAAGAAAACGGATTGATTAAATTTGCCGAACCAATCGGGGTGATTGCCGGCGTTATTCCAACCACAAATCCGACTTCTACCGTGATTTTCAAATCCTTGATAGCCCTCAAAACTCGTAACGGTATAATCTTTTCACCGCACCCGCGTGCTAAAAAATGCACGATTGAAACCGCAAAAATGATTTTGGAAGAAGCTGTAAAAGCGGGCGCACCGAAAGATATTATCGCTTGGATTGATGAACCGAGTTTGCCGCGCACGCAATATTTGATGCAACAAGCTGATTTGATTTTGGCGACCGGCGGTCCGGGAATGGTTAAATCCGCATATTCTTCCGGAACTCCGGCTCTGGGCGTGGGACCGGGGAACACTCCGGCCGTGATTGATGAAACAGCCGACATTCAAATGGCGGTTAGTTCGGTTTTGATGTCTAAAACTTTTGATAACGGAATGATTTGCGCTTCCGAACAATCGGTTGTGGTTTGCGAGGCCGTTTATGATAAAGTTAAAGAAGAATTTGTAAAACGCGGTGCTTATATTTTAAATGCCAAAGAGCGTGAAAAAGTGGCCGCCACAATTTTGAAAGACGGCCGTATCAACGCCGATATCGTGGGACAACCGGCGGCAAAAATTGCCGCAATGGCCGGTGTAAAAGTTCCAGAAAATACTAAAGTTATTATCGGTGAAGTTTCTAAAATCGGAACGGAAGAGCCATTCTCTTATGAAAAACTTTCTCCGGTTTTGGCAATGTATAAAGCCAAAGATTTTGAAGACGCAATGGCAAAAGCTAAAGCGTTGGTGGAATTTGCCGGTTGTGGTCATACTTCGGTTTTATATACAAACGTGCGCAATGATGACAGAATTAAACGTTATGGCGATGTTATGCCGACCGGCCGCGTGATGATTAACTGTCCGTCGGCGCAAGGTGCAATCGGTGATATTTATAACTTTAGATTGGATCCGTCTTTGACTTTGGGCTGTGGCTCTTGGGGCGGCAATGCGGTTAGTGAAAACGTGGGAGTAAAACATCTGATGAATATTAAAAATGTGGCTAAACGTGAAGAAAATATGCTCTGGTTCAGAGTTCCGCCGAAAGTTTATTTCAAACCGGGGTGCTTGTCTTTTGCTCTCAAAGAATTAAAAGGGCGCAAAAAAGCGTTTATCGTGACCGATAAGCCTTTGTTTGATTTGGGATACACCAAAAAATTGACCGATATTTTGGAGCCGTTGGGAATTCAATATAAAATATTCAGCGATGTTAAGCCGGATCCTGATTTGTCCACCATTAACAAGGCTCGGGATATGGTTAACAGTTTTGAACCTGATGTGTTTATTGCGCTTGGCGGCGGTTCGCCGATTGATGCGACAAAAATTTTGTGGATTATGTACGAGCATCCGGAACTAAAATTTGAGGATTTGGCGCGCCGCTTTATGGATATCCGCAAACGTATTTTTGAATTTCCGCCGATGGGGCAAAAAGCTGAAATGGTGGCTGTGCCGACAACGTCGGGTACCGGTTCGGAAGTTACGCCGTTTTCTATTATTACCGATGACGCTACCGGCGTAAAATATGCGATTGCCGATTATGCTTTGACACCGACAATGGCAATTGTGGACACCGATTTGGTGTTGACTATGCCTAAAGGTTTGTGCGCCGCTTCGGGAATTGACGTTATGACACACGCGTTGGAATCGTATGTTTCCAGTATGGCAACCGATTATACCAGAGGATTGTCAGTTGAATCCGGTCGCTTGATTTATGAAAACTTGGTTAAATCGTATGAAACAGGTGACGCGGAAGCTCGTGAAAAAGTGCATCACGCGGCCACTATTGCCGGTATGGCGTTTGCTAATGCTTTCTTGGGTGTTTGCCACTCAATGGCGCATAAGTTGGGCGCGGCTTTCCATATTCCGCATGGTTTTGCCAATGCCTTGCTGATTTGTCAGGTTATTCGTTTCAATGCTAACGATTGTCCGACCAAACAAGCGACATTCCCGCAATATCGTTTTCCGAACACTAAAGCGGCGTATGCGGCGTTTGCTCGCGGTATCGGCTTAAAAGGCAAAACCGATGACGAAGCTGTTGATAATTTGATTAAAGCTTTAGAAGAAATGAAACGTAAACTCAATATTCCGGCCTCTATTCGTGAATGGGGTATCAAAGAGGAAGATTGGGAAGAAGCTATGAAAACTCTGCCGGAATTGGCGTTTGACGATCAATGCACGGTTTCTAATCCGCGATATCCGCTGTTTAAGGAAATTGAGCAGATGTATCGTTATGCCTATGACGGAGTGATTGATTTCAAACTTTAATTTGTTGTTTATAACGCAAAACACGGGGCAGGGAAACTTACTCCGTGTTTTTTTTGAACATAAATCTTGATATTTGCTTTCAAAAGTTGTTAAAAAATAAGTGAAAGAATTTAGGAGAAAATATAATGATTACGCAATTTTCCAGAACAGAGCTGCTGATTGGCGCAAACGGAGTTGAAAAACTCAAAAATTCCAGAATCGCGGTGTTCGGATTGGGCGGCGTCGGCGGTTATGTGGCGGAGGCCTTGGCTCGGGCAGGTGTCGGCGCACTGGATTTAATTGATAATGATGTAGTTAGTTTGAGCAACATAAATCGTCAAATTTTGGCTTTACATTCAACTATCGGGCAGCCGAAAACGGAAGCTGCCAAACAGCGTCTTTTGGATATTAATCCGAATTTGCAAATTGTTTGTCATAACTGTTTTTATCTTCCGGAAACAGCTTCTGATTTCAATTTCAGACAATATGATTATGTGGCCGATGCTATTGATACGGTGGCTGGAAAAATTGCTTTGGTGGAAAGTGCAAAAGAGGCCGAAACTCCGATTATTTGTGCAATGGGAGCCGGCAATAAATTAAACGCCGGAATTTTTAAGGTGGCAGATATCAGTAAAACTTCGGTGTGCCCGTTGGCTAAAGTAATGCGCCGTGAGTTGCGCAAGCGCGGAATAAATCATTTTAAGGTGGTATATTCGGAAGAAGAAGCATTAACTCCGTTGGAAGCGGCTGAAGACAGTAACAAGCGGCAAACTCCGGGGAGTATGTCCTATGTTCCGGCTGTGGCCGGTTTGTTGATGGCCGGAGAAATAATCCGAGATTTGTTGAAAACAGATAAAGAAGCGGCTGACTAATTAAAGGAGACGTATTAGTTGTTTTTGGAGTGTTCTGCGATGGTGTAAATGTAAATTTATAGTAGCAGAATGCCTAATTATTGCCTAGCTGATAAATAGTTATAAGCCAAGATTTTTTTATCATCACTTGCAAACAATTTTTATATAAAAAAAAGAGATTGTTAAAAACAATCTCCTCAAAACAGAAATGTATAAAATCAGTCCATATTATCAAGCAGACGATTTTTAACCATTGCACCTGCTTTAATGTTTTTAGCCTTAAATTGTCCGGCGTTCACTTCTAACACGGCGCGCGGGCGTTTAGGCGGATAAATAGGTTTTACGGAATTTGGCTCGGCGTTTTCATAAATATAAAAAATTTCACCATTTTCATCAATAAAAGCTATATCAAGCGGAATCAACGTGTCTTTCATCCACATAGCAACGTCCATATCCTTTGGGACAATGTTAATATCTAAAATCATTCCGGAATCTTCGGCCAAACTGTTGCGTCCCATTAATCCGTGATAAAGCTGCTCTTTTGAATCGGCAACTTCAACATTATATTCAAATTGGCTATCCTCAGACTGGATTATTAATTTTTCCAACTGTGAATTGTCCTTTTTTGAGCAGGCGGCAGCCATAACTAAAAGTGAAAGCACTAAGAATCTAAATAATTTTGCCATAATTCCTCCTTATTCTTGCTGAATACTAACGCTCAGTATAACAAAAAAAATTTTATATTCAACAATAAAAGAAAAATATACTTGTTATAAAATAAATTTTAATCTTGTCAGTAGGGGGCTTATACATTAAAATAATTGTAAATTGACTAGAGGAGATTTGCTATGAAAGCTCTGATTTTGTTGTTTTGCGGCTGTTTGGCCGTTAGCGGTTGCGCCGATTTGTTCGGTGGTCCTCGGTGTGCTTATACATCTCAAAGCAGGCAGCCTGTTATTCACATTCGACCAAAACCGAAAACCCAGAAAATGGCCGGCGTAATTTATTTTGCCGATGGCAGCGCGAAGTTGACCGCAGATGAAAAAAGCTTGTTGCAGAATATTGCGGATTATGCAAAGAAAAATAATACGGAATTGAAAGTTTTGGGACACGCCTCAAGCCGAACCAAAAAGACAACGTTAGTCGAACATACAATGATAAATTTGAATATTTCCGGTCAGAGAGCTTTAAATGTGGTGAAAACTCTTGCTTCTGATGGCGTTTCTCTCAATAAAATGCGTTATGAGGCTTTGTCCGACAGCCGTCCGGCCGAAATTGAAAAAGACGCTAAAACCGCGGCCTTAAATCGTCGGGTTGAAATATTTTATGTTTATTAAAGGTTTAAATTAGCAAATGGAAGAACAAAACATTTCTTTGGGCGGAAACGTTTGGAAAACGGCGACTGTTGATGATGGTTTAGTGGAAAGAATGGCATTGGCTTATAATTTGCCGCTGTTTTTGGCTCGTTTGCTGTGTGTGCGAAATGTGGCTTTTAATGAAGTTAATAATTTTATAAATCCCAAAGTGCAAAACCTTATGCCTGATCCGTATGTGCTTAAAGATATGCAAAAAGCGGCCGAACGAGTGGCGTCGGCGGTGATAAATAAAGAAAAAATAGCCATTATCGGCGATTATGACGTTGATGGGGCTACTTCAACTTCGGAATTGACACGTTTTTTTCGCAGTGTGGGGATAAATCCGCAAATACATATTCCAAGCCGTGAAGAAGGTTATGGCCCGAGCGATTTGGCGTTTGCCGAATTTAAGGCGGCGGATACCGGTTTGGTGATAACCATTGATTGCGGAACAACCGCGTTTGACGTTCTAAACCGCGCGGCGAAAAACGGCTTTGAAATTATTGTGATTGACCATCACGAGGCGGAAACTATTTTGCCGTCAGTTTATGCGGTTATTAATCCTAAACGTCTTGATGAAGACAATCAATATCCCTATTTATCTTATATGTCGGCGGTTGGCGTGGGATTTATGTTTTTAGTGGCCTTAAACCGCGAATTGCGAAATCGGGGCTTTTATCAAAATCAGCCGGCTCCAAACTTGATGAATTTGTTGGATTTAGTGGCTTTGGGAACAGTTTGCGATGTGGTACCTTTGTTGGGATTAAACCGCGCTTATGTGCGTCAGGGCTTAAAAATTATGACGAAACAGCAGAATGTCGGACTGAAAAATTTGTTGAAAACAGCCGCAGTGGAAAGTGCTCCGAGTTCATATCATTTGGGTTTTGTTTTGGGGCCGAGGATTAATGCTTGCGGAAGAGTGGGAGATGCCTCTTTAGGAAGCAGGTTGCTTTGCAGCGAAAATGAAACAGAAGCACAAATGCTGGCAGAAAAGTTTAATCAACTGAATGCCGAGCGCAAAGATATTGAAAATTATGTGCTGTTGCAGGCTATTGAACAGGTTGAAAGCAAAGAGCAGGAATATCCGATTGCTTTTGCCTATGGCAGTGATTGGCATCAGGGCGTGATTGGAATTGTGGCCGGAAAACTGAAAGAACGCTACAATGTTCCGGCGTTTGTTATGTCAATTGAAGCAGATGAGGTTAAAGGTTCGGCGCGCTCAATTGAGGGAGTGGATTTAGGAAGTTTGATTATTGCCGCCAAAGAAAAAGGTGTTATCACAGCCGGCGGCGGACATATTATGGCGGCCGGATTTTCTTTGAAAGAAGAACAAATACCGGAATTTAAAAAATTTGTCGGAAACTATGTGGAAAATCGTTTGGGTAAAGAAAAAATAACTCCGGTTCTAAACATTGATTTAGCGGTGTCGCTAAATGGGGTTACAGAAGAATTTGCCGATAGTTTGGCTTTGTTGGAACCATTTGGCGCAGGAAATCCCGAACCCTTGATTTTGTTGAAAAATGTTAGTATAAATAAAGCCCGTTTGGTGGGAAGCGGGCATATCAGTTGTTTTTTAGGCTCGTCATTGGGAGGCAGTCTGAAGGCTATTGCTTTTCGTTGTGCTGATAATAATCTCGGTCAGGCAATGTTGAATAATCAAAACTGTTTGTTTGATGTTGTCGGACAAATCAAAACAGATGTTTGGCAAGGGCGAAAAAATATTCAAATGATTATAACCGATTTAAGAAGAGTTGATTGATGAATGAAGATAAAATAGAAGAAGCTTCCAAAAAAGTGGGGAGCAAAATAAAAAGTTATTTTTTTACCGGAATTGTGGTGACCGCTCCGGTGGCTATTACGGTTTATATGTCTTATCATTTGCTGATATGGATTAATAATTTTACCAGTAATTTGGTTCCAAAACAATGGACTATCGGTGATTTTGTGCCATACGCAGTGCCGGGAGCCGGCTTGGTGTTGTTGATTTTTGCAATGATTTTGATTGGTATGCTGACAACCGGTTATGTGGGGAAGTTTTTTGTACGTTTATGGGAAGCTTTGGTGCATAAAATGCCGATTGTTTCAAGCATCTATTCATTAATGAAACAAATTTTTGAAACATTTTTATCTCAAAAAACACGCTCATTCAGCGAAGTTGCGTTGATTGAATATCCGCGGAAAGGTTTGTGGACGATTGCTTTTGTCAGTAGAGATGTAACCGGTGGGGAAATTGATGAAAAAATTAAAAATAAAACTGTCAGCGTGTTTGTTCCGACAACACCTAACCCCACATCGGGCTTTTTGATATTTTTGCCGGAAAATGATGTGGTTAAGTTGGATATGAGTGTTGAAGATGGTGTCAAATATGTGATATCTTGTGGTATTGTCACACCTACGGAATTAAAAAACAGGATAAAAAAATAATGAAAAAAACACTATTAGGGCTTGTTTTATTATCTTTTTTGGCGAAACCGGCTGCAGCGGGTACTTTTGCCGAATGGGGAAAATTTTTGGCTGATGATATCAGTTTGATGCGCTGTCATCACACTCAGGATATTTATTTGCCGTTTTACGCTTGGCACAATCGTTTGACTTATGATAAAGAACATATTGACAGATACAACGAAAACGCTTGGGGTTTTGGTTTGGGAATTTCTCATATTAACGCTGAAAACACTTGGTCTGGACTGTATGCTATGGGGTTTAAGGATTCAAATTCATATTTGGAAACTTATTTCGGATATGCCCGTCAATGGAATTGGACGGCCGGAGATGAAGATCAATGGAGTGCCGGTGTCGGCTATACGCTTGGTTTGACACAGCGTCACGAATATTCCTATATTCCGGTGCCGTTGCCTCTGCCGTTGGTTGGCGTGGGGTATCGAAACATTCATTTGCAAGCAGCGTATGTTCCGGGGATAAAAAATGACGGCAATGTGTTGTTTGTGTTTACGCGGTTTAATTTTAAATTATAAGGACTAATGCAATGGAACAAAAAACTATTAAAGTCGGCAAAGTTGAGTTGGGTAATAAATTGCCTTTGGCTATTATTGCCGGACCTTGTCAAATTGAAAGCCGTGAGCACGCAATTTTTATTGCCGGTAAAATGGTTGAAATAACAAAAAAACTTGGTGTTCCTTATATTTTTAAGGCCTCGTTTGACAAAGCAAACCGTACTTCAATTAACGGCGCGCGCGGAGTTGGTTTGGAAGAAGGTATGCGCACATTCGCCGAAATTCGTAAGCTTTATCCTGATTTACCGCTTTTGACGGATATTCACGAGCGCGAACAATGCCAAATTGCGGCGCAATATGTGGATATGCTGCAAATTCCGGCGTTTTTGTGCCGTCAAACCGATTTGGTGGTGGCCGCCGCTAAAACCGGTAAGGTCGTGAATATTAAAAAAGGTCAATTTCTGGCTCCTTGGGATGTGAAAAATATTGTAAAAAAAGTCGAGGATTCCGGAAATCATAATATTTGCGTGACCGAAAGAGGAACAAGCTTTGGATATAACACATTGGTAACGGATATGCGCGCGTTTCCTCAAATAGCCAAAGATTGTGGCTATCCGCTGATTTTTGACGCCACTCATTCGGTGCAACAACCGGGAGGATTGGGCGGAGCTACAGGCGGTCAGCGTGAGTTTGCTCCGGTTTTGGCGCGAGCCGCGGTGGCAGTTGGAGTGGCAGCGGTCTTTATAGAAACACACGAAAATCCCGAGAAAGCTTTGTCAGACGGCCCGAATTCCATTTATCTTTCGGATATGGAAAGGGTTATCAGCGAATTGATGGCCTTTGATAAAGTGAATAAGTCGATTATACACGAGTATTAAAACAAAATGCAGTTTAGCGGCGAGGGATATATCATAAAGTTGCGAAATCAGGGCGAAAAGTCTTTGATTGCAACTTTGGTGTGTCCCGAACACGGTAAAATCGTCGGTTTTATCAACGGCGCACACAGCAAACGCGGTTTGGGCATTTATCAATTGGGAAATTATATTTCTTTTAATGCTTATGCGCGGGTTGCAGAAAATATGCTGAGCTTAAAAGGTGTTGAACTGGTTGAGGCGCACACAGCTGATTTTATGTTAAATACAGACAAAATCGAAGCTCTTTCCTCATTGTGTCGTCTGCTTGATGTATGCGTGGCTGAAAATGATAATTTAGGCCGTTTTTACAAAGAGGTAAAAGACTTTTTTAAACATATAAATGATGATAATTGGTTAGTATATTATTCCTATTTTGAATATTATCTGTTAGATTTTTTGGGTGTTGGATTGGATATCAGTGAATGTGCCGTCACCGGTAAAACAGAAGGACTGTCGTATGTTTCACCTAAAACGGGACGCGCCGTCTGCGAAGAAATAGGAGCTCCGTATAAAGATAAACTTTACGCTTATCCGCAATATATTGTCGATAAAAATTATCGTCCGAAAAGAGCGGAAGTGGCTAACCTGTTGGCTATGACCGGCGGATTTTTAACAAAAAATTTTTTAGCCGGACATAACTTGCAATTGCCTGAAAAACGTGCTAATTTGCTTAACATTGTTAAAAAATATCAAATTAAAATATAGGTGAAAAAATGGTTGAAGAAACTGCCAAAATTAAAGATGTGCAATTGGGTGAAGAATTAAGCAAACGCTATTTGTCGTATGCAATGTCAACCATTGTTTCACGCTCGCTTCCAGATGTGCGCGACGGTTTGAAACCTGTGCACCGCCGTTTGATGTATGCGATGCGTCAGCTGCATTTGGACCCTAAAAACGGTTTTAAAAAATGCGCGCGCGTGGTTGGTGATGTAATCGGTAAATATCACCCCCACGGCGACACGGCGGTTTATGGCGCAATGGTGCGTTTGGCGCAGGATTTTTCGGTGCGCTATCCCTTGGTTGACGGGCAGGGCAACTTTGGCAATATTGATGGTGACGGCGCGGCGGCAATGCGTTATACCGAAGCTCGTTTAACCGAGTTTGCTATGGATTTGATGGACGGTTTAAATGACGATGCCGTTGATTTTATGGATACATACGATGGTGAAGACAGCGAACCGGTGGTTATGCCGGCAATGGTGCCAAACCTGTTATGTAATGGTTCTATGGGAATTGCCGTGGGTATGGCCACCAATATCCCACCGCATAATTTAAGTGAAATAAGCGATGCTTTGCTTTATTTGATAGAAAATCCGGATTGTGATGACGAACCTTTGGTACGTCGCTTGAAAGGACCGGATTTTCCGACCGGCGGTGTGATTGTTGATTCATTTGACACAATTTTGAACAATTATAAGCAAGGTAAGGGCAGTTTCCGTATTCGCGCCAAGTGGACAACCGAAGATTTGGGACACGGACAATATCAGATTGTGGTTACGGAAATTCCGTATCAAGTTATTAAATCTAAGTTGATAGAAAAAATTGCCGAACTTCTGCTGAATAAAAAATTGCCGTTTTTGAGTGATGTGAGAGATGAATCGGCGCAAGACGTGCGTATTGTCTTAGAACCTAAAAATCGTACGGTTGACGCGGCTATGCTGATGGAACAATTGTTCCGCCAAACCGATTTGGAAGCCAAATTTAATATGAATATGAACGTGTTGGATTTGGATTGCGTACCGAGAGTGATGAGCATTAAAGAAGTTTTACACGACTATTTGGTGCATCGTAACGCGGTTTTGTTGCGCAAAATTAATTTTCGTTTGAGCAAAATTAACGCGCGTTTGGAAATTTTGGAAGGCTATTTGATTGCTTATCTGAATTTAGATGAAATTATCCGCATTATTCGTGAAGAAGATGAGCCTAAAAAAGTTATGATGGCGGAATTTAAGCTGACCGATAATCAAGCCGAAGCTATTTTGAATATGAAATTGCGGAATTTGCGCAAGCTTGATGAAGAGCAGATTAATACGGAACATTCCGATTTATTGGAAGAAAAAGCCAAGTTGGAAATTTTGCATAATGATGAAAATCAACGTTGGAGAGCCATTGCCGAAGAAATTAAAAAGACAAAAGATAAATACAGCAAAAAAACGGCATTGGGACGCCGTCGCACCGAGTTTGCCGAAGCTCCGACGGATATAGACGTGCCGGTGGAGGCCTTGATTGAAAAAGAGCCGATTACGGTTATTTTGTCGCAAAAAGGGTGGATACGCTGCATTAAAGGCCATTCGGATTTGAATGATGAATTTAAGTTTAAAGATGATGACGCCTTGCTTTATGCTTTGCACGCGCAAACCACAGATAAAATTGTGTTGTTGGATAATAAAGGTAAGTTCTTTAATATTGCCGCTAAAGATATTCCTAGCGGCAGGGGATTTGGTCAGCCGGTTCGATTGATGATTGATTTGGCCAACAACGATGAAGTTACGGCAATGTTTGTGTATGAACAAGGAGCAAACTATTTGATTGCGTCTGACAAGGGGTATGGTTTTATTGTGGATGAAAATCATATTTTGGCACAAACTCGCAATGGTCGCAAAATTATGAATGTGGCTGATGATGAAAATATGAAATTCTGCCTGAAAATGACCGGTGATTATGTGGCGGTTGTTGGTGAAAACAGACGTCTGCTTGTGTTTAAGGCAGAAGAAATTCCGACAATGGCGCGCGGTCACGGGGTATTGTTGCAAAAGTATAAAGACGGCACCATATCGGATATTCAAATCTTTAACGGCGACGACGGATTCAGTTATAACCGAGCCGGCGGAATAAGTACGGAGAAAGAGCTTATTGCTTGGTTGGGACATAGAGCCCAAATTGGTAAGGTTGTTCCGTTTGGCTTCCCGAAAAATAATAAGTTTTTTAAATAGGTTAACAATTGTTTTTTGGGGATATTTTATAAATTAATAGAGAAAGTTTAGGCTGATAGCAATTTGCCGCTGCCGGATGCAAATCGGAGCTTATAAAGCAAATTAAAGAGCTTATTGCCACCAGAATAAAGCAACTTTCATAAAAGGACAGCACTATGGCAAAAACTTATAACAAAAGCAAACACTTTGATTTAAGCTACTTTAGGCATAAACATTCCTTTTAAATTCACCTTTTTATTATTCTTTTTTCAACAATAATTCGTTTTGAATATCTTTCAGTAAAGTGTCTGGTAAGATAAACCACGCTGGTTTTCCGCGAACATTTGGATAGCCAATCAATTTTTCCCCGTTTTTCAAACGCTCTTTTTCTTTGGTATTACCTAAATTTGTATACCAACGAATAGCTAAACGTTTTTTTCCTTGTCCTCTGTAATCGACCAAAGCCAATACATACTCATCTTTATCCAGCAATTCTTCAATAAGCTGTGTATTTTGAGGAGTTTTAATCTCATTCGGAAGATAATAATCAAACTCCTCACCATTTACTTTTTTACTCATCTTTTATCTCATTGATTTGTAAAATTATATCTTGTTTTATCTCATTTATTTGATCCAACTTTTCATATTTATATTCAACTAAATGAGATGTTAAATTAGGATAATTTTTTAATGTATAATTTTCATACAAATTATTTAAAAATCTATTTTTATTATTATTAACCATATTATAAATTACAAAAATAGGAATATCTATTGTTGATAACAATTCTACAAATCCACTTCTAAGACTTATAATACATTTAGCTTTTTGAGCTAAGATATAGCTTTCAGAAAAAGTTAAATATGTTGTTTTGGTATTATTTACAAGGTTTGCATTGTCCATTACATTGCAAAATACATCATATCCTTTTTTTCTTAAATAAAAAACAATATCATTCCAAAAAGATTTATCTAATAAATTAGTGCTATTAGCTTCTGGAGCAATAAATACAAATTTATTTAAATTTAATTTGATTTTATCAATTTTTTTTAGAAGAGATTCTTCATCTTGTTTTTTAGTTTTTATAGATAAATATTTTTCTTTGCTTATTGATTTATTTAGGTAAATAGACAATGCATTTATAAAGCTATCTTTTGTTTTCCAAAATTCAAACCAAAATTCATCTGACATATATATATTGAATTTGACATTGTTAAAGTCGTAATGAGTTTTTGCAAAATTAAAATTATTTATACCCTCAATATATTTTACTATATTGGGTTGAAATAAATTAAATATACTATATGTAGATTTTCGTGTTGTGCACCATATAACATTTTCTTGTTTTTTTATTTGCATTAATGATGCTAATACATAACTTTCTCCAGTAGCTAAATTTAAGATGTTTACTACTTTTGTTGTTTTAGGAAAATTTTTTAATAAATTTTGAAAATATTTAGTTTCTTTTATTGAACAGATATTTTTTGTTTTGATAATGTTTATTGATTTTCTAATATATTTGATGGCATAATATATTAAAGATAAACCATCTGAAAACCATCTGAAAAATGCTTTGATAGGACTAAAAAATGCGATATAATGCTTTTTTAATTTTTCTTTATATTTTTTAGTAAATTCGCTATAACTTAATAAATCTCTAATAGAAAATACATATGAACTATCACAATATTCTTTGTACCAATTTTTCCATATAAAATTAGTTATAATATCACTAGTATCACCTAATTTTCCTTTTAGAAATTTAATACCAAATTCTTTACATGATAAAATAACTAAATTATTAACCATTGATATTTTTGATAAGTTTATGTTATTGTAAGAAATATCAAACATATTTTCAAAAGTAAAATCAACCTTGTTTTTTTTAAGAAATTGCGACCATATATATTGTTCTGCACAGTATTGATGTCTAAAATGAGAATAAGGTCCATTTTCTTTATGCTGAAGAAGTAATGGATGATTATAAAAATATTTTGTTGTTTGTGGCTCTGGTGCAATAGGTATATCCCAAATATTTTTAACATCATCTTTTAAGCCAAAAAATACCCAATCAGATATGTGAAATGGTAAAACATCTGGTTTTCTTACATAATTTTCACAAATTAAAACTCGTTCGCTTAGAATTTTTAATTTTTCACATCTCTTAGAATATTTTTTAAAATATTGAAGAAAATCTCGATTTTTTAATACAATATCGGTACGAATTTTTAAAATATATTTTTTACTGGCTCTTGCTATACCATTTTGGGTTGAAACAATTTGACGATTTAAATTATGATATTGTTTCCATTGAGGAAATAATAGTATTGCTCCAGGATCTTCATTTTCAACTAAAATATCATAATCTAAATCTGAAACATCAGAACCTTTCCAAGTGGACAGAATAATTTCAGATTTTGGTAAATACTTTCGTATACTTACAAGAACTCGTTTTGTAAATTTATCACTAATTGCTCCTTGTACAACAACCGATATTTCAGAACTATCTATGTGTCTCATAATTTACTCCACATATTCTTTAATGTTACTGTTTCTCGGTAAGGTAATGGCAATGCCAGACGGGTATGGATTTGTCGGGGCAAAATCGTTTATCACAACGCGCGCTGCGTGATTCATTCCCATTAAAATTGCATAAGGCTTCAGTCCTGCATCAGCTAATAGTTTTTCTAAAGCCGGACGGAATTCTTCCGGACGTGAAGTTGTTATCACAATTTGCGCACCGTCATTTTGCAATCCGCGCAAAACTTCAACATTTTCTTCCAAATAAGTGGTATTATTATACCAGTTGATTTTTCCGTATTTGCCGGAATTTTTCATAATAACACCATCAACGTCCACAAAATATGTACGCCATTTTTTCTGTTCGGCTTTCCATTCGGTCAGTGTTCCCCAATCGTCGTATGAAGTTGCCATTTGAGCTTCAAAAATATATTTATTGGTTGACAGTAAATACGAAATTAAATGGCTGATATACATTTCTCCGCTTATTTTGCGTTCGGTCATTTCTTGATACGCTTTTATAAAATCTTGCGCATTTTCAAAGCAATATACGCCTAAGCAAATGATGTTGGAAACAACTTGTTTTTCGATAATATCCTGTATCAGGTTTTGTTCATTGACAATCAAAAAACTTTTGCCCTGAATATTTGATATATCTTTATGTTCTCGCAAATCATAGCCGACAATCATATTTTTGATTTTATCATCAAATTCTATGCCGACCCGATTGTCTGAATCTTTGATTACAAACGAACCTTCCACTTTCATTTTAGTTAGTGTTAAATAAATTGTTTCACTCGCTGATGAGGTAAAATTATCAAGCATGCATATTTCTATTTTCGGATTATTTGCAAACACTTGTTCCATTATCAATTTTGCGTCATATTTTTCATCATGCGGTTTTACAATGGTGATGATAATTCGGTCAAAAACTTCGATGTTAATGTTTTCCATAGCCTTCTCAATCATCAATTTTCCGTCGGGGTGCGTCAGCATGTATTTGGGTTTCATGTTCGGAAAACGGCTTGACTTTCCGGCGCACGGAATTATTAAGGTATTCATTTACTCCTCCATACTTTCTATTGTATTTAAAACTTTTTCGGTAGCTTCATTCAAAAAATTCATCGTTTCTTCATCGTGGGTATATGGATAAATTCGCAAAACATTTAGAAGCAAAACATAATAAATATTTCTAAGCAGTGATTTACCGTTCTCCAGCTGTAGAATATCCTCTATCAATGCTTGCTTTGCTATGCCTAAACGTAAATTTAGGTTATAATCGCGTTTTATGTGACGATATGACCAGCCTAAATCTATATCTTGCAGAAGTTTAGCAACGTCCACCATCCATGAATTATAAAAAGAATCTAATAAGTCAATTAGATATATTTTTCCGGTAGGGGCTAATATTATGTTTTCCAGAGTCAAATCTCCACAACAATGGGTTTGAGGTATCTGTTTAAAATCAAAATTTTCTAACTTAGAAAAAGCTTGTTTTAATAATGGATTTTCTGTTCCTAATTTCTTTTTTAACGAGTTTATTTTTGCTCCAAACAATTCGTTGGCTTTATGGTTAACTTTTCCATCTTTTATCATTAACGATGAAAACAAAACTTTCATCAAATCAACTATTTCTTTAACCTTTATGCTATGCATATATTCTGCTAAAGTTATCCCATTGACAAACTCCATATCAAACCAAAAAATTCCGTCTTTATCCGTTCCATATTTCAATATTGGAGGTGTTTGCACCGTGGACAGCGAAAATTTTTTCTGCTTGATAAATTGCTTTTTTAGCCGCCGGCTATATTCTTCAGAGCCTGAAGATTTTCGTACAAATATTTCCTCGCCGTCACGGCATAAATCTACTGCACATCCTGAGTGTCCTGATAAGTGTTTGACAATGTCAACCATCAAGCTACTCCGGCGTTTAAGCAATCGTGAATGTGAATTACACCGATTGGCTTTTTATCTTCAACTACAAATAAGCAAGTTATGTGATTATCATTCATCTTTTTAACTGCTTCAGCCACAAGAGCATCTTTAGTAATGGTTTTCGGAGATTTTGTCATTATATCTTGCACAGATTTAAATATCAGCTGCATATTCATTGCCCGTCGCAAATCACCATCGGTAATAATTCCTAATAAATCACCTTTTTTATCAACAATACCAACGCAACCCAACATTTTAGATGTCATTTCTAGAAGAGCTTTATCCATAAAGTCATTTTCAGAAACCAGCGGAATATTATTTCCTGAATGCATTAAATCAGCGACTTTTTGTAAAATAGAGCCTAATTTTCCGCCAGGATGGCGAGCTTTAAAGTCTGCTGCCGTAAACTGGCGTCTGGCCATCAAATCTGTTGTTAAAATATCACCCATTACCAATGTGGCAGTGGTTGAATTTGTAGGTGCCAATCCCAAAGGACAAGCCTCGCCATTATCTGGCAATAGCAAAATATAATCAGCAGCTTTGCCCAATGAACTTTCTGGATTTTTAGTCATTCCGATTAACGGCACACCGTAACGTTTGCAATAATTTACAATATCCACTAATTCTTTTGCTTCTCCACTATTGGAAATGGCTATTACTACGTCTTTAGGAGTAATCATTCCCAAATCTCCGTGGCTGGCTTCAGCAGGGTGTACAAAAAATGACGGCGTACCAGTTGAAGCTAAAGATGCGGCAATTTTTCGCCCAATATGACCGGATTTTCCCATACCGGTAATAATTATTCGTCCTGTAGCCTTTTGCATAACTTCAAGCACTTCTGTTAATACCGGAGATAAATTGTCACGTAGTTTTATCAATGTGTCAATTTCTTTATTTACCGTATCAATAGCGATTTTTTTATCAAACTCAAAGTCCATTATTACCCTCCTTAGTAATATGTTTCAAAATATCATCCAAAATTTCATCAGCATTTTCATTCAAGTTATTGTATTCAAATATGTTGTTTTGTGATGCAAATGGAAAATTAAATAACGAATACATAGGCTGCAAATCATTGTGATAACTGTTATGACCATAAATCACAAATTGCGGGGTTTTTAACTCACACAACATATCAAACACACCAGAACGCATTCCGATTATTGCTTTAACTTTTTTTGCCAGAACATAAATTTCTGCTAAAGAAAATTCATTTGAGTTATACAAAATCTCAAAACCACGTTGTCTTAATTTTTTTTCTAGATTTTTCCAGAAAACTGGTGGCATATTATCAATGCTTTGTGCTTTTGGAAAAAACAATACCAAATTTTGTAGATTTAAACCTTTTTGCCGTAGTTTTTCTTGCACATTTTGTCTGTCTTGTTCGCTTATTAAAGCTTTAGAAAATTTTAGCTTTGTGAAATCAGCATTAAGATATTTTTCCCAGTTTTTCCAAAAACTGAGATGAGAATCATTCATTTCTCTCAATTTTTCATCGAATAATACTGCAGTAAAGTTTTGCCCATTTTTTGAAAAACTAGTTTCTAAACGCACCGGATATTTTTTTCTATCTACGAGCAATACTTTTTGTTCTGGCGCAAACATTTTGAAGATTTCTGAATGAGATTTGAGTGTTGCAACAACTATGGAGTCTTTTTTCAGCCAGAATGGTAAAGTTCGTGCATATATAACTGCTTCGCCAATATGATTTAAGATGACTTGAACATTTGTCGCTTTTTCATAGGGATATAATTGAGAAAAATATTTATAAAATGAACTATTTATTTGTTCTGCAGACTTATGTATACACTTAAACTGTATTCCTAAAAAATACTTTTTGATACTTGTTTCGGTGTTTTTAATTTTTAAAATCGGCATACCGCACATTTTATATTCTGTCAGTTGAGTAGAAGTGCTTTTAGTAAATACAAACATTTTACAGGTCCCTATCTATAAAAATGTTGGTAATCAAAGGTTCATCTCGTTTTTTATCTAATGCGTACGTCATTTTCAAACCAGATGGTTTGTCATCGTTTATTAAAATACGTTCACCCATTGGTGCATCAAAAATAATATGATTAAAACGCAGACCGTTTTTCGCTAAAAAATTTTCTAAATTAGCTTTTTCTTCAATTTTTCGCGAAGTTATAAAAATAATCATATCTTCTGCAGGAATTTGTGCAAAAAATTCTTTCACACCGTCTAATAACGAATCTTCGCCGTTTTTATAGCCGTTATGCACGCATATTGTACCATCTACATCCAAAATCCAAGTATGTAGCAATGCTGATATAATAAGCTGTTTATTCATCATCCAAATACCTTTGCAACTCTAACAATCCTTTGTAAAATGCCCCGCAAATAGCATCATAGTCTTCCCAAGCGTATGTGGTCAGACTCAGCCAAATAATGGCGTGTAGCAGTTTTATTTTACGAGGATTTGCGCCGATTAACTCAAAGAAATCCTGTTCAAGGTTCTTCCAGTTGTTAGAAACTATTTCCAGTTCGACATTATTTTGATTTATTTCCAATGAAAAATTTTTACGATTGAATTGGTCGTAATCGCCAACTACTGAATAATATAGTTTAGCCCAATCGTAATCAATATCACCATAAAGTTTTGTTTTACCAAAATACCCTCGCGGATCTAATAATACCGGTCGAACACCATCAGTTTCTATCATCATATTATGAAAAGTACAGTCTCCGTGGGTCAAATAAAAACTTTCAGGATACATTTGCCGCATTTCTGTAGCTATTTTTTCTTTAATAGCAAAAATGTTAGTACATTTAATTCCGTTTATTGTTACAATCTCATCTTGTGCGAAGGGTACTAAATCACGCACTTTTTCCAAACGCTTAAATGTTTTAGTCAGGTAATTATCTTCACAGTCTTCCTGATTTGCAGGTATTGGCGGTAATAATTTATGTAACTTATCAAGAGCTTCAATAACCTTTTTCAATAAAGCCCTTTTAAATCCCTTTGTTAAAAAGGCGTATTCATAGATGTTGTTGCCTTTAATTTTTTCCATAACTAATGGGTCAAAACCATAAATTTTCGGAATATTGGTATAGCCAAGCTCAATCACTTTTTTATACCATAAGATTTCATCTTCTGCCAATTTACGACCTTGTTCATCCAATGGATATTTAAGTACAATATCACCTTTAAATTCCATTTTGTTAAATGGTCTGCATTTAGGTTTGTTCAATTCATTTTGAAAATATGAAAGCATTGTACCTATTTCCAAGCCGCCAAACATATTAAGCCGCTCAAATGATAGGTTCTTATTAGCCAACCATTTTACAAATTCGCCTTCCTCTGGCACGCCTTCTATTTGTTGTTTATTTTTAAATAAGAATAGTCCAGCAACTCCGTTTTCTTTAGAAGCCTCTTCTTTGAAGTTGTTATTATGATATGACCAACGGCACTCAAAATCTTTGGAAATTCCTAAATAATTTTGCTGAATATCATTAGGCATACCAACAATGTTGGAAAGAATTAAATCACACCAAATTAACATAAACGGTTCGTTGTCAGGAATTGTTTCTAATGCATTCGCAATTCCAGAACAAGTACCTTTTTTATTAGCGTCAATAACTTCATAATCAACAGTCGCAAAGGCGCGTAAATAGCGTTTCATAGTTTCTTTTTGATAATCGGCAATTACCTTAAATTTTGCATTCGGATAGCGTTTAAACAAGTGAAAAATCATTGGTAGATTATCAACAGGAACTAGGGCTTTAGGCTTGTTTGTGGTTAGAGTTTCTAATCTTGAACCACGACCACCCGCTTGAACTATGATATATTTTATCTTTTTGTTTGTATCAAATGTATCGTTCATATCTTACTCCAATATGGTTATTTCGCACCGACTTGCGAAATATCGGTGCGGAAACTATGTAACAAGTCCTACATAGGAAGCGTGTAATTTTATATTTAAGCTCTATAGTATAAACTTTAGTCATCGTTTTTACCCCATAAAGCTTGTTTAAGTTCCGGTGTTTGTTTGATGTAATTATAAAGCGAAAAGATAGACATTTCCGCGTCTTTGGCAACTTGCTTACGGCTTACTCCGGCAAGTAGTTTCCGCTTAATTTCATCTTCTTTGCCATTCCAGATATATTTTTTATTTTTACTTCCTTTGCGTCCCAATTTGTAACCTTGTTCTTTTTTATTTGCCAAAGCTCGTTTAGATATTACAGATTTCATACTGCTTAGAATGTCTAAAGTTAGCTCCAAGCCTTGTAATAAAAAATCTGCGTTTTTATCCGATTCTAAAATCATATTTTCTTTAATGCTGATGATTTTTAACTTCTTAGAGAGTAAAAGACGTAGATTATCTTTAACTTGAGCCAAATTTTCGCCAATACTTACAATGTTGGCAAAAAGTACGATGTGTCCGGTAATCTGAAAACTATCTACCAGTTGCGACACATGGTCATAGGTGTAAAAAGCATCAATAAGCAAACCATTGGCAAGTGCATAGTCACTAATAACCTTACGTTGTGTCTCGGCATCAACGTTCTTTTTATTGTTATTTATACAACCAACTATCATCTCTATAGGCTCAAAGTTATTAGCATTTAAGGTTCGTTTATATCTTATACAATTAAACCTAAATGTGAGTCAATGGTAATTCTAGTTTTAGTACAAAAAAATTATTTAAATATCAAAGTATTCTGCATTTTAACAGCATATCTCAGCAAATATGTGTGTCAAACGAACCTTTAATTCTAAATGGGGATAAATTTGTTGTATTGAAGAATTTTCCAATGCTTCAAAGGTCTTTATTTTTCAAAAATTCATAGATTGTATAAATGCTGACGCCGTGAATTTTGGCTACCTGTGTTTTAGGCACGCCTTTGTGGATAAGTTTTAAGACGCTTTGTTCTTTGCCGTCCAAAATATGTTTTTTGTTTTTACTGCCATAAACGCGTCCTAATTTTTTCCCGTTAGCTTTAAGGCGGGCGAGGGCTTCTTTGGTGCGTTGACTAATTAAATTTCGTTCAATTTCAGCCGAGAGCGAAAAGGCAAAAGCCAGAACTTTACTTTGGATATCCTTACCCAAACGATAATTGTCTTTTATGGTCCAAACCTGAACCTCTTTTTTCATACAAATATTCAGGATTGTCATAATTTGCAACAAATTACGTCCTAAACGCGAAATTTCCGAACATATCAGAATATCATTTTTTCTGAGCTTTTTTAGTAATTTTCCGAGTTTTCGTTTTTCAAAATCCTTGGTTCCGCTAATGGTTTCGGTTACCCATTTTTCAATTTGAATATTTTCATTTTCGCAAAAATTGTTAATTTCAAATTTTTGATTTTCCAAAGTTTGTTTGTCGGTTGAAACTCTTAAATATCCGTATATCATCTTATTTTTCTCCATTTAAATACAAAAAAAGAACCTCCCATTATCGCTAATGAGAGGCGTACATTTCATCATATATTGAGTTATTAAGGTTAATTGGCTTTTTATTTATTCACAATGCGAAAATAAAGAAAATTATTGACTCTTTCTTTGTTTTTTTGTAGTGTACCTGTGTTTTTTAATTTTTAATTTTTTATATTTATGGCTATACATTTTTTAAACAGTACTTTACAAAAAGTTTTGAAACAAGTTAGCAACAAATGGAAATCTGAAGGTCCGTGGCGTTTACCATCTGAGGCATATACTTTGGAACATAAGTTGGCTTTTTTGGAACGTGAACACTATCTTACAGGACGAACATCATTGTCCGGATTGATGCACGATTGTGATAAACTTGTGCTTTATTTGTTGCCACTGATGAATGAAAAACAAATTCAGGTTTGGCATAGAAAACATCAGTCGCATCACGTTGACTATCCGCAAAATAAAGTGCAACAACTTTTGCAAACCTATATTGATTGGGACTGCGCTGTGTTGACTAAACCGGATAAGCCTTTGGACGCCTATGCGACTTTGTTGCATTTTTACCGTGATAAACTGCCTCTAATGCTGCCGGTGTGCTTGGCTGTCAATCCTAATACGGTGCAGCCGGAAATCGCCGATTTGGACAAGGCTCGTCAGGTTGGTTTTGAGGCCTATCTGTTTGGTGAAAAAATGAATGAAGACTCTTGTAGTAATTTGTATAAATATTCTTCAGAGCTTTTAAACAATGTATTGGCAAGAGATGCTAAAAATGATGTTGCTTATATTCATACGCAGCACTTAATCAAAAGCATATCGGAAGAGGTGAGTGCAATTTCGGCGGATATTGCTGAAAAAAAGATTACGTTGGACGATGTTTTGCGGCAAATTCCCCAAAATCTGAATTTGATGAAGCCTGTTCATATATTTTTGAAAACGTTGGAAATATTGGCTTATAAACGTAATCAAAAAATAGATTTAGTGAGCTGCTGTGAAATTCTGAAAGAAAAAAGTAGGCTTTTTACGCAAATGGCACCAAAGTTTAGAATTGCCGACGAAAAATGCGGCTTTGTTCATAACTATTGTACTGTGATGACAAATCCTTTTCTAAAGGATTAACAAAACCAAATACCGTTGTTTATTAGAAAACAGCGGTATTTTTTTTGTATGTAATTGCGATATTTTTAATAATCTCAGACCATTAAATTTATTTTAGGCACAAAACAAGATAAAAAATATTACGATTGTTATCAACATCAAAAAATAAATTAAAGTCTGCCATAAAAGCCGTTTCCCGAAACTTAAAGTTTTATTTTTATAAAAACGATTTATCAGCGGATTAGCTAATAGATAAGTTAACACAAATGATATAACGGCAAATATCCGAAAGTTATATCTTAAAGTCTCTTTATGCTCTAAATAAAATTCCAAATCTTTTCCTTCAAAGTGAGCATTTTCCAGCAAAGCAAAGAATAACCCTATCGTTAGTGTAACGACTATAATCCAGTATATCCAAAATTTTGCGACATCTATTAATTTATTTCCAAATTTCGGCATTAGGCTCCTCTCTTTTTTATTTCCATTTTGTTTGTATGTATTCACGAGTTTTATCTTGCAACTTTTTATTGTATTTGTAAAGGGGTGAATTATACGCATTTGCTAAATCAGCATTTGTCCAATCAGATACATCTTTGTAAAGTGGCGAATTGGTATTTGAAATTTCATGAATGAAATCCATAAAATCCATTTCTGCTCCTTTTCTAAAATAAGATTTATATTGTTTAGTTAGGTTGCGGAATTTAAAAGCGCAAGAGGTTGTTACTATTTACCAAATGATTGTTTATAAACGGATATAATATACCTTGTAGCCTGAAAGCATTTAAATAAGCACTGTTTTATTATAAAGGTATTTTTTTATAACTTTTTTACTCTGCCCACACTTTGACGATGAACCGACTTTTTCGTCGGTTCAACTACTTGCAACACATATAAACCAAAAAAAGCCACCCTAAAGGTGACTTTTCTGTTTTATTGGTTGCGGGGGAAGGATTTGAACCGACGACCTTCAGGTTATGAGCCTGACGAGCTACCAAGCTGCTCTACCCCGCGATTGCATTGACATACATTTAGATACTCTATTTTTTGTTCCTTGTCAAGGTTTAATTTTAAAAAATATAAAAATAATCAAATTCTTTCAAATTTTGCCTCTTGACAACCGCAAAACAAAAGAGTAGCACTCGCACAGAAAATTTTATAGAAAAAACAGAGGAAAAAATGAAACGTAAAAACAAAGGCATTCTACTTGGCATCTGGGGAACTTGCTGTTATGGAACCAATCCACTGTTTGCCCTCCCTTTATACGCAGCGGGAATTACCGCTACTTCTGTTTTGTTCTATCGTTACAGTTTTGCTCTGATTATTTTTGGCCTATGGCTAACATTTTACAAAAAAATATCTCTAAAATTAACTTTACGAGAAGTAGCTGTCTTAATACCTTTAGGAGTGATTTTTGCCATTTCATCCTTAACCCTTTTTCAAAGTTATATCTATATCGGTGCCGGCATAGCTTCGACTATTTTGTTTGTTTATCCAATTATGGTTGCCCTTATGATGGCGGCATTCTTTCACGAAAGAATATCGTTAAAAACTATCATCGCAATTATTTTAACCACACTTGGTATCAGCTTGTTTTATGAAGGAAAAGACGGGCAAACCTTAAACCTTTTAGGAGTAGTATTAGTTCTTATCTCCGCCTTCTCCTATGCTGTCTATATGGTTGCGTTAAAAAATGTAAGATTACTAAAACGAGTCAAATACTCAAAACTGACCTTTTATGTTATGTTTTTTGGTTTATTCGTTTTCTTTTTTTCTTCAAATTTCGGCTTAGAGTTACAACCTATAAATTCTTGGTTTATGCTTGGTTGTTTAATTGGTTCAGCCATTGTTCCAACCATAATTTCTTTAGAAACAATGACTATTGCCATCAAATTAATCGGTCCGACATTGTCTGCCATTTTGGGAGCTTTAGAGCCTGTAACTGCGGTATTTATTGGCGTTGCCGTATTCCACGAGCATTTATCCGTAAAAATTGTTTGCGGTATTATTTTAATTTTAGCGGCTGTTATGATGATTGTGTTGGGAAACTCTCCTAAAAAGCCCATAAAATAATTTAACATGCATTGTTGCGACTTGACTAGAATTTCCTATATGCTATAATTCAACAGCCTGTCAGTGGGCGTATATATATGTTGCGAATTTAATATAACATATTCTCTCACCGGAGTTGATGATCCGGAAAATTGTGGCAAAGATATAGATTGGGAAAATTTTTGGCAATGATTTTAATAGTGGTGAGGAATAAATAAGACCAAACGTTTGTTAGATGTAAAAAAAGAAGCTCCTTTGGGTTGAGCTTCTTTTTTTACTTGGAATAAGTTTAGAGCGGTTATTTTAATTTTAGGGTTAAGTTAGCTTCTTCTAAAATTGTCGGCTCATATAATAAGGCAATTTCTTCATCACGGCTAAAGTTTGGTTCTTTGCCATAATTCAGATAATTATCCAATTTAATTCGCGCCTCGTTTAAAACTGACGGACTAATTTCCGGTGCGGGACCATTAATTTCCAACATAAGAATATGGATTTGCAACAAATAATCATTTTCAATAATGTCAAGTACACCGCGATTTTTGCTTTTTTCCTGCAAAATCGGAGTTTCTTTGAGCGTGGTAGAAACAATTTCCGGAACGCGTTTTTCTTCAGGAATTATAAACCAATTATGTTTGAAGGCATAGTGCCCCAAACCTTCGTAGGAAGAAAGCACGGAAAGAGGTATGGAAAGCATTAGTCCCAAAGTTACCGGTAACATCCAATAGAACAGAGCCGGCAATTGGTAATATACAACATAAGTTGTTAAAACACCTAAAATGGTGTGACCGATATGTCGGTTAAAAGCTTCTTTCCAAGTGGTGTAACCATCACGGCTTTGTGTTTTCCAACCAACATCTTGACCGGTCAAAATCTCCCAGACGAATTTGGTTTGAAAAACCATCATAATCGGGGCAATTAAGGCTGAAAAAACTATTTCGGCCAACACACTTTTAAGAGTGCCGAAAAAGCCGCCGATGTTTTTAAATTTGTTATTTTTTAAGTAAATAATCATTCCTAAAAACTTAGGGAAAATGAGCATAAACATTGAAATTAAAAACAAAGTGATTGTTCCGAGTTTATCAAAAATCGGCCAATTTGGAAAAAGAGATTGTTCACTTGAAAAATATTCCGGCGGAAAATAAACGTGACCCAACGCCACCAAAATTCCGGAAATCAAAAAGATAAACCAGAGCGGCGATGAAAGGTATGACATTATGCCTATGGTAAAGTGAATGCGGCTGATAGGGTGAATATGCTTGGAAACCAAAATTTCTAAATGTTGTATGTTTCCTTGGCACCAACGGCGGTCACGAGTGGCAAAATCAATCATTGTCGGCGGACATTCTTCATAACTTCCGCCAAGTTCAGGCAATAGCCAAGCATACCAACCGCCACGCCGAATTAGTGCGGCTTCCACAAAATCGTGGCTTAAAATGTGTCCGCCAAAAGGTTTCGGACCTTTCAAAACCGGCAGTCCGCAACATTCCATAAAGGCTTTGATGCGGATAATGGCGTTGTGTCCCCAATAGTTGCTATCGTGGACTTGCCAATAACATAGTCCCGCCGATACAATGTTGCCATATACTTTGCCGGCAAATTGCTGCACACGGGCAAACAGAGAGTGACTGTTGATACATTGCGGCGGAGCCTGAATAATTCCGGTATCAGTGTTGATTTCCATCAAACGAGACATTTCGACTATGGTCTTTCCTTCAAGCAAACTGTCAGCGTCAAGAACCACCATATAATCATAAAGTGCACCCCACTTGTGGCAAAAATCTTCAATGTTACCGCTTTTGCGAGCAATGTTTTGCGGGCGGCGGCGATAGTATAAGTTGATGTCATTCGGCATAAGTTTTTTGGCACTTAACCAACAATTTTCTTCTTCTACCCAAATTTTGGGATTGGTGGTGTCGCTTAAAACAAACATATCATAAGCTTTGGCTTGTCCGGTTTTGACTAAACTGTTGGCAATTGAGAGCAGACGGGCGTAAACCGCATCGCATTCTTCATTGTATATGGGCATCAAAATGGCGGTTTTGCTCTTTAGCGGTGTCTTTTTTTCCGGCCAAACAATCCCCGGCATATTTTTTCCGGTAAGCAATTCAAAAAATCCAAAAATACTGGCCCAAAAGAAGAGGGCAATCCAACCGGTGGTCAGTACAAACAGGGTTGTCATTATAATTTGAGCAGCCAGATTGGCTTCCGACGGCATAGAAACCGTCCATTTAAATGTTAATATTACCGTAGTTAAAATCATTAGGCCAAAAATAAGAACGCGGCGAAAGCTGATTTGAGCGGAACTTATGGGACGAGTTTTTAACAATTTGTTTCTCCCTAAACTTATTTTTTTTGTTTGTGTAAATGTATGGTTGATATTTCTTGAGTGGGCATAGCCGTCATTTTGTAGGTTGGGGCAACTTCAATGAATGATTGCTGCATCAACTTGGTAAATTCGGCATCGTTAAAGTCGGGAAGAAGAGGCTTGATTCCAAATTTTTGCGCCAAATTCAACTCTATGAAAACAGCTTTATAAAGGGCTGTTAATTGTGGTTTAGCCAATTTGTTTTTGAAAATTTTTTTAGCTTTTTGATAGACTATCTCATCTAATTCCGCGGTTAAATTGGCGGAATTTTCCAACTTGGAATAGGCGTTCAAAAAAGGCGAGGCTTCAGTTTTTTTAATTCCAAGACATTGTAAATAAGCACTCACAATGTCTTCCGCACTTTGAATTTTTAATTTAGCCATTGATAGCTCCATACTTCGGAAATAGGTTTATTGTCTTTTGTCAGTAAAACTCTGATTTCATCACCATCGATAGGTTGATAATCAACATAAACGGTCAAGCCTTTGGTTATCGGATTATAGATGGTGCTGACACCGTTAATTTGTCCTTTTTGGGTGGAAACTTCAGCGGTTATTCCGTTTTCCGCAAATTTTTCATCAAGATTCTTGCCGACAAAGTCAATCACAAATTTGCGGTCGGTGTTGTCAATGTTGATGCCGGAAACTCCGCCAACGCCGGTTCTGGTGGCGACAATTGCCGCCAGTTCTTGTTCTTTCATAACCTCATTTAACCAAATCAGACGATAATTGAAAGTATATTGACTGTTGGCTTTTATCGGTTCTGCCGGAACCCAATATGCAACTATATTGTCGTGAATTTCTTGTTGAGATGGAATTTCAACAAGCTGAACCATACCTTTACCCCAATTTTCGGTCGGTTCTACCCACGCGCTCGGACGTTCTTGATAATTAGCTTCAAAGTCTAAATAGTTTTTGATGTCGCGGTCACGCTGTAAAAGTCCAAAGCCTTTCGGATTGTCATCAACAAAAGAGCTGATTCGTAAATGTTTGGAGTTATCAAGCGGACGCCACAGCCATTCATCGTTTCCATTGTGAATAAGCAGACCATCGCTGTCGTGAACTTCGGGACGATAGTCATCAAACTCGTGCTTGTTGTTTTCACCAAACAAAAACATTGAAGTAAGCGGAGCTAGACCAATTTTTTTGATGTCGGCGCGAGTAAACAGGCGGGCTTCAATATCCATAATGGTGTTGGTTCCCGGAATTATCTTAAAACGATAGGCTCCGCTGACACTTTTGCTGTCAAGCAAAGCATAAATGGTGATGTATTTGTCTTTCGGTTTTGGTTTTTCCAACCAAAATTCTTTAAATATCGGAAATTCTTCACCGGTCATTTCGGCTGTGTCAATAGCCAGTCCGCGGGCAGACAACCCGTATTTTTGTCCTTTAGCCAAACCGCGGAAATAACTTGCTCCCAAAAAAGTTACCAATTCATCAAAATAGGCCGAAGTGTTAAGCGGACTGTGAAGGCGGAAACCGGCATAACCAAGGTTGCTGAATTGGTCGGGATGTAAATTGTTTCGGCCATAATCAAAATAATTGGCAGAATAGCGAATACTTTTCGACACTCCGTCAATTACCTCGTTTATGGGAACGGAAATTTGAAAGATGTTGCCAAGGTGGAAAAATTGAATTTCATAAGGCAAATTTTGATTATACCAAGGTCCGTTTTCGCGGATAAAGCGAATATCACGATGTTGGTCATAGCTTAAATTCAGTAATTCGCTGGGCAGATAACTGTTTGGAGCGACAAACGGTGTGCTCGCAAGTGCTTGCGCTTTATTGATAACACTCTCAAAAGAAAAGTTTTTTTCTATATGATTTTTTTGCATTTCTTCTTCGCGGGTATTGTAATATTGCCAACCATACCAACAGCCACCGCCTAAAGCGGCTATAACAAGTGCAAGAACGAGTTTTTTTAACATATTCAATCTCCCAACATTTTTATGTGTTTTTTTGAGGTATATTAATATCTGTGGATTTTGTCAAGCAATGTTAATAAAAAATTAACTAATTCTTTACAAAAAGAAAGCATAAAAATATCCCTTGCAAGCAGAAAAAGCCGGCAAGGGAAGTTTTTTAGCGAATTTTTTGGTTTTGTTGTTGATTATTTTTTTGCGGTTGAAGCATATCCGAGAGCCCGTTGACGGCAATGTAGGCCATTTGCGGACGATTGTTAACCTCATAATTTACTTCATAAAGATTTTTACGCAGAATCTCCAGACTAAGCCAAGGTTCTTTTAAACTGTGACCATTTAAAACCAACCGTGCAGATTCGTTGATTAGCGGCTTTACGGCTTTTTCTGCATAGGCACGACGGGCGGCGGCACTGCTTTTATCCGGTGCGTCGGCCACAAATTCTTCAACAGCGGCATTACCCAAATATCCTTTAATGGAGCGGTACATACCGGCTAAATCTCGAACGGAAACGTGTTTTTGAGCGCGTTCGTCTATAGGAGAATCCGCTTCACCGGCAAAATCAATAAAACGCAAATCATTGTCTTTAGTGACAATAACCTGTCCAAGGTGAAAATCTCCGTGCACGCGAACCAAGTTTTCATTGCTTTTTTTGACGTTTTCCAGTTGTCTTTCAACAAATTCACCGGTCAGCTGTTTCCAATTATGCAAAAGTTGGGCGGCTTTATTTTTGGTGTCTTTAGGCAAGTTGTCCAGATTATTTTTAATGTTGTTGCGGGTTTTGACTAACAAAAATTCCAGATGCTTTTGATAATGATAGATAAATCTGCTGTCAATTTTTTCCGGTGTGAAAGCCGGATTGTTGTCCGGACGAGATAGACAATCCGACATTTCCGAAGTTTTTTCGCCGAGTTTTTTCATTAAATCAATAAAATGTGGATTATCTTCCGGCATTAAATCTCTTTGCTGAAGATATCCGGTTGCTAACCGATTTTTCAGATAGGCAAGCGAATAGTTCCATAAATCGCCTTGATTTTCAATAAACTCCTGAATAATTCCGGAAGAGGCGGCAGTCTGATTCTGTTGGTCTTTTAAAATTAAATAGCCGTAAGTTTGCGGCATAACCGTGCATTTTTCACGCATCAGTTTTTCATTCATTTCAAATTCGGGATTTGTTTTTTTAGAAAATTGGAGCATACGTTCAAGCTTGAAAGCAAGTTTGTTATCGCCCACAACCAAAGTGGTGTTGCTTTGTTGGACATTGAGCGGACGAGAAACCGAACTTTCATAAGGTTGTAAAATTTCGGCTGAAATAAGATTTTTAGATTGTAAAATCAATCCGTTTGGAAATATCAGACAATTGTTATTTTCTTTTAGAAAAGTGTTCATTTTTTCCCAATAATCTGGACGATGTAAGGCATCAACATAAGCTTTGCCGTTAATGGTTATTATATCGGTTTCATCTTGTTTTGCAGGTGCTAACGGCATCATAAAAAAACGCTCTTGTTCTTGGTTTTGCGAGTCTATTTTCACTTTGCCTATAGTCAGCATTTTGTCATCATTATCAAATGGTAACGACACATATTCTATGCTGCTTATTTGGTTAAGACGAATTTCTTCTTTAAAATTGCACCAACGTTGGCGAGAAAGGTAATCCGCCGTGTTTTTATCCAGCTCCATATTGCATCTCCTTTATTGAATGGACAAAAGATAACATATAAAATATGTATTGTAAAGCAACATTTTTATTGTTAATATAAATTGATTTCAAAAGGAGAAAACAATGCAAAATTTGCAAAAATTGGCGGAAACTGCCGGAATTTCATCATCTTATGTTGATAAGACAGGCAAAACTCATTACACAACCGATGAAGTTCGCCGCTATTTTTTAGAAAATATGGGGTATAAGGCGCAAACTCAAGATGAAATTAATTCGGCAATAGAACTGTTGACCGAAAAAAAATTGCTGCCGCCGGTAATGTCTTTTTATGAAAATGAGAAAGTTGAGTTCTTTATTAACGGATGCGGAGATTATTCGGCCGAATTAACGACAGATGAGGGAATGTCTGTTTGGCGAAAAATGGTTGAGGGCGGACAGAAAATCCAGATAGATAATTTAGACATCGGCTATTATAAATTAAAAGTAAAAAATTCAGAAGAACAGGCGGAAAGTTTGATTATTTACGCGCCAGAAAAATGTTGGCAGCCGGAATTTATACAAAAGAAAGAACATATTTTCGGTACGGCAGTGATGCTCTATGCTCTACGTTCGGAAAATAATATGGGAATCGGTGATTTTGGCGATTTGGCGGAAATTGTTAAAATAACTGCGCAAAACGGCGGTGATGTTGTCGGAATTAACCCGCTTGGAGTTATGAGCCCGTTTACGCAAAATGAAGAGCGTTTTGCCTCCGGAAAACAAAGTGATGTTTCGCCATATCGTACTTTAAGCCGTTTGTTTGTTAATTATATTTATTTGGATTTGCCGGCTGAAGACGATTTTAAAAACTCTCCTTTGGTGCGGGCTTTTATGCAATTGCCTGAAACTCAGACAGAAATTAAGAACTTACGGGAAAGTAATCAAGTTCAATATGCAAAAGTTCTTTTATTGAAAAAACAAATTTTAGAGATGATGTTTGCCTTTTTTGAGGCCGATACAGATGAAAAAAGAAAAAAAGAGTTTAACGAATATGTCGCGGATAAGGGAGAAAAATTAGAAAATTTAGCCACTTTTGAAACTTTGTTGGAAAAGTTGGAGCCGGTTGACTATTGGCGTTTTTGGCCGCAAGTTTATACGGATATAAATTCTTCGCAATTGCTCGTTTTTAAGCAAGAACAAGCGCGAAAAATTAAGTTCTATGAATATTGTCATTGGTTGGCTGATAAGCAAATCAAAAAGGTGCAACAATTGGCAATTGATTTGGGTATGAAAATCGGCCTCTATACGGATATGCCTATCGGAGCGGCTTCTAATGGAGCTGAAGTTTGGGAAAATCCCGAGGCTTTTGTTTTAGAAGCCGGTATTGGTGCTCCTGCCGACCCAATGCGGCCGCGGGGACAAAGTTGGGGATTTACGCCATATCATCCGCAACATTTGTTGGAACAGCATTATAAACCATTTATAAATCTGGTGCGTGAAAATATGCAATATTCCGGTGCGTTGCGAATTGATCACGCAATGGGGTTGCAGCGTTTGTTTTGGGGATTTTTTACTAATGACAATCCGGTGGTGCAGGGGGCTTATGTCTATTATAATATTAAAGATTTAGTCGCAATTATCTGTTTGGAAAGCGTGCGCCGGCATTGTTTGATTATTGGCGAAGATTTGGGAACTGTGCCCGAAGGATTTAGAGAATATATTGCTGAGCACGGTTTGCTGTCATATAAGGTTTTTTGTCGCCAAAAAGAAAAAAACGGCAGCTTTATAGAGCCTGAAAAATATATGTATTTGTCTTTGGCACAGCCTTCAACACACGATCAGGCAACTGCTTGCGGCTTTTGGCAAAATGAAGATATTGAAGTTTTTAACCAATGCGGACTATATGTAAATGAAACTCAATATTCTGAGAATTTACGGGAGCGAAGACAAGATAGAAAAAATATGTTGCTCGCTTTTGAAAAACAACATATCTTGAGTGAAGATGACAAGGCAAATATGTTGAAAACGATAGAAAACGGCAGTGAAGCTCCTTTAACCATAGAGCAAAAAATTAATGTGTATTGTGCTAAATCCAACAGTGCTTTGTTCTTGGTTCGTCTTAATGATGTGTTTAGGCAAAAAGTATTGGATAATACTCCGGGGACCGTGCAAGAATATCCAAACTGGAGGATTAAGCTGAGCTTATCAGTGGAAGAAATCGCCACCGCCAAAGAATTTGCGGTGATGATGCATTTGATTAAAGAAAATCGTCCTTGATTTGGAGTGTAAAAAAATGGAAAAACCTGAAACAGAATTGGAAGTATTTTCCCCGCTATCTTTGCAAGAATATGTGCGTTTGATGACAGCGGCTCATTACATTGAAAGTGGTAAAGATGCAAGCGCGGCGCGTTTTAAAATTTCAGTCGAAAACTATGAAAAAATGAATGCCGAACCGCTGAAGGCCGCTTTAATTGGCTTGAGTTTGGCCTATAATCCGACAGAGCAAATTTTGGAAGTGTCGGCTGATGAAGACTTTAAGCTTGCTTATGAAAATAAAATTATGAATGAAGTAGCCAGAGTTTATGCAGTTAATTATCGTAACCGCTATGCCTCTAAAATTATGATAGCGGACTGATATTATATAATCCTTGAAAAAAATAGGCTTTTTTAAATGAAATATCGTTTAAATTTGCCAAAATGAACATATTTAATAATTGCTTATGTTTTTTAAGGAGAAGTAAAATGATAGATAAAATAGCTCTTATTTTAACGATAATCGGCGGAATTAACTGGGGATTGATTGGAATTACCAAGCTTAATTTAGTTGAATTAATTTTTGGCTTTGCACCGATATTAGTTACAATTATATATATTTTGGTTGGCTTGGCCGCGTGTTACACTCTTTATGCTTATTGGGCAAGATAATTTTAAATCGCTGCCGACAAAATTTATAATTTATTGAATATCAGAAAAAAGAAACTTGCATTAATCTCGTAAGTAAATATAATTGTCTTAATTTACAATCGGGAGAGATGTAATGATTGAAAATATACGCAAAACATCTTTAATTAATAAGGTTAATAGGGATAACATACTTTTAGTGTGTATATTTTCAATATTTTTTTGTTTTGTCATTTTAAATTGCTTTTATACGTTATCTTATTTAATTGATTCTTTAGAGCATATTCAGGCTTCGTGGTTGGTTAGTATAGGCAAAATACCCTATAGAGATTTTTTTGAACATCACAATCCTTTAATATGGTATCTTTTGGCTCCAATAGTTAAGGTCTTAGAATATAATTTATCTGTAGTCTATATATGTAGAATAATTGCTGTTTTAGGATATTTTTCGTGTTTTCTGATATTATACCATATTATTTCCAAGCATTTGGCTAATAAGCAAATAGCATTATATACTATGCTGTATATAATGCTTCTTCCTCTCGGAACTGTTATTATTGATATACGACCGGATATCTTTATGTTGATGTGCCAACTTCTGAGCCTGAATTATTTGTATAATTATCTGGATAGTAAACGTCGTAAAGATTTAATTGTTTCTTATGTAATGATAAGCTTTTCTTTTTTATTTTTACAAAAAAGTTTATTTTTTATCTTTTGTTTCGGTTTAGGTAGTTTATATTTGCTATATAAGAAAAGCTTAAAATTTAAAGATTGTTTGATTGCCGGCTCAGTTGCTCTAATTCCATTATTGGTGTTTGCAATTTATTTATATGTTACGGATTCTTGGAAAGAATATTGTTTCTATAATTATCCATTTAATTTACAGCTTATAAAATATTATGGTAATGTTAACTATTATACCGACAATTTTGATGTTTGGCTTTTTATATCATTTCTTGTTTTTATCAGATTATGTCCTAAAGATGATAAATATATATTTTTAGCCGTAATTGTGTTTGGACAGGTGATTTCGTTAATTAATTTTGCTCCATATTCACATTATTATGTTCCGTGTTTGTTGTTTTGTGCGGTAACAATGGGATATTGTCTGCAAAAGTTGGTTTCATTTAAATCGTATATGTTGTATGTAATATATGCAGCGATATTATTTTTTTCTGCTAGCGGGTTACTGAAAAATAATAGTCAGTATTCTACTGAATTGTTTGAATATATTAAATATTCGATTCAACCGCGAAATAAAGTCTTAAATCTCGGTAATGGATGTATTTATTGTCAACCAGTAGGTTATTATTGGTTTGGTTTTGGTAATGTTGTAGTAATTGATGATGTTTTTAATTTTAGAAATATAAATTTAAATCAAATTATTTCTTCTCAAAAAGCTGATTATATCTACATATATAAAGGGCGGAATCATATTTATGATAATCAGAACAGATTTAACATTCTTCTTAATAAGATGATTATTAAAGCGGCCGTAAATTCAAAAAAATCAGAAGAATATATTTCTAAAATAAAAAAAGTTGAGTTCGACTATTGGAACATAGATTATGATGAATTAACCAGATATTATGTGAAAGTAAAGGAACTCACCGATAGAGAAATTTGGAAGAGTAAAAATATCTAATTAATTTAACGTATTAGATTCAAAGATAAAGATGAAGTTGGATTTTTTTATAATGCGAGGTCTTGAGGTTTGTGGTAAATCAGTTTTTATGTATCTATTTTAGCCGAAAATATATTTTTGCCAATAAATATTTGATGGTTGACACTCTTTTGATATTTTGTTACCAATATAATAAGTAAGGAAAATTTCAATGATTGAAAATGATAAGACGACTCCGACAGCTAAGAAAATTAATAAACGATTTTGGTTTATACTTGGTTTGATTTCTGTTTTTGCGTTAGGCTTGGTTATAAGTTATAACCAAGTTGAAAATACGGAAAAAACCGATAAAAAACTTCAAACAAGTTTGGCTGTCAGCATACTTTATCGGCAAATTAACGGATATCCGCAAGCTTGTGCTGACAGTGGCTATACGATGAATGAGTTTTCACAGAAATTTGTAAAAAGGTATCAATCGGAAATCAATCAAATAAAAAACGCCGCTCTGAATTATAATTATACTTTAGAAGAATTGTTTTCTGATTTAGATAGTAATTCTGAAATTAGAAATCAGATGGTAGATGAAATTAAAATAGAATTGGAGCAGGTAAGACGACAAATAATTTTGTCGGCGTTGCGGGAACATTCAGGACAAACCGAATCTGAATGGTCAGATGATTTTGACAATTTGCTTACAATGGCCGAATTATGCCAAATGCTGGATAAAGAACCTGATGATTATTTTTCAGCCTTTGATGCCAATACGTTGCCGCAACTAAAAAACATTATTTCCGAACTTTAAGAAAAAAAGCTGTCAACCGACAGCTTTTTTCTATTCATAACGCAGGGCGTTTATAGGGTTGAGAAGTGAGGCTTTATATGCAGGAAAAAAGCCAAACAACAAACCAACAATGCCGGAAAAACTGAAAGGAAGCACTACATAAAACGCCGCTAATTCAGCCGAAATCGAAGTTAGTTTCGGTAAAATATAAACTCCGGCAATGCCGAACATAACGCCGATTAAACCGCCGATTAAAGACAAAATCAGTGCTTCCATTAAAAACTGCAAGCGAATATCCCAACGTTTTGCGCCAATAGCCATACGAATGCCTATTTCTCTGGTGCGTTCGGTTACGGAAACAAGCATAATATTCATAATGCCAATGCCGCCCACAAGCAACGATATGGAAGCTATTGAGCCCAACAGAATAGTCATAATTTTGGTGGAATTTTGCATCATTTCCATAAATTGAGTTAAGTTCATAATGGTAAAATCATCATCTTTGGTCAGCCCAAGATTATGGCGTTGGCGTAAAAGTGCGGTAATTTCATCTTGTGATGTGTAGGTACTTTCGGCATCATAGGCCTGTAACATCAGCATATTTACCATATCCGGAAATTGTGTGCCGGAAATCTTTTTTTGCACAGTGCTGAGCGGCAAATAGACCATATCGTCCTGATTTTGCCCCGGACCGCTTTGTCCGCGGGTGGTGAGTGCGCCGATAACGGTGAACGGCAGACCTTTAATTCGAATTGTTTTTCCCAACGGATCAATATCGCCGAACAACTCTTTAACCACGGTCTGACCAAGAATGGCTACTTTGTTGGCATTTTTTATATCAGCGTCCGAAAAATCGCGTCCGAAGGCCAATTCCCATTCTTTAATTTCAAAATAGCGGTTGTCGGTTCCCACGATATTTGTGGCCCAGTTAGCGTTACCATAAACAATTTGTCCGCTGTCGTTGACTACCGGTACGGCCAGATGAATAGCCGAAATTTTATTTTGAATGGCATCGGCATCGCCGTTTTTTAAGGTTGGTTGCGAGCCGTGTCCCATTCTTGCGCCGCCTGAAGTCGATGAGCCGGAGCGAATCATAATCAAATTTGTTCCCATACTGCGCATTTCTTTTTGAATGGAAAGCTGTGCGCCGTTACCGATGGCCAACATCACAATCACGGCGGCCACACCGATGATTATGCCCAAACTGGTTAAAACCGAGCGCATTTTGTTGGCCTGAATTGCCCGAATGGCTATTTTATAAATTGTTTTTAATTCAATCATTTTTGAGTTCTTTTCTGGTTTATGATGTCGGAATGAATTTCACCGTCGACAATTTTGATGATGCGTTTGGCGAATAAGGCGATATCTTCTTCGTGGGTTACAAGAATTATGGTGCGGTGTAAATTTTCATTGAGTTTGCTAAACAAATCCATAATTTCCACACTCATTTTGGTGTCAAGATTTCCTGTCGGTTCATCGGCAAAAATAATCGGAGCTTCATTAACAATGGCGCGAGCTATGGCCACGCGCTGTTGCTGTCCGCCTGAAAGTTGGTTGGGTTGATGGTGCATACGCTCATGCAAGCCGACGCTGTTCAAGGCTTTTTCGGCGCGTTCTTTACGTTCTTTATCGTTTATTCCGGCATAAATCATTGGCAATTCAACATTTTCAAGAGCCGAAGTGCGTGAAAGCAAGTTAAAACCCTGAAAGACAAATCCGATTTTACGATTGCGGATTTCGGCCAACTCATCACCGCTTAAATGTTCGATGTTTTCGCCGTCTAAAACATATTCGCCTGAAGTAGGGGTGTCCAAACAGCCCAAAATGTTCATCAATGTCGATTTTCCCGAGCCGGAAGGCCCCATAATAGCCACAAATTCACCGGCTTTAATCTCTAGATTTATTCCTTTCAAAATCTCTAAATCAAAACCATCCAAAGGATAACTTTTATGAATATTTTTCAGTTGTATCAGCGGTTTCATCAGTGAGGCATCCTAAATTTCATTTTTTTGGCGTCAGCGGCGGAAGTTTCTTTAGAAACAATAACTTCATCACCGATTTTTAAGGAGCTTTCTAAAATTTGCGTGTTATCATCGTCGCTTACCCCGATTTTTACGGTGACGCGTTCCGGCTTGCCGTTTTTAATAATCCAAACTCCGCGGTCTTTATAGCGTTTGGCATTGTCGCTGTCGTCGATATAAAAGCGCAAAGCTTGGTTAGGAACAAGCATCACGCCTTTTTCTTCGGCGGTAATAATTTCAACATTGGCGGTCATTCCCGGTTTTAATTTCAAATCGGTGTTATCTATGCCGATAACCACTGTATAAGTTACCACATTTGAGGTGGTGATGGCTTCGTTGCGAACTTGAGTTACGGTGCCGTAAAAATAATCGTCAGCATAGCTGTCAACTGTGAAACGCACTTGTTGACCTTCTTTGACTTTGGCAATATCCGCTTCAACCACCGAGGCTTCAATTTGCATTTTGGTTAAGTCTTCGGCCACCGAAAAAATTTCAGGCGTTTCAAAACTTGCCGCCACGGTTTGCCCGACTTCCACGGATTTAGAAATGACAATGCCGTCAACCGGAGCTTTAATTTCAGTATAAGAAAGTTCGGTTTGCGCCGAATTTAAGGAAGCTTGCGCTTGTTTGACCTGTGCTTGTTCCAGTGCCAACTGAGCCACGGAATTGTCATAGTCGCGCTCGGCCGCCTCCAAGTCTTTTTCGGTGGAATATTTTGAAGCGTTCAGTTTGGAAATGCGGTTTAAGGCTTTTTTATAGTATTTGATATTGTTTTCTTCAACGGCGACCTGCGCTTTAGCAATGTCCAAAGCTGCTTCACGCTGTTGAACAGTGGCTTTGGCGTTTTCTTGATCAATCAGGGCTAAGAGCTGACCTTTTTTAACAACAGAGTTATAATCGACATAAATTTCGGCAATGCGACCCGAAGCCTGAGAGCCGACAGAAACTGTGGAAAGCGGATTGATTGTGCCGGAGGCGGTAATGCTCTCCATAATGTCGCCATTTTCGATTTTTTGCGTTTTATAAACAATACCGTCGGTATTGCGGTTCATAAGTTTATAACTGACACTCACGATAATCAGCAAGGCAGTGCCGTAAATCAAATACTTTTTCATTTTATAACCTTTCGCTTAATAATTAAGGTTCAATATAAAAAATAATTTGTAAAAAATCCATATTTTTTGTGGCGTAATCACTAAAAATATGTGCAAAAATGGTATGTAAAAAAATGGAATATATCAGTTTATTAACATTGCGGTGTGCTGGTATTAAAAAAAGGCTTTATTTTTTTGATTTTTCTGTTATATATAAATCGGTTAAAGTGTAACCCTGTCTTATTTGAGGAATAATTTTTTGAAAAAACTTTTGAAGAAAAATAAGTTCAAATTTAAGAAGCAAAAGGTTCTTTATGCGGAAAAGAAGCCTTTTTTGGCTGATAAGGAAATTATATTCCGTAGCAACGGAAGAGCTAAAGTATTTAATATTTCTCACCGTTTACAAGTGTTTGCGTTGATGCTGTTTGCGGCGGTTTTTGCGTGGTCGGGTTATAATTATTATTTTTATCACGTTTCGGCAAAAATTATTCATCACAAAGATAAAGAACTGGGAAAAACACGCGACGCTTATATTGATTTGATGTCCGATGTTACGGCTCTGCAGAATAATTTGAAAAATGTGGTTTCTTCAATTGATGAAGCCGGAGATGGTCTGAAAGAAATAGAAAATTATAAAGAAAAAGCATTGGTTGTTGAAGATAAAATCAAACAAATTGCCGATTCAGAAAGTTGGATAGATGCCGATAAGGTAGAAGAAAAAGTTACTAAAAAAGAAGCGTTGTTGCAAAAGGATTTGGTGCAGACCGAAAATAACCAACTAAAACAAAAAATAGAAGAATTGGGCGGTAAAATCACCAATTTGCAAGAAACCGTAAAAGGGTTGGAAACAGCTGAAATCGCTATTTTGGATAAAATTCATAAACTTTCAGGTCGGGAAATTGAGCAAATTAAAAGTTCTTTGACACAAATTAATAAATCACTTAAAGATAAAAATCGTTATTTTAATCCGCTTTCAAACATAAAAGAAGGCAAGGGCGGGGCTTTTGAGCCGGCGCAAGGCATGAAAATTGAAAATAAAGAATTGCTAAAAAAAATGTCGGCGACTTTTCAACAAATAGATACATTAGAAAATTATAAGCGGGCAATGAAAAGCGTGCCGCTGGGAAAACCGGTTTACCGCTATCAATTAAGTTCATCTTATGGCACGCGTCAAGACCCGTTTAAGGCTTATTTGGCTAACCATAAGGGTTTGGATATGCGGGCGGCGGCGGGCAGTCGTATTTCCGCTCAGGCCGCCGGTAAGGTAACATCGGCCGGATATCAAAAAAACGGCTATGGCAATTTGGTGGTGGTTGACCACGGCAATGGTTTTGTGACAAAATATGCACATATGCGCAAAATTTATGTTAAAACAGGGGACAAAGTGGCTTATAATCAAGCTTTGGGTGAAGTCGGACGCACCGGCCGCGCCACAGGAAATCATTTGCACTATGAAGTATTGTATCGTGGGGCAAATGTGAATCCGGCTGCTTTTATAACCTTGAACAGCCTGAATTAAGGAGATTGAAATGAGAAGTTTAAAACGTTTAATTTATTTGAAAATAGCTCGAATGAGCAGGGGCTCCAATACTCCTGTACCAAGCATTATCAGCTGTGACACCAAAATAAAAGGCGATATCTGGGGCGGTGACACAATTCATATTGACGGCAAATTAGAAGGCAATATCATGTGCAATGAAGTGATTATCGGCACGCGCGGCTATATTGTGGGCGACATCAAAGCCAAATCATTGAGTGTTTATGGCACGGTTAACGGCATTATCGACACGGATGAACTGTTTATAGCCAACAACGCGCGTTTAATTGGAAACGCTTATTACAATAAAATTGCTTTGGAACCCGGAGCGTATATTGAAGGCAATTGCATGCCGCGTTCACGTCGTCCGGAAGCGCAGCCGAGACCATCTGTCAGCCAAGCGCAAGCAAAAGCGCAAGAACAGCCAAAAACAGAGCCGAAACCGACTGAAAGCAAAACAGTAGAAACTTCGTTAAAAGCTGTGAAATAATGGCGGGAAAAAGTAAAAAAGCGGATTATATTTCTACCGGTCAGGTGGCGCAAAACCGACGGGCGCATTTTGATTATATCATAGACGAAGTTTTTCAGGCCGGTTTGGTTTTAACCGGAACAGAGGTTAAATCACTGCGCTTGGGGCACGCCAATATCAATGACGCTTATGGCATTGTTGAAAAAGACGAACTATATATGTCTAACATTTTTATTGCCGAATATGTTAATAAAGGATATGAAAGCCACGTTGAACGACGTAACCGCAAATTGTTGCTTCATCATAAAGAAATTGTAAAAATCCAAAATTCTTTAGCGAGAAAAGGCGCGACCTTGATTGCCATGAAACTATATTTTGACAATCATGGCAGAGCAAAGTTGGAAATAGGTTTGGGACGGGGTAAAAAGCTTTATGACAAACGGGAAACGGCGAAGGAGCGTGATTGGAATCGTGAAAAATCTCGTCTGTTAGCCAATTAAAATTAAAATAGCTTTAAAAGTTACGGCGTATTGCCGCACGACATTAAATCCCTTGAATTTGATGGCTTATCGGTCGACACGGTAGTGTCGGGTGAGGGGTACTTAATGGGATTGGAGTAACCACTGAATAGCCGCCACCGGCGCCCGTCATTCCATTTCAACAGTAACAGAACATTGCTCTGTTTTTCCTTCACATTTTTTGCAAACTTCGTTAATTTGTATAGGGGTTATGCTTGTTAAACATCTGCGATATTCACTGCCGCAATATTTGTCTCCATACCAAGAATTTGTGTGGTCATTATTATCATTTCCTGATCTCCAGACACCGGCGAAAACAATAAAACTGTGTAAAGGTGCAAAAACATTAGTCAAAATTTCTTCGCAAAATTTTGTGGAAAATGCCGGTGTTGTTGTCACTCCATTTGTATTATTTTGCCCTCCTATTGCAATGCTGAATACTACTCTGTTATAGCGCGAGAACACAGAACTGTAATTGCCGTAAGCATCCGAAAAAGTAGGCTGATGTTCGTCCCTTTTTTGTATTATTATCCAATTATCAGGAACCAATCCTAGTGCTTGTACAGGTTCGGCTATACCATATACATTGCCACCGGCATTTAATTTTCTGAAGTCAGAAAGATGTTCTACTAATCCCTGTATAAGTATTGCATAATCACCAACAGCTTTAGTAATCTTAAACTTTTCCATTGCTTTGCCATAGCCGGCGATACCGCCGACTGAGAGAACTGCAATTATGGCGAGAACGCCGAGCATCTCAATCATACTTCTTCCACACTGCACGCCATCTGCTAGGAATTTTTGCGCTCGTGTACTTTTTTTGTACACGTCGCTTAAAAATCCCGTCGCATCTGACGCACATTGCGGAAGAAGATTTCCAATATGTTTTGTCTGTCTGTTCACTGCTTGCGCTTTTCTCACTCGTGTACTACTCTGTACGCGTCGCTTTAGAAGTACGGCGTATTGACGCACGACATCCAATCCCTTAAATATGATGTTGTTTAAAACCTCGCCCCGTGCGGGAGAGGTCACAGAATCGCTGTTGAGCTTGTTATTTTTTAATATATCATTTTTTCTGAAAAAACTTGCAAAAACGTCTGTAACAGCAGAAAATGTGCCTTTAATCAGACATTTAGAATTTGCAGAGAGAGAGAGAGACCTTTTGATTGCTTATTTTTCATCTTTCTTTCCTCATAAAATAGGTGAATTGTTTAATGTCCAAAGTCTAGCAAACTCTTTTTAATAAATCAATAAAATTTATCTTCGTAAAAACTAAAAAACAAAATAAAACAGGCTAAAACAGTTAGTTGGGATATGGTTTAAAGTCCGTTTTAAACCACCGTTATTTTTGGACTCTTTTTTGCTATATTTTGGAGTATAGGAGAAAGGTGCAAACATTGCAATAACTTTTTATATTTTCAACATTTTTTCGGGTTTGGAGATTTTTTTGATTTTCCATTTTTGAGAGTCCGTTTTAAACGGTGGTTTAAATTGGACTTTAAAAGAAGAAAAAATAAAGGAGAATCAAAGTGTTAGAAAATGGCAAAATGGGGCTTTTAAGACGGGTTTTTGAGGTGATTTGTGGGCACAATGTCATTAATCGGCACTTTTTAAGTGGTATTCTAAGGCACTTCTTTAGCCTCATTCGCGGGCTTAGACCCGCGAATCTAGATCCACGGGTCAGACTGTGCGTCACGCCCGTGGGTGACGGACACAGGGGGCGTCTATTCAGTGGTTGCAAGTTGTTTAATTACCCCTCACTCGACACTACCGTGTCGACCTCTCCCGCACGGGGCGAGGTTACCAGATTGCTTTGCTGTGCTCGCAATGACATTTGTTGTTTAGGCCGGTCAATGATTGAAATGCTTGGCGTTTTGGCCATAATCGGCGTTTTGAGCGTGGGTGGAATTGCCGGCTATTCCAAAGCGATGGATATGTATAAATTAAATCGATTGGTTGATCAATATGCTTATTTGTTTCGTGGATTAGTTGAGTATAGAAAATCCTTAGTTGTAACAGGAGGGCAGACATCTATAAAAGACGCTGTGTTGGCACTTGATTTAATTCCATCATCTTGGGATACAAATTATTATTCTTTTGCCAAAGTCAAAGATGAAATCGGTAATCGTCTTCATTTGTTATCACGTTATAACGAATTGGTTTTTGATTTGACGCTTGATGCATCTCCGGATTTTTCTACACAACTATGTGAAAATTTAATGCAAAGACTTTTTCAGCCACTACATTCAGTTATTCATAGAGTAGATTTTTTTGATTTAAGTGGCGTAAATAAAAGATTTTTTTATTTTGGTGATACTGAGTGTTCTGAATCCCAAAAGTGTCTACGGGATATGGATGTTGTAACAATACATCAAGCTTGTAGTTATTGTGCCGTAAAAGAAGACAGTGATTGTTTTTTGGTCATTTATTTTTGATAAATAACATATTATGGTGAAATTTCATATTTTTCACTTCTTAGAATATGCTGTCAATTAAACCATCCAAAGTCGACGGAGTTGACGAAGAATCTTGAACGGAATTATCCAAATTTTCTTCTTCAATTAAATCACCAATACTGTCGGAAGCGGTCGCGGTATCATCAATAAGCGAGGCTATTCCGTCATTTTCCGTTGTGTTTATCGGATTTATATTGTGCGCCGCCAACATAACATCGTGCCAAATTTCCGCCGGAATAGTGCCGCCGCCGACTTTATTCATTGGTTTTTCATTGTCGTTGCCAACCCAAACCGCGGCCACATAACCGCCGGCCCAACCCACAAACCAAGCGTCACGATAATTTTGCGTCGTACCGGTTTTTCCGGCGGCAAAATATGGTAATCGGGCTTTTTTGCCGGTTCCGCGATTAATGACGTGGCTGAGCATTTCGGCCATTTGCCGTACAATTGTTCCATCTATAATTTGCTTTTGCTTATCCGCTTGCCGAACATAAAGCTGATGTCCGTTTTTACTGGAAATTTCATTTATGGCGTGTGGCCAAACGGCATAGCCTCCATTGGCTAAAACAGCATAAGCAGCCGCCATATCAATCACTCTAACGCCGTTTGTGCCCAAAACCATAGACGGCGTTAAAGTAATTTTGGTGCCAATTCCCATTTTTTGCGCGTTGGCGGCAATATCTTTCAGATATAATTCGCGGGAAAGCGCGGCAGTTGCTACGTTTAAGGAATGGGTTAGGGCATAATCAAGCGTAACTTTGCCATAATAGCGTTTGCTGTAATTTGCCGGTTGCCATTTACCTATTTTCAGCGGTGCGTCGTTTACAATGCTGTCCGGAGCAAAACCATATTGTAAAGCGGTTAAATAAACAAACGGCTTAAAGGCCGAGCCGGATTGACGTACAGATTGCACCGCGCGGTTAAATTGGCTGCGGTTATAATCCATACCGCCGACCATCGCCTTAATTGCGCCGTTATAATCCATTATCACAATGGCACCTTCGCTCACATTTTTGCCTTTCGCACCCCAAATATGCGAGTGTAAAATCTTTTCGGCAGCTTCTTGCAGTTTTTGGTCAAGAGTTGTCATTACATTTACATCTACCGAGCGTTCTCCGACATAGCTGTTTACTTCGTCGTAAACATATTGAGCAAAATGCTTGCCGCCGCTGACACGATATTGCTGACCATCACTTATCGGCAAATTTTTTGCCGCGGCAAATTGTTTTTCGTTGATATAATCACATTCCCGCATATTGTTTAAAACCACATCGGCGCGCTTTAAGGCGTTTTGACGGTTTAATATCGGATTATAGCGGTTAGGAGCTTTCAGCATACCGGCTAAAAGAGCCGCTTCACGCAAGTTTAAATCGGCCGCGCTTTTATTAAAATACCAGTTGGCGGCGGCTTCCGCGCCATAGTTGCCGGAACCGAAATAAACTCTGTTTAAATAAAGAGCCATAATTTGATTTTTAGTCAGCTTATTTTCCAACCAAAAGGCCAATAAAAGTTCTTGCACCTTGCGTTTGATGTTTTTATTCGGGGTTAGAAAAATGTTTTTAGCCACTTGCTGAGTAATGGTTGAAGCTCCTTGAGCATAGCGGCCGCGAAACAGGTTTGTGACCATAGCCCGCCCGAAACCCCAAACATCAAAACCAAAATGTTTATAAAAACGTCGGTCCTCAGTGGCAATAATGGCGTTGGTTAAATTTTTCGGTAATTTATCGGGATAAATCACGTCGGCGTAAACGTTGCCGAATTTAGCAATATCGTTCCCATTTTCCGCCATAATTGTGGTTGAGGGTTGACGGGTTTGTGCCACAGCCTTGGCTATGTCCGGCATTGTAAAATAGCAATATGTCACATAAGAGCCGATGGTGATAAACAAAAACAGTCCAAGCCAAAGTCCTAAAATAAACAAAGTTTTCAATAGTGACTTTGAATTGTTCTTCTTTTTAGAGTTGCGGGATTTTTTAGCTCCGGATTTTTTCTTTGCCGAACTTTTGGCTTTGGTCTTTTTAACGGTATTTTCCATATAGACTAAGCCATTCTTCAAATTACGGCGAATTTTTTGTTTAAGATTCTGCGGCATATCACACCTTCAATTGCTAAATATTCTTATTAGCGCATAATAAATAAAATAAGTTAAAGAAGTTTTTATAAACAAATTTACTGTTGTTTATTTTTAATACTTGGCGAAAATCAAAAAAGCTTTTATATTGGCGGTTAAGGAGAAAATAAAATGGCAAAAGTTTGTTTGATTGATGGTTCGGGTTATATTTTCAGAGCGTTTTATGCGTTGCCGACAATGACTGCGCCTAACGGAACACCGGTTAACGCTGTCTATGGTTTTTTAACGATGTTTATGCGTCTGATAAAAACTATTCCTTGTGATTATTGCGTGGTTTTGTTTGACGCTAAGCGAAAAAACTTTCGCAACAATTTTTTTGCCGATTACAAGGCGACCAGAGCCGAAATTCCGGAATTGTTGATTCCTCAGTTTGAACTAATCTACAAAACGGTGGAAAATCTGAATTTGCCGTGTATTTTACAAGAAGGTTATGAAGCGGACGATTTGATTGCCACTTATGCCAAACAAGCGGTCGAGGCCGGTCACGACGCAGTTGTGGTTTCGGCAGATAAGGATTTAATGCAGCTTATTCGTCCTCATGTGGAATTTTATGACGGAATGAAAGATAAATTCTTTACAGCGGAAGATGTTAAGGAAAAATTCGGCGTGTATCCCGATAAGGTGGTAGATGTGCAGGCTCTTTCCGGTGATAAAATTGATAATATTCCGGGGATTCCGGGGATTGGACCGAAAACGGCGGCCGAATTGGTCAATTTGTTTGGCTCGCTGCAAGGCGTTTTGGATAATGCGAAAAATATAAAACAAGCAAAACGCCGTGAAATGGTAATGCAAAATATAGCTTCGGCCGAGTTGTCGCTTAAATTGGTGACTTTGAAAAATGACGTGCCGGTGGAACATTCATTGGAAGAATTTAAGTGTAAGGCTCCTGATGCCGAAACATTATTGAATTTTGTTTCCGGATTGGGGTTTAAGAGCATTTTGCCTAAGCTTCAAAAATGGGTTGAGGACAGGTGTTGCGCTTTAGGGGGCGGTCAGCCGATAACAAAAAAAGAAGAACCGGCAAGATATATAAAAGTGCAAAACCGCGGAGATTTACAACTATTGCACCAAGAAATTATGCAAACTCGGCAGTTTAGTTTCCAAGTGATGCACAATGGGGTTGAACCGGAGGCTTTGAGTTTGAGCACAGCCGAAAACAGCGCGTATTATCTGCCGATTCCGCAAGTTGCCGGCGGAGCTGATTTGTTTGCGCATGAGGAATTTTCGCAATTAAGCAATGATATGGTTTGTAAATTCTTGACGGCGGTATTTGAAAATAAAAATATTCTTAAAATCGCCTTGGATTTGAAAACTCAATGGCATTATCTGAATAAGATTTGCGGCAAACAGTTGGATTTGTGGCCATATCACGACGCGGCCGTGATGTCGTATGATATTGACAGTTCACTGCACGAACACACGCTTGCGGTTTTAAGCGAAATGCTGTTGGATAAAAAAATCGCCGAGCCGAAACTAACTCAAAAAATTAAAAAAATTAATTTTTTCTCCGAAGAATACGGAAATTATGTTTTTGAAACCGCAGATTATGTTTTGCGTATTTATAATCTGCTGAAGGACAATCTGTTTCACGAACATAAAATGTATGTTTATGAAATGCTCGACCGTCGTTTGATTCAAATTTTGATGAAAATGGAAGACGAGGGAATTACAATTGATGAAAATTGTATGGCGGAACTTAATAATGAATTTGCGCGGCAAATGAAGCAGATTGAAAGCGAAATTTTTGCATTGGCCGGAACAACTTTTAACTTGAGTTCTCCAAAGCAAATCGGAGAAATTCTGTTTGATAAACTCGGTTTTAGCGGGGCTAAAAAGACGGCCGGAACCGGAAATTACAATACCAGTGCCGAAGTTTTGGAACAGTTGGCGGAAGAACACGAAATTGCCGCTAAAATTTTGGAGTGGCGCAGTTATGCCAAACTAAAATCAACTTATACCACGGCTTTGTTGGAAGTTAAAGATAAGAACAACCGCGTGCACACAACCTTTTCGCAAACCGTTGTCAATACGGGGCGTTTGGCCTCATCTAATCCGAATTTGCAAAATATTCCGAACCGCTCGGAAATCGGACGTAAAATCCGTGCTTGCTTTGTGGCGCGAAAGGGCTATAAAATTGTAGCTGCCGATTACAGCCAGATGGAGTTGCGTCTGTTGGCGTCGGTGGCTGATGTTAAGGCCTTGAAAGAGGCTTTTGCCGCCGGAATTGATATTCACGCCGCCACAGCTGCTCGGGTGTTTGGATTAAAGCCCGAAGAAGTGGATAGAGAACACCGCAACCGCGCTAAAGCCATTAATTTTGGTATTGTCTATGGAATTTCTCAATTTGGTTTGGCTAAACAAATCGGTACCACAAAGGAAATTGCCAAACAATATATAGATTCTTATTTTGCCGCAATGCCGGAAGTTAAAACCTATATGGAAAAGACCATAGCGTTTGCCCGTGGTCACGGCTATGTTTTGACACCGATGGGACGTAAATGCGCTGTGCTTGGGATTAATGATAAAAATCATCGTGTGGTCTCTTTTGCCGAACGCGCGGCTATAAACGCGCCAATACAGGGCGGGGCGGCCGATATTGTAAAATTGGCAATGCAGAAGGTTTTTCAAGCAATGAAAGAGCATCAGTTGGACGGACGCTTATTGCTGCAAGTGCACGATGAATTGGTTTTGGAAGTTAAAACCGAGCACGCTGAACAAACTGCCGCTTTGTTACAAAAAATTATGGAAGAGGCAGCAGATACGGCGGTGAAAATGGTTGTGGAAACCGGTGTCGGCGACACTTGGGCTTCGGCGCATTAAACAAAAAATCCTGTGCTAAAATGCACAGGATTTTTTGTTCGCCAGAGTTAAATTTTGATAATTAAGTTTACATTGATATTTGAAGATAGTATATAATCTTCTCTAATTCCCTGAGAATTTCTTGCCGGCCGAAATCCGATACGGCGATATAAATTATTGCAAGAGACGCTGTCTTCTGAGAGAAAATATATACTGTATTCATTAAACCAAAAACCAGCAAGTAACTTCCAAGTATGTTCAATATATCCGTTTTTGATTGCCAGCTCTTTAGTTTCTAATATTTTGTCGTAATTATAAACTAAAGAGTCAAAAATAAGCTCAACATCTGAATTTTTTGGTAATGAGCATTCCTTACCGTTAAAAATCAGATTGGAAACTTCTTTTTGAATATTGTTAAAAGATTTTTCCGAAAAAGAATTGAAACGTAGTAAGTAATTATCGTGAATTTGAATTCCCCAAATTTCATCTATGTGAAAAGAATCAAACCCGCCAATAATTTTAAGTTCATTGCCTTTTTTTAGCACAATCGGAAGCGGAGTTGGTATAAATTTATACTCAGAATTCGCAAATTTATACAATTCTTCTCTGGTTATGTCATATTTTTTCAGACAATCACGCAATGCTTCAAATTTAATCTGCTCCATAATGATAAAAATTAAGTTAATAATAAATTGATGCCTATTATAGTAGACAAAAATTAACAAAAGTCAAGTGACAATTGTTTAAAGCCGTAAAAAGCCGTTTTATGGAGAAAATAATAATTTTCTGTCATAAAAAATTAACAAATATGAGGTATTATGCTACAAATATCAAAAAAATAAGGAGAAAGTTATGGTTAAAGGTTTTGAATATGTGGAAAAATTAGAAGTTGAAGAAAAGTTATTATTTTTACGTATGATTATAAGAATGATTGGTAAAGATGGTAAAGTTGATGCTAACGAACGTTCATTTATGAAAAATCTGGCCGAACAATATCAAATACCTAAAAAATATACCGAAGAACTGACTAAAGTTTTGTCTGAAAATGAAGTTATCAGCGAAGTTAAAAGAAGGTTTGACCGCACGAGCTGTCTGTTCTTAATCAAAGAGCTGCTTAGCGTTGCCAACGGCGATGGTGATTTAGATGACAACGAGGTCGATTTTGTCATAAAGACGGCTCACGCCCTAAATATTGATGATGATAAAGTTATGGAAATTAACCAACTGGTGCTCGACCAGATGTCAATTGACGAAAGATATAAACAAGTGATGGAACTGGATTAGTTCATAGTTTGAAACGTATTGAACATTGTGGTAATTTCTTCCCATTCCCGTTTAGAAATTCGGCCGTCTTGATTTGTGTCAAACAAGTTAAATATCATTTTATTGTTTTGATAGATGGATTCTTGCAAAAAGTGCTCCAATTCTACTTTATCTAAGCTGTTGTTACCGTCAAGGTCGGCCTTTTGAAAACGCTCTGCAATTTCAGACATTGCTTGCGAATCATTGCCGGTTTGTTTTTGATAATAAGTAGTAATTTCTTCTTCCGAAATTATTCCGTCTTGGTTTAAGTCCAGCTGCTTAAATGTTTCATCGGTTAATACTGAAAAATTGTTTTTTTGAAACAGTAAAAACTCATTTTCATCTACGTAATTATTATGATTAATGTCGGCTTTTTCAAAATCGTTTTCACCAAAAGACAAAAGTTGGTTGAGATTATCTAAATCATCGGAGCTTGAGGTTTCTTCATTGCTTTCCGGCTGTGGAATTGCAAGCGGTTTATCTGCAATGTTTTCAATATTTTCAGGCTGAATATTGGTTGGTGTTGACCATTGCCATTTTTTAGAGGCAAAAACTGCGGGCGAGGTCAGTATGGTAAGTAAGAAAATAAAAATAAATTTTTTCATCGGATATTCTCCTTATTGATAAGTGTGACCATTAACAATCAGTTTAGTGGTAAACAGAATAAAGCACATTCCCGGGTTTACCCCGCTCATTACATACTCATGATGTTGATTGGTTCTGGTTCCGGTGAGCATACCCATAGACGGTACGTCAACCAAATAACCTTCAATGTGTACAACATCACCGGCAATCAGTGTATGTAATCCCTTGTTTATATTTTCATTTGCCGGAATAGGGTGATAATTATTAAACTGATGGTTTTTCATATATGTTTCGCAATGTGCGTAATTCTTTTCACTTCTCTCACGTTCTGAATCAGAAGCATAAAACGAAAAGAAAGATTCTTTATATTTTACACCTTTACACTTGATAAAACCTGTTCGTTCTTCGTGTTCAAACTCAAAAAGTTTATAAATTTCCGGTTTGGCCATATCTCCATAAACCATAAGCAAATCCACCGGCACTAGATTGATGTAATCATCTTGGCTATGTCCGCGATACATTTTATTCAGAATGGTGTCATAATGGTCGATATAGCCGATTTTAGCTGTGATGCTGTATTGTGTTTTAGGCTGCAACTTATAAATATGTTTATTTCTGGTAAACTCAAACACATTCAGGTTAACGTCTTTATAATTGCCATCTTGTGAAATTGTCAGTGTTTCAGATGTTTTTTCAGCAAATAAAAATGGATAAATCAAACGCTTAGGATATTCGGGAAACAAAAACAGGAGTACAATCGCAATACAAATCACTGTGCCAATTTTTGATCGTTTTTTTGATATTCCGGTTCGGCGCAAAATGTGTAAAGCAGGCATTGATGTACTCCTGTTTTTATAAAATAATTAAGCTAATTTGGTTATGGCGTTTTTAATACGCGACAAAGTTTCGTTTTTACCCAAAATATGCGCCAATTCGGTTGCGCCACCCGGGGTGGTTTCTTTTCCGGAGAGAGCTATGCGCACCGGATAGAGAATTTGTCCGTTTTTCATTTCATTGGCAGCGGCGGTTTCTTTTAGGGTGTTAAACAAGGTTTCATTAGTCCAATCGTTAATGTTTTCCAACACGGGTAAAACTAAATTCAGGGCTTTAGCGGCTATTTCCGGATTGGTTTTCATCTTTTTATTTTCATATAAAGCAATGTCATATTCCGGCATTTCGGCTAAAAAGTCTGTTTGTTCGGTTATTTGATTTAATACTTCAATACGAGGTTGTAACACTTTGCTTAAAAAGTTTAAATCCATATTTTTGTTTTCTAAATTTTTATAATACGGCAAAGCCAGTTTATGGAAGTCTGTTTCAGAAAGGTTACGGATATAGCAACCATTCATCCAGGTAAGTTTGGTAATATCGAAAATTGCCGGAGATTTATTTAATCTTTCACTTGAAAAACATTGTTTAAGCTCTTCCAATGAAAAGATTTCTTGCTCTGTTCCTGGGTTCCATCCGAGCAGGGCGATATAGTTCAAAATTGCTTCCGGCAAATAGCCTTTAGCCACCAAATCTTGGAAAGAAGCGTCGCCGTTGCGTTTGCTTAATTTGTGTTGAGCGTCTTTCATAACCGGCGGAACGTGAACATAAATCGGCGGAGTCCAGCCAAACGCCTCATAAATCAGGTTATATTTAGGGGTGGAAGAAATATATTCATTACCGCGCACAACGTGAGTTATCTGCATTAAATGGTCGTCCACCACGTTGGCAAAATTATAGGTTGGCAGACCATCAGATTTTAGCAGAACCCCTTCGTCAAGTTCGTCATAATCAATTTCAATATCACCATAAACCACATCGTGAAAAATCGAAGTGCCTTTTTTGTTTATGGTTTGGCGAATGGTGTATGGCTCGCCGGCAGCAACCCGTTTTTTTGCTTCTTCAAGAGAAATTTTTAAGCACGGGTCTTTAAATTTTATATGTGCTTCCGGCGTGTCTTCGTCAGCTTCTTCGTTTTCTTCTTTTTGAGCGCAAAAACAATAATGTGCGCCGCCAAGTTCAACCAATTTGTGAGCATATTTTTGATAGATTTCACGACGTTCGGATTGTACATAGGGACCAAATTCACCACCGATATCCGGACCTTCGTCCCAGTTCATACCCACACGTTTCAAGGTTTTGAAGATAATATCGGTCGCGCCTTCCACATAGCGTTTTTGGTCGGTATCTTCAATACGCAGAATGAAATCTCCGCCGGCGGATTTGGCGATTAAATATTCATATAAAGCCGTGCGCAGGTTGCCGATGTGCATATATCCGGTCGGGCTTGGCGCAAATCTGGTTCTATTTTTCATAGTTGTAACAATCCTTTAAATGCATTTTTTATCAATAACTGCCTTTAGAATAGACTAAAATTTGCGCATTGCAAGTGTTTTATCGAGTTTTTAACTTGTAAAAATATTGACATTTGATTTTTTATTTTATAGGCTGAAAGAGCAATGGTTGATGACTGTTGTGAGGGTTCAAAGCCTCTATAGGTTGTTCGTGAGAGAACGTAAAAGCTACCTTTTTGCTCAAGGCAGGAAGGTAGTTAATAAGGTATATATGTATATATGCCGAATACCTACACTATTACCTATAATAGCTTTGAACTTCCTGCCACCTTTCATCAAGGTGGTTATTTGTTAATTGTAATAAAAGGGAAGTTTGATATGAAATCAATATTTTTTAAAGGAACAAATAATTTAGTTTCTCGTTTGGTCGTCGCCATTCGCGGGCTTTTCTTTAGGGGCATTCGCGGGTGCCTTTTTAGTATCATTCGCGGGCTTAGAGCCGCGAATCTAGATTGCCGGGGCAGACTGTGCGTCACGTCCGGCAATGACATTTGTTGTTTAGGTCGGTCAATGATTGAAATGCTCGGTGTTCTGGCTATCATTGGCGTATTGAGCGTCGGCGGCATTGCCGGCTATTCCAAGGCTATGGAAAAGTTTAAACTGAATAAAACCATAAATGAATACAGCTATCTTATTTATGGAATACTGGAACATTTAGATGATTTAAGGAGCGTTCCTGTCGGTATGGGAAAATTTAATTTTACGGACTTTGCCCGCGCCATAAATATTGTTCCGCCTAGTTGGACAGTTGAAAATAATATGGCAATGTGGGATAACAGCGGTAATATTGTTCAGGCTTACAGCGGCGGCACTTACAGCGGCGGCAATGCTTTGCTTCTGGATTTTTATCTGGGTGGTTGGCAAGAAACCGCGGACAGCAAGATATCTGCAAACTTTTCGCCTAAACTATGTGTCGAGATGTTTAACAATATTATGACGCCGCTGCATTCCGCTGTTTATTCAATAAACACTTTTAATTCGACTAAGGGCGATATAACATTTTATGGCGATGCTTATTGCTCAAACGGGCGTATGTGTTTAAGCAATGCTACTTTGGCTCAAATAAAATCGGCCTGTGAACATTGCGATGCTTCAGGAATATGCTGTATAACTATCCGTTTTCCGTTGTGATTATGTCAGTTTCTTTGCTCTTCTAAAAGCTGGCAGATTGCTCCAACCATATTTTGCGCGCCCTGGCAAACGTCAAGCATATTTGTGGCAAGCATATAAGCCGGCGTACTGCAAACCAGATTTTTATCATCTATGCAAACATCGGAAACGCCGACTTCTTCGTGAATCGCGCCAAGTTCTTCCAATTTGCGGGCGGTGTCGCCGCCGGCTCCGAGTGTGAATTTAACGTGTTTGTCGGCCAAAACCAAAGCAATCAAAACCGGAGCGATGCACATGGCACCGATAACCACTTTGTCTTCCCAACATTTGCGGATAACCTGTTTGACACTGGTGTTGATGTTGCAAGAAACTCCGCGTCCGGCAAAATCACACCAGTTGGTGACGGCTCCAAGCCCTCCGGGGAAGATAATGGCGTCATAATCTTTGGTGTTAAATTCTTTAAGATTTAGAATATTGCCGCGGGCAATGCGGGCGGCTTCAACCAAAACATTGCGCTTTTCATTCATAGCTTGGTTGTTTAGATGATTAACCACCGCCGCTTGATCAATATCCGGCGCAAAGCATTGATAGGTGCAACCCATATTTTCAATACACAGCAAAGCACATACGGCTTCGTGAATTTCCGAACCGTCGGCACGGCCGCAGCCTGAAAGCACCACCGCAAAATGTAATTTTGTCCCCATTATATACCCCCCTATAAGTTTTGTGTTGATTTATCATAATCAAATAATATAATGCTTTCATAAGTAATTTTTTAGGATAAGGCAAGACTTTTTATGGAAGTTAATTTTACAACATTGAAAAATGGTTTGCGTGTGGTGACCGCTGAGCGTCCGCAAACCGAAACCGTTTCTCTCGGAATTTGGGTGAATACCGGCAGTGCCTGTGAAACACAAGATAGAAACGGAATTTCTCATTTTGTGGAACACATGGTGTTTAAAGGCACTAAAAAGCGCAATTCTTTGCAAATTTCCGAGGATATAGAAAACGTGGGTGGGCAGACCAATGCTTATACTTCGCGCGAATTTACGGCTTTTTATGCTAAAATGCTTAAAAATGATTTGGAATTGGCTACCGATGTTTTGTCCGATTTGGTGATGGCTCCGACTTTTGACGCCGCGGAAATGGTTAAAGAAAAAGAAGTTGTGGTGCAAGAAATTAAACAAACCAATGACGACCCGAGCGACATTGTTTATGACTACTTTCAAGAAACGGCCTTTGCCAATCAGGCTTTAGGGCGAAGTATTCTCGGTCCGGCGGAAAAAGTCCGTTCGTTTAACGCTGAAAAACTTCACAATTATATGAAACATAATTACGCGGCCGAAAATATGGTGGTTGCCGCCGTTGGTAATTTGAAACACAATGACTTTGTTAAGATGGTTGAAGACCGTATGTCCGGTTTGCGTGAAAAAACAGACTATGTAAAAGAGGCGCAGCATTATACCGGCGGTTCGTCTATCAAAACCCGCGATATTGAGCAGGCGCAGGTTTTGCTTGGCTTTGAAGGAGTGCCTTATAACGATGCGGATTATTATCCGGTGACCGTGCTTTCGACATTGCTGGGTGGCAGTATGTCTTCTCGCTTATTCCAAGAAATTCGTGAAAAACGCGGCTTGGTTTATACGGTATATAGCTTTGCCAACGCACACACCGGCAGCGGTATGTTTGGAATTTATGCCGGATTGAATGAAGAGGAAATTAAACAATATGTTCCGGTAGTGGCCGATGAGTTGAAAAAAGTTGTCAATGATTATGTGTCTGATAAAGAATTGGAACGTGTAAAAGTTCAACTCAAGGCGAGTATGCTGATGGCGTTGGAGAGTTCTTCTTCCACCGCCGAAGTGATTGCTCGTCAATATTTGCTCTATAACCGCGTGATTCCGGTTGAAGAAATTGTAGAAAAAATCAATAGCATATCTAAAGAGGATATTCAGCGTTTGGCGCGTCGGGTTTTTGCCAGTAAGCCAACTTATACGCTTTTGGGTAATCTGAGGGATTATCCGAGTTATGATTTGGTTGAGAAGTATTTGCATTTCTAAGCGGAATATGATATCTTAACAAAAAGATGACAACCGGAGGTGTTGCTATGTCCAGAGCTGAAGATATTTTTGAAAAGCTGATTTATTTTGGTGAAGATGCCTTGGACGAGTTTATTCGCGAACGGCAAACAGAAGAGTTGTTTTTGGACTTTAAGCAAGCAGCTTCAACCGGCAAACACGGACAAGCCTTGTGTAGTGACGACAGGCGCAATCTTTCTAAATGTATTTCCGGTTTTGGCAATTCCGAAGGCGGTGTAATTATCTGGGGAGTTGAATGTTCTCGAGATTGTGAAGTCGGCGATGTGGCAAAAAGCAAAGTTAAAGTTCACAATGTCCATCGTTTTATGAGTTGGGTAGAAAACGCCATCTCCGGCTGCACCATTCCGAGCCATAACAAAGTGCGCAATCATATAATTGCTTGTGATAAAAACGGCGACGGTTATTTGGCCACCTATATTCCTAAATCTGACTTGGCCCCGTTGATGACCACAATCGGCAGTCATATTTACATTCGTTCAGGTTCAAATAATGTACCGGCTCCATATTCGGTGATTGCCGGAATGTTTGGACGTCAGCCACAGCCTAATGTGGAATTGATGATAGAGAATCGCAAGTTGGAAATTGTGCAGAACGACGAGGCGGAAATTCTTTATCTGAAAAGCAAAAAAGGTAAGGCCGTGCGCAAATATGTCAAAGTTTCGTTTGATGTCTTTTGCAAAAATGAAAGCAATGTGATTGCCAGCGAACTTTATCTAACTTGCACTACCGAGAATTACGGCGGCGTTAATAACAAAGTGCGTTTTTTGGATTATAACCAGATGTATGCCATTCAGGGAATAGCGGGGCATTTGAACTTGATAACCAAGCCGGAATTACGTCTGCCGCCGCGCGGAATTTTGAAATTTACAAGGATTGAGATAATTTTGTCGCCGTTGGTTGAAGATGATTTGTTGCTTGACGGCGTGGTTGGGGCAGAGCGCGCCGCGCCGAAATCGTTTAGAATAAGCGGGCTGAAAAATAATTTACGTTCTTTTGTGGCTAAGGCTTTGCGGACAAATGAAGAAAGTAACGAATGGCTGATTAATGAATTTTTTAACGAGTTTTTACGAAAAGTGGAATAAATGACGGCAAGAGTTGAAATTTTTACGGACGGAGCTTGTTCCGGTAACCCCGGAGTGGGCGGTTGGGGCGCAATTTTACGCTATAAGGATATTGAAAAAGAGTTAAGCGGTGGAGAAGAAAACACCACCAACAATCGTATGGAACTGATGGCCGTGATTATGGCGTTGAGCGCGCTTAAAACCAATTGCAATATTTCACTTTATACCGACAGCAAATATGTGATGAACGGCATTACCGAATGGTTGGCAAATTGGAAACGCAATAATTGGCGTACGGCTAATAAAAAGCAAGAGGTTAAAAATGTGGATTTGTGGCAACGATTGGATGAACTGACGCAACAGCACGAAATTCGCTGGCTGTGGGTGAAAGGACATAACGGTCACCCCGAAAATGAACGTTGTGACGCGCTTGCCCGCAGTGAAGTTGCAAAAATTAAAGAAGAGAAAATTTAATGATTAGTATGGCCAAAGAAGTAATTCAAAAGTTGCACCTCCGGCTTCTTTAAATGGGTCTTGGCATTTGTTGTTTATTTCGCTGAGAGTTGCCTGCTTCAAGTTTTGACTGTTATATAGCTGTACTCCACTCAATTTATTATCTGTTTTATTACTATCTGTTCCCCAATAGGCAATTAAATTGATTTCTTCCGCTGCTTGTTGGGCGGTAATAATCAGGTTGCGGCAAAAATCGCTGATGGTTGGGGAAAAGTCATTTCCTTTTTTATAATTAAACAGTATGGAATATCGTAATTCTCCACCATTAGTCCAAGTTTGAAAACCATATCTTATAATGACCCTCATATTATCTTTAGTGATAAGATTGCCGTTTGAATAGGTTACACCTTCGGGTATATCTCCCATTTTAGCTAAAGCCGGTGTGATATTTTCAAAGTTAGAATATTTATTTTTTTGTCCCGCTAAATTGCTTTTCACTTTTATGGCACCGGCAATAAATTCAGCTATCATATTGCGTTGAATATTTGATCGCCACATTCTCATAGCCTTGGAATAACCGGCAATGCCACCTACAGACAACACGGCAACTATAGCCAGAACTCCGAGCATTTCAATCATACTTCTTCCTATCGGGTTTGTCTGCCTGGTCACTGCTTGCGCTTTTCTCACTCGTGTACTACTCTGTACACGTCGTTCTAAAAGTGCGGCGTATTGACGCACGACATCCAAACCCTTGAATGTGATGTTGTTTAAAACCTCGCCCCGTGCGGGAGAGGCCGCAGACTTGTCTGCGGGTGAGGGGAAATTAAAGAACTCGCAACAAATACTAAGCCAACACCTAGAGCTACCGTCATTCTCGGGCTTGTCCCGAGAATCTTGTGCGAACCGACACTTATGTAATAATAAGGCAAATTTATTG
>CAKQLF010000001.1 GCA_934254585.1 uncultured Alphaproteobacteria bacterium | reverse complement strand
ACAAGCGAAAGGCGCACGGGGGTGTGCCGGTAGGCAATGCCTATGAGCGCAGTGAACGAAACGAAGTGGAGTAATCCCACCGAGCTCACCAACAGTAAAGCCACCTTTATGGTGGCTTTTTTTGTTGGTGAAGTATCAAGGGATAAGAAGCCGCGAAAAAGCGGGTTTGACACAAGCGAAAGGCGCACGGGGGTGTGCCGGTAGGCAATGCCTATGAGCGCAGTGAACGAAACGAAGTGGAGTAATCCAACCGAGCTCATTAACAAAATCAAAGATTTAGTAGTTATAGCCTAGGTCTTTTCTTTTTTTAGAACAAGAATTTATCCCACTCCTGTCCCACTTTTTAAAGTTACAATAAGTGACTATTCCATAAACTTAAGATTCCAATTCAAACGTTTATGCTTTACATATATTAAAACCATAAAGTGCGGATCTAATATGCAGGAAATTGAATTATTCATATTTTAAAGTTCTATATCATAAAGCTATTAAATAAAGGTACATCTGAAACAAAAATTATAAGACTTATGAGTGTTAATAATTTTACTATTTATAAATTTTGAAAACATCAATAATAGATACTAACTATTTGAATAAACAAGAAAGATATTCATAATTTATTATTTTTCTAAAAGAAAATGTGTCTTTTTACATAAATAAAGTTGACTTTTACACGTTATAAGAAGTATAATAATCAAACGTTAGTTAAATTATATTGTTTTGTCGTTTATTTGAAGCAAAAGACAATATTAAATGAGCTTTAAATTGTGGACAAGGCATTACTGTAGGTGGCTTTATGATACTTTGTTATTTAGATTGTAGTCAAAGGAATATCAGCACGGATATGCAACTATATATTTTATCTAAAATATTGATTGAAGGAGAAAAGCAATGATACAAATATATTCTTGTTTTCATAAGCCTTATCAACAAATTGATAGTGATATCATAATTCCTATTCAGGTAGGAAAGGCTTTATCAAATCAAGATTTAGGTTTTGTGTGCGATAACACAGGAGACAATATATCAGAAAAAAATCCACACTTCTGTGAACTTACGGCGACATACTGGATTTGGAAGAATGTTAAAGCAGATATTGTTGGATTATTTCACTATAGAAGGTTTTTAAATTTTGCAAATACTGAAACAAAAGTTCACAAACTTGCCGATGATTTTGCTTCTCAATATGGTATAACTAAAGAAAATATTGAAAACATACTAAAAGAGTATGACCTTATTGTTCCAACCAAAACCAAGCAAAGTAAGATTACTGTTTACGACTACTACAGTCAAGCACACTATGCTTCGGATATGGATTTAGCGTTGGCTCTTATAAAGCAAAAATATCATTCAGATTATAAAATAGCGGAAAAAGAGCTTAAAAATAATTCTCAAATGTTCATCGGAAATGTGTTGATTGCCAATAAGCCAGTATTTGATGCTTATGCAACGTGGTTATTCAGCATTTTGTTTGAAGTTGAAAAACAAATTCAACCGGAAGTTATGAAAAGAGATGCCTATCAGCAACGTGTTTATGGCTTTTTAGCCGAGCGTCTGATGGGAGTGTTTATTGCAACTCATAAAAACTTAAAAGTCAAACAACTCCCGATGCTCTTTGTAGAAGAAGATAAGAAAAAATATCGAAAATACAAAATCAAACAAATTAAAAGAAAAATTTTAGGTTTAATCGGAATAAAAAAATATAGGACGAAGAATAAATAAATGAAGACTATTTTAGTAACCGGCGGGACAGGTTTTCTGGGTTCCAATTTATGTGTAAGATTGATAAATGAAGGAAATCGTGTGATTTGCGTGGATAATAATTATACGGGACGCATGAGTAATATTTCCCAAATTATAAATCATCCGAATTTTCGATTTATAGAACACGATGTTTGCGAACCATTGAATGTTAATGATGAAAAAATTGACCAGATTTATAATATGGCTTGTCCGGCCTCTCCTCCTGCATATCAGGGAAGTTATTCCATCAAGACGACCAAAACTTGTGTGTTTGGTGCTATCAATATGTTGGAACTGGCAAAAAAACACCACGCCACAATTTTACAAACTTCAACCTCTGAGGTTTATGGCGAGCCGTTAGTTCACCCACAAGTTGAGAGTTACCGCGGTAATGTCAATCCGGATGGTATTCGCGCTTGCTATGACGAAGGCAAACGTTGCGCTGAAAGTTTGTTTTTTGACTATTGGCGGCATGAAGGCGTGGATATTAAAGTTATTCGCATTTTTAACACATACGGTCCGAATATGGATCCCAATGACGGAAGAGTTGTTTCCAACTTTATTTGTCAGGCACTTTCCGGACAAGATATTACAATTTATGGCGATGGGCATCAGACGCGTTCTTTTTGTTATGTTGATGATTTGATTGAAGCTATGATTCGAATGATGAACAGTCCGAAAGACTTTACCGGTCCTGTCAATACCGGTAATCCGGGAGAATTTACAATCAAAGAATTGGCTGAGATGGTTGTTGCCAAAATCGGCGGAAAATCAAAAGTTGTTTATAAAGATTTGCCGTCAGATGATCCGACACAGCGGCGTCCGGATATTACTTTAGCTAAAACTAAACTTGGTTGGGAGCCAAAGATAAAATTGGCAGAAGGATTGGATAGGACTATCGAATATTTCAAAACGCAAATAGATTTGTTTAAAAAGGAAAAATAAAATGAAAATAGGCATTATTGGAACAGGTTACGTTGGTTTGCCAACCGGTGTGGGTTTGGCGGAACTCGGAAATCAGGTTGTATGTATTGACCGTAAGCCCAAGAAAATAGAAGCTTTGCAAGAAGGTAAAATTACATTATATGAAGATGGTTTGGAAGAACTGTTTCATAAAAATGTTAAAGCCGGTCGAATTAAATTTACAACGTCTATGAAAGAAGGGGTTTCCGATGCGGATTTAGTAATTATTGCGGTAGGAACGCCGCCGCATCCGGTGACCAAGGAAGCCGATATGAAATATATTCATGCCGCCGCAACGGAATTGGCCGAATATTTGGCGGGATACACGGTTATTGCCACAAAATCAACAGTTCCGGTTGGCACAGGCGACGATGTGGAAGCCTTGATTACAAAGAAAAATCCATTTGCAAATTTTGATGTTGTTTCTTTGCCGGAATTTCTGCGTGAAGGCTTTGCCGTGCACGACTTTTTTAATCCGGATAGAATTGTTGTCGGAGCTAATACCGAAAAAGCCCGCAATGTAATCAGAGAACTTTACAAACCGTTTGAAGGTAAAACCAATATGTTGTTTGTAAAGCGTCGTTCTTCAGAAACAATCAAATATGCTTCCAACGCATTTTTGGCCATTAAGATTCATTATATTAACGAGATGGCGAATTTCTGTGAAAAAACAGGTGCGGACATTACCGAGGTTGCCAAAGGCATGGGCTTAGACAGCCGTATAGGTAATCGTTTCTTAAACCCGGGTCCCGGATATGGCGGAAGTTGTTTCCCGAAAGATACGATGGCTATGGCTTATATGGCGCGCCAAAATGATGTTGATATGACATTGATTAAGGCCGCCATAGAGGGCAACACAAAACGTAAAAAAGAAATGGCAGAACGTATTTTGGATGCGGTTAAAGATATAGAAAAACCGAAAATTGCTGTTTTAGGTTTGGCGTTTAAAGATGGAACTGATGATTGCCGTGAAAGTCCGGCTATGGAAATTGTCGGCAACTTATTAGAACAAAACGCCGATGTTACCGCGTATGATCCTAAAGCTATGGGAACGGCTTGTCAGCTTGTGGGAGACAAAATTCAATATGCTGATGATATGTATTCCTGTTTGAAAGGAGCCGATGTTTTGGCTGTTCTAACTGAATGGAATGAGTTTAAAACGTTGGATTTGAATTTGGCCGCAAGCTTGATGCGTCATAAAAATATTATTGATTGCCGGAATCTGATTGATGCCGAACAAGCGGCTAAAAATGGCTTTAGATATCAAGGAATCGGTAAGAAAAGGAATGTAGAACAATGCGAAAAGTGAAAAACCTTGTAGTAGGCTGCGGATTGTCTGGAATTGTTTTGGCGGAGCGTTTGGCCACGCAAAAGCATGAAGAAGTGTTGATTATTGATCGTAGAAATCATATCGGCGGCAATATTTTTGACTATAAGGACAAAGAAACGGGAATAACGGTTCATCAATATGGCCCGCATGCATTTCATACCATACATAAACATATATGGGAATATATTCAACAATTTTCCGAATTTAATACATTTCAATTAAATGTAAGTGCTTGGATTGACGGAAAATGTGTGCCTGTACCATTTAACTTCAATTCTATGGAAAAGGTTTTTCCGTCTTATTTGGCTGAACGCATTGAAAAGAAACTTGTTGAAAAATTTGGTTATAATGTAAAAGTACCAATTTTAGATTTGCGAAAAGAAAATGACGCAGATTTGCAATTTTTAGCCGATTTTGTATATAAAAATGTTTTTGAAGGATATACCTTAAAACAATGGGGATTAAAACCTGAGGAAATAGATCCAACGGTAACAGCTCGTGTTCCTATTTTTATAGGAAAAGATGATCGTTATTTTCAAGATGCGTACCAAGGTGTGCCGGTTAACGGTTACACTAAGATGGTAGAAAATATGCTTGATAATCCTTTGATTAAAGTAGAATTGAATACAAATTGGATGGATGTCAAAGATAATATAGAATATGAACGATTATTTTATACCGGATCAATAGATGAATTTTTTAATTATGAATATGGCATCTTACCATATCGTAGCGTATATTTTAAGCAACAAATAAAGAATTATCCACACGAGCAACCAACAGCTACAATAAATTATCCAACCAACTATGAATGGACACGCATTTGCGAGCCAAAATTTTTCTTAAATGAGCAAAGTAATAAAACTATTGTTGTTCGTGAATATTCAGAGGCTTTTGAATTGGGAAAAAACGATCGTTATTATCCAATTAATAATTCAGAAACCACCTCTTTATTTAATAGTTACAAAGAAAAAGCAAAGACATTGTCTAATGTTTATTTTCTTGGGCGTTTAGGCGATTACAAATATTATAATATGGATCAATGTATAGCTAGAGCTTTACAGCTATTTGAGGAGATTTAAGAGATGACTAGAATTTATTTGTCTTGGTTTTCCATATAGTCGCAGATACCCGACATAGTTTGTTTTACCAAGCGGAACAAAATGGGACAAACAAAAAAATGTGTTAATAATACCATTAAATAATAAGGAATAAAAATGACTAAACAACCAAATGTTAAAATTCTTGTCGGATATCATAAGCCGGCAGTACTGTTAAAAAGTGATGTCCTAGTACCTATTCATTTAGGTAGAGCATTGGCAACTCAAGCTTCAAAAGACGGAGCAATGAGTGAGGAAGATTACCAGTGGATGTGTGACAATATGATTGGCGATGACACGGGAGATAATATTTCAAGCAGGAATAGATCTTTTGCTGAATTGACAGCTTTGTATTGGGCGTGGAAAAATTATGATAAACTTGGTAATCCTGATTATATAGGCTTTATGCATTACAGAAGATACTTTGATGTTAAATCAATTACAGATTATTTATCTCAAGATGTTGATATAATAGTTCCAGAAGCATATCATCATAAAGAGTCTGTACAAGAACAGTTTTGCACTTTTCATAACAAAGATTTCTTAGATATAATGCTATCAAAAATACAGAAAAACAGTTCGAATTTATCAACTTTTTCTGAAAAATTTTTTAACGGAAATTATCAATACTTATGTAATATTTTTGTTATGAAAAAAAAATACTTTATGGAATATATTCAATGGTTATTTTCGATTGTTTTTGATATAGATAAAGAAATTGATTATTCAAAAGTATCTACTTACAATTATAGAGTACCAGCTTTTTGTGCAGAGAGATTAACTAGCCTATGGATAGAAAATAAGAAAGAAAATAAATCTAGTATAAAAGAATTGCCTTATATTTTTAAGGATACTAACTCTGATTGGCTAGTTCCTGTTGATAATAAAAATTCTCAAAATATCCCTATAGTTTTAGCCGCCGATGATAATTATACATATTATGTAGGCGTTTGTATAACGTCAATATTAGAAAATGCAGACAAAAAACATAATTATGATTTTTATATTATTGGCGAGGGTTTGAACGATGAAAATAAAGAAAAATTAAGGCTAATTTTATCGTCTTATAACAATGCTTCACTTAGAATAGTAAATATTTCATCTCTTTTAGAAAAATATGATAAAAAAATCTTTTATTCTGGTATATCTGGAGACTATAATATTTCTACATACTATCGTTTCTTTTTGGCAGATATTTTTAAGAATTTTAATAAAATATTGTATATTGATAGTGATACGATAGTGTTAAATGATATATCTAAATTATATAATGTAAATATTAAAAATAATTATGTTGCAGCTACAAAAGATATTTATGTAAAAGTATGGCGCAGAATAGACAATGAGATGGAAAATTATCTTCAAACTAAATTGAAGTTGAGAATAATTGATGATTATTTTCAGGCAGGTGTCCTTTTAATTAATATTGCGTTATTTAACAAAGATAATATCAAAGATAGTTTGTTTGATAAATTGCAAGAAATAAAATATCCTAAAATAGTAGATCAAGATATATTAAATTCTATTTTAAAAGACAAAATTATGTATATAAGTAATCAGTGGGATTATGATTGTAATTTAGAAAATATGGTTAATGCAAATCCCAATATTTTGATTAATAATTTATATATAGATGAAATGAATGATTATATTTTGGCAAAAAAAAATCCGTATATTATTCATTATGCAGGAAAAAATAAACCATGGTTTAATCCCAAAGTTAAATTTGCCAGTTTTTGGTGGAAATATGCTCGAATGACTCCATTCTATGAAGAGATTATTTATAAAAATTTATCACAAAATAATAACACTCCTCAGTTCTCAAATATTTCCTCTCAATTCATTAAAGATGTAGCTCTCAGAAATAAAAATTTTATCAAATATTGGAAATATAAAATCCTTTCAAAAATTACATTCGGTAAGAAACGTAAAAAATATAAACAAAAACGTAAAGATTTAAAAGCTCGCTTGAAAGCGGTTAGACAGTTTTTGAAAGGATAGATAATGAAAAAAAACGCACTATTAGTTATGGCTGCGACAGGAAACTATTTGTTTTCTGTCGGAAATGTTTTGTTGGGCTTGAAAAAATATTCGCCGAATATGTTTGATGATATTGTTATTTATACGGATGAGACAGCTACCGAACAAGATAAACAAGCAATTCAGAAAATTTTTCCAGTTACTTTTAAAATTTATGATTATCAGATATCAAATAAGCAGGATAGAGAACGGTTAAGAGGATATTCCAATATGCCGTATGCCCGTTTTGAAATGCTGACATATTTGGATAAGTACCATAAGGTTTTTTGGTTTGATTCAGATTTTTTAATTACAGGAGATATAACAGGACTATTAGAATATGGTAAAACAGGTATTTCGATGTCTATTGATTTGGAGCCATACCCGAAAGAACATGGCGTTCATATGTTTTTTGTTAAAGATGTTCCCGGCTATGATATGATGGCGGAAGCTTATGCTTCAGGATTAATTATTTTTACGGATAAATTAAAAGAACCACTTAAAATAAGAACATATCTATATCAAAAATTAGATCAATACTCAAGTTATATTAAATATGCCGAACAAGGTATATTACAGTTAATGATTGAAGATTTTAAACTAAAAGTAGATAAATTTCCAAAACTCATCTATCATGCTTTTCCTTTTGAAGATAAATCAAAAGCTCGTTTAATTCATCTGTTAGGTCAGAGCAAGCCTTGGCAATTCTATGCAGGTTCTGCTTATAAAGAATGGTATGAGAATCATAAAAAATGGATTGAGTTGGGGGGAAGTGAAGCTTTTGCTTTTAAAAATTTAATTCACTGTAATCAAAATGCTTTTTATGGAGAAGATCGCTATCAGAATATATTATTAATAAATACGATAAATAATATACAACAAGAGCTAACATCATCTAAAGATGTTATTCAACGGCGGAAGAATAGGCTGAAGTATTACAAATATAAACTCCTTTCAAAAATCACATTTGGAAAAGTGCGCCAAAAATATAAGCAAAAAAAGAAAATGCTTAAAGATCGCTTAAAGGCAGTGGACAGATTTTAAAGGGAAAATAATATGCCTGAGATGTCTCTAAAAATTCTTGTTTGCTATCATAAACCGGCAGTACTGTTTAAAAGTGATGTTCTTGTTCCAATTCATTTAGGGCGTGCACTGGCAACAAAAGCATCTAAAGATGGCGCTATGAGCCAAGAAGATTATCAATGGATGCTTGATAATATGATTGGTGATGATACCGGCGACAATATCTCTGAGCTCAATCGCTATTTTTGTGAATTGACCGCCATTTATTGGGCGTGGAAAAATTATGATAAATTGGGTAATCCGGATTATATTGGGTTATGCCATTACCGCCGTTTGTTTGCCGAAAATGAAATTGCGTCTTTCGCCGATTATGATATTACCGCGCCGTATGAAAAAAACGGCAAAGGATATTCGTCTTTAAAGGTGTTTGATAAATGTCACGGAACTTCTGATTTGAAAGACGCCGTCTCATGGCTAACGGCACAGCATCCCCAATACGCCGCGATTGCCGAACCATATTTAGAACGCGACAAAGGCTATTATTATAATATGTTTATCATGAAAAGGGAGTTGTTTTTTGAATATTGCGAAACCTTATTCGACATTCTTTTCAAAATTCATCAAAGAATGGATTATCCGCGGGCGACATATTATAATCAGCGCATGCCGGGGTTTGTCGCCGAACGCTTAACCGGAATATTTATTGCCGAAAAAGAAAAGCGGTTAAAAGTCAAAAAATGCGTGCATCTGCATGTTGAAAAAAATGCAAAAATTGAAATTTTGCCAAAGTTTTCTGAAAATGCCGTGACGGTTTGCCTATCCGCCGATGATAATTACGCGCCGTGTCTTTTGGTGACAATAGCATCGATTAAAGAAAATCGAAAGCTAAAAGATAAATATGAAATATATATTTTGGACGGCGGAATTTCCACGGATAACAAAAAACATATCTTGTCTTTGGCTGATGATAATTTTTTTGTGCGGTTTGTTGATATAAATCCGTATTTGGATGAGTGTGATGTTTCCTCGTTTTCTTTAAACGCGTATTTCAGCATGGCGACTTATTATCGTTTTTTCATTCCCGAGATTTTTAAGAATTTTAACCGTGTCCTTTATTTAGATTGCGATTTGGTTGTCAATCATAATCTTGCGGAGTTATATGGCTGTGATATGTCTGGACACGCGGTTGCGGCTGTTCCGGATATTGAAATGAAGCGGATGATGCGGGTTGATACATCTCGCAAAATGTTGGATTATTTAACCGATAAGCTTAAAATGAAAAATCCCGAAAGTTATTTTCAAGCAGGGGTGTTGCTGTTGGATATTTTGACGCTGCGGAAAATGAATTTTACAAACAAGTTTATTGACCATTTAGCAGAGATAAAAAATCCGCTGTTTGTCGATCAATGTGTTCTAAATTCTGTGTTTGACGGAGATTATCAGCCTTTGCCGATGAAATGGAATGTACTGTGGCATTTGCCGTATTTTGTAAAGGATCTGGATCATCAATTAAGTTTTGAAGAATATTTAGAATATTTTAAAGTTCGGAAAAATCCTTATGTTGTTCATTATTCCGGAGCAGTGAAGCCGTGGAAAAACACCAACGTTGAACTTGCCGATGTTTGGTGGAAATATGCGCGTACAACCAATGAATATGAAAATTTGTTATTACAAACAGCTGCTTGGTTAGTCAAAAATACTGTTGGCTTAAAACATAAAAAGCTGAAGTATTATATGTATAAAATCTTGTCTAAAGTCACATTTGGAAAAATACATAAAAAATATAAGCAAAAGCACAGCGCACTAAAAAAGGAACTGATAAAACCATATTAAATATAAGTTCTGACATAATACTTTTATCTTGTCAGCAAAAATATGTTCGTTACAATAGCAGATAAGAAAGGCGGGTATTTTCTACCCTGGAATTTTGCTTTCAATTTCCAAAAAATATTTCACAGTCGATTCGCTCAAATCTGCAACCGCGTCTTTGTCGCAAACAATAATTCCATATTGATGTCGCTGCAATTCTGATAAAGTCCAAACGTGGCTAATTCCCTCTTCTATGCTGTGTTTCAAAGCTTGAGCCTTATTTTTTCCGGTTGCCAAAATCATAACTTCTTTAGCGTCCATAATTGTACCGACACCCACGGTCAAAGCTTGGGTCGGAACTTTTGATAAATCATAATCAAAAAATCTGGAGTTTGCTTTTATGGTGCTTTCCGTCAGTGTTTTTACTCTGGTTCGAGAAGAAAGTGAAGAAAACGGCTCATTAAAAGCAATATGTCCGTCTTCGCCCACTCCGCCGATAAACAGATGAATACCGCCAATTTCTTTAATTTTGCGTTCATATTCAGAACACTCTTTTTCATAGTCTTTGGTTAAACCGTCCAAAATATGAATATTTTTCTTTTGAATATCAATATGATTAAAAAAGTTCTCATACATAAAATAATGATAACTCTGAGGATGTTCCGGCGCAAGACCAATGTATTCGTCCATATTAAAAGTGACGACATTGGCAAATGAAACTTTGCCTTCTTGATACAGTTTAATCAGTTTGCTATACATACCAAGAGGAGTAGAACCGGTCGGCAATCCCAAAACAAATGGTTTGTTCGGAGTAGGTTTAAACCGATTGATTTTATAAGCAACATAATTTGCCGCCCAATTAGCCACCAGTTCTTTGTCATCTTTTATTATTACGCGCATACTAATTTTCCTTTCTCATAAATTTTACCTTTGATAATTGTATATTTTATTTTCAGTTTGTCGCTGAGCATAACCAAATCTGCATCATATCCTGGGGCAATAACTCCTAAATTGTCTTGTTTCATAATTCTCGCCGGATTAGTCGAGGCCATATGAATAGCCTCTTCAAGCCTAAATCCGTAAGATACAATATTTTTCACACTGTCTATCATTGTCAAAGCCGAACCGGCAATCACCTTATCCGACTTGCGATAAAAGCACTTATCCAAGTATACCTCTTCACCATTAGCCAATAATGGTCCGTGTTTTTGTTTGGTCGGCTTTAAAGCATCGGTAACCAAAACAACTTTATCCAAAGACTTACAGGTCAGCAAAAATTTTATAATTTCCGAATCTATATGAATACCATCGGCAATAATTTCACACGATAATTCAGGGTGAATAAACACTGCCCCCACGGCCCCGGGGTCACGGTGATGCATTCGGCTCATCGCATTAAACAAGTGCGTCACATGCATAATTCGCGCCTGCATCCCCTCAATCATTTGTTTATAAGTGGCATTGGTGTGACCGGCTTGCATAACAATTCCCTTGGAAATGCAATACAAAGCTAATTCTCGCATATTTTTTATTTCCGGAGCCAAAGTCATATTGATAATATGACCTTCGGAAGCGTTCCACAATTCTTCCATCAGGTCCAAATCTACCGGACTTATAGTGTCGGGGGATTGCACACCCAATCTGTCGGGAGAAATAAAAGGCCCTTCAAGATGCATCCCTAGGATTTTAGCTCCTGTTTCTTTGCCCATTGCTTTTACAATTGCCCGAATACCGCGTATCATTTTATCTTTCTTTTCGGAATATAGCGTCGGAATAAACGAAGTTACGCCCCATTTGGCCAATCCTTCGGACATCTTGAGAATAGATTTTACCGAACAGTCCTCAGTTCCATAGCCACCAAAACCGTGAATGTGCGTATCAATAAACCCCGGAGCAATACTGCAGCCCTTAGCATCAATAAAACGAGTGCCTTCACTGAATTTTTTTTGCGAAAACCGTTCTTCGTTGAACACATCAACAATTTTATCATTTCTGATTAAAACGGCGCAATTTTTCATCATCGAATAGCCGTTAAACACAACAGCATTATGAATACAAATATCACCGGACATAAACATACTCCCCAGATAAAATAATAACGAGCTATTAGCCATAGTTAGCACAATAACATCTGTTTTTCAAGATAGATATCACTGATGAAACACCTAAAATTAGAAATTAATAATCAAAATGGAAGAACAAACTAATAATAATTTATGTTTGTATATTGACGAACAAGCCAAATTTCGATATATATTATGTATGTTTTTTATAATTATGTAATTTTAATTTTTTTGTTTAATTTAATATTTAACATTATGGCTTTCTTTTGTTTTCAACTTTTAAAAGAGTCCGTTTCTCCAAGGTCTGAAATGTCTATATGGACGCGAATTTGGGGAATTTGCATTGGTGTTGTCGGCACGGTCATTATTGACCCTGTTTGTGCTATTTGCAATTTAGCTGATTGCGACGGACGCAAAGATGATGATAATAACAATATTTAAACTTAGGCCTAATAAGAAAAACACCTTTCATCTGAATTGATGACAGGTGTTTTTTTATACGGAGTACTATTTTTTAGGACTCTTTTTGCTAGACATATCTTGACAAAAAAATAAAAATATTATATAAAAAATCATATTTCAAATTATTATTTAACTCTTACAATTATGATTGTTCCAAAATTTTTATTCAATTTAAACCGAATGGTTGCAGTTGGTCAGCGTCGTGTTTTTGTAACCAGAAAAAACCTTAAAATGTTTTTTAATACCTCTATTTTATCCGGAGACTTTTTGTTGGCAGATGGCAGTTATTCTGCATCAACGGTTTACCAGCAAGAAAAGGGTATTTTTATCGGGGACAGTGGTAAATATATTGAAATTTCTACATTATCCGTAGATAAAATTGACAGAATAAAGGCTTATGAATGGTGTGGCAAAAATATGAGATTGTTGCCGACTTTAGCGGACTTACAGGCAATTGACGCAGATGTTGTTAAGGCAATTAATAACAGTTTGCGGCAAATCGGCAGAGAAGATGCTGTCTTTTCAGATGATGTAGCGACAGAGTTTTGGTCGCAGGAAACTCTTGAAAATCAAGAAGGCATAACAAACCGTCGTGTTTTGCTCATAAAGCAGGCCGATAATCTGAATAAGTGGCAATTTGCCGGATTAGATGGGCAAGTAAAAGTTTTGAAAGCTTTCTTACCTGATGTTATTTTGGTCAGCTTGAATGATGGTGATAATCTTTGGGTGTTGCAACAGGTGGCTCCTGATTATTATTACATTCTGGAAAGTCAGGTTCAGCCTGCTCCTAAGGGAAATATCCATTTAGAAGGCCCTTGTCTGGTGATAGAAAATTCATTCGGCGATTCTTATTGCGAAAATGGTGTTTGTTTTGTGAACACGCATAAGGATTACTTCAGACGCATCAATTGCGGTTTATACGCCAAAGTTGGTGAAAACAACGACCGTTGGCAAGTAGTTCCTCAATAGCAAAAAAACAGCTTTAACTGAAAGAGTTAGAGCTGTTTTTTGTTGATTTATCAAAATCATATTTTGCATACTTTATAAAATTATCTTTACTTTCCTGTTATATTTCGTTAAAATTACAGCCGGATAGGCGATAGTCTGTCTGGGGTGTGGAAACCTCTTTTGTACACGTCTGATATCTGGACGTAAAATTGTTATACCTTCTGGCTATATAGCTGGAAGGTAGCAAAATATGCTATATGCTAATATGCTACACTATTTTGTACAAAGTAGTTTCCAACTTCCAGCCATCTCGCCGATGGCTTTTTTGTTGCATAAAAAAAGGAAGGAAGTTGAAATGAAACAAAATCAATTTGGCCGCTCGATGATAGAAATGCTTGGAGTGCTTGCAATTATTGCGGTGCTGTCAGTCGGCGGAATCGCAGGATATTCCAAGGCTATGGAAAAATTTAAGGTTAATAAAGCCATAAGTGAATACAGTTATTTAATGCAAGGACTTTTAGAAAACTTAAAAGATTTACAAAATGTTTCAAAACCCAATGAAAGTATATATGGCTTAACCAGCGTAGTCGAGGCAAAAAATTTAGTGCCGAAAACCTGGGAAAAATTTGACTCTTGCGGTTATAACGATCCATACGGCAACAGAATCAACATTTTTTCCCGCAATCGAGCTCTGGTTATTGATATATATTTGGGTGGATTTCAATCAGTTGACGGTGGTAGAGTTTCAACATCATTCTCGCCCAAATTTTGCTCCTCACTTATGCAGAATATGGTGCAACCTTTGGCTTCTGTCCTGTATAAAGCTTGGTTTACAAACGGAAACATTTATTTTGGCAACGATTATTGCAACGAAAATAGACGTTGTATCAGAAATATAAGCTTAAATGAAATTAACAGCGTATGCAACTATTGCACTAAGGAAGTAAACAAACTTTGCGGACTTATCTTAGAATTTTAAAGCTTAAACCACAGTTTTGTCGCTAAAATAGTAAGGGTTATACACCTACCGTCCACATAAGCAAAAGCTCCCTCTCGGGAGCTTTCTCTTATTGGCGGTAAGATAGGGATTCGAACCCTAGGTACCCGAAAGGGGTACAATTGATTTCGAGTCAACCGCATTCGACCACTCTGCCATCTTACCGCAATATAAATATGGTCAAATTGTTTTTAGGCCACTTTATAAAAAAATGCAAGTGCTTTATTTAAAAAACTGGACTATTTTCTGATATTATGCTATTTTTTTTATAATAACAGGAGTGACTATGTACGGAAAACAATATCGAGTTCTTTGCTGCAAAGAACCTTTTAAAGACAATATCATAATAGACATCATACAAGCCGATAAAGCTACTCACGAGATGATTCTTGCCAGCCGTAAAAAACAAAATAATAAATTGGAAAACTATGCCGATTCAGTTTACTTAACGGACATCAACGGAAAAGAATTTGAAATCACTTTCGGAAGTTTCAAATTTCCGTCTGCCAACAACAATCCCAACGCTAAAAAAACCGAGCTTTACCGCTATTACGAAAAACTTTATAATCAGCTTTCTCCGCTTATTTTGGAAACCTATCAAAATATGAAAAAATCCGGCAGAGAATCAACTTTAGAAGTCAACATTCAAGACTATTTCGACCAAGAACAGCTAAAAAATGAGGATTCTAATCCTGAAAATGAAAAATTAAAAGAATCTGCCGAACGAAACTTAAAAATCGAGCAATACAAAAAAATTACTTTAGCTCGAAAAGCTAAAGAAAACGCTGTTCATAAGCCTGAAGTTTTATTGGCTTGGAAACAAGCCCTGTACCGCGGTGATTAGCTTTTAACATAACAAAAACATTGCGGCTCGTGATCATCTATTATCCCGATTGCCTGCAAATATGAATATATAATCACACTCCCGACGTATTTCATTCCTCTTTTCTGTAAATCTTTAGCAATTCTGTCCGACAGCTCATTATGCGTTCTCGGCGGAAAAATATTGTATTTAACTGTTTCCCCGCCGGTAAAATGCCAGATATATTTATCAAACGAACCATATTCTTTTTGAATTTCCAAAAATACAGCTGCATTATTTATTGCCGCACTAATTTTTTGCCGACTACGGATAATTTGCGGATTATTAAGCATTCTTTCAATTTTATCTTCCGTAAAATCAGCCACTTTTTCAGGAACAAAATCAGCAAACTCGGCTCGGAACGCCTCACGTTTTTTCAAAACCGTAAGCCACGATAATCCGGCTTGAAACCCTTCTAAAATTAACATTTCAAAGAGTTTTTGTTCATTATGCAGCGGCCTTCCCCACTCTTCATCGTGATAACGCGCATAAATATCGCAATTTTCAGCCACCCAAGAACAACGCATTTATTTTACACCTTATGCGGCAAACGGCTATAAATATAATCACTCAAACAATTCGGCAAAATTGAGAGCAACCACACTCCAAAGCGCATCGGCCACGGAAAAGCAATCAACCCAACATTTTTATTGATACCCTCATAAATAATTTCCGCCGCTTTCGGAGCCTCCATAAAAAACGGCATCGGACAGGTATTTTTGTCGGTTATACGCGAGCGCACAAAACCAGGGCATATAACATTAACCTGTATGCCGTTTAAATGCAAACTATTGCGCAAAGCTTCACCATAAGCTTTAACACAAGCTTTGCTCGCACTATATGATGGGCAGGCACTAAGACCGTGATAACCGGCAATTGACGCGGTTATGGCTATAATTTTTGTTTTGTTTTCGTTTATTTGCTTATAAATCTCAACCGCCGGTGTTACCGTGTTAATAACCCCCATAACATTAGTGTTGAATGTGCTGTAAATATTATCCGGCGTTTCCTCACCTGTAGAAACTCCGGCATTGGCGATAACCAAATTAAGAGGAGCCTTTTGATTACATTCTTGCAACCATTTTTCCATAGCTTTTCTATCGGCAACATCAATAATTTTACACTCAACCTCAGCTCCTTGAGTTCGGCATTTTTGCCCGACACTTTGCAGACGTTCTTCATTTCGCCCGCTCAAAAACAATTTTTTGGCTCCCCTGCTTGCATACATATAGGCTAAAGCTTCGCCAATGCCCGAAGAAGCACCTGTAATAAGAATATTTTCAATCTTTTTCTGCATAATCCATTATCCTAGTAAAATTTTAACTGTTGCGTTATATGCTATTTTCAGGTTATATTATAAATGCGTTTATTTTTCAAGAGGTAGAAAATGACTGACATTATCAACACATTAAAAAAAGTTCGCCGTGGCGCAATGTTTATTATTGAAGCTCCGTCAGGAACTGGTAAAACGTCTGTTATCAAAAAGTTGATGACATTGGACAATAATTTAAAGTTCTCAGTATCCGTCACCACTCGCCAACCGCGTGAAGGCGAAAAAGATGGGGTTGATTATTTTTATATCAGTAATGAAAAATATGATGAATTGTTAAAACAAGATGCATTTTATGAACACGTTGATTCGCAATACGGTTCCCGCTATGGCACTCTGCGCTCCGAAGTCGATAGCTTTATAAATGTCGGTCAAGACGTGGTTTTTGATATGGATTGGGTTGGTTTACGACAAATGAAAGAAAAAGCCCCTGATGATGTTGTTTCTATTTATTTTCTACCGCCATCAATCCACGAACTACGCCAACGTCTGGAAGGTCGCGGCACCGACAGCAAAGAAGTTATCAACAAAAGAATGAGTTTGATTTTGGAAAAAATACAGCATTGGAAAGAATATGATTATGTCGTTGTCAATGTTGATGTAAATCAAACGGTTGAAACCGTGCGAGAAATTATCTCCGCCGAAAGAATGAAACGCGTTCGCCAAACCGGCCTAGAACAGTTTGTCGCCCAACTTGAGAAAGAAGCCGAATATGACTAAAGTTCCTTTCACCAATAAATATGGAGCCGTTTTCTTTTTTGACACCGCCAAAGCCGAAAAAAGAGAAATCAACTATGTTGTAGTAGTAAAAGACAATTTACTGCTCTGCCAATATGACAAAATTTCCGGATTATATTCTTTTCCGCAAACGTCTTACCTTTCTCTGAGCGAAACACCTACTTTTCATTATACGCTACACACCAATGTGGAAGAAAATGAAAAATATTTTAAGGAAACTCAAATTTTTGATGTTTATGATGTCGAAAACGCTCAAATTGATAACGGACTTCTCAGCTGGCAATTAGCTGAAGATATTATGGTTTCGAGCATTCCGTTTGACGCCACTCTTAGTAACGGTTTCAAAAATTTGATAGTCAGAATAAGGAAATAAAAAAATGCCGAAGATATATGAATCTATTGAAGAATTGGTTGGCCGCACTCCGCTTTTAAAGCTCAATAAATTGATGAAAAAGTTTGAATGTAAAGCCAATATCTTAGGAAAATGCGAATTTTATAACCCGATTTTTTCCGTAAAAGACCGCGTGGCCTTAAATATGATAAACAAGGCACCTTTCAGCAAAATTAACTCTGACACGGTGTTTATTGAAGCCACTTCCGGTAACACCGGTGTTGGCTTAGCGGCTTTTTGCGCCGAAAGAGGATATAAGTTGGTTATTGTTATGCCCGAAAATATGGCAAGAGAAAAAATAGCTTTAATTCGTCAATTTGGTGCCGAAGTTTTATTAACTCCTGCCGATGAAGGTATGGCCGGCGCGCTTAAAAAAGTTGAAATATTGAAAGCTCGCTCCGCCAATCTGATAGAATTTAAACAATTTGAGAATCCGGCTAATGTAGAAGCGCACCAGTTAACCACCGGTGTTGAAATTATGGAAGACACAGGCGGCAATGTTGACGCCATAGTTTGCGGTGTCGGCACTGCGGGAACAATATCAGGTATAGCCTCCGCGCTCAAATCCTGCATTCCCGATTTATATGTGATGGCTGTTGAACCTGCAGAAAGTCCGGTATTGAGCGGCGGCAACAAGGGAGCACACAAAATCGGCGGCATCGGAGCCGGCTTTATTCCGCCACTATATCGACCGGAATTGATTGATGAAGTTTATAAAGTCTCGAGCAAAGATGCTCTGGAAATGACTAAAACTGTAGCTCAAACCGATGGTTTGCCTATCGGCGTTTCCGCTGCTGCCGCAATTTGTGCCGCTCTGAATTTGGCCTCTCGAGAAGAAATGAACGGCAAAAATATTGTGGTTATCCTGCCCGATAGCATTGAGCGTTATCTTTCCGACCCATTTTTCAATGAAACTTCAATTACCGAACAGGAATAAATTATGAAATTTTTTGCAATCTTAAGCCGTTATCTTAACCGCCAACTGCTAGGTAACTTTTTTATGGTGTTATTCGCCATTTTGGGCATTATTTTAATGTTCGATTCTATTGAAACGTTGCGAAAAATATCGGGACGCAATGATGTTACAATGTGGTTTGCCGCCCAACTGGCTGTTACCCGCGTCACCAAAACAGTCGAAATTGTCATACCTTTTGTGATGATGGTGGCCGCGATGATAACTTTTTGGCGTTTAAGTAAAAACAATGAATTTGTAATCATTCGCTCTGCCGGCGTTTCAATGTTCGGATTTTTGAAACCATTAATCATAGCCGCTTTTTTACTGGGACTGGCCAACACAATGCTGTTCAATCCTTTAGCCGCCAAAATGTATGAATTACACGAAATTTTAGATTATCGTCTTGAAACGCATAATCCCAACGCCGTGTTGTTTTCAAGCAAAGGATTATGGATACGCGAAGCTGTTGCCGATAATAAAGTTTTACTAATTCAGGCTAAAACTCTGCGCCAAGAGAACAACACTTTATGGATGCGAGATGTCAGCATTACGGAACTCGGCCCCAATGCTAAAATTTTGAAGGGCTATGAAGCTTATTTTGCCACTTTGGAAGGTGACACATTTAATCTTAAAGACGTTAAAGTTTTAGAAGGAAGTAAACCGGTGAAATTTTTAATGGATTACGCCTATAAAACCAGCATCAATATTGAACGTATAAAAGAAAACTTTATTGAACCCGATGCAATTTCATTTTGGCAGCTGCCTGAAACCATTGCCTTTTATGAACACGCCGGTTTTTCGGCGCGCCGCCATTGGATGAGATATCTTAGCTTGTTGATGTCGCCGTTTACTTTGGTCGGAATGTTGATGATTGCCGCTATTTTTATGCTGCAAAACACCCAACGAGGCTCGGGAATTTTGGCTCGCATAATTCTCAGCATTGCCATTGGGTTTATTGTGTATTTTTCATCTCAAGTGGTTTATGCCTTTGGAGTTAATGGCTACATTCCGGTATGGTTGGCCGTATCTGCACCGACACTGATTATTCTGCTGACCAGTACTTCAATGCTTATTTCCGCCGATGAAGTTTAAGCAACAATCAGGAGAAATGAACCGTCTCTAAACTAAAAAGTCAAAGCAGTTCTAAAATCTCCGACATTATTTTTCTGATAAAAACATTTAATCAAAACTTAGCCTCGCGTAAAACGCGGGGCTATTCGGATACAAAAACAAGGTTCTAAAATGAGCCTTGTTTTTGTTATCACCACGAAAAGCGACTTCTGTAGCTACCATATCCCAAATAGCGGCGAATACGGTTTAGTCCTCTATTACAAGGGTATACTGATGAGAACTCTCAAACCTCCCAATTCACTATCCCCCAAAGTAATCGTTCCACCGTGAGAAACAATAACATCTTTAGCAATAGCCAAGCCCAAGCCGACACCACCGGTTTCTTTGTTGCGTGAACCATCAACACGATAGAAAGCCTTAAACACATCATCACGCTTATCAGCCGGAATTCCCGGACCATCATCATCTACAGCCAATTCCAGATGGTTATCATCACTTTCCAACTTCACGGCAATTGTTTTGCCATAATGAAAAGCATTTTCAATCACATTACTGAAAGCACGGCGCAAAGCCTGCTCTCTTCCTTGAATTGCACTGACATCATAGTTAGTAGAATAGCGAATCATTGCGTTGGAATTTTTTCGATATTTATTGATTATGCTTGAAACCATTTCATTTACATCGACAAAAGTCGATTTCTCTCCGCCTTCGCCACTAACGTATGACAAATAGCCATCAAGCATTTTTTCCATTTCATCAATATCTTGCATAAATTCTTTATTTTCTTTTGTTTCCGGCAACATTGCCATTTGCAATTTCATACGCGTAAGCGGTGTGCGCAAATCGTGAGAAACACCGGCAAGCATTTGCGTTTTTTCGGATATCTGCCGCATAATACGTTCTTTCATCTTAGTAAAAGCCAAACCGGCGCGACGGACTTCAATAGAACCAAACGGTTTGAATTTGGTATTAATACCCTTACCAAAGTCTTCGGCCGCGGTAGCCAACTGTGAAATTGAGCGAACTTGCACTCGCAAAAATAAAACCGCAACCACAAACAACAATAATGACGACCCAATCATCCAAAGCACAAAACCGAAAATAGAGCTGCTGAAAATATTTTTAACCGAAGAATTAAATACATATAACCCTTGATCCGTATCAACTAAAATATTCAAACTCGAACGATGTTTTCCCAAAAAAATTTCGGTATTAGCATTCGGAAATTGTTGGTGCAACGATTCAGATAAAAATCCCGTAACAAACGGACTGTCTTTTTTATTTTTACGCCAAACAGTATGTTTTGTTTCATTATCATAATAGCTGACATCTAAACCATAAATAGAAGATGACATCTGCTTAACATAATCAAAATCCTCGTTGGTTTTATGCATCTGCATAACAAAAGCCATATTAGCCGCCAAATTATCCGAAAGACGGCGTCCGACCTTAGTCCAGTTACCATCTAAAAAAGCATAGATAGAAACAACCTGCACCACAATAAGCGGTATAAAAATCAACAACATTGTTCTAAAGAACAAACCTCGCGGCAACAGATGTCTCCTCAGTCCCACCAATAAATTGCCAATTTTTTTAGGAAATGTAATATGCATAGTTTTCTCCTTTTTTTTTATTCCGTCAACAACATATATCCTTGACCGCGCACAGTTTGCAGATAACGCGGATTTTTAGAATCTGTTTCAATTTTTTTTCGCAATCTGGTAATTTGTACATCTACTGACCGCGAATTTTGACCAGCCCCCAACATTGTTGCCAATTGCTCACGGGTAAAAATCTGTCCGCATTTAGCTCCCAACGTATTCAACAAAGCCTGTTCAATTGGTGTGATATGGATAATTTCTCCGTTTTTTTCACTTAGTTCTTTCTTTTCCAAATCATACAAAAAATCACCAAATCTCAGAGTTTTTTTGACTTCATTGTTTTTAGCCGGAACTCTGCGTAATATGTTATTAATGCGCAAAACCAATTCTTTAGGCTCAAAAGGCTTAGGCAGATAATCATCGGCTCCCGCCTCCAATCCGGCTATTCTGTCCGACGTTTCACCCATTGCTGTTAAAATTATGGCAGGCACATTGCTGTCGTTTCGAAGTTTTTGTAAAAACTCTATACCGGTTTCATTCGGCATCATAACATCAACAATCAGCAAATCAAATAGATATTGATTTAAGAACATCCGCGCATTTTCGGCATCTTTTGCACCGGTAACGGCAAACCCGTTTTCCTGCAAATATCGTTGCAACAAGTTGCGCAAACGCAAATCGTCGTCAACAACTAAAATATGCGGATAGTCATTTACCATCGCGGCCTCGACCCAAAATCAAATTACTAAGGTTTACTTTTTTCCGCTGATGTTTTCTTTCTGGCCGGAGTTTTTTTAGTTACACTTTTTACAGTTTTTTTCTTTACTGTCGTTTTTTTCACCTTTTCAGCTTTAGCTTTTACCGGTTTAACCGGCTCTTCAGCTTTAGGTTCATCAATTACGACTCCTTTAACTTCTTTTACTTTTTTAGCTTCTTCGGCTTTAACATAGTCCAAACTCTTTTGATAATATTGATAACCGGTGATAAAAGTCAAAATAGCGGCAATCCACAGCAGCAATTCGCCGCAATAATTCCAACCAATCCACAAATCCTTAAACAGCATCATAGCCAAAGCCGTCATCTGAAAAGCGGTTTTCCACTTTGCCAGTTTAGTCACCGGCAAACCAACATTAACTTCGCGTAAAAATTCGCGTAACCCCGAAACCAAAATTTCCCGACACAAAATAACAAACGCCGGAATAGCCGTAATTCCCAGAGAATACATATTCGGCTTAACCAAAATAACCACCAAGGCAGTTGCCACCAACAGTTTATCGGCAATCGGGTCCAACAAACGTCCAAAGGCCGAAGTTTCATTCCAAGCTCGGGCTAAATAACCATCTAAATAGTCGGTTACAGACGCGGCGACAAACAAAATTCCCGCCAACATTGCCCACGCGTATGACGTAAAATAAATTGATGCAAAAATAAGTGGTATTACTATAATTCTGGATATAGTTAAGATATTTGGTAAATTATACAAGGTAGCCCCCTTAGAAATAACGTTAATTCTGTGGTATCATAAGATATTTTTTTTAATTATGGAAGTAGTTATATATCTTTTCCGCCGTTTTTTTACTAATTCCCTCCACTTTCATAATATCTTGCAAGCTTGCTTCTTTAATTTGTTCCACCGAACCGAAGAAACCAAGCAAATCGCGCTTTCTTTTTGCGCCAATTCCTTCAATTTCGTCGATTCGCGACTTATAAATGGATTTAGCTCTTTTCTTTCTGTGCGTCCCAATGGCAAAACGATGTGCTTCATCTCGCAAATTTTGCAAATAGAACGCTATAGGTGATTGATATGGCAAAGCAAAGCTCTCTCGCCCCAAGATATGATAAAATTCCTTGCCGGCATTGCGTTCCGGTCCTTTAGAGATAGCGACAATCGTTATTCCGCTCAAATCATAACCGGCCAAAACTTCGTGCACGGCGTGCAATTGTCCCAAACCGCCGTCAAGCAAAATAACATCGGGACGATTCTCCGGCGACATACGTTCAAAACGCCGTAACAACACTTCTTTCATCATAGCAAAGTCATCATTGGTGTTTTCTGTATATTTTATATTAAAAGTTCGATATGATTTTTTATCAAAACCTTCGGGTGTAGCCACCACCATAGCCCCGACAGCAAAACTTCCCTGATTATGCGAGTTGTCATAAATTTCAATCCGTTGCGGCAAACGCGGCAAATCAAAATAACGCTGCATTTCATAAAGATTGGATTCCACCGTTGCCGTTTCCGCCAATTTGCGTTCAATAGCCGCCTTGGCGTTTTCACGAGCTCGCTCAATTAACTTGGCTTTGTTTCCTTTTTGATAATAATTTATAGTACACCCCAAAGCCTTTTCTAAAAACTCGACATTCTCGAGAGGTTCTGAAATTAAAATCTCTTTTGGCACACTATGTTCGGCATAAAATGAGCTCAAAAAGCCCTCCAAAATTTCCGCTTCCGACATATCAGCCGCTTGTTTCGGAAAATATGGAATATTACCGCAATTTTGTCCCGAACGCACAAAAAACACCTGAATACACACCATATTTTTATATTTAGCCACAGCCACGGCATCAACCGACTGAATATTGGCATATTCCACATTCGCACCGCCTTGAATACTGCTTAAAGCTCGTATTCTGTCCCGCAAAACTATAGCTAATTCAAAATTCATATCCTCGCTGGCTTTTTGCATTTGCGCCGACAATTCGTCTTTCAGCGCGGTATCCTTGCCTTCTAAGAACGCCACCACATCAAGAACAAGTTGATGATATTCTTCTTTGCTGATTTTGCCAACACACGGCGCACTGCAACGCTTGATTTGATATAGCATACACGGCCGCTCGCGATTATGAAAAACACTGTCGCGGCAAGAACGTAAACGAAAAGCTTTCTGCGCTAAATCCATAACGTTGTTTACGGCCGTTGCATTGGCAAACGGTCCGAAATATTTACATTTATCCCGCCGAGCTCCTCTGCTTTTGCGTAAAGCCGGAAATTCATCTTGCAAATTTATCATCAAATGCGGAAAAGTTTTATCGTCTTTTAACAGAATGTTATATTTTGGCTCCAGCTTTTTAATTAAATCATTTTCCATCAAAAGAGCCTTAGCCTCGTTTTCCACAATAATAAATTCCATACTGTCAACTTCGGAAACCATACGTTTTATGTGGTCTGGCAACTTTTCAAAATGCGTATAGGCGACAATTCGCTTTTTTATGCTTTTAGCCTTACCAACATACAGAACTTTGCCGTTTTTATCCAACATACGATAAACTCCGGGATTGACCGGAGCAATTTTCACATTGTTTTTAATAACCTCTATACCGTGTTTAATATCAGGCATTTAAGCTCCTATTAAAACCTTTGCCGCCGCGCGGGCTTCATTGGTGATTTGCTCGCCAGACAGCATTCGCGCCACTTCTTCCGTTTTTTCGTTTGTCGACAATTCACGCAAAGTTGTGGTAGTGACATTATCCATTGTTGTTTTTTCAACTTTATAATGATATTTGCTTTGCGCCGCCACTTGCGGGGAGTGTGTCACCACAAGCACCTGCACTTTTTCACCTAAATTAGCCAATTTTTCACCGACAGCCTGAGCCGTCGCGCCGCCGATACCTGTATCAACCTCGTCAAATATCATTGTTTCAACTTGTGAACTTTGCGCCAAATTCACCTTCAAAGCCAACATAAAACGCGCCAATTCACCGCCGGAAGCAATTTTACTGAGCGAACCATACGGCGTGTTTGGATTGGTTGAAACCATAAAACAAACTTCATCACGTCCGTTTTCATTCCACAAATTTTCCGGCTTGTCGGAAACTTGGGTCATAAAGCGAGCCTTATCCATTTTCAAATCAGGCAATTCGGCTTGAATTTTAGCGTCAAGTTTCAATGCTGTTGCCAACCGAGCTTGACTAACTTCCGTAGCCTTTTTGACATAATCGTTGTAAGCCGCCGTTTCAAGTTTGCGCAAATTTTCTATATTTTCTTCACCACTGGCCAAATTTTGCAAATCTTCTTCCATTTGCGCCCAAACTTGCGGCAATTCCTCAACTGTCGAATTATGTTTGCGTGCTAAGGCTTTTAGAGCAAATAAACGTTCTTCCACCGCGTCAAGCTCATTCTGATTCAGCGACACCTCATTTGACGCCGCCTCAATTTCCTCGCTTGCTTCATCGGCATTCACTAAAGCGGTATCCAACAAATCATATATATTATCAAATTTGCCGTTCAGCAGACTGTTTACCCGCGCAATCGCCGCTTGTGCCTGCCGTAAAGAACTTTGTACGCCGCCTTGGCTCATAGCCTTATATGCCGCGTCTAAATTTTCTAATATTTTTTCGGCGTTCATCATTTGTTGACGTTTTTGTTCAAGTTCTTCCTGTTCATTGGCTTGAGGTTTAATTTTTTGAAACTCGTCAACCCAGTGCCTAAGGTTTTCTTCCTCATTTTTCGCTTGTCTGATTTTTTCTTCAGCCGCCGCACGCTCTGTTTTTGCTTTTTTATAAACCCCAAAAGCGTTTTTCATCGCCGCAATTTTATCCGGATAATTCCCATAGTTATCCAACACGCTTAAATGAGTCGCCGGATTAAGTAAACCTTGATTATCAAACTGTCCGTGAATTTCCACCAAATAACCGCCGATTTCTTTCAAAAGCTTTTGTGTAATCGGTTGGTCGTTAAAAAATATTTTTCCTTTGCCATCTTGATTCAGTGTGCGTTTAATAATTATTTCATTATCAAAATCCAAATCATATTCCGCGCACAACGCCGCTAATTCACCTTTTTTATCGGCAATTTCAAAGCTTCCGCAAACCGAAAGTTTGTCACAGCCGCTGCGAATCATTCCAATTTCGGCCCGTTTTCCTAAAAGCAAACCGACAGAATCCAACAAAATAGATTTACCGGCACCGGTTTCCCCGCTCAACACGCTAAAGCCGTTCCGGAAATCCAAGTCCAATTTATCAATCAAAACAACATTTCTAATTGATAAAGATTTTAGCATTATTTTTTACCTTTCGGACTACTGCTGATAATGTCCCCAACTTGAGTTTTCTGTGAAACTTTAACACTGTTCAGCGGCTCCTCTTCTGTTGTTTCAGCAGTTTCAACTTTCGGCTGTTCCTCTTCAACTTCAACCGCAATTTCCTCTACTGCTACATCCGGCTGTTCGTCAGATTTGAACCAATTAAACCAACTGCCGGAAGTTTCCTCTTCTCTTTTTGCCGCTTTGACTTCCGGCTGTTCGTCGGATTTAAACCAACCAAACCAACTGCTTGATGTTTCTTCTTTCACTTCTGCCGTCGGTTTTGGTGTTTCAGCTTTGACTCCCGGCTGTTCATCGGATTTAAACCAACCAAACCAACTACTTGATGTTTCTTCTTTTACTTCTGACGCCGGTTTTGGTGTTTTCACTTTGACTTCCGTTTTTTCATCGGATTTGAACCAACCAAACCAACTGCTTGATGTTTCTTCTTTCACTTCTGCCGCCGGTTTTGGAGTTTTCGCTTTGACTTCCGGCTGTTCATCGGATTTAAACCAACCAAACCAACTGCTTGATGTTTCTTCTTTCACTTCTGACGCCGGTTTTGGAGTTTTTGCCTTTTTTACCGATGTTTTGCTGATTTTTTCCATTACTTTAGCCGCTTTGGCCGTCCAAACGCCATCCGGATAATTATTTTGTAAAATCTTATAATAACCTGCGGCATATTTATTTAAGCCTAAAACTCCATAGATTTCCACCTGACGATACAAAGCTTCCTCAATTTGCACCGTAGTCTGATAATTTTCCAAAACAACATTAAAACGATTCAAGGCCGATAAATAATTACCATTGTTTAGATAATAACGCCCGATAATCATTTCCTGTCCCGCCTTATAATCTTCGGTCAGATTAATTTTTTTGCGGGCATCGGCGGCATATTCGCTGTTAGGATAAAGCATAATCAACCGATTAAACGCTTCTTCGGCCTTTTCCGTATCCGCTTGGTCTTTATCCGCGGTAGAAATTTGGTCATAATAACACATACCTTTTAAATAGTAGGCGTAAGCAGTATCTTTATTTCCGGGATGATATTTAATAAAGCGATCCAAAGCCAACACTGCATCATCATAATTTTCATTTTTATAATAAGCATAGGCACCCATTAACTTCGCTTTAACCGCCCATTGCGAATACGGGTGTTCAACTTCAACCTGTTCAAATTCTTCAGCCGCTTTTTTATACTTAGTTTTTTGCAAATCGTCAAAAGCCTTATTATACAATTCTTCAACCGAAGCATTTTCTTTCACCTTATCGGTGGCGGCACAAGCAGTCAGACTCAAAAAAACAAGCAATCCCAGAATTTTTTTCATAATTTTATTCCTCTATCAACTGATAATTATTTGGACTGGAAAACAAAATTTTCAACACCTCATTGTTATGAAAATGTCCGGAACGTTCGGCCTCGACTTTCGCCAACAGACGATATCCCGAGGTATACATATCACCTATGCAATCTAAAACTTTGTGATTGACAGCTTCATTTTCCACTCTGAATCCGCCCTCGTTTAAAATTTTCTCGCCATCTAAAACAACAGCGTTTTCCAAGCTGCCGCCTTTAATCAAACCTACTGAGCGCAAATAATCAACCTGATATTTTTCGCAAAATGTTCGGGCAGGTGCAATTTTTTGCCCAAAAACATCTTCGTTTATTTCACCGGAAAATTCCTGATGTCCGACAATTTTTGACGGAAAATCAATTGTAAAATGAATATCAAACTTATCGGCAGGCTTCAAAACTATTTTAGCACCTTTTCCATCGGCAAATTCAACTTCGCGTAACACTTTCAGATATTTACGTTTTGCCGGCAATTCTTTCAACGGAATTTTTTTCAATTGTTCATAAAAAACTTTGGCACTTCCGTCCATAATCGGGGTTTCCGGATTAGTAACGTCGATTCGCACGTTATCTATCCCCAAAATATACAAAGCAGCCATAATATGTTCAATTGTGCTGACGATTTCTCGGTTGGCATTTCCCAAACAAGTGCAATTTTGCGTATCGACAACCTGATTATAAACGGCTTTAAATTCCGGTTTGTTCGGCAAATCAGAGCGCGTAAACACAACACCGCTTTCAGCTTCAGCCGGATAAAAAGTCATTTTGCTTGGCAAACCGCTGTGCAAACCAATTCCCTCAATTTCCAAAATTTCGCTCAAAGTTTTTTGCATAAAATTCTCCTAAAATCAAAGTGAAAGGCGGCCTATAAGCCGAGTTCTGTGTCACGATTTGCTTTACCTTAATAAACAAAGTAAAGATTAGTGCGATAGCTATTCATCTACGCCAAACGTCACCGCTTGGCTGGTGCGACCCACCTCTGGAGCGGAGCGGAAACTCTCCGTTTCTCAGGCCGGACGGCCCAAGTCTCCTAATTTGGTCTTACATCAGATAGGGTTTACCTTGCCACAAACATTACTGCTTGTGCGGTGAGCTCTTACCTCGCCTTTTCAACCTTACCGGTCATTGACCGGCGGTAATTTTCTGCGGCACTTTCCCTTGGATTTCTCCAGCCAGACGTTATCTGGTATCTTGTTTCCGTGAAGCCCGGACTTTCCTCATCAATGGATTTTACTTTCCCTGACGCAGCTATCCGACCGCCATTCAAAATAAAAATACCCCTGCTTCTAAATAAAATCAATGTTTTTTAGGGATTTTCCCAACTTTAATTAAATTTTAAAGATTTTGCCGTAGGGTAACGATAGTTATTTTCAAAGGAGAAACACTATGAATAAATTTATTTTAGCTTTGTTAGCCGGCACATTTTTATGCTCTAATGCTATGGCTGACTGCAATGGTTTCTATTTAGGCGGCCGCGGAGGTGTTGTCAAACACGATTATTCTAAAAAAGGAAACAGCGGCATCAACACCAATGGTTTGGATAAAAACAAATTAATGCTTAGCGGTGCTTTAGGTTATCGTTACAACTATTTCCGTACAGAATTGGAATATGTATGGCGTCATAAAAGCTCAAAAAGCTATGACATTGGCGGAGCTGCCGGTAAAAACACCTATGCTTTCAAAACATATTCATATATGTTAAACGGTTATTTTGACTTTGCACCATACAGATGGTTCACACCTTATGTCAGTGCCGGTATCGGTTTTACTTCTATGAAATATTCTAACAAGAGTTCAACCGGAGCTGTTTACACCCAAAACGGAAACTACAAACCGACTCGCTTTACTTGGTCTGTCGGCGGCGGTTTAAGCGTTAAGGTAACAAACCGTTTCAATGTTGATGCCGGTTACCGCTACTATGATATGGGCGCAATCAAACACGCTGACATCACAGCTCACGAAATTTACACCGGTTTGCGTTATGTATTTTAATGCGTAAGCTGAAAATTTTAAGCCGCTAGCTCTATAGCGGCTTTTTTTCTACAAAGGAGAAAGAAATGTCTAATAAACTTTTTGGTACCGATGGCATTCGCGGCATTGCCAACAACTATCCGCTAACCATTGACTTTTGCACACGTCTGGCTCAAGCATTAAGCCAAACCATCTGCACTCAGAAACACAAAGTAGCCATTGCTCGCGACACCAGAATTTCCGGTTCAATGCTTTTCAGTTCTTTGTCAGCAGGTTTCACCTCTCAGGGAATTGACGTTATTGACTTGGGCATTATTCCGACTCCACTTTGCACCACTTTAACTCCATCATTGAATGTTGATATGAGCATAATGATTACGGCTTCACACAATCCCTATCAGGATAACGGCCTCAAATTGATTGCTGCCAACGGGGATAAATTTTCCGATACGCAATCAACACAGGTTGAAGAATTATTGGCTCAGCAACTTGATATCACTTATAATCCGGACAAAATCGGTAACATTACAACCCTGAACGTCGGGCTTGAACACTATTTGAAAGTTGCGGAAAAAATTGCCGGAAAAAATGCCTTAACGGGAATGAAAATTGTTCTCGATTCGGCCAACGGAGCGTTTTCAAGCATTTTACCGGAAGTTTACCGCCATCTGGGCGCGCAAATAATCAGTATTGCCGACACGCCTAATGGCTATAACATTAATCAGAACTGCGGCTCTCAACACACCGAAAATCTATGCAAATCCGTAGTAGAAAGTGACAGTCAAATTGGTATCGCCGTTGATGGTGACGGCGACCGCATTATTGTTTGTGATGAAAAAGGACAACGCTTAAACGGCGACCAGATAATTGCTTATCTCGCCACTTATTTCAAACAAAACTCTTTGCTGAAAGGCAACACTGCCGTAGCTACAATTTATTCTAACCTCGGCTTAGGAAAATATCTTAAGTCTTTGGGTATAAACTATTGCACCTCAGCTGTCGGCGAACGTTATGTTATTGAAAAAATGCGCGAAACCGGAGCCAATGTCGGCGGAGAAGAATCCGGACACATGGTTTTGTCTGACTATTCACTTACCGGTGACGCGCTTTTAGCTTCATTGATTATCTGTCTGGGGCTAAAAAAATCTAATCGGAAAATGAGCGAAATATTCCCTGTTTTCATTCCGTATCCGACTGCCGCGCATAACCTGCGTTTTGCCTCCAAAGAAGATGTTTCCGCTCTTTTGGAACAAGCCGAATTGCAAAAATGTCTGCAAGAAGCAAAAGAAGCTTTAGCCGAACACGGCACTGTTATTGTCAGAAAATCGGGAACTGAGCCCGTTTTACGTTTAAAAATAGAAGATGAAAATCAAGAGCTTGTCACTGAAATTTCTGAAAAAATTCTAAATTGCATCAAAAAACTTTCTCCTGCTTAAAGATTCTTTTACCACTGAAAATTATACTTAAAAAAAACATTAAAGGAGAAAAATTTTGATAAAAGGAATTATCGCTCTTTTCGTATCCGGAATAATTTTGAACCCTATGGTTTTATTAGGAATTGCTGCCGGTTTTTATATGATGACAACTATGGAAATGTCACAAATTCACGCCATGTTCCTAAATCCGCATTTTCATGCCGGTGTTCTGATTTTAGCGGGAATCTACACTCTGATTTTCAAAAGAACTTTTTACGGCAATGGCAAGACCAATTGGGGAGCCACATTGGGCGGAATAATCTGGAGTTTTTTGACCTTTCTTTTTGCCACCATAATGAGCTGTCTGTTCTTTATGATGTTCTCTTTTGATTTTGACACAAACTTACAGCAAATTCAAGACAGCCAAAACGCCCGCATTTTGGACGGCGTTGCCAAATCGGCGACTCAGGCACCGACTTTGCCGACAAATTAGACTTAACCAATTAAAAAACCGAGGTTTTATGCCTCGGTTTTTTTCATTAATTATGTTTTGCTTCGTCTGGATCTCGCAACACATAACCGCGTCCCCAAACGGTTTCGATATAATTTTTGCCACCGGATGCTTTTTCCAATTTTTTGCGTAATTTACAAATAAACACATCAATAATTTTAAGTTCCGGCTCATCAATACCGCCATACAAATGATTCAAAAACTGATCTTTGTTCAAAGTTGCACCCTTACGCAAAGACAACAATTCCATAATTCCATATTCTTTGCCGGTCAGGTGTAAGGTTTTACCATTCACGGTAACGGTTTGCGTATCCAAATCAATTTGCACATCACCGGTGCGAATAATAGAATTTGAATGTCCTTTTGAGCGTCTGACAACGGCTTGAATACGCGCCAACAATTCCGACTTATCAAATGGTTTAGTCAAATAATCATCGGCTCCATACCCCAAACCCTTCACTTTTTTATCAGGTTCCGACAAACCGGACAAAATCAGCACCGGAGTTTCCACTTTGGCACTGCGCAAGTTTTTCAGCACCTCATAGCCATTCATATCCGGCAACATCAAATCCAAAATTATGATATCATAATCATATAATTTGGCAATATCCAAACCATCTTCGCCCAAATCGGTCGAATCCACCACCATACCTTCTTTTTTTAGCATTGTTTCAATGCTTTGTGACACAGCGTAATCATCTTCAACTAAAAGAACTCTCATTTCTGCCTGCCTTTCACAAAAAAAATTCACCTCTAATGCTTTGAGTCTAATAGGATTTTTTCTAAATGAAAAGAACTTGTTAACAATTATTAACAGCCTTATATATTTTTTAACATCTTGGAAGTTTTATAAAAATGCTTATCTATTTTCGGTGACACAACAAAAGGAGTAATAAAATGATAAAGTTTGAAGAACTGCCGTACAAAATTGATGCTCTAGAACCCTTTATCAGCCGGCAAACCGTTGGTTTTCATTATCTAAAGCACCATAAAGGATATGTAGAAAAATTAAATAAGCTTATAGACGGCACAGAATTTGCAACAATGACCTTAGAAGAAATTGTGGTGTCTGCGCACAAAAAAACAGAATATCAGGACATTTATCACAATGCCGCGCAAGTTTGGAATCATAATTTTTATTGGCAATCGCTTAATCCTAACGGAGGTGAACCAAATAAAAAATTGTTGGAAAGAATAGAAGAAACCTTTGGTTCGTTTAATGATTTTAAGGCTATTTTCAAACAAAAAGCACTGGAACAATTCGGCAGCGGTTGGGCTTGGTTAGTAGAAGACAGCGGCGGAAATTTATTGATTTATAATACCGGAAACGCCGACAATCCGCTTATTTTCGGGCACACTCCGCTTCTAACGATAGATGTATGGGAACACGCCTATTATTTAGATTATCAGAATTTGCGTACAAATTATGTGGAAAAAGTGTTGGATAATCTATTAAATTGGCAAAATCTACAAGCTTATGATTAAAAAACTCTTGCATTCTTAGGTAAAATACGCTAGAAAGAGGTCACTTGATTGCGGTCCCATCGTCTAGTGGCCTAGGACGCGGCCCTCTCAAGGCTAAAACACGAGTTCAAATCTCGTTGGGACCACCAATAATAATGACCACCAATAATAACAAAAAGTCTGCTTTGCAGGCTTTTTTTATTATTTCCTATATCCCCGAGAGAGAAACTCTTAGAGTTCGAGCGATAAGCCGGCAAAAACGAGCTTAATCAAAATTTCTTTACATTTTTTTTCGATTAACGATTACGCACCACATTTTTCACAATGTGCAAAATCAATAAACCCAAAGCCCCAGAACCGAGAACGGAAATAAGATAGACATAGCGCAAAATGCTATAAAGCATATTAAGCGAACCGAAATCCAAACGACTCCACGTCATAAAAACAGATATAAAACAATAAGCCATCAACAGCAAAATACCGCAGAATATAAAAAACAGCTTATCTTCTTCAAGATTAATAAAAAAACGGGATAAACAAGAAGGCACATCTTGCACCTTAAACAAATAAAGCGTGGCTGAAAACAACCATATTTGCACACCGATTGTGGCTAAACTTATACAAATCAATTGAGTATGATAATCAAATATTTGAACATTACCAATCTTTATCGGAGCCGAAAACGATGCTGCAACAAACAAAAACGAAAACAACAAAAACAAAATTCCGCCTGCAAATTCAAACAATTTTGGGCTTTCCGACAATATGAACAACAAATGTCGCATACCGTCTTTCCAAGTATTAAGATGCGGCGAACATTCTCTTCTGTCCACACGCAAACCGGCAGGAATTTCGACTATTTTCGCATTATGCTTCAAAGCTTTTATCAATAATTCGCTGGCAAACTCCATTCCGTTAGAAATCGGGTTCCATTTTTCATAAGCACTTTTTTTCATTAAACGAAAGCCGGAATTGCAATCGCTTAACTTGCCGCCAAACAACAAATTGATTAGAAATGTTAAAACCGGAGTTCCCAAATACCGATGCAAGCACGGCATTGCACCGTCTTCTATTTTTCCTTTCATTCGAGAAGCCACAACCATATCCGCGTTATTTTTCTCGGCTGTTTCATACATTTCCGGCAAAAATTCCAGCGGATACGAGCCATCTATATCGGCAAATGCAATATATTTTCCCGCGGCGTTAGCAAAACCGTTTTTCAAAGCCGCGCCATAACCGCGTTGCTTAGTTTTGACCACCCTCACGCCCAAAGAATTAGCTATTTCAACAGATTTATCCGAACTGCCGTTATCCGAAACGATAATTTCATAATTTATACCGGTATTTTGCATAACCTCTTGCAACTCTTGCAAACAAAAGGCAATAGTTTTTTCTTCATTAAGGCAGGGAAAAATAAATGAAACATCAACATTCGGCATAACAGTTCTCCCGATTTTACCACCATATTAAGGCTATATGACATTTATCATAATAGCAATCAATTTAACGTTTTATAAACAATGCCAAACATATTATAGATTAAATTAATTTTAAATCGGGCGAAAAAACGATGAATTCAAAAATTTTGCATTTTATAAACAGCAACATATTTATATTGACTGCATGTTTAATTTTCGGCTTTGTTCGAGGTTTTTATCTGAGAACGGATTTTTTCTGGGATTTTATGAACTATCACTATTACAACGCTTTTGCTTTTCTAAACAATCGGCTGAATTATGACGTTGTTTTATCCTCAATTAACACATTTTTCAATCCTTTAATGGATATCCCGCTTTATATAATGATACAACACCTAAACGACTACCCCGGAATAATTTATGGTATTCAGGGCCTATATTATGGAATTTGTCTGTTTTTCTTAATAAAAATCTGCGGATTAATTTGGAACAATAATAGTTGGTACGGACTTATCAGCTCTCTTTTAGTCGTCATTTTAGCTTCAACCGGACAAGCCGTCTGGACACAAATAGCCAGCTGCACCAATGAAATTCAGGTAGCAACTTTTGCCTTTGCCGGTTTATACGTTCTGTTTAAAATCATTTTGCATCCCGAACAACAGAAAGGTTACAAATTTTTAGGCTGCGGCCTTTTACTTGGTCTTGCCTTAGGCTTAAAACCAACGGTTATAACCTATTGTTTAAGCTCCGGACTTACTTGCATTATTTTCCATAAAAAATTAAACAGACCGCTTTTATATATCTTCTTATTTGCCTTGGGCGGATTAATTGGTTATCTATTAACAAATGGTTGGTTTATGTGGCGTTATTGGGAGCTCTATCAGAACCCGTTTTTTCCTTTTGCCAATTCTGTTTTCAAATCCGAATATATGGAAGGCAGCTATTCCGGTGACGACAGATTTTTTCCGCCGCTAAAATATCTTCCGATTTATCCGTTTATTTGGTATTTTGGCGATTATCACATTTGTGAAACCACCTATTACGATTGCAAATTAACGATTATTTATTTGTTTTTAATTTTGTTTGCTTACAAATATTTCACCTCGGACAAATACAAAAGATTTATGACAAAGTATAACGGTTGGGCAATTTATTTTGTATTTTTAACCCTATCCTATCTTTTATGGATGAGTTTGTTTTCAATTTTGCGTTATGCACTCATAATTGAAATGTTCGGTAGTATTTTTATTGCCTACGCCACCATAAATTTATACAAAAAAGTAGTTTCAGACAGACGCAAATATCATTTATTGAGATTCATCGGTTTAATCTGCTGCGTACTTTTAATTTCTGTATTAGTATCAATCGTCAGAGCCACTAAAATTTATAATATCAACCATTCACAGCATTATCTGGAAATAGAGCATTTCAAATTTCCGGACAACACCATAATAAAAACCTATAGTTATCCGGTTGCGGCTTATATTGCCGAATGGGGCAAAGACAACAAAATCCGCGCCTTAGGTTTTAATCAGATTGAAAATAAGATTCACCATAACAGTGACTTTGCCGAACGAGGAAAATTCCGCCAAATGCGTGAAGATATTTTGAAAGATTATAAAGGTCCGGCAATAATTCTTTATCTTCCGTTTTCACTATTCAAAGACAAGCCGGTGCCTCATCTTGATGAAGTCAATAGGATAACCTCCAAAGAAATTAAAGAGCATAATTTATTTTGCCGAAAAATAAAGAATAACCTAAGATCAAAGTTTCAAATTTGTGTGCCGCAAGAGCTTAAACAGCAAATCTTAGGCGATGACCTAAAAGAAAGTTACGACTACCGGAATTAATTTCACCTAAGACAAACAAAAAGCCAAGACAAAGCAATATCCTGGCTTTTTTCATAATGTTTCGCCCAAATATTATTTAACAACCGTTTTTTTCGGTTCAGGAGCCGGCGCATCGCCTTTAGGGGTAAATCCATTAAGAATTATCAAAATGATGACCGTGCTTGTGTTTCATTTTTTTGCATTCACCATCATTTTTGCATTTATCAGCTTTTTTGCATTTATCAGCTTTTTTGCATTTATCAGCTTTTTTGCAACCGCAATCTTTATCACAGCCGCAGTTTGATTGGCCGACAAACTTATCAACAGCCGAACCATCGGTATTAATAATGATTACATCACCGCCATGAGGGTCAGAAAACACCGGAAAAGGCATTGTCGGAACCGGAGCCATTTGCACCGGTAAAGGTTTATTCATCGGGCAGCGGAAACCGCACTGTAACAAAGCGTGAAAGCCCATACCGGCCAAAAAGACGATTAAAATCGCCAAGATTTTAAAAACCATTTTTTTATGACAGCAACAACCGCAACTGCAAGCTTTTCCCTCATTACATCCACAACCGCAGCTGCAAGCTTTTCCCTCATTACACCCGCAATCGCAACTTTCATCACAACAGCATTTTTTCACATTTTCAGCTGCCGATTTTTCTTTTTTATCCATAACATTATCTCCTGATTTCTAAAATTAATCAGCCTAAAATATATAGCCGATTACCATAAAAGTAAAGAGAATGAACTAAAATTTTATAATCATAACGTTTGTTACATTTTTATGAATATTTTAACCTTAATTCATTAGATTATTGCATATATAAATAAAATTTGCTAAACTGGAGAAGATTAGAAGTGGAATTTAACTTCAGTTTTGGGCGTGTACATTTTATAAGGAGAAGTATTATGCTAAGTAACAGATTAAGAGCAATCGTCGGAGCGATGGCGTTGCTGTTTTGGGCAATACCTGCGGTAGCGGACGTATGTTTTTTACCAAACTCGAATTGTGGTTTGAGTGGACCGGAGGAAAAAGGACCTGCACCGGTTCCTGATGATGATAAAAACAAATGTCCGGCGGACTACTCAAAAGATTGTCCTAGAATTAATACTACCCTACAAAAATATGATAAAAAAGACGGTTGCTGTCGCGCTGTATGCCGCTATGAATCTTTTTCTGATTGCGTCACAAACTCTTCAACAAACTATTGTGAGCTTGATGAACAAACTCAGTGCTATAAACAAGCGGTCGCGCCTGTTACTTGTGTTGATTATAATGATACTGCTGAAAAAGCTCAAGATCCAAACTGCGACTGTGAGCCATGTAAAGATGATACTACACGCTATAAATGTGAGTGCGTTGAACCGACGCCGGAAACTTGTAAAAGCTACGGTGAAAGTTTAACTCCGCCGAAAATCTATGACACAGAAAGTTCTTTGGTCTGTGGCTCTAACCAAAAAAAGCAAAGTATAGATGTAATAAAAAATGATAAAACGTGTTATCAATGCGTAAACAAAACTTGTGAAGATTATGGTAAAAAAGATAAAGGCCAATGCGGAAATGGTTTTAGAGAAGTTGACGATACAGCTCATCCGGGCTGTGTAGAATGTGTGCCTCAACAGGTTGAAAACAACGAAATTTGTTTCAAACTAGTGTTTAAGTGCAATGGAGAAACTTGTTCTGATAGTGATTTGGAAAAAATTGGAATAAACAATACGTTAACATTTAACAATCCAGATAGTCTGACTCCTTCTTATAGCTCAGACCAACACACAGGCTATTCGGGTAGCTCAACTTGTTATCGCAAACAAGATATTCTTGCTATGATGAACAACAGAGATGTGAGCTTTTACGCAATGCCTTATGTTGCACTTAAAGTAGAAACCAATGTAGATTACTACAATATTAACCATCCGAATGAAAATAACTATATTTTCAAAAATAGTGATAATGATAATTTCTTTACCAAATATGTAGCTCTTATAAATAACAACGGCACGTTACAATATACATTGATAAATAAACACGGTGAAGACCAGTCTGATGATACTAATTCTGGTGTTGGCATTGTCCCGGGAGAATATATAGAATGTTATGCAAAAATGTGTGAAGACGGAAATACGAACAATTGCACCTATGATAAAATTTATAAATGTTATTGGGAAAATAAGGATATTAAACAGGTTACGTCGAGCCCTATTGAAATACCTGTTGAACTAGGTAATTTTACAGGTGCCCCAAAATGTATATATTTTACAGCTAAATGCCCTCATTTACAAAACAATGGAGGTAAAGCAGAAAATTGTATCGACAAAGTTACAGCTACAATTATTGCTTCAAAATCGACACAGGATAGTAGCCGAGTTGGAACAATATTCGAATATTATCCAAATAAAATTAGAGAACCACAATCCGGATATTATAAAGTATCTTATAAAGATATGTCTTTCAATGAAGGCTCTACAATCAATGGTAATAATGTAACATTTAAAATCTGTGGTTATGACGAATCTACCACAGAAGAGGGAGACCCTGTTGCCGCTAATTATATTCAAGATTGGGACAATGTAAGTGTATATGTTGAAGCAAACAGAAAAGTTGATAGCAATGGAAACGGAGGCTATTTGTATGCTGATAAAAATTATAGTGACAATTTATATGATGATTCTATAATAAAAGGAAGTAACGAAGAATATTGCACCAAAGGTTCTTCGCCAACATGGGGAAATTTGTGCAAAGATAACACATATTTGTATGAACTTTCTGATATTCAAAAATCGGCAAAATTTGTTCCAATTTTAATTTATAACTTTTCAATTAAAGAAACATCAAAAGGATCTGGAAAAGACTATAAATTATATTGGACATATGGCATAACCACCAACAAACAGTTAAAAGACGATATTACTGTTTATCAATATAACGCTTTCGAACAAGCCGCTTGCACTGTTGGTGCTCAAATATATAAAGATTCGTCAAATCATTTTACAACGATTTACAAGAATCAGAGTTGTAACTATCATAAAACTGATGGTAACTACTGTACTACAGACAAGTATGACATTATTCGAATTAATTATAATCCAAACCTTGATTGCGAGTTACATTATAGTTATGAATTCAGGGCAGACATTGCCGGTAAATATAATCTAGAAACGGGATATAGTTTCCGCGATGGGTACTACTACATTGTAACAGGGTTAAGTAAAAAAACAAAATAATTAACTGAATAAATACTTTCAAACGAAGCAGGCTGCCGGATTTACGCAGCCTGTTTTGTTTATCCCCTAACCGTCTCGGCTTCACTTTGAGAAGCTTTTCTCAACCTTTGGCAGAAGCAACAATAATGCCGATTGCAATTTTCCGCAATCGGCACAAAAACAACAAATAATTTGAAACGTTTTCTTATTTTATATATGGCAGAGCATTGGCCAAATCTTCTTCCGTGTTAATATCCGCCGGTGCTTCCGGAACCAGTTTAATGTTATCAACCAACATTGCCCGAACTTCCATACCATTTTCAAGCGCGCGCAGTTGTTCCAAAGCCTCGCGTTTTTCCAACACTCCGGTCGGGAGCGAAACCATTTTGTGCAAAGACGCGGCTTTGAAAACATAAATTCCGATGTGATAATATAAATCCTGATTCGGACATTTTTCCGGATTACGGGTATATGGAGCCGTCGCGCGGGTAAAATACAAACAACGAGCCTCTTTTTCACCCTCTTTCAAACCCATAATGATTTTCACCACATTCGGATTGTTTTTATCTTCTTCGGTTTTAATCAGCATACCGCAAGTAGCAATATCACAGCCGGTGCGCTCAACCATTTCTATCAATGGCAAGGTAACTTTCGGGTCCACATTGATATTGTCCCCCTGAAAATCCACCACAATGTCATATTTACTACCATCCGGATCAAGTTCTTTCAAAGCGGCGGCAATTCTATCTGTTCCGCTTGGCAAATTCGGGTCTGTCAAAATCGCGGTCGCTCCAAACTTTTTGCACTCGTCAACAATGGCCTGATCACCGGCGGCAATGGCAATATCGGTATTAAGAGCATTTTTCACGTTCTCATAAACCCGTTGCACCATAGTTTTTCCGTTAATCACGCGCAATGGCTTATTAGGCAGTCTGGTTGCGGCTAATCTAACCGGCATTAAGGTAATCACTTTACTCATTTTTCTATCCTTTTACTTATAAATTTGATAAACTTGATTTTGCATTTCTTCTTGCAGTGCTTGACGAATTTTAGCAATAGTTTTTTCTTTTTCTAGCGGTTCATATTTGGCACTTGCCGAATTCCAAACCGTCCCCGGCCAATCCGGATCGCCTTTTTTGCGGCATACAATATGAACGTGCAGTTGCGGCGTCATATTGCCAATCATAGCCACATTATCCTGATCACACGGAAACAGTGACATCATAACTTTTTCCGCCAAAGCAATTTCCCGCATCAGCTGAAACCGCTCGTCCATTGTCAAATTGGTCATATTTTTGGTATTTTCTTTCATTGGCACCAAAAATATCCACGGATAATATTTATTGTCTTCAAACAAAACGCGACAAAGTTTCAAATCTAAAACAAAATCTTTAGCCGCCAATCCCGACACTAATTCAAACGCCATCATTCACCTCCGACGCTGTTAATTTTTATAATTTGTTGTACATCAATTTTTTCATTTTCGCAAAGGTTTTCAAGCGAATTTCCTAACAAAATTTCTCTGGCCGTAACACCGGTTTCCAAACATAAAACAGGAGCAATTCGGGCGTTTAAGGCTCCTTTAATATCTGTCCGCACCGTGTCGCCGACCATACAAATTTTTGACTTTGGACACCTTATGTTATGCTTTTTCAAAATATCAAAAACATAGTCATAAATATTTTGGTGCGGCTTGCCATATTCCAAAACTTCATTCCCTTTTTGCCGCAAAAATTCGGCAAGCGAGCCGTTACGCACCACAAACACCGCTTCTTTGTACTCGGCTAACTGATGTCCCTCTTGCGCCATAAAATCCGGATTAGCGTTTAGCACCGGCAACCGCAATTTTGCCGCTTTTTCCAATATTGGCACAAACGGCCCAAGCACTGCCGTATCCCAACAACAAATTTCGCCGTTTTTGTCGGCCTTTGCCGGATAAAAATCAGCCTGATATTGAGAAAAGTCACGAACTTGTTTTTGATTTAAGAACGGAACGCCGCAAAAAACAAAATCAGCTTCTTCCAGGTTTTCGACCTGTTTATACTTTGTGTCGGCAAACAATTTTTCATTAGGCGAGCCGATGACAAAATAATTCAACGGATTGGCGCAACTCGCAAAAGTCAAACGCTGCTCCAACAAATCTTTCCTTAAAACCTCACCCGAGCTAACCATAAAATTATATTCACGACCAACCTGCATTCCCTTTCGCTCATAAGAAGCCAGCATATCCGCGTGCATCAAGGTTGAATTAGAAACAACAACTACAATTTTACCATTCTGCACCAGTTTTTGCATTGTTTCCTTACTGTTTTTATAAAAACCGCTGCCATTCCAAAAAACTCCGTAAGCGTCAAACAAAAACACCTCAAAACAATCAGCTATTTCCTGCAAATTTTCATAAACAGTCATCTGTCGCCCCCACTTTTTTCAATATGGCAATCTTAGCCTTATGGGGAATTTTCATCTCTTTATATAAAAGATGTTCTCTTACAAATTCTTCCCAAATTTTGCGAGTTTTTTGCCTTTTAACCGCATATTCCGGAACTATCCAAACCCAATCATAAGCTAATATAATCTCTTTTCCGCCTAAAGTCGCCCCCTTAAACGGCAAAACGTTAAGAGCCGCAATCAAATTCAAAACTCTGTCAGCTCGCGGAATATAATCACGTTTGCACAATCGCGCCAAAACCCGAAACTTCATTTCCTTATGCCAACTCAGATAAGTCGCATACTTAAAACGGCAAACCGTACCGAAATCCCACACCACGTCACGAGATAACAACAAATCCAACTGCTGTTCAATAAAATCTTCCGCACTTTGTAAATTTTGCACCGCTCCGCAGATTTTTTCAACATTAATACCGGTATTTTCGGCCAATTCGGGTAAAAATTTACGCAATTTTCCACGCAAAAAAGATGTATCCAGATTAGACTCGTCTTCCACCCACACAATTTTGCGATTTTGTAAATATAACCTTAAATCATCGGGATTCACATTTAAAAAAGGACGAATAATAACAAGTCCTTCTCGCCGGCTGCACTCCCTTATTCCGCACAAACCTTCCAGACCACTGCCGCGTTGCAAACGCATCAAAAACGTTTCGGCCTGATCTTTAGCGTGATGAGCCGTAAGCAAAACCCGCACACCATTTTTATGACACCATTCGCCCAACAACATATATCTGGCTTGTCGCGCCGCCTCTTCCACGCCTGTTTGCGGTTTATCGCCCCGCCAAGGCAAAATATGGTGTTCAATTCCAAATCTTTGCATTAAAGCGGCCACATATTCCGCTTCTGCCGCCGAAGTCGGACGCAACCCGTGTTCTACCGTTAAAGCCACAACTTTACGCCCGAAAACAGCCAATTCCTCCGCCGCCTGCAATACCAAAGCCAAAGAATCAGCCCCGCCGGAAACACCTATGGCAATGACTTCATCTTTAATATGATATTTATTAAGAATTTCTTCCACTATTTACATCCAAGCTTTGAGGCCTCTGTTTTGACTCTTTTAGCCAAATCAGCATTAGCTTTAGGAAATTCCGCACCAAAACTTGAAAGCACAATACAAGCTTTTTTATTTTCATTTTGTGCTTTAAAAGTCAGCCCCAACTTAAACAAACTGTCTGGTGCTTTGTTGCCGTCGTGATATTTTTCATAACCGTTCTTAAACGCCACAATCGCCTTGCTGAAATTGTTTTGTTTATAATAAACTTCACCTAACCAATATTGGGCGTTTCCCGCCAGTTTATCTTTTGGAAATTGCTCTAAAATATGTTGAAAAGCCAATTCCGCCTCATCATAATAACCGCTGTTAAACGCCGTCATACCGGAAGCGTACATCTCGGCGGCATTTTGCGTTTTAGGCGCGACAGTCGGGTAAACAGCGGCGTTTTCATTTGGAATAAGTTGTTGCGGACCATCATTATTTTCCGCCGGCACAGATTTTTTTTCAACAGCCACGTTTGAACCGGCAATCGGAGCTAAATCATTACCCTGAATACCATCACCGGTCACGGCTTTAGAAGCTCCCGACGCCACCGGAGCCTCATATATTGTAGGCGTTGTCGGAACCGGAGAACTTAAATTTGCCGGCACGGAACGTCCTTCCAAAATTTTAAAACGAATTTCAATATCGCGATTTATCTTATCTAATTTTGCATCTAATTGCTTAACCTGATATTCCAAAGTGTCCATACGACCATTAACTTTGCGAATGGCTTCATCATATTCGCCTATTTTAACCTGAACATTTCCGGCTGTGGCTTGCTCTTGCGAAACAGCCGTCGTTTTTGAAGTTTCACCGGAGGTTCCGGCTCCACGATAAATCTGACGTTGCAAAACCTTTAAATCTTCGCGCAAATCCTCTATATCCTTTTGCATATCCGAATTTGCCATTGACGGCATTGCCGCTAACAGTAAACTGCCCGAAACTAAAAAACAAGCCGTTAATTTCATAAGACATCTCCCCAAAAATCTAAACATAGCCTATTTATAAAATATTTTTCTCCTTAGTACAAGCACAAAAAAAAGACGCTGCCGATTCGGCAACGTCTTTTTTGGTAATCAAACTGTCTGATTATTCAGCTGCGCTAACAACTGTAATTGCACGACGGTTTTGAGCCCAAGCAGCTTCGTTGTTACCCAAAACAGCTGGTCTTTCTTTACCGTAAGAAATTGTAGAAATTCTGCTTTCTTCAATACCTTGAGATACCAAATATTGTTTTACGGCATTGGCACGGCGTTCACCCAAAGCCAAGTTGTATTCACGAGTACCTCTGTCATCGCAGTGACCTTGAACGATTACGTTTACATCTTCGTGATTTTTCAACCAAGCAACTTGAGTATCCAAAGCAGCTTGAGCTTCAGAAGACAAAGTAGAGCTATCAAAAGCAAAGAATACTGTGTCTGTTGTATTTTCAACAAAATCACGAGCTAATCTTGATTCGCAGTCAGCACCGCTGAACAAGCCACCGTCAGCACCGAATGTAGAGCAGCCTGACAAAGCAACAAGAGCGCAGAACAAACTTAAAAGTTTTTTCATTTTATTTTCTCCATATGGTTTTTTACATTTAGTTTGTATTGCTACAAACAGTTTTTAATTGCATAACAACTAATACAGTTGGTAATTTAAGAAATATTTGTAAATTTTTCAATAACAAAAATAAAAAAAATGCGAATATTTTACAATTTTGTGCATTATTTTTTTATTTGCGGCTCTAAGTCCGAATATTAATGACGTATTTTTTTATTTTTTCTTCTTATACGCGGCATCAACAATACTTTTTTGGCGTTCCAAATCAAAATCTGCGCGCACATTTAACTGCGGAGCCACTGCGGCAATAATATTTTTGCTTGTCGGCACGGCATTCCAACCTGCTTCGGTATGATTAAACGTTTCCGGCAGCCCTTTAGGGTCATCAAACACAACCAACAACGCATATTTTGGATTAGAAGCCGGAAAACCGGAAATAAACGTAGAAATACTTCTTTTGTGATCATACTTACCATTTACCAATTTATCGGCCGTACCGGTTTTACCAAAAACCTGATATCCCTCGACATTCGCGCGGCGGCCTGTACCTCTGACCACCACAGCCCTCAGCAAACTACGCATTTTATCAGACGTATCTTGCGAAACCACCCGCTTTCCTTCTCTTTTACTATCGGCCAACAATGTCGGCTCATAATAAATACCCCCGTTCACCACCGCGGAAAAGGCTGTGATAATATGCAGCGGAGTCGTTGAAATACCATAACCATAGCTAATTGTGGCCATAGAATGTTCCGACCAACGTTTTTCCGATAAAAACAACGGCTTTGCTGTTTCTGTGACTTCAAAATCGCTCAAAGACTTATCCATATTTATCTTTTGGAAAAACGCGCGCTGATATTGCTTGCCAACCTGCATAACTTCTAAAGTTGAACCGATATTTGACGATTCCACCAAAATATCTTCAGGTGTCAGCATTTTGTGCGAGCCGTGCGGATCCGAAACCCGATAGCGACCGAAATAAACCGGCTTTGAGGTGTCAAAACGGCTGTTTACATCAATTTTTCCGCTATCCAAACACATTGCCGTATTAAAAACCTTAAACACCGAACCTGCTTCATAAACGCCTTTGGTGGCAAAATTAAACATTGCCCTGTCAGCAACTTTCAGACTTTTATTAGGGTCAAAATCCGGCACGGAAATCATCGAGATAATTTGTCCGCTGTTGACATCCATCAGAATAGCTGCCGCGCCTTCGGCCTTAAAATGTGCCACACCGGCGGCCAACTCCTCTCTGATTGTGTTTTGGATTCCCAAATCAACCGAAAGCTTGATTGGCTTGGTTGAAGTCGTCAAACGCTCGTCCATATAGCTTTCCAGTCCGGAAACGCCTTTATTGTCAACACTTGTGTTTCCCAAAACGTGAGCAAATAAATTATTATGCGGATAGATACGTTTTTCGCAATTTTCAAATTCCAACCCCGGAACCCCCAAGGCATTAACCTGCGACTGCTGCGCCGGCGACAAATTCCGCCGAATATAGACAAAGCTTTTTTTGCGGCTCAGTAACTCAAACAAACGCTCGTACGCAACATCAGGAAAAATAGCATTTAGCTTTTCAGCCACATCTTGAGGATGTTTTATCAATTTTGTGTTGGCAAACAGATTAACCGTTGGCAAAGAAGTGGCGATAATTTCACCGTTTCTATCCATAATATCGGCACGCTTAACCGGATTTTTCAGATGTAAAACATCTTCATCGGCCACTTGCGAATCGACCAGAGCTGTATCAATATTTATACCTTTCCCCAAACAAACATAGGTCACCCGCAACGCCAACACGCCATAACACAAGGCAAACAAAGCCATTGCCATCCAAGTTCGCGTGCGGCAAACCAAAACATTATCATTTTCCGAAGTGTAACTTTTCTGCGAAACCATACCGCGTGAAATTTTTATCTCCTGCCCCGGAAGATAAAAACGCTCGGCATTTTTCTTTGAAAAACTTACATTAAACCCCATTTTATTTCTTTTTAACCTCGGCTTTAACAAGGGTTGTCAAACTTCTTTTATTTGGAGAAATCTGCCGACCGGCAGTTTCATCTTCATATTTGAAGTGTAAAGCAGAATAGTTAATAATTTGTTCCGGTTTTGCTTTTTCTAGCGATAATTGTTCATAAGCCAATTTTTGCAATCTGTCCGGTGTGTTGTACAAACTCCATTGCGCTTTCAAAACGTGGATATTTTGAATATCTTTTTGAATATTGTCATTAATGGTAGCCAAACGGCGTTCCAATCCCTGCACCTGATTTTTCAGGATAGACGAACCAACCGCCACAAACAAAGTCAACGTTAACCACAGAACAACCATTGCCGTTTTGATACTACCCATACTTTATCCCCTTATTGCAAATCTCAGTTTTGCCGAACGAGCACGCGGATTTAGCTCGCATTCTTCTTGCGTCGGCACCACCACTTTTGAAACCGAAGCAAACAAGTGTTCATCTTGCACCAATTCGGGCGCGTATTTAGAAACCTTCACCCGACGGCCGCCATTATTTTTAAAATAATTTTTCACGATTCTGTCTTCCAACGAATGAAAATCAACCACAACCAATCTGCCGTCTTTTTGCAAACGTTTTGCCGCGCCAGACAAACCGCGTTCCAATTCGCCCAATTCATCATTGACCGCAATGCGCAAAGCCTGAAAAGTACGGGTTGCCGGATTAATTTCACCATTTTTTTTGTGAATGACCGTATAAATTATTTCCGCCAATTCGGTAGTTGTTTCAATTGTTTTTTTCTGCCGATATTCCACAATTTTTTTAGCAATTTGGCGAGATTTTTTTTCTTCTCCGTATTGATAAATTAAATCAGCCAGTTCTTGTTCATCATAAGTATTAACAATATCTTTAGCCGATTCGCCGCTTTGAGACATACGCATATCAAGCATAGCAGTTTTATTGAATGAAAAACCTCTTTCGGCATCGTCAAGCTGCATAGATGAAACTCCGATATCAAACACCGCGCCATTAATTTTTTCCGGCACTAAATCAGTAAAATCACCAAACTGTCCGGATCTAAATTCAAAGCGTTCGCCATACATATTTTTCATTTCATTGGCACGGATTCGCACCGTCGGATCACGGTCTAAAGCTATAACCTTACATTCGGCCGTGTCTAAAATCGCCTTAGTATAACCGCCATTGCCGAAAGTGGCATCGACATAAACCTCACCTTTTTGCGGTTTGAGATTTTGCAAAACCTCTTGCAACATCACCGGGATATGTTTCTGTTTCAACATCTCCGACATCAATCCGCCTCCTTGTTTTGCTTCAAAACCGGACGATTTTTCATTACTTCGGCCCGAATACGAGCTTCTTCTTTTGCCCAATTTTCAGGATTCCAAATCTGGAACTTTCGACCCTTACCCACAAACACCGCCGTGTCGCTGATTTGTGCGTGTTGCAAAAGTTTTTCGGTTAAAACGATTCGTCCGGTGCTGTCAAACGCAAAACGCTTGGCATCACCAAAAATCAAGTTAGTCAAATTATCTTGGGTTTCCGAAAAGAAATCTGTAGAATTTTCAATTTCCGTTGCCAGCTTATCCAAAGTATCTTCCAAACAACCCTCTATGCACGGAGCGTTCAAACTACGATAGCAAACAATTTCTGTTGATAGTTCTTTAACGATTGCGCGGTAATCTGACGGCAAAGAGACGCGTCCTTTGGCGTCTACTTTGTTGGTTATGGTATCCATAAAGAGAAAAATTTTTCTCATCTCAGATTCCTTTCGGGTTAATCACTACCTATGGTATAACACGGTAATTTATGGGATTCAATGGGATTTTTTAGTATTTTATTAACTGTTCCAAATTTGTTCTAAAAAAATATAAAGATAAAAATAAAAGCCTCTGAAAAAACAATCAGATAGCCTTATAAAATTTTTTTCAAATAATTCACAATGTAAAGTTTTATTAATTTTTCGGATTCTAAAAAAATTAAATCCCCAGTTTCCATATTTTAGAAACAAGGGATTTATTTTTAACGCAAGCTGTAATTTTCAAAAAATTCAGCAAACTCTTTTTCACTCAAATCATTCAAGAAAAACAAACTTTTAACAGTCAGTAGCTTGAATTTTATCCAAGATTGTTTATACAATTGTTCATCGCAAATCGATGGATTAGTACGCACATAAAAAGTTTGCACATCCATAGAATAAAAAGTTTGCACATCCTGAGCATACAAAGCAACAAATTGCATAACTTTCTTTACAAAATAATCAGATACTGTCGCTTTTACCATGTAGCTGATGAGAGCATTATTATACTTCACATCATACAAAACCTCTTTGTAATAAGGATTGTTGTCAATAACCGAATCCAGCTCAAAAGTGTTGGTTTGCTGTCTTATTTCCAAATTTGTAATAAGCTGTTTCACATTCTTGTTATCAAAACGGTCAATTCCAATAAAGCGATTTGAAATACCGTAAAGCACATGGCGTTCAAAAATCCGCACGGCGACCTGAAACAAAGACAACAGCAGCACAAAACGAAGATGTTTATCTGTACGATCCTTCACAATTCCTCGTATTCTCATAAAATACAAGGCCAAAAGCGGAGCTCTGGCACAAATCGGCAGCTGTAAAATAACCTTTTCGGCATCATAAACTCCAAGCGATGTAGCAGACATACAATCCAAAATCATAGATTTCAATTTGTCATCGGCATTAGTCTCGGCAAAATGATTAACATGTTCCATAAAATAATAATTTAAAAAATGAATAATATAAATGATGTAGTGATTATATAACGTTTTTGCCAAATAGCAAGAATTTTGTACAAAAAACATTCTTTAAGATTTTTATTGCAACCGGCACAAACTAAAAACAAAACAGTGGCAATCATATAAAGCAATGCGAATAATGCGCTTAATGTGAAGTAAGATTTTTTCGCAGTATACAAACTAGTACATAAGAAAAACCGGCTTTATCCAATTTTTACTTTACATTTATATTTTTAATGACTAGCATATAAATGTAACAACCTAATTTTATGAGGAAAGAAAGATGAAAAATAAGCAATCAAAAGGTCTCTCTCTCTCTCTGCAAATCCTAAATGTCTGATTAAAGGCATATTTTCTGCCGCTACAGACGTTTTTGCAAGTTTTTTCAGAAAAAATGACATATTAAAAAATAACAAGCACAGCACGAAACTGGCAGGCGGCACAAAGCAAGCAATTCTAGCACCAGTCATTATAGGCCCTGTGCCTAGAATCTTGTTGCAACAAGGTACTAACCTAGTCAATAAATTTGCCTTATTATTACATAAGTGTCGGTTCGCACAAGATTCTCGGGACAAGCCCGAGAATGACGGTAGCTGGAGGTGTTGGCTTAGTATTTGTTACAAGTTGTTTAATTACCACTCACCTGCAGACAAGTCTGCAACCAATAAGCCATCAAAGGAAGGACTTTTATATTTCTCAATCTGCCTGACACGCGGCAGATATAACAAGAGAGGCGCAGACAATACCACCAGTATTGGCAAGCCGAACGCGTGTATTAAATGCCGATGTGTCGGCAGACCCTTGGGGCAAACAATAAAATTTGTCCTGCTTGCTCTTTTTGCTTGGTGTAGCACTCTCTACGCCGGCGCAAAACGAACGGCGCATTACTGCTTTTATTATTTGTTGAGAGGTATAAAAGTCCTTCCTTTGGTGGCTACTGAGGGCGAGGTTTTAAACAACATCACATTCAAGGGTTTGGATGCCGTGCTGCGTCAATACGCCGTGCTTTTCGAACGACGTGTACAGAGTAGTACACGAGTGAGAAAAGCGCAAGTAGTGACCAAACAGACAAACCATATTATAAGTCTTCGTCCACAATGTGCACCAGATACGACGGTATTTTTAAGCGACGTGTACAAAAGAAGTACACGAGCGCAAAAATTCCTAGCAGATGGCGTGCAGTGCGGACGAAGTATGATTGAAATGCTGGGAGTTCTGGCCATCATCGGTGTTTTGAGCGTTGCCGGAATCGCCGGTTATTCCAAGGCAATGACCAAATGGAAAATCAACAAAACCATTGAACAAATAGAGCAAATTACCCACAACGCATTCACAGCTTTCGCTAACCAAAAGGGATTAGATTATATGAATTCTTCTGACGAAGATGATATGAACCTTTTGAAATCTTTAGGCATAATTTCCGAGGATATGATTGGTGATATATTCCTAAAAAATCCGTTTGGCGGGGAATTACATATAGGTATTCCATTAAATACATGGTATGAACATCATATAAATGAAAAATCCATTAATATTGAATATTATAACATACCACGCGAAGCCTGTATGGCTTTGGGTTCCCTAGATTGGGCTAAAGGTTCTGATACTGTAATAGGTATACAAATCTCACCTGACGGAGATATAAACTTATACCCTTCTGACTGTTGGTTTAATGCCCCTTTCCCCGATTATGATCACAAATGGCTAATCGTTTGCAATAACCGTATTATAGATGAAGAGTATGGGGAAACGGAAGATGATATAACACCTCTACCAATTCCGCCTGATATTGTGGCCGAACATTGTAATTGCAAAGATAACGATTGTTATTTTGGCATTGCTTTCACAGATTTATAATTACTGATAAGCTCGCTTGGCAGCCAGCCTTGCGAGCTTATTTTTATAATTCCTTGCGGGCAGACAGTGCCAATTGTATAGTGCCATCGTCCATATAGTCAAGTTCCGCGCCAACCGGAATTCCCTGCGCCAAGGTGGTAACCTTAACCGGAAATTCCTTCAAACGCGACAACATATAATGAGCGGTAATCTGTCCGTCAATTGTTGCCGGCAAAGCGAGAATAACCTCTTTAACCACCCCATTTTGCAAACGAGCAAACAGACTATCCATATTTAAATCTTCGGGAACAACCCCGTCCAATGCCGAAAGGATTCCCCCTAAAACGTGATATTGCCCCCGATAAAGTCCGACACGTTCCATTGCCCACAAATCGGCCACATCTTGCACAACACAAATAGTTTCTCTGTCCCGCGCCGTATCTTGACAAACAGAACAAGGTTCGGCCGTGTCAAAATTTCCGCAAATCGGACACTTTTTAACCTTGTCCGACACCTCTTGCAGAGCCTCTATCAGCGGCAATAAAGTGCTTTCTTTTTTCTTTAACAGTTGCAAAACAATGCGTCGCGCCGAACGTGTACCCAACGCCGGAAGTTTGGCAATAATTTTAGTCAGTTTTTCAATTTCCTTACCTTGCACAGCCACGCCTCAACTTCTTTAGAAAGGAAGTTTCAAACCACCCAAGCCGATACCGTTTGTCGCTTCTTTCATACCCTCTTCCATCATCGCGTCAACTTTTTGATGAGCGTCGTTGTAAGCGGCCAAAATTAAATCTTCTAAAACATCAACTTCTTCAGCGTTCATCAACGACTTGTCTATGCTGATTTTTTTCATTTCCGACTTACCGTTAAGCACAACTTTCACTAAATTACCGCCGCTAACGCCCTCTTTTTCTTCTTGCGCCAATTTAGCCTGAGTTTCTTGCATTTTACGTTGCATTTGTTGAGCTTGTTTCATAATTCCTTGAATATTTAACATTTAATTTTCCTCATCATCATAAGTTTCAGAATTTTCTTCCGGAACATTAAATTCAGCAGCCTCATCGTCTTCGGCCTCTTCCACCGCCTTCCGGATAACGGTTTCTATTTTAGCACCATTAAATTCGCTAAGTATAGCTTTTACTAACGGATATTCAGAGATATTTTTCTTGTCCCGCTCCAACTCTTTTGTTTCTTTAAACGCCAGAGTTTCACCTAAAGGCTCATAATCAATATCAATCACCCACGAAACACCGGTTTCTTTCGCCAAGAACTTTCGCAAATTTGCTATCAAATCTTTATCGGCTTTTTCCGAAAGGGCAATACGCATACGACCTTCGGTAAATTCTTTGAAAGACATATCATTTTTAACCGCATAAAGCAAAAGCATTTGCCGCTTGGCATTAAGCAGTTTTACTAAATCATCGGTTGAAGCCAGTTCAAACCCCTCGTGCTCCGTCAAATCAGAAGTAATGTGCGCATCATCGGCGGCTAACGTGGTTGAGTTTGTAAGATTAACTTTTCTTTCGGCCGTATTATTAGTCAGTCTTGATTTTTTTTTTAATTCCTTCAGAAGTTCTGCAGGAGTCGGCATATTTGCTGAATAGGCAATCCGGATAAGTATCATTTCCAACGCATCTATTTGCACGTTTGCATATTGCAGTTCGCTTATTCCTTTTATCAGCATCTGCCAAACTTTAGAAAGAATGGCTATCGGCGAAGAATTTAATTTTTTGCACATTTCCCTATCGGTTTCGCCCAACGACGCGTCATTTATAAAATCCGGAACAATTTTCACTTTAGCCAACAAATGAGTAATATCCACCAAATCTTGAATAATCAACATCGGCGTTGCCCCATCAGTATATAGTTGCTGCAAAATTTGCAAAACTCCGGCGACATTACCTTCCAATAGTTTTTCATACAGTGCAAATGTTTGCTGTCTGTCGGCCAAACCCAACATATTTTTCACCGTAGCAGCTGTAATTTTGCCATTTCCCAAAACAATGGCCTGATCCAACATAGATAGCCCGTCACGCGCCGATCCATCGGCCGCCCGAGCCACCATATTCAACGCCTCGTCATCAGCTTCAATTTTTTCTGCCGTCAAAACTTTATGAAAAAGCTTAACCAAAGTTTCGATATTGATTCGCTGCAAATCAAAACGCTGACAACGTGACAAAATTGTCACCGGCACTTTGCGAATTTCCGTAGTTGCGAAAATAAACATAACGTGAGCCGGCGGCTCTTCAAGAGTTTTCAACAAAGCGTTAAACGCGCTTTTAGAAAGCATATGAACTTCATCGATAATATAAACTTTATAGCGCGCCAATGTCGGCTTATAACGAACGCCGTCCAAAATCTCGCGCATATCATCAACACCGGTTTTTGAAGCCGCATCAAGTTCAATCACATCAATATGTCGGTCAGCGGCAATAGCTTTACAATTTTCACATTCTCCGCAAGGATGAATTGTCGGTCCGCCTTTGCCGTCTGTTCCTGTACAATTAATAGCGCGGGCAATCAAACGTGCGGTTGTGGTTTTTCCGACACCGCGGATTCCGGTTAAAATATAGGCGTGGTGCAAGCGATTGTTTTGAATGGCGTTAGTCAAAGTCTGCACCAAAGCGTCTTGCCCCAACAAATCCTCAAAGGTTTGCGGACGATATTTACGCGCCAAAGCGACATATTGCGAATTATTATCAGCCATTCTCAAAAAACTCAAAAACAAGGAGAAGGAACTCAGACCCCAAAATATCCGTTACGGCTGCTTTCTTCCGAACCTGACCGAGTTGGCGGCATTTCAACCCTGAGCCCTTCATCAAAATACCTCTTTATAATGAGGATATTTTACGATATTGCAAGCAAAAAAACAAACTTATCTCACATTTAGCAAAATTTGCCGAAGTTCATCAACATTTTTACCATAAATCTGCGGCATTTCCATCGTATAATCACCAAACACGGCATTTTGTGCATACGCCGGATTCGCTGAATAAAACTTATTCGGAGCATTTTCCAACAATTGCGGACCGCCCGCCGAAACTTTTACAATATCCAAACCGTGCTCATTTTTACCATTAGGAAAAATTCTGAAAGCTCCGCTCAAGCCATAAAATCCGTCAATTGAAGTTATGGCTTCGCTCAGCTCATCTCTGTTTTTATATGACAAAGCCGAAGACAAAGCCACTGCGTCATAGGCGAAAATACTCAAATCGTTAGAACGTTGTCCAAACATCTCTTCATATTTTTGCTTAAAATGCGCCAACTTAACCATTGACATAACCGGATACACCGCGCCGTAAAGTTCGGTTTCCTTACTTAAATTAGTATTTCCCCACACCGACGTTCCCAAAAACATAACTTCCGGAGCCGCCACATCATAATAACTGAACATTGAAGTTATTGATTTCAGACGATTACCAAATTCCGGCACCAACAAAGCGTCAAAATCCAGAGGAGCCGTTTCGCTTTCCGGCAGATTATTTTTTTTGTCAGCCGGCTTACCTTTGATTTGTGAAGTTTTCACTCTTTCCGCGCCGGCCATTTGCGTAACCAACTTAGTAAAATCCATTGTGTTCGGCGAATAAAATCCGGCTTTTACAATTGTTGCCCCGTGCAACTGCGCCGCATTCATTGCCGCCTTAAACATTGTGATTCCGCTTTGATTATCCGGCAACACCACGGCCAGTTTCAAACGGCCTTGCGCCACGGCATAGCGGATAATTCTTTCAATTTGCTCTTCATTCAAGAGTCCCATTGTATAAACGCCGTTTTGCAGCACATTTGGAGCCGTCGAAAAAGAAATAACCGGAATATCGGCATTTTTTGCCGGTTCGGCAATAGCCGCCACTTCTTCACCCAAAAGCGGCCCCACAATTAAGTTACTTTTGGCATTTATAGCATTTTCAACAGCGATTCGCGCGCCGCTGGTCGTACTTTTCGTATCATAAAACTGCACAACTAAATTGTTATTGTTCAAATCACCCACGGCCATCATTGCGGCATTTTTCATATTTTGTCCCATATCGCTGACCTTACCGCTCAACGGCAGCAGCATAGCGACTCTGAAACTTTCGGAATTGCCCAAATCAATATGCGAATAATCGGTTGTTTCCACCATATTTTGCGGCATACTGTTCTGATAATTAAACGTTTGCTGCGGCATCTGCTCATTTTTTTCAATAAGTCCGCAGCCGCCTACCCATAAAGCCAATAAAACTGTGCTGATTTTTTTTAACACTTGCATTTTTCCCCAAAATATAAAACAATATCTAAAGTAATAATGCTTAAACTGATTTTTGTAAAGTGAATTTGATGTTAAAAAACGGACTTTATTTAATTTCAACTCCCATCGGCAATCTGCAGGACATTTCTCCCCGTGCCTTGGATATTTTGTCGCAAGCCCCGATAATTGCCTGCGAAGACACACGCGTAACCAAAAAATTGTTTTCACTTCTCGGACTGTCTTTGCACAAAAGGTTCATCACCTATCAAGACCACAATGAAGAAGAGCAGGCGCAACAATTGATAGACCTTATCAACGGCGGAGAGGCTATAGCTTTGGTCAGTGATGCCGGTGCGCCGCTTATCTCTGACCCCGGGTATAAACTGGTAAGTAAATGCCGCGAGCAAAATGTTTATGTCACAGCCATTCCGGGGGCTTGCGCCGTAATAACAGCCTTGCAGCTTTCCGGACTGCCGACCAATCGTTTTTTGTTTGCCGGTTTTATTCCCAACAAAGACAAAGCCCGCATTGACTTATTCACGGAGCTGAAAGCCATAAACAGCACCCTTATTTTTTATGAAACCGCGCCCCGTCTGCTAAAAACTCTGGAACAAGCCTCCTCTGTTTTCGGTGGCCGCAAAATATCGGTAATTCGCGAACTTACCAAAATGTATGAAGAGGTTAAAACCGGAAGTTTTGCCGAAATCATCACCCATTTCGGCGAAAACGCTCCCAAGGGAGAATTTGTCCTGGTGGTCGCGCCGCCGGAAGAACCTCAACACACCATTGAGGATATTCGCGAGGCTTTAGCTGAAAGGCTGCAGGAAACTTCTCTCAAATCTGCGGTAAAAGAATTTTCGGAGCAATATTCTCTCAATAAAAATGAGGTATACGCTTTAGCCTTGGAATTAAAAAATGAATAATTATAAAAGCGGGAAATGGGCGGAATTTTTAGCTTGCTGTTATTTGCGTTTACACGGTTACCGCCTTGTTGCCCGCAATGTAATTGTCGGCCGCGGCAGCACCGCCGGTGAAATAGACATTATCGCCCGTAAACACCGCTGCCTAATTTTTATTGAAGTTAAAAAGCGGCAAACTCTGGATAAGGCAGCCTATGCCATCACCGCCAAACAGCAACAGCGCATAACCCGCGGCGCGCAGCATTTTTTGCAAAAACATCGGCAATATCAAGGATTTGACCTACGCTTTGACGCCGTTTTAGTCAAACTTCCATTCTCGATATGTCATATTTTGAACGCGTGGACAATTTAATCACAATCCGGCGAAACGAGCAATTTTCTGTCCCATTGTTTGCGGCAAATGCGCCATATTTATATGTTTTTGAATAAGTGCCGTATCATAATCCGTTTTAGTGCGGAGCTGATAGCGCAATTCTATTCCCGAACCGGCAGTATAATCGTTTTCCGGCAAAAAACTTTTTACTTTTATAAACGGAGCCTGATGATTTTGCAGCATTTGCACCGGATTATGCAAAACATTTCCCTGATTAAAGGTACGAATATAGCTATTGCCGATAAATCCCTGCTCTGTCAGCATTGGTGTCAGCTCAAGCTCGCAATTGCGCGGACTATACGCAAACGGCACCGAACGCCAAAATTTATGAAATTGGGCGTTTTTCACCACATCTTTAGTAAAAGCCATACAATAACTGTGTAAATGGAAATGATTTTCATAATCCGAAGTCACACTCCAAAAGTCATAACCTTTACGCTCCATTGAGCGGAAAAAATTTTCCAAATTATATAACGGGCCGTAAACGCTGTCGTTGCACAGTACTAACTCGTCATATTGTTCCAATTTATCCCAACCCAGTTTTGCCACCAAATATTGCCATGAGCCAAAATCTTTAAGTTGAATTTGCTGAGAATAAAACATCTTAGTATACGGAGCAATTTTAAACAGTTCATCCGGCGGGAACTTGCCATTTCCCATAAAATAGACCTCACTGATTTTTGACAATTCCTTAATCAGATAGACCACATAATCTTGAATTTTATTATTTTTATCATAACCGGCAAACAAGCAAATTCGACGCATTTTTTCACTCCTCCCTATTTTTGTGTGCAAAAAAAATAATCATTTTCCAATGTTTTTAAAGGGCGGTTGTACATAAATATATTTTTTTATTGAATAGAGGTTGCAAAATAAAATTTGGTATGTTAGATTCAGATTTGATGTGAATTTTGGAGAAAATCTATGATAGAAATGCCGGAAAATCTGGTTGAAATGGCCTTAAAAACTATGGGCGACCGCTGGAAAGTTATGATTATACAAGAGTTGATGGATGGCACCAAACGCTTTGGCGAAATCAAAAAAGAACTTGGCGACATAACCCAAAAGGTTTTGACTTCTAATCTGCGCGCCCTGGAAGAGAAAGGAATTTTAATCCGCACGGTTTACGCCCAAATTCCCCCGAAAGTGGAATATACATTGACTAATTTGGGCTACAACTTAAAACCCGTGTTAGATTCTATGCGTGCGTGGGCTGAAGAATATTACAACCAAAATATGAAATCCATATTACCAAACTTGGCTTAATTTTATAGTCACTTTGCAAATTTATTTTTTTAACACCTTTGCCGGTAGTCTCACTCCGACAGAGGTTGTTTTTTTATTCATTTCGAATCTGGAAAGACAAAAATTGAACAATGTTACAAAAATATTAAAAAAAGCATTGATTTCCAATTAAATATTGCAATTTTTGGTGCGTTAAGTTACACTACTACCACAAGGAGAGAATGAGTCCGTGAAAAACAGTGTGTTAAAACGGACTTTCGGCACATTTTATAGATTGTTGGAGGTTGCTATGTCACTATCTTATAATTTTCTGAAACGTATTGTTCTAACGTTATTTTTTGTTGGTATAGCGACCAATGCAATGGCCAAAATATGTTTTTTGCCGGGGTTGGATAAATGTGACAACGGGCAATTACGCGATGACCCGATTGTTTCTTGTTCTTCCTACAATGGGTATGATGATGTTACCGATTGTCAAAAAAATTTACCGGCATCTCAAATCTGCACCCTTAATAACGGCTGTCATTATCGCGTATGCCAATACAATTCTCAAGACGCCTGCCTAAAGAACATAGCTGAAAACCAAAAATGTGTAGAAGACACAGACACAAGCTGTTATTATCGTGTTAAAAAGACTTGTGTAGAAATTAATGAAATTTATATAAATCTAAGTGAAAAGAATAAGAAAGGCGATAGTTATAAATGTTCTGAAAAAGCTGAAGGCGAAGACGGAAAATGCTTTTTATGTACCAAGAAAAAGTGCTCCGATTACAACATTCCGGGGAGCATTGTAAAAGACAGCTGCGACACTAAGATTTATGATGTGGAAGAAACCGATTGGACCGATGGTGAATCCACTAGAAAATGTGTTAAATGTACCTTGAAATCCTGCACTAAATTAACTCCGGCGCATTCTGTTAAAGGTACTTGCAAAAGCAATCAAACAGAAACAGATGCCGGCGTTTCCGGTTCTGAAGGTCCGTGCGTTGATTGTGTTGACAACAGCTATGTAATTACCGTGACCGACACTCCTACTATTAAACAAACGGAGAATTATGGTTATAACATAACTGTAAAGCGTAAAGTAACCACCACTGGCACAAAAACAGTTAATGTTGCATCCACAGGTAAATTAAATGGTCTTAATAAAACTGTTCGGAATAACAGTACTTGGTACATCCGTCGATATAATGACGAAACAGGCAAAGCAACTTCCAAAAACGATATTAAATGGAGTAGAATGGGAGTTACTATCAATAACATCACTGTTGCTAATGTGCCATTAACAGATAACAACCCGCTGAAAGCTTGCGAGCCGAAGGAAAACATTAAAGCCACTGACGGAACTTACCGAGTAATATGTCAATATGGAGGTATTGGCAAACCTACTTGTGAAAAAATCAACAGCAACTACAAGTCTTCCGGCGAATGTGCAGACGGCGAGAAGGTTGACGCCGGAATTTACGACGCCGACGGAAACAAATGTTTCTATTGCAAAAAAACAGAAGATTCCGACCAAATATGTATCAAACTTGCATTCAAATGCACCGACACTACCGGCAAACATACTTGCACTGCCACAGAGTTGAAGAGTATGGGAATAGTAATGACACTTGAAGATGAAGAAAATGCTAATCTACATATAACTAATCCAACAAAGGATGTATCATACTCATTTAATGAGGATATTAGTATAACTAATTCTGAAAACTCTTTCTGTTTCAGTCGCCAAGAATTAACGGATAGTCTTGATGAATTTGAGGCTGCTTGGGATAACGATGGTAACTCTCATTATATAGGAGCTTATCCTCTTGACGTTATACGTTTTAAACCTGTAATTTCTGATAGTTACGTTGCTTCTAATCCGTATACATTTGTAAATACAGACCCTCACATTTCCACAGGATTCACTGTTCTTCGGAGAAATAATCAAATTAAGTATGCTTTTAATACAGATACTGAGGCAAGTGATGCTTTTCTTAAGAAATATGGTCAATGTTTTACTGAAATAGCAGAAGACAAACAATCGTATCCAACTTCAGAAGAAATGTACGATTGTACCTGGAAAGATATAGACACAGCACCTTTGAGTTCGACAATTAATATGGAAATTAACTTAATTAAACTTACCGGTGCCAAAAAATGTATATACTACGCCGCAACTTGTTATCATTTACCTCAAAATGGCAAAACTGATGGACGATTAGAATATAGAGATGTAAAATATAAATATAGTAATACTTATGGCAAACTAGGCCAATACTATGGACTTGATAGTAATGATGGATTCTTTATTGTTCCAAATTATCCAAACCAACAGATAGCTAAAGATTGCATAGACTCCGCTGAAATAACTGTTGCAGATTCAGGGGTAGATGACAGAATAAATACAAGTTATACAATGACGCAGATGACAACTGAGGAGTTGGCAAGTAAATATTCAGAAACTCAAAATAATTTCTTTAACCCGAAAAAAAATACAGTGATTTTACAAAGCTGTGAATTACAAGATTGGGATAGAGGAGAAATTGTAATATCGGCAAATAGTAGTTACACAAACTATTTTGACGGTTATTATAACGATGTTTATATAGATGACTTTTCTAACCATGAATGCGCTAAAGGATATTCTTTTGAAGGTGCTTATTACGATATGGAGAATAACAAAGTAAAAGTACCTTTTACTTACCTAGAGCAGAGAACCTGTGCTACTTATAGTGGACTACCGAGTGGTCCTATTTTGATAGCAGAAGAGTCTTATCTTCCGGAAAATGGAAACTTTCCTAACAATACATATAAAGAATACAAATTTGCTTACAGTGGAGGTTACGTTTTTTTAAACTACGATAATTTAAAACTTCAAGAATATCAAAAAGTTAAGAGCATTGATATGCCGGCACAAACATCTGATATTTATAAAGAAGGAACATTATATCCTAGTGGTCGTATAACTGCCACAGCAGGTAAAAATACTTTCAATGTTCACCAAGAGTGTCCGTCTGAGGAAGATTTTGATTCAACCTATTACACTATATCTTCAGACAGACCTTTAACCACGATTTTCTCTATAAGAGCCAATGGTGAGTGGTATTTTAATTGGAACCACAAAGGATATACATATATGACTAAAACTTCGGGAACAGCTAATAATAGTGTATGTGATAGATATATAAATGAACGTGCTCCGCAAACAAACACGCCATATTCTCTGGAAATTCCTGAATTTGATGCGTATGGAAATAATTACAATTACAATAATAGTTTGGATTATGATTATATGATAACTGATGATAATTATTTCTATTATCATAATAAAGTAAAGGACAAAACAAAAAACTAATAACCAGAACAGCCACCAATAAAAATCGGTGGCTGTTTTTTTGCAGCAAAACTAATTTTCTTCTGATGTCATCACCGGACGTTATTACACTCCTCTATAGTCATCCACAGACTTGTTCACTTCTTTCCTCTGTCATCACCGGACGTTATTACACTCCCCTTTCTAGTCATCCACGGGCTCTGACCCGTGGATCTAGATTGCCGGATCAAGTCCGGCAATGACATAAAAAGAGAATGCCCACGAATGACGCACTCCATCTTATTGTTATTATAAACCAAAGGCACACCACAAAAAAAATCACCGCAATCAAGCGGTGATTTTTCATTATAAGGAAAGAAAGTCATAATTATATTTTTTCTACTTGAGAAAACTCTAATTCAACCGGTGTGTAACGGCCAAAAATAGAAACCGAAACCTTCAAGCGGTTCTTTTCGGCATCAATATCTTCAACAATACCCACAAAAGAAGCAAACGGGCCATCAATAACCCTGATTTGCTCACCGGTTTCAAAATTAATATTAGTCTGAGGACGTTCCAAACCTTCCTGAACCTGATTCATAATTTTTTGCACTTCAGCATCACTAATCGGTTGCGGTTTGTTACGACTTCCCAAAAAGCCACTTACTCGCGGTGTATTTTTAACCACCAACCAAGTTTCATCAGTGAGTTCCATTTTTACCAAAATATACCCTGGGAAAAACTTATGCTCGGCATTTACCTTGGCCCCTTTGCGAATTTCCACCACATTTTCCGTCGGCACAAAAACCTCAAGAATTTTATCGTCCATTTTCTTCAAAGTTGCCTGTTCTCTCAACGATTCAGCCACTTTTTTCTCTGAACCGGAATAAACATTCACAACATACCAACGCGCAGTCATCAGTTAAACTCCTACCCTAACATCAAAATTTTATCAACACCCCAAGCCAAAACAGCATCAACAATAAAGAAAAACACTGTGGCAATGGCAACTAAGGTAACAACCATAGCACAAGAAGGAACAACTTCTTTTTTGGTCGGCCAGGTAACCTTTTTAACTTCCTGCTTAACCTGACGCAGAAACTGAATCGGACTAATACTCATTTTATACCTTTGTAAAATTAAATTGGCAGGGGCAGTAAGATTCGAACTCACGACACTCGGTTTTGGAGACCGATGCTCTACCAACTGAGCTATACCCCTACAAAACATCATTCGGTTTCACAACCTGTCTGCTAATTGATACACACATCTGTTATGAAAATCAAGCATTTTTTATTGTAATTTCATTTTTTTGCACAGAATTTGAAATTTACATAAACGGAACAGGATAAATTGTCCCGCCGTCTTTAACCAATTTACCTAATCCCCGCTCCAAATTATAATCAGAATCACGGCCTAAATTTTTATCATAGATATCCTTATAATTGCCAAACAGCGCAACCGCCTCTTTCAACCATTGCGGTTTAACTTTCAAATCGGTCCACATTTGCTCGTCATCACCAAGCAAATTTCGGATTTCAGGATTGTCATTTGCCGTATAAAATTCCAGATTTTGGCCGTTAATGCCATATTGTTCCGCCAAAAATAGTGCGTTAAAAATCCATTTCAACGCCAAACGCAACTCGGCGTTATCTCTTTGCACAAAAGCATAAACCGGATGCAAAGCTATTTGCTGCGGTAAAATTTTTGCATTAGCCGTCGGCAAATCTTTAATAATTCCATTAAGCGTCAAACCGCTTGCCGTCATCATTTGGCAGCGATTCAACAAAAAAGCGGCCTTAGCGTCTTTTAGGTTGGCGAAGGTCAAATATTTCATATTCAAATCCGCACGCAAATTAAAATCATCAAAATTTTTATAATAATCGGAATCCGTCGATAAACAAATTTTTTTACCCTTATAGTCATTTAAATTGTCGGAATCATCAGAATGTACCAACAACATTTGATAGTCATAATACAAAAGTCCCGCGCTCAGGCCTTGACGTGCAGTTTCCGTTTTTGCCGAATAAGCCCCGCCGCTAAGCATCACATCTATTCGGTCTTCGTCTAAGGCTCGCGACATATTTTTTTGCGAAACGTTTACCATCTGAATTTTTTTATTATCCCCAAGCAACGCTTGAGCAATAATCCGGCAAACATCGGCATCAATACCTTTCCAGACTCCGTCTTCTTTTACGGCATAGGTCTTTACGCTTAAATCACTGCCGCAACGCACTTTATTGTTCCATACCATTTGTTCAATGGGAGAACGTTTAGGCTGAGCCTGTGGAGCCAGCGGATGAAAAACTGCCGGCTTCTGATAGTAAATCGGTTCGCTAAATTGCGGCACAGGCTGCGCTTTTAAGGCGGTCGCGCCGAAAATTCCGGATATTAAGGCTAATGTAAAAAATATTTTCATCTTTTTAACCATTTTGTGTTAACTTATATATATTGCTGTCAGTGTATAGGATATAAAATGAAAAGAAACTATTTTTTACAACTTATCATACTGTTTTTAGGACTGCTTATTCCCATATCGGTTTTTGCCGCCTCAATTATTTCAGCACAAGAAGCCGAAAAATGGGCAAACAGCAAAGGTCAGGAAATTTTGCGGATTCTGGCCGACAAAAATTTGGATAAAAAATATGCCGCTTTAGATAACATATTATATAATGATATTGACTTGGATGGTGCCGCTAAATTTGCGGTCGGCAAATATTGGAAAAAAATGACTCCCCAGCAACAGGAAAATTATATTCCGCTGTTCAAACGCTATATCAGCAGCTTATATAAAGGCTACCCGCTGAATTTGGGAGAAGGATCGGTTAATTTCTCCATTTCCAAAGTTTTGCCGACAAAAGACGGAGCCGATGTTTGGTGCAATATTCAGCTGAAAAATATGACGTCGCCGAACGGCAATGGCTTTAATGTGCTGTTTTCGCTTATTAAAAAACGCAATAAAATTCAAGTTCGCGATTTAAAAATAGCCGAAAGCAGTTTGTTGCGGGCTTTTCGCGACCGCTTCTACAAAATAATACATACCGATAATGACGATGAAATAGATTGGTTTTTAGAAGATTTGGAAACACTCACCACTGATAAAGAACAAAAAAATATGCAAAATTTAGAAAATGCTGTATTTTAAGGTTGAAATCAAACGGTAATCTCTATATTATACGCAAAGATTTTAATAATTTGCGCAAAAATATAGGAAAATAAATGTCTGAAATAAAAGTAAGATTTGCTCCAAGCCCTACCGGCTTTATGCATATTGGCAACACCAGAACAGCTTTGTTTAACTGGCTTCTGGCTAAAAAACTTGGCGGAAAATTTATGCTGAGAATTGATGACACGGATAGTCTTCGTTCCAAAAAAGAATATGAAGATGCTATGCGTGAAAGTTTGATTTGGCTTGGCTTTAATTGGTGTGAAGAAGCCCGTCAGTCGGCGCGCTTTGACCGCTATAACGAAGTTAAAGAACGTTTGATGGCGGAAGGTCGTATTTATGCCTGCTACGAAACTCCGGAAGAACTGGAAATTAAGCGTAAACGCGCTATGGCTAAAGGCTTGGCTCCGGTTTATGATCGTCAGGCTTTGCGTTATACTGCCGAAGATTTAGCCAAATTCAAGGCAGAAGGTCGCAAACCGCACTATCGTTTTAAGCTGCTTGACGGCGTGATTGAATGGGACGACATTGTGCGCGGCCATTGCCGTTATGAGGCGGAAAAGCTCAGTGACCCGATTATTATCCGCGAGGACGGCAGCTATTTATATCACTTGCCTTCTTGCATTGATGACAGCGACTTTGGCATTACTCATATTGTTCGCGGTGAAGACCACACAACCAACACCGCATCACAGATTCAAATGTTTGAAGCCATCGGCGGTAAAGTTCCGACTTTTGCCCACTTGCCGCTTTTAACCGGCACGGAAGGAAAATTGTCCAAACGTTTGGGTAGTTTAGGCGTGCGCGAATTGAAGGCCGAGGGCGTGGAACCTATGGCTATTTGCGCATTTTTGGCCAAACTTGGCACTTCGGACGCTATTGAACCTTATTATTCGTTGGACGAGTTGGCAGAATCATTGGACTTTGGCAAATTGGGACGCTCTCAGCCGAAATTTGATGAAGAAGAACTAAAGCACTTCAACACCAAAGTGGTTCGTTCAATGCCTTATTCTTTGGTAAAAGACCGCATTGACGCCGATGAAACATTTTGGAACGATGTGCGCGCCAACTTGACCGTTGTTGACGACATTAAGGTTTGGGAAAATATCTGCCACAAAGAAGTTTCGCCGATTATTGAAGATAAAAACCTGACTGATTTGGCCGCGGAATTATTGCCGGCCGAGCCTTGGACTGCAAACACTTTCAACGAATGGCTTACCGCGCTGAAAGCTCAAAGCGGTAAAAAAGGCCGCGAGTTGTTTCATCCTTTGCGCAAAGCTTTAACCGCGCTTGATGATGGTCCGGAACTCAAAATTTTATTGCCGTTGATTGGTTATTCTAAGGCAAAACAACGTTTGTTGGGGCAAAAAGCTTAAAGTGAAAAACAGGAGGGAACTATGACCGATATATATTTGCATAATACTTTAAAACAGCGCAAAGAAGAATTTATTCCGATTGACGCCTCTAATGTGCGAATGTATGTCTGTGGCCCGACTGTTTATGACAAAGCCCACTTGGGAAACGCCAAAACTCCGGTTGTTTACGATGTGCTATATCGTCTTTTATGCTATGTTTATGGTAAAGAGCACGTCACCTATGTTTCCAACATTACCGATGTTGACGATAAAATTTTAAACAAGCACAAAGAAACCGGCAAATCGATTCGCGAAATTACCGAACAGACCTATAATTGGTACTTGGACGATATGAAAAAACTGAATGTTTTGTCACCTAATTATCGTCCGCGTGCCACGGAATATATTCCGGAAATGATTAAATTGGTGGAATTGCTCTTACAAAACGATCACGCTTATATTGCCGAAAATCAGGTTTTATTCGATGTCGATTCTATGCCTAATTATGGTTTTTTGTCCGGTCGCTCAATGAAAGAAATGGTCGCCGGCGCGCGGATTGAAGTTGCAAGCTATAAAAAGAATCCGGCCGATTTTATTTTATGGAAACCATCAGACGCGGACCAACCGGGGTGGAACAGTCCGTGGGGTTATGGCCGTCCGGGGTGGCATTTGGAATGTTCGGCTATGAGTTCAAAGCTTTTAGGCAATGATTTTGACATTCACGGCGGCGGTTCTGATTTGATTTTTCCCCACCACGAAAATGAGTGCGCGCAATCGTGCTGTGCCTACCCAGGAACGCATTTTGCCCATTATTGGGTGCATACCGGAATGTTAATGATTAATGGCGTAAAAATGTCTAAATCTTTAGGAAATTTTTACACTGTTGATGAAATATTGGCTAAATATCCGGCAGAAGCGTTACGTTTGCTGTTTTTAACCACTCATTATCATCAGCCGTTTAACTTTACGTTTGAAGGTTTGGAACAAGCTAAAAACATTTTAGACAAGTTCTATAACGCTCTTTTGAAAAACGCCGATGTTCCGGCAGAAAAAGTTGCACCAAGTGAAAAACTTATCAACGCTTTGGCCGATGACCTTAACACGCCGTTGGCTCTTTCTTATTTGCACGAAACGTTAAGCAACTTAAACAAAGCGGAAACAATTGAAGAGCGTTCTAAATATAAATCCGAGTTATTGGCAAACGCTTATATGTTGGGATTGCTGTATAACGATGCTGAAAATTGGTTTAAGGGCGCAGATGAAGATAATTCCGAAATTGAAGCGTTGATAGCCAAACGCGCTGAAGCTAAAAAGAACAAAGATTGGGCAACAGCCGACGCCATTCGCAATGAACTGAAAGAAAAAGGCATTGTCTTGGAAGATGGTCCAAATGGAACAACTTGGAAAAAAATTTAATTTTCAAAATCTCTCGTTTTGAAACGAGAGATTTTTTTTATTCTTTCACTTGAAAATATTTTAAACCTATGCTAAACTATACTCGTAATAAAAAATTATTTTGGAAGCCTTTTATCGTTATTATTATCACGAATACAAGAGCTTTCTTAATGTCTAGTATTAATCTTTAAATTTTATTGAATATGAAGAAGTTTTTGTTTTTCGTAGTGGTTGTTTTTATGTCTGTTATGTCGCTTAACGCTCAGACATTTGTTTCAGTAAACAAAGTGGCACAAGAAGGTAATTCTTTTGTTGCTTATGGTGACAACAATATTTCAACTCCGATAACTGCTATTCAGTATCAAGAGATGAAAAAGAACGGCATTCAACATTATAGAATTGTGGAATACATAGGGGTAACTGCTGAAAAATCTTTCAAAGGTCTCCTTTATTACAATGAATATAATCGAGAATTGTTGACCGTAGATTCTGTTTGTTCTTTTGCGGACAGTGTCAAGGTATTTTTCACTGATGGTAGCTTTTATTTGAGTAAGTCACCAAGTTGGACTCATGTTCTGGAAGGGCAAAAAGTTGCTCATATTGAAATCAAAAGTTCATTCCGAGATTTTGAAAAATATGAAGCACTTAAGATCGTACCTGCAGACTTTGAAGAAAATTTTGGTTTGTATCTAAAAACTGTTGCAAACCTGAACTCTTTTAAAGATCTTGCCTCTTCGGCCATCGAGCAGATAAAGTTAAAGGTAGAGGAGAAAGTTGAAGACTTTATTGAGCCTAAAACGACTCCGAAAACAACCGAAAGAACTTTCGGTAAATTAAAATTTATCGAAGAGTAGAAAAAAGCACCTGTTTTTGTAAGAAAACAGGTGCTTTTTTTATTGCTAAAAAAATAAAAATAGACTATAAAAATTTATGTTTGTTTATTATTTTAATATTATTTAAATTTTCTGATTATGAATGAAATTGATTTTTCTTTGACCCCTAAGGAGTTGGCTCAAAAATTTTTTCAGCAAATGCGCCATCCTTTGAACGCCGGCATAAACGCGCTTGAAGATATTTCAAACGTCTTTAATGTTAAACAGACCGGTAAGGCTTGAAAGCAAATATCCTTTTCAGGATTTTACAAAAAAGGGGATGTCAAATATAAGTCACTCCCCTTTTTTTATTTTTTACATATCTTTTACTATCTCTTCCGTAACTTTTTTGGCATCACCTAACAACATTATGGTATTAGGCGCGTAGAACAATGGATTATCCACACCGGAATACCCTGTTCCCAGTGAACGTTTCACAAAAAACACCGTCTTAGCTTTTTCCACATCTAACACCGGCATTCCGTATAATGGAGAGTTGCTGTCTGTTCTAGCAACAGGATTTGTAACATCGTTCGCGCCGATAACATAGGCAACATCAGCTGTTGCAAACTCCTGATTAATATCCTCCATAGCATAAACCTGTTCATAAGGAATCTGCGCCTCAGCCAACAAAACATTCATATGCCCCGGCATCCGCCCCGCCACAGGGTGAATTGCATATTTGACTTCAACTCCGTATTTTTCCGTCAATATCGTTGTCATATTTTTCAAAGCTATTTGAGCCTGAGCGGCGGCCATACCAAACCCCGGAACAATAATAACTTTTCGAGCATTACTCATAATAAAAGCGGCTTCTTCGGCGGAGCCTCTTTTTATCAATCCCATTTCGACAATTTCTTTTTCTCCATTTTTTCGAATCGGCCAAATGATATTCAATATTGAACGATTCATTGACTTGCTCATCACATAAGACAAAATGGAACCGCTGGCCCCCACCAAAGTTCCGGAAATTATCAGCAATAAATCTCCGGCCAACAAGCCGACCAACACCACTGCCCAACCGGAAAGAGAGTTTAACAATGAAATAATCACAGGCATATCCGCTCCGCCGATTGGCATTGTTCCGCAAATACCCACAAAAAAGGCTATAAACATTACCATCACAAAACCTTTGTCAGTTTGCACAAAATAACCGGCGTTTATCAGCAACAAAAGGCTAAGCAGCAAACTCAGCCACTTAAACCACGAAATGTTTTTGCGCAACCAACCGTGTAATTTGGCAAAAGCGACTAATGAACCGCTAAATGTAACAATTCCGATAACCGCACATAAAACTTCCATAACATTTTCTTTTGGAGCCGCAAACGGGCAGGAAACAATCAAGGCCGAGGCCAAACCGCCAATACCGTTCAATAAGGCCACCATTTGCGGCAAAGCCGAAAGCTGTAACCTTAATGCAAACACGACACCTATTCCGCCACCGGCAAACAAAGTCAATAAAATCGGCAAAGCATTGTGTTCCAAATTAATTGACAGACAAGTTATCAAGGCCAACCCCATAGAGAATATGGCTAAACGATAACCATATACAACCTTTGACGGAGCAGATAGGCAATCAACTGCAATAACCAGCATAAACACACAAAAAAGGTACACCAAAGAGCTAATCATTATTCTTACTCTCCTTTTTTCTTAAACAGTTCCAACATTCTTATTGTCACCGCCAAACCACCGATTAAGTTCAACGACGCAAAGAAAATTGCAATTAAGCTGATTATCAACACCTCAATATCGGTAGTATGACCGGCAATAACGATTCCGCCCAAAACTGTTAATCCGCTGATTGCGTTAGTCGCGCTCATCAGCGGCGCGTGCAACGATGGTGAAACGCGCCACACAGTAAAATATCCCAAAAATGCTGATAAAATAAATATAGCTAACAAATAAATATCATTTGTTTCCATTTAGACCTCCGTTCCCGTCAACAAAATTTGCTGCCAAACCTCTTTATCTTTTTGTAATTGTTCTTTCCTCTGAATAAATTGATATACATTTCGCGAATGTAATAAACTTGCGGAAGTTGCCACATCTGATGCCAGATGCCTGTCGGCCAACAATTTATAATGACCATTATCCAAAAGACGCTCTGCAATACTTGTTTCCACATTTCCTCCGGCCATATCCAGAACTACGGCCCCTTGAGGTAAACGGCACAATTGCGAAACCGTTAAAACTTTCGGCACTTGTCCGCTTATTGGCAAAACCGACGTGATGACTATATCGCACAACGGCAGAATTTTATTTATTTCTTCAGGTTCCGCCAAAACAAATTGCGCTCCCAAAGAACGCACCTGTTCTTCAGCTTCCGGACGCACATCGGCGGCATACACCTGCGCTCCCATACGCTGTAATGTGGCAATAGCCTGTAATCCGGCCACACCTACGCCGATAACCAAGGCCTTTAGAGAAGTCAATGTTCCGGCAGCCGTCATCATTAAAGGAACGGTTCGAGTCAGCATATCCATCGCCAACAGTGCGGCTTTATAACCGGCTAAATTATGTTGAGAAGAAAGTGTATCTATATCCTGAACGCGTGACAATCTCGGCAAACGCTCTAAGGCCACGGCATTAATTTTATATTTTTGCCAAACCGCCAATCGTTCGGGTATTTTATAACTTTCAAAATTTGCCAATACCCATAAATTTTCGTGTAAATAAGCGTATTCATCTTCTTTAGGAGCCCAAATTTTTGCAACAAACTCCGATTGTTCATAAACATTTTCGGCACTGCGAACAATTTCTGCACCCTGCTGCGCATATTGTTCATCACAATAACCGGCACGTTCTCCGGCCCCTGTTTGCACTAAAACCCGATGCCCCTCGGCCACAAGTTGTTTAACCGTCTGCGGCACAACGGCAACTCTATATTCCCAAGCCGGACGTTCCTTCACAATTCCAACAATCATTACAACCTCACAAAAATGCTTGCATTGTAGGCTCGTTATATTTATATAATAAACAAAATTAAAATGCAAAGGGAATATATCCAAATGGTTAAATTGTGGGATTTATACAGTATTTTTTTTAAAATGGGAATTTTCACCTTTGGCGGCGGTTACGCTATGTTACCGATATTAAAAAATGAAGCGGTTGAAAAAAGAAAATGGATTAGTGAAGAAGAACTTCTTAACTATTATTCCATCGGGCAGTGCACTCCGGGAATAATTGCCGTCAATGCGGCCTCCTTTATAGGTTACAAATTGCGTGGTTTCTGGGGTATGATTCTCGCCACTTTAGGAGTTATATCCCCTTCCATTTTAATAATTTTATTAGTAGCAATGCTGTTACGCCAATATATGGACAATCAATATCTGCAATGGGCGTTTGATGGTATAAGGGTTAGTGTTATAGCCCTAATCATTGACACTGTGTGGGAAATGTGGAAAAAAGGGATATGCGGCCTACGCGGCTATATTGTTTTTGGTTTGGCCGCCGCTTTATTGCTGTTTTTCAATTTATCAGCCGTCGTTATTGTTATATTAGCGGCCGCCGGTTCGTATATTCCGAATTTCAAAAGGAAATAGCTATGACTTATTTAATTTTGATTTTTGAATTTTTTAAGATTGGTCTGTTTGCTGTGGGCGGCGGGCTGGTAACTGTTCCGTTTTTGTATGATTTGACCGAACATTACAATTGGTTTACCGCTAAAGAACTGACAGATATGATTGCCGTTTCCCAATCAACCCCCGGACCGGTTGGTATTAATATGGCCACTTATGCCGGCTACAAAGCTGCCGGAATTTGGGGTAGTTTATTAGCCACACTGAGTTTAGTTATTCCGTCGGTTATTGTGGTTTATCTGATATCCAAAGTTTTAACCAAATGGAAGGACAATCCCAATGTTGCAAAAGTTTTAGAGGGGATTCGTCCTGCCGTTTTGGCCTTAATTCTTTTTGCCGGATGGGACATTGCCAAAGAGTCCATAACCGATTATTACACCGCCGGCTTATTAATCGGCCTGACGTTGTTAATGCGTTTTTATAAGAAAAGTGCTATATTTTATATAATGCTTTCTGCCGTAATTGGCTTAATTTTCCATATTTGAAGACTTGAATTATAAAACAACAAAGAATAAAGTAAGATATATAAAAAATTAAAAGAGAGGATATAATGAGCGAACAAGATACAGTTTATGATGTGGTTGGAATTGGCAACGCCATTGTTGATGTGTTGGCCAAAGTCGGAGATACTTTTTTAAAAGAACGCAATCTGACCAAAGGATGTATGACTTTGGTTGAAGCCGCCGACGCCGGAAAAATTTATAATGACATTATTCCGGAACGCGAAGTTTCCGGAGGTTCTGCCGCCAATACCGTCGCCGGAATGGCCTCACTTGGTGCCGACTGTGCTTTTATCGGTAAAGTTCACGACGACGAGCTCGGACAGGTGTTTAAACGTGATATCGGAGCCGCGGGTATTGACTGTTTTACCACTCCTTTGGAAGAAGGACCGGCAACCGGCCGCAGCATTGTGTTGGTAACTCCCGATGCCCAACGTTCTATGTTCACTTATTTAGGAGCCTCACGCAAGCTTTCAATTGATGACATTGATGAAAAATTAATAAGTGAATCAAAAATAATTTTTATTGAAGGTTATTTATGGGATGAACCAATGGCGCACGAAGCTGTTTTAAAAGCTTGCGAATTAGCCCATAAACACGGCCGAGAAGTTGCTTTCACCGTGTCTGATCGTTATTGTGTTTCATCTCATCGCGACAATATGCTTGATTTGATACAAAATCACGTCGATTTGCTTTTTGCCAATGAAATGGAGCTCAAAGCCTTATTTGAAACTGAAGATTTTTCTGCCGCTCTCGATTTGATTAAGCCTATGGTCAAAATCGCGGCCATAACCAGAGATGCTCGAGGCTCTGTTGTTGTCAACGGAAGAGTAAAAATCTTTGTGGAAGCTGAACCCGTAAAAACGGAAATGGTTGTTGATTCCACCGGTGCCGGAGATTTGTATGCGGCTGGATTTTTATTTGGTTTGGTAAACAAACGCAGTTTGGGAACTTGCGCAATGATTGGAAGCATCGCCGCTTCAGAAATTATCAGCCATTACGGCGCGCGTCCCGAAGTCTCTTTGCGTGGTTTTGTACGCAACAAGCTTTTGCAATATGGAAAAAGATTCTGACCTGTTTTCCCCAAAAAACAAAGCTCGTTTTTCTAACGAGCTTTATTTTTTATGTTGCTGTTTATAGTTTATTCAATTGCATAAATATCTTTAACAAACCATTTTCCGCCTTCAGGTTCGGATAAAACATAAATAACCGTACCCTGACAAAGTCCGAACCAACCGCCGTTGCAAGAACTTTCGGTGTGAATTTCCACATTGTTGTTCACCAATACGCGCTTGTTAACTATTTTATAGCGAATTTCAGTCGGTCTATCCAATCCCGGATCTTGCATAAAAATAAATTTTGGCAGATTAGCCTCGCTGCAACCATTCAAGTCGGGATTAATTGTACATTTCACCGCCTTTTCCACAGCACAAAACTGTTCATCATTTTGAGAACAGCCTTCTGTCAGCGTATCTTTGCTAAACACAAACACCGTATCCGGAAGTTCAGCTTCTTTAACCGGCTCGTTCTGATTTTCTTTAACTCTTGCATTATTTGTTTTATATACCAAAGAAACACTAAATCCGACTAACAACAAAAGAGCTGTTATGACTATAATTTTTTTCAACATTTATACTTACTCCCTCTAAAAATGATATTCCGCACTCAATGTATATTCCAACGATTGATTCACATCATCAACTTTATCAAATCTGACATAACGCGCCAACAAACGAGCTTGCCAATGAGCATCTAACACATATTTAAATCCACCGCCCAAGCGATAGCCGTATCCGTGTTCATTGTGATGTTTGACCGCAGTCGTTTTTTTCAAATTAAAAGTATACTCGCCAAATCCGGCGGTTGCTGCCAATGAAAATTTCTTCTGACAATCTACCGGCAAATATCCCAACACATCTAAACCATAGGCGCGATATGAACTTTTTAGTTTTTTATTGCCAAGTTTGTTATTTTCTGAAGCACTTTGACTGAAAAACAATTCCGTTCCGAAATATGAACTGTAATCCGACCCAACATATAAATAAACGGAATGATATTGCGGTCTGACTTCTGCCAACTGAGCTTTATCAAATTGATATCCGCCGCCAATATACGGAACATACTTATAGTTGTCCGCCGCGGCGTTGTTTAAATTTATGAAGATTGCTCCAAATATTAAAACAAATGTAATCTTTTTCATTTATTCTTATCCCAAATAGAAAACGCTTAATATGGGTATTATAGTAAAATTATCTCAAAAATAAAGCTATTTTATTGTTAAAATAATTTTTTTGTGATATCTTTTATAAGAGGTGTAAAAAATGTCAGACTACAAAAACACACAATCCGGTCGTTCTATGATTGAAGTTATCGGCTATATGGGAGCGGTAATGGCGATTGTTGCCGGTGTCAGCAAAATTATATCCGGTGCATATAACGAATATAAATTAAGTCAGTCCGTAATCCAAATTTCAGATTTATCCGGAGCCATTGTTAAAGCTTCGGCCGTAAGTGCGAGTTATGTCGAAACCGTGGATATGATTAACGGCAAATCAGAAAATGACACCCTAAACAAAGAAGGTTTGAAGATTATTCCTTCAAGTTTTCGCGTAGTAAAAGGCTCATCAGGTAACAGCATCTATCACGCTTTTGGCGGCAGAGTAAACATCAGCGTTCCGGATGACGCCGATTCCAACCAATTTGCCATAACTTTTGAAGGATTAACCCGCGATCAGTGTATTGAGCTTGGAATGAAAAATTGGGAAAGAAACACCATTTCCGATTTATATTCAATTGTTATAAACAATCAATATCATTGGTTCTGGCCGATATATACCGTTATCAGCTCCGAGGACTTTACTTTGCCTACAAAACGGTCGGCTTTGACCGGTGTTTCAGCTGATGATAACGGCCAATGCAATAAACCGAGAAACACCAACCAAATTATGTGGGTATTTAACTAAGCCTTTTGTGTTATTAAATCACAAAAAGACTTGAAGTTTCACCCCATTTTTGCTAACTATTATAAAAATAATTTTAAAAGGAGATAACAAATGACAGCTTCTATTGTTTTACCGCCGGATTACAAACCGTCTGCAAATGAAGAATATATGAATGATATGCAGCTTGAATATTTCCGACAGAAGCTCGAAAATTGGAAGAAATCTATTATTTCTCAATCTGTTGACACTCTGGAAGACCTGCGGCAAGGCGGGCTGAATCAGCCTGATGAAATTGACAGAGCTTCTTTAGAAACCGATAAATCACTTGATTTGCGTACAAAAGATCGTATCCGCAAGCTTATTTCTAAAATTGATGATGCTCTTGACCGTATTGAAGACGGAACTTACGGCTATTGCGAAGAAACCGGCGAACCTATCGGTTTGGACAGATTGGAAGCACGTCCGGTTGCCACACTTTCTATTGAAGCGCAAGAACGTCACGAACGTATGGAAAAAACTTATGATGATGAGGCGTAACGCCCAATGGTTGAAACAAAAGATTTTATCTTAGCCTCCGGTTCGCCGCAACGCATTGCTTTGTTGCGGCAAATTGCTTATGAGCCCAAAAAAATTGTACCGGCGGCCATTTGCGAAGATTGTTTGCCTCACGAAGACCCTTTACCCTATGTTCGACGTATGGCTCTTGAAAAAGCGCGGAAAGTGGCTCAAGACAATCCGAATGAAAACATTTTGGCTTGTGACACTATTGTTGCGGTTGGCAAAAGAATTTTGCATAAATCACAAAATGCCGAAGAACAAACAAAAGTAATGAATTTGCTATCGGGAAAAACACACCGCGTTATCAGTGCGGTGTGTCTAATCAATAAGCACGGCAAAATTTCACAAAGAACCGTAAGTTCTAAAGTTTCAATGAAAACTTTAACACCGGACGAAATAAAAAGCTATGTTGACGGCGACGAATGGCACGGAGTTTGCGGCTATCGCATTGACGGAACTTTAGCCGGTTATGTCTGCCGCATTTTGGGCTCTTACAGCGGAATTATTGGATTGCCGCTCTACGAAACACTAAACTTATTAAAAGGGGAGAATATACGATGAAAGCAGAAAAAATCATATTTGACCGTAACGATGAAGCGTCCGGAATTGCCGTTTTTGACGAAACAGGACTGATGGAAATTGATATTTATAATGAAAACCGCGCTTTGGAAGGCAATGTTTATCTCGGCCGCATCAGCAAAAAAATAAGCTTAGCTAATGATCGTACCGGTTTTATGGTCAACATAGGCGACGGACACGAAGCTTTCTTAAATTCATACGAACCCGCACTAAAAGAAGCAAATATGAATGAAGGACAAAGCGTTGTTGTCCAAGTTGCTCAAGAAAAAAGAGCCGAAAAAGGGGCGAAAGTTGTCCGCAACATTCAGCTTGCCGGCACTTATCTGGTTTATTGTCCGTTCAAATTTGATGTTGATGTTTCTTCTAAAATAGAAGACGTTGAAAAAGCAAACGCTTACCGAAAAACAGTTCAAGAACGTTGCTTGGGTCAAGAGGGGTGGATTTTACGCACAGCGGCAGTCGAAGCCACCGAAGCTCAGTTGTTGGAAGAAATGACCTCACTGCGTGACGCCTACGAAAACATTCGCAAAAAAGCTCGCACCTTAACTGCTCCGGCTGTTTTGTACACCAAAGAAAACCCGCTGTTTGAATATATTCGCCGTTACAAAGACAGTTTGAGAGAAATTGTTGTCGATTCGCCCAAACTGAAAGAACAGGTTGAAAGTGTTTTTAACGGCACTGTTACTTTACAAAAAGAAGCCTTTGAAACGTTTGGAATAGACGATGCCATTATTGAAGCCTTAAACCGCACGGTGAAATTAAAACACGGCGGCAATATCCATATTGAAGAAACACGAGCATTTGTGGCAATTGATGTTGATAGCGCGGGTAAAAAAAATGTCGGTGAAATTGACAGCCTGAACATTGAGGCCGCTAAAGAAATCTCCCGTCAAATCAGATTGCGCAACTTATCCGGAAAAATCATCATAGACTTTGCCGGTTCTTCTGAATATCGTTTTATGAAAAAAGTTATTGAAACCTTGGAAGAAGAGCTTGCCGATGATATATGTCATAGCAGAGTTTTGGGACTGAGCCGCGGCGGAAATATTGAAATTTTGCGCCAACGCCGTCGTCCGAGCCTGAGAGATTTATACACGGTTGAATGTCCGACTTGCAACGGAACCGGAAGAGTGGAGCCTTAAACAATGGAAAATGTCATCAAAACACATAAATGTCCGATTTGTCACAAACTGTGCGCCGATGACAAATATGCTCCGTTTTGTTCCAAACGCTGTGCCGACATTGATTTAGGACGTTGGTTCAATGGCGACTATTCCGTTCCGCTTGAAACTCTTGATGAAATGGAAACAGAAGAGCTGTATGAAGCATTGGAGCAACACAATGACCAAAGCGGCGAATAAACAAACTCCGGAAATAACCTTACACACCGATAATAATTGTTTGGCAGTTTGTTTTGCCGGAAGCTTTAAGCAATTTGACGGAACAGCGGATTTAGCAAAAATCCGTAGTTCCGTTAAAAAAAATCCGGCTCAAATTTGCTTTAACTCTTCGCAATTGGGTGAATGGGATTCTTCACTGCTTTTAATTATTTTTGAAACTGTAAAATTAGCCCGACAACAAAAAATTGCGACTGATTTGAAAAGCTTGCCAAATAATATCCAAGATTTAATAAATTTAGCTTTTGAAGTTAACCGCTCACCTGATAAATCGTCGGAATCTCATTTAGGATTTATTGAAAATCTTGGTTTTCACACCATAAATCTTTGCCGTATTTCAGCTAAAGTTATCCATTTTTGCCTCCAAACTTTTGGCGCAATCGGTCGCTTGTTTGCCGCTGCCACGGTTATGCGGAAAAAGGACTTTTTAACCGCTCTGAATGATTGCGGGCCGCAAGCTTTAGCCATTGTTTCACTCATCAGCTTTTTAGTGGGATTGATTCTTGCCTTTGTCGGTGGCGTTCAACTACAAGAATTTGGCGCGCAAATTTATATTGCCAGTTTAGTTACCATTGGAATGTGTCGCATTATGGGAGCAATTATGGTGGGGATTATTATGGCCGGCCGCACCGGTTCTTCTTACGCCGCCGCTCTTGGCACAATGCAGGTAAACGAGGAACTCGACGCGTTGGAAACAATGGGACTGTCGCGCATAGATTTTTTAGTGTTGCCGCGTTTATTGGCTTTGGTTATTGCCATGCCTATTCTCACAATGCTGTCCGATTTTATGGGAATGGTCGGCGGAGCATTTGTCGGAGTGGTTCTGATTGGTTTACCTTATCAGGAATATTGGAAATATGCCTTTAATGCCTTTCATTTAAACAACTTTTTGGTCGGTCTGTTTCACAGTTTGTGTTTTGGCGTTATCATTGCTTTGTGTGGTTGTTATCAGGGAATAAACTGCGGACGCAACTCTGATAGCGTTGGATTAGCCACTACTCGTTCTGTGGTTTGCGCCATTGTCTGGATGATTGTGGTCACTGGAATTATCACGGTAATTTGTCAGGAGTTGGATATATGACAACAATCATTGAAGCAAATAATCTGACAATGGGATACGGCAATTTCATTTTACAGAAAAATGCCGATTTTGTGGTAAACAAAGGTGATATTTTTATTATAATGGGCGGTAGCGGTTGCGGAAAAAGCAGTATGCTCCGCGTGTTGACCGGCTTATTGCCGCCGCTGGCGGGCGATGTAATCATTGACGGTGAAAACCTCTATAAAACCACCCCGAAACAACTTGAAAAAATTCGCCAAAAATCAGGGATTCTCTATCAAAGCGGAGCCCTTTTCAGTTCTATGACTTTGGCTGAAAACATCGCTCTTCCCTTACAGCAATATTCAACCTATTCCGAAGCGGAAATAAAAGAACTGGCCTCACTGAAATTATCGTTGGTCGGACTAACCGGATTCGATGATTTTTATCCGTCGGAAATTAGCGGCGGAATGAAAAAACGCGCCGGCTTAGCCCGCGCCCTGGCTCTTGATCCGGAAATTGTTTATTTTGATGAACCCTCGGCCGGATTAGACCCGATAAGTTCCCGCAATTTAGACAATCTGATTATAGAAATTAATCAAAGCTTGGGCACCACTATTGTGGTTGTCACGCACGAACTGGCTTCTATCTTTGCCATTGGCACCAATTCCATTTTTTTGGACCCGAGCAGTAAAAGTATTTTAGCGCGAGGAAACCCGCAGGATATTCTTAAAAATCCGCCGAATGACGAAGTTTTTGAATTTTTAACCAGAGGAAATAAAAATGCAGAAAAACACCACATATAAAATGGTAGGACTTTTTGTTTTAACCGGTTTTTTAGTTTTTGCCGCCATTATTTTTCATTATGTCGGTAAAAAGTTTTCTTCCGATGATTCGCAATATGTCGTTTTGTACTTTGAAGAATCCATACAAGGACTGAATGTAGGTTCTTCTGTGGTTTTCAAAGGAGTTGAAGTCGGTCAGGTCGCTAAAATAAGCCTTATCACCAACTTGCAAAACGGGACATTCAAAATGCCGGTATTCATCACCTTTAAGCAAAATCGCTCTTTCAAAATGAAAGATGGAAAAGATGCCACCGCGCAAGAAATTTTACATACTTTAATAGAAAAAGGTTTGCGGGCACGTTTAATCAGTGCCAACTACTTAACCGGACAATTGATGATTGAGTTGGATATGGACCCGAGCACACCGGCCATTTTGCGAGGCACCGGTGAGCATTTGGAAATTCCGACTGTCATTTCCTCTATTGGAATGATATCTAAAGATTTACAGGAAATTCCATTCCGCGAAAATATGATGCAACTCGGTAATTTATTGAAAGAACTTGATGAAAGTTTGCCGCCGATTATGGAAAACTTATATAAAATCACCGATAAAACCGATAAACTTTTGGATAGCAAAGCCAATGAAGCCTCAAAAACCATTACAAATTTCAATGCAATGATAAATCAAATGACCCGCGCCGGACGTTCGGTTCAAAATTTGGCCGACTATCTCGAACGCCACCCTGAAGCAATGTTACAAGGAAAAAGGAGACCAAAATGAAAATTTTTATAACGCTTTGCGCCCTGCTTTCAATATCCGCCTGTTGTTGGCGTTCTCCCGATGCGTCTTTTTATATGATGGACAGTCGCGGCTTAAATAAAATTTCCGATAAACAATTAAGTATTTCGGTGCAAACGATTAATGTTCCGGATTTGTTGGACAGACCTCAACTTATAACCTATAATTCGGCCAATCAAAAAGTAAATATGTTGGAATTCAGCCGCTGGGGCGAAGCTTTACCGGCCGTGTTGCAAAACACCGTAACCAACGATTTGATTGCTTATTTACCTAAATCCTACGTCAAGAGCGCGCGCTACGACACCGAAACCCTGTCTTATAATGTTAAGATAGAGATTAATAAAATTGAGGCTTACCGCGGCGAAAAAGTAAAGTTATCTGTTTGGTGGAATATTTCCAATGTTGACGGAACTATTTTGAAACGCCGCCAAACCAGTTATGAAACGCCAGTTCAAGGTGAAAGCATTGCCGAATTGGTCAAAGCTGAAAACAACGCCGTACATTTGCTGAGTCAGGACATTGCTCAAACTTTAGCTAAAATGTGACTAAACTTTTTTGTCATCACAATGACAATAAGCCGATATCGGACATTTTTCGCATAACGGACGCTGCGCCTTGCAGATATATCGCCCAAACAACACCAACCAATGATTGGCGTTTATCACATATTTTTCTGGCAAAACCGCCATCAAATCTTTTTCCACGTCCAGCGGCGTTTTTCCTTGACTGAAATCCAGCCGATGCGAAATCCGCATAACATGGGTATCCACAGCCAATGTCGGTCTATGATACCAAACATTCATAACCACATTAGCCGTTTTACGCCCCACACCCGCCAAAGTGGTCAAAACATCTCTGTCAGCAGGAACTTCTCCGCCAAAATCCGCAACCAACTGTTGACTCATTGTCAAAATATTTTTGGCTTTGTTATTATAAAGTCCGATGGTTTTGATATATTTTTTGAGATTATCAATTCCTAAATCAAGCATTTTTTGCGGAGAATCAGCGACCCGAAACAAAGCTTCCGTTGCCTTATTAACACCTTTATCCGTACTTTGAGCCGAAAGCATAACCGCGACCAACAGCGTATATGGATTATGAAAATGCAGTTCACATTGCGGATTTGGATTTTCCCGCTCAAAAATCCGCATAATTTCTAAAATTTCTTTTGCCGAACGCATTAAGCTTTTACTCCGCCGGCTCCGGCGGCTTTAGGCGCGTTTTCATCTAACGGCCAACGCGGACGAGGTTTAAAATCAAGCGAATTAACAAAACCTTTGCGAAAACGCTCCAAACCTGCCCAAGCCACCATCACACCATTATCCGTGCAAAAACGAATTGGCGGAGCGGCAAATTCCAAACCATTTTTTTGAGCCAATTGGTTTAGTTTGCCGCGTAAATATGTGTTTGAAGCCACCCCTCCGGAAACCACCAAATGCTGTCCGTTTGGATATTTCTGTTTAAAATAGGCAATTGCTTTTTCCAACTTGCGAACCAAACAATCGGTCGCGGTCATTTGGAAACAAGCGCAAACATCAGCCACATCTTGCTTTGGTAAAATAGCGTGTTCAACTTCTCCATCGGGAGAATAAGATTCAATAATCTTCCGCACCGCTGTTTTTAGACCGGAAAAGGATAGATTACAATCGCCGGAATTAAGTAAAGGACGAGGCAACGTAAAACGCGAACCATTTCCCATTGCCGCCAATTTTTCAATCATCGGCCCCCCGGGATATCCCAAGCCCAGCATTTTTGCCACTTTATCAAAGGCTTCGCCGGCGGCGTCATCAATTGTTGTACCCAGCCGCTCGTATTCACCAACATTTTTAACCACTAAAATTTGGCAATGTCCGCCAGAAACCAATAAAAGCAAATACGGAAATTCCACCGGATTAGCCAAACGAGCGCACAAAGCGTGACCTTCCAAATGATTAACGGCCACAAAAGGTTTGTTTAAGGCCAAGGCCAAGGCTTTTGCCGTCATCACGCCGACAACCACGCCCCCAATCAACCCCGGACCGGAAGAAGCCGCCACGGCATCAATATCATTAAGCGATATTTTAGCGCGTTCCACACAAGCACTGACAATTTCATCAACGTGTTCCAAATGAGCGCGGGCGGCAATTTCCGGTACAACACCGCCATAACGCTTATGTTCTTCCTGCGATTGCAACGCCTCACCCAATATTTCTTTTTCATCGGTTACCAACGCCGCGCCGGTATCGTCACAGCTGCTTTCAATTCCCAAGACAATCATTTATTTATTCCACTATCTTTTTTTTGTTTATTATCTGTAAACTTTTTTTCGTTATAACTATATGAAATATAATCCGACAATTTGTCAAGAAAAAGGATACAGAAAATGGCTAAAATCGAAAAAAAAGAAGAAGTTACCCCTGTTGCGGCAGAGAATGTTGAAAGCAAAAAAAAGCAACCTCGTCAAAAAAATTATTCCGCTATCGTTTGTTTTGTATTATTGCTTTGCTGTGCCGGCTTTGTTGCCTATAACATTGAATTGACCAAAACGCTGAACACCGACTTGGCGTCTCAGCTCGCGGCCGATTACAATAAAAAAATAAACAATCTCAAAAAACAGTTACAGCAACAAGAAACTTTAATCAATCAGCTACAACAGCCATCTTCGGAAAACTTAACTAAATCTTCTCCGCTGTCCGAAGAAGATTTGCAACAACTTGCCGCTAAAATTATTCCGCTTTTACCGCAAACCGAAAAAGTTTACGATAACGCACCAATCGTTTCCACCAATGTTTCCACCAATGTTTCCGCCGCTGTAACAGCTCCGGAAGTTTTGCTTGCCGCCGGGGCACTCACCGTAAAAGGCTTGGCGGAAGACGGCCTGCCGTTTGACTATGAAACCGAAGTGTTGCAAATTCTGGCCGAAGGCAACGCCACCGCTTTGAATTATATTTCGGCTCTCAAAAAATATGCTGTTTCCGGTATCAAAGGTCGAGCCATGCTTATCAGTGAATTTCATAAAGTTTACACTGATTTAAGCCGCCCGCAAATCAACAAAACAACTGAACCGGAAATTCAAGAAACTTGGAATGAAGCTCTTATACGCAAATTAAAAGAGTTGGTTGTTTTGAAAAAAAGAGAAAATAAACCGACTCTGGTTTTTCCAAAGACACCGGACGAAATTTATCAATTGGTTAACAATGGTGATTTTGCCGAGGCTTTGAACAAAATCCAAACCGACCGCAAATATGGTGACATAAATTCTGCCGAACTCAACGCTTGGATTTTGCAAACTCGTGACTATCTTGAATTTGAACATTCCGTTAATGGATTGATTATGAATTCGCTAGCCAACTTACATCTAAAAGAAATGGAGAGAACAAAATGACGATTGCCGCCTTGCAAAAACTTTGGTTAAAAAAATACGCCGCTGTTCCCGCTCAGTTGGAAAAAGTAAAAGAGGTACATTCCGCCGCCACAGCTTTTAACACCAATATTGACGCGGTTTTAAAAATCAGCGGGAAAAAAATTGCCGAATTGCTAAAAACGACCAATCTGACCGAAAAAGAGTTTGACAGTCCGCGCACTTTATTGGAAAATCCGCAAGACGTGGTGCACGGCATAGCCAAATGTTTTAGCCGCGGCATTGCCGAAGAATGGATTACCGATGATAAATCGGTTTATGAATGGATGAGACAAAATTTAGGTTACGACCATCTGCAAATGGGTGGACAAGGTGGAATTGTTGCCAATGCCTTAGCCGTTTTGGGTGTGCAAAATGTTTTTGTTCATACCAATTCTCACCCCAAACTGCAAGCCCAACAATTTTTGCCCTTAGAAAACCTTTTCGGTATTGATGAAAACGGAAAAGTCTGCCGCGCCGCAGATATTGACCGCGCCGCCGAAACACCGCTTATCCATTGGATTATTGAATTTGACATCGGCGATTCGTTTACGGCTTGGGGCAAAGAATTTACCTGTCCAAAGTCTAATCGTTTTATTGCCACCTATGACCCCGCCAACATTGATTTGGTTATCAATCCGGATTTTGTGAAACACTTGTCGCAAAACGGCTATGATTACTTGGTGCTTTCCGGCTATCACAATTTGACTTCTAAGCGTAATGGCGTAGAATTGGTCAACAACTCCATAGCTTTAATTAAAGATTGGAAAAAACACAATCCGCAAGGAGTTATCCACTTGGAGTTGGCTTCTACCCAAGATAAAAAAGTGCGCACCGCCATCATCGAAAAAATTGCTCCGCTTGCCGATTCGCTCGGCTTGAATGAGCGGGAAGCTTTGGATGCCTTGGAAGTTGTCAATCCGCAAAAATATCAAGAATTGGCTCACGAAGACTTAACCTCTCCGCGCCTGTTTGAAATTGTGCGCCTTATAAAAGAAAAAACGCAAGCACCGCGGATTCAACTGCATATGTTCGGCTTGTATTTGACTTTGCAAGATAAAGGCTTTCGTCTTTCGGCGGAACAAAACCTGCGCGGTATGATGCTTGCTTCTACTGTTGCCGCCACCAAAGCCGGCACCGGAAAAATAGAAGACCACGCGCAACTGTTATGGGCGCACGGCAAAGAAGTTTCCGAAATCAGTCTTAACAATCTGCAAGAATTGTCCGAGTATTTGCAAAAACCCGAACTGATTGAAAGCGGAATCTGTCAATATGAAAACTATGACATTATAGCCGTTCCAACCATTATTATCGAAAAACCCTTAACTCTGGTCGGTATGGGCGACACAATTTCTTCTGTTTCTTTAATCGGCGCAAGATAGAATTACCGTTTCTCACAACAAACCCACCGCCCTGAAAAGAACGGTGGGTTTTGAGTATTTAGAGGTTAAAAACTAGAATTTGTATTTGGCGTTAATCAAACCGGTATGGTCTTGATAGTGCTCACGAAAACGACCTTCGTATCCCAAAGAAAGTTCAACATTGTCGTTCAAATTTGCAGTTACACCTGCACCTACTTCAACGCCAAAACGTTTCAAAGAGGTGTTTTGCACTGCATAAGATGTGCCGTTGGCCAAAGTTACAAAAGAATTAGACTTATCGTTTTTCAAATCATAAGTTGCGGCCAAACGCAATTCAGGCTTGAAAATCATACCATTATCAGCGGCGAAAGCTTTGCTTAATTTAGCACCGGCAACGCCTGTCCAAATATCGCTGTTATGACTTTTTACGCTTTGTCCTGCATCATCAACATATCCGTCTTGCTCGACACGCGCATAACGCACACCGGCTTCCGGCGTCAAAGTAAAGGCTTGCGGCAAATTGAAATCATAACCGGTCATAGCTTGCAAACCGAATGTATTAACATCGTACTTAGATTTTACATCAACAGTAGAATGTTTTGTTTCGGAATAATCAGACCAACCATACGAAGCAATACCGTTTACAAACCAATTGTTCGGCTTATATTCGCCGTATGCAAACAAAGTGCTTGTATGAACATCTGTATCACGATTATGGCCATCAATGTCGGTATAGTTATAAGCATAACCGGCACCGAGTTTAACAGATTTGGTAACAAATTTTTCCAAACCGAAAGCTGTTCCATAAGTGTCAGCGTCATAGCCATAAGCTTTTGAAGTGTTGTTCAGCTTAGATTTGTTATACAAACCTTGCACCCAAACCGCCGCATCGTCTAACATATCACCGGAAGAAATACCTTGATTTGCGCTATTGATTCCACCGCTCAAGCGAGTTCCGATTGCGTTATAAACCTGTTTGGCCACCATAGTTTCGGTTTGTGGAACTACAGGCACCACTTCCGGAGCCAACGCTGAAGCGGCCTCTTTGGCAGCAGTAATTTTAGCAGCGTCCCCGCTTTGCAAAGCCTCATTTACCGAATTGGCAATCAAGTCTGATTTTGCGTGACCTGTAGATTCGTTGGCCGTTAAAGCGGCAATAACATTAGCCTCGTTTTGCGTAGCCGCCACCGCATCAGAAATTTCTTGAGCTGTTTTTTTGCTAATCTGATAAGTGCCGTTTTTAGATGACTCAATGTTGTACAAAGCGTTATTGTTGTAGCCGTCAAATTCTTTATCCAAAGAGCCGGTAACAAGCTGATATTCGCCCTCAAATCCGGTATCAAAAATCATATTTAAGGTTGCGCCGTTATTAACCACATTGTTGGCGATTGCGGTTTTATTAACTTTAACCGACAAGTTGGAATCTTTGGCGAAAGTGATTGTGCCATCGCCGCTTATACCACCATCCAAAGTAAAGTCGCCGGCGACATTGATTGCGCCTTCATTGTGAATATCATTTGCCTTACCGCCGGCTGTATTGCCGGAAAATACGTTATTGCCGCTAAATTTGATAGCCGCATTTTTCATATTATACACGGCACCGCCTTCTGAACCGGCAACGTTATTTGTAAATGTTGAATCCGCAAATAATATAGAAGCTACCTTTCCACCTTTATCTTTTTCACCATTATTATAAACAGCACCACCATTTATACCGGCTTTATTTTCCTCAAAAATTGTGGAAGATATGTTAACATAATCACCAATACTACTTTTATAAAAAGTGTTATAAACAGCACCACCATTTTTTTCAGCTGAATTTGCTCTCAAAACAGAATTTACCAAACTCAACTCTGCATTGCTGTTATTTGCTAATTGTCCGGTACGAGTAGCTATAGCACCACCATTTGAGACGGATGTGTTAGCTTCAAAATTCAAATTATTTGCTTGTGTTTTAGATACTGCGCCTAAAAAGAGAGCTCCGGCACCTTCTTCATCTGCTTCTGTGCCAGTTGCTTTATTACCAATAAAATCAACCGAATCTAATTTTGTTTCAGAAAAAGCTCCTATAGCACCATTTCCCAATGCCGAATTATTTATAAATTTAGAGTTGGAAATATCTAAGATACCACCTTTTGATAAACCATATGTATCTTTCGACGATGCATAAGAATTAATTGCACCGCTCCATCCATTATCGGCTGTATTACCTTCAAAAATAGAATTTGAAATAATTGCTTTAGTATTGCGCCCAACAGAAATTGCCCCACCAACATCAGCAGCCGTAATTTTATTATTTTTAAATGTGGAATTATTAATATTTGCGACTGCCAAGTCTTTATCAGATGTATAATTGTCTTCTCCGTATAAAGATATAGCTCCACCTTCAGTTTTTGCGCTGTTTTCTACGAAAGAAGTTCCCTCTATTTTTAAGGACTTACTTTCACTATAAATTACTCCAACACCTATTTTATTTGTTTTGTTGGCAAAATAAGAATTTTCAATATTCAAAGTTCCTGTTGATGTAACCGAATAAACAATACCATAATAGCTATCAAAACTTTCTTCTGTTTTGTTTTCAATATTTGAAATATTAACCTCGCCTGTAATAATATCACCTGCTGCAAACGTCTGTGTAGCTGCGAAAACCGCCACCAATGCTGTTGATAATAACAAACTTTTCCTCATGCTTATTTCCTTTCTTTGCGAATTAAAACTAAGTCAAATACACATTTGCGAAATATATATTATTGACTACTAAGAGCATTTTATTTCTAACCCCTGAATTTGTCATTCTTAAAAACACAACACACTTTTTACTTGCAAAAAATAGGTTACCCCCCCGCAAAAAAGTCAAGTTAATTTATTTTAAAATTCACCGCGCTGTGGATACTATTTGTTGAAAAAAATATAAAAACGCCGCCCAACCTGGGGCGACGTTAAAACTGCGACCGTCTGACCGTATCCGAGAACATTCTCTACCGAACCGCTTGTACAAGGTGGGTGCCATATAACTAAACCACGATTTAGACAGAGACAGCTCCCTAAATAATAATGTTGGCCGGAAAGACATGCGGTGATGACGCATCAGACAGTCTTTATTTATATAAATATACTAGCGTAAAATCAAATGTATTTCAAGCGGAAAAAAGCAAATTTTTCTTACTTTTCCACCACAAAATCACAAAGGTTTTATATTTTGCACAAGCGAATGAATTCGCTGCGATTCGCTGTCTATGGATTTGGCAACGGCTTCGTCTATTTGTTTTATATTTTCATCAGAAACCCCGCCGTTTTTCTTTTGCAATTCGGCGTTTTCATCAGCCAACAACAAACCAACCATTGCTAACATCATATTTTCATTCACCAAGCCGATGCTTTGCGACAGCAATTTTGCTTTGCCGTCCAAAATCCGCGATAATTTAATAATGTGCGCCTCTTCGCCGTCTTCACAAGTTATGGCGTATTCGCGCTTGTCAATTGTTATTGTAACTTGCCCCATTTTCTTCTAACACCTTTTCCAGTCTGGCCACCACATCGTCAATATTTTCCGAGGTTTGGCTGATTGTTGTTTGCATTTCGGCCAGTTTTGTTTCAAAATCCTGACATTTTTGCGCTAAATCCTCTTTTTGCAACGTTTCCGCCGCCAATTGCTCTTTCAGTTCTTCCAACTCGCTGCTACCGGCCGAACTTGTTTGTTCCAAGGTTAAAACTCTACCGTTAGCCTCTTCCAACTGCTCGGCAAATTGCTTATTTTTAGCCTCCAGTTCTTCCAACTGATTTTTGCGATTCGTCAAAGCATTGTTCAAGTTCTGCACTTCATTTTGCAAATTGCTTATTTTAGCTGTTTTATTTTCAATTTCATTTTGCAGCTGTTGCAGACGAGCTTCATTTTCCGAATTGTTCTGAGCCGCCGCCAGTTCAGACTTTAACTTTGCGTTATCCGCACTTAAAACCTCGGCTTTTGCACTTTCCAACGCGGTTTTATCCTGCTCTGCTTTAAGCTTTTGTTCAAAATCGGCTTGCTGTTTATGAATAACCTCAATCAGTTCATCAACTGATTTTCTCAAGCGTTCCAAAGAATTTTGGCTTTGTTCCATTTTTTGCATATCCATCGTAAAAAACACTTTCCTTTAACACAAATTGTTTATATACTTTCACTAACTTAATTTATAGCTAACACAAAGAATATTAAAATGCAAAACTTAATCATTAATATTACGCAAGAAAATACAAATCTGCTTAACGATTCGCAACTCGGTTGCTTTATTCTTTCCGATTCGCTGCCGCAAAGTTTTATTGCCGATTTTTACGCCAAAGCACAGGCGGCAAAAAAATTAGTATTGTTGTCTGGAGAAAAAGCCGCCGATTTATATTTGCAAAATCTTGGCGATGGATTGATTATCGACACGTCAAAAAATGAAAATCCCGCAAAACAAATCAAAGAGATTAAAGCAAAATGCAAAAAAGCCCTGTTAGGCGTTATTTGCCGAAACCGCCGGCACGAAGCGATGTTAGTCAGTGAATGCGAGCCGGACTTTATTATCTTTCGTATTTGGAAAGACGGTCTTGACCACAACATCGAACTTCTAAAATGGTATAGTGACCTTTTTTTAATTCAAAACGCCGTTTTGCCTGAAGATGAAATTGATACCCGCAAAATACCGGCGGATTTTGTCATTTTAAACGACACAGCCTATACGATTTTTGTTGCGAAATAAAAAATGTTGGTTTATGTTGCGAACATCAAAATTAAATAATCATTTTTAACATTGTAAATAGGAGATAAAAATATGAAACAACTTGCCGGAGCAATTAGAATTGGTTGGGTTATTGAATATAAAGGCAAACCTTGGACTATTACCAAAGCCGTACACATTAAACCGGGTAAAGGCGGTGCTTTTATGCAGGTGGAAATGAAAGAAGTTGAAGCCGGAACCAAAACTAACGAACGTTTCAGAACTGAAGACACTGTAGAAAAATTGATGGTTGAAGATAAAGACTGCCAATTTTTGTTTGAAGACTCCACCGGTTTAACCTTTATGGAATCCGAAACTTTTGAACAATTCACTATGCCTGCCGATTTGCTTGGCGATTCTCGTCCGTTTTTGACAGATGGTATGAGCGTGAAAGTTTCTTACATTGACGGTCGTCCGATTTCTGTTGATTTACCTCTGCAGGTTGTTTGCGAAGTTGTTGAAACCGAACCGGTGATTAAAGGTCAAACCGTTTCTTCTTCATACAAACCGGCTATTTTGGACAATGGCGTGCGCACAACCGTTCCTCCGTTTATCGGTGTAGGCGACAAAATCGTTGTCGGCACTTCTGAAGCCAACTATGTTGAAAGAGCAAAATAATGGCTTATATTTCAACTGCTTTAACCGCGATAGCTAATGCCGTCAAAAAGGCCTCTGTAGCCCTGTCGCGCGACTTTAATGAATTGGAACACTTGCAATCCGGCCACAACGATGGCCGCTTTGCCCAACGTTCTTATGAAAAAGTGGAAAAAACACTTCAGGAAGAATTGGCTAAATTAAAACCGACTTATGCTTTTGTCAGCAAAAAAGACGATGTTATTCCGGCTGACGGCAACTATTTTTTGGTTACCCCTATTGACGGTTTTGCCAACTTTGCCCACGGTAATGGAAGTTTTGCCGTTTCGGTTGCTATGGTGGAAAACAACGTGGTAGTCGACGCCGTGGTTTATAATCCGGTTTATGATGAATTGTTTTTTGCCGAAAAAGGTTGCGGCGCATTTAAAGAAGGTTTCCGTAGTCACGAGCGTTTGCGCGTAGCCGGCACCAAAATGACAGAACAGGCACTCATCGGTTGCGGAACCAGTGCTGAACTATTCCGCAAATCTTTAAGCTTGAGCAAAAACGTGTTGGTGAAAGGCACGTCTTCTTTGGATTTAGCCTATTTAGCCGCCGGAAAATTGGATATTGTTGTTTCGGCTGATAATTTGCCGCAAACCATTGCCGCCGGTATGCTGTTGGTAAAAGAATCCGGAGGCTATATTGTGGCTTTGGGCGAAACCGATGTGCGTTCCGAAGACTTTACCAAAGTTTTATTCGGCGGAGCTCTAATTGCCACCAATGAAGCTTTGCGTCAAAAAGCAGCCAATACTTTGGCAAAATGATAAAAAAATTTAAAAAACAGTAAAAATAATACTTGCGTATTTTGTTTGCTTAATGTATAAAAGCGTAAAAACTATATAAAGTATTTTATTTGGAGATAAAAATGAAAAAAGGAATTCACCCTGATTATCACGAAATTACTTATGTGATGACAGATGGAACTGAAGTTAAAACCAAATCTACTTGGGGCAAAGCCGGCGAAAAAATGTTGCTCGAAATCGACCCTAAGTCACATCCAGCTTGGACTGGTATTCGTCGTGTTGTTGATACCGGCGGTCGCGTTGGTCGTTTCAACAGCAAATTTGGTGCTTTTGGTTTGAAATCTAGCAACTAATTTGAATTTTAGAATAAAAGCCCGCCTTTGAGCGGGTTTTTGCGTTTATAAAGAAAAAAATATCTTGTATCTTGCAAAAACAATGTCTATTGTATGGACAATATAAAGTTTTTTATGAAAGGAAAAAATAATGACGGCTCCTTTAATGCCAAAAGCCACTGCGGTATGGTTGGTTGACAACACTTCTTTAACCTTCCGCCAAATTGCCAAATTTTGTGAAATTCACGAACTGGAAATTCAAGCAATTGCCGATGGTGATATTGCTTATAATATTCAGGGTTTAAGCCCAATTAACAATGGTCAGTTGGACTGGGAAGAAATTCGCCGTTGCGAAAAAGACCCTACCGCCGACTTAAAAGCCAATATTTTGGAAAAAAATGTTAAAGAACGCAACGCCAAAGCGAAAAAAGTTCTTTCTCCGTCACAACGTAACAGCAAACCGGCCGCTATTTTATGGATTTTGAAACATTGTCCGGAAATTATGGACTCGCAAATTTGTAAACTTGTCGGAACAACAAAACCAACCATTGCTAAAATTCGCAACGGTGAATATGCCGATATGATTAATTTGAAACCAATGAATCCGGTTGCCATCGGCTTGTGCAACGAAAAAGATTTGGAAAACGCCTTGGCCATTTCTGCCGTTCACAACAAACAAAAAGACGACAAGAAAAAAGTGATTAGAAAAAACATTAAATAATTTATTCTAAAAACGCAAAAGCACTTTAACCTTACAGTTAAAGTGCTTTCTTTTTTACTACATACCGGCAAGACTAGACAAGTCATAGCCACAACCGGTTGTTCTTGAAACTTTCTTTGCCTTTGCCGGAGCAGAAACAGAAGAAGTCGAAACAGTTGATGATGTGCGAACAGTCTGATTTGAATAACCATATAAATCGCTGGCCTTAACAGTCTTGACAGTCTTTACAGCTGGACGTGTTGCAGGATTTGCAGTAACCATACCACCGTTGTTTTCAACAGTATAATTACCACTATTGTTAGCTCTCTTATTCTTGAAACGAATAGGAAGATTAACATAAGTACCATTAACGCGTACATGAACACCGGTATAAGGGTCATAACCTACACCAACATTCTTAGTTTCTACAGAAGCATAACCGCCACCATAGTAACCGCCACCATAATAACCGCCATAGTTGTTAGCATTGTCAACGATAACACCGTTAGTCATACCAGAAGGAGCCTCATGACCAATCTTGCGAATGGCTAAGATTCTGTTTTCATACTCTTCAACCTCAACAATATCGCCTGCGCGAAGAGTGTTAAAAAAAGATCTCAGTCGTAAATCTCGTAAAGGAGCATAAAATGTTTTACTTCCCTCACAAATGACTTCCGTCCCTCTATCACCTGTACCAATCTTTACAAATCTGACTTTATAAACATCAGTAGCCATAACAGAAAGTACACATACCATCATCATTACGAATGTTGCAAAAAACTTTTTCATAATATAACTTTTTTTAATGAGGTTCGCTCCTTAAACTAATCCTCCTTAAATTAATACTCAAAAAAATTAAATATAGTACAATATTTAGAATTTCTGAAAATTATAAAAGCAATCAAAGTTAAAAGAGTAAACTCAGTTAAACTATGAAAAAGGCTCAAATAATAAACAAAATTTTAAATAAAATACTTATAAATACAGCTTCATTATACAATATTTTTTCTATTTTGGCAATAAAAAAAGAGAAGCCGCGAGCCTCTCTTTTTCTAAGCGCAACAAATAATTTATTCTGCCGCCATATTTGCCGCTGCAGCTACTTCTTTTGCAGCTTTTTCCTTATTTTTGCGGCTTACATAACGTTTTGCCATTTTCACGGCGTTGTCATAATTTGAGGCCGTAGAAATATCGGACAAGCGAATGTGAGCATTGGCAAAAGCTTGGTGTAAAACCCGTTTTGGCTGTGTTTTTATGTTTGAAATAATCACCTTAGTTTGCGTTTGATGCATTTTTTGAATAAATTCCACAATCAAATTTGCTCCACTGGCATCAATCATTGAAACGTGTCCCATACGGATAATTACAACATTCGGTTTTTTACCCAACTGGCGGAAAAATTCAGAAATTTGTGTAACCACACCAAAAAAAAGCGGACCGGCTACTCTTACCACCACAATACCTTTGTCGTGCAAATCTTGCGCCACTTCACTTTCAACATCGGGCAAAACTTCATCCATATTGGCCAATTCAATCTCCTTGCTCATACGATGCATAAAGATTACTGCAGCCATAATAAAGCCAACGGCAATAGCCGCGCTCAAGTTTACAACAACAGTTAAGACCACAGTCACCAACAAAGTGTACCTATCTCCCGGAAGCAGTTTAATCAAGCCATACATTTTATCCAGATTAAGCATATTCCAACCAATCATAATCAAAATCAAAGCCAAACTGGCAAGCGGAATATATTTAACCAACGGAGATAAAAAGAACATAAACGTCAACAAAAATACGGACTGCATCATTCCCGAAACCGGAGAATAAGCATTAGCCTTATAATTTGTCGCTGTTCGAGCAATTGCGCCTGTTGCCGGCAAGCCGAAGAAAGCTGCCGCCGCAATATTAGCCAATCCCTCCCCCATCAACTCGGCGTTAGGATTATGGACATCACCGCTCATACTGTCTACAACCTTGGCACTCAGCAATGATTCCACCGCCGCCAAAAACGCCACTGTCAACGCGCTCGGAAAAACCTGCTTAAACAAGGCTAAGTTCATCTCCGGAAAAGAAGGAGCCGGCAACATCTTCGGTAAATCACCATATTTACTGCCAATCGTTTCCACCGGCAAATTAAATATACAGGTAACTAAGGTTGTAACAACCAAAATAGCTAAATAAACCGGAATTTTCGGCGTAAATTTCTTAATACCCAAATACAAGCCTAAAGACAAAAATCCAATAAATGTAGCTGCCCAATTGGCTTGCGGTAAGCTGATGATATATGTATACCAACGTTGCAAAAAGTCACTCGGAATATCTTCTCTGGTCAACCCCAAAAAATCTTTCATCTGTGAAGTGATAAGGATTAAACCGATACCAGCGGTAAAGCCGACAATCACCGGATATGGAATATATTTAATATAGCTGCCTAATTTCATAAAACCGGCAATCAACAACAAAACTCCGGTCAAAATCATTGAGGCAATTAAACCATTATATCCATAGTTATGTAAAACTTCTAAAACTACAATAGCGAACGCGCCTGTCGGACCGCCGATTTGAAAACGGGAGCCGCCCATCAAGGCAATCACAAAACCGGCGACAATTGCCGTATACAAACCCTGTGCCGGAGTTAAACCGCTGGCAATTGCCAATGCCATAGCTAACGGCAACGATACAATACTAACCGTCAGACCCGAAATACAATCGCGTTTGAATAGCGATAAACTATAACCTTTCCGTAAAATTTCTACAGATTTAGGCGTGTAGTCAGACCTAAATCTTTCCCATATTCTTTTCAACATCATTTCCTCAGATTCTTTTTATATAATTCTAAACAGCCCTTATAAAGTACAATTTTTAATTTTTGTCAAGATGTTAAGCTTTTATTTTTATGAAAAAATCCGTTACATTTATATTCTAAAACAAATACAAACCACTGTTTGGCAATTTTATATAAAAATATCGCCAATATGTAGCAAAACATAAAAAAAAGACGCCGAAAAAACTCGACGCCTTTGAAATACAATCATCAAAGTGATTAAATCATAGCCATACCGCCATTAACGTGAATGGTTTGACCTGTAATATATTGAGCTTCATCAGAAGCCAAGAAAGCAACAACGTTGGCAATATCTTGAGCTTCGCCCAATTTAGCTTCCGGAATCTTAGACAACAAAGCAGCCTTTACATCATCAGATAAAACATCTGTCATCGGAGTTCTGATAAATCCCGGCGCAATTGAATTTACGGTAATACCGCGAGAACCAACTTCTTGAGCCAAACATTTATTCATTGCAATCATACCGGCTTTAGAAGCGGAATAGTTAGCTTGACCAGCATTTCCCATAACGCCAACCACTGAAGCAATACCGATAATACGGCCGAAACGACGTTTCATCATACCGCGAACTGCAGCCTTTGCCAATTTGAAACCGGCAGTCAAATTAACATCAAGCACCATCTGCCAATCTTCATCACTCATTCTGATAAACAAATTGTCCCGAGTCATACCGGCGTTATTTACCAAAATATCAATACGACCAAGTTTTTCCTCAATATCTTTTACCAATTGAATGATAGCTTCGCCATCGGTCAAATTTGCCACAAAACATTCAACATTTTCGCCCAATTCAGCTTTCATTGCCGCCAAAGCCTCGGCATTTCTATCTGTCAAAGCCAAAATTGCACCTTGTGCGTGCAAAGTGTTTGCAATTTTGTGTCCCAAACCGCCGGCCGCACCGGTAATTAATGCAACTTTGCCATCTAATCTAAACATATTTAAATTCCTTTCATTATAAATTTTTCGCCAGTTCTTCAATATCTTCAACTGAACCAACAGAAAAAGCATTCATTTCTTTGTGGCTACGCTTGGCTATACCGGACAAAACCTTTCCGGCACCAAGTTCCACAAAATCCGTAACCCCTTGTTCTTGCAGATAAGCCATTGTTTCACGCCACCGCACTGTACCGGTCACTTGTTCTATTAAATGTTTAATAATTTCCTTATGATTCGTTATTGGAGCAGCCAACACATTGGCTATCAGCGGAATCTCCGCATTATTTGCTTCAACGTTCATAAATGCACGAGCCATTGCCTCGGCCGCCGGTTGCATAAACGGACTGTGGAACGGCGCGCTAACCGCCAATTTCACACATTTTCTCGCTCCAAATTCCGAAGCAATTTCCACAGCGCGGTCTATTGCCGACATTGCGCCGGATAAAACGACCTGACCATCGGAGTTATCATTAGCCGCCACACAAATATCTTTACCATTTGAGCAAGCTTCCACCAATGCTCCGACATCTTTATAAGACAATCCCAAAACGGCAGCCATACCGCCAACTCCGAACGGAACTGCATTTTGCATAGCGTTTCCGCGGATTCGCAACAGCTTAGCCGTATCACTTAGCGAAAAGACTCCGGCACTGCAAGCCGCTGAATATTCTCCGAGAGAATGTCCGGCAACAAACGCCGCTTTGTCTTTCAACTTAATACCGAAATCTTTTTCCAAAACGCGCACAACCGCCATCGAAAAAGCCATCAACGCCGGCTGTGTATTAGCAGTCATCGTCAATTCACTCTCCGGCCCGTCAACCATAACTTTAAACAGGTCTTGAGATAACGCTTCGTTAACTTCTTGGAAAACTTCACGCGCCGAAACAAAATTATCGGCCAATTCCCGTCCCATTCCCACAAACTGAGAACCCTGACCAGGGAAAACAAAAGCATATTTCATTAAAATATTCTCCTCTATTCTGCGCTGAGTGTATATTTCTTTAATTAAATGTCAAGTTTTTCAAAAATTTTTATTAACATAGTTATTTTGTTTGAAGAACATTTTAATAATTTTTTGAACATTTCAAACTACAATGTAAACCATACGTCTGCATAAAAATTTGAGGTAGTTATGGCAAAGAAAAAAACAACCAAAGAACAGCCGAAAAGCTGGTGGAAAAAACTGTTGTGTGAAGTTATCGGATTAGGTTTCATAATCTTTCCGCTGCTCGTTTATATCAGCCTTTTGGGATATCACGCCGACGACCCTTCGTTTAACAAAGCCGCCGCAACGGGTGTTGCCGTAAAAAATTGGTTGGGACAGTTTGGCGCAAATAGCGCGGACTTTGTGCTAAGTTCTTTTGGCCTTTCGCTGATAATTTATCTTATTGTTCCCGTGATATGGGGATTAGGATTAGTTCGCTATCAAGCTTTTGCCGAATATAAAATGCGTATTTTTGCTTGGTTAGTCGGAATGTTATGTTTTTCAGCTTTTCTGGATTTGACCAGCAGTTCTTTTTTAGGGCGTTTTAACCTGCCTTACAACCTTACAGGCGAATGGAGTCGCGTCATCAGCCGACCGCTTAACAACTATATAAATATGCTCAATTTCTCATATAATACACTCTTATTAGAAGGAATTGTTTTATTTGTCAGCGTCTTGTCCTTTAACTTTGCCGCCGGCATAACCTTCACTTTATGGCTGCGTTTGAGCGAACGTCTGTTCCGAATGTTACAAACTTTCAGCAGTATGGTCGTCAATATTGCAAAACATCTTGCAAATATTAAAAACTTCAAAGAATTTAAAGAAATCAATCCGAGTTATTTGCAAAATAAGCTGCACAGCAAAAAACAACTTACTCCGCAAAAACGAGTTGAACCGAGTTTCGAGCAAAAAGAAAATCTTGTCACCCCGCAATTTATGCGTAGTCAAAATAACATCTCACCAGTTTCCGCCGCAACTCAAAGCGGCAATTTGACCATCGAGTTACCCAAATCAGCCACTTCCGACTATGGAAATCTTGCTGTTGAAACTACCGGCAGTGAGCCTGCTTTTGCCTCTGGAAACAGTTATAATCCGACTTTTGACTTTATTAAAGAAGGTGACTTTGCCAACCAGAACACCAAAAAACCATCTAAAAAAATTACTCCGGAAGACATCTACCAAACCGAAGGAAGCCGCTCTGTTCCGGCTAAAAATTCTACATCTGCCTTGTCTCCGCTGCCTCAACAAGAAGAATTACTCAGCTTAAAACCGACAAACATCGCTGAAACTTCAAGTTTACAAGCTCAACAACCGGTCACGAAACAAGTGCAACAAACTGCAAGCAATCGAATTGAACCAACCCCTGTTCCGACATTTGCACCAACCGAAAAAACAACAACGAAATCAGCTTCTCTGACCGATAAAACCGCAAAAACAGAGGCTATAAACAAAACTGACGAGAAAAAAACATATCATCTTCCGGACATCAATCTTCTATCTATACCCAAAGATTCCGGCGATATAGAATACGATGAAAACTTGCTCAAAGAAAACGCCGCCAAATTGGAAACTGTTTTGCAAGATTTTGGCATAAAAGGCAAAATTGTCAAAGTACGCCCCGGTCCGGTAGTGACTTTATACGAACTTGAACCGGCTCCTGGTACACGAACGGCTCGCGTGATTGGTTTGTCCGATGACATTGCCCGCTCTATGGCTGTAGCCTCGGTTCGTATGGCCGTAGTCAGCGGTCATAACACCATTGGTATCGAATTACCGAATGAAAAACGTCAAACCGTTTGGCTGCGCGAATTACTTGAAGATGCTGAATTTAAAAACAGCAAAAACATTCTGAACGTATCACTTGGTAAAGACATTGGCGGTCAACACGTTTACGCCGATTTGGCCAAAATGCCTCACCTTTTGGTGGCAGGTACAACCGGTTCCGGAAAATCCGTCGGCGTCAACTCAATGATTTTGTCCCTGCTTTTCCGTCTGACTCCGGACCAATGCAAATTAATTATGATTGACCCGAAACAACTTGAATTTTCAATGTACAACGGAATTCCACATTTATTAACACCGGTTATCACCGATCCGGCTAAAGCGGTTGTCGGCCTGAAATGGGCAGTAAGAGAAATGGAAGACCGCTATCGTGCAATGGCTTTATTAAATGTCCGCAACATAGCCGGATATAACCAAAAAGTTGCAGATATGCGCGCCTCAGGCAAAGAAATCAAAAAAACAATTCAAGTCGGTTTTGATAAAGAAACCGGTCGACCGCTTTATGAAGAACAGCTGATAGATACTTCCCCAATGCCCTATATTGTAATTGTGGTAGATGAAATGGCAGACTTAATGCTGGTAGCCGGCAAAGAAGTAGAAGCGGCGATTCAACGTTTGGCGCAAATGGCTCGCGCTGCGGGTATTCACTTGATTATGTCAACGCAACGTCCGTCTGTTGATGTGATTACCGGTACCATCAAAGCCAATTTTCCAAGCCGTATCAGCTTTCACGTCACTACCGGCATAGACAGTAAAACCATCTTAAACGAAAAAGGTGCCGAACAATTGCTTGGTATGGGTGATATGCTTTATATGCCGTCAGGCCTGCGCCCGATACGAGTTCACGGCTGCTTTGTCACCGATGCTGAAGTTGAAGGCGTTGTTGAATTTATAAAATCAGAAGGCGAGCCTAAATATGTGGCAGACGTAACGGAAGGAGAATTAAACTCCGGCAAAGACACTCCGGTGTTTGACAAAGGCGAAATGAGCGGCAGCAACGGCGGTGATGATGATTTATATAACCAAGCGGTTGAAATTGTCCGCACCGATAAAAAAGCTTCCATAAGCTATATTCAACGCAAATTGCGGATTGGCTATAACCGTGCCGCCATTTTAATTGAAAGAATGGAAGATGAAGGAGTGGTGACAGCCCCTGATCGTGTTGGCCGCCGCGAAGTCATCGGAGTTGATTAAATTTAATTAAGTTATTAAAAAGACCTTATTTAAAGTCAACAATAAAGCGATAGCCCCAAGACTATCGCTTTATTTTACAAAACGCCGCAATAACGAATCTTTGCCGGTTCATTATCATCATAATAATCACTGGACATTCGCCCCGTTGAGTTATCATCAAAACTGATTATCCAATTTAAATCTTCATACGTTTTTCCGCGGACAAAATAAGCACCTTTCAGCAACGGCCGCTCCAATATACTCAAAGCGAAATTTATTTGATGAAGTATAAAGTAAATCAGCTCACAAAAATCTTCATCCGGCAACAAATTTTCCTTAGCAAATTTACGCAAAGTAACTTCCGATTCTTTAAGCTCCAAATATCGGTTATCCTTCTCAAACGGATATAATCCACACGGATTTTTATCTTTTCCCTCTGCAAAAGAAAGACGGGTTAAAACACCATTTACCGAACAAAGCAAATCAAACTCCGGAAGCTGAGAATTTTGTTTTTTAACAAAATCTATCACCTCTTTACTGTCAAGATTATTATCTTGCATAATCCTAACAATTTTCATTAAAGCTTTTTCCTTTTCCATAATAATAATTATTAATTAATAATTAGATATACTAAATATCAAGTAACCTTTTTTAGCCTAAATTGTCAATAACTTTTCCCAAAATCCTCTATTTTATCACGCCTAAAAGATGCTGTTTTCTGCTAACTTTCATAATCTGGATTAATGACTATAAGGACTTTTTTTATGTACTACGCTTATATTCGGGTTAGCACCGACCATCAAAACACCCAAAACCAACAACACGAAATTCTAACTTATACGCAACAACACAATATCCCTATTGATAAATGGATTTCAGAAACAATTTCTTCACGCAAATTGCTCACCGAACGAAAACTTGGTAAATTATTGAAAAAGCTTAAAAAAGGAGATATTTTAATTGCAACCGAATTAAGCCGTTTAGGAAGAAATTTGCTTGAAGTTATGGGAATTTTGCAACATTGTTTGGAAAAAGGTTGCCAAATCTGGACATTGAAAGAAAATTACCGCTTAGGTGCTGATATTCAAAGTAAAATTTTAGCCTTTGCCTTTTCATTAGTCGGAGAGTTGGAACGCCAGTTGATTTCCGAGCGAACAAAAAACTCGCTAAAACGCCTAAAAGATGAGGGAAAACGGCTTGGACGACCACGAGGACTTTCATATCAAAAACTTGAGAAAAAACATAATAAAATTGTCGAACTGATAAATAAAGGCATATCAAAAGCCGAAATGGCCAGATTGATGGACTGCAGTTGGATAACAATACATCGCTATATAAAAAGTAAATTTTGAGTCTGTAGCATTTTGTGGGGTTATGCTTTAAGTTTCTAAAAAGTTTGTGTTAAAGTAATTACTAGAAGCACTTTGTCAAACTCACCGCTATAAACTACACTAAACCCCGCGTCTAACGCGGGGTTTTCTTTATACAAAAAACGGCAGGTTTTTATACCTGCCGCTTGTATTGGTGATGCTTAACTCACAAATTACGAGCTACTGTTTAATGATATATTAATGAATAAATAATATGTTCAAAAGGCATCATAATTATCACTAGGAGACTACTTTGATTAAAAATAGCATAAAAATACTAAGCATTATCAGTATAGGCCTAATCAATCATGCTTATGCAAAAGACTTCATAAAAGTAGAATATACTCCATTAAGTCAAAAAGAATGCCTCTCTTATAAAGAAACTCTCGGCTTAAAATATTGTCCTTATGACAATGATTACCTAGCTGGTGCAGCCAAAGCTTGCGGGCACATTGAGAATCTACCTACAGGAAATGATCTACATAAATTAGCAAAAAAAATATATAATAAGGAAACAACAGAAACAAGCATTTATGGTAATAGAAACGATTCACTTATGAAAGCTATGAATATTTGGGAAAACGATAGTCACATCTATTTTTGGACAGGAGAAGAAGCTAAAGATAAAAAGGGAGGATATGTGAGAATGTTTGCTATCAAAGGTTCAATTCCTTATTATGCCCCTAGAGACGGAAGTGGATATGTTTCGCATGCGCTGGGAAAAATTAATTACGGAGAAACAAAATACATCAAAGTGAGTAATCCGCAATATGATTCCAATTTATATGGTTATCCAAACAATGATGTATTGGTAACAATTTGTTATAAACAAAAAAATCAACATAAACGAGTTCGTAAAAACTTCCCAAAAAGCGGTTTTCGAAAATACGACTTTCGAACTCGCTGAAAGGCTTGGAAAATAAAGAAAAACGGCAGTTTTTTATACCTGCCGTTTGTATTGGTGATGCTTAATTTATGTTTCACAAGCTGAAACTTCTTTTTTTTTACATAAAATTATGGTATATTCTATACTAAGGAGGGGGATAACGTTTATGAAGCAAAAAGATATATTTATTGTCAGCCAAGACGGTCTCAATCCTCAGGCAAACCAAATAGCCGTTGAAGCCATAAAAGAATTGATGGCTTGCTTTCCTCAATATAAAAATGATTATCCAATCACGAATTTAGGTGCATGGAAAGACACTGGATATATATATCCGGAAAACGGCAAGCTTTATCTGGCTCCATATAAAAGTACACGCTGGCACATTGAAAATGCCAAAAGAGATGCTATCCTAGACGGTCGTCCTAATCAATTAAATGCAAGCACATTATTTCAAACCATGCAGACCGATCCAACAAATAAAGAAATTCCGCAATTTACAATTTTACTTACCAAAGATGATTTATATCCCAATCAAGAAATGAATTATTGTTTCGGGTTGGGAGATGAAGGAATTGGATGTGTCGTTTCTGCCCGCAGATTTTCAGACGACTCTGGCAACATCATTGATTGTGAAAATTTCAAAACTGTATTAATGCATGAATTTGGCCATGTAATAGGCCTCACCTATGAAGGAAGGGAAAATTCTGCCGATATTTATGGAACTCATTGTACGGACGAAGATGGTCTTTGTATTATGCAACAAAGAGTTGATGGAGATTTCAGCGATATAACAAGAGCCAGATTAGCTTGCAAAAGAGAAGGCTTATCTCCGATTTGCCCGGATTGCGTAAAAGCTGGAAATAGATTTTTTGCTAAGGAAAGACAACAAAATAATGTTAATAAAATCGTTAATCAAACTTTAAGAGACATAGGAATACGACGTTGATAAAATTTAACCTTTATTAACAAAAAACCGAAAACGCAATTTTCAAATTTACAACATTCGAACTCGCTGAAAGGCTTGGAAAATAAAGCAAAACGGCAGGTTTTTATGCCTGCCGTTTGTATTGGTGATGCTTACCTCACAGTTTCCGAGCTAAAAAGATTAAAAGCTGTGCAAATTAATTTATTATTTCTTAACTTGATAGGAATAAATTGTATTATAATATATTAGAGTAGTTCGTAAAGGTTTTACAATGTCCAAAATAAAATTAACATCTGTTGATATAATCATGTTGCTTTTGTATTCTCCCGGTTATACAAAAGAATTCCGCGAAGCTATAGAAGGTCGGACAAAATTAACAAAACTCCTTTTTATTTTTGAAAAAGAAATTTTAAAAAAATTTACTGAAGATACACTGGAATATAGTGATGATTTGTTTTTCTTTACCGCTTGGAATTTTGGTCCAATGTCTATTAAAGCATTTAAAGATATTGATTTCTTAAAAAATATAGATTTTATCTCAACTTCATATTCAAATAGTAGTGATATTTTAACTTATGAAGAAATTTCAGAATTTAATGATTATGCGGAAAAAGAATTAGATGTAAAACCTGTTGAATATGCATTAGAACGCTTTGAAATCAGTGACAAAGGAGTTCAGTTCATTCAGCAAAAGAATAAATATGAAAGCTTGTCTAATAATCAAAAAGAAATTTTATCAGCATTTAAAGCCAGATACAATAAGGCAAAGTTGCGTGATATTTTGCGATATGTATATACTAAATACCCGGAATTTACTGAGAAATCAAAAATAAAAGAAAAAGTATTGAAAGGTTATTAAATAATGGGATTTGAGGATATTTTAGCAGTTGCAGGTGTTCTACTGGGAATTATTTTCCCTATATTTACTAAATTTGATGATAAAGCTAATCAAATTTTAAATTCACTTTTATTGACGAAAACTTCGCTTCTTGCCGAATTTATTGAAAAAATAGAAAATAAAATACACAATAATCTAGTATATGACGATAGTATGAGCACATCCTTCTCTTTATTCATCAAGCAAATGTCTGTAGCTTTTGAGAATAAAATAAATTTAAAGAAACATATCAATAAATATGCAAAATACACTTCAAGGTTAATAGTTTCCGCTATCTTAATTTTTGGTACTGCAGCTATAAAAAATGCTTGGCTCTTATGCAGTAAATATGGAAAAGTCTTTGCGCAAGAAAAATATTTAGATATCTTTAATGGGTTAATAATTATAATTTTTCTTTATTTACTATACTGCATTTGTAGAATATGGGGTACATATATGGGATTTAGGCATTTATCTACTGAAATAAAAAGACAAGCAGATTTCATAATATAAGGACTGGATTATGTACGAAATTGAGATGGTAAATAAAGTTCAAGATTATTTAAGAAAAAAAGGAATTCAAGTTGTAACGGAGGTTCCTTTTATGCAACAGTCTATAGATCTTGTTTACCTTAAAAAAAACCAATTAATTGCTATTGAATTTAAAATTGATAATTGGAAACGAGCCATAGAGCAAGCATCGAGTCATTTTTTAGGCACAAATGAAGTATATATATGTATCCCTAAACCTAAGAAAAAAATACCCGAAAAATTATCAAAAGCAATGGAAAAAACTGATGTTGGTCTTGTTTTCTTTGATAAGGATAGTGACAAATTAATAGAAACCATTTACCCTGCAAAACATAATAGAAAAGTATGGAAGGTTGGAAAAATTTGGTTAAATGAAGCTTTTAAAAACAGAATCAATGGAGTTTGGGTATGATTAAAGGAACACATTTATTACGCTTTGGTACCAATGCAGAAAAAAAATATGTTTCAAGTTTTAATGATTCATATGATGTTTTAATACTAAATGCAAATATCTTTGCACATTGTACTAATTCTATTTCCAAATTTATAAGCAATGAATTATGTAAAAAAGATTTCATAATTGACCCTCAAACGTATGCATTCCAATACTATCAAGGTTTGATTGGATCTGATGGTAATTTGAAAAAATCTATTGAAAAGCTTCTCAGCTTTTACGGTGACACATTAAAAGATATAATTTCATGTAAAAAGCGGTCAATTGAGTTAACAGACTTCGATGATAATGACACCTTTTTAAAAGAACTATGTCAAAAAGTTATTGAATTTCAGCAAAATACTATAAAAAAAGAAGTATTAGAAGAAAAAAATGAATATAAAGAATACATAGAGTATATTTTAGGAAATGATGAAAACAGTTTATGCGTAGCTCCTTGCTGTTTAATAGCTCCTTATTTTTATTTATCTGATAATAATTTCAATCACTGGTTACATATTAATACTAAAGCGATTGAATTGTCTAAAACTTATCATCCTTCTATTTCTGCACAACTTGTTATTAATTCAAGCATTTTGTTGGATAAGGACAAGCTTAACCTTTTAGTTGATGAATACTCAAAAGTTAATCCCTGTGAAATTTTATTGTGGATTGATGCGTTTGATGAAAAAGATGCTGGAGATGTTTTACTAAACAATTATTTATACTTGTTAGTAAAATTTAAAGAAAAAAACATTCCAGTTTCACAATTATACGGCAGTTATTTTTCACTAATACTTATTAATTTGGGATTGTTGCAGGCTTGTTGTCACGGTATGGAATATGGAGAATCTAGAAGTGTTTTCCCCGTAGGAGGAGGCGTCCCTATTTCTAAATTTTATTTACCTATAGCTCACAAACGCTTTCATTTTAGAAATATAATTCAGCTGTTATTAGATGAAGGATGGCTTAATAGCAAAAGTATATATTTTGAAAAAGTTTGTGATTGTCCTCAGTGTAAAGAAATAATAAAAAATGACCCTGAAAGCGATATTCAAGAATTTGGCATTATAAATACTGTGACCAATATACGAAAAAGTAAAAATGGACAAGAGTATAGTGTAATGATGTCATATCCTACAACTGAAGCCAAAGAACTGTGCTTGAGACATTATTTATATAATAAAGAAAAAGAATATAACTTCATAAAAGAGCATAATATTAATGACATCATGAAGCAATTACAACAAGCTAAAGATACATTAGAAGAAAAATTAGGTATTGAAATCTTGTATTTGTCATCTTGGATACGCGTGATTTCTTCATATCTAATTGAAAACTAATTTTGCATACTCCTTAACATAGAAAATTCTTATCGTTTTTGCACAATTGATTTTCATAGCGTCATTAGCTTTGAAATTTTGCGTAACCTGTATTGGTTCAATTCTTATACCTCTCCACTTTATCTGTCCTGTTTTTGTATTCCTTGATGTCTGATTTATCAAAATCAAACCAGGTACTGGCATTTTTGAGGTTAATCAGCTTGTCAAAAGGTTTTCTCAACGTATAAATTAGTCTCTGACCGTCAAGATAACATTCTGAGAGCATAAGACTTAACAATTTATTTTGCTGAGTAGAATCAGCTTTTTTCATAATATCGGAAACAGTTGCCGCAATATCTAAAATTTCATTAACAGTTACTTGAATATCTTTGCTAATATCGGCATATTTTTTAGCTGTCCGTTGTAATTCTTCCCTCTTGGTGGCAATAATAGCTTTTTCTTCCTGCCATTCCTCTCTGGTTATGTCTCCGTCAAAAAATGAATCCTTAACCCGTCTCTCTTTAGCTTCAAGATTGTTTAATTCCACGGAGATCTTGCGTTTTACAATGGTATTTGCTTCGGATTCTTCAATCAATTTTTTCTGCACGCATTTTTTCAGAGGCTCTAAAATATTCTTGCTAAGTCTTAGTTTACTAAAAACTTCATCATCAAGTTGTTGTAATAAAAGGTTTTCGCTAACCAGACCTTGATGACAACAACCGTTTGAGTGTGTACAACGCAAATAAGTATATTTTCTGCCACTTTTCTTAAAATGCTGTTCTGATGAGATGGTGCCGTCACATTCCGCACATTTTATCAATCCGCGAAACACAAAAGGAATTCCGGCATATTCTCGCATTTTTGTATGTATTTTACCACCAGAACGCACTTCTTGAACTTTATCATATAATGATTTTGAAATAAGAGGTTCATAAGCATGTGGCATAATTTCACCACGGATTACCATTTCACCATAATAAAACGGATTTTTTAACATCGCATATATGGTTTCTCGTCCTAATGGTTTATTTGTTTTAGAATGAGAAGAACATAAATTCATTTCCGAGGCAAATTCTTGCAAGCGTTTTACGGAATATTGTCCGGTCGCATACATCTCAAACATCTTTTTAACTAAAGGTGCACGTTCTGAATCAACAATAATGTCTTTGTTAATATTCAAATACCCAACCGGAGCCTTTGTCTGATATTTTCCAATCGACCAGTTATAATTCATACCTCTGTTAACATTATCTCGCAGATTTGCCACATACATTTTGCCGGATAAAATGCCCATATCCCAACGCATAATATCAGAAGACGGACTATTTTTAGTGAGAATTAACCTTTCTTTGCAAAAATGCAGGTCAGTTTTGTCATCTAATAATATTTCTTCAACTTCCACACATTCATTGAAGCGTCTTTGAAAACGGTCAATACAATGGACAACAATCGCGGTTTTGCGTTTCTGCTTTTTTACAAAGTCTAACATTTCATTGAATTTTGTACGTTTGCCATTGGTGGAACTTTCAACCGCTTTATATTTCTGAACAATAGGAAGTCCCTTTTTGTTACAATAATCTTCCATTGCTTCTTTCTGAGCCTTTAGAGAACCCCCTGGTTCTTGTTCCTTGGTAGATACGCGTGCAAAAATGACAGCCTGAACGCATGGTGCAGCTTTAGCATATCTGTATTTCTTAGCCATATTCATTACTCCTTTGTTTTTACATAATAATATTATGTCGCGTTATTTTGGGAATGTAAGCGGTTATTTTCTGTTTCTGACGACTTTATTGCTAATATTTTGCTGATTTTTCAAACAATTAACCTAATTTACAAAATAAATAAGGTTATGAAGAAGAGTTTTTGTCATCAGTAACAAATTCTTTTGTATCATCTTCTAAAACGGCTTTTACAGCCGTTGTATAAAAATCAATCAGATTGCTTGCCATTTCTTTTAATTCAATATCCGTAACATCGGGATAGAGAATTGATAACTCATTTTTGAGTTGATTATACGCATTTGTCATATTTTATAGAATATGAAGCTTGCGAATTTCTACTAAAGTTTTTTGAGATTATTTGAAAAATTTTATTAAAAATGAAATTTTGTAACCTTTGACATTGCCAAGTTAAAGGTTGAAACGATAAAAGTTGCAGATAACAAAATAAGATTTCTTGTTTTTTTGTTTTTATTTACATAAGCTTTTCAATAAAGGAGTCATTTTATGAAAAAAACAAAAACTGAACTATTTTTAGAATTGGCATCACCAAATGAACAGGGATATAGCCGCTGGGTTTCTGTTGCAGAATTCGTTGGAGAATACAGGGAATTAAAACTTGGCAATGGAGGAAGTTGGTGTCGTAAAGAGTCTACTTTGGCTAAAAGGTATAAGCTGGAATTTGATAAAACTCAAACGTCGGGGAATTCTATTGATGCCGTTAGAACAATCGGTCTTAATACTGATGCGTCATTTAATCAAACAATTCGTTCAGATATAAAAGAATATTATAAAGATAAAAACTGCGTAATGCTTGGAATTAGGGGTAATTCTGAAAATATCAAAATTGAAATTGATCACAAAGATGGTAGAAAGAACAATTTTCGCGTTTCGGATTTAAGCACCCAAACAATTGATGACTTTCAGCCTCTTACAAAAGCTGCAAATGATGCCAAAAGGCAAATTTGTAAAAAATGCATGGAAACTGGAGAGCGTTGGGATGCTCGTAACTTAGACGGAAATCCAATGGCTTATTATAAAGGTGGAAAATCGTTGCATGACTACGGATGTGAAGGATGCTATCAATATGATCCCGTAGAATACAGAAAAGAAGTGATTAAAAAAGCTCGAAAAGGAGAAATTTGATTTACAAATGATTTTTTTATGCGTTATATGTAAATTAAATCGAATTTTAAATTAAGGTAAACAATGAACTATATCGGATCAAAATATAAATTACTTTCTTTTTTAGATGATAATATATCTCGTGTCGTAAATGATATTAAATCATGTGTTTTTTGTGATTTATTTGCAGGAACAGGTATCGTTGGTCGTTATTTCAAATTAAAAACAAAACAGATAATTTCTAATGATATTGAACGATATAGCTATATATTAAATCGTAACTATATAGGCAATCATTTGGCTATGGATTACCAGAAGTTAATATCTGATTTGATGAGCCTTGAAGGTGTAGAAGGTTTTATCTTTAATAATTATTGTTTAGGAAGTGGTTCTGGGCGGCAATATTTTTCTGATGAAAATGGCAAAAAAATTGATGCAATAAGAAATAAAATACAAGTATGGAAAGATACAGCCAAAATTTCAGATAATCAATATTACTTTTTACTTGCATCATTATTGGAAAGCGCAGATAGAGTTGCAAATACGGCATCTGTATATGGTGCATTCTTGAAAAAATTAAAGAAATCTGCTCAAAAATCATTAAATTTGGAGCCTGCTTTATATCAGATAAATGACCATGACCACCAAGTATATTGCGAGGATGCCAATCAACTTATTAAACATATTCAAGGTGATATTTTGTATCTGGATCCTCCGTATAATGAACGACAATATGGAGCCAATTATCATTTACTTAATACAATAGCTTTGTATGATAAATTTCAGCCTAAAGGTAAAACAGGGCTCAGAGATTATAGTCGTTCATTATATTGTAAAAGAGATAAAGTTTTAGATAGTTTTGATGATTTGATAAAAAATGCCAAATTTAAATATATTTTTTTAAGTTATAATAATGAAGGTTTGATGTCTGTTGATGATATAAAATCTACAATGAACAAATATGGTGAATATTCCTTAGCAACAAAAGATTATCAACGCTTTAAAGCTGATGCTAATAGGAGTTATTTAGCTGATAAAACTATTGAGTATTTACATATACTGAAGAAAAATTGATGAATAAGATAAATGAGCTTGATTTACATAATTGGAAAAATCTAACAGATATCTGGACTGATTCATTATGGCTTATTGATAAAAGAGATAATGAGCATGGACATAAAAATGGTTTTTGGGGAAATTTTGTTCCTCAGATTCCTTACCAGTTTATTATGAGATATACAAAAGCTGGGGATTGGGTTTTAGATCCATTTGCAGGAGGAGGAACAACCTTAATTGAAGCAAGGCGACTTAATCGTAATGCTCTTGGTTTTGAAATAAATCAAGATACATGTCTTCAAACTCAACAAGCACTTGATAATGCTGCAAGATTTTTAGATGAAGGTTGTAAAGCAGAAGCCTCTCTTGTATGTGGCGATAGTTTAAAGATTAACTATATGCAAGAATTAAATAATCATAATCTTAAAGAGGTGCAGCTCGTTATCTTGCATCCTCCTTATTGGGATATTATAAAATTTGGACAAGATGAGGATAACCTTAGTAATTCCAAAACATTGGTAGATTTTATTGAGAGGTTTCAGCTAATAATAAAGAAAAGTGTAGAGGTTTTAGCAAAAGGGAGATACCTTGTAATTGTCATTGGTGATAAGTATGCTAATGGTGAAATTGTTCCATTAGGTTTTTACGCAATGCAAGCAGCACAGAGAGAAAAACTGAAACTTAAATCAATAATTGTTAAAAATTTTGACACAACTAAAGGTAAACAAAATCAGCAAGCTTTATGGCGGTATAGAGCATTATCTAATGGTTTGTATTTGTTTAAGCACGAGTATATATTTTTATTTAGGAAATGAGCATATAGACTATGACCACACATGTTTTTATTGTAAATGAAAAAACTTTCCCGTTACATTTAAAGTATATGTTTGCTGGCACAGGAGCTAGAGATTTAGATGTAGAATTTAATGATACAGCGGAAAATCAAAAGGTTGCCCAAAATTTGGTTGGTATGATGGCGGATTCTGCGCGAATACGCAAAGGAGATAAAATTATTTTCTATTGTACTGGAGAATTGGGTAAAGGTCATTTTTATGGCGTATTTCAAGCAAAAGATAGATGCTTTATTGATCCCAAATCCCAAGCAACACCAGAATTGTCTAAAAAACTTACTTTTCGTGTTTTATTAGAGCCTGATATAGTTTTCGCCAAAGGAGTAACTGAATGGGAAGCTTTGGATAATTTAGATGGAGTTGAAAAACCTAATGATATTTTATGGTCGTTGATTTATAGAAAGCTAGATGGTAATAGGGGTAATACAATGATAACTCCAGCTGAGTCAAAACGATTAATTGATATGATTAGCTCTAAAAATGATAATATACCTCTTGCTTTTTCGCAATTTTCATATGATCAAAACAGTAAAACCATAATAGAGGGTGTGCGAAGCCAGTATAACTTAGAATTTTCACACCCTATCAATGTGAAACGCAAATTGATATATACCAGTTACGCTTATGAAGCTTTTTTGCAAACATATATAACTCAGTCTATTGATGCTGATTCAGAGTTGAAGGAAATCTTTTTAAATAATAGCAGAATGGAGTGGTTAGGTAATGAAGTAATGTGTGGCGTTGGTATGCGGCGGATTGATATTATGTTAATGGCTACAAATGCAGAAACTAATAAAAGAATATTAATACCTATGGAATTGAAATCAACAACTATTTATCCCGAGATAACAGAGCAAATCGGAAGATATTTACGTTGGATTAAACAATATTTTCAGCCGATTCCAGATATAATAGAGCCTACAATTATTGTTAAAAAAACAAACAGGAAAACAAAAAGATACCTAAAAAGTATTGAAGCCTTAAAGAAATTTAATGAAACTTATATTTGCAAGATTAAGTATGTCACATATTATATTGATGATACAAATTTGCGTTTTGAAGAAATTGATTATGAAAATGATTAAAATTAATCATATCAATTGTGTATTTCATTATTAAAATTTTTATTTGATTTGTTAAATATCTCAATCGTAGCAAAATGTTACCAACGCGGTGAGTTTTACGGGCTCGCGGATGGGAAAATTCACGGCATAATATACATAGTTAATAACCCAAAGGAGATTGATTATATATCAAATTAAAGTGAATGGAATCTTGACGCCGACGATTTATTGGTATCTACGTGATGCGATGAATGCCTGTGAGGTTGAAAAGGCTCGCGGCTGCGCTGTGATAACTGAAATTGTCAGTTTATAAGGAGAGCCGAGATGTTGAAACAATTTGAAAACTGGCTCTTGGAGCAAAACTATAAACCAACAACTGCTTTGGATTATCATGGGCGGATAGAAGGGCTTTGTAGAAAAGAGAAATTTTCACTTGCTTATCTAGTTGAAAACATTTCTTCTATCCTGCCTCAATATGAAACAGCCAGTGAAAAATCAAGCTATGGCAAAAGAAGCCATACCTCTGTTCGTCAGGCTTTGAGAAAATTCAAAATGTTTCTTGCTTCTGAAATGTCTGCCTAAGAGGTGTGTTATGACAGATGTTAAAACCTTAAATGACAACTTCCGACAAACCTTTACCGGTGGAAGAGTAATGTTAACTGCTGGTATAAATGCTAAATCACAAGATGATATTGCAAAAATCTTATCAGAAGTCAGACAGTTTAATCATTTTACTAAAGCTAACGATCCTCATGGCGAACATGACTTCGGAAGTTTTGATTATAACGGCGAGACAATTTACTTCAAAATAGATTACTATGACAAGAATTATCAATACTTATCAGAGAATCCAAGCAATCCAAATATAACCAACAGAGTTATGACAATTATGTTGGCAGAGGAATACTAACCATAAATCTCATATTTTGGCCAGTGGATAACGATTTTGCTTTTGGTATAGGTTTATTATGAAAAAGCAATTCTTGAGTCCACGGGTTATTTATGAGCTAATAAACATAATAATACCTATTTACAATGTGTTATAACTATCAATTTCTTTTGATATATACTTAATGTCGTGATTCTATGGCAAAGTAAAACCATTTTTTTAATTATTTTTCCGTTTCTAATTTGCGAAGAAGAACTTTTAACAAGCTTATGTCAAAGGTTGTAAAAATAACTTGTCATTAACGTCACGAACTTTTAAAGCAACCTCTTGCCCTCAAGGGCACAAGGTTAAATATCTTGTTTTTTGATTTCTGGACTCAGCCGTTTTATTTGGTATAGGTTTACTCAGATTTTCATTAAGCGGCTTGTTATGGGCTGATTTAGGCTTGTTTATGTGGGGGTTTTGATTAAGATTTACAGAATTAAACCATTTATGGATAAAAACAATTTATATACGATTCCTGTCATATAGCTTATAAATTGATGTATTTAATCTTGATACCATGATCTTTTAAATTTTTAACGTCTGATTTATATTCTTTATAAAGCAGGTTGTAGTCATCACGTATTTTTTCAAGAAGAGATTTAGATATATACAAACCATTATTGGAACAAGCACCTTTATTAAGATACCATAACCAACCGTTTGCACCATTTTTATCATATCCTTTTTTAGTTTGGAGCATATTTTTGTATTTGGTTCCTTTATATTCTTTCTTACCATTACAAACCGATGTCTTTAATGCTAATCTGACTTTACTATCAATATCTTCATCAAAGACTTCTCTAATCCCGTGTATATGAGTCTATTTATCATTTATATCTTTTCTTTTATTCTTATGTTTATTTTCAAGTATAAAGGACATCATAGGTTTATTATGTGATTGAATGACATAATCAAGGTTACCATATATTCTTTTGATGATGACTGCTTTTAGCTTTTTGTATATTAACTTGTTATACCAATCTCTAAATTGTTTACTGAAGTCTAATGTAAATGGTTTAACATTTGTGAATTTTTTTGTTTCTGCCATAAAATAAAAAAAATACGCCAGTTTTTGAATATTTGTTATATCTCTCCATAAAGGTAATTTACGAATGTTGACTTCTTTCTTTTAACACTCATTTCCATATATATTACTAATATAGAGTGCGACATCAAATTTATTTTTATACCATTTAACTATGGAAATAAAAGCTCTGAAGCTGCGTTGGCTCTTCTTTTTTGAGGTTATTTTCTGTTTTTTTCGCATGAGCAATTCTCCAACTTTTTATTTCTAGAATTGTCTACTTGTTCAGATTTGATAAAATAAATTTCCAAATAGTATATTTTTTTTTGCTTACTTTTAATATTTTGAGATGTATTATAAAGAAAAAGCCAACCTTTAAAACTTGGATGTTAAAGGTTAATCAATATCCATTAAGTGACATCGATGTCATTAAATCATAACAAGCAATTTTTTTAGCTTAAGAAAAGAAGTTATAAAATCCTACTGAAAACGCCAAAGCCATTTTAAGGCCTTCGCACGTAAAGGCCTCTTCCAACTTTTGTTAGTCATTTTAAGCCTAGCCAGTGTGGGCTGGTAGGTAGGCATATCCCGACCGGAGAGTACCGGAATGGCGGGCTGGGTATGGTGGCTCGAAGCTGAACCCCTGCTAAAATTTGCAGAGGTTGTATAAAAAATAATTTGTCGTCAAGGTCAAGAACTTTTCTTGTTAGCTGGCTTCTAATCTGATTGATGATAAAAAAGTATCCCAAAGACCTAACCGGATGTGAACTTGTGTAATATACTGAAAAACAAAGAAACTTGCGCAAGCGAGTTCGGAAAAACTTCCCAAAATCGCAGTTTTCAAAAAACAAAGATTCGAACTCGCATAAGTACTTGGAAATAAAAGAAAAAGCAGGCTTTTTACTGCCTGCCGTTTGTATTGGTGATCCCAACGGGACTCGAACCCATATTGCCACCGTGAAAGGGTGATGTCCTAACCATTAGACGATGGGACCATTCATTAAGAACATACGCATATATACTTGTATTTTTTCATAAGGTCAAGAACTTTTTTCACATAAAATCAATTTTTTTTAATTTTTTGTTTTTTTATTGACCTCACGCACCAAATCTCCTAAGCGGACTAACCTGATTTTCCGCTCCGGCAACTCTTTTATCCAGTCGCGTAAAGCTAAATAAGTTTGTGAACGCGGATGTCCTATCGCCACCGCATAACCACGCATATGGGCAATTTTTTCAGTTTGACGCAACTGTTTCATAATATAGTTATAATCGTTTTCATTATCCAAAAACACATCACGAGCTATATACGGCACACCATATTCTGCCGCCACTTTAGCCCCAACTGACTTTGCCGTGGTTTTAGAATCCAAAAAAAATAAATTGCGCTCCTTCAAAATTTGCATAACAGAGCTCAAACTTTTTTCATCTTCGGTAAACAAGCTCCCCATATGGTTGTTTATTCCTTTCATACCCAACCCTTTATATCTGTCCAACATTTGCACCAAATCATTTTTTATTTCATCTTCCGACATATCAGGCGACAGCGTAACCGGAGCCAAATCAGCTTTAGAATGAGGCATCATCGGCACATGAAGCATCACTTCAAACCCCTTTTCCTTGGCTGTTATAACTTGTTTGCGGTTAGCTGCTCCATAGGTTAAGAAAGAGGCGGTTACAGGCTTTTCTAAGCTCAAAATATCCCGAGTATGCGGAACGCTCACTCCCATATCGTCTATCACCACGGCCACCATAACCGCGCCGCCTTCTGTTTTTAAAGCCGAAGAGTTCATATCTTCGACTTTAGTTTTTTTTTCTGAATCTTTCGAAATTTCGACGTTTGCGCTATCCGAAGTCGTATTTTGTTCTTTTTCTTGCCCTTCAATCATTTTTTCTAACAAAGGTCTGTTAATCTGAGAACGTAGGGCTGACAATTTTTCAGACAACTCTTTTTCAACATTCATTTCAAAAATGAAAGGCTGAATCTTAACAATTTGTCTTGGCACAGCCACGCTCGCCGTTGCCAACGGATATTTATCCGGTGACGAACGCAGCACATCATAAATGACAACCAGTCCCTCGATGGCAGCAATAACCGACAAAACAATGGTTAACACCCAAACTTTATTAATTTTTTTCATTTACCTAATCTTTCTTTCTCAAAGTAGGAAAAGCAATAACATCACGAATTGTTTCCGCACCGGTAAACAATATTGCCAATCTGTCAATTCCCATTCCCATACCGCCGGAAGGAGGAAAACCGTTTTCCAGAGCGTTGATAAAATCCTCATCAAGCATTTGAGCTTCATCATCACCATTTTCACGAGCGGCGACTTCTGCCTCAAAACGCTCTCTTTGTTCCAGCGGATTAGAAAGTTCAGAATAAGCACAGCCGATTTCCATTCCCCCCAGATAAGCATCAAAGTGTTCCACTAATCTTGGATTAGAGCGATGGGTTTTAGCCAATGGCGAAACATCTCGAGGCATATCCATCACAAAAGTCGGTTCAATAAGCGAAGCTTCTACTTTTTCATCAAACACTTCTTGCACCACTTTTCCCCAACAGCTGCAAGCTCCGGCATCAACTCCTATTGATTTAGCCATTTCTTTAGCCTGCTCCAAAGTTTCTGCCTGTAACAAATCGATTCCCGTTTTTTCTTTAATCAAATCCACAATAGATTTCCGCGCAAAAGGTTTTGCTAAGTCAACTTCTTTATCGCCGATTGTTAAAACCTGTGTACCCAAAACATCTTGAGCCACAAAACGCAGCAAGTCTTGAATCAAATCGGCCATATCATTATAATCGGCATAAGCCTGATAAGCTTCCAACCCTGTAAATTCCGGATTATGATTTTTATCAATACCCTCATTTCTAAAGTTGCGACCGATTTCAAACACTCTGTCAAATCCGCCGACAACAAGTTTTTTCAAATACAACTCCGGAGCAATCCGCAAATACAAATCCATATCCAAAGCATTGTGATGAGTAATAAACGGCTTTGCATTTGCCCCGCCCATAATCGGATGCAACATCGGAGTTTCTACTTCTAAAAACTCGTGCTGTTCAAAATAGCGGCGCACGGCCGAAGTAATGCGGCAACGTTTTTTAAATATTTCCTTACTGTCTTCATTCATAATAAAATCGACATATCTTTGACGATATCTGGCATCAACATCGGTCAAGCCGTGAAACTTTTCCGGCAGAGGCTGCAACGATTTGGCAATGATATCAAATTTTTCGGCAGCAATAGTCAGTTCACCACGCGGAGTGCGGCGCACAAAGCCGCTTACACCGACAATATCCCCGACATCAAGACATTTCAGCAATTCCATATCATTTTCCGGCAAAATTTTCTTATAACAAAAAGCCTGAATTTTTCCGCTTTTGTCTTTAATATCCACAAACATACCGCTGTTACGAACCGCCATAGCGCGTCCGGCAATTGTCACGCGGTCTTCCGTATCGGTTCCATCTGGCAAATCTTTATATTTTTCCTGCAAATCTGCTGCAAAAGTTGTCGGAGAAAATTTATACGGATAAGGATTATACCCCTTTTCTTGCAGAGTATTTAATTTTGCCAATCGAGATTCTCTATGAATATTTGTTTCATTTGCCATTTTCATTGTCCTACATAAATAAAATAAACTAACGTGACTATAACCTTGACAAATTTTTTTTTCAATAAAAAACTGGATTATCAAACATAAATATGTTATTATAAATATGGTAACAGATGGAGGAAGATATAAAATGGTTGTCAACACAAAAGAAAATACATTGTCCGAAAAAATCAACAAAATGAAAACTTATCTTAAAATTGCGGCTGTCGGTGCGGTTTCCAGCTATTCCACCCAAATGACGGCGCAAAATGTGCTTCCCTCTGAAAAAGAAAACGAAACAACCACAATGACCATTACTTCAACCCCTAAAGAAGTAAATATAGAGGCTGTTCCGGAAATATCAGGCAAAACCATTTCTTTTGAAAAAGCCCAAGAACTTCCTCAAGAATATGCCGCCATCAACCGACACACGGAATATATTATGAATGTTGATGATTGGCGTAACGATGGTTTAATGAATGTCAAACGCGTGGATTCTCGCGAAATCTATAACCACGAAGTGACCAGTGTTATGGAAAATCGTGAAGGACAAAAAGGTGATATTGTCAATTTAAACAAGGCTCGAACCAGAATGTTTATTTTTCAGGGTAATGAGGTTATTGCTAAAAATTTTGTTCGCAGTTTATATTGCTCTCCCGATGAAAATCTACACAATATAGCGGCCAAATACATAAAAAACACTCCTGAAAATGCGGAAATTCTTGAAAAAGCACGAAAACAGCTTTACACTGAAGACGGAGAGCTGAAAACCGGAGTTTCCGGCGTCTTAGAACGACAAAAAGCCTTGAGAGATATGAACAAACTTTCTGTTGTCGGAATAACAGAAAGAGGTGCGACGCCTAAAAGCCCGCGCCGTTTCTCAAATGCCTTTATAAACGACATAAAAAAGCTGAGCTCAGAACACTATGATGAATTGATGAAAGCGGAAAAAGAATATGCCATAGCTTTTTATCCGATTGAAAACGGCAAAAATATTCCCGCCAAAAAAGCTAAACTTTTCGCCCAAAAAAACGGGCTTCGTGACGCTTCTTGCGTTTCAGTCGGCAATGCAGGTGTATATCTGTCATCCTCAATTGCTTTCGGTTGTAATTCCGAAAGAAATCTGGCGGAAACGAAAGTGTTAAACAAAGCCAAAGAATGTAATCGGTGCAACTACATAACACTTGAAACCGCTAGACAGCTAGCCATTGCCGGCTATGAGGGTGCTGACGATATGTACAGTCAATTCAATCAAAAAGTAAAAGACGACAAACAAGAAATAAAAGAAATGGTTGATAAAATTTTGACTCCCGATGAAACCCAAAAAGTGGATATGACGCGCACGCAACGTCCCGCAACAAATTCTGACGGAACAATCATCAGAAAAGACGGAACAGAAAAAACTCTTAATTTGCAACAATTTTTACAAAAAAGAAACAGCGGGAGATAACCGCTGTTTCTTTTATTTTCTAAATAACGCTGTCAACTTTCGCACATCTTCGTTGCTTAAAATTTTTCTAACCGCTATGGTTTTTTGCCACAAACCGCCGCCAAAATAGCTGTGCTGCCAACGATAATCATCTTTTTTGCTGCAAAACTTTTCCAATGGTTTTTGCCACAAACTCTCGGCAAAAGGCTGATACAGGCGATTAAACACCCACAGAGGCCAACGAAACAATTGCCACCAAACAGGTTTGGCATAATCTACGAATATGGCCTTTCCGCCCATAGCCAAACTGGTCAAAACATTGTCCATCACTTTTTGTCTGGTTTTAAGCGGAAGCTCGTGTAACAAATTATAACATATAACCACATCATATTTCTCGTCCCATTCAACTGCGGCATTATAGTTACTTATTTCAATATTTTTACGGGCATATTTTTCTTTTGCCAAAGCTATCTGCGTATCAGAAACATCAAAAATATCCAGTTTTCCCTGTTTTTTGACTTTGTCATAAACTCTCAGAATTTCATCACCGAAAACCAAACCTATTTGCAAGACGTGAGCGTTTTTAGAAATATCGCGCAACAACTCCGACACAATTTTTTTCTGCAATCCCAAGCTACGCAATCTGACAATACGCGAGTCATCAAAAATCCCTGAAATAATTTTGTTTTCATAGATTAAATTGCTAAAAATTCCCATATAGGGCGGAAGTTGATTTGTTTTTTTTCCTTTTACCATTTTAAACCTCATCAGCTTTTAACAAACCTCGGTGCTGAGCCTCGCGCACAGCCTGCAGTCTGTTACTGACATCTAAAGCCCGCATCAGCAAGGTGATATGTATTTTTACTGTTCCCTCGCTTAACCCCAGACGATATGCAATCTGTTTATTTGAAAGCCCTTCGGCCAAACACTGCAAAACTTCTGTTTGTCGAGGTGTTAAAATATTATTTTCGCGTACGGACTTAGGTTTTTCATCTAAATCTTTCATCAACTCACCGATTGGCAGAGAAGCATTTTGCAAATTACTCCGAAGCAACTCCGGAGGAATATACATTCCACCGGCCAGAACCAGATTAATGGCACTGATTATTATGCTGTTTGGAAAAGATTTTGAAACATAACCGGCAACCCCGATGTCAAAGGTCTTTTGTAAAATTTCCTTATCAAATACGGCAGAAATAATTATAACCGGAACATCAGGACACATAGTGTGAATCCGACTGAGAGCTTCTTGCCAATTAACACCCGGCATCGCCAAATCAGTCACAATCAAATCAAAATTTTTTTGTTTAGCCAAAATCTCAAAAATTCCGGTATAGCTGTTTGTTAAAACAATTTCCGCCTGCGGATATTGTTTATGCAAAATAAACTCTAAACCTTGTAAAAACAATTCGTGGTCATCTGCTATTAAAAATTTCATTTTGCCCAATCTCCATTAACTGCCTGCCAACATGAAAGCGCAGCAATTGCCGCCGTTTCTGCTCGCAAAATTTGCCCTCTAAGATAAATGCTTTTTACAAATGGTCGCTCCAACAGTTTTTTACATTCTTGCTGACTGAAGCCCCCTTCAGGTCCGATTAAAATCGCCGCTTTAGGTGCATTTGCCAACAAGTTAAGCACTTGCGAGCCAGCTCCTTTTTCATTCATAAAAAACAGAGTTCTATCTTCGGGCCAGTTTTCTAAAACTTTATCCAAAGTGCTGATATTTTCTAATTCCGGAACATCTAAGCGTCGACATTGTTCTGCCGCTTCTTCCACCTGAGTTTCATACCGTTCCAAACGAACTTTTTCGGCATTTGTAAAATCAGTTTGCACGGGAATAATTTTTCTAACTCCCAATTCCGTAGCTTTTTGTAAAACCATATCGGTCTTATCCTTTTTCAACGGCGCAAACAGCAACCACACATCAGGGGAACGGCGCATTTTTTGGGTTTGCTTTAACAAAACGGCCAATCCTGATTTTTTTGACATATCTGAAATTTGTGCTTCAAACTCACCGTTTTCACCATCAAACAAATAAAACACATCACCGATTTTCATTCTCAGCACATTGCCAAGATAATGAATTTGCTTATCGTTTAAACAAACTGTTTGCCCGATTTCTTTCAACTTTTCATTACAATAAAGTCGTACAATCATTTCCAGACTCAAAAAACATTGCATAAAAACATTTTTATTTTGTGATTATATACTATATATGTTAAGGAAAATATAACGTATTTTATTTTGTAAGGATATAAAAAATGATTATCACTATTGATGGTCCGGCCGGTTCAGGCAAAGGCACAATTGCGGCGGCATTAGCCGAAAAATACAAAATGGCTTACTTTGATACCGGAATGGTATATCGCGCCGTTGGCTTGCAGATGGTTTTAAATGGTGATGATTTAAATGATGAAGACAAAGCCGAAAAAATTGCGCAAACCCTTACTTTTCCGCAAATGATGAATTTAGCTAAAAACAAAGATTTTCGTTCCGACATCGGCAGCAAAGCCGCGTCCATTGTTTCGGCACAACCGCGTGTCCGCGCCGCCTTGTTGACTATGCAAAAAGACTTTGCGCTAAACCCTGTCTTTTCGGACGGAACACCGGCTCGGGGAGCAATCTATGACGGCCGTGACACCGGAACTGTGATTTGTCCTCAAGCTGAGTTAAAATTTTATGTTATTGCTGACTTGGAAATAAGAGCTCGCCGCCGATACAATGATTTGAAAGCCGCCGGCCACAGTACTTCGTTTGAACAAGTTTATAATGATATGAAAGCCCGAGATGAGCGTGACTCGAATCGTAGCACCGCTCCGCTTAAACCTGCTGACGATGCAATATTGATAGATACTTCAGACAAACAATTGGCCGATTCGCTAAAAGTTATCGAACCTTTGATTGATAAAAAATTATCCGAGCTTGACAATCGCTAATTTTTTGTTTTTGCCGGTAAAAATTTGAAATTTTTTATATTTTTCCCCTCTTCTTTTTTAGGGGAATTTTTTATTTTTAAGTCCTCTTTTTTTGTTTTTGAAAAAGATAAAAAGTTATCGTGTTCTTTTACCGAAACATTTTGAGCGGAAAAATCGTTATTTGAAAAGACCGAAACAGAAGTCCAAACACACAACGTTACGACAAATTTTTGCAATTTATTCATTTTTCTCTCCTTTAGCCCAAATATAGCGTTTAGTTAGCAGATTTAAACCTTGACCTCGCCTAAAATTATGATATTTTTAGATGAGTTTGAAAAGGATATGACTATGAAACAGAACGTTATTGTATGGGATTTAGACAACACTTTATACCGTGAAACACCTGAATTTCACGACTTATTAGATGAAATAACAGCTAAAGCGGCTATTGAAGATTTGAACTTACCGTTGGATTTTCCAACAGCTAAAGCAATGGTTACCGAGTCATATCGAAAATATCGTGACGGCGGCGAGATTTTTGTGCAAAAATTCGGGATTTCTCCCAAAGAAATGTTCGATGCCTATCACAAACGCAAAGAATATAATCTTCATCCTATTGTTCCTTATGAGGGACTTTTGGAGCGTATTGAAAAACTGAAGTGCTCACAATATATTTTATCAACCAGTTCGCGCGCGGCTTGCGAGGCCATTTTGAAACACATCGGACTTTATGACTTTTTTGCCGGAAAATTCTATTCGGTTGAAGACTTTGACTGCTACAAAAAAAATGAAAGCCCTGACGTTTATCTGAAATTATGCGAAAAAATAAAACATAATGCCGAAAATTGCCTGTTTATTGATGATAGTTATTCAAATTTGGAATTTGCAAAAAAAGCCGGAATGGTTACAATGCGCTTATGCCACGGAAAACCGAATGATAAATGCAACGAATATATTGATATTGCCGTTGATAACATTAATGAATGTTTGCAGTATCTGGAAAAAGAATTTTGTTGCTGACCTATTCATCAGACTTGCACAAATTGCCTTCATTTTGATAATTTTCAAACGAGTCCAATTGCTTTTCAAACTCCATTAATTTTTCCATATTAGCGGAGTGGATTTTTTCAATTGTTTCAGAATATTTCTGTTGCAATAAATTGTCGGCCGTTTCTGTTTTTTTTGTTACCAAAATTTGCGGCCCTAAACTTAAATTCCGCTTTATGCTATGTATATATTGCTGAAAATAAATATAAATTAAAACAAGATGTTGCCACTCGTGACGCAAAGTTCTTTTATAAACACAGCTACCTTTTTTTAAATCGGAAGACAAATAAATCGTCGGATTACTATAGCCGATATCAACCTGAACATTTTTGGGATATACACAAAAAGACCCATCAGACATTTTATACTTATTTATGTGCAAAATCACCGAATATTCCAATGCGATTGCGGTTAACCCCAACATATCTTGATTTTTCACGGCTCTTTCGGGAAACTTTTCGGCCAATTCCTTAGAACTGTAATCACCGATATAATTAATTTTTCCCAGATGGGATATAATTTCCGCTTTTTTAAAATCAGCTTGAGCTATTTTTCGGCATAAATCCTCCGGATTTGTTGTTGCCCCGCAAGCACAGCCAAAATCCAGCGATAAAAATATTCCTATAAACAGCAACAATTTTTTCATACAAAAATATTAACACGCATTTATTAAGCCTGTATTAAGACAAAAAAAATATTTTTGGCTTAGAATATCACCAATCAACTTTGGAGAAGAAAAGTGAAAAAACTAATCGTAATTTTAATAATATGTTTATTAACCGGAGCTGCCACCGTAAATGCGGCCTATAGACGCAAACAAAAGCAACCAAACTTTTTCATTCCCCAAACCGCGCTGACAAACACCTTAAATTCAAACACGACACCGCAAATTCAAGAGCAAGAAAATCATTTATACACAATCCAAGCAGAAAAAAAACATTCTCGTTCTTTGCCTCAAAATGCGAAACCGGACTTAGAAAAAGATTACTATTCCCAAAAAGCCGCGGACAGTATGAAACAATATCAAAAAGATTTGCAAAACATTTCTCAAGGAGAGAAAATAAATAATTCCGAATTACAGGAAACTCTCAGCAAATTTGATGGTGAAGAACATATCCTCGATGCTTCTCCCTTAAAAGAATAGAGCGCAAACACTAATTATCACCGATTCGCAAAGCTTCAATAAAAGCAGATTGCGGTACTTCAACTTTACCGAATTGCCGCATACGCTGTTTACCTTTCTTTTGATTATCCAGCAATTTACGCTTACGCGTTATGTCACCGCCATAACACTTGGCCGTAACATCTTTACGCAAAGCCGAAATTGTTTCACGCGCCACGATTCGCCCGCCGATTGCCGCCTGCAACGGAATCTTAAACAAATGTTTCGGAATCAAATCTTTCAGCCGGCCGCAAATTTGTCGTCCTCGAGATTCTGCCTCGGAACGATGGCACAAAAACGACAGTGCGTCTACCGGTTCTTCATTAATTAAAATTTGCACTTTCACCAAATCAGATTGGGCATATCCGACGAGTTCATAATTAAAACTGGCATAACCGCTGGTAATTGATTTCAGTCTGTCATAAAAATCAAAAACAATTTCGCTCAGTGGAATTTTATAGACCACCATTGCCCGATTGCCAACGTATGTCAAATCAACTTGTTCGCCGCGTCGTTCGGTGCAAAGTTTCAGCACCGCCCCCAAATAAGTGTCCGGCACCATAATCGTTGCCTGCACCATTGGCTCCTCGATTTGCCTTATTGTTGAGATATCAGGCATATCAGCCGGATTATGCAACATAATCTGCGTGCCGTTAGTCAGATAAATTTTATATGCCACGGAAGGAGCTGTTGTTATAATATCCAAATCAAATTCACGACCGATTCGCTCCTGAATAATATCCATATGTAACAAGCCCAAAAAGCCACAGCGAAACCCTAAACCTAACGCCGTTGAATTTTCAGGCTGATAATTAATACTGGCATCATTTAGTTTTAATTTTGCCAAAGCATCTTTTAATGCGCCATATTGACTGCTGTCCACCGGAAAGATTGAGCAAAACACAACCGATACCGATGGTTTAAAACCAGCCAACGGCGCGGCGCAAGGGAATTTATTATCCGTAATCGTATCACCGACCTTGCAATCTTCCACACTTTTGATACTTGCGGTAATAAACCCGACTTCACCGGCGTACAAAGCCTCAACTTCTTTCATTTTCGGCGTAAAAATTCCGATTCTGTCAATAACATAATCCGCGCCGTGCGACATCATTCGAATATTTTGTTTCTTACGCAAAATCCCGTCTTTCACCCGCACTAAAATAATAACCCCCAAATAAGAGTCGTACCAACTGTCAATTAACAATGCTTTCAACGGAGCACTGTCATCTCCGACAGGAGCCGGAAGTTTATGGACTATTTCTTCCAACAAATTATCAATACCTATCCCTGTTTTTCCGGAAACCTCGACGGCATCGGAAGCGTCCAATCCGATAACATCTTCAATTTGCTGTTTTACTTTTTCCGGTTCGGCTGAAGGTAAATCTATTTTATTTAACGCCGTAACAATTTCGTGATTATTATCTAAAGCCAAATACACATTTGCTAAAGTTTGCGCTTCCACTCCCTGAGTGGCGTCTACCACCAAAACAGATCCCTCGCATGAGGCCAACGAACGCGACACCTCATAAGTAAAATCAACGTGTCCCGGGGTGTCAATTAAATTAAGCTGATAAGTTTTTCCGTCTTTAGCGTGATAGTTCAATCTTACTGTTTGCGCCTTAATGGTAATGCCGCGTTCTTTTTCGATATCCATCGAGTCCAACACTTGTTCAGTCATTTCACGATGCTGCAAACCGCCGCAATATTCAATCAACCTGTCGGCAATGGTTGATTTTCCGTGATCAATATGGGCAATAATAGCAAAATTGCGGATTAAACTTAAATCGTTCATCTTATCTCCTTTTCTTGCCGCCAAGATAATTTATTTTTTTCTTTTAATCAATAGCTAAGACAAAGTTATTTTATATTGCCCGTGCTCACAAGACAAATAAATTTTTCGCCCATTCTCGCTATTGACAAAGTTGGCGTTAAGATGTATATACAACAAGGTAAATTTTATTATTGACTTAAATATTTTTAATTATGACTTTTCCTAAATTTTTAACAAGAGTAAATCGCTACATTCCTATCGAACAAAATCGTGTGTACCTTGAATGCCTAGACGGCAAGTTTTATCTCAAAACCGATATTCTCCCCGGAGATTTTATCTTGAAAAACGGCCGCTTCTCCGCATCAACAAAGTTTGCGCAGGAGCGCGGAATATTTATTGGAAAAGATAACAAGTTCATTGAGTTATCTTCGCTTTCCGATAAAGTTTACAACAAAATTGAAGTATTTGATATTCTTCAAGGAGATATTGATGACTTGCCGACTGAAAACGACATTCAGGCTATAAACAACGCTGTTTTGGCAATCAACAACAGTTTGAACCAAATAGGTTTGCCGCAATTTAAATTTGCTCAAACATTTGCTGATGATTTTTGGTCGCAAGAAAGCATCAGGCACAGCTCAACAACAAAAAAGCGGCATTTTTTTCTTGTCAAGACGGCCGAAAATATCAGTACGATATCTTCTGACAACCATAAAATTTCCGGACTGGTAACCGAAAGAAAAACGCTTTATGTCGGGTCTGATGTTCTTATTGTTCGAACATCTTCGTCTGACACTTATTGGGTGTTGCAGAGTATTGCCCGTAATTGTTTTTGCATTTTAAGCCGACTTAACAACTGCCCGCAAAAATGTCGAAACAAAGACCACGGAATCGTGTTTTATGAAGATTCTCAGCTCATTGTCGAAAATCCCGTTGATAACGTTTATTTTAACGGCAACGAAAAAGAACTATCGACGATAAAAGAACATTTTAGAAAAAGTTCTTCCGGACTTTATGCTAAAGTCGGCGAAAGTTATGGCCACTGGAAGCTTTAAGTCTAACAATCAAAAAACAGCATCTCTTGACAGAGTTGCTGTTTTTTGATTATATGTAATAAAATTTATTGAGGAAAAAATGATAGAAACACAGCTGCCATTAGACCTAATGAAACAAGCCGTAAAAGGAATAAGCTCTATTGCCCACCCTTTGCGCTTGCGAATTTTAGAATTTCTTAACATCTATGGTGAAAACTCTGTTTCACAAAATCTTCAAAAACTGCGTGATGCCGGTCTGGTTAAAACTCAACGCCGTAATGGACGTTTTATTTATTATAACATAACCAAAGGCGTGCACAAAACGTCATTACAGTGTATCCATAAACGCTATAAAAACATAGGAAAACTCAGTTAATGATTAAAAAGTTTCATCTTTACGATTGGTTAGAACCGCTTGTCTACATTTTTATAATTGTCTATTGGTCAGCACAGCAAATTCTGACCAACAATGGAACCTACATTGATACCGACAACTATTTTCACGTTTTACGAACAATCGACTTTATGCAGAATCCCAGTATTTTTGAACATCGTTTTATGTGGTCGAACTACCCGTTTGGTGAAATTAGCCACTGGACCAAGCTTCCGGATATTTTAATGAGCTTGTTAATACTGCCGTTTTTGCCGTTTTATCCACTTAAAGAGGCGGCTTTTGCGGGTGGATTGTTATTTAATCCTTTTTTATTGATTACCACGTTTTTGGTTTGTTGGCTCGGTGTGAAAAATTTATTAAATTTTCGCTCGCGAATAGCATTTTTTGTCATTTTATTTGCCCAGATTCATTTTATGCAAAGTTTTTTGGCTGATAGACCGGACCATCATTCGCTTTTAATTTTTCTGATGGCCGGTACTATTTGGCAAATCAGATGTTTCAGTGAAAACAAGCGCGAAAAACACCTTTTATTTACGGCAATGTTCGCGGCCACATCACTTTGGGTTTCAGCTGAGGGAATATTTTTATATCTTGGAATTTTAGGCTCTTTTTATCTTGGTTATTTATTACAAAAGAACAAACTGTCCTCAATTGTCAAAATCACCGGTTACTACGTCTGTTTTACGTCCATATATTATTTAATCAACCCTCCATATCAAGGATATTTATATTTCGACAACGGCCGACTTTCTTTGTTATATGTTTTAATTGCCGTTTGGGTTAACCTGAGTTTTTATTTATCAAACTTTCTAAAAAGCAAATTAAAACAAACTACCCTGCTGATTTTGTCGGCAATTTTACTCATTGCCCTGACCTACTTTGGCGGCTTATTGTCATCGCCGCTTGATAAAACACTGCAAACAGCCTTTACTTCACGCATAAGCGAACTCAACAGCGGCGGCAACATATACTATCTTGCCTATCCCTTAATTGGCCTGATTTGCGCCGCGAAACTGCTCTCAAAACAATCGGTTTTGTTCACAATTTATTTAACAGTGAATCTCGCGCTATATACCTGCCTGCAGATTTATGCTATGCGTTTTTTAGCCTCAGCGGCATTGTTTTCGGCTTTTCTTATGGCCTTAAAACTGAATCAAACCAAATGGAAAAATCTGAGTTTTCTGGTGGCAATTTTTCTTCTATACAATATTGATTTTATCTCCTTTGCCCTAAATACCTTAATTTCCAACAAAATAGAAGATATTAAACCGCAAACTCCGACACAGATTAATTTGGATTCCAACCTGTTACCATCGGGAGCCGTGGTCACTGATGTGTTTATTGCTCCGTACGTTATATGGTACACCGAAAAGCCGGTTATTGCCTCGCCTTATCACCGCAATGTCGAAGGAATTTTAGATAACCACCAAATTCTCTTCTCCTCTGATATGAACAAAGTTATAAAATTAATCCGCAAGCATAAAGTCGGTAGTATTTATATTCCGCAAAATATGGATTCCGACTACTACAAAGAACCGGAAAAGAATTGTGACAAACTGTATGGCCAGATTATGAAATGCGGAAATTATCCTGAATGGCTGATTAAAAAGAACTACCCAAACTCCTATCTTTATGTAGTTGATTGGCAAAAACTTCCTAAATAAACTTATCTTTGTTTTTATGGCTGATTTCACAAAAAACGACTATTCTTTTTTAGCCTCAGCCTCGTCGGAAACATTTTTCTTTTCCGCTCCGTTCAGATTTTCTAAAAATTGTTTTTCAATTTTCATATATTGCTCAAACAGCCAACGCGACTGTGTCAGCATCACCAAAGAAATTATCACCAACCCCAAAATAACTTTGGTATTTTCGGTTAAAAACTGATGCACAACAGTCATAATAAAAAAGCAGACAATCAACATTCGGAAGCTGGTCAAAAACAACAAAGGCAAACGATTGGCTTTTTTAGCTTTCCACAATTTATAATAAACCGCGGCCACCTGATTGTTGGAAACAAACAAGTTTTTAATATTTTCCGAGTTTTCACAGGTGTTCAGAGTATCCTTAAATTTTTGCACCATTTTGTTATCACTCAATTTTATATGCAAATATTTTTGGAAAAATGTAAATAAAGGACGTATTTTTTCCGCAAAAACCACCGGTAATATTGTTTCCCAACCGATCAAGGCTTTCAAAAACGGCGACATTAATAATAATGTTACCAAAGTTACAACCGCACGCGCCGCCATATTCGGCAAATAACGATGTATAAACGGCACAATAATGTAATTGGATAGTCCTATAACCGCAAAATTTATGATTATAAATAAAATCAGCCGCGACAGATAATTTTTAAACAACATATTCCACAAACGTTCTTCGCTTTTTGTTTCCTTTTGTCCGGTCGTGTGCTGAGCCAAAAATGTCTGCCATTTTTCTGGTAGATATCTCTTAATCATCATAAACATCGGTTCGGCAAATTTTATCATCATAGGCGTGAAAAATGTTGTAATCACCGAAACTGCCACAATAATCGGATAGACCTGATTATGCAAAACCCCCAGACTCATACCCAAACTGGCGATAATAAAAGCAAATTCACCGACCTGCGCCAACGAAAACGCGCCTAATACCGCGGTTTTTAACGGTTGTCCCGATACAATAAATCCAAAGCAGGAAAATGCAATTTTCCCCGCCATCACAATAAAAGTTATCACAACTATCGGCAAAGCATATTCCAAAAACATCGCCGGATTAACCATCATACCGACAGAAACAAAAAATACCGCGCCAAAAAAGTCTTTCAAAGGCTTTAATGTTTTTTCAATTCGTTCCACCAATGGCGTTTCTGCCAAAATAGACCCCATAATAAAAGCACCTAAGGCCGATGAAAATCCGGAATAATTTGCCAACCAAACCATACCAAAACACAAAGCAATCATAACTAACAACAATTGTTCATCATTCAAAAATCTTTCTATTTTTTTCAAAAATGTCGGAACCAGATAAATACCGGTCACAAAGCACAAAACCAAAAACAGAATTAATTTTCCGGTACTCAGCAACAAAGCTTGTCCGTCTATGGTTGAACCCAGCGCGATGGTAGGCAGCAACACCAACAACAAGATTCCCACCAAATCTTCGACCACCAAAACGCCGAAAACCAAATCCGTAAATCGCTGCTTTTTAATATTCAAATCATCAAAAGCTTTAATAATAATCGTGGTTGATGACATTGAAATCATACTGCCTAAAAAGAAACTGTCCATTGTGCTCCAACCTAAGAGCAGCCCCGTATTATAGCCCAAAAACAGCATAAATAATATATTGGCGTTGGCGGTAATCATTGCCGCTTTTCCTACATTAAGCATCTTTTTGAAACTAAATTCCAACCCCAAACCGAACAACAGAAAAATAACTCCGATATCCGCCCACAACACCAGATTCTCACTATCTTTAACAGTTGGCAAAAAGTCAAAATACGGACCGGCCAAAATACCGGCTAAAATATATCCTAAAACTGTCGGTTGCTTCAGCTTTTTGAACAAAAGAGTAACAATGGCCGCATAAATTGTAATTAAAGTCAAATCCAGAATCAGTGTATGAACGCTATGCATTTGTTTTTCCCGCAGTAAAATAGTATTTTTTTCAAACTAGATGAAAAATATTAACATTTTGATAAAATGCTATTTTTCTGTATGATGTAGCGAGCTAAAAGTAAATATTGTTCCGGTAAAATATTTTCTGCTCTATCCGTCAAAGCAATGCCCGCCTCTTTGCACGCATTTTCCAAATCCGGTAGATTTTTCAGACTTTGGCGAATCATTTTCCGCCTTTGTCCGAATGCAGCCTCGGTTATTTTTTCCAAACAAAAAATTTCTTCAGATGTTGGCAAATTTTCTTGAGGAGTAAACAACAAAACAGACGACCAAATTTTTGGTGCCGGCACAAAACAATTCGGATTAAGATTAAACAAAAGTTTAACCTTGCAAATCAATTGAGCCAAAACAGATATTCTGCCGTAATTTTTGCAGTTTGGTTCAGCCAAAATTCGCTCGGCAACTTCTTTTTGAAACATCAAAGTCAAGCTTTTAAATTCCGCCATTTTTTTCAGCAAGCCGATTAAAAGTGGTACTGATATATGATATGGCAAATTGCTAACCACACTTTTAGGACAAACCGTTTTTTGCCCAAAGTCAAATTTCATAGCATCGCCGTTGACAATATCCAAAATGCCGCTATAAAAATTTTGCAATTCCCGCATAATCTCGATGCAACGCTCATCCATTTCAATCACCGTAAGTTTATGCGGATTCGCCTTCAAAACTGCTCTGGTCAATCCCCCCGGCCCCGGGCCGATTTCATAAACATCTTCGCCGGAAAAATCGGCAACCCCGCGGCCTGTCAGAGAAGAGCGAATAATTTTATCGGTAATGTTTTGGTCCAACAAAAAATTCTGCCCTAAAGCCTTTTTAGCCATTAAGCCGTGCTGTTCCACCGTTTCGCGTAATGAAAGCAATTCCGTCGTCATACTTTTTTCTCTATCAACGCGCGACTACGCAAATTCTTAATATAGCGGTTAGAATATTCTTCCAACTTTTTATTTTCTAAAAAGTTTTTAACTTCTTTTCGTGATGGCGTTTCCGCTTTATCAATTGCCGGATTAAAAATCTTTTCCAATTTCAAAATATAAAAATCCTTACCATAGGCAATCGGGTCAGAAACATCTCCGTCTTTCATATTTAAAACCGCATTTTCCAAAACCGTCGGCAGTTTACCTTTACCAACCCACCCTAAATGGCCGCCGTTAGCCGCACTCGGACTTTGAGAAAACTGCATTGCATACAATTCAAAACGCTGGTCATTCCGCAGGTTTTCCACCAACTGATTTAAATCTTTTGCATCTTTTTTATCAATCACAATTTCCGAAACCATAAATTTTTCTTTTTTCTGATCCTTTTTGATTTCGGCAATAGCTTTATTAATATCATTTTCACTGATATTAACCTCATTATATCCTTTTTGCGAAATAAGCTTATGCCACGCCAAATCTGCTTCTATTTGCATACTCCAGACCTTAAGACTTACTTTAGCCTCATTCAAAATTTTTTGCAGTTGTCCGGCCGGCATATTATTATTTTTCTCAAACTGGCGCAACGCATTGTTTATTTCTTTTTTTGTGACTTTTATTTTATTTTTTTCCGCCTCTTGAATTTTTAATTTTTCATCAATGGCCGACTGCAAAACCTTACCGATAATCATCGCTTTTGTTTGCGGATTATAAGGAATACCCGTGGTCAAAATAAAAGCATTAATTCGGCTTTGCATATCGCTACTGGTAATAACTTCACCATTTACCAACGCATATATTTTCAACTTATTTTCATAGAGAGTAATTGGCTTTAAAGCCTCGGCGCGACGGCGTTCAGCTTCCTTTTGCGCCTCTTCCATTTGGCGGCGACGCATTTCTTCTTCTGCCAAACGGCGAGCATATTCTTCTTGCTGCAAGCGCATTTTTCGGTCTTCTTCACGCCGAGCCTCAATTTCCTTTTTTTCGGCCTCGCTAAGCTGACGATATTGTTCGGCGTTGCGGCGAAACATAATAGAATTAGTATTAGGGCGTTCCATCCGCGCTTGACTGTCTAATTCCTGCAAATCAACATTTTCCGCCCAAGCGGGTATAAACCCGAACCAAGCCACTCCCGCTGCCAAAAAAAATTTTTTCATTTAATCCTCCCTTACGAACCGAAACTACCGATTGTTTTCAGATAAAAGGTAATACCAAATTCATAACTATTTTTCAAATCCGGATTGCTGCTGTTATACTTTTTAACATTAGTAACCCATTTAAGACATTCATCTTCATAAATCAGATTTCCACCATGTTCCAACGAACCGCGGCTATTTTGCGTCAAGTCTTGCAGATTATAAATACTCACCGACCAATACTGCGAAAAATCCGAGCTCAAAGAAGTATATAATTCTTTTCGTTCCGAATACAACTTATTGTAATAGGTATTTCCTTGTAAAAAGATATAAGATGCGTAAGCCCGTAGAAAAGACGGACCGACACCGGCTCCCAATTCACTATATTTAGCATCTAACGATTTTCTATCCAGACGAAAACGATAGTTCAGCGACAAATAATCATTAGGTTCGGCATTAATTCGTCCCACATAATCACTGAAATTTGAACTTTTCGTGCTATCCAAACTTTCGGCAAAACTGGAATCACGGTTTTTTTCATAGCTTTGAGCCAAAAACGCCGATGTACGTCCGATAATATCTCCATACGAGCTCCAGCGTAATCCATAACTGATACGACTACCGGTGTCATTTCGGTCATAACCGGCATATCTGTCTAAATCCAACACATTAGTGTCGTCAAAATACACATCTTCACTATCTTCATTAGGAATTTTATCAATTTTATTACCGCCGTTCGGAGCCAAAACGCCAACCACCACCGGTTCAATAATTTGCCGCGAAGTTTCATTTGCTCTTACAAACGGCAAACGCCATTCAATACCGGTTTGCGGGAAAAAGCGCGTTGTTGTACCGGTATATTGCTTATTCGGCAAATAATTATACTTATTAATATAATAAGCATCTGATTTTAATGAGGCCACAAAACGATACTTTTCACCAAAAGAAGAAGTAAATGGCAGCTCCCAAGCGTTGATAGATGTCAGGCGTTGGGTTTGTCTTCCGTTTTGGTGATAAATAGACGCGCTGTTAAACTCGTTTTTGAAATATGAACCGATAGAACTCGGATCAGAATATGTTTCCACGTCTATCAATGGTGCCACCAAAGGTTTGCGGCCGTTAATTTCTCTAAATTGACTTTCATTGCTCATTCTGAGATTATAACTCAAAATTTTGTAATAATAAGCCTCGACCGAAGCGTAATCACGCCCGCTAAAACGCTCAAAAGACAAATTGGACGTAAGCCACGCATCGTCTTGATACGGCAAACTGAGTTCTTTAAGATAGATGTAGTCGGTCACATACTTCAAATCATATTTCATACGCCATTTATCATTAATGTCGTAACGCCCTGAAGCAAACAAATTTCCACGATTCTGCTGACGATTTTCTTCATTATCTTTTAGATAACTTCCCGAAATATTTGTGTTTGCGCTGTAAAAATATTTTTGATACTGTCCGTCCCAAATAACTCCTTTATCCGACGAAAAAATCGGAGAAATAAGAACATTTGTCTGATTATCAACCGCCCAAAAATAACGAGGTTGAAACATCGCGCCCAAATAGTTTGAACTTCCCATCGTCGGCGCAAGCAAACCGGAACGGCGTTTTACACTCGGATCCGGATGCGAAAAAAACGGCGTATAAAAAATCGGGACATCTTTTATCTTCACCACCGCATCATTATAATGCACATTCTGACTTTTTTCATCGTGTTGGACTTTTCTGGCACTGATAGACCACAACGGAGATTGAGTATCACACATATCACAAGGTGTATAAGTAGCGTAAGTTAATTGCTTTTTCTGATTATTTTTCTTCCGAAAACTTTCGGCAAAAACCTTTGACTCATCTTTCAACAGCACTTTTATGTGGTGCATTTCGCCAACAGTCATTTGTTCGGATAAAGAAACATTATCGCTATACACGACCGAACCATCTGCAGTATAAAGTCTGACATTACCGATTGCCTTAACAAGGTCATTATTTTGATCATATACCAATTTATCGGTTTTCAAACGCATTTTGTTATAATTAATCTCAACTTCGCCTTTAGCCGTAATCAAACCGGTGTTTTCATCATTAACCAACTCGTCCGCGCTAAAATTGATTGCACCATCTCCCTTAATATTGCTGTCTTCGGCAAACTCGATATTGGTAATATTGTGCGACACATTCATAGCCGCATGTGGCGATGTTTGTTCCTTGCGTTGAATTTCTCCGGCCTCGCTGACTGCTTGCGCTGAATTGGCGGCAAATGATAGAGCCGCCATCAATATACTTCCTTTCAGCAAACGACTAATTTTCATCAACACGCTCCTTTGTCCTTAAACGGCGGAAATAAAACGGATTATAAAACAGCAATAAATAAAAACAAACTAACAGCGGCACCAAACAATTCATATACAACACCGGCAGGAAAAACAACGATCTTCCCGCTAAATTAGTTAAAGCCAAATCACTGCCCAAAACTATAATCATACACAAAACTTCTATGCTGATAATTTTACCCTGACCGCGACGATTAAAAGTGCCGACAAGCAAGCCGACACAGGCCATTAAAGCAAAAACCAAATTAAACAAAGGATATAAAATACGTCTATTGCCCTCGACAATATTCTTACGCGCTAAATGGCTGTCTAACGACGGGTCGCGTCCGGAATTTAATAATTCAAATATAGATTTTTCCCGCACCGTTTGTTCTTTTTTCTTTTTACTTTCCATATTATTAAATTCTGCCGAATAGCGCGAAAAAGAAAGCGTGCTGAATTTATAATCTTTTGTATTTATCTCTTGCCTTACACCATTAATAAACAAAATGCGCGGTCCGTTTTCAGTTTGCATCAAACGCCCTTTTTCGGCTGTAAGCGTAACTTTAACATTTGGCTTGCTTTCATCGCTGACAAAAATGCCGCTTACAGAACCATCATCTTCGTGCTTATCAATAAACACCGTTATACCATTTTTCAGATTAGTAAATTCACCCTCGCGAAAAACCATTTGCGTCAGATTATTTTTCACGCGCCATTCCAAATCTCTGAATTTGGACTCGGCCCAAGGAATCCCCCAATTCATCACAAAAACATTAAAAGCGACCAATATCAGCCCCAAAAACATTGCCGCCTTAGCATTTTGCCACGGACTTATACCGGCCGACTGCATAACCACCAGTTCTCTATCGGCTATCAAACGATTATACACAAACATAACCGCCACAAAAGCGGCTACCGGTGATAAAATATTAAAGATACGAGGCATCAAAAGCGAAGTCATTTCAGCAAATAAATACACGGGCAATCCCTGCCGCGTCACCATTTCCACAAACCTTAACGACTGCGTCAGCCATAGCATAGCCAGCAGGGAGAAACAAACCAGCAGAAATCCGATAAAAATCTGCCTAAAAATATAAACGTTCAATATTTTCATACGCGGAATTATAACGCCATTTTTTTAGTTATAAATAACAATTTATCAGATATACCATATATTTTACAACGTCAAATAAAAAAATCCGTCATTTTAATCAGACGGATTTTCTTAAACATCTGTTTTTTTTATTTATCTTCTTTTTCAGCTGCGGCTCCGCCTTTGGTCACAATCACCATTGCCTCGCGCAAAATTCTGTCATTCAGAGTATATCCGGCCTGTAATTCGGCAATAATTGTTCCTGCAGGCTTTTCCTTATCTTCAACTTCCTGAACCACTCGTTCAAAATTCGGGTTAAAAACCTTATTTAAGCTTTCCATTTTTTTAATACCGAATTTTCCGAAAACCTTTGTCAGTTCATTTTGCGTCAATTCCACACCTTTTATAAAAGCTTCGCATTTAGCTTTTGTTTCCTCATCGGCCGCGCTCAAAGCTCTTTGTAAATTATCGGCAACCCCCAACAACTCTTTTGCAAATGAAGAAATAGCAAATTTAGAATTTTTTTCAATTTCCTGTTGGCAGCGTTTTTTAGTATTTTCCGCTTCTGCATACGCCCTCAAAAAAGAATCTTTCAACTTCTGATTTTCTTCTTTGAGTTGCGCCAATTCATCTATACCTTCTGAGTTTTGCACATTTTCAGAACTGTCTTCAGTTGTTTTCACATCTTTTTCATTTTCCGCATCGACAGCTTTTTTTTCTTTTTTATCAGTCATTCTTGCTTCCTCTTCAATTTTTAAGAAAAATACCTATATAGATACTTAGTAGGTAATAATAAACAAGTCAAGAGCGTATGTTTTTTTATGTTGAAGTTTTAGGTTTTTAGAACTATACTGAAAAACGTATTATAAATAGAAAGTAATTGTGATGACCATATTGAATCTCGGCTCCGGCCAAAATAAAAAATTTGTTTTTTTACCGACAAATTTCAATAAAAGAAAATTCAGTATAAATTACGGGGTTCCGCAAAATCCTATTCTATTACAAATGCAGAATATGGGGCGTAGGCAATGTCTAACCGACAAGTGTTGGCCTGAAAACGAACAGATTCACGCTTGGATGATTACTGCCGAAACCGCAACTTTTATGAAATGCGGCGGCTTGGGAATGGTGGCCTCCGAGCTTCCGGAAAATTACAATCAAATTTTTACCAAACAAAAAAGTGATATTACTATTATAACCCCGATGTATTTGGGAGATACCGGCAAAAAGAAATGCACATTTGAAAACGGCGTTTACATCGGTGCCGAAGGTAAACAGATAAAACTGCAAAAATTGTGCCATCTGAAAGTTCCGTTTATGGGCAGCCGCAACCGTTTTTGCCACTTCAAAGTAGATGTTTATCAGGGAACTCTCAATGGTGCCGCTTATCTGTTTTTGCACAATGACCGCTTTTTTTCCATAAATCCCGCCGCCGAAAACCCTTCCGGACAAAGTGGTTGCTATGTTCTTAACAATCTGCACGTTGATGAAGTCGAACGCTTTGCTTTTCTTTCCAAAACCGTTTATTGCCTGCTTGAGAATATATGCTTGCGCCAAATAGAGAACATTCGTCTGCCTAATATACTACTTGCCAATGACTGGCATAGCGGAGCGATTTCCGGCCTGACTAAATATTTGTCATTAGCCAAAGTCTATGCCGAACGCCTCCCCCTTGAAATTGCCGAGATTCTAAAAGAAATTCCCGTTATTCACATTGCACACCACATGGGATATCAGGGGTGGGATTATAAAAACACCTCGAAAATCTTAAATTCATTATATGAAGATTTGGCAACTTTGGTCTTGAAAAACGCCAAAGCCGTAAAGAACAGTAACCCGCGCACGTCAAACACGTTGATAGTCGGCGACACCTATAATCAAGCCTCATGCAATATGCATCTGGCTGACAGAATCGTCACGGTTTCCAAAAACTATATGGAAGAAGTTTCCCGTGAAAAGAGTTTTGGTTTTGATTTTCGAGATATCTTAAAAATCCGCAAAAATTGCCGGACATTTTTCGGCATTGTCAATGGCTATGAAAAAAAGTTGATTTCTCCTAACGCTCAAAAAATTGAAACCTTAAACAAATATTTCGGCGACACTCAGTTTAAGGTCTATAATGAATATTCGCTGCAAAACAAACTGCATAACAAAAAAGAGTGCATAAAACTGCTTTCACGTTTGGCCACCGATGAAAATTATCGTCAAACAGTTATTCCCAAAATAGACACTTACAATTTTGATGACATATCTTCGGCTCTGCACGAGGCGGAAAATATTCCGTTTATTTGTATGACCAGCCGCTTGGTTGAACAAAAAGGCTATGACATTGCGCTCAACGCCATTTTGAGAATATCTGATAAATACAAAAACTCACCGCAAGACTTTCCGATTTTCGTTTTAGGAGGAGCCGGAAACAGAGATTTATTCCGTGATTTGATGGCTCTGAAAGACAACACGAAACAAATTTATCGTGATTTTGCCAAACGTATTTTTGTGTTTCACGGTTATAATGATTACTTTGCCTACTCTGTACAGTTGGCGGCTGATTTTTATTTAATGCCGTCATATTTTGAACCTTGCGGATTAACCCAGATGGAAGCTATGGCTAAAGGCTGCCTGCCTGTGGCCACGTCAACCGGTGGTTTGGTTGACACCATTCAAGATGGTGTTGACGGTTTCAGAACCGAGGTATTTTTTGCCGACGGCAATCGGGTATATGGTCCAAACCTGCAAGCACAGCACCTGAAAAACAACATCAACGCTTATTTTGAAACATTGGAAAAAGCTATTCGCTGTTTTTATACCGCCCCGAAAACTATGCATCAGATGCAATCGGCGGCTATGAAAAATGACTTCAGTTGGTCAATTCCCGAAGGGTCGGTTTATAAATATGACAAACTCTTCCACTCCGGAAGTTTATAGATTTTCAATTAAACTATAATCGTTTCAAGTATTCAGCAAAATTTATAACCGCTTCACTGACTTCTTCTGCCACTTCCGAAAATTCATCATTAGGACAAAGATTTGCCTCATCGGCATACAACAAACGGTTTAATTCCAATTGCAGCGTATACATTTTGCGCTTAGGCTGACAATAATTAAAAGTTATATAAGCTCCGGAATATGGACAATTTTCTTGTACGGAATAGTTATTATCCCAAAACTGCGAGGCCAAAAAATCACTGTATTCCTGCGGACAGCTTTGACTGAACAAATTACCCAAACAAACATCGATTCCGGAACGGTCATCAATAATCGAACAAATTTTTGACGGCATTGAATGGCAGTCTAAAATCACACAAAACCCGAATTTTTTCAGACATTTATTTATAAGCTGCTGCAAACGAGCGTGATACACATCATAAACTTTACTTAAACGCTCTTCAACTTCGGCATAATCCAACAAACCGCCATAAATATTTTCTCTTCTGTAATTAATTCGATGAATCACACCTAAACCCACTCGGCAGTGTTTGTCATATAAAATATCTTTTTCTTTGGGATAATTATAGAACATTGCCGGATCAAGCTCTAAGCGATCACGATTCAAATCAACAAAAGTTCGGCTGATTTTCATTTTGAGTGCCGTCAGCCCCTTGGCAAACGCGTTTTCCAGCAGTTTGTCAACCAACAAATCCTCATTGCGCCGCAAAACTTTTTCATCAAAACAAACATTTTGCAAAAATTCCGGCGGGAAATAAGTACCGCTGTGCGGAATAGATAAAACAAGCGGATATTGCAATTTATCAGCATTAAATTCATCATAAACGGATAAATTTGTGTAATCTACTTTGAAATCCAAGTGTTTTTCGGCCATACATCACCTATTTTTTCAGTGTTAAAGTTTTACGAGGAGCTTTACGTTCTACCGGTCTGTACGCGCCTATTTTGCTTTGAGTTTTCTGTTTTTCTTTACCTCGATTAAAGTTTTTATCTTTAGCAGATTTAGGGCGGCGAGGTTGAAATTCAGACTTTCTGCGACCATCATCTTGTTCAAAGTCGCGATGCTTTGCCCAAACTTTTTTTCGCGGCTGTTTAGTCTTAAATTCAGATTTTTCTTTTTTCTCTGCTTTTTTATTTTTTTCCTGTTCAACTCTTTTACGTTTGGTGCTGTTTTTTTCTACCGACCAACCGAATTTGCCAATTTGTTTGCCAAGGGCATAATAAAAACCGTGTGCATAAGCCAATAATCCGGCTTTTTCCAAATGCAGAGCGTTATTTTCATCAATATATGCTTCATCAACATTAACCGCCAACACCTCGGCCAAAAACATATCGTGCGTACCTTTTCCATCGGCGGTTTCCAAATGTTTTATTTCCAAAACACGACATTCCAACGAAATTGGAGATTCCAAAACTTGCGGAGCCGAAACTTTGGTGCAGACAGCAGGTGTCAAACCTGATAATTTAAATTTATCAACCGTGCGACCGCTTTTTACTCCGCATAAATCAACCTGTTTAGCCAACGCCACCGTCGGTAAATTAATTACAAATTCTTTTGATTGACTAATAAGCTCATAACTATACCGCGACGGACGAATTGAAACATAAACCAAAGTCGGATCACTGCACAAAACACCTGTCCAAGCTGCCGTCATCACATTTGGCTTTTCCATTGTTCCGCAAGAAATCAGAACCGGAGGAACAGGAGCCATTAACGTTCCGGCTCGCCACAAAATTTTTGCCATATAAATTTCCTCATAAAAACTAAACTTCCGTCCAGTATATACTTTATTTTTCTACAGTCAAGAAATTCAAGGCTCGCAACGCCTAATGATTACGAACCTTGCTTTATCAGGAATAAAACTACGAAAAACATTCATAGTATCTTAAATATAACCCGTTTTATTGATTATACCAATAATACAAAAGAGCAGTTTGGCGTGATAAATAGTTTAATAAGTTGCAAAATCTCGTTGTAAAAATAAGTTAATCGGCTAAGCTTAAAGACAAGGGAGAAAAAATTATGAAAGATTTAGATTTAAGCAAATTTAGTTTTGAAGACGCATTAATTCAGCTTGAAAACATTGTGCGCGAACTTGAGGGCGGAAAAATAAAGCTTGACGATGCCGTTGAGGCTTATGAAAAAGCTACGGCTCTGAAAAAATTTTGTGAAGAAAAACTGAAAGCTGCCCAATTGAAAATTGAAAAAATAAATATTTCTCCGGATGGCGAAATTTCAACCGAGTCGTTAGATAAAGTGGAAGAATAATTATGGATATTAAACAAAATTTATCGGATTTTTCCACACAATTCAACCAAGATTTGGCTCAATATTTCATTAAACCCGAAGGAGCGGAAGGCCGAGTTATAGAAGCAATGGAATACTCTGTTATGAACGGGGGTAAACGCTTGCGGCCATATTTGCTATGTCAATGCGCCGCCTTGTTCGGAGTTGACTATAAAACAGCCCTGCCGGCAGCGGTTTCTTTGGAAATGCTCCATTCTTATTCTTTAATTCACGATGATTTACCGGCAATGGACAATGATGATTTACGCCGCGGCAAACCTACTTGCCACAAAAAGTTTGATGAAGCAACTGCCATTTTGGCCGGAGACGGGCTTTTAACCTATGCTTTCAACCTTTTAGCGACATCTCTTGAAATACGCCCCGAAATTCGTTTAACTTTGGTTCAGCTTTTATCCGACGCCGCCGGAGCGTTTGGCGGTATGATTGCCGGACAGACCCTTGATTTATACGCCGAATCAACCGGTTCTGCGGCTGAAGACGAAAATATAATTTCACGCTTAGAAGAAATGAAAACCGGACGTTTGCTACGCTATGCCTGTGAGGCCGGAGCAGTTTTAGGGCAAGCCCCGTTGGAACTACGACAGGCTTTGATGATATATTCCCGAAAAATCGGCCAAACTTTTCAAATCAGCGATGATATCTTGGACCAAATCGGCAATCAAACTTTAGTGGGAAAAACATTGCATAAAGACAACAAGCAAAACAAATTCACCATTGTCAGCCGTTTTGGCATTGACAAAGCTCGTGAAGTGGCACAAAAATTGACTGATGAAGCGGTTTCCGTTTTGGAAGTGTTTGGCGACAAAGCCCTGCCTTTACAAGATTTAGCCCGTTTTATCATTACTCGCTGCTATTAAAAAATCTATTGCACACCCTCTCTTTTTATGCTATGATTATTCCATAAAATATAATTATGAAACAGGAGGTGTGTGATGTCCGAAAAGAAGAAATCAACCGTTGGAAAGCAATTTGTAAAATTGTTAGAAAACGTGTCCGATAACAAAGAAAAGTTACTTGATTTAGCCAGTGCCGTTATCAAACATTCTCCTTCGCGCCGCGGTCTGAAAAGTCGGGATTTACCTGATGATGAAACGGCTGTAAAAATGAAAGCTTCAATTGCTAAATTTAACGCACTTGCCGGAAAAGACGTTTCCACCGACGGAATGTTGGCGATGATAGCCAACACATATCGGCAAAAGAATTTCGGTTCTCCGTTGCAATTTAAAAAAGATTTTCAGAAAAAACATCCCGCCGAATTTGTCAATAATACCGAAAAAAATATTTTATTGACTGCCCGCAACCGCGGAACTGTGAACGACTGATTATATTTTATGATTTTACTTCTCCTTTCCGCCGATACACTATCGGCGGTTTTCTTTATAATTTGCAAAAATATATTGATTTATCCGTTAAAATTCGTATTGTGAGAAAAAATATTAAGGAGAATAAAATGTTAATTTTCAGTTTGCTGTTTGCGGCAACCCTATTTTATACATTACCGAGTTACGCCAATCCGGCCTGTGCTGTTTGCACGGTTGGAGTCGCCGTTGGTCTGGAAGTTGCTCGCAACTTGGGAGTAGATGACAGCGTTATTGCCGTTTGGGCAGGAGCCTTGTTAATGCTTATAGGTTATTGGACAATCTTGTGGTGCGATAAAAAGAATTGGCATTTTGCTTTTCGCAACCCGCTTTTAATTGCAATGTCGCTTTCGATGATTGCCGGTGTTTATATTAAAGACTTGGTTTATACTCCAAAACCTATTTTAATTTTCTATTTAGACCCGTTTTTGTTTTGTACTTTGCTAGGCGCGGCTGTACTGACTTACAGTTCGGTATTTTATCAATGGATGAAAGCTAAAAACGGCGGACACGCACATTTTCCGTTTGAAAAAGTAGTATTGCCGATTGCCGCTCTGGCTCTGACCAGTTACGCTGTAAACTATCTTGAAGTTTGCAAGCCGTTGCCGCTTGAAACTGCGGTTGAAGACACGGCTTCGGCCTTACCTGATGATGGTTCGGATATTTATGATTTCAGCAAATAATAATTTTAAGGAGGTGTAACAACCTCCTTTTTCAGACATTATTATCAAATAGTAATAAAACTGAACAAGAAAATCATAATTACTGATTTTATATATCCTAAAAATTTTTTTTGCGTTTTCTAAGAAGCATAGTTTTCAAGCTCCGCCCTTTGATATTTTTCATTTGCTAAAAAATAATGGCGTATCTTGTCTTTTTGCTTGAGATTTTAGCAAAATAGAGTAAACTTCGAATAATTGTTATTGTCTGTCTTTTAAGGAGAAATGTAAATATGTCAAAAGTTCTTATTACTTCCGCTTTGCCGTATATTAACGGGATTCCGCACCTTGGCCATATGGTTGGCTGCTTGTTGCCGTCTGATGTTTATGCCCGTTATATGCGAATGTTGGGTAATGAAGTTTTGTATATTTGCGGAAACGATGAACACGGCACAGCCTCTGAAGTAGGAGCTTTAAAAGAAGGTATGCCGGTTGAAGAATATTGCAACAAATATCATACCCGCCACATTCAGACTTATAAAGATTTTAATTTGTCGTTTGACTATTTTGGCCGCACCTCCAGCGAACAAAACAAAGAAATGACTTACCATATTTTTTCACAGTTGGATAAAAATGGTTTTATTGAAGAAAGAACAATGAAACAGGTTTATTCGGTTGATGATAAAATGTTTTTGGCTGACCGTTATATTACCGGCACTTGTCCGCATTGCGGCTATGAAAAAGCTCGCGGCGACCAATGTGAAAATTGTACAAAAGTTTTGGAGCCGACAGATTTAATCAATCCGCGCAGCACCATTTCCGGCAGCACTAATTTGGAAGTGCGTGAAACAAAGCACCTGTTTTTAAACCTGCCGAAAATTGAAGAAAAACTAGTGGAATGGCTAAAAACCAAAGAGGCTTTTTGGCCTGATGTTGCTTATTCCATCGCCAAAAAATGGGTAAAGGAAGGCTTGCAGCCACGTTGCATCACCCGTGATTTGAAGTGGGGCTTTCCGGTCAACAAAGAGGGATTTGAAGACAAAGTGTTTTATGTGTGGTTCGACGCGCCAATCGGCTATATCGGCATCACCAAGCAATGGTCTGATGAAAAACCTCAAGAACGCAACTGGAAAGATTGGTGGCTTGACGCTAAAGACGTGCGTTATGTTGAATTTATGGGCAAAGACAATGTGCCTTATCACTCTATTACTTTTCCGGCAACTTTGCTCGGTACCGGAGAAAACTGGACAAAGGTAGACTTTTTGAAAGGTTTCAGCTATTTAACTTTTGAAGGCGGAAAATTTTCAAAATCAGAACACCGCGGCGTATTTGCCGAAGATGCCGTAAAAGAATTTCCGGCCGATTACTGGCGTTATTGGCTGATGGCCAACGCTCCCGAAAGCTCGGATTCGTCTTTCACATTTGAAAGTTTTGTAAACACCGTAAACAAAGATTTGAACGGAGTTTTAGGCAACTTTGCGCAGCGTGTTATGAAAATGACAGCCTCGAAACTCGGCTCGCAAATTCCCGAAGGCGGCGAACTACAAACCGAAGATAAAGAATTAATCAAAATTTTGCAAACCAGAGTTCAAGATTATTTCAAATACTTAAATGAAATGGAGTTCCGCAAAGCCGCTGCTGAATTGCGTGCCATCTGGGTTGAAGGCAACAACTACATTTCCACCACGGAACCGTGGACGGTAATCAAAGAAGATGAAACCCGTGCCGCAACTATTTTGCGTCTATGCCTGAATTTAGTTCGTATTTATGCCGTATTAAGCGCGCCGTTTATGCCTGACACCGCCGAAAAAATTATGGCCAAATTCGGCTTAACTTCAAAAGATATGCCATCATTAAAAGGATTTAATGTCGAAAAAGAAATATCCGCACTCAAAGCCGGCCACAGTTTTGAAGCCGGAGAAGCCTTATTTGAACGCATTACTCCGGAAAAAGCCGCCGAACTTCAACAAAAATACAGTGGAGCCGAATAATGGTCAAAAGTGAATGGGACGATATGAAAACCACCGGATTTAAACTTTTTCTTTACCGAATTTTTCTCGGTCTGTCATATCCTTTGCGCCATCCTTTTGTCACAATTGTTGTATTGTTGGCTTTTTTTCGTCACGAATTAGCAGACGTTTGGAGTAACTATCAACACAAAATTTCTGCACCTGTTCAACAGGTATCGGAACTAAAAAACAACACCACGGCAAAATTAACTCAAAAACTCGACGATATGCGCACTGCTTTGGGCGAAATTGTGCCAAATTCCGCTTCCAAACAGCCTAAAGAACAAAAGAAAGATGAGGAAGTTCGTTTTGTCAGTTGGAATGTGGCCAAGTTTAGCAGAGCCAAGCCGCAAGCACAGATTAAAGCCGAAAATTTTGCTACCGAACAAACTTTTTCAGAAGCCGAGCAACAAGCCAAAATTATTCGTTCGCAAGAAATTGAAGACGATGAAAAATCTTTGGAAGAACAATATAGAGAAACCTATTACACGGGTAAGCTTGAAGATTATTATCTGAAAAAAGATTCTCTGAATCTTGAATATTTGTCCGAACCGAAAAAATTATATGGCACAGTCAGCGTTGCCGGCCCAAACAGCTTGTTTATCGACGATAAATTTGTGTTTCTGTATGGTATTTACAGCAATCCGAAAGTTTATGACGCGGCAGAAGCTCAGGCCTATTTAACTAAGGTTACCGAAAATCGCAAAGTTCATTGCGACATTGTCGCCTATGCAACACAAAATCAATCAGCAACCGCTTTATGTTTTGTTCACGATATTTTTATTAACAAAGTATTAGTGGATAAAAAATTAGCGGCCAACATTGCCTTAAAATAAAGGATATCGTTATGTGGCAGCCCGTCTTTATGATAAGCGGATATGTATTGGGAATTTTGGGGCTTATAATGCTTGTCCCCGCCGGTTTTGATTTTTTACAAGGCCAAAATGAAACATCCCCCTTTATTCCGTCGGCGATGATAACCATATTTTTTGGCTTTTCTTTATTTCTTTCTAACTATATAAAAGTCGAGAAAATATCTCTGAAACAAGCCTATTTGGTCACGACAACAAGTTGGGTGCTTGTGGCTTTATTTTCAGCCCTTCCTCTATATTTTTCACACATTCTACCGAATTTGGCCGATGCTTTTTTTGAAACTATGTCCGGAATAACCGGCACCGGAGCCACCATAATACCAGATGTTGAGAGTTTGCCGAAAAGCATTTTACTTTGGCGGTCGATTTTAAACTTTTTAGGCGGCTTAGGAATTGTCATTTTCGCCGTAGCCTTGTTACCTTTTTTAGGAATCGGCGGAATGAGAATTTTTCAACGCGAAAACTCCGATTCAAACGACAAATTTATGCCTAAATTCAGCTATATTGCTAAACGTATTTTGCTTGTGTACACGTTGCTCTCGGCTCTCGGCTCTATCGCGCTGTTTTTTTGCGGAATGGATTTATTCGATGCCGTAAATCACGCTATGTCCGCCGTTGGAACAGGTGGTTTTTCCACTAAAAACAATTCAATAGCCGCCTTTAACAGCGCGTCAATAGAATTAGTTATAATGTTTTTTATGCTTTGCGGTTCTCTGCCTCTTACTTTTTATATTTTACTGTTTCGCCGTGGCTCTGCAAACAAAAATTATCAGGTTTCTGTTTTTTTGAAATCCGTTTTATGTAGCGGTGTTTTAGTAAGTATTTACCTTTATCTTAAATCTGATTATTCTTTATTACATAGTATCCGCTATGGTTTTTTTAGTGTAATTTCCGTTATGACCACCACGGGTTTTTCGGCAGATGATTTTGTAGAATGGGGCGTATGGGCAAGCGCGGTGTTTATGCTTTTGTCGCTAAGCGGCGGCTGCACCGGTTCGACCAGTGGTTCCATAAAGATATTTCGCTGGCAGATTATCTACGCTTATCTGCATAAATATATGCTTTCAATGATCGAACCAAATCGAATTATTCCCCTCAAAGTAGGCGCGATAAATCCATCAGAAACGGTTATTACCTCTGTTTTCGTTTATGTTTTTTCTTTTATTATAAGTATGCTGATAATCGGCGTTATCGTAAGTTTATGCGGAGTTGATTTTAACACGGCGTTAGCCTCGGCTGTTGCCTGTATGACAAATGTCGGAGTTGGCGCGGTAGAAACAATCGGTCCTAGCGGGAACTATGCTTTTTTCTCTGCTCCCGTAAAATATATTCTTTGCTTTGCAATGCTTTTAGGCCGATTAGAAGTCATTACGGTAATGGTTATTTTCACCCGTTCTTTTTGGAAAAATTAGCCAACTGTCGCTGATAATAAGACAGCACATACAAACGCAAAGCACTCGACAAATTTTCGGTTTCGCGTTCACTATCGATTTTGGTAATAAGTTGATTCAAACTGATTTTTTGTTCTTGAGCAATATTTTTCAATGCCGCAAAAAACTCCTCTTCCAAACTAATGCTTGTAGAATGTCGACCCGCAATCAGAACAGATTTTTTTTGCATTATTTTTTACGATAGTTATCAAAAGAAATTATCTGGGCTTCACCGGAAACTGCCGACTTCGGCTCTTCGGCCAAATTATTTGCCAACGGGGTATTTCCCTCATCTAACGTGAAACTCAAACCGAATTTAGCATACGGATCGGCAAAATATGTGATAGCATCATAAGGAATTGTAATAGTTTGCGGTATTCCGCCAAAGCTCAAATCAACTGAAAAACTGTTATGACGAACCACCAGATTTTCAAATTGGTTCTGTAAAACAATTGTCATCGTATCCGGATATTGCAGCTGCAAATTTTTAGAAATGATTGTTCCTGAAAAGTTGGTTTTAAACGTAATATAAAAATGGTTTTCTCCGGGCAAGCCTTGTTTTTCTACAATTTTCAAAGCATAATAAACCACACTGCGCAAAGATTTTTCAACCAACTCGTCATAATCTATTTTTTCAACAAAATCAACCATTTGCCTCACCATTTGCTTAAAACTAAAGGCCATTCTGTTGCTAGGCGGCCTCTTCCCCACTCTAATCTAACCAAAGACTAAAGAATTTAAGTTTGTTGCTTTAGCTTAGGCAGCTACGGCAACTGGTGCAAAATTATCATTTGCATTCATTTAAATTTGAACCGATAACGGTGGTATCTCACCGAACACAACACATATCTTTACTATACACTGTCGAGCCTGTTTCACCCCCATATAATGGTGGAGGTGCCGAGTACTGCCCTCGGGTCCAATGTACCTATTTCATAAGGTCTCTGGTGTCACAGTCAACAAATTGACACCCATTATTATAACTATTTTAAAAAAAATTTCAAGATTTATAAAATAGAATGTTTAAGTCGTAAATTTTAGTTTTTTGATTTTCAAAAAAGCTTAAAATTCAGATAGTTACCTGTTGTCAAGTTTTAAATTTTTACATAAATTTACACTTTTTTCTGGATTTTTAAAAAAAGAGGTGCTATATGAATCGTGTTTAATCATTCGTTAAGACTTTTTAAGGAATGGTTAAAAGAGTTTAACGCTGTTTCGTTTAACCGCATTAATTTGCAAAAATTGCGGAAATTCTTAAAAGATGGGAAGCAATTTGTTAGCGTATCAGCATTATAGGATGACACCTTATCGTGTTTAATAAATTTTGTTTTTTGTTAACCAGCGTTCTAGTGCTTTTCAGTAATGCTATTTATGCCAACGGAGACGCTGATATGTTGCCGGTAAAAGAGCTTGTTACAGATGGTGCTCTTTGTTCTGCAGCTGCTAAAGAAGCGGGAGTTGAATACGGCATTAATTTTGATTTACTGCAAACAATTTCAGCGGTTGAGAGCGGTAGATGGGACAATTTGCAAAACAGATATGTGGCTTGGCCGTGGACTGTTAATGTTCAAGGAAAAGGTTACTATTATGCCTCTAAAGAAGAGGCCGTAAAAGCCGTTAAAAAGTTTCAATCTCAAGGAGTTGAAAGCATTGATGTCGGTTGTATGCAGATTAACCTTAAATATCACGGCGATGCGTTTTCTTCTGTTGATGAAGCCCTTGAGCCGTCAAACAATGTGAAATATAGCGCAAAATTTTTACGCTCGCTTTATAACCAACACGGCAATAATTGGAAAAAAGCGGCAAAACGCTATCATTCGGCCAATCCGAAAAAAGGAGAAGCCTACACACAACGTTTGGAAACACGTTTTCAAACTTATAAAGTTGCAGGTTTTGCCGCCGGAACTAAATTGTTTTGATAGAAGATGATTGTCGAGAAATTCAAAAAAGAATACATTGTAAAGAGCTATGAAGCTGATTGTCATGGCTCTTTGCGGCTTTTAACTTTGTTTAATCTATTACAAGACGCAGCTGCCGAAAATGCCGATTTATTAAATTTGGGTTTTGAAAAATGCGGTGAACTTGGTTTGACTTGGTTTGGCTCGGACTATTATTTAGAAATAGAACGCCTGCCGCGTATGGGAGAACGTTTTATTATTGAAACCTGGCCGGCCGAAACCAAACTATATGGGGCCATTCGTGATTTTCTTATTTATGACGCAAACAACAACATTATCGCCCGCATCAGCAGTCAATGGGTCTTAATTGATTTAACTCGCCGCCGTCCGGCTTTGCTTAGCAAATATTTTCCCGACTATCAGGGACTTAGCGAAAGAGCTCTGCCGGTTAGTTTTATGAAAATTAAAGAGGCCGAAACCTTTAACCGCGAAGATAAACTAAAGGTGCGCTTTGACGATATTGATATTAACAATCACGTTAATAATTCAATTTATCCCTTGTGGGCAAGCGAATGTGTAGACTCTGATTTCAGGCTGAAACACACACCTTGCGAAATTGAAATAAATTTCAAAAAACCGGCTGTTTATGGTAAGGACATTGTAGTTTTAACCAATCAAAACCACAATGAAACATTTCATTCCATTCGCGAAAACAATAAAGAAACAGAATTGGCTCGCTGCCGTCTGAAATGGCGAGATGTTACATCAAAGTAAGCGGGAGCAAAGCTTTGCGCGGAGCAATATTTTGCTTAAATACGGCGTGAAAAATCGGATATGCTCTTTCACATTCGGTTATAGCTATATTAACCAACTGATTTAGTTTACCGCTAAAATTGAACTCATCGGAATCGATAATCAGCGAATGTTTGAAAACCGGCATTTTAGCCTCTTCCCAATAAGAAAAATAGCCCACCCACAAATCTTCGTTCAGCAAAGCCAACAGTTCAAAAACACTTGGAAGATTGACATTTTCCGGTTCAATGTTGAGCAAGCAAGAAATATGCAGACAATTCATATTTTCTTCCCAAGCAAAAAACAAAAGCATATTATCCCATTTTCCGGAAACCTCAACCACAATTTCGTGTGAATTACGGCGTTCTGCGGAGTGCGCTTGGTTGGCGAACATACATTCAATATCGTCCAACGGATTATATTTGTATAATTTTTGCGCCAACATCAAAACTTCCTTTCTTTAACAACTCCTAAATTGACACATTTATTTGGAATCTGACAATTGTCAAAGATGAGTTTTCCACTTTTTTCCATAAAAAAATTTTTTTTTAGAAAAACTAAAAAAATAAATGGCGTTTTATCAATGTGATAAAAAAAATTCGTGTTTATAATTTTTTTTAGATGTGGATTATCTTATTTTTGTTAATATACTTTTAAGCAATATATATAAATAGAGGTGATAATGACAGGACTTGCATATCCGGAGATTTCTCCGATTATCTTTCAAATAGGCCCCTTCGCGTTGCGTTGGTATTCTATGGCCTACTTAATAGGCATTTTATTTGGCTGGTGGTTAGCAGCAAAAAGAATAAAAAAATATTCTATACCTTTGAGCAAAAATAATTTGGAAGACATTGTTTTTTATTTTACACTGGGTGTAATTCTTGGCGGACGACTGGGTTATGTTATTGCCTATGGAAATGGCTCTTTTTGGGAGAATCCTTTAGAGATATTTGCCATTTGGCACGGAGGAATGTCTTTTCACGGCGGAATTTTGGGAGTTATAATTGCTTTATATTTTGCCGCCAAACATATTCATTTTCCGTTTTTACGACTAACCGATTTGGCCTCACCGCTTGTACCTTTAGGAATTTTTTTGGGACGATTAGCCAACTTTGTCAATGATGAACTTTGGGGAAGAACAACCGATGTTGCTTGGGCGATTCGCTTTCCGCGAGGCGGCTATCTGCCGCGTCACCCTTCACAGCTTTATGAAGCCTGCTTAGAAGGAATCGCACTTTTCATCATTCTAAATTTGCTTTGGCAAAGCAAGCGTTGCCGCGAAAAACAGGGTTTTATTTCCGGTTGTTTTTTGTTAGGTTATGCTTTTTTCCGCACAGTTCTGGAACAATTCAGAGAGCCTGACGCACAAATAGGTTTTCTTTGGGGCGGTTTGACTATGGGACAAATGCTGTCTGTTCCGGCCGTTTTAGGCGGAATTTATCTGATTTTACGAGCAAAACCCTCAGCCGATTAGGCTTTTGTCACAATATTGCAATTAAAACGATACGCCTTTTGCAACGCATTATGGGCTCGTGTTGTTACGCTGGTGGCGTTCAAGTCCAGACGTGTTTTTTCTGAAACACTGGCCGAAATAGTAATTTTGATTTCTTTACCGTTTGTAAAAATAAAATCCGAAGCGGCCACAACGTGACGAATATTTTCAGCATATTCCATTGTGTGCTTGGCGTCTTCGTTTTTGAAAACTAAAATCAATTCATCTGCCAATTGATAGCGAAAGACCGATATATCATAAGAAAAGGCGGCAATTCGATTAACCAACATTTGTTCCAATTCCTGCAATTTTCTATCGCCTATAACCTTCAAAAGTTTATCTCGATTATCAATACTAAACAGCACAATCGTGTATTTGTAGGGAAATTTATTGTTCGCCTGCGAGAGATATGCGTTATAACTCCCCACATTTTCCAAAACATCAAAATTATAGCGGCGATATAAATCTAAAATTGCCGTACAACATAAAATAAGCGAAAAACTTAAAAAGAAAGTTGTCAGTCCCGTGGCCGAATCCGAATACACCAAGCCCATAAACAAACAGGAATCCGCATAAAACAAGCCGGTATTGACTAAAGTATCCTTAAAACTTATGTCAATTGATATCGGAATGAGAATCAACAACCATAAGGCCGCCGCTTCTAACGGAAGGCAGCCGAAATTAACTTCCAAATAAGGTATTTGGGTTATAACTTGGCCAAAATGTTGAATCAGAACTATCTGCATCAACATTGCCGTCAATAACCAAAAACTCTGTCTGCTTTGCAATTTCAGCGGACTCAAAAAATAGAAAACGACAAGATTTAGAGGCAAAACAAAGCATATCCATAAATATTCGGGGCTGAGCGTATAATCCTCGCCATACCTTATTTTTATTTGATTTAACAAAACATAGCAAATGACGCCGGATAGAAAACTAAAAAACGGTTTAGAACGATTAACCGTGCACAAAAGCAATAAACCCAAAAAAGAAAAAACATAAAAGGCTATATGCAGACTCAGTGACACCCCGTTTTCATAAGGATTTTGAGCATAAAAAGTTATTAGTCCGCAGGCAAAAAACAACGCCGGCAAAAAAGAACTTTTTATCGTTGATAAAACGTATGTCAGACTGCCGGTAAAAGTATTGTTCACTATTTTTTCTCCTTTGTAAACAGTCTAGAACAAAAGAGTTTAAATTTTGTTTACACACTTCAAAATAGAGCTGTCACCATAAGAATAGAACCGATACTTTTGTTCAATTGCGTGCTTATAGGCCGCTTTCATACGTTCGGTACCGGCAATGGCGCAGATAAGCATAAACAACGTTGATTTCGGCAAATGGAAATTTGTGATAATCATATCAATAATCTTAAATTTATACCCCGGAGTAATAAAGATGTTTGTTTCACCGCAAAACGGGTGCAAAACTCCAGATTCATCGGCCGCGCTTTCCAAAAGACGCACTGAAGTTGTCCCCACGGCTATAATACGGCTGCCGTTTTGCTTAGCCTGATTGATAACCTGGCAAACCTCCGGCGAAATAATTCCGTATTCGGCGTGCATCTTATGATTTTCGGTATCTTCGGTTTTCACGGGCAAAAATGTTCCGGCTCCGACGTGTAGAGTTAAAAACACACGTTTAACTCCCATCTTGTCAATTTCCGCCAACAATCTGTTGGTAAAATGCAAACCGGCGGTCGGAGCGGCCACGGCTCCTTCATGCTGAGCATAAACCGTCTGATAATCTTCTTTATCATTATACGGATTCCACAAACCGGCCAACGGCTTATCTCGCTTAATATACGGAGGCAGCGGCATAGAACCGTACTTTTCCAGTTTTTTACCTAAATCATCAGCCGAACATCTAAAACGTATCAATACCCCGTCTTCATCGTCTTTTTGTAAAACTTCGGCGCAAAAATCTGATTGCTGAGCTGAAATATCCGCCGTGTAGAAGTAAACGACATCGCCAACATGCAGCCTTTTGGCATTTTTTATAAACGACCACCAACTGATTCCGTCATCTGGGTGATAGAGCGTCACTTCGACCAAAGCTTCGCCGCGTTGACCATATAATCGAGCGGGAATAACCTTTGTGTCATTAAAAACCAGCACATCATCAGGACGTAAAATTTCAGGCAAATCATAAAAATGACGATCGACAAGCGCGTTTTCTTCGGACAAATCCAATAATCTGGAACTATCTCTCGGATCTGCCGGCTTTTTTGCAATCAAATCTTTATCCAACTCAAAATCAAATATATCAACTTTCATAATTGCCCTCTTTCAACACATTTATGCCCTATCTTTAATATATGCTGCCCCACAAAGCAAGAGCTTTTTGCAGAAAGATTCGACAATTTGCAACCTTATTTGTCAAAACAAGCTAAATATCTCCTTATTTCTAAAGTTTATGCTCAAAATTTTCCGCTTTTTCGACAAAAAAGATATTGCATTTAAGACCAAATTAGTGTATAGTTCCTTATAGATTGAAAAAATATGTCCGAGGAGTTTATAACAATGGCAAAAGAAATGACGGTTGATGAAGCAGTTCGCATTATTCAAGAAACTTATGAATTTGGAAATGAGTTTGATGAAGCTGTGAATTTTCTAAAAACTAAAGACCCTCAAAACAGCGCATTGTCCGCATTTGACAGCAAAGACCTTAACGAGGTAAAAAAAGCCCGCGCCAAAGCTTATTTGCAAGCTGCTTTGGCTGAAGAAAATTATGATGAACAGTTTAGCGATGCTGTTCAATTGTTAAAAGACGACAAAAAAATTCAAGACCAAGTTGCTGACGAACAAGACGTTTTTGACAAAGAAAATCATTTGGATATGACAGATGAAGACGCCGTTTTGCGCAACACGCAAAAAATCGGCACTATGGCAGATTCGTTTTTGGATAATAAAGATAATGCCGATGAAATTGCTGCCGTAAAAGAAAAAATTGACGTGGTTGACGACTCCGGAAAATCTTTGAGTGAAGATGAAGCGCAAAAATATTGGGATTCGCTGTTGGAAAGTGCAAAACAGCAAGCAATTATTTTGCGCGCCGGCGACGTTAGCTTTTTCTTGAAAAAAGATGAAGAAAAACGCCAAACCTTAGACCGCGATATTAAAAACTTTTGGACTATCGGCGTAGCCTCTGGCGTGGCCGGAAGTGCAATAAATACTCCTAACGACAAACAAGTTAATCCGGAAAATAAAGATTATGACAAATACGTTAAAGCTCAGGCCGACAACGCGGAAAAAGCTTTAGATAACTTGTTTAAAAATGGTGGAAAAGCTAAAATAAAAGCTGATTACTTTTTGCACAATGCCGTTGAAACTTCAAGAAAGATATCATCTTATGCATCTCGTTGGTTGCAGAAAGGCTTTAAACGTGCGGCTTCTCTGTTTAGCAAACGTAAAGAAAATTTTGATAATAAAATGAAAGGTTTGTGGGGCAAAACCTATGAAACCCGCAAAGCTGCCGTTGAGCAAATTAAGAACAATAAATGGCGTTTGATTGCCGACACTGCCGCCACCGGTATTGTTGCAGCCACAGCAGCCACCGGCGTGGCTTTGCCAGTTGTTGCCGGATATGCCGTTTACACCGCGGCCGGCTCTTGGGTATGGCCTTTGATTGAAAAGAAAACCAAGGCGATTCGCGAAGCAAAGAAAAATGGTGCGTCAACTAAAGAATGGGAAGGCTTTAACGGACTGAAAAAAGCTTTTGCTCAAATCAAAGGTGATAATAAAGAATACAAAAAATATAAAAACCGCGCCTACACCGGAACTGCTTTCGGCATTGCCGGAGCCGGTTTAGTAGCCGGAGTCGGAGCGGCTTCGGGTTGGGCTGTAGACAAAGCCGGATATTTAACTGCAAAAGTTGCATCGTCTGCCGTTCGTTCAGTTGGCTCAATAACCAGTCAATTATTGAACTACAAAGATGTCAAAAAAGATTTCAAAGCAGATCCTTCAGCCGAAAACCGCGCTAAATTGAAACAAGCTAAATGGGGATTAGGTCTGGGTGCAACGTTGGCAATGGCCGGTAATTTGTTAAGTTTCAATCACGTTCTTGCCGCAAACAATAGCGAACACACCGGCGGAGTCGTTGACAAAGTAAGAAGTTGGTTCAGCAAAGGCGAGCAAAGTTCGGATGCCGCCGTTGCGCCGACAGAAAACTCTGCCACAGTTGCTGTTGCCGAAAGCCAAAACGCCGACTTAAACGCTGCGGCGGTTGAAAGCGACGGAGCAACAGATATTATAACAGCTCCGGCGGATTATGATGCCGCAATGGGTATCAGTGAAAAACATTGGAATGAAATGCACCAAAAACTGACCGGTATCTATGAAAATCATTCGGCCATTTTTGGCAAAGAAAATGTATCGTCAGCAGAAGCTTGGGATAAGATGTACCAGAATTTGGATAACGCAATGAAAGCTAAGCCAGAATATTTCGGTGATATGACTAAAGAACAGGTTTTGTATAAATATATGAAACTTGTCGAAAACACCGAACGTGTCACCAGTGGCCCTAGCGGATATTTGGTAACAAAACTCGGCAAAGATGGTTTGCCGACGTATGGCGACAAAGATTTAACACAGGTTATGCGTGCGATGAACGCTATGTTAAACTGCGGTGATGAATTTAAAGTTCCGGTTAAAGATATGCAAACCGCATTTGCCTACATTGATGATAAATCAGGCCGCTATATGGGTCCGGGGGCTGATATTGGCGTAACCGGAAACAGATATATCGGCGGACGCGTAGAATGTGACAATGACTATCAAAATGCGTGGAAGCGTGCAGCCCGTAAAATAGCCCATCGTGCTCGCGCTGTTCCGACCCCGATTGTGGAAGATGTTCCGGAAGTTGCTCCGGCGCAGCCTGTCAGCGTAAATGAAGAAGTTGTTAATAAAGTAGCGGATCCGAAACCTGTTCATATCAGCGAGGAAGTTATAAACAACCCGCAAGCTCCGGCTCAAAAAGTTGTTATCGTTGAAGGTGCAACCGATGGTAGTTTAGATGTAAACAACGAAAAAGTCAGCTCCAAGAGCCGTAGTTTCAAAATGCCGTTATCAAATGAAAGATAATTATGGCGCAAATTAAAACTAAAACCCAATCTTAACGATTGGGTTTTAGTTTTAACCGCTATACAGATATAATCTTTTTACCCCCAAGGAATATTATTAACACATCTGTCCGGATTCTTATCACAATACTCCTGATTGTTATTATATTCATATAAATGCTTGCGCTCCTCACTTATATCACCGGCAACAAAACCTTTGCAGGCCGACATTGAGCATAAAATCAAGCATAGACAAAGTATTTTTTTCAATCTTTTTCTCCTAAATAATAGATTTAAAGCTTAATATTCCAAGACAAACGATAATCAATTTTGCAATAAATGGCCAAAACTTATTACCTTCATACAATGTAGCGGCCTTCCACAGTCCTCTTATTAAAATAATAAAATAGCAGACAAAGCAGGCACCGACCAACAAATGTGGCACCAAAGACGGAATGCGTCCGGAACTCGTCATCAGAATCGGGAAATTACCTAAAATATACAAAACAACGCTTTTCACACAGGCTCTGCCATATCCGCAAATAACCCGCAAAACACTGCTATGGGTAATATGTGTCGCAATTGTAAAAAACAACATTCCCAATAAACCAAACAACCAGAATGTAATCTTTAGCGAATATTCACCGGCTCCTAATTTTTTTAACATATTCCACATTAATCTTTTATCCTCTAAAAGTGAGTAACAAGTTCAATATACGGCTTAACTCCTAAATTCAGCTTAAAATCTGCAATATATTGAGACAATTCACTCCAAGCATTCCATTTTTCAACATAAGCTTTAGCACATTCCGCCGATTTTGACAACTGTACATTTATAATATCCTCCAACATCATCCGGCAAACTTTCGGCATTTTTTCAAAGTTGATATGCAACTTTTTATCTTCATCAAAATAAATTGCCTGATAAGCCGTAAGGTAGTTATATTCCAACAAATCGGCAACTCTATGTGCTTCGCCGCTTGCCGGAAAAGCCTGCATTAAATGACGTTTTATCACCCAAGTAGCATATATCTTTTTCAAATCTTCTGCTGATATAATACCCGCTTTTACATATTCAGGCATCATTGCCGCTGAAATCAAATTAGCCTTATGCTCTTCAATAATGTGCTGATACACGCCCAACGCGGTCTGATACGAACTGTCAGGTCCCAATGAATGGCCGTTTTCGTGACCGATTGTAAACAGATGGTCGGCTTCCTCATCGTAGTATTGATGCAGTTCCGCGCCGACTAAACCTTCCAAAATTTTCTCGGTCTTTTTGCTATCACCGCTTTGTCGTACCTGCCGATGATAAACATTTCGTCGCCCTCCGCCGTGCGTTAAAGATGGTTTGTCATTATTAGGCAAATTTTGCGCCAACGTAATTCCCCCGCGGCACATTGCATAATCACCGCTCAACATTGTTAAATCAACATCAACCATTGTTTGTTTAAGAGCTTTATCTGCACCGACATTTTGTTTATATTTGTCAGACTGAGGCATTAAACCCGCTAATTTAACCATTTCATCTTTAAATGTCAGCAATAAATCCGAACCTTTTTTATTAACAATACCAACTCTTATTCCCAGAATATCTTTGGGAACGGGAGCAATATTAAATTTAGCCAAACGAGCCACCAATTCCAGATTATCAAACAAAGTCGGGGTTAATTTATCTTCATAGTTTTCGCGACTGATTGTAAATTCCAGAGGAGTATCTTGCATTTTTGCCCAGTGTTTATCGGCCAAGATATCCATATCCTCATTATTTTGCAGCAAAGCTTGAGCCTGCCAACCTAAAAAATCCTTAAACAGTTCATCGGTGGCAAAATGTGCCGCACATTCCAGTTCATTGGCTATTTCCGAAAATTCATCGGCAAAATATTCCGTGTAGTCAATGGCTTTTAAAAAATCTCCGTTGCGGCGAACCACTGTCCGCGCACTCAAAATTTTTTTCACTTCATCTATCTGTCCGGCGTTTAGCATTTTTTCAACCATTTCCGCCAATTCTGCAGCCGTCAAATCAGCCGGATAAAAATTACAGCCTTTTTGCAAATGGATTCCCTCAAATATTTCCACCGGCTCCTTATCCACGCCATTATATCCGGCAACTCCGTTTAAAGAATTAAACAATTTCAACGCCAATGCGGCATATTCACTTTGTGCGGCGGCTTTTTCCAAAGCCTGTTTTTGCGTAAGATTTAGCGAATTATCCATTTCCAAAGCCACATCATTCATAATACGCGCGGCCTTTGCTAAATAATCCAATGCTTTTTTGTCACCTTCGGCCAAAGATTTATAAGCCGGATTTTCCTTATCTATAAGCTCAATTTGTCTTGTTTCTTTCGACATTTTTTCAGCTAGTTCTTCTTTTGAATATTTTAATTTGAATCCATTAATCTCCATATTCCATCTCCACGGTCTTAAATCTATAAAAATCCAAGTTTTCATCATCAACATCTGCCGGAATTTGCGCTTTTTGGCGCACAACCGACGACAAATCCTCAGGATTATCCGGTCTGTCGTCAGCCACTAACAATGCTGATTTATCTTTATATTTTACAAATATTCCATCATCTTGTTCTAAATAACTCATCAGCATTGTATCCGAATTTTGTTTAATAAATTCCAAATCAGTCAACACATATAGCTTAAAATATCTCGCTTGACTTGCTTTTCCGGCCTCAACCAGTTTTTTAACGGCGTCAAGCAACAAAAGAGCAACACCGCGATTTTCTTGCATTTCGGCTTTTTCAAAAATTTCCACATAATCTTCATCATAAGCCTTCAGCACCAGACGCCCCCTATCATAAAGGCGGTAATTTTCTTCTGTTTTCGGCGGAAACACATCGCCTAAACCATTTGTCAACTGAAAAAGGTTTAGTTCAAGATAATTGCTCAGCAAATGCCAATAGTGTTGCTTGAACCGCTCTAAATTACGTTTCTGTTTATCCAAAAGCGGTTCATTTTTTATTGTTTGTAGCGGATACAGCGTTTCATAATCTTTATCCAATGACTTTGCTAATTTAGTATCAATAATATCAAAGACATTCATTTGATAAAAATGTTTTTGGGCAAAATAGACAGCCTCAGCAGTTAAAAAATCACTTTCTTCATCTACTAAACCTTTATCCAAATCAGCCAAAAAAACAACCATACTTTCAGCTTCGGTTAAGAACTCGTCAATTTTCTGTTCGCTCTTAAAATTCTTTTCCTGCAGTGCAATTTCTTCTATTTCTGCAACATCTATTACCTGTTGCAGCATTTTCTTATGCGCCCGCACATCATTTTTCTTATCTTTATCATAAACCAACAAAACTTTTTGCAACCGGTTATTATTTTTTATTTCTTCGTATAATTTCTTTATGACTTCATCACTGTATGAAGTCACTTTCCGCGGCACAACAATCAGCTTAACATTTTGTTTTTTATAATTATCAGAATGATTAAAGTAGGTGGAAAGAGAGCTGTTAGTTTGCTTTTTTCCGGCATAAAAAATAGCAGCAATTGCCGGTTTGACTAAAGCATCATCATCTTTAATCCGGCCGAAATCTATAATTTTTTCATAATTGGAATAAACATTATCGTGCAGCCGCCGCACGTTTGCCCAAACAATTAAAGCCGCCACAATCGCCAACAACAATCTGTTGCCCCAAATTTTAATAAGAATTTTGGTGCGGCGGTGCATCAATTTTGCTCCAAAAGAAGATTATAAAGCTGCTGAAAATCATCTACATATATAATGTCTGCACTTTCCTCATCATCAGCCGTACCCCATATAGGTCGGCCGATTCTAATAGCTTTTGCCCCTGCCGCCAACGCGCATTTACTATCCATCGGGCTATCGCCTATCATCCAAACTTTTTGCGGGGTTATCTCATCAACCAACCCCAAAGTGGCAAATTCCAACTGCTCGGGATACGGTTTATCTCTTTGGGCTTCGTGTCCGCAAACGATGCGGGTGAAAATTTTTTCATTATATAAAAAAGGCGATTCAAACTCAAAAAGTTCGCGATCTTTATTGGAAACAATCACTATTTTAACTTTTTTACGTTTTAAAAACTGCAAAACATCTAAAGTTCCTTTAGGTAATTTTATCAGCCGGCGCACATTTTTTTTATATATCGAACTATATTTAGCATAGGCTTCTTCGGCATCATTTCCAAAAATAAGCGGAAAGTTATCCTTAAATGACAAACTGCGGTCACGTTTATTTTTCACCACTTCCCAGTCAGGAAGGCCATATTGAGGCAACACCTGATTAATGGAATAAACTAAGGCTTCGCGACTGCCGGCTAAAGTATTATCCCAATCAAATGCAGCAATTTTCAATCCTTTTGTAGACAAACTTTTATCTTGCACCGTGCCATATTCTCCAAGGTTAAAGCTATTATATTTTGTTCCATTGCCGTCAGAATATCTTCATCAAGTTCTGCTACCAAGGCTTTTTTAGCTGTGGCAATTCGATAATATTCTTCCCCGTTTTCACAATCCTGCCAATATCGTATATCTCCGTTACCAAAACGATTCGCTTGCAAATTAGCTTCCATTTTATCTAACACCGAAACCAACTTAGCCTCGGGAGTTTCTCGAGCTTCATATTCACAAAATAAGGCATAAATTCTTTCATTCAACGGCGGCGGCAACATTTTTTGATACAGCAACATAGCCTTTTGTTCGTTTTTATCTTTTTCCTGCTTAATTTGCGGATTCGCGACCTGAGCAGAACGCGGGCAATCTCCGGTAACGCCTTCGGCAATATCGTGAACCAATGCCAACTCCAACAATCTGGTATAATTGTATTTTTTTTGCAAAAAAGGATAAATCAACATTATCAAAAAGGCTAATTTAAAGATATGCGCCGCATCGTTTTCAGCAGAACCATCTGACATCAACGTATCGCGTTTGACCAGACAAACGTTTTCCATTGCGCGCATAAAATCAAATATTTCAATTACTGTCTTTTGCATTACTCAGCATTTTTACCAATAAACTTTTTACCACCCAAATACGGCTGTAATTTTTCCGGAATACGGACAGTCCCATCAGCTTGTTGATGATTTTCAATAAACGGCACCAAAGCTCTCGGAGTCGCAATTCCCGTATTGTTCAATGTATAGCAATACTTAACTTTTCCGTCGGCATTGTCACGATAGCGTAAATTTGTGCGGCGTGCCTGCCAATCCGTAATATTCGAGCAAGAATGAGTTTCACGATAACAATTCTGAGAAGGAACCCAAGCTTCCAAGTCATATTGCCGATATTTTGGAGCTCCCATATCTCCGGTACAAACCTCCAAAACCTGATAAGGCAATTCCAAGTCTTGCAGAATTTCTTCCGAATTTTTAAGTAAAACCTGATGCCATTTTTCACTTTCAGCCAAATCATTCTTACAAATAACAAACTGTTCGGTTTTGAAAAATTGGTGAACTCGAACTAAACCGCGAGTATCTTTTCCGGCGGCACCGGCTTCACGACGGAAGCAAGGTGAAAAACCGGCGTACAGCACCGGTAAATCGGCTTCTGTCAGCAATTCGTCCGCGCGCAAAGAGTTCAAAATCAACTCAGCTGTTCCCGAAAGATATAAATCATCGGCAGGCATATAATAAATTTCATCGCGGGCAAACGGCAAATAGCCTTGGTTATACAAAGGCTTTTCCTTAGAGATAGCCGGAACGGTCAAAAGTGTAAAACCTGCAGCCCGCAGCTTATCCATCACCAACATATGAATAGCCAATTCCAATTGAGCCAAATCATTTTTAATAGCGTATGTGCGCGAACCTGAAACTTTGGCAATACGCTCCATTTCGCCCCAATCGTTAAACTCCATTAATTCGACGTGGTCTTTAGGCGTAAAATCAAAATGAGGAATTTCTCCAACCCGACGACGAACAACGTTGTAGCTGTCATCAGGACCATCCGGACTATCTTCACTCGGATAGTTTGGCATTCTCAAAATCATATCATCAAATTGAGCCTGCAAAACCGCCAATTTTTCTTGTTCAACCTTAAATTCCTCGCCAATTGCCTTACTTTTAGCAATAATGGCCGGACGTTCTTCATTTGATGCGGATTTAATTGAGTTACTGAGTTTATTTTTTTCTTCAGCCAAAGCTTGTGAAGAAGTCTTTATTTTATTTAAGTCAGCATACGTCTGCAGCAATTCATCAATTTTTTCAGCCGGAAAACCTTTGCGTCCCAAGCTTTTCTTTACCCACTCGGTATTATCGGCAATAAATTTTATATCTAACATCTCTTACGTCCTAAATTAAAAATTAAATCTGGAAGTAAGTATATTTTATTTCACTGACAATACAACAGAAATTTTGCGTTTATTGCACATTTTAAAGACGCATCTGGCATTTTTTGCCTAAAAATCAATTTTTTCAGACTTTATTTTCGAAAGTTTCGGGCCGGTTTACTTTTTTCGATTGGTTTTCCGTCAACCGAAAACACTGCATAACGCAACGCGAAAGAGCAATCCGAACGACTGCAAAAACATCCGGCTTGAGCGTTACCCAAACTGAACGGCGTCGGCATAAATTTATCATTAGGTTTGGCCACGGTCATCTGATAATGACGACGCGGCCTCATTCTTCTTCTGAATCGGCTTTCATCTTCAAGTATGTCTTGTTTTTCTTCATCAGGATTGGCATCAATATTTTTCAAAGCACTATCCTCGCCGGTCATATTGTCAACACCGCCAATTGACACTGCCAACAGCCCTTTAAGCGTATCTCCCCAATCAAGCATAGCCAAATCTATACAAGCCTGTCTGGAAAGTCCCTGATAAGACATTTTAAAAGTAGGCGAGCTAAAACGCCGCGCATTGTCCCATAAAACATCAGATGGTTTAATAACTATTTTTCCGCCAAACGGATTAACCAAATACCTGTTTTTTCCACTGCCGCGGACAATTGTTGATGGTATCGCCCCGAGTTCAATAAGCTTTTCGACACTGTTTTCCTGCATTTCCGGATGTATGGTATAAACATTGCGAATATTATCAACCAATTGGGAAATTTGCAGCGTAGTCTGATTCAAATTAGTTATATACTGCAAATTATCACGGCTGTTTTCCATAAATCTGGATAAATAATACCCGCCGCCTCCGCCAAAAACAGCTATAACAAAAATTAAAATAACAAAATCTTTTATTTTTTCTTCCAGCTGTTTTTTACGACGCTCTTTTGCTTTTTGAGCCACTAAAAGCTCGTTGGCGTTAAGTTCTTTTTCCGGCTTAGTCATCAGCTATCCTACAATTCTACCGTGACAATGTTTAAATTTTTTACCACTGCCGCAAGGACAAGGGTCATTTCTTGAAACTCCCTCAAAAACAGACGGATCCAATGGTTTTAATGGTTCATCGCCTTCGTGAACTGCCGACATAGGACGATTTTGTTCCTTATCCATAGCCTTTTGCATTTGTTCCTGAGAGTCTGTTTGAATAACCGTATGACAAATAACGACTGTCACCCGCTGTTTCAAAACATCTAACATTCTGGAAAACATATTAAATGCTTCTTTTTTATATTCATTCAACGGGTCTTTTTGTCCGTAAGCGCGCAAAACAATGGTATGACGCATTAAGTCCAAGGTAGCAATATGGTCTTTCCACAACTGGTCAAGAACTTGCAGGAATATGCTTTTCTGCACCATTTTTACAGCATCTTCCGGTAATGTTTTTTCACGTTCCGACATTCGATTATCAATTTCCTGTAAAACGCGCTCTTTCAAACTTTCACTGTCCAATTCAGGTTCATTACACCAATTTGTAATCGGTAAAACAAAACCCGTAGCGGCAAACAAATCCTGTTTTAATCCCTCTTTATCCCATTCTTCGGCACCTGTACCATAAGGAACGTGAGAATTAATAATCCCTTCCAAATATTCATCACGCATATCTTTAATGGTGTCGGACAAATCTTCGCTTTCCATAATTTCGCGACGTTGCTCATAAATAATTTTGCGTTGTTCATTCATAACATTATCATATTTGAGCAAATTCTTACGAATATCAAAGTTACGTTCTTCAACTTTCTGCTGAGCTTTTTCTAATGCCTTGCTAATCCAAGGGTGAACAAGAGCCTCACCTTCCGGCAAGCCAAGACGTTGCAAAACGTTTGCCATTTTTTCTGACCCGAATATCCGCATTAAATCATCTTGCATTGAAAGGAAAAATTTTGAAGTACCGGGGTCACCCTGACGTCCGGCACGACCGCGCAACTGATTATCTATACGTCTGCTTTCGTGACGTTCCGTTCCCAAAATATATAAACCTCCCGCAGCCAACACTTTTTCCTTGTCTGCAGCGACTTCGGCCTCTATTTTAGTTTTCAGAGCTGCAATTTGTTCCGGAGTTTCATCGCCTTTCAACATTTCCTGCAACTTCATTTCCGGATTACCGCCCAATTGAATATCCGTACCGCGTCCTGCCATATTGGTAGCAATGGTCACCGCACCGGAAACACCTGCTTGAGCCACAATAGCGGCTTCACGTTCATGATAGCGGGCATTTAACACCTCAAATTTCAAATCGGGAGCAGCTTTATGCAACAAATTTGCCACAACTTCAGATTTTTCCACAGAAGTTGTGCCGACCAAAACCGGCTGTCCGCGGCGATGACAATCTAAAATTGTGTTGATAATAGCCCGATATTTTTCACCTTCCGTCCGATAAATTTCATCGTGCAGGTCTTGACGCTGCACCGGCTTATTGGTAGGAATTTCCACACAAACCAAATTATATATGTCACAAAACTCGGTTTCTTCGGTCATTGCCGTACCGGTCATACCTGCCAATTTCGGATATAAACGGAAATAATTTTGGAAAGTAATAGAAGCCAAAGTTTGGTTTTCCGATTGAATTTTCACCCCTTCTTTAGCCTCCAACGCCTGATGCAATCCGTCGCTGAAACGACGCCCTTCCATAATACGTCCGGTAAATTCGTCTACAATTACCACCTTGCCGTCTTTAACGATATAGTCCACATCTTTTTGGAACATTTTGTGCGCGCGCAAAGCATTGTTAACGTGCTGAACCAAGCCGACATTACCGATATCATACAAAGAACCTTCCTTAATCAGTCCGGCCTCGCGCAACAATTTTTCAACGTGTTCCATACCGGCTTCGGTCAAGGTTACATTTTTCTGTTTTTCATCTTTTTCATAATCTTCGGCCACCAGTTGCGGCATCAAATTAGAAACACTTATATATGTGGCAGATGAATCTTCAGCCTCTCCTGAAATAATCAGCGGAGTTCTGGCTTCATCAATCAATATGGAATCCACTTCATCAACGATGGCATAATTGAAATCACGTTGCACACGCTCATACAGACTAAATTTCATATTATCGCGCAAATAGTCAAAACCAAGTTCATTATTTGTCGCATACACAATATCCGAGTTATAAGCCAAGCGACGTTCGTTATCATTTTTTCCGTGAATAATATAATCTACGGTCAAGCCTAAAAAGCGGTATATTTTTCCCATCCATTCCGCATCACGTTTAGCCAAATAGTCATTAACCGTAACAACGTGAACGCCTTTTCCTTCCAACGCATTCAAATACGCAGCCAGAGTAGCAACCAAAGTTTTACCCTCACCGGTTTTCATTTCGGCAATCATACCTTTGTGCAAAACAATACCACCGATTAATTGCACATCATAATGACGCTGCCCCATCACCCGTTTAGAGGCTTCACGCACAGTAGCAAACGCTTCCGGAAGAATATCATCAAGAGTTTCACCTTTTTGCAAACGCTGACGAAATTCTGCTGTTTTTGCTTTAAGTTCATCATCGGATAATTTTATAAAATCCGGTTCCAACGCATTAATCTGATTAACTGTACGATATTGTTTTTTTACAAAACGGTCATTGGCACTGCCAAACACCTTACGAGCGATTTTTCCTAACATAGACGTTCCTTACAATATATTGTTTCAAAATACATTTAGTTTGAATAAATCCCAAAGTCAAGACCTTGGATAAAAGTTATAAACCATTGCAAAAAAATCCTTTGAATTTTATGGAAATTGCTTATATTATACAAACGATTTATATTTTTAGGAGGAATTTATGCAGAAAAAATATGTTTTCGCAACAGCCGCTGCTGTTGTTGTGTTGTTAGCCGGAGCTTTCACATACAAAGTATATGCCGAAAGAAACAATGGCGTTGCCGCTGTGGTTAACGGCGAACAAATTACCGTTGCCGATATTAAAGAAGCTTATGAGCAAACGCCGCAAATTAAAGCACAAGTGTCTTTTGAAGAGTTTTATAATCGCGCTTTGGAAGTGATGATTAACAGCAAATTGGCTTTACAGGCAGCCAACGCCGCCAATGTTCAAACTTCTGAAGAATACACCAAAGAACTTGCCGCTATGCAAGATGATTTGGCTCGTAAAATTTATATTGAACAGCAAATTGCCCAAAAAGTAACCGACGCAGAAGTGAAAAAAGTTTACGATGAATATGTTGCCAACTTCAAAAGTGAAAAAGAAATTAAAGCTAAACACATTTTGGTTGATACCGAAGATTTGGCTAAAGAAATTATTGCTAAACTGAATAAAAAATCAGCTTCATTTGATGAATTAGCTAAGAAATATTCTAAAGATCAAGCCGATTTAGGTTATTTCACCGCCGAAGCAATGGTTCCTGAATTTTCACAAGCCGCCTTTGCAATGAAAAAAGGTACTTTTTCACAAAAACCGGTAAAAACCGAATTTGGTTATCACGTTATCTTGGTTGAAGACACCAGAGATTCTAAACCTTTGGCGTTTGAAGAAGTTGCCGAACAAATTAAAGGCAATCTTTCACAACAAGCCGTAGGACAAATTGTTGCCGATTTACACAAAAATGCGCAAATCGAAAAATTTGACCTGAAAGGCAAAAAAATTGTTGATGAAGAAAAGAATTAAGCGTTTTCTTTTGTTTTTAAGAGGTGTCGTCTGACACCTCTTTTTATTTTTAACCTTTCCGATAATAGCTATTGTCAAGCAAACAAAAATATGTTTTAATTATAGAAAAAATATAAGAGGTGTTAAAAATGAGAAAAATGATTGATATTGATTTCGGCTCTTCACGTTATAATGAATTGGTGGAGTTGAGATATAAAATTCTTTTAGAACCTTTGGGCTTAAAATTTCTCGATTCGTTTCGACCTCAAGAGGCTAATTATTTACACATAGGCTGTGTTGAACAGTTGGACGACAAATTGGTCGGCGGTCTGATTTTGGCTCCGTTGGACAATGAAAAAATCCGTCTGATGCAAGTAGCCGTCGACACTGTCTATCGCGGAGAAGGCGTGGGTCGTGAACTGGTTAAATATGCAGAAAAACGTGCCAAAGATGCCGGTTTCAGCCAAATAATTATGCACGCAATGCTCTCCGTTGTCGGCTTCTATGAGAAAATGGGCTATCACTCGGAAGGTGATGCTTTCAATGAACAGGGTATAACCTTTTTGAAAATGGTGAAGGACTTATAAAATATGACCGGCGAGAAATCTTTAATCTCCAACTATTTCAAGCATCTTTTTGTAGAACGATATGACTGCGAAGGTCACGATTTATCTGTTGCGGCTTATAAAAAGTTGGAAAAAATCTTGCCGGAAGAAAAAAAGGACTTTTTTAAAAAGTTTAATACGGAAACCAAACAAATTATTGATATTCTATCCGAAGAAGACCGTGAAGGCACTGAGCAGGATGAAAAAATAATTACCGAATATGAAAAACTGGCCGATACCCCCGAACTTCCGGTTTTTGTACGAGCCAAAATGTATGATTTGGTTTTAACCGGACGTGAAAAATATATTGAAGGAACAGTTGGTTACTTGAATACTCTTTACAAAAAAATATCTATTCTTGACAGTTCCTATGTTTCCGACTTAAAAGAAGCTTCATTACTTTTGAATTTACATTCGGCGTATACCAATTATAACCTTAAACACAAATTATCACAGCTTATTAAACAAAAATCCACCATAATTCCGACAGCTTCCGTGCAAGAGCAAAAGCGTGAAAAAAATAAAGCCTACAATACCGCCAAGAAAAAGCATCGCATTGACGCGGCTCGCCAAAAAATTGCCGACATTGATGAGCGGTTAAAGTCACCGCTGTCCGCAGAAGAACGCACCGACCTTTTGTTGCAAAAAATTGATGCTCTTGGCAAAAATGGTGAAGGTCGGATGAAAACTTATCGCGCTAAAGTCAAAATATATCAGGAATTGCAAACCATTGCCTACCAACAAAAGAAATATGAAGAGGCTTACAATTTTGGCAGCAATGCACGTCATCAGGAAAAATTAATAGACAACATTTTAAATCACCTGATACTAAAAGACCAAAATCGCAATTACTAATTTTCCAAATACATCGAACTTTGCTTATAATTTCTAATCAGATATTTCAGCCATACTCCGATTATTGCCGCGCACGGAACAGCTATAATCATTCCGAGCAATCCCAACAATACTCCGCCCGCTAGCAAAGCAAACATAACCCAAACCGGATGCAAGCCGATATTTTCACCTACCAGTTTTGGCGTCAAGAAATTACCTTCCACAAATTGACCTATGCAAAACACCACCAGAACCGCCACAATTCTTGGAAGTGTTCCATATTGAGTAACCACCAAGGCCATCGCCATCAAAAATCCGGAAATACTTCCCACATACGGAATAAAAGAGATAAGTCCGGCTAAAAAACCGACAAATATTCCCATTTCCAAGCCAACCAACCACAGTCCCAAAGAATAATAGGAACCTAAGCACAAACAAACCAAAGCCTGACCACGGAGATATCCGGAAATAATACGATTAACTTCCTGCATTCCTTCCAAAACATTTTTTTTATGTTTTTGCGGTATCAATCCTTTAATTTTTCCGGTAAACTTATGCCAATCGCGCAGCATATAAAAAGCCACCACCGGAGAAATCAATAACAAAGACATAACGTTTATAAAAGCAAAACCATTGGCCACAATACTTTGAGCCACTTTGCCCAAAATTTTTAAATAATTGACTGTATTTTCCTGCAGCATTTTTTCCACATTACCATAATTCAGTCCGACCTTTGATTTCATCTCTTCTAACACCGGCAAAATTCTTTGCGCAAAAGAGCGGGCATAGTCCGGAAGTTTAGCGGCGTATTCCGCCGCTTGAGAAAACAATACACTCAACAACAAAATCAATGTCGGCAGCAAAACAAGCAAAGCCACGGCCATAACCAAAGTTGTCGCCACAGTACGAGAAGTTCCGCTATCTTTAGAAATTTTGCTTACCAACGGATCCAAAAAATAGGCCAATACTATTCCGACCACAAACGGCAACAGCACAGAACGAAGAGCATATAAAAAAACTCCGCTCACTAAAAACACTCCCATAATCAGCAAATAACGCTGTGTATCAACATCTTTTTTTACCATTTCAATTACCTCAATATATAGAAATTATCAGCTGTTTCGTGGCTTATTCCGAGCCCTTGCAAAGCTTCTAGCAACTCATCTGCCGAACCGTTATAATTAATAGTAAAACTCACTTTACCTCCGCCCAAACTTTTAATGTCAATACCATCAACTTGCGGCAACGCGGTTATTGCCGCATTTTTAGTGAGCCAATCTTTCATATTATTATATTCATACACAGCGTTCATCACTCCGCCGGCAACAGTTCCCTCGTTGCTTTCCGCTTCACGCTCCATATTAGAAATAAACATAACGCTTTTTTCTATGGCCTTTTCAAACAGATTTTCCTCATCGTTATTATACACCGAAAAACTGTTTTCCGTTTTGCTTTTTTCATTTTTAAGCGTGACCTTCAAGTCACCATTGCCCATTGTTTCGGCATAAACCACATACACTCTGTCCGAACCAAAACGATTAGAAATTGTGTTATATAAAGACGCGTCCATATACAAAGCATTTTCCGCCGTCAAATTTTCAATATCCTGAAAACGCGCATCTGCGGTTTGCACTTGCATTGTGCCGAATTTAATCAGTCCTTTACTTCGCCAATTTGTTTTCCAAAGATTATTATTTTCCCATAACAGCGGAGCGGAATAGGTATTTTCTTTATAAACCGGAATAACCAAAAGATTTGTTGTTTCCGCCTCAATCATTTCATTTTCCGCCAAATAATCTTTCAAAAGCGGCTCATTTATTTGCACGGTCAAAAGAGCTTTATATTTTGTGCCGCCGGCTTTTTCGTCAGCCACGCCGACTGCCTGCACAAAATGCAGAATTTCATCATCACTCAGATTTTGCAATTGTTCAACTTTGTCACTTTTCACCAAACGACCGGCCACTTCTAAAAATCCCTGCCGCTGAGCTTTTTTCATTGCTTCTTCTTTTGCCGTCACAGAGTTTTCCGCCACAACATCAACCGGAATCTCTGCCTTAAAGCTTACTTTTGCGATTGCCGGAACAGCCGCCAACATAGCCACAAACAAAACCATAATCTTCTTCATAAAAAAATCTCCTTGAGTCTTTTATCTTAAAATAGTATAGCTTAACTGAAAAAGCAAAACTTTTATCAAATATATTAATCGAATTTTAAAAAATCCGCGGTTAAGTAATAGTAAAAAAATTTTTAACATATTAAAGGACGTATATAATGATAAAAAGCACCTACATCAAAAGCCTGCTGGAACGGGCAAAAAAAGACCTTAAAACTATTGTACTTCCGGAAGGCGAAGATGAGCGTGTTTTGACCGCCGCCCATTTAATTACAGTGGAAAAAGCGGCAAAGGTGATTATTTTGGGCGATGTGGAAAAAATTAAAAAATTTTACGCTGAAAAAAACTGGGACTTTACCGATATAACTTTGATTGAACCGGAAAAAGATTCCCGTCTGGCGGAATATACCGAGCTGCTCTATAACTTGCGAAAAGAAAAGGGTCTGAGTCGTGAAGACGCGGCCAAATTAGCCTTAAATCACAATTATTTCGGTACTCTGATGATAAAATCAGGCCACGCAGACGGAATGGTTTCCGGAGCCAATCATTCCACCGCCGACACGGTGCGTCCGGCTTTGCAAATCATTAAATCCGCAAAAAAAGGCAGCAGCGTTTCTTCATTTTTCATTATTTTAGCCAATAACAAGCCATACATTCTGTCTGATTGCGGTATTATTATCGAGCCGACAGACAAAGAATTGGCTGACATTGCCTTAAATGCCGCCGAAACCGCGCTTCATTTTGGTATTGAGCCAACAATTGCTATGCTTTCATTTTCCACCAAAGGTTCCGGCAAAGGAGAAGCGGTTGATAAAGTGGTTCGCGCCACCAAAATGGTTCAAGAAGCCTTATTAACCGATGAATATAAAGATAAAGGAATTGAAGTTGACGGCGAACTTCAGGCCGACGCGGCCTTGGATTCGGTTGTTGCCGCCAAAAAAGCTCCAAACAGCCACGTTGCCGGCCACGCACGCGTTTTAATTTTTCCAAATCTTGAAGCCGGAAACATCGGCTATAAACTATTGCAGCGTTTAGGCGGATGCGAGGCTTACGGCCCGATTCTTCAAGGCTTAAACGCTCCGGTGAATGACTTGTCGCGCGGCTGTTTTGCCGAAGACATTGTCGGCGCAATTGCCATAACTTGTATTCAAGCCTCAAAATAAAGGAGTATGTAATGGATAAAATTCTTGTTATCAACTGTGGTTCCTCCTCTCTAAAATTTCAACTTTATAATGTTGAAAACAACCAATATAACGTTGTTTCCAAAGGAATCGCCGAACGCATCGGCCAAACTAATTCAATTTTGAAATATCAACATACCGGTTCTGACAAAAAAGAAGAATTAATAAATATGCCGACCCACGCCGAAGCCATTAAGGACGTGTTAAAATGTCTGCTGAACGGCGCACTGAAAAATTTGGAAGAATTAAGTGCCGTCGGCCACCGCATTGTGCAAGGCGGCGATATTTTTAAGGGTTCAGTTTTGATTAATGACACGGTTATAGAACAAATTTCCGATCTTTCTGATTTGGCTCCTTTACATAATCCGGCTCACGTTTTAGGTATAAAAGCCGTTAAATCCGCTCTGCCTGATATTCCGCAAGTGGCGGTGTTTGACACTTCTTTCCATCAGACTATGCCTCCGGAAGCTTATCGTTACGCTTTGCCCGAGGACCAATATGTGCGCAACAAAATCCGCCGTTACGGCTTTCACGGAACTTCTCACAAATATGTTTCTGAACGCTGCGCCGAATTAATCGGCAAAAAAGGCAAGATTATAACTTGCCACATGGGTAACGGCGCGTCTATTTCCGCCATTGACAACGGCATCTGCGTTGACACCTCTATGGGTTTTACTCCGCTTGCCGGAACAATAATGGGCACTCGTTGTGGTGATGTTGATCCGTATATTCCGCTCTACATTGAGAAAAAAGACGGATTAAGCGCAGCTGAAGTCAATAATCTGCTTAACAAACAAAGCGGTATGCTTGCCTTGTGCGGCTATTCCGACAATCGTGATATTGAAGCCGGCTATTTAAGCGGAAATGAAAAATGTATTTTAGCCACCAAAACCTATGTCCACTCTCTGCTTAAATACATAGGAGCTTACATTGCCGTTTTAGGCGGAATTGACGCCATTGTTTTCACTGCCGGCGTCGGCGAGCACGGAGTTATAATTCGTCAATTGGTTATGGAACATCTGGCCTACTTAGGAATTAAACCAAATTATGAAAACAATAAAAAACACGCAACCGAAATTATGATTTCCACACCGGATTCTAAAGTCAAAGTATTTGTGATTCCAACAGATGAGGAATTGGTAATTGCCCAAGATACTATGCGTTTGGCTCTAAATAAATAAATTTAGATGTTTTAACAAAAAAGAGGTTTGAATATAAATTCTAACCTCTTTTTTTTAACAAATCCGCCTCAAAATCAATAACGATGATGATGGTGGTGATGACGACCTCCTCTGCTGGAAACAACACCTCCGATAAGAGCTCCGGTAAAACCGGCCAAAGCCGCTGTTGCCGATGAATCGTAATAATAGTTGCGCGGAACAGATGTTTCACGCACAACCACAACCGGCTGCACCGGACGCGTTACTACAACTTGCTGCGGAGGCAATGGAGCTCCCGTAACATAAATTGGCTGAGCTTGCACAACGGTTGGAGCAGTTGTCACCGTTTGCACTGTCTGAACTGCGGTGTGCGGCAAGGTATAAATTTGCTGTTTTACTGCATTATTATCGTCCATTATAATAATGGTGTCAGCACAAACATTCTTCATAAAAAGCATAGTCAACACGCTTAAAAACAAAACTTTTTTCATTTTATATTTCTCCATTTAACAATGGATAATTGTAATATTTTAAAACTAAAATTCAAGCAAATAAATATACTTTAGAGTATGTATATTTCATTTAATCTATAATATCCGCCTCATAGGTATAGACGATTTCCTCTTCTTCGTCTTCTTCAGCCGGTGAAATTTCGCACACTAAAAGAGTATCCTCCTCTTGTAAATCATCAAAGATTTCATCTTCAATATTTTCCAATGTTAGAACATCGTCTTCATTACGTCTTAGTACAATCGTATGTTCGTCATAATTCAGCTCGACTGTTGGTTCAAATGGTTCGGTTTCGCGAGCATAAAGCAATAAAAGCACTTCATTTTCATCAGTAACCATAAAATCAAAAGTATTAAAATCTGGCATTTATTTATCCTTTCTTTCTGAAATTAAAAATATTTTAGTATATTTATGTTAAAATTTATCTAACATTTAAGGAAACAGAATGCACAAAATAACCGATACAATTATTAACCTGTTACGTTGGCCGGCGGCAATCTACTTATTGCTTTCGCTTCCGGCGTTGCTTAATGTCTATCATTATTTCAACTTTTATTCTTTTCATTTTTATATGCTTGGAGTCGGAGTAACTTTTTTTATTTTCACTATTTTTGCTTCCGGTTATTCTACACGTCAGGCAATGCAAATAATTTCTCACGAACTGACGCACACTTTTTTTGCCTATCTCACGTTACACACTGCCGGACGTCTGCGGCTTAATCCGGACGGCAGCGGCGGTTCTATGAGTCTGAATGGTCACGGCAATTGGCTGATTACCCTTTCACCTTATTTTTTTCCGCTGTTTGCTTTCTTTTATATGTTGATTATGCCGCTTTTGGCCGAAGCTACCGATTCGCATTGGATTCTTTATGCTATTCTCGGCTATTTTTTGGCTTATCATTGGTTGGTTGTGCTAACTCAGACTCACCTTCAGCAAACCGACATTATCCGAGAAGGCTATGTTTTTTCCGGCTTTATCATCATCGGCGGAAATCTTTTTACCACCGGTTTTATTTTGGCGTTTGCAAGCAAATCTTGGGACGGCATTGCCATTTTTTGGAATTTGGTAAACAAACTGAATTTGCAATATGCCGAAAAAATTTATGATTTAGTAGTCCAAAATTTCTAACGAGGTGTTGTCGGCAGAAAAGAATACTCTTGCTCCAAGCGGCAACACATAACGAGCCGGAGCGTGAGAAAATTCAAAATCTTTTATGACCGGAAAAGCAGTTCCGTATAGAAAATCAGCAAAACAATCATCTAACGAACCATCTTCCTCGTCACCGCTGCAATCTGTAAAGCCCCCGAATATCATTCCTTTCAACTTGTCAAAATTAGGCTGTTGTTTAAGTTGCTGTAGCATCAAATCAATTTTATGCATACGTTCATGCACATCTTCTATCAAAAGAATCTTGCCAGACAAATCAGGAAAATACGGAGTTCCGGCAAGCTTTAAAAGCACGCTCAAATTGCTGCACAACAAAACACCTTCCGCCGAACCGGTGCGTAAAGTTGTACCGGAAACAATTTTTTGCAAATCACCGGCAAGTAAGCGCAAAAAACTATCTTTAACCAAAGGATTTAAGCTTTCTTCTCTAAAGTCATAGGTCGGCAAAAAACCATTCCAACTGACAAGTCCCGAATTTTTGTACAAAGCCAACATTAACGCGGCGTTATCGCAAAAACCGATTAACGGCTTAGGAAATTTTTTTATTAAATCATAGTTCAAATAAGGCAAAATACGCGCTGCCCCTGCCGCCGCTCGCACGCATAAAACAGCTTTTACATCTGCTTGAGAAAAAGCCCATTCCACATCGGCGGCTCGCTCTTTATCCGTACCGGCCATATAGCGACGCACGGCGAACAAATGCGGGGCAAAAACAGTTTCAAAACCGCAACTATGCAAAAAGTCTAAACCCTTTTGGATTTTTTCTATTGAGCCAATTTGCGCTGAAGGAGCAATCAGGGCAATTTTATCGCCTTTTTCCAGTTTTTCCATTTTAAATTCTTTCTATAATTTTATGACACAAGTCCGTCAAAGAATTATCCCTTGCCCCCATAATCACGATTCTATCATTAGCTTTAGCATTTTTCAGCAACAAATCAGCGGCCTCGGCTTTGTCCTTCGCGAAATAGGCATTCTTTTTGCCCAATTGATGTGCATATTCAATTAAATCGGCCGACGATATATCTTTGGTTACGGTTCCGCCCACAAAGAAAATTTCCGACAGAATCAAAATATCATCACTTTGCATATTTTTCACAAAGCTTTCCATAATTTCCTTTCCCATAGAGCGCATCGGCCCAAATCCGTGCGGCTGAAACATAACAAGCAAACGTCCGGAATATTGACGCAACGCGCTTACCGAAGCCGCTATTTTATCCGGATTATGGGCAAAATCGTCTATCACGGTTATTTCATTTTTCCGACCGATTACTTCCAAACGCCGTTTTGTTCCGCTAAAGTTTTGCAAAATTTCCGCCGCCTCATATTTATCAACTCCCAAAACACTGCACACAGCCATTGCCGCCAACGCATTGGCCACGTTAAAGCTGCCGATAAGTTTCAAATTAAAAGTTTTACCGTCCAATGTATATTCGGTACCATTTGGAAGCGGCTTAATTTTTTCGGCATAAAAATCTGCGTGAGGATTTTTTAACGAGAAAGTCAGTTTATTATGATGAACCAACCGACTGCAATTTTCATAATCATCATTAACCACCACAGCCTGTTTGGTTCTGTTGCATAAATTTTGAAACAGCTCGCCCAGTTCTTCAAGGCTTTTATGGTCGTGCGAAATATTGTTTATCAACGAAATATACGGATTATACAAATCAATACTCCCGTTGCTTTCATCGGCTTCCACCACACAGATATCCCCTTTATTATAAATAATATTCGGAATACCGCCGCAATTTTCGTAATCGCGTAGCAAACCGCCGTTAATGAGGCAAGGTTTTTTGCCGGCTTTATCCAATACATAACCAATCATTGCCGCCGTAGTGGTTTTACCGGAAGTACCGCCGACAGCCACTCCGTATTTATAACTGTGAAATATCTCGCTCAACAATTGCGGACGTGTTTTTATCGGCACATTTTTATCCTTTGCAGCTTTTATATCCGGAATAGTGTCTTCCACCGCCGTGGAAGCGCAAACAAAGTCTAAATCTTCCGTAATTCCGGAGCCGTCCTGCGGATATATTTTAATTCCGAGGTCAGAGAGTATTTTTTTATTCTCCAAATCTCGATTCAAATCAAAGTTACGATCCGACCCTCTGACTTCATAGCCTGAAAGTTTCAACACTTGTGCCAAAGAACTCATTCCGCTTCCGGAAATGCCACAAAAACTTACTTTAGTCATTTTTCCAGTCCTTATTAAATATCTTCAATTGCCTTATTTAAAGTCGTTTCTTTCTCGCTTTCCAATAAACCGAAATCCTTATAATCTATCGATATATAACTATTACCATCGCCATCAACTGAAACTCCGAGAGTAACGCCTGTTTTATCATTTTGAAAAGTTGCATACAATATTGCTTTGCCTTCTTGCAACTCCTTCAAAAAGTTATCTCCGCCCAAAGGGTTCTGTTTGGTTATTGTTTCCACAACTTTCTTATCACCCTCGCCTTTAATTAACTGTTCTTCATAAGTATACGGCGAAAAATGTTGTTGAGCGTTGCCATATTTTGTTGCCAATGCCTTATAATATTTATGATACAATTCAAGCACTTGTGAGGCTTTGGCATCATCTTTCAGCAACTGCCCCTGCGCGTATATGCACCAAAGTTTATTCTGTACACCGAAAATAGCGGTAATTTGCCGAAACGTATCATTTTTTTGCTTCGGATTCAAAACCTGATAAACGCTTTTATAATCTTTCCGCTCTGCCGATTTAAATTTAAAACCCAGTTTTTCCAAATCTTCCTTACTGGCTCCCCAATATAACCCTAAAGGAGCGACGGCGAATTGACTGCGCAATATCTCAAGTTTTTCTTCTTCGGTCAGTTCTTTTACTTTTTCTTCTTTAACTTTGTTTTCTACTTTTTCTTTTAGAGCTTTACCGGCTTCAACAGATTCCTTCAGAGATTTTATTTGATTTTGCCTCAAACTTAATATTTCAGGTTTTTGATATAGCAATTTGCGGGCAGAATCCGTGGCATTTTCTTTAGTTTGCTCTTCATCAACATCTTCCGGAGCAGAATCTTCATAAACCATTTCATCTATCGGTGTTTCATCAAGCAAATCCACCATCTGACAATTTCCCTGCAGCGGAAAAGTCCCCAACCCTGTTAAAATTGTCAATAAACATCTGTGTTTCATAATTATCCCTTTGATAACCGTAAAAAAAAATTGAATACCTTTTATAACTGCGCTATTCTAACATCATAAATACCAAAAATGTGTTAAACTTTGAGTCATAATTTAGTGCAAAAATGGAAAAAGACAATATACAAAATCTGCTTTTAGAAACCGGAAGGCGTATTGTGCAAGAAAAAGGCACCGAAGCCTTAACAGTTCGCAAACTGTCTGAAGCTTCCGGCTGTTCGGTCGGGGCAATTTATAATCAGTTTTCCAATATGGATAATTTTATAGTTATTCAAAACTATATGACTTTGGATAAATTATCTAAGCTTTTGGAAAAAGTACAAAAAACCGATGATGCCTTTGCCGATATGAACAATTTTTTACACACTTTTGTTGATTTTGTTTTGGAAAACAAAAACTTGTGGTTTATGTTGCATAGCTTTCATCTGCGCAATAATAACCGCTCGTTTTCATACATTTATTTGCGAAAAGTGGTTAAAATAACCGGCTTAATCAATGAGCTTTTGCAAAGACTTGTTCCTAATATGGAACGTCCGGAAAGAATTTTATCTTCGCAAATTTTATGGCTGACTCTGTTTGCCGTAAGCTCATTTTTAACCAAAGATATGTTGGATTCTTTCACCAAAATCAACAAGAAGAGTATTTGCCAACTGATGTTTAACACCTTTGTTGCCGGACTAACCGTTTTAGAAAAGAAATAAAGCTTATGAAAGCGTTTTTTGAATACCTTAATTCTCCGGAAATGCTGACATATATTTCCGGCAATCATATTTTCTTGATTTCAGCCGTTATTATAATTTCTTCGCTCAAACATAAAGCCTATAAAAGTATGTGGTTGGCGATGTTGATAAATCTGCCCGGAACATTTTTACACGAATGTGCCCATTTTTTTGTCGGACTGCTTCTATGGGCCAAACCGGTGCGCTTCTCAATTTTTCCCAAAAAATCAAACGACTGCTATGTTATGGGACAAGTCGGATTTGCAAATTTACGCTTTTATAACGCTCTTCCGTCAGCCTTAGCCCCCTTATTGTTGCTTTTTTTAGCGTTTTACCTTAATGGAAAATTTTTCAGCCTTTTTCCGCTTAATTTAGGTACATATCTTTTGTACATTTTTGTAATGACGTTGCTGATAGAAAATTCAATACCCTCGTCCACAGACCTTAAACAGGGATTTCACTTTTTAAGCGGAATACTTCTTTACCTCGGACTGACAACGCTGGCGATTGTTGCGTTTTTTAACTAAAAAACATCACTGCTCATTTTTTTCAACAGTATCAGCTTCTGTATTTTCATCTTCTTCGTCAAAAGAAAATTCACCGTTTTCATTTTCTTCTTCAGATTTTACGATATTTTCCGGCTCACCATTTTCACTTTCTTCCTCAAAATATTCCATTTCGCTCATCGGCTTGTCGGTAAGTTGTTTTTTCGTCGTTCCCTCTGACGCCTCTTTCAATTCAGATGAAGTTTTTACACCGGACTCAGACTTTTTCATCGGCAGATTATCGCGCTCTGCCAATTGCTCTTCTGACATCAACTGTCCGGTCGTTGTTTCACTATTAAGACATTGTAAGAGCCAAACATCATAAATCGGGTGTTCCACGGCGTTTGTAGCCGGAGAAGATGATATCATCCACCCTTTGAAAATATTGATTTCTTCTCCTTTAAGACTTTTATCCGTAACATCGACAAACGCAAAATTTTCCGGAGTTTCTTCAACCGGTCTAGTTTTACAGCTTCTGACCACAATTGAGAGCGAACCGAAATGCACATTACCATTAACCGGAACATTTATAACGCTTACTCTGCCGGTTATTTTATCCATAGCCTGCATTCTGGCTGTATTCATTTCAATTTCCGCGGCGTCAGCGCACAACGCCGAAAAACAGAATAATGCTGCACTTAAACTAATTTTGGCTATTTTCATCTTTATTACCATCATCTGTTACCATAAAAATAATTTCTCCAACCATATCTTCTATAGTTTTAAAGTCTTTGGTATTAGCGAAAGAATCTCCGTCTTTCAGATATTCCACTGCCTTCCCCGGCTCTATTTTTACAAATTTATCACCGATTAAACCATCGCTGACAATAGATACCACACTGTCTTTAGGCAATTTAATCTCTGAAGAAATACTGAAAGTCACATCAGCCATATAATCTTCATTATTCAACTTTTGCGAAGTCACTGTTCCCACTTTAATGCCGTTAATTCTGACATCTGAACCAATACTCAAACCGCCTACTTTCATAAATTCTGCTTTCAAGGTATAACCTTTTACCACTTGCAAGTCAGAAACCCTGTAAGCAAAAGCCAAAAACAGCAAAGCCACCACCAAAACAACCAAACCCATAATAGTTTCAACCGGTTTTTTTCTCATTTTTTTACTCCTTGACTTCTTCTGCCGGTTCGGCAATTCGGGCAGCAGCTTTCTTTCGTTTTGCCTTGCCCAAAGAAATAACTCTATCAACTAACTCGTCTAAAATCATCGCGTCTTGTGTATATGTAAAATCTCCCTCAGGAGCAATATATTCTTCGGCTCCCCCCGGTTCTATTTCAATATACTTATTACCCATAATACCAGAACTAACAATTGCGGCACTACTGTCTTCCGGAATTTGAATATGTGATTTAATTTGAAAGGTCAATATTGCCCGATAGTTGTCATCAAGCACGGAATTAACCACTCGTCCCACATCTAATCCGGCCATACGGACTTTGTCACCGACCACCAAACCATCGGTACGGTTAAACGTGGCATAAATAACATAATCGGAATCCTCAGCATCTTTCCAAACGTTGTGTTGCAATTTGAACAAAACAACACTCAGACAGAAAGCACATACCACGCAAAGTCCTATTACAAAATTTTTCAATTCTTCTTTGCTAAAATTATCCAACGTTTCACTCCGTAAATTTTACTTTCAGGATATTATTACCCCAATAAAAACAATTTGTCACCAATGTTTTTTAACATTCCTGCAAAATTATAATGAAAATTTAAAAATAAATGTTAAACTATAGTTTGATTTTAATTTGGAAAATGCAAAATGCTGACAGTCAAAAACATTTCTAAAAACTTTAAGGCCATAAAAGCTCTGGATAATCTTAACTTTGAGCTGAAAAAAGGTGATTTAGCGGTTTTGTTAGGTGAAAACGGTGCCGGAAAATCGACATTACTACGGCTGATTTGCGGATATATAGAACCTGACAACGGCCATATCAGCCTTGATGGTACTAAAATTGAGGAAAACCGCTTGGCTTATTTGCAAAAAATCGGCTATGTCCAAGAAGTGTCTGCTCTGTACGGCGAACTGAAAACCTTGGAATTTTTATCACTGGTTGCCGATTTTCACAAACTTTCAGCAGAAAAGCAAATTGCTTCCCTAAAAAACAGCATACGGTTACTGGAAATTGAAAATGTTTTATTTCAAAAAATTTCGACCCTTTCCAAAGGTTTCAAAAAGCGAGTTGAATTGGCCTCGGTCCTATTAGCCGAACCGCAGGTTCTTTTGCTTGACGAGCCAACCGAAGGCTTAGACCCGTTGCAAAAAGAAAGCATTCGCAAAATCATAAAAGACTATGCTAAAAACCACATTGTCATTCTTTCGACACACGTTTTGGAAGATGCTGAAACAGCCACCCGCGTTTTATTGCTTCATAAAGGAAACCTGCTTGCCGATTGCAAATTGGCCGAATTTAAAAAAATGTCAAACAACACCTTGTTGGATTCGTTTAAAAAAGTCACCGGAGTATAAATATGCAACAATTTAAGGCCTTATTGTTAAAAGAGTTTTACGGCTATTTCCGCAGCATAGCGGCTTATTTGGTCATTTTCACTTATCTTTTCAGCTCAATCGGCACAGCGTTTTATTTCGGCTCATACCTCGGAATGCACGACACTGCCTTATATGCTTTGTTTTTTGCCCAACCTGTTATTTTAACTATTTTTGTACCGACCGTCACTATGCGTCTTTGGGCCGAGGAATACCGCTCCGGAACGGCTGAATTTTTATTAACTCAACCCCTCAGCATTTTACAGTTGGTATTGTCAAAATTTTTAGTTTCCTGGCTGTTTTTTATTGTCTGCAGTTTACTCTTACTTCCTTTTGTTTTTTACACTTATAGTTGGCTTCATCTGGATTTAGGCAACATTTTCCTCTGCTTTTTGGGAGTATGGTTTGTTTCCGCCTTATATTGCGCCCTGGGGAATTTACTTTCCTCCTTAACTTCCAATTCAATCACTGCCTATTTGTCCGGATTTTTTATTTTAGGCCTCAGTGTAACGATTCCCCAAACTTTTCTCTATTTCAGATATGCCGACTTTTTATTTGCCGAGATAGGTTTAACCAATATCTTATATTTTGTTTCCTTTTCCGGTTTATTTTTATTGCTTAACCTTATGGTCTTAAAATTTAGAACAGATAATTCCAGATATAAAAAAATTCAATTTCTGACTTTTTCTTTTTTATTGCTGCTTCTTAACATATTGCTAAACGTAGCAATCAGCAACCTGTTCGCTTCTAAAATAGACCTGACCGCCTCACATTTCTACACTCCGAAATCTCAGACGACAACTTTGCTGAAAGACCTTAACACCCCGATAAACATTAATGTTTACGCTTCCAAAGATTATATCAATTCAAATATTGATTATTTCTACTATTTACAACAAATTAAACGTTTTCTGGAGCGTTATCAAACTGTTTCACAAGGAATGATAAACGTCAACATAACTCAAGTTGAAGCCTTTTCCGCTTTGGAAGAAAATGTTTTGAATAAAGGCCTGTACTTTGAAACAAACGCCAAAGGCAGCCGCGACTACCTCGGTGCCGTTATAAGCAACTCAGACGGCTCGGAAGAAGTTATAAAACAATTCTTGTTGCAAAGACGCATATATTTTGAAAAAGATTTAGATTCCGCCATTATAAGACTTTTACATCCTGAAATGCGCAAAACCATCGGTGTCTATATGGACGGTTTGCAAAACCTTGAGGGATTTCAATCATTACTGCTCTGGCTCGAAAATGATTATAATGTTTTTACATTAACACCTTCAATGTACGACATTTCTTCTCAAGTTTCTGCCGTCTTGCTTATCAATCCCAAAAACATTTCTCAAGCCCTGCGCTATGCTTTGGATCAATATCTGTTAAACGGCGGCAGCATTATTGTATTTTTTGATTTCTATACCGCAAGCCAATCAGAAACCGTTAATAATGAAGATGTGAAAATAATTGACTTTTTAGATAACTGGCAAATAAAATTAAACCCTCAAATGGTTGACGATGGAAATTTAAATAAAGATTTCTTTTCATATTTTCTGAAATTAAGATTAAACAAAGCGGCTCCCTTTGAAATTCATAATCCGGCCGTAAATGTTACTCCGGTAATTATCAGCGAAAATGGTCTGCTTGGCGCAATCATTAACGGCAAATTCAGCTCGCTTTACACAGAAAACCCTTTTGCCCAAACCTCTATAGCTCCGCAAATGAAACCTTTTCTCAAACAATCGGCACATCTTGGGCGTGTTGCTGTTTTCAGTGATGTCGATATGCTTGAAGACGCTTTTTGGATTGATGAAAAATCTCCGGATAAAAACCCTTTCAGCGTTATTGAAAAAAGCGGTAACGGCGCAATGTTCAGAAAAGTTGTCAACACGGTTGTCGGAAACGATGTTTATGAAAGTTTGCCGGTAAACGTATTTCAACAAAACACCGAGAGTCTGAGTCAACGCTTAAATGCCTTGAATTTCAGCAAAATCGAAGCGGCTTACAAAGCATTGCAAAACAAAATTTTGGAACAACGCCGCACTCTTTATCAAATCAGCGGCGAAGACCTGTCTCAAATGGAACAAATTATGCAAATTACAGAGGCCGGCCGCACATTGGCTCTTGATGAAAAAAAATTACAATCCTTGGAATATAAACTGAAAGACACTTATAGTCACCAAATCTTTTTGATGATGTTTCAGCAAATTTTATTATATCCTTTACTTTTATCTCTGTTGATTTTTGCGTTGGCAAAATCTGTCGCAATGTTAATAAATCGCCGTTTAAGGAGAAAATACAATGTTTAATAAATATTGGAAAATTGTTGCTGTCTGCTCCGTTTTATTAATTGTTCTAACCGCCTATTCACTTTGGTACATCAAACAAAAAGCCGGTTTAAATTTGCGCGGCCAATATATTTTTGCCCAAACAAAAGAAAATATATCAGCTTTGCAAAAAATTAAATTAACCACACCGGACACCGGAGAAATAAACATCTACTTAAAAAATGATGGCGTGTGGCACTTTGCGGAAGCCGCCGATTATTTTGTAAATCCTGAACAGCTTTCCGCTTTTTATTATATGGTTAACAACGCTGTTATTACGGCTATTGATAAAAATTCAGACTTTGCTAAAACCGCTTTGCTTGAACCATCTGCAGCATCTCGGCAGGAAGAAGGCACTTTAGTCGAAACTTATGATTTTAACGGAAATCTGTTGGATAAAATTATAATCGGTAAACCTCTTGCCGATGCTGAATATCGCTTTGCCCGCAATCTTGAATATCCTTACACCTACACCATTAGTTCGGTTCAAGGTTTTTCCGGAAGAGCCGATGCTTGGATTCCTTTTCCTTTGTTGCAAATTCATTTAGATGCCGTTGAAAGCATAAAATTGGCTGACGACACTTTATCGGCCCAAGCTATTCAAACCTATTTTTCACGTTCGACACAACTACGGCAACTTGTTTCAAACATAACCTATCTTGCTTATAACGGAATTGCTTATAAAAAGGATTTCGAGGAAGATTTTTCCGACGTAACGCCGCATAAAATTATTGTCGAAACTTCTCTTGGATTGATATATGTTTTGAATATCTACAAACCTGAACCGGATGAATATTGGCTTACCATAAAATTGGAACACACCAAAATTCCGCAAAAAGATGTGATAAAATTTGTGCAGGAAAATCAAAAATATTTTGAAAATTGGATATTCAATTTAGATGCCGCTCAGGGCAAAATGCTCTACAACAGTTCTGCCGCGCCGATTATTGAAAGTTTTAAACAGCAAATTTTTTAGCAATCTTATTCAATATTAAAGACAGAAGCACTAAAAAAACAGATATAGCCAACGGCACAAAATTACCAAACCGACCGAATAAAGTCGAGTGTGATTGGCCGATGTGCACTACATCATCAACATAACCACGTTCCGCCAAACCGATTTTAGAAGTTATTATTCCGTATGGATTAATTACCGCGCTGATTCCGCTGTTTGCACTGCGCACCACGGAAATACCTTCTTCAACCGCGCGCATTTGCGCCGCCACCAAATGTTGATAAGGTCCGGCACTTATTCCGTACCAACCATCGTTTGTCAGTACCACCGCCCATTTTGGTTTATTTTGTTTACGCACAATTTGTCCGGAAAAAATGATTTCATAACAAATAAGCGGCGCAAATTCGGCGTATTTTCCCAACTTAATAGTTTGATATTTTTCACCCTGAGCAAATTGCCCAATCATATTGGTAACCGGTTTTATCCACTTTGGCAAATATTGCCTGAACGGTATATATTCACCAAACGGAACCAGATGATTTTTACCATAAATATCGTGTATTTGCCCCCAATAGTCCATTGCCGCTAAAGAATTATAAAGCACATAATCACCAGTATTTTGGTCATAGCCGTCCTGCAACATTCCGGCAAGTAAATAGCCTTTAGGCGGCACCGCTTCCTGCGCCATAACCCTATGTTCTAAATCATAAGCCAAGTTAAACGGCGAGGCTGTTTCACCCCAAATCACAAAATCAACATTTTCCAACCCCTCGGCACGACTGAGTTCGATATATTGCGCAAAATTTTTTTCAACCGCGTCACGGCTCCATTTCATAGTTTGCGGAATGCTCGGCTGTACCAAACGCACGCGAATTTGCTCTCCAACGTTTAATTTACCCCATTGCACTAAAGCAAAATCGCCGTATAAATATAGCCCCGAAATCAGTAGCAAAGAGCAAAGCGGCGCTAATATATTGCGCTTGTTAGGTTTAATCAGCCAAACCGCCGGCAGCGTTGCGATAATCACAATCATCATAGATAAACCATAAGTTCCCCACCACGCCAAAGTTTGTAGCCATATTGGATTAAATGCCAATACAGAACTAAGCGGATTCCACGGAAAACCGGTTAAAAACACACTACGCAACCACTCCGCGCTTAAAAACCAACCTGCCGCCAACAGCAAGATTTTACCCGACAAGTTTTGACTAAATTTCATCATCGCAAAGGGCAAAATTGTGAACAGCCCGAAAAACGCTCCGCCTAAAAGCAAAACAAAAGGATATAACCAACCGGTTTTTGCCGCGTCTATCAAAAGCGCGTTGCCAATCCAATAAAACCCTGCGGCAAAAAAGCCAAACCCAAACCAATAGCCGATTGCCGACAGACGTTTTATGGAATTTTGCCCGTGACCTAAAGCAAATACGCCACCAAAGGCCAAAAACAACAACCACCAGCAAAAAAATGGAGGCAATGCACCGGCTGCCAACAAACCAAACAACAAGGAAACCGTCTTATATTTTTTCCCTGCAATTTTGCAAATTTTTTGCCATATTGTCGCTATTTCAGCCACTTAATCTTCCTTATACGGATTCGCAATACCTAAAGAAAGCAAAATCTCGATTTCAAATCCTTCCATATACTCTGCCTCTTCTTCCGTTTGGTGGTCAAAACCCAACAAATGCAACAAGCCGTGTGTTAACAAATGGCAAAAATGATTATGCAACGAAATTCCTTCGATATCTGCCTCTTTTTGCATTGTTTCAAAGGCAATAATAATGTCGCCGAGTTCTATTTCTTTATATAAATTCAATTCGTCGGCGAACCCTTCAAAATCGACATTGGCAAAAGAGAGCACATTTGTCGGCTTATCCATTCCTCTAAATTCTTTATTCAGAGCGTGAACCTGCTTATCATTGCTCAAGCAGACATTAACGATTATTGGCAAATTTGAATGTAAAACTTCCGATTCGGTATGTTCCGCCACATATTCAAACACAGCGGCTTTAACCTTTTCTGCCACATTTTCAATTTGTGCAACCGCCGCACTCCAACGATTGTCCTCAATATCCAAATTCAATAAACTGTCAGTCATTATTTTCTTGCAACTTTTTACTTTTTTCCTCATAAGCCTGAACAATTTTAGCCACCAAACCGTGACGAACCACATCATTTGAGCTAAAAGTTACGGAAGAAATATTTTGCACATTGCGCAAAGTTTCCAAAGCATCACGCAGACCGGAAACTACGCCTCTAGGCAAATCCACCTGACTCAAGTCGCCGTTTACCACCATACGGGAATTTTCGCCCAAACGAGTCAAAAACATTTTCATTTGCATCGGGGTAGTATTTTGCGCTTCATCAAGAATAACAAAGGAGTTAGCCAAAGTACGACCGCGCATAAAAGCCAACGGAGCAATTTCGATTTCACCTAAGGCCAACTTTTTATCCACCTGTTCGGCCGGCAACATTTCATACAACGCATCATACAGCGGACGCAGATACGGATCGACTTTTTCTTTCAAATCCCCAGGTAAAAAGCCCAGATTTTCACCAGCTTCCACAGCCGGACGAGAAAGAATGATTTTATCAATTGTCCCTTCAAGCATCATTGAAACCGCCAAAGCCACCGCCAAATAAGTTTTACCCGTACCGGCAGGTCCGAGGCCAAAAACCAACTCATTTTTCATCATCTCTTGAATATATTTAGCCTGAGTGGCCGAACGCGGATAAATATAGCGTTTTTTCGTTTTCAGAACAATATCATTTAAGTTTTGCTTATCGTCATCAGTTTTGCAGTCACCGCTCATACGCACGGCGGCCTTAACTTCTTGCTCACCCACTTCAATACCGCGACTCACTTTATTATAAAGCAGCTCAATAGCGTTTTTCGCGCTTTCCACATCGCTTGCCGCTCCTTTAACCGTAATTTGATTGCCAAAGCTCAAGATTTCAACATTCAGCATTTTCTCAATCAACCGCAAATTAGAATCTGCTGCTCCGACAAGCTGTTGCACCAATTGATTATTAAACAATTCAAAACAAATTTCAGCCATCTTAAATCTCCTTTCCGCTCAAAGAGTTCGTGGTCGCTTCGGTAACTTCCACCTCAATAATTTTATTAATATTATCACTATTTGTTTCAATATGCAAGTTCTGCATATACGGCGTACGACCGATAAGCTGTCCTTTATGGCGACCTTTTTGCTCAAACAGCACCGGCATAATTTTGCCCACGCAAGATTTATTAAAAGCTTCCTGATACGAAAACAGCAAAGTTTGCAAAACATCTAAACGTTCTTTTTTAACCTTTTCTTCGACCTGATTATCCATCACGGCGGCAGGAGTTCCCGGACGTCGGCTGTATTTAAAAGAGAAAGCCTGAATATATTTAACTTCATTGACCACATCTAACGTCTTTTGGAAATCTTCATCAGTTTCCCCCGGAAATCCGACAATAAAATCCGAAGACATACGCAAATCGGGATTAGCTTTCCGGAGTTTTTCAACGATTCGCAAATAATCTGAAGAATTATGCCGACGATTCATCGCCTTCAAAATTTTATCTGAACCGGATTGAATCGGTAAATGCAAATAAGGCATTAAAATTTTCAAATCACGATGGCAATCAATTAAATCATCGTCAACATCAGCCGGATACGAAGTGGTATAGCGCAAACGTTTCAGTCCGTCCAATTCAGCCACCCGCCGCAACAAATAGGCCAAATTACGTTCTTTTCCCGTTTCATCTTCACCGTGATAAGAATTTACATTTTGCCCCAAAAGATTAAGTTCTATTGTCCCCGTTGCAATCAAACGCTTAGCTTCGGCAATTATTTCTGTCACCGGACGAGAATATTCGGCTCCACGCGTATACGGCACCACACAATAGGTGCAAAAATTGTTACACCCTTCCTGCACAGCCAAATAAGAACAAGCTCCTTGCGCCTTATTTTCCGGTAAAAAGTCGAATTTACTATCTGCCGGAAATTCAGTATTAACAATACCTGAATGTTCTTTTTTTTGTGCCACTTCCGACAAAATTTGCGGAATTTTGTGATACATCAAAGGCCCGACAGCAAAATCAACAAAAGGAGCGCGGCGAATAATCTGCGTATCTTCGGCTTGTACCACACAGCCGGCCACGCCGATAACCGTTTTTTTGCCCTCAGCTTCGCGTTCATCGGCAACAAGTTTAGCCCGACCTAAATCCGAAAACAACTTTTCCGCCGCCTTTTCCCGAATATGGCAAGTGTTAAACAGTACCAAATCAGCATCTTCCTGTCTTTTAGCCTCTTCATATCCCTCTTTTTGCAGCATATCGGCAATGCGCGAAGAATCATAGACGTTCATTTGACAGCCGAATGTTTTAATAAAATATTTTTTAGACACCGTATACTCGCTAATTATTAAAGAATTAAAGATAATCTTATTATTTACGCCAAACTTTCTATTTTTTCAAATACTTTTTTGTTGAAAAATTAACCTAATTTGACTAACATAAGAACAGTTAGATTTAAGGAGAATTGTTATGGACTGCATTAGAGACATTTTACCTTCTTATTTAGATTCGGCAAATCCGGAAGAAAAACGGGCTTTTTTTGAAGCCTTAATAGCCGTGGCCGATGCTGATGAAAATTGTGATTCCGATGAAATAAAATTTATCACAGAAGCTGCTCTTTCGCACGGCATCACCGATTTGCCTCAAATAATAGAAGGCCGTGACACCGAAACAGTTTTGAAAGATGTTGCCCAAATCAAAAACCGCCATTTGGCTTTAGAGCTTGTTCGTGAAATGTGTATGCTGTCGCATATAGACAATGTTTTATCCGACAACGAAACGTTGATAATCGGCAAAATCGGCCTAGCTATGGGCATTGAATTGGAAAAAATAGAACAAATCAGCAACTGGATTATTGACCACATAATCTGGGTTGAGCAGGCCAAAATAATTTTTGAGGAAAAAGACTGATGTTTCCGTATCAGGACGGTAAATATTTTAATTCATTATATCAAGCGGTTCAGTCTTGCTATCCGCAACTGGACACTCCTGCGGCACGCGACGTTTTGCGCGAACTGATTCTTTCTCCGCAAAAAGACAAAATAAACATTAATGGGGAGAATATCAGCAAAACCGAAATTGTGCAATCCTTGCGGCGCAAACTTAACAACGAGGACGAACCAAAACCTTTTGATGAACGTTATCACGATTTGTTGGAAGCCGCATTAAAAACCATAAAACACATGAATGACGGTTATATAACCGAAGAAGATTACAAAGAACGCGGAAATTTTTTGAAAAACATAAACGAAAAAGAATTTGACGTTTTTACGTTACTTGCTCTTTTGCGTTTATGCCCGCTTGAAGACTCTCAAGAACTTGAAGGACAGCTTATTTACAAAATCCGCAGCCTTCGTGAACTTAATGATTTGATACGCTTCTACACCAAAGACGCTGTTGAGGTAAATACCGATATACAAGATTACGAAAAAGCCAAAATGATATATAAAATGCTGAAATCCCTCCAAGGCTTGGGCTACGGCTACACCATAAGCCAAAAAGAAAAAGAAAACTTAGGCATAAGCCACGATGACGATGAAGATTTGGCAGACTCTTATGCTTATGAGGACTGGTTAAAACGCTTAATGCTGCTGCAACTCCGTCGTGAAACCAGACAAGATGATAATCTGAAAGCCAATAACTTAAATGCAATGTTTTCAAACAACATTGGTAAATCCTCAACTTTTTTTGACGAGGTCGGCGGCAGAATTTCAGAATTACGCGGCGTTTTGAAAAAAAGAAGGTTTGACAGCAGCCGCTTTAATATGATAGAAGAAAATTATGAAAACCAACGAAAAAACAGATAATCTATAAAGGAGAAAAAATCAATGGGTATTATCGGGCTTTTTATTATGCCGGTGCTGGATATTTTAAGTGTTGTCATCGACATTTATTTCAAAGTTGTCGCCGTCGACATCATTTTATATTGGATGTTGCACTACAAAATTATGACTGTTCACAATAAATATGCCGAAAAATTTATGAATATTTTGAAAATGCTGACCGAGCCTGCTTATAAATTAGTTCGTTCCAAAGTTCCGCCGCTTTCCGGATATGACATTGCCCCTTATGTTTTGTTAATCGGTATTGCCTTTGTCGGTTCTTTTATAACCCACTTGAGCCATTGGATTCAGCAGTATATGTAATGACTTTTTTCACTGCTGATAACACCGGATATTTTATCAGAATAAAATTAGCCCCCGGAGCCTCGTATAACGGATTTAAGGGTGTGTTTTGTGACGAAAAAAATCAAGTATATCTCAAAGGAGCCGTAACAGTTGTTCCGGAAAAAGGCAAAGCCAACAAAGAACTTATTGCTCTGTTGGCCAAAACCTTGAAAGTGTCAAAAACCCAAATAAAAATTGTCAGCGGAGAAACCGACCATTATAAAAAACTTTATATCGAAATACCTCCTTCTCCAGAGTTTTCGGCAAAACTTGCAGCTTTATTAAAGGAATAAAAATGACAGCTCAAATCATTGACGGGAAAAAAATTGCTTCTGAAATTAAAGAAGATTTAAAACAAAAAATAGCAAACTTGCCTTCAGCTCCGCAATTGGCCATTGTTTTGGTCGGCAATGATGAACCGAGCTTGATTTATGTTCGCAACAAACAAAAAGCCGCTGAACAAATCGGTCTTGTTTCCAAACTATATCATTTTGAGGAAAACATTTCCGAAAATGAAATTCTTAATACCATAAATCAACTTAACGGCGATGAGAATGTTAATGGCATTATTGTTCAACTGCCGCTTCCCAAACATTTAGACACTCACCGCATTATTAATGCTATTTCGCCGCTCAAAGATGTTGACGGATTTCATCCCTACAACACCGGAATGTTGCAAAACAACGAAAAACCAAACTTTATTGCCGCTACTCCGCTGGGTGTAATGAAATTAATAAAAAGCATCACTCCTGATTTGTGCGGAAAAAATGTGGTTTTGATTGGAGCCTCGCTAATTGTCGGTCGCCCCTTAGCCACTTTATTATTAAATCAAGAATGTACCGTAACCATAACTCACGCTCAAACAAAAAATATAAAAGAGCTGACCTCTAAGGCGGATATTCTCGTGGCCGCCTGCGGTGTACCTAAATTAGTTAAGGCCGACTGGATAAAAGAGAACTCCATTTTAATTGATATTGGTATAAATCGTGAAAACGGAGTTATTTGCGGTGACATTGATTTTGATGACGTAAAAGACAAAGCCTATGCCATTACGCCTGTTCCGGGCGGCGTTGGACCGATGACAATTGCTATGTTGCTTTCCAACACTTTTGAGGCTTATATATTACAGCGCGCGCCTCTTTAATTTTCTCAAAAATTTCATATATTTATTCCAGCAAAGGAGAAAATATATGAAATCTAAAGAACAAGGATATGTTTTAGTTTTTGACCGCAACAAAAACAATTTAGATGTTCTGCAAAAGATATTGGCTAAACGCAATATTAAAATGTTTGGAACAGATAATGTTTTTAAACTTTTGAATTATCTTAAAGAATTAAAAACCAACGCTTTGCTGGTTACGCTACATTCAAATGACAAACCGGCAACAGCTTTGCTTAATGAATTAAACAAACAATCTTTAAATTTTCCGCTTATAATCATAAAACCTAAAGGAGTACCCCTGCCTTTTCCGGTTAGAGCCGCCCACTATCTTTCCGCACAAGATATGCATAAACGCCTCTTTGATATTTTAGAAAGTTATGCAATAGGTCATAAATCTCACAAACTTATGCTGTTTAACGCCTATAAAAAAGAAAACCCTGACTTTTGCAAACTTATTCCCGATTTAAACGAAGATGACTGCTTTGAAGTACACAGCAAAGAAGCGGCTCACCAATATTTGCTTAAAAATGAACCTCAAATAATTTGCGTGGAATACTGGCAACCGTTCACTCCCGTTCCTCATCAATTGAACCGTCCGCATATTTTTTATGTGGATAGGCCGCAGGATATTGCTGAAATTCAAAAATTTTTACAGTAAATTCACCTCTATAACAAATATAGAGGAAACATTATGGGATTTACAAAATTTGTGCGGAAAATTTATGACGCGGTTTTTCACCTGTCAAAAAACAACGGAGCCGTCTATTGGCTGTTTGCCATTTCTTTTATTGAGAGTTCCTTTTTTCCTATTCCGCCCGATGTAATGTTGATTCCAATGATTTTAGCCGCTCCGAAAAAAGCTTGGCAACTTGCCGGAATTGCCACGGCCGGAAGTGTTATCGGTGCCTATTTGGGTTATATTATCGGAGTTTATTTTTTCCAGTTAATTGCCGAACCATTATTAAATTTCTATGGCTATTTAGAAAAGTTTAACTCCTTTAAAGATTTGTACAACGAATACGGCGCGTGGATCGTCTTTGGCGCGGGCATAACTCCGTTTCCTTATAAAATAATCACCATAGCCAGCGGCGTGGTACACATGAACATTTTTATTTTCACCTTTGCATCAATTATCGCCCGCGGAATGCGCTTTTTTCTGGTGGCCTGGTTGCTTAAAACCTATGGTGAAAAAATGCGTGAGTTTATTGAAAAAAACTTAGGTTGGCTTTCAGTTGTATTTTTATTGCTGCTTATCGGCGGATTCGCAATTATAAAACTATTTTGAATACAAATCATTTTTAAGTTTTACAATATAGTCCACAACTTTAGGATTATCCCACTCCACTGCACCGGTAATTTGCCCAACTTCCAAACCATTGCGATTTATTAAAAGTGCGGTTGGAGTGACCATAACCCCCATACCATTCATAAATCCGGCTTTTCTATCTAAATAACTAACCAAATTAGATGCGCCGAAACGTTTTAAAAACATTCTTCTTTCATCTGCCGTTTTCCATTCTCCTTCCGGAGAAATAAGTATGACGCGAATTCCCTGTTTCATAACAGCCTGAGCAAAACCGTTTAAAGGCTTCAAATCGGCCAAACAAGGACCGCAACGGCGCGACCAAATCATAGCCACCAACAAATCATCGCCAAAATCTTTCAATTTGTACGCTTTTCCGCTGTCACCGTAAAAAGATAAGTCCGGAACATAACGCGGTTCAGGAAATAAATTAAGCTTTGCCGCCGCCTCATTAATTCCTAAAACAAATAATGCAAATAAAATACTGCAGACTTTTAAAATTTTATTCATTCCTTAACAACTTTCTGTTAAAAATAAAAATTAACTTTTATATTTAATATTACTTATGTTAAATATATGCTAAACTCATCAAAAAAAAGGTTAACAAATGAAATCTTTGCAAAAAATATTGGTAATTCTTTGTTTACTCTGCGGAATAGCCGCGTGCGGACGTTATTCTTTACCTGAGCCGATTGAAGGCAGCGGATATCCTCATAATTATCCGAATAATCCGGAGTAGCGCAATGAACGAGAAAAATACGAATACCATTCCTTATGTTGAATTTGCCGACAACGCCAACGAAAGAACTCCTTGCGTGTTGGTTTTAGACTGCTCGGGCTCTATGCGCGGCGAACCGATTAAACAGCTTAATGCCGGTTTGAGTGCCTTGGAAAAAGAGCTGAAAGAAGATATTGACGCCAGTTCCCGTGTGCAACTGCTTATTATCAAAGCCTTTGGCAAAGATGAGGTGAAAGTTACATCTGATTGGACCGACGCAATGAACTTCACTGCTCCGGTAATGGAAGCCGGTGGCCTTACTCCTTTGGGAAAAGCAATGGAATTGGCCTTACAAAAAATAGAAGAACAAAAATGTTTGTATGATAACTGCGGTATAACTTCCAAACGCCCTTGGATTTTTCTAATCAGCGATGGAGAACCAACGGATTATGGTTGGGAAGATTCGGCAGAAATATGCCGTTATGCGCAAAAAAATAAAAAAGTGGTTATTCACGCCATTGGCACCCAAGGAGCTAATCTGGATAAGTTGGCTAAATTTTCGTTGTTGCCGCCCAAAAGATTAACCGGATTGAAATTTACCGAATTTTTCTTATGGCTAAGTCGAAGTGTTTCGTGCATATCCAAATCCGCACCGAATGCCACCCACTATTTAGATGACATTAATGATTGGAATGAAAAGAAATAAACTATGAAAAACAACGGACGCATAAAAATTCTTTGTGCCAGCATTCGCGGGCCTCTGCATAAATCCTTAGGTCTGCCGTGTCAGGACTACAGCTGCGCCCGTTCAGCCAAAAATAAATTGGTGGCTGTTGTTTCTGATGGAGCTGGTTCGGCCAAACACAGCAAAATCGGCGCGAAAATAATTTGCGAAACACTTTGTGATTTATTAATAAACTCAGATATCAAAACAATTCACGACGATGTTATAAAAGCTATCGGCGTTGCCCGTCAAAAGTTACTTTTTCATCGCTTAAACAAAACTAAAAATAAGCAAAGTTTAATAAATTTTTCTGCCACATTGGTTGGTTTTTTCTATTGCAAAAATCAAGGGATTTTTTTTCATATCGGTGATGGTGCCGGAATTGCCTTCAAAGAGGGCGAATACAACCATTTTGTTATTTCCGAACCGGAAAACGGCGCGTTTTCGTGTGAAACCTATTTTTACACAATGGACGATTGGCAAGAAAGTCTCCGTTTTACCAATTTTGAAAATGTAAATCGGGTTATGCTGATGACCGATGGCGTTACCGGTTTTGTTTTTTCCGGAGATTTCTATAAAATTCATCGCAATTTTTTGGTTCCAATAGTTGAATATCTGGAAAGTGAATCTCGAAAAACTTATGCTGTTGAAGCCTTGTGCAATACCCTGAACAACAGCAAGGCTCAAAGAATAAACGCTGACGACAAAACAATTTTATGGGCAAAACTGCAATGACTGAAACCGCATCATATTTAGCTCTGTATCCCGAAGGCCGACACGAGGAGATAACTCTCGGCAAAATGCTCAATAAGGGCGGTGCCGCCGGCAAAATTTTTGAGGTTGAAGGACAACCGAAAATTGTCGCCAAAATTTTCCACGACAACGAAAAAAGCGAAAGCAACCGCAAAAAACTTGAGGCAATGTTGCAAAATAAACCAAATATTCCCTCCATTGAAAACAACGGCACGGAATATATTCAAATAGCTTGGCCGGTTGCTCTTTTGGAAGACCGACAAGGATTTTGTATGGGTTATTTGATGCCGCTGATAGACACGCAAAAAGCCGTATCGCTTGACCACCTGATTCAAAAAGCCGTGCGTCGCAAACTCGGCTTGTCCGAACGTTATATAGATCGCGTTTTTGCCGCTTACAACATAACCTCGGTGGTGGCAGCTTTACACGCTTGCGGCCACTATATTATTGACCTGAAACCCGCAAACGTTTCTATTTATAAAAAGACAATGTTAGTGGCAATGTTTGATTGCGACGGTTTTTCAATAAAAGGAGAAAATGACGCACGTTATCCGGCCGAATATGTAAGTGAAGAATACATTTATCCGGAAGGAATGAATGAAACTTGCGAAAAAATGGGAGAAGAACAAGATAAATTCGCGCTCGCGGTGATTATATTTAAACTGCTTAATGAGGGGATTCATCCGTTTTCCGGCACTCCCCGCAACAAAAAATCACCAATGCTTTCCATTCAAGAACGAATTGCAGACTATCACTACGCCTACGGAATGTGGCCGGACACTTATCAGGCTCCGCACCCTTACAGTATGCACGATTATTTTGACAAAGCCACTATGACTTTGTTTGAACGAGCCTTCACCAAAGGTAACGAGCGACCAACAGCCCTAGAATGGCAAACCCAGTTGGAATATATATTAAAACATCTGAAACAATGCAAAAAAGACCATAATCACGCCTATTTTACACCTAAGGGCTGCGGCTTGTGTATGATAAACGAAAAATTTAAGGCCAACTTAAACAACCTGAAAAAACAACAAGAAGAACCGCAAACCATTCGCGGCGTGAGTGTAAGTTCCCTAACCACAGAAAAAATAGCCGAACAGCGAAAAAAAACAGAAAATGTCAAGCAATTGCTAAACCGTAGTTATCACTTGTTTTTAGTTTTTTACTTTTTGTTTTTTACATTTTTATTTAAGATAATTACGCCTTTTGCCGTTCCGCTCAAAAATGCCGGTATCTTTTTTCAGCTTATACTTATTTTATTTGCCGCCGTCGGAATAAAACGGATTCTCGCACTAATTCCGCAATATCTGCCCGAAACCAAGAATCAAAATATTTTGAGTATGTTACAGATTTATGCTTTTATTTGTTTGCTCATAGCCTTTTTATCACTTAACGAATTATCTTTCGACTTGCTGAAACTGGCGCAATAAACCTATTGTTTCCTCAGAGAAACTATACCACTTAAAAGTGCCTACTTTATTTTTTTCACAATTAGTTTTATATTTCTGACAGTTAATTTTTTTGAAATAGAGGAACTGATGAAAGAACTCCAAAAAATAAAATTATCCGGCGCGGAAGTTTTTCCGTTGGTAGAAGGCGGAAAAGGTATTAACGGCACTGACGGCAAAAGCTCAGGAGCTTGGGCCAAAGAGGGAGGTGTTGGCACCATTTCTATGGTTAGCCCGACGGCTCTGGATAAAAACGGCAATGAAATTCCCGAAGTATTTCACGAAAAAATCAGGGAAAACCGTCATCGTGAAATGGTGGAATATGCCGTAAAAGGAGGGATTTCGCAGGCGCAGATTGCCCACGAAACAGCCGGCGGCAACGGCAGAATTCACATCAATATGCTGTGGGAAATGGCAGACTCCGAAGAGGTTATTACTCGTGTTTTAGAAGGCGCAAAAGGCCTCATTCACGGTGTAACCTGCGGTGCCGGTCTGCCCTACAATCTGGGCGCAATTGCTTCGGCGCACGGCGTCTACTATTATCCGATTGTATCATCGGCGCGGGCTATGCAAATTTTATGGAAACGCTCGTTTAAAAATTATGCCGAGTTTTTAGGCGGTGTCGTTTATGAAGATCCGTGGCTTGCCGGCGGACATAACGGATTATCAAATGCCGAAAATCCGTTGGAACCGCAACGTCCGTACGAAAGATTGATTGCTCTGCGCAAAGCTCTGATTGAATTAGGTTTACCGGAATTACCGATAATTATTGCCGGCGGTGTTTGGAGTTTGTCCGATTGGCAAGACTATATAAACAATCCGGAATTAGGCAATGTAGCTTTTCAATTCGGCACACGTCCGATGATTACAAAAGAAAGCCCGATTAGCGACGCTTGGAAAAAGCTTATGCTGAATACTAAAAAAGGCGATGTCATTTTGCAAAAATTCAGTCCTACCGGCTTTTATTCTTCGGCCATAAAGAACAATTTTCTAGCCAATTTAATGCGTCGTAAGGCAGCGGAAATTTCGTATAGCTTAGAAGCAACTGCAGAACTGAACACACCTTTGGCAATTTCCGGAGTTAAAAACGTCTATGTGGCGGCAGATTCGCAAAAACACATAAAAGAGCAGCAGCAAGCAGGATATACGATTATCAAAGAAACACCGGATTCGACTTTGGTATTTTTAACTCCTGACGAATGGCAGGAAATGCAACAACAACGTGCGCATTGTGTCGGCTGTCTGTCACAATGTCAATTCTCTTGTTGGTCGCGTGCTAACGGCACCACCGGCAAAATTCCGGACCCGCGCACATATTGCATTCACCAAACATTAATGGAAATAGGCCATAATGGAGATGTGCAAAACAACTTGGCTTTTGCCGGACATAATGTTTATCGTTTTGGCAGTGACCCGCTTTATGCCGACGGACATATTCCGAGCGTGCACGAGCTGTTTGCCAACATTCTTGCCGGAAAATAAAATTGTCTAAATAACTTGACAAAAAAATAATTAAGGCGCATTATTTGAGGCATAAAATTTATATTTATGTTTCATCTAAAATAATTATGTTATGACAAAGGAAATTATTGAGAAAATCTTGCTGAAAATCCAACCAGCTTGTCCCAAAGATTTGGAATTTTCCGTCAAAGAAATTCCTTTGAGCGGTACTCGTGTTTTATATTTACTCATTGTCAAAGATGATGAAAAATTCGAGGATATTGATGAATGGGCAATTCATAAAGTTTATCATCTTTTTTATACCCTTTGGCGGATATTTAAGGATGAGAATGTTAGCGGTAAAGTACGTTTTCTGTTTTATAACAAAACTGATTTTGTGCTTTATACGCCTGTTGACACCTCCATTCTCAACCAATTTGGCGGACTTATCTATCGCGAATGTTATGGCCACGAATATTATGTGCACCTGCTGGGCAAGGTTTATAACATTGATAATCTGATAGAATATCTGGTTAAGCAAAGAAAAAATTTCTAACAACTTAAAAATATCCTGAAAAAATTTCAGGATATTTTTTCATATTTATCAATACAACTCTGTTTATTTTTAAGAAGAAAAGAAAATAAATTACACTTTTAGATTACAAACAAAAACTAAACTTGTTTACAAAGTTCTTTACTTTTCTACATTTTCAAGCTACAAAATTTATAGGTATAGAGATATGCCGAGGGCGTCGAAAACCCTTAATACTATTAGTCGCTTTAGCATAAACGACTTAAAATTTGTTATGCCGACTTCTGCTCTTAATGGACGGATGTCGGCTAAATAAGGCTATGCGCCAAATAGGCCGAGCCGTTTTAATAGTATTACGGTTTTCGAACATCCGCCCGCTTCTGACAGCGGGTTTTGTTTTATGTTTTTTAGGAGGTTTGAAAATATGAATAACACTTTTGAAAAAGGTCGCTCAATGATAGAGATGTTGGGAGTACTGGCTATTATTGGAGTATTGAGCGTCGTTGGAATCTCCGGCTATTCCAAAGCGATGTTCGTATGGAAATCAAATGTGCAGCGTAATATGCTGACAGAGCTGATATCCGGAGTTATAAGATTGCAAAGCAATTTACCTCCAAATATCGACAATAAAACCGAAGTTGATTTGACACCTATGTTTGGGGCTATGGGTTTGCTTCCAGAAGGAACAGAATATGATAATGATTGGATTCAAGACAAATACGGTGTTAAGGCTCAAGTTGGCTATAGCATTTATTATAGATGTTATTTCATTCGTTTGTATTATGTACCTACTGAGGGAGACGGAATTTCACCCTATAAAGAACTATGCCGCAATGTTGTACAGGTGGCAAAACCACTGGCTAATGTAATTGGAGAAATACGTAGTTGGAAAACAGAAAATAAAAATTCTTCTTATAGTGTTATATATAGAGGTCAAGATTTAACTGATGAAACCGTTGCGGAAACAAATAGAAAATGCAAAAATGTGGCTTTTGGCCGACATATGACCATAACTTTTAAATTCTAGAAAGCTCCGAGAATGAGCTTAATGCGAAGTAAAATTTTTTCGCCGTACACAGCTCCATAAAGCAATACAAAAATGAAACTTTTTCTCAAATATCAAAGGGCGGAGCTTGAAAACTCCGCCTCATCATACTATACTACTTTAATAGAAGGATGATGATTTTAAGTACAAGAATTATTATACTTAGAACTTTGATAACATCGTTCATCTCTTTCACCTTTCAGCTCTATTGAGCAGTTACGAAAGGGATAAACCCACCTAAATTTGCTAAAAGTCTTGACTTTTATACAAAAATAGGTTATCTTTAACCTAGATAGAGTTAAAAGAGGGTTTAACCCTTTCGAAGTTAATATAACGTCCAGTGGTGCAACACCGGACGTTAAATTTTATAGCAACATTGTTTTTAGAAATCAAGAAAAGAAAATAAATTACACGTTTAGATTACAAACATAGAAAGCTCAGTGAATAAGCTTAATGCGACGGGATTTTTAAGCGACGTGTACAAAAACACCTACTCTACCAAGCAATGTGGATAATGGTGCAGATAAAGGCAACTCTAGTTCTGAAGAAAATCCTAGTGTACAAAGAAGTACACGAATTTTCTGAATGAACGTAAGTTGCCTTTAGATGTGCCGTTAGGCACGTTGCGCTGAGAACTTTCTGGCGGCACTAGATACACGCATAACACAATACGACGCCACCTGCTCCGTTGGCAAATTAGTGGTTTTGCAATCACGCTCACAGTCATATAGCATAGAAAGCGCGCCTAATAAACGCTCGCGCGTCCAAATTCTGAGTTGTTGCATAAAAGACGATTTTCGATAGAACATCAACGGCGGTCGAAGATATTTTACCGCTTCTTCTGTTGATTTTCCGCTTTCAGTTTGTGCGGCACAGCTCAAAAGCTTGTTAAAATGATAGGTCAGTTGCCGAATAATTGTCGCCGCTTCCTCGCCTTCTTTCAGCAGACGTTCAAACATTGCGCAAGCTTTCATCACCTCTCCGCCGGCCACATAATAGCAAAAATCCTCATAATTTGCTCCGGCCACGTCACTTACTGCCGCCTTAACATCATCTATTGTCACATTTTTGCGCTCGCCCAAATACATAGCAAGTTTATCAATTTCATTTTGATTGATTTTTCTATCCGGCGACAATCGCGAGCATAAAACCTGTAGAGTTGCCGTGTCAAAATTCAGCCCCTGTGCCCGCATCATAGCTGCCGCCGATTCGGCTATATTTTCTTCTCGGTCTTCATAGCAGCCGAAAATTATAACATCAGACCTATCTTTTGCCCAAGTTATCAAAGATGACTTAGTATTTAAGGAAGTCGAGCAAACAATCAGCAGATTATCCGACTTTGTTTCAGGAATTAAATTTTTCAAAACCGCGGCTAAATTATTATCACCATTTCTGACAATAACCGCCCGTCTGCCCCCCATTAGAGATTGGGCATAATATTCAGCGTATATCTCCTGCCCGTCCTTAGATATTTCACTCATTTCCAAAGAGGCGCAACGAAAAGCGTCTTGTATGTTTTCGCAAACCGCCTCCGCGCACTTTTTTTGGAGCATTGCAATAGTTCCCTCATTGTTGCCGAACAAAATCACGCACTTTACATCAGGGTTAGGATTTTTACAAAAACTATCTAGTTGCGCCGGTTTAAAATTCATTTGGGTTACCGCGTTTTGTTTTTAATGAATGGAAATAAGCACCAATTCGCAAAGAAATATCGTTAGCCATAATCTTCGCTCCGTCTTTTTCCACTTTTTTCTTATCCATTGTGGTTGAATACGGATTATCCAACAAGTCATAGCTCAAATAAATCCAGCTTCGGCCGCTGACCAATTGCCCGTTTTCTTTACTCCAAAGAGAATAGTCAACCGTATATTTAACTTTTTCACGGGTTGCGGTGATATCGTCACGCAAAGCCTGTTGCACGGTTTCCGAATTAACCGGCTGAATTTTTAAGAAATACTTTGCGCACTTTGGCGTTCCATACGGATTAAACGTATCCATAAGCTCATTTTTAATCATCTGGCCTATACGATCGGTTACCGTTTCAATTTTTATTTGCGCCATTTCCCGCACAATATCGGTATCAAATTTATTATTATAATACCACAAATCGTTACCGGCTGTTTTTTCCACATACAACGGCTCAAACCCACAGGCGGCAAGTCCGCAAACCGCCGCCAAAATTATTCCTATTTTTGCCTTATACAACAATGTTTACAATCCTATTTGGTACGACAATAATCTTTTTGACCGACAGCCCCTCAAGTTGACGGGCGACATTTTCCAAAGCCAAGGCGGCTTTTTCCACTTCTTCGCGTGAAGCATCTTTAGCAACCGAGATAGTGCCGCGCATTTTGCCATTCATTTGCACGCCCATTGTCACCATATTATCTTCGGCTAGTTTAGCGTCGCCGTGAGGCCATTCCTCGGTAATAACCAAAGTATCATATCCCAAACGCGCCCACATTTCCTCGGCCAGATGCGGAGTAAACGGACTTAACAGTTTAATCAAAGTTTCATACATTTCCGCCGGAATCTGTGTCAAATCAGCCAGATAATTAACATAAATCATCAGCGATGAAACCGCGGTGTTAAATTTCATTGTATCGATTCGCTCGGTCACTTCCAAAATACACTTATGCATAGCCCGCAAATCGTCAGCCGTCGGTTTAGCGTCTTTTGACACTTTCTTAAACAAAGCATACACTTTGCTGACAAAACGATAAACACCGTTCAAACTTTCTTCCGACCACATTGCCACTTGGTCAAACGGTCCGATAAACATTTCATACAGACGGAATGTATCGGCACCATAAGTGGAAACAATATCGTCAGGATTTACGACATTACCGCGGGATTTTGACATTTTTTCGCCGTTGGCCGCCAAAATCATACCGTGTGACGTACGTTTGTGATATGGCTCGGGCATTGGCACATAACCGCAGTCATACAAAAATTTATGCCAAAAACGAGAATACAACAAGTGCAGCGTGGTGTGCTCCATACCGCCGTTATACCAATCGACATTCATCCAATAGTCCAAAGCTTCTTTAGAGGCAAATTCTTTGTCGTTGTGCGGGTCGCAATAGCGCAAGAAATACCACGAAGAGCCTGCCCAGTTCGGCATTACGTCGGTTTCACGACGAGCAGGACCGCCGCAACACGGACAAGTGGTTTTCACCCACTCTGTTGCATTGGCCAAAGGAGAGTCGCCGTTATCATTCGGACGATAATCCGGCACATCAGGCAATTTCAGCGGAAGTTGGTCTTCCGGAATCGGTTGCCACCCACAATGCTCGCAATATACCATTGGAATAGGTTCGCCCCAATAGCGTTGGCGCGAGAACACCCAGTCGCGCAGTTTAAAGTTGACTTTAGCCTTACCAAAGCCTTTTTCTTCGGCATATTTAATGGCCGCGGCCATAGCTTCTTTTTTATCCATACCATCCAAGAAACCGGAATTGATATGCTTGCCGTCTTCTTCCCAAGCTTTTTCCGAAATATCTCCGCCGTCCAAAACTTGGATAATCGGCAAATTAAACACTTTAGCAAAATCATAGTCACGTTGGTCATGCGCCGGAACAGCCATAATGGCACCGGTTCCGTAACCGGTTAAAACATAGTCGGAAATAAACACCGGAATTAATTTGCCGGTAAACGGATTCTTTGCCTTAACACCTTTTAATTCCACACCGGTTTTGGTGGTGTCGGCTGTACGTTGCAATTCTGATTTTTTAGCCGCTTCATCAATATAGTTCTGTACCTCGGCAGCATTTTCAAAACGATTCATCAGTTCTTTGACAAATTCGTGCTCCGGAGCCATAACCGTATAAGTCACGCCAAAAGTTGTATCCGGCCGTGTGGTATAAACAACCATATTTTTACCTAAAGAATTGCCCTCGTTATCCGTCAGTTCAAAGTTCAATTCCGCGCCCTCGGAACGACCAATCCAGTTAATTTGGGTAGAACGCACACGGTCGATAAAGTCAACTTCTTTCAAATCATCGATAAGTCTGTCGGCATATTTGGTGATAGCCACCATCCACTGCTCTTTATCACGACGAACCACCGGCGCGCCGCAACGCTCGCAACAGCCGTTGACAACTTCTTCGTTAGCCAATCCCACCTTGCAAGACGGACACCAGTTAATAGCCATTTTAGATTTATAGGCCAAGCCGTGTTTCCACAGCTGAATAAACATCCATTGTGTCCATTTATAATATTCCGGATCGCAAGTAGCGAAACTTCTGTCCCAATCAAAACTAAAACCGATTGATTTCAGTTGACGGGTAAAGTTTTCAATATTTTGTTTAGTGGAAATTGCCGGATGCACACCGGTTTTAATGGCGTAATTTTCGGCCGGCAGACCAAACGCATCAAATCCCATCGGATACAAAACATTGAAGCCCTGCATTCTCTTTTTGCGAGAAACCACGTCTAAAGCCGTATAAGAACGAGGGTGCCCAACGTGCAATCCCGCGCCTGACGGATACGGAAATTCAACCAAGGCATAAAACTTTGGTTTAGAGTGGTCTATTTCCACCTTATAAGCTTTTTCATCATTCCAAATTTTTTGCCATTTAGCTTCAATTGAACGAAAGTTATATCTATCTTCCAACTGCCATTCTTTTTGCCATTCGGCAAACGATTCTTTTCCGTTATATCTGGCTTTCCCCGACATTAGTTATTTTCTCCGTGTTAAACATTTAAAACTGCGTTCAAATTACCACACTGTTTTCCAAATTTCAAAGTTTTTTTATGATTATACGCAACCGTGTAACATAAAAACAGAGAACGAACTATTGAGAATGGAAAAATTGCCGCTTTGCTTTTAACTATAGCTTGAAAAAAAATTAAACTCTCACTTTCGAGCGGATATCAGAAGTTCAAAAAAATTATCAGATTAGGATTAAGGTATTTTTAATTTTTTTTAAGTACACTGAGAGCAAATATAAACTCACAGGAGAATATAAAAATGAATAAGCTATTCAAAGGTCTCTCTCTCTCTCTCTGCAAATCCTAGATGTCTGATTAAAAGCACCTTTTCTGCCGCTACAGGCGTTTTTACAAGTTTTTTCAGAAAAAATGATGTATGCGAGAATAACAAGCACAGCACGAAACTGGCAGGCGGCACAAAGCAAGCAATTCTAGCACCAGTCATTAACGGGCTTGCCCCGTTAATCTTGTCGCAACAAGGTACTAACCTAGTCAATAAATTTGCCTTATTATTACATAAGTGTCGGTTCGCACAAGATTCTCGGGACAAGCCCGAGAATGACGGTAGCTGGAGGTGTTGGCTTAGTATTTGTTGCGAGGTTTTAAAACACCTTTTACAGGTCATTCGCGGGCCCAGACCCGCGAATCTAGATTGCCGGATCACGTCCGGCAATGACAATGTTGAGAGGGGAATTGACTATAAAAAGAAAACCACTATCACATTCAAGGGATTGGATGTCGTGCGTCAATACGCCGCACTTTTGGAACGACGTGTACAGAGTAGTACACGAGTGAGAAAAGCGCAAGTAGTGACCAGACAGACAAACCCGATAGGAAGAAGTATGATTGAAATGCTCGGTGTTCTGGCCATAATTGCAGTCCTCTCCGTCGGTGGCATTGCCGGTTATTCCAAAGCGATGACTCAGTTTAAGGTTAATAAAATCATTGCCGAAACAAACCAACTGATTGCCGATGCCCACGAATACGCCCTCAAGGACAAATCGTTTAGTGTCCCATATAATAAAGAAATAAGGAAATCACTCGGCCTTTGTCCAGAAAGTTGGAAAAATTGCGAAGATTCAGGGTTGGGGGGAAATATTTGGATGGATACTAATCGTATAGCTTTTCATCCTGAAGTACCGGAAATGTGTTTGGCTGCTATTAATAATATCGCCATTCCCTTAAAAGAGAGTGTTGAAACTGCATATATTTCATCTCAAGGTCCCGGGGACGAAGACGCTTGGGGTAAATGTTTGCATAAAGAGATAGAGGAAGAGAGAAAATGTTTTGATCAATGTAATGATAAGATGGATGATGAAATACGTAAATGTCGGAATCAATGTTTTGATAAGAGGAATGATAAAATTAATAAGTGTGTGCAAGGTGCTGATGGAAGATATAATCTTAAAATAAAAAATAATTACATAGGTGATGATGGCAATAAATATGATGAATCATCTAAAAAAGGCACAATAGACTTCAACGACCCACGGCTTATTTCCGTAGTTGCCGCTGCTTGCCGTGGTGAAAATAGTTTTGTACAGATTACCTTCAAAGAAGGTGTTATTGGCATTGACAATTGATTTGCCTTCTCAAGATACCCTTGATAATATTCAGAGGTCTCTCAACAACAGACCTCTGAAATTGCTTGTTTGGAACACGCCTGCTTCTCTTTTCCCGTTCGTTTAGTAATTTTAATCTACACAGTTGTTTTATATATTAACCAAATGATAACGCTTAACTGTTAAATTCTAGCAAAGGATACGCAGATGAACGGACAAACTTTCTTACAACAAGCTCTGGAAAAGTCATTTTTAAAACCCATAATGACTGATTACAACAACATTGATTTTGTCTTTTGCCGCGACTCAAGCGGCTGCTTTGTGATGGGAGATAAAAGCGAGTGCAAATTCGCTCCGTGTTTTATATCCCGTTCCGAAATAAACAATTTTATCAACACCGCCAACCACGATGTGCGCCATTCGTCCGAATTAAACAAAGAATACGAAACCTTTCGTCATTATTTTGAAGAAAATATTGTCATTCCCGAAGATTCTTCAACCATACAATCTTTACGTCTATGGCTTGACTTAACTTCTGTCAGCCGGCAAGCCGCTCAAAAAAAGCGGGTCATTGCCGTTTTAATGCCTCCGACTTTTAAGGAAACCATATCCGCAATGGAAAAAGGCTATCGCTCCGCACTCAAAAAAGTTCAATTATGTGAACAAGAAAACCTCGACGCGGTTGAAATTGCCCAAATCACAGACTTTGTCACATCTTACAAAAAAATTCGCCGTAAACCGCATTTGTTGGACCTACTCTTTTTTGCCAATAAAATCAAAATGCGCCGCCATCTGCTTTCCGCCTTGCAAATTATCCGCCAAACCGGCACCGTTCCGCCGGAATTTGAACTTTCGCATACTTTTTTGGGAAATTCAACAAAATGGGGGCAGAAATATGCCGATTCCTATCGCAACGATATGTTTTTATTAATCGGCAAATTAAAGATTTTTGCGCAAAACAGCAGCTTATTGGATTTAGCCGAAACTTTTTTGACGTTTCCCTCAAAATATCAAACGGCCTTTAAAGAATTTTGCAATCAGCGGCGAACTCCTAATTTAGATGATATTCTCGCCATCAAAAAAGCGGCGCAGACAATGTTTAATGAATTTGCCAAACTTTGCTATCTTGAAGGTGTGCGTAAAGCTTTTGAAATAAATTATTTAGATGAATGTCCATCTCCTCAAAACCCTCGACTTTCTTCTGTTGCCCCCAATGAAGAAATGGGAAAAATTCGCAATATTGTGGAATCGAGCAAACAAATTGATTGCAAAAAAACTAAAACCGGCCGCTTTTATCACGGTTCACTATTAAAATATCAAGATTCTCTGGCTTTGATTGATAAAATATTAACTGACTACATCGGCATTTCCAACACAAATTTCGATGACCGAGCGGCTTAATATTTTGCACAAAAAGCTAGACAAAACTTTTAAGGTATGCTAATATAAGGATATATAAGGGGAAAAAAATGGCTGATGCGGTTAAAAATAAGAAAAATTTTTATATTCCCAATCCTTTTGAGGCGAGTGCTTTAAAAGAACTGAAACAGCCTTGGCGTTTTTACTCGGACAAAGCAGAATTTGATGATGTTGTTTCCAAATACAAAAAAACACCGATTACCACTCCGAACGGCGAAGTAAACGCGTGGTTGGCCGCTCGCGTCAATACCGTGATTTCACTCGGAGCTCAAATTAGTGATTATAAGGAAGAAACAATTGAAAAGGCAGAAAACGCCATTCGTTCCGATAAAAATCTTTGGTCAAAATTTCAGGCTATGCACCTTTATAACAGCACGGGATTAAAGCCTGAAATTAAGTCTGTCGACGAAGTTGAAAATCCGTCAACCGTTTTGCAAAAAATCAACAGCCATATTGACACTATTGAAAACGGAACTTTTGTTGATGGAAAATATGTCCCCTCAAAAGAAGAAAAGCTTCTCATTCGCACCTTGCGGAATTACGGTTTATTTGTCCGCAATCCCACACCCGAAAATGAAGCCGATTTTCATAACAAAATTAAAAACGCTTTTGCTAAAATTATCAAACGAGACAATTATTTAGTACCGACTAAGCGAAAAGACCCGAAAACTGTCTCACCTAGAAAAAATAGAAAGGAAAAAAATATGAGTGATACCGCTGAATTTACTTTAACCGATGAGCAAAAAGATAAGTTAGCTGAACTCGGTATTAAAGCTGAAGACATCAAATCGACAGAAGACTACAACAATGCCGTGACAAAAGCCGAGGGAAATTCTCAACAAACCGGAGATAACACCAATAGTGCCGAAAATGATAATGGAAACGACACCAACGACAATTCGGCATCTAAACCTTTGACTGTGTCCATAGACCAACCTAATCCGCAAGATAAAAATGATCAAAACGTTCCGGAATGGGTTGCGAAAAAAGCTGAATATTATGAAAAGTTGGCGGCTGACGGAAAAATTAAAGATTATGAACAAGATAAGACCAAAGAAGGTTTTGCCGCCAAGTTTGAAAATGCTGAAATTCATTACAGCTCTCCGGATAACGTCACTGTTTCACCTGACGCCGGTTTTAAGGTTTTTGACGCTATGTTTAAGGAACCTGACAACCAAGGTCGTCCGATAGAATTTCCGGAAAACGCCTCTAAAGAGGTTGCCACCCGTATGTATGCCGCCTGCGTATTAAACGGTAACCCTATGCAAGGAGCCGTTCCTAAAGAAATTGATATGGACGAATTGGCTAAATGCGGTTTAAGTAAAGAGCAATTTGAGCAGGTCAAACAATTTTATGAAAAAAACCAGCAACAGCAAAGTCAGAACAACGCCAATGCTGCTCCGGAAAAACAAATTTCGGCCAAAGCCCAAGAAGATATCAAAAAATTGACGGAAATTCGCAATAACTTCAACCAAATGAAACAAGACGGAAAAATCGCCGTTCAAAAAGATGAACACGGCAAACCGCAAATTGTGGCCGGTGAAAAAGGTACGGACGAAGACGTTAAAGCAGCTACCGCCATTATGAAAGAAGCTGCCGACTTAGTAAAAGCCGGACTCGAAACAAATCGCGACGGAAATGTTAAATTGAATACTCAAGAACAAAGAGATACCAATGAAGCTTTGCGCCAACAACAAATTGAAAATATACGAGCTCATTTATCTCCTGAAGAACAGCAATCTCATCAAGATATTCTGGAGAAACGTGATAAAGTTATGGCCAAACGTTTGGGTATGAACACCGGAGAAGACAAAGTAACCGACCGTAAAGGCAATGAAGTAACCGCCAAAACCGGCGATGACTTGAAGAAATATCAAGCTCAGATTTCACCGGAAACAATGGCTCGTCTTAAAGGTAAATTTGGGAATAGTAAATAACCCTGAATAATGAGGAGACAAGCAATGAATGGATTTGATGATAATTTCTTAGACTATTTACAAGCCAATCACCCGACTGACTATTTAAACGCTTGCTCCGAAGATGCAAAACCGGAAACGCTGAGCCGTATTTATAGTGATTACAACAAATATTTCCAAATTTGGATAAAAGTTCCTTTGGCTATTCGCAATCACTTTAACGGACGCGTTCCGGAAGAAATTATGCGTTTGGCGGCCAATGGCAATGAAGAAGCTTTGCGCGACATTGCCACCGGTAAAAAGCCACCGAAAGAAGAACAGGTGCCTCAATATTTTACCCCGCCTCCGCCTGAAAAAGTTATGGAAACAGCTTTGTTTGCCACTGCTATTGCGGCGGGCTACAGTAAAACTGCTGCCTTTGAGCTTTCTTTACGACGTATGTTACGTGATTCGCTGGCCGAAAAAGCCCGCACCAACACCTTGTCCGACGAAGAGAAGAAAGCTTGGACGCAAAGCCGTAAAGATGATGTTAAAACCATCAAAAAAGATTGGGCATTTTGTCAGCACGAAAAAATGTTGATTCATTTATTTGCCCAATATAACCGCGGCAAAATTAAGAAAGAAGATTTCTTACCGCAAGTTGTTGACTTAATGCAAAAAATAGAATCTTGCAATCATCGTCATCATTTGCTTGAATATTTAAAAACTAAACCTGTTCAAGCTAAATTGGCTCATTTTCGCGAAGATGTTTTGGATACGCTGTCGCAAACGATTTTGCACGAAATTCCGGTTGAAGAACGTGATGATTATCTGCGTGCCAGCATTCCGCTCAAATTTCAAATTCGCAAACTGATTGACAAAGACAACAGCGGCTCGAGAGAAGGACTTGCTAAAGAGGTCAACAAACTGGTGGAACGCGCCGACAAAGATGGTATTGGAGTTGATTTGAGTAATTATACTGCCGATTCGCACCACCCGATGTCCGCCGAACTTCGGCAAATGTTTATGGTTGCTTGCTGCATCCATAAAGTTCCTTACCGCAACCCTAACGGAGAACGAATAAATCCTAACTCCGAATATGTAAAGCAGCTGCCTAAGGACATTCAAGCCTTGGTTCTTTCCCGCGATTTGCAGTTAGATAAAGAAAGTATGATAGAACGCACAGATATCCGCAACCGAGCGCAAACTCTCAAAACGAATATTCCCTCCGTTTTGTTCAAACAAGCTCAGCGTGAAAGTGCTTAATCATCGTTAAAGTTTACGTCATTATCCTGATTTATTTTCATACACAGTATAATGCCGAAACTCGCCATAATGGAGAACATAACCGTTCCGCCATACGATATCAGTGGCAACGGGATTCCCACTACCGGTAAAATTCCCATAACCATAGCAATATTGATGAACACATACAAAAAGTAGTTTGTATTCAGTCCGATTACCACCAGTTTGGCAAAATAGTTGGAAATTCTAAAGGCAAATAAATACCCCATAGCTATAACCACAATGTTAAGCAAAACTAAAGACAAACTTCCCACCATTCCAAATTCTTCCGAAAACATAGTAAAAATAAAGTCCGTATGTTTTTCCGGTAAAAAATTAAGATGCGTTTGTGTGCCGTGCAAAAATCCCTTGCCGAAAATTCCACCCGAGCCAAAGGCAATTTTAGACTGAATAATATGATATCCCGCCCCCAGAGGATCTCTTTCCGGATTCAAAAACGTCAAAACTCTGTTCTGCTGATATTCGTGTAAAAAATTCCAAGCAACCGGTAACAAAGCCACGCCGAGAGCTCCGACAACGGCAAACTTCCACCATTGCACCCCTACCACAAAAAGAAGAATTGTAGCCGTAAAAAGAAGCATCAAGGCTGTACCCAAATCAGGCTGCAAAAAAATCAAACCGACAGGCAAAAGCGTCATAACCACAGGCACCACCAAACCTCTTATCGATTGAATTGTTTGTAACGTAGCCGTACTAAAATAACGAGCTAAAAACAAAACCATACCGATTTTCATCAATTCTGAGGGCTGTAGTTTGAATAATCCTAAATTAATCCAACGTTGTGCACCCATTCCGATGTGCCCGCTAACTTCCACGACTATCAACAAAAATAAAGTTACAAAATAAAACAGATATGACCAACGATAGTAAGTGCGAATATTTACCATCGCCAAACCAATCATTAAAAACAATGTCACCCCAAAACGCGTTATGTGTTTGACGGCCCAAGGTTGCCAATTGCCATTAGCCGCCGAATAAAGCGTCATAGTACCGATTCCGGCCAACATTATTATCAATAAAATATAGACATAGTTAAGCTTTAAAAATCTATCTTTTAAACTCAAATTCTGCCGGCTATATCTCAATCCATACATTTATCGCCCCTATTTTATATCCAATTTCAGTGCCGTTTGTAAAATTTTGCTGGCAATCGGTGCGGCCACGCCCGAGCCGGACGAACCGTGCTCCACAATAACCGCCACGGCATAATACGGATTGTCAACCGGCGTAAATCCCATAAATAAAGCGTGATTGCGAAGCCGCCACGGCAGTTGTTCATCGCGCAAGATACCGCTATTGCGTTCTTTCATAGAAATACGGCGCACTTGAGTTGTTCCGGTTTTGCCGCCCATCATTGCTCCGTTAATATTAAAGCGAGCGCGTCCTGCCGTTCCGCCAACTCCGTTTACCACTTCAAACATACCGCGCTTAACAATTTCGATATTTTTAGTAGAGATATCCAACCTTTTTACCTTAGACAACTCTTTTTTTGTCGGTTTAATAAATGTAGGCTGCACGGCGTATCCGCCATTCACAACCCGAGCCAACATCGTCACCAACTGCAGCGGAGTCACCAACACATATCCTTGTCCGATTCCCGAATTAGCGGCATCTCCTTGTGTCCACGAAACACCATAGCGCGCTTTTTTCCAAGCCTTTGAAGGAATAATTCCGCTTTTTTCATTATCTAAGCCAACTTCAATTAAATTTCCCATTCCTAATTTGACTGCCATATCGTGGATTTTATCAATTCCCAACTTCATTGCGGTTTCATAGAAAAAAATATCGCAAGAATATTTCAAAGCCTCTATAACATTCAAACTTCCGTGACCGGAATGCCGCCAACAATGAAAACGAATATTACCGACATCAAGACCGCCGTTACAGTTGAAACGAGTATTCAAATCAATAACGCCGGCTTCCAAAGCCGCCAACGCCACCACAACTTTGAATGTCGACCCCGGAGAATATTGTCCGGAAACAGCTTTATTAACCAAAGGAGTACGTTCATTGTTCAGCAAAGCGTTCCAATGTTTATAGCTGATACCGTTTGTAAACAGATTCGGGTCAAACGACGGCGTTGAAACCAAAGCTAATATTTCTCCGGTGCGCACGTCTAAAACCACCGCCGCTCCGCTTTCTTCACCAAAAGCCTCATAGGCCGCTCGTTGCAATCTTGCGTCAATGGTAAGTTTTAAACTTTCTCCCTCTTCGCCGCTGTTGCGTTCAATTTCGTTCATAACGCGTCCATAAGCATTAACTTCTAGCTTTATGGTACCGCCCCTACCCTGTAGTTTGCTGTCAAAATAACGTTCCAGACCCGATTTACCGATTTTAAACCCGGGAACCATATACAGCGGATTATCTTTTTTATCTTTTTCCGAAACCGGCCCCACATAACCCAAAACGTGAGCATATATATCGGCATAAGGATAAAATCTATTTAATCCTTCATCTATTTCCACACCGGATAAATCCGGCGCGTGAAGCAATATTTTTGCCACCTCGTCCCAACTTAAATTATCTTTTAATTTTACGGGAATAAAACGCCGTTTATTTTTCAAATCTTTGCGAATTTTACTTTCTTCATCGGCAGAAAGCGGCACAATTTGTTTAAATGTCTTTAATGTTTGCTCAATATCCGGCGTTTGTTCGGCCACCATCAAGGCCTGAAAATCTTGTTCGTTTCGGGCGATGACCTCGCCGTTTCTATCATAAATCAAACCTCGCGGCGGCACTAAAAAGCGCGTCGATATTCGATTTTCATCAGACATCATATTATATTTATCCGCTTCTTTAACTTGCAAAAAATAAAGACGCGCCACAATAACGGCAAAGGCGATTAAATTAAAAAAAATAACCACCAACGTTCGCCGTATCAATATTCTGTTTTTTTCACCATTTCTATTCATTGATACGCTCCTGCGGCAGCAAATTTGCCTGCACCCAAATATTAATATAGGCCACCAACGGATAAAACATCAGAGTAGAAAGAAAATTAACCATTATTTCCGTCAAAGGAATAAAACCGCCAAAATATATTGACACCAACAACCATTTAATAAATATAAGCAGCAACCCGACAAAACCAAACAACAACCAACTTCCGACAAAAGAAGCAGACTTAAAATAACGTACCGCTAATTTGGTTATAAACACCAATACCATCATCATTAAAATATTTATTCCCAAGGGAATAGAACTATATGCGTCCATCAAAAAACCAACCATAAACGCCGATATATAACTAAACATATATTCGCGTTTCAGCGTCCAATAATATACGCAAATAACTCCCACCGCCGGACGAAAATAGTTAAATTCCAGAGAATTAATCGGCAAATAGAACAAAAACATCAACATTAATGTTGTCATCAAGGGAATACGATGGCGTAAAAACAAATTTATTTTATCTTTTATATTATCGTGCATTAACTTCGTTTTCCAAAAAATCACTTAATTCTTCATTTTCGTTAGAAAGACCATAATCCACGATTCGCACATATTCAACCCGACTTATATCCGCCATTGTTTCCACATCTATAACCCCATTTTTTATTGAGTTGACAAACCCAATCGGCAATCCCGATGGAAACATTCCGCCAACACCGGAAGTCACAATAACATCACCTTCTTGAATATCGGAAGTAGAGCGCGTAAACATCAATTGCGGCAAGGCGGTATTGTTGCCGCTTAAAATTCCGCGCACCCGAGTTCTTTCGACAACAACCGGAATTTTAGAGTTGATATCCGTAACCAAAATAACCTTAGCATATTTTCCGCTCACGGCATCTATGCGACCGATAACACTTTCATCACCTAAAACTATTTGTCCTTTTTTAACTGCTTCGTCCCCAACATAAACCAACAGGGTATGAGTAAAACTGTCTCCGGATTCGGCAATAATTTTTGCACTCATAAAAGTTGCATCTTGCGGCGGAACATAATTAAGCAAACGTTCCAACAATTGGTTTTCAACTTCCAATGTACGCACTTTATTTTGCAACATCATCATTTGTTTATTTTCCACTCGCAACGCCCGATTATCAGCGTATATATGGCTGATATCATAAAAATAGGTGTATATGCGGTGAATAAAACGCGATGGCAGTTCCACAACCTGCATAATCGGTCCGGTTATGTTTATCACAAAGTGGTTCGCCTTATCAACCACCGGACTGTCGACCTTGCTTAACAATATAAATAAAAAAGCACATAAGAAAAGGATAAAGATAAACACCCGCCGCAACAAAACCTTTAATTCGCCTATTCTGATAAGCAGGGTTCCCCGACGTTTCATATCTTTATCCTTTTACCCTAAACAGTGCAGTTCATTATCCCATATTGGATAAAACGCTTTTTAGTTTATTGACCTGATCCAATGCTTTTCCGCAACCTTTAGCCACGCAAGCTAGTGGCTCTTCGGCAATAGACACCGGCAAGCCTGTCGCGTTGCGCAAAACCTGATCCAAATTAGCGAGCAAAGCTCCGCCACCGGTCAAAACAATGCCTTTATCCACAATATCGGCCGCCAATTCCGGAGCGGTGTTTTCCAAAGCCACCTTTACTGCTTCCACAATATCGGAAACCGGCTCCAACAAACTCTCCGCCACTTGCTTTTCAGTCACAACAATTTCCTTTGGCACGCCGTTAACCAAATCACGCCCTTTAATTTCGACTGTGCGTCCTTCACCTTTTTCCGGAGAACAAGCCGAACCGATTTCTTTTTTAATTTTTTCGGCACTGCTTTCACCAACCAACAGATTCTTGTTACGGCGAATATAGTTAACAATGGCACTATCCATCTTATCGCCACCCACGCGAATGGAACGAGAATAAACAATACCGCCCAAAGACAGCACTGCAACCTCGGTTGTGCCACCGCCTATATCAACAACCATACTACCTGTCGGCTCGGTCACCGGCAATCCGGCACCAATAGCCGCGGCCATAGGTTCTTCAATCAGCCAAACTTTACGCGCGCCGGCCAACTCTGCCGATTCCTGAATAGCGCGGCGTTCCACCGCCGTAGAGCCTGACGGCACGCAAATAACGATTAACGGAGCGGCAAACGCGCGTCGATTATGAACTTTACAAATAAAATACTTTATCATTTCTTCGGCAATTTCAAAATCAGCAATCACACCGTCTTTCAACGGACGAATAGCGTGAATATTACCAGGGGTGCGGCCCAACATTTGTTTAGCTTCATTACCCACGGCCAGAACTTGCTTACGGCCTTTATATTCTTCAATTGCCACCACTGACGGCTCATTCAGAACAATTCCGCGACCACGCACATAAACCAGAGTGTTCGCCGTTCCCAAATCAATTGCCATATCAGCAGAGAGCATTCCCATTAATTTTGCAAACATTTGCATTTTCTCCATATTTAATTATGTTATAGTTTTATAACCGAATGACACAATGTGCAAGGTTTTATAACGTTGTTCACAGTTTTATAACATTGAAAATCTGTTGTAAATAGTCTTTTTGCCCCTGATAAACATTTTCAAAAACAATATCGGCGGCCATTTTATTTTTTAGCCACGTCCGCTGTCGCTTAGCATATTGCCGCGTGTGTAGTTTTGCCAAATCCAAAGCTTCCGGCAAAGACATCTGACCTTTAATAAACAAACCGAGTTCCGGCACGCCCAATGCTTTCATTGCCGGCAGATTTTCATCCAGATTTTGCAAAAACAAGTTATGTATTTCTGCCAACGCACCCAGTTCATACACCATTTTTTCCAAACGCTGACAACAACGCTCGGCAATAATTTCCAACGGCGGCATAATTTTCACTTTAATAAAATTTGCTTCAGGTATTTTTTGCACCAATGGTTTTTCATACCACGCCGACAGTTTTTGCCCCGTTGCTTCAATAACCTCTAAAGCGCGCATAATACGCGTTTTATCATTAGGATTCAGCTTAGCGGCAATTTCCGCATCTTTTTGCTGTAAATCGGCATACAAATTTGGCAAACCTTCATTTTGCAAACGCAATTGCAAATTTTCCCGTACTTCCGATGGTGTTTCCGGTATCGGCGTCACCCCGTTCAATAATGCTTCGGCATAAAAACCCGTGCCGCCGACAACCACCGGCAACCGATTCTCCTTCCACAACTTACGAATTTCCGTCACGCACAAATTCAGCCAATCAACCACATTGCCGCGTTTGTCACAATCATAAATTTCAAACAAACGATGCTCCGCCAGTTTTTTTTCATCTTCGCCGGGTGCCGCCGCAATAATCGGAATATTTTTGTAAATCTGCATCGAATCACAGTTCAGCACCACGCCGTTTAAATCGTGCGCCAGTTGCGCCGCCAAAGCGGATTTACCGGAAGCTGTCGGACCGGCAATGACCAAAACCGGATTCTTTAGCATATTTTATTTATCCTCTTTATTAATCAACTGTGAAAATTCTTGCCGCTTGCGTTCATACATTTCAGCATTTTCCCCATTTAATCCCTGCCATTTGCGAGCAATCACATATTGCGGCAATTTAGCCTTAACCTCGGCAATCGGCAAATTCCACTGCGCCGGCTTAATGCGGATTTTTTTACCTTGTCCGGCCGAAACGCGCGGTGTCACTTCACCGCTGTCGGCATCTTCAAATTCTGTCAAAGTCAAACGCAAATTTTCCAAGGTATTCGGAATTAAAAAGTCGATAAACTCACCGCTGTTAATATAGTTACGCACTTCAAAAACAGCATCATCGCCTTGCCACTCCACAATAGAACCGGCAAACAGCCACTCGCCGAGCGTTCTGGTATATTCATAATTTTGACTGACATTTGTCAGCTTGCCATCGTGAAAACCTAAGCAATATCCGCGATTCTGCAAGGTGTATAAATCGTCCATATACTTTTTATAATCCCATTCCTGCGGATTCGCATAATAATCATCAATAGCTTGCCGATAAGCGCGCGCCACTGTTCCGGCATAATATTCGGTTTTGTTGCGACCTTCCACTTTCAGCGAGTCCATACCGATTCCCAAAATATCATTCAAACGCGGCATTAAACACATATCTTTGGAATTAAGCAAATAGCCGCCGTGTTCGTCCTCCACAATTTCATAATATTCCCCTGGGCGAAACTCCTCTTCAAGTAAAAATTCAAAAGCCTTGGCATTATCCTGATTTATTTCCAATTCCTTGATTGTTCCGTCTTTTAAGCGCAAATGCATTTTATAGTGCCAACGGCAACAATGAGCGCATTTTCCCTTATTAGCACTTCTATCCGCCATAAAATTAGAAATTAAGCAACGGCCGGAATAAGACATACACATTGCGCCGTGCACAAAACATTCCAATAAAATATCCGGACACTGCTTGCGAATTTCCGCCATTTCGGCAAATGTGACTTCACGTCCCAAAACGCACAGGCTCGCCCCCATTGACTGCCAAAACTTTACAGTTTGTCCCGAACAAATATTCGCTTGTGTAGAAACAAAGCGTTTCAATTCCGGCGCGTTTTCTTTTAAGTAATAAAACACCCCGGGGTCAGCCACCAAAACTCCGTCCGGCCGCAGTTCTTGCAAAGTTTTCACAAATTGCGGCAATTTGGCGGCTTCTTCATTGTGAATATATAAATTGAGGGTTAAATAGATTTTTTTGCCCTGTTGATGCACAAATTCAATCCCTTCTTTCAAGTCCTCTAATGAAAACTTGGATTGTGTGCGTAAACTCATATCCGGCGTTCCGGCATACACCGCATCGGCACCATATAATAACGCCGTCTTCAATTTTACCAGCGAACCGGCCGGCAATAACAATTCCGCTTTTCTCATAACTTCACCTCTATATTGGTTGTCACCGCCTGCAATTTACCAAACGGTGTGTTTTCAATTAAAATTTTAGCCACAAACCACGCTTTTGTCTTTTCATCTTGCAGCACCCAAAAATAAATAGGCTCGTCGGGATCTAATAAAAATCCGGCGTCCGTGTCATCTAAAATTTCTTGTTTATATTGACATTTCAAGGCCTTGCCGGAAAAATATTCCGTTTTTATTTTTTCCTTCTTCAAGGTTTTAACAACTGATTTTGCATATTTTTTGCCATTAAACGAATATTGCTCCAAATCACATTTGCCTTTTGTGATAATACGTTGCGTCAGTTCGCCAAACACCGAGAGCAAATCTCCCGAAAAAGAATATTGCAGATTTGTTTTGATTTCATCAGTACGCCTATGTTCGTTTTTCACACTCACACGATATTGCGGCTCGCCGTTTTTATACACAATTTCTTTTGAACGATGTCTGAACCTTGTTTGTGTTTCATAAAAATAATCTTGAGGCTTAAACTTAAATTTATCATACGTTCCCACCGCGTGATAAGCGGCAGTAAAAGGATACAACACCCCAAACGCTCCGCTGGTTTTTATAGAAGTTTTAATATCATAATCTTTATTATTATAAAACGCATAAGTAAACATTGTTTCGCACGCGTCAAAAAAACCGATTGTCGTTTTCAGGCTGTGTCTAACTTCCAAAGCTTGCACCTCAGTTATCCATAACAGTCCTGAAAAAAATATTAAAAGTCCCTTTTTCATCTTAGCCATTCATTAAACAATTTTCCTTACAATAACAGAAATTTTAAGATTATAAAGGAAAAAATGATGTCTGAAAAAGTTTTGCTGGTTTATGGCGGATTCTCTGCCGAACGCGAAGTTAGTATATCTTCCAAAAACGACATAGCCTCCGCCTTAAAAAGCAAAGGCTATACTGTAATTGAACACGATTTAACCGATATTTGGACTTTTTTAGATACTCTTAAAACTGAAAAACCAGATGTGGTTTATAATGGTCTGTACGGCAATTGGGGAGAAGACGGAGAACTGCAGGGTTTACTCGACTTATTGCAAATTCCTTACACCCACTCCGGTTTAAAAGCCTCAGCGTTGGGAATGGATAAATATTTAACTAAGCTATTGGCTTCAGCCGCCGGCGTTAAAGTGGCGCAAGGCGAAAAAACAACAGCCGCCGCTTATTTGCAAAACGGCACTAAAATTTCTTATCCGTACGTTGTAAAACCGGTGTGTGACGGTTCAAGTGTCGGTGTTTATATTGTTCATAACGCGGAAGAAGCAAAAAGAGTAACCTATTCAGCCCCAAATCTGCCGATTCTGATTGAGCCATATATTGCCGGTCGCGAATTAACCGTTATGTGTCTTGAAGGTAAAGCCTCGGTAATTACCGAACTTAAAACCGATTGTTCGTTTTATGATTATCAAGCCAAATACACCACCGGCAAAACTCATCACATTCTGCCAGCAGAACTTCCGGAAAACATAGCCGAAACCTGCAAACGTTACACCGAAATTGTTTATAACGCCTTAGGCTGTCAAACAGTTGCCCGTTGCGACTTTCGCTATAACGAAAAAGACGGAGTCGTTTTGTTGGAAATTAACACCAACCCCGGAATGACCGCACTTTCTTTGGTGCCGGAACAGGCAAAGTATTTAGGAATTTCTTTCGCCGATTTATGCGCTATTCTGGTTAAAAACGCCGCTTGCCGCAAGAGATGACTCGATTTTTGAGAAATACATTTCTCATTTTTACATAATTTATCAAATTTGAGAAGTATGTTTTTCAATTTAGGCATTATTATCAAAAAGAACCAAAGCTGAACAAGGTTCTTCCGCACAAACACGGCAAGCCTGCATAACTTCAGCAAAATCATAATCCTTACATTTAGTTTCCTGAACATATTCCGCCGGAGCAACTTTGCCGCACGCTCTATAAATAAATGGTCCGGTATATTCACAACCATTTCCGGTACAGACTGAGACTGTCCAAATATAATTGGTATAAACTGATACCATCTGCAGCAAATCGTGGCAATTTTGCACGGATTCTTTATTAGGAATCATTTCAAACAGCAAATTCATACGAACATACCCATTCCAACCTCTGCTTTTTATAGAAACCTTGTTTCCAAACAAATCAACATTACCCTCATTCAGCATATCTTGCGGCACAATGCCTATGGACTGCATTGTCGGTAATAAATTGCCGTTTCCGTATGTTTTTTCATTTTTATAAGCGTCTTTAATATTAAAAATCAAGTCCTCTACTTGCTGCCGCCATTTATTGTGCTTAAAACTCGACATCGCTTTGGAATATCCGGCGATTCCGCCGACAGAGAGAACACCGATAATCGCCAAAACTCCAAGCATCTCAATCATAGAGCGGCCTTTATCAAAACTTTTATACATATTTCTTAACTCCGTTTAATTTTGCTATACATAAAACAAAACCCGCTATAAAAAAGCGGGCGGATGTTGAGAAACCGTATACACATAAACGGCTCGGCTTATTCAGCTCATAGCCTTATTTAGCCGACATCCGTCCAACGGAAATCGGCATATAATATTTTAGTCGCTATGCTTTAACGACTATCAATGTAAAGGGTTCTCACGCCCTAAAAGCACCTTAACGCTTTCAATGTCAATTTAATAAAACAAACTATAAATGTAAAGCAGAAAATTTTAGCGTACAAAAATACCGGTTAATCTATTCCGACAACCGGCATAAACTCTTGGAAACTCGGATAATGCACTTCATCCGCCGCAAGACTTTTTCAGCTTTTTTTTATCATTACCCACCATTCTTAATCCGATTATGACAAAATTGCCAAATTAGCTTGATTCTTTGTTTGTATTATGCTACACATTATAAGCGATTTAGTATTTTTATGTTTTACCATTTTTTGTAAATATTATGAATAATAAAATTAAAGCTTTGGAAGATGTTATTACTGATTATCAAATTAGTGATGAAGAGTTACAACTTTGGTACGAAAAACGCCGAAAAAATAAGAGCACTGCCGGACTTGAAACTGATAAATCTTCAAGCAATTCTGCTGTGCAGAATCTACCTTCTTCGGAAAAGTTTATTAAAACTCCGCGGCGACTGCTTTATGAACAAAATGGCAATCTTTTCATAAAAGATGGTCTGGACTTAAACTTGAAACATTGTGTTTGGGGCATTGAAACTAAGCGTCAAAACATATTTATCTCACGAGACCATCTTAAATTTAGGCTTAATTTTGCCGATGATAAACAAATTTCAGACTATCTGGATAATTTGAAATTTAACAATGTTCCGGTGTCACAAGCAACTTTCACCTCAGCTGAGCTCTATCTTGATACGGATTTTGACGATACTATCAGCATTTTAATGACGCACGGCGTTAATGCTTATAACTGCATTGGCTTTGGAGATTGGCTTAGATATAGTTTATTTGAAGATTTCCAGCGGATGTATAGAAACTATAACTACGCAATCGGTGATTGCCGTAAAGCCATTCAAATTCCCGAAAAATGATTCTGGCTGAGAACATTGGCTAACAGGCAAAACTTCCAAACAAACTTAAAAATAATCCTTGTATCTTAACCGATACAAGGATTATTTTTTAAGCTTACTTTATTTATAAAAATTCGGATAATGTGCTTAATGCGCCGCAAGACTTTTTCGCCGTGTACACAGAAGCACATAAGAAGAGGTCTTGCAAACCAAAAGATACAAAATTACGGATATTGGTGTAGATAGTGCCCAAAACAAGAAGAGAGAAAATCTTTTTTAGACTTTCTCTCTTATACCTTTACTAAAAACTCGGATAGCGTGTGTATATGCGACGGTATTTTAGAGCGACGTGTACATAGAGGTACATAAGAAAAAGTCCTGCAAACCAAAATATACAAAATTACGGATAGTGATGTAGATAGTGCCAAAAACAAGAAGAGAGAAAATTTTAGCGTACACAGAAGTACGTGAATTTTCTCTCTTTAGCTCATATTCTAAAAACTCGGATAATGTGCTTAATGCGCCGCAAGACTTTTTCGCCGTGTACATAGAAGTACATAAGAAAAAGTCTTGCAAGTAGAAAGCCATTAGACGAGTTTTTAACTCTTAGAAGTGTTCGTCACAACGCTTAATCAACTCTTCTATATTTTCAGGCGGCCAACCCGGAGTTTCCATACCCAAATGAATACCCATTTTAGCCAAAACCTCTTTGATTTCATTCAAAGACTTACGACCAAAGTTTGGAGTACGCAACATTTCGGCTTCGGTTTTTTGAACCAAGTCACCAATATAGATAATATTGTCATTTTTCAAGCAGTTTGCCGAACGAACAGACAATTCAAGTTCATCAACTTTACGAAGCAAATTGCGATTGAATGGCAATTCTTCGTGAATATCTTCAGACTCGTTTTCAGGTTCATCAAAGTTAATAAACGGCTTCAATTGGTCTTGCAAAATGCGAGCAGCCAAAGCCACTGCATCTTCCGGAGAAACAACACCGTTTGTTTCAATATTCATAGTCAATTTATCATAATCGGTAATTTGACCAACACGAGTATTTTCAACCTTATAAGAAACTTTTTTAACCGGAGAATAAATAGCATCAACGGCAATCAAACCGATAGGAGCATCGGCAGATTTGCTGTTATATGCCGGAACATAACCTTTACCGGTAGTAACAGTTAATTCCATATTAATTTTTGCACCGGCATCAAGCGTGCAAATAATATGCTCCGGATTCATAATTTCAACGTCGTGACCGGTTTCAATCATAGCTGCCGTAACCACGCAAGGTCCTTCAGCTTTTAAGGTCATAATTTTTGCGCTGTCAGAGTGAACGGCAACCGCCAACTCTTTAATGTTGAGCACAATATCCGTAACGTCTTCGCGAACGCCAGGAATTACAGAAAATTCGTGCAAAACACCATCAATTTTTATAGCGGAAACAGCACCGCCTTGCAATGAGGACAGTAAAACTCTTCTCAACGCATTACCCAGAGTAAGACCGAAGCCTCTCTCTAAAGGTTCAACCACTATTTTTGCTTTGTGAGCAGCCTCATCTTGAGAAACTTGCAAATTAGTTGGTTTAATAAGTTCTTGCCAATTCTTTTGAATCACCGGTTTTGTCCTTTTCTTGATAAGTTATATGTACATATAAAAAACACGGCAACAGGCCTTAAAAAAGGCCTGTGCCCAAATAATAACTAGACGCGACGTCTTTTTCTCAGACGGCAACCATTATGTGGAATTGGGGTTACATCACGAATTGTTGTGATAGTAAAACCGATTACCTGCAATGCGCGAATTGCAGATTCTCTTCCTGACCCAGGTCCTTTAACTTCTACTTCCAAAGTTTTCATACCGTTTTCCTGAGCTTTTTTACCGGCTTCTTCAGCGGCAACCTGAGCGGCATAAGGAGTAGATTTTCTAGAACCTTTAAAACCTTGTGCACCTGCGGTTGACCAAGAAACAGTATTACCTTGTGCGTCCGTGATTGTAACTCTTGTGTTGTTGAAAGAAGAATCAACGTGAGCCACACCGGAAGTGATATTCTTTTTTTCTTTTTTCTTTTTCAGAATTGCTTTAGCCATTTGCACTTACCTCACTTATTTCTTCTTGTTCGCAACGGTTTTACGTTTACCTTTACGGGTACGAGCATTTTGTTTTGTGCTCTGACCGCGAACAGGCAGACCTTTACGATGTCTCAAACCACGATAGCAACCTAAGTCCATCAATCTCTTAATGTTGGTACCAACTTCACGGCGAAGTTCGCCCTCTACAAGGTAACCGCCATCAATTACTTCGCGGATTTTCATAATTTCTTCATCAGAGAGCTGACTAACACGACGATTCATATCAATCCCTGACTTTGCGCAAATATCTTGAGCAGATTTTCTACCAATACCAAAGATATAAGTCAGTGCGACTTCAATTCTCTTGGCACTTGGAATGTTTACACCAGCTATACGAGCCAAATTTAATCTCCATTTACTTTCAATTAATTAATACATTCAAAAAGTTGATCACCACTTTTCAAAATTAAGCGGATTATAGGCGTGATATTTATCAGAGTCAACCCCTTTTATGCATACAAATCAATTTTTTTTACAAAAAATCAAACATAGTGCTTAATTCATATATCAAACATTCAGACTTCTAAACAGGAAAATATGCTAAAAATTTAGATATAGCAGACATAAGTTATCCCTGGTACAATAGCTGCACATTGAATTTATATCATCCATCGTAAGATTATTTAAGCATTTGCGATTACCATTTTTAGGACAATATGTATCACCATGTAAAGTGGTATGATTTTGAATATTAGCCCATAACAAATTGGAATGAAGAGGTTGAACCACATTATTTAGAACCGATATGCAAAAAGATTTAGAAAATCCGGCACTATATTGACCTCCATTCTCATTGTCGGATAAACCACCCATAAATAAGCTAAAAACCATACGAGCAGAAGCACCGGCATGACCATTGGGAACGAAAAACAACTGAATGGTATTACCAAGATCGTCAGTTAATTTATTTCCAAAACCGGACATATATTCACTGCGCTCATCAGCCTGCCAACTTGCCGGAATCAAATTTAAATCTTTTGCCAAGCCCAATAATCCGACAAATTCGCCTTTATTTTCTTTTTTAATGCCGTCTAAATGCTCCAACATTCCAAAAATCAGCATATTATATTGGTTTATAGCTTTATTCATTTTAAACTGTTCCATCGCTTTTGAATATCCGGCGATTCCGCCGACAGAAAGAACACCGATAATCGCCAAAACTCCAAGCATCTCAATCATAGAGCGGCCTTTATCAAAACTTTTATACATATTTCTTAACTCCGTTTAATTTTGCTATACATAAAACAAAACCCGCTATAAAAAAGCGGGCGGATGTTGAGAAACCGTATACACATAAACGGCTCGGCTTATTCAGCTCATAGCCTTATTTAGCCGACATCCGTCCAACGGAAATCGGCATATAATATTTTAGTCGCTATGCTATAACGACTATGTGTATAAAGGGTTCTCACGCCCTAAAAGCACCATAACGCTTTCAATTCAATTTAATAAAACAAACTATAAATGTAAAGAAGAAAATTTTAGCACGCAAAATACCGACTGCTCTATTCCGACAACCACATAAACTCTTGGAAACTCGGATAATGAGCTTAATGCGAAGTAAGATTTTTTCGCAGTGTACAAAGTGGTACACGAGCGCAAAACACACAAAACTCGCAGAAACTCGGATAATGAGCTTAATGCGAAGTAAGATTTTTTCGCAGTGTACAAATTAGTACATAAGAAAAAATCTTACCAGCAGAAAGCCATTAGACGAGTTTCCCTATATCCCGAGGATTTCATCAATCTTATTACTAACCGCTTCTATCGTTCCGGTACCGTCAACCGTACGCAACAAGCCACGCTTTTCAAAAAACGGAATTGTCGGATAGGTCAATAGACGATAGTTAACTAAACGATTCTGCACGGTTGCGCGGTTATCGTCCTTGCGCCGGCCGAATTCTGTTCCACCACAGACATCGCATACACCATAAACCTTAGGTTTTTGAAATTTGTCGTGATAACCGGCACCGCATTTCAAGCAAGAATAGCGGCCTAAAATACGCTCCATAATGATTTCATCAGGCACTTGAATTTCCAAAACACAAGTTAGTTTAATGCCTTTTTCCGCAAGCAGGCTTTCCAACACTTCGGCTTGCGGCAAAGTACGAGGAAAACCGTCTAAAATAAAACCGCGTTCACAATCAGGCTGACCAATACGGTTGCGCACCATTTCAATAATCATTTCGTCGGTGGCAAACTCGCCTTTATCCAACAAAGCTTTTAAATCACGCCCTAAGGGAGTATCCTGTTCGGCATACTCCCTTAACATTTCACCTGTCGACAAGTGGCAGATGTGCGTTTTTTCTTTCAAAATTCGAGCTTGTGTTCCTTTACCACACCCGGGGGCACCGGTAAATACGACATAAAGTCCTTTTTTTGTTTCAGACATTAACGCCCTTTCCTTTTTATTAATGCGGCTTTTTTCAAAAGTCCCTCATATTGATAAGCAATCAAATGTGACTGAACCTGACCGACAAAGTCCATTGTAACCTGAACCACGATAAGCAGTGTCGTACCACCCAAAACAAACGGCACGCCTACTTTACTAATCAGCAATTCCGGCAAAATACACAGACAAACCAAATAAATTGAGGCAATAACCGTCAAGCGTGTAATCACATAATCAAGATATTCCGCCGTATTTTTACCCGGGCGAATACCGGCAATAAAGCCGCCGTGTTTTTTTAAATTATCTGCTGTTTCTTGCGGATTAAATACTACTGAAGTATAGAAAAATGTGAAAAACAGAATTAAGAACGCATACAAACCCAAATACACAGGCTGACCGTGTCCCAACATCTGGCTCAAACTCTGTACCCAAGACGGACCTTTTTCGGCCGACAAATTAGCTATTGTGATAGGCAACAACAGCAAAGAACTGGCGAAAATTGGCGGAATAACACCGGTTGGATTGATTTTCAGCGGCAAGTGAGAACTTTCGGCCGCCATCATACGCATACCCATCTGACGCTTTGGATATTGGATAATGATTTTTCTTTGCGCTCTTTCCACAAAAACAATCACATAAATCAAAGCCAAAGCCATTGCCAACAGCATCAAAATTGTCATAACCGACATTTGTCCGGCACGACCCAATTCAAAAGTCTGCGCCAAAGCGTTAGGAATATTGGCCACAATACCGACAGTAATGATTAATGAAGAGCCATTGCCCACGCCGCGTTGAGTAATTTGGTCACCCAACCACACAATAAACATTGTACCGCCGACCAAAGAAACAATTGTCGAGAATCTAAAAGCAAAGCTGTCAATCATCACTGCTGACGAGCCATTAGCACCGGAAACGCTTTCCAAACCAACAGCAATACCATAACCTTGAATAATGGTAATCAACACGGTCAAGCACTTTGTATAGTGGGTAATTTTACGATGACCGGCTTCGCCTTCTTTTTTAAGAGCCATCAAAGACGGAATAACCGATTGTCCCAACTGAACAATGATTGACGCAGAAATGTATGGCATAATATTGAGAGCAAAAATTGTCATACGCTCCAACGCACCGCCGGAAAACATATTAAACATACCCAAAATACCGCCCTGATTACGGCTGAACATTTCAGCCAACACTGTTGGGTTAATTCCTGGAAGCGGAATATATGTGCCCAAACGGAAAATAATCAAAGCCCAAACTGTAAACCAAAGTCTTTTCTTCAGTTCGTCAGCTTTGCTAAAGGCAGACATATCAATATTTGCCGCCATTTTTTCTGCTAATGATACCATTTTTTCATCCTTAAAATTTTAAAAACAAAACACAGGGCTATAAAAAACCCATTTGGCTATAATCTATTACACAAAAATATTTTTTTTGCAACTAATTTATCTTTATCCTCAATTTTTCTCTATTTTTTCCCGATTCGCTAGATATTTTTAGTTGTTTCGATACAAAAGAATTGGATAACATAAGCTTTCTTTGTAAATTTTACATTATAGTGAAAACTTAATAACTAAATTAGTATAAGAAAATAGAAAATCCCCATTCATCTGAACGGGGATTTTTAATGATTTCAGCAAATAACTCTGATTATTTTGCTGCAACAAAACTAACTTTGCCGCCTGCTTTTTCAACAGCTTCAACAGCTGATTTAGAAGCAGAGTCAACAGTAATGTTGATGCTGCTTGTAACCGCACCGCGAGCAAGCAAGCGAATGCCGTCCAATTGCTTAGAAACAACATTAGAGTTCAACAAAGATTCAACGTTAATGTTTTTAGCGTCAAGTTTGCCGGCATCAATAGCTTTTTGAATAGTATCCAAATTTACAACGGCAAAAGTCTTTGCAAACGGATTCTTAAAGCCGTGCTTAGGCAACTGACGGTATAAAGGCATTTGACCGCCTTCAAAACCACATTTAGCACCGCCGGAACGAGCTTTTTGACCTTTGTGGCCTAAACCGCAGGTTTTGCCTTTACCGGAACCGATACCACGACCAACGCGTTTACGATTTTTTGTCGCACCTTCGTTATCTTTTAATTCATTCAGTTTCATTTTTTTTACCTTATAGTTAATACCTAGTTCAAACAGAACAAATTTCGGAGTTTGCCGGAAGAGTAAAATTACTCTTCCAGCACTCTCACTATTCTTCTACTTTTACCAAGTGAGCCACTTTTTTAATAAGACCGCGGATAGCCGGAGTATCTTCAACTTCAACTATGCGGCCGGTTTTGGTCAATCCCAAGCTTTTCAAGTGAGTTTCTTGAATAGCAGGGCGGCCGATTGTGCTACCTGTTCTGGTAACTTTGATAGTTTTTTTAGTAGCCATAGATTATGCCTCCTCTTTAACTTCTTTACCAGCGGTGTTTTCACGGCGGCTAACGATATCGCCAACTTTTTTGCCGCGTTTTGTAGCAACCATTCTCGGAGAGTTGATTGCTTGCAAAGCAGCAAATGTAGCTTTAATCATATTGTAAGGGTTGTTAGAACCCAATGATTTAGCAACAACGTCTTGTACGCCCAAAACTTCAAACACTGCACGCATAGGACCACCGGCAATCACACCGGTACCGGCAGGAGCTGTTCTCAAAACAACTTTTCCGGCACCAAAGCGGCCAGCCACGTCGTGGTGCAAAGTTCTGCCTTCACGAAGCGGAATGCGAATCATATTCTTTTTGGCTTCATTAGTTGCTTTAACAATTGCTTCAGGAACCTCAGCAGCTTTACCGGAACCAAATCCGATACGGCCTTTTTGGTCACCAACAACGACAACTGCAGCAAATGACATTGTGCGGCCGCCTTTAACTGTTTTAGCAACACGGTTTACATGAACCAGTTTTTCAACCAATTCATCTTTTACTTCTTTTTTAGAATTATGACGATCTGTAGATTGTACCATCTTTCTCTCCTAGAATTTCAGACCAGCTTCGCGAGCAGCATCGGCCAAAGCTTTTACACGACCGTGATAGATATAACCGCCGCGGTCAAAAACCACTTCAGAAATACCTGATTTTGTTGCTCTTTCAGCAATTAATTTACCAATGAAGCCTGCAGCTTCAACCGTAGAAGATTTTTTGATGTTAGCTCTAACTTCTTTATCCAAAGTAGAAGCAGAAGCAACTGTAGAGCCTTTTACATCGTCAATGATTTGTGCATAGATATGCTTGCCGCTGCGGAAAACAGACAATCTTAATTTGCCGTTTGCAGCTGCTTTGATAGCAGTTCTAACACGAGCCTTTCTTCTCTCAAACAAATTTCTTGGTGTATTCATCGAATTATTCCTTATTTCTTCTTACCTTCTTTACGACGAACAGCTTCGCCTGCATACTTCACGCCTTTTCCTTTATAAGGTTCAGGTTTTCTGTATTTGCGCAATTCAGCGGCAACTTGGCCAACCAACTGTTTGTCAGCACCAAAGATTTTAATTTGTGTCGGAGACTCGCAAGTGATTTTTACACCTTCCGGTGCAGGGAAAACCACATCATGCGAAAAGCCTAAAGACAAAACTAAGTTTTTGCCTTCAACACGGGCTTTATAGCCCACGCCGACAAGTTCCATATCTTTAGTAAAACCTTCGCTCACACCTTTTACAATAGATTGGATTTGAGCGCGGGTTGTACCCCACAATGCTCTGGCGGTTAAGCTCAAAGAATGTGGTGTGACAACAACTTTACCGTCTTCCAGCTTAGCTGAAATATGGCTGTCGTCAAAGGCAAAATGAAGTTCGCCTAATTTACCTTTTGCAGTTACAACGTTGTTATTGATGGTTAATTCTACGCCAGCAGGAACAACAACAGGATATTTACCAACTCTTGACATTCCATTTTCTCCTTAGAATACTTGGCACAAAACTTCACCGCCAACGTTTGCCTTGCGAGCTTCGTTATCACTCATAACACCCATCGGGGTAGAGATGATGGAAATACCAAGGCCGTTGTAAACTCTAGGCAGGTCCTTAACGCTTGAATAAACGCGACGACCCGGTGTAGATACACGGTAAATTTCAGTAATAACTGCACTACCTTCGTAGTACTTTAATTGAATACGAAGTTCATCAATACCAGGGCGTACATTGGTCTTTTCATAACCGGCAATGTAGCCTTCTCTTTTCAAAACTTCTAACACATTTTCACGCAAGCGAGAAGCAGGTGATACAACATCACTCTTCTTAGCTCTTTGTGCGTTTTTAATGCGTGCGAGCATATCGCCCAAAGGATCACTCATAGACATGATATCATTCTCCCTTCTTACCAGCTTGATTTTACTAAACCAGGAATTTTACCAAAGCTTGCCAAATCTCTCAATTCAACACGGCTCAGGCCAAATTTTCTGTAATAACTACGTGAACGTCCTGTAATTTTGCAACGATTTCTAATACGGCATCTTGCAGAATTTTTAGGAAACTTTTGCAAAGCAAATTGAGCCTGCATTCTCTCTTCCGGAGAAACACTCTTATCCATTGCAATTGCTTTTTGTTTTTGACGGCGATTAGCATACTTCTCTGCCATCTTTACTCTTTTCAAGTTTCTGTAAACTGAACTTGTTTTTGACATAGTAAAATCTCCGCTTATTTCTTGTAAGGCAGGTTGAATGAAGTCAGCAAGAATTTAGCTTCTTCATCTGTCTTAGCTGTTGTACAAATAACAACATCTAATCCTCTAACTTCATCAACTTTTTCATAGTTGATTTCAGGGAAGATTATCTGTTCTTTAATACCGAAAGCGAAGTTACCTTTGCCATCAAAGTTTTTGCCGTTAATTCCGTGGAAGTCCCTAATACGCGGCAAAGCCATATTAACAAGTCTTTCCAAGAATTCGTACATTCTGTCAGAACGCAAAGTTACTTTGCAGCCAATCGGCATACCTTCACGCAATTTGAAGGTAGCAATTGATTTGCGGGCTTTTGTCATAACCGGTTGTTGACCGGAAATCAAAGCCAATTCTTCCATAGCAGTCGTTACTTTTTTCTTATCGGTAACGGCATCGCCGATACCCATATTCAAAACGATTTTTGTCAGCTTCGGAATCTCGTGTGGGTTCTTGTAACCGAATTTTTCCACAAGAGATTTCTTTATGACGTCGTTATATAATGTTTCAAAATTTGTCATAAAATTTTCCCCTATTAATCGATTACGTCACCGGATTTACGTGCAAAACGTACTTTTTTGCCATCAACTACTTTGTAGCCAACTTTTGTTGCTTTGCCGTCTTTGGCAATGGCAACGTTAGATACGTTAATGGCAGCCTCTTTTGTCACAATTCCGCCAGGATTGGTCTGAGAAGGTTTAGTGTGGCGTTTTACCAAATTTACGCCTTCTACAATTACCTTGTTTTCCTTAGGCATTGCTTGTTTTACGACGCCGATTTTGCCTTTATCGTCACCCGACAAAACAATTACAGTATCGTTTTTCTTAATTTTCAATTTAGGCATACTACAATACCTCCGGTGCTAATGAAATGATTTTCATAAATTTTTTAGCGCGCAGCTCTCTGGTTACTGGGCCAAAGATACGTGTGCCGATTGGCTCACCATCTTTGTTAATCAAAACAGCTGCGTTGCTGTCAAAGCGGATAACACTACCGTCTTTGCGTCTGATGTCGCTGGCAGTTCTTACGATAACAGCCTTATGAACATCACCTTTTTTAACGTGCCCTTTCGGCAAAGCATCTTGTACAGCTACAACGATAACATCACCGACAGAGGCAGTCATTCTCTTGGAACCACCAAGAACCTTTATGCACTGCACCTGGCGTGCTCCAGAATTATCAGCAACATCTAGGTTGGTTTGCATTTGTATCATTTTTTTATTCCTTCATTACTAGGCGTTATCAGAAATGACAGTCCAAGATTTATTTTTAGAGATAGGGCGGCATTCTTGAATAGACACTCTATCGCCAACCTTGCACTGATTGTTTTCATCGTGAGCAGCAAATTTTTTACTTTTCTTCACGAATTTCTTATAAACAGGGTGCATCACTTGACGTTCAACACTAACAACTACGGTTTTATCCTGTTTATCACTTACAACAACACCTTGAAGAATTCTCTTAGGCATATTCTTTCTCCTAACTATTCTTCTTGCGCTCTGCAAGGAGCGTGTTGATTTTTGCTACTTCACGGCGAACTTTCTTCATATTAGAAGTGTTTTGCAGCTGGCCGGTTGACTGTTGAATTCTCAAATTGAATTGTTCTTTTTTATCGGCAATCAATTTTTCTTCCAATTGGTCATTAGTCATAGCGCGTAAATCTTTAGTTTTAACCATTATGCTTCTCCTTCAATGGCATCAGAGTTCAAACGTTTTACGAATTTGCTCTTAACCGGCAATTTTGCAGCACCCAATGCAAATGCTTTGCGAGCAACTTCTTCAGGAACTCCGCCGATTTCAAACATAATACGACCCGGTTTAACTCTTGCTACCCAAAATTCGATAGCACCTTTACCTTTACCCATACGAACTTCAGCAGGTTTATCAGATACTGGAACGTCTGGGAAAATTCTAATCCATACTCTTCCGGCTCTTTTCATTTCACGAGTAATAGCGCGACGTGCAGCTTCAATCTGACGGGCGGTTACGCGTTCTGGAGTAAGAGCTTTCAATCCATATGAACCGAAACTTAATTCTGATCCACCTTTAGCCAAACCGTGAATACGGCCTTTGTGCTGTTTGTGGAACTTTAAACGTTTTGGACTTAACATTTTATTCTAACCTCTCGTTATTATTTTTGTTCAGCCAACTTTTTATCTTGCGCCATTGGATCGTGGCTCATAATTTCGCCTTTATAAATCCAAACTTTTACGCCGCAAGCACCATAAGTGGTATGAGCCGTAGAGGTTGCATAATCAATGTCCGCACGAAGTGTGTGCAAAGGCACGCGACCTTCACGATAGTGTTCAGTTCTGGCGATTTCAGCACCGCCCAAACGACCGCTACAAGAAACTTTGATACCTTCTGCACCCAAACGAAGAGCAGACTGCATAACTCTTTTCATTGCACGACGGAATGAAACACGACGTTCCAATTGTTGTGCCACAGAGTCAGCAACCAACTTCGCATCAAGCTCAGGTTTTCTAACTTCAACGATGTTTAATTGAACTTCAGAATCAGTCAATTTTTGAATATCTTTTCTTAAATTCTCAATATCCTGACCTTTTTTGCCAATAACAACACCTGGTCTGGCTGAGTGAATAGTAACTCTTGCTTTTTTAGCCGGACGTTCAATAACAATACGGCTGATACCTGCTTGAGCCAATTTTTCACCCAAGAATTTTTGAATTTTCAAATCTTCGTGGAGATAGTCAGTAAACTTTTCATCAGCATACCAACGAGAGTCCCAAGTGCGGTTAACGCCCAAACGAAGACTTGTAGGATTTACTTTCTGTCCCATCTGCTTACTCCCCACGCTCTGCTACAACAACAGTCATACTTGAGAAAGGCTTCAAAACTCTTGCCCCTCTGCCGCGACCGCGTGCACTCATACGTTTCATTACAATACCTTTACCGACATAAGCTTCGCTAACTACGAGTTTGTCGATATTCAAATTATGATTATTTTCAGCATTGGAAATTGCCGATTGCAACAAACCCAATGCAACTTTTGCGATTCTCTTCTTAGAAAAGCTCAGTTCAGCAACTGCTTTTTCAACACCCAAACCGCGGATAGATTGAGCAACAAGGTTCAACTTGCGCGGGCTGGTACGAATAGAGCGGCAAACAGCCATAGCTTGTTTTTTATTTAAATTAGCCATAATTAACCTCTCTTCGCTGTTGTATCAGCCTTGGTGTGGCCAAAGAATGTACGAGTCGGAGCAAATTCACCGAATTTGTGACCAACCATATCTTCAGTAACCAAAACCGGAATAAATTTGTGACCATTGTGAACACCGAATGTTAAACCAACAAATTGCGGTAACATTGTAGAACGGCGAGACCAAATTTTAATCACTTCATTACGGCTGGAAGCTCTGGCAGCATCAGCTTTCTTCAGAAGATAGCCATCAACAAAAGGTCCTTTCCATACGGAACGTGTCATTAGCTTTTCTCCTTATTAATTTTTGTTATCGTGACGAGATCTCATAATAAAGCGATCTGTCTTTTTGTTAGAACGAGTTTTAGCACCCTTAGTAGGTTTACCCCAAGGTGTAACCGGATGACGGCCACCAGAAGTTCTACCTTCACCACCACCAAGCGGGTGATCAACCGGGTTCATAGCAACACCGCGGGAAACAGGTCTCATACCCATCCAACGTGCGCGACCGGCTTTACTGAGGGAAACGTTTTGATTGTCCGGATTAGAAACCGCACCAACGGTAGCCAAACATTCTTCACGAACGATTCTCAATTCGCCAGAGTTTAATTTTAATTGAACATAACCGGCATCTTTACCAACAACTTGAGCATAGCAACCGGCCGAGCGAACAAGTTGTCCGCCTTTTCCGGAGCGAAGTTCAACGTTGTGCACGATTGTACCAACCGGCATACTCTTCAAAGGCATAGCATTACCCGGTTTAATGTCTGCTTTTTCGGCAGAAACAATTTTATCACCGGCTTTCAAGCGTTGTGGAGCCAAAATATAAGCCTTTTCACCATCGCTGTAATTTACCAAAGCGATAAATGCAGTGCGGTTTGGATCATATTCGATTCTCTCAACAGTAGCCTCGCAATCAAATTTATTACGTTTGAAGTCAATCACACGGTAGCTGCGTTTATGACCGCCACCAATACGACGACTTGTAACGTGACCAAAGTTATCACGCCCACCGGTCTTATTCAGACCTTTTGTTAAACTTTTCTCAGGCTTGCCCTTGTATAACTCGCTTTTATCAACGAGAATAAGTTGGCGACGACCTGCAGATGTGGGCTTAAATGTATTCAAAGCCATAACTAAATTCCTGTAGTAACATCAATGTTTTGACCGTCGGCAAGAGTAACGATGGCTTTTTTGTAATCAGAACGAACGCCCTGATGACCTCTAAAGCTCTTTACTTTACCGAATTGTTTAATTGTATTTACCTTATTTACTTTAACGTTAAAGATGGCTTCAACAGCGGCTTTAACATCATCTTTCGTAGCTGATAAAGGTACCATAAATACCACTTTTCCAGCTTCCGAAGAAACCATAGATTTTTCGGTAATTACCGGACGAACCAATGTATCATACATTGCTGCAGTTACATTGTTTGATTTGCTCTTAACCATTTAATCTCTCCTCTAAGCAATTTACTGCATCTTTTGTTAACACCAATTTGTCCTTTTTCAAGATGTCATAAACGTTGGCACCGATTGTTGGCAGAATATCAATTCCGGCAATATTACGGCTGGCCAATGCAAAATTAACATCAACTTCCTTACCGTCAATGAAGAGGCAGTTTGTCAGACCGCAAGCATTCAATTTAGCTTGTAAATCTTTTGTCTTAGGAGCCGACAGCTTTGCTTCGTCAATAACAACAAGGTTACCTGCTTTAGCTTTTGCAGACAAAGCAGTTTTCAGACCAAGTTTTCTGAATTTTTTAGTCAAGTCGAAAGAATGATCTCTAACAACCGGACCAAACACAACGCCACCTTTTCTGAATTGCGCGCCCTTGCGAGAACCTTGACGAGCATTACCAGAACCTTTTTGTTTGAAAGGTTTTGCTGCTGTCAAAGCCACATCAGAACGGCCTTTGGTAGCGTGATTGCCGCTTTGCAATCTGGCCAATTGCCAATTTACAACGCGTTGTAAAATATCAGCGCGAACTTCCAAACCATAAATAGCATCGTTGAGTTCAATAGAGCCGACATTTTTATTTTCTAAATTTAAGATGTCCTGTTTCATTTTACTATCCTTACACTTCATTATGCATTTTCAGCTGGAGTTTCAGCCGCTGCAACAGGTTCATCAACTTTTTTCAATCCTGCAGGCATTGGAACAGAGGCATAAGCCGGTTTTTTAACGGCATCAGTAACTCTAACCCAAGCATTTTCAGAACCAGGAACGCCACCTTTAACCATAATTAAGCCTTTGGCGGCATCAATAGCAACCACTTTTAAGTTTTGAACTGTTACACGTTCAGCACCCAAGTGACCGGCCATTTTTTTACCTTTGAAAACTTTACCAGGATCTTGTCTTTGTCCGGTAGAACCGTGAGAACGGTGAGAAATAGACACACCGTGTGATGCTTCCAAACCGGCAAAGTTGTGACGCTTCATAACACCGGCAAAACCTTTACCGATAGAAGTTGCGCAAACATCAACATATTGACCGGCAACAAAGTGTTCCACAGACAATTCATCACCAACAGAAAGCAAGCAATCTTCAGAAACTCTGAATTCGCCCAATTTTTTCTTTGGTTCAACTTTTGCTTTTGCAAAATATCCTTTCATAGGCTTGGTTACGTTTTTGGCTTTAATAGCACCTGTACCAAGCTGCACTGCATTGTAGCCGTCTTGTTCAGCTGTTTTAACATTTACAACCTGAAGACCTTCTACACTCAAAACAGTTACAGGAACATGAGTTCCGTCTGCTTCAAAAATGCGGGACATTCCTAATTTTTTTGCGATTAGACCCGTACGCATTATTATTTTTTCCTTTTCTTAATAGGTTGACGTCTTAATTTCTAAGAGCCAACATTAAATTACAATTTAATTTCAACATTAACACCGGCAGCCAAATCAAGCTTCATCAAAGCATCAACGGTTTGCGGTGTCGGATCTACGATATCCAGAAGTCTTTTATGAGTACGGATTTCGAACTGCTCACGAGATTTTTTATCAACGTGCGGAGAACGGTTCACCGTAAACTTTTCGATTCTGTTCGGCAGAGGAATCGGTCCTCTGACATTTGCGCCTGTTCTTTTGGCTGTATGCACGATTTCTGCTGTAGAGAGATCAAGCAATCTATGGTCAAAAGCTTTCAAGCGGATTCTAATGTTTTGTGTATCCATTTTTTTAATACTTTTCCTATAGCTAAACGGCAAAAAGCACCATATAGGGCATCTGCCATCTAAATTTGTTACATTTCGCAAACTCTTTCGCAACAAAGGTTTGCACTATATTTTATATTTGCTTCGCTGCGGGGCAACCCCCTCAAAACAATTGTTGTAGCGTGTATATACCACAACCACAGACTTAATGCAAGCAAAAAATATACAATTTTTAAAAAAAAATGACAGAATCATCACTTGAGTCTATTCCGAGTCTAAAATATGCTTAATTAATTGTATTTTTTAATCTTGTTTTTCAAAAATTTCATTCTAAAAGCAGAATAATTAGAGATATTTATTGAAAATAATAAACTTTCCAGTTGCAATTATCACTTGATTGTTTTATATTACCAACAAATACAACTTGTTTGGGGAACAAAAAAATGACAATCTTATCAAACCGAGTTATCTCTGTTTTCGAAAGAAAAACAAGTATGCGCTTAGCTAAATCAGAATGGTACATTTTAGACAGCATTTGTATGCGTGAAAAAATCAAACGCAAACAACTGTTGGAATTAATTGACAGCTACAAAGACCCTCAGTTGGGTTTAACCCCCTCGGTTAGATTATTTTCACTTTTATATATGCACAATTTGGCGCGGCAAAATTCAAATTACGGATACGCACCTAAAAGTGATTCTCTGTTTTCTGCCTTAGAAGAAATGAAACTTTAAATTCTCCGATATTCAAAGAATACCGGTTTACGGCCCTCTCGTATTGCCTTATGCTGATATTTCGTTTCAAACCAATCTGCAGGAGGGTTGCGCCAATCATCGGAACTTTTGGCCGTCCACACAAAATTCTTATCCTGCGCCATTGTATGCAACACCCAAGACTTATATACGCTATGGTCGGTGGCTATTTGCAAGATGCCGCCTTTTTTCAAAAGACGCGCTAATTGTTTCAAATTGTCCGGATTTACAAAACGTCGGCCGGCGTGTTTTTTCTTAGGCCACGGGTCAGGAAAAAGCAAATAAATTTTATCAAAACAAGCAGCCGGCAAAACAGAAAACAACAATCGAACATCATCATCAAAAACTCGTACATTATCGACATACCCGTCTTTTAGTGTGATGTTTTGCAAATCCTCTCCGTTGCCTTCTTTTACACCGGTGAGCAATGACAACAAATTAGCCACGCCATTTTTATAAACCTCAACGCCCACAAAACCGGTATCCGGCTGACTTTGCGAAATGGCGGCCAAATGAGCTCCGTCGCCAAAACCGATTTCCAGCGCATATTTATTTTTCGGTTCCGAAAAACAATCGGCCAAACAAATTTCAGCCGACGCTTTGAGCAGAATTTTCGGTAAAAAATCTTCTAATAGAAAGCTCTTTGCCTTACGAATTGTTCTGCCTTTACGCCGGCCAAAAAATTTTGGCTTATCACCATTATAGACTTGCTTAGAATTTTCCATCATTTGCTTCGTCTTTTTCAGCCATAGCCAAGTTGCTGTTTGACTTTGACAAAGCAACCATTAAATTAAACAAATTTCTCGCAATTGAGCGATTAGGAATTTTGTAATAAGCACGAACCAATTCTAATGTTTCTTTTCTTTTCATCGGATCATCATCAAAAGTCCGGCGATCTTCTTCAAAATAATAATTCTTTTCATTTTGATCTTTGCCGAGCATACGCGGACTGTTTTTAACAACGTCTTCATCCATATCTTCAAAGAAAAAGCCCATCGGAACTTCCAAAACGCGACTAATATCCCAAAGTCTGCTTGCTCCGACGCGGTTCATACCTTTTTCATATTTTTGTATTTGCTGAAAAGTTAATCCAAGCATTTCAGCCATTTGTTGCTGAGTAATGTGCAAGATTGTACGGCGCAGGCGAATTCTGTTACCAACGTGCACATCAACCGGATTTGGTTCGTTATCGTTAACTCTTCCTCTAAGAGATTTATTTTCTTTCATATTGTTCACCTCATTAATCAAATACTCAACTATTGATATAGAATCAACTCTTGAGTTTGTCAATTTTAAAATCACAAAAATATGCTGAAAGCACAAATATTTAATTATTTCCGCATAAAAATAAAGGTATATAACCGAATGTATATATTACTTTTGCACCTTTTAGAAAGTTAAAAATGAAAAAAACTCTTTTGGCTGTATTCCAAAAGAGTTTTTTTATGTGCATTTTATTTTTCCGAAATCTTTTTCACAGAATCTGAATCCGGTTCATACCAACTTGCCAAGAATGCCAACACAATAAGGCCAATCATTCCTAGAACAAGTCTACGCTGTTTATGGAAAGCCATTTCAATATCCGCGCTCTTAACATTTCCAGACATAAATTGCAGCTGAGCAACATCTGCCGTCACGAAAGAAGTCACCGTGCTGTCTTTTATCGGGCGCACCCAAAATCCATTTTTTGACAACACATGAACAACCCTGACCTGTTCTCCAAAATATTCTGCCATATAAACTTTTTTTCCGGCAGCCTCTTGGATTTCCCTAATTTGCGCTTTAGCAATGACTCTTGCCTTAACCGTCTTACAATCATAATAATCATAAGCCCACAGCCCTCCCATAAGCAGAAGAATAAATAATAAAACATTCCTCATAAAAAATTTATAATTATAAAAAAACTTTTTTCATACTATCACAATTTAAATAGAAGTCTACTCAAAATTAAGATTGAAACCACAAAAATATATGCTATAATCCTTGTTAAAGTTTAATTATTAATATTTCTATTTATGAAAAATTTTTTATTATTAGGTTGTTCAGCCGTTCTATTCTGTTTAGGGTTAGCACTTTCAATTTATGGATTTGCATACCTGTTTGCCGATAATCAAAGTTTTATCGGAAGTTACCCGGCTCCTTTGCCGTTTTTTATTTTCTGTGGAGTCATTATATTTCTTGTAGTTTTTATACAGATAATTTCACCTTCGTATTCGCTTTACGCACAGAAATTAAGATGGCAAAGAAAATATAATTATCTTTCCAAACAAAGCTATCAGAAAAAAATCAACGGTTTGATTATAGTCCGAAACATTGTTTCTCTGGTGGTTTTACTGACAAGTTGGCTCGTTTTGCCTATTCTCTTTTATCTTATGGCCTTTGTTTTTACCAATATTTTTATTTGCATACAAAAGCCTAATGAGCAAAATTACTAACCAACCAAACTCTGACTTATTAACAAAAGTCAGAGTTTTTTTTATTAAATTTTAACCAAGCTGATATATATCAAACTGAAATTTAATCAAAACAAAGGACTACCTTATGAAAAAAATTCACTTTTTAGCATTCTTCTTACTTTTGGGTGCTTGCGAAAACATTTCTCAATACACCACAGTTTCTTCCGACGCCACCCCACTCCAAAGAATGCAGGCTTGTATGCTAAATGAAGCCAACAATCGTTTGTATAACGGTACTTTGTTCATAAACTCGGTCAGTGCCACCTCTCAAGACCTTGTAAATACCTGCTTGAAAAAACTTGCGTTGCAAGCCGCCGGAATCAGTGAAGAATCTCAAACTGCCGCAACCAACATTATCAACAATTTAAAAACCTTGAGCAGTAAATAAAAAATAAGATTTGACAAGCTAAAAAATGTTATTATTATACAGCCAAAAGCAGTTCCGTGGTGAAACGGTTATCACGTATCCTTGACGTGGATGAGTTTGCAGTTCGATTCTGCGCGGAACTACCATTCTTTTGATTTTTTTTCAAAGTTCTGTGGTGAAACGGTTATCACATATCCTTCACACGGATGGGTCGGCAGTTCAACTCTGCCCGGAACTACCATTTTTTTAACTCATATCTATAGAATGTAACGTTGCCACAAAATCTTCTTTTTGCGGAGAGCAGATATAAGCTCCGACTTTAACATCGTCGACATCGTGAACAAGATAAAACTTGCGTAATTGCACATAGCTTTGGCCATCAAGCGAATAACTGGCAACATAACAGCCTTTATATTTTTTCAAACGATACCAAACACGTTTCACCCCAAAAGGCAAAGGAATTGTCGCTAAATCAGAATATCCGTCAACAGTCAAAGAAGTAGCCAACATCGGCACATCATCTTTTTCATACATAATCGAACACTTAAACCAATTATTTACATCGGTACGCAACATTATTCCGCACTGATCAAACAATCCGGCCGATTGAAATTCCCAGTTTAAATCGCAGCAAAAATCACCTAAAACATAGCAAAAGAAAAAATGTCCGTCGTCTTTTCGAAAATCATAACGGGAGCAGCACCAAAAATCTGTCCGATATTTAGCTTGCACATTCATACCTTTTTCATCGAAACGCACATTTGCCGGCTCATTCATCCAATCAAACTGTTTTAGTTTTTCTAAAAGCATCAAAAACTCCTAACCGTATAGTTTTCAATTTTTTCCGCCATTTTTGTTAAATCATCGGATTTTGCTTTAGGTAAAACAATCTGCAAGTTTACAATTTCGTCACCCAAGCCATTTTTAGCCTTTATTCCCTGACCTTTTAAACGTAACTTTTCACCGCTTGAAGAATATGGAGGCACGGTAACCGCCACTTTTCCATTAATAGTCGGAACGGTTATTTTTGCGCCGCTCACCGCCTCCTTAACCGAAATTGGCAAATCAACTAAAATATTCAGTCCATCGCATTTAAAATACGGATGCTCGGCAACATTAATTGTGATAAGAACATCACCATTTTCACCACCGTTCAACCCGACATTACCCAAGCCTTTAAGACGCATTGTCTGACCGCTTTGCATTCCGGACGGAATTTTCACATTTATAGTTTTACCATTCAAATTAACTTGTTTTTCCACACCTTTGGCCGCATCTAAAAAGTCGATTCGCATATTATATGAAATATCCTGACCGCGTTTTGCCGCCGACCGTTGACCAAAACCGCCTTGTGCTCCGCCAAATTGCGAAAATATGTCATCGCCAAAGATTGATGAAAAATCAAAACCGCCCTGCGCGCCATTAAATCCACCGCTTTTAAAACCGCTGAAAGGATTACCGCCATAGCTTTGATAACCTCCGCCATAGCCGGAACCGCCGCCAAAACCTGCGCCAAATCCGGTTGGTTTACCATCGGCATCAATTTCATTATTATCATATTTTTGACGTTTCTCCGCATTACCTATAATATCATAGGCATTCGATATTTCTTTAAACTTGTCAGCCGCGTTTTTATCGTCCTTGTTCAAATCCGGATGATATTTGCGCGCCAACTTACGATAAGCTGATTTTATTTCAGCTTCAGTTGCCGTTTTGCTTACACCTAAAACATCATACAAATTTTTGTTCATATTTTTTATTCTCCCTAAATAATTTATATAGGGACAAAACTATTTCGCTGCAAGGTCTACACAGTCAAATGTCGCTCTTCTTTTATGATTTTTATACATATAAATATCTCTGAGATAGGCCTTTTTTTCCGGATTCATATCATAGCAATATTTTGAAGCCAAGGTTGCCACATCATCTATGCGGACATCGACATATTCATACACCACAAAATCTTCCCCCATAGCCTTGGTGGCAATATTGCGGCGAAAACGTTCCGCGTCTGACGAATAAAGCGCGCCAAACGCCTCATCATCTATTTGAGATTGACAAGAAACACAAACCAAAGCCAAAAGGCAAAGCATCAGAACTTTTTTCATTTTTCCTCACTTTACGGCATTTTTCGCCGCATTAATTGAGGCTATTATAGCTTAAAAAATATTAAACAATTATTAATCAGCCAACAGATTATAAATCTTCTGTCCGGCCTCGTTCAATATGTTAATAATCTGCTGATTTTTCTGATTACGATTTTTATTATTATTCAATTTAGCAAAAATTTTATCCATTTTCTGATTATAGGTTTTATTGTCTTTAAGATTTTCAAAGCTTTTGTTTAGTTTTTCATCGCCCATCTTAAATGATGAAACCTTGTTGACAATCATCAAATTTCTTGCCACCTTGTTATCATTACTGTTAAGCATAATATTACGGCTGTATTTTATAAGCGGAGAATTTCTCAGCTCCGCCGCCTGCTCATCGTTGGAAAGTGTTTGGGCTTCGGCCTTAAAAATTGAGATAAACACCAACAAAACCGCTAACAAATTCTTTTTCATCTTTTACCTTTCAAAAATAACTTGCCAACTTAAAATATAACATATAGAATCTTAAAATCAAAAAATATTTTTTAACGGACAGGGTTATGAAAAAAATTCTTTGGGCATTAATGGATAACCGACGTGGTAGCGTGGGACAAGCTCTCGGCGTTATTGACGCCTTACCGGGACACTTTGAAGTTATTGAAAAAAAATTGACCTATAACAAACTATCCGGTTTACCTAACTGGCTACGCGGACGCACTTTAATCGGAATTGACTCTAAAAGCAAAAAAGAAATTTCAGCCCCTTGGCCGGATTATGTCCTCTCCATCAGCCGACGCACCGCGCCGGTTGCGCGTTACATAAAAAAACAAAATCCAACCACTAAGCTGATTCAGCTTATGCACCCCGGAAACACCGGACTCCGAGATTTTTCTTTGGTAGTGGTGCCGGAACACGACAAAAACAAAGGTTCGGCCGCCAACATTCACTACATTGTCGGCTGTCCGCATCGGATAACGCCGGAATTTTTGGCAAATGCCAAAAAAATTTGGGAAGACAAATTTGCCCGACTGCCTCACCCGCGCACAGCCTTAATAATAGGCGGAGCCATTAAGGGCAAACCATTTTCGGCTGAAAACGCTCTGGCTTTGGGAGAAGCCGTAAAAAAATTAAAAGACCAAATCGGCGGCTCTTTATTGATAACCACTTCGCGCCGCACCGGACGGGAACCCGAAAAAATAATTATGGAACAACTAAAAAATATTCCGCAATTTTCGTATTTATGGGGAGATACATCTGAAAACCCGTACAGCGGATTTTTAGCTTGTTCAGATAATATTGTGGTCACCGGCGATTCGGTTTCTATGTGTTGTGAAGCCACCGGCAGCGGCAAACCTATTTATTTGTTTACCGGAAAAAACTGGCTCACCCCAAAACATCTGCGCTTTGTTAAATCCCTTTGCGACAGCGGGTGCGCCACAACGCTCGAATCTTCTGCCGCAAGCACTTTTGAACCACGCAACAGCCTGAACTCCGCCACCGAAGTAGCCGCCCTGATTGATAAGCTTTAATTTTTATCAAAATTAATCCGCGGATCAACCAAAGAATAGGTTAAATCGCTCACCAATTTCAGCACCAATCCCAACAGTCCGAAAATATAAAGCGTGCCGAAAACCACCGGATAATCTCGAGTGGTTATGGCTTCATATCCCAAGAGTCCCAAACCATTAAGCGAAAAAATAACCTCAATTAACAGCGAGCCGGTGAACAGCATTTTTATCAGTAAAGCCGGAAATCCGGCAATTATAATCAACATCGCATTACGGAAGATATGCCCATATAAAATTTGATTTTCGGAAGCACCTTTGGCTCGCGCGGTTAGAACATATTGTTTGTTAATTTCATCTAGAAATGAATTTTTTGTAAGCATAGTCAGACTGGCAAATCCGCCGATAACCATTGTTAAAACCGGCAGAGTTATATGCCAAATATAATCAGTGATTTTTTGCCAGAAAGTTAAATCCGCCCAATTTTCCGACGTTAAACCGCGTAGCGGAAACCATTGCCAATAAACTCCGCCGGCAAAAAACACAATAAAGAACACCGCAAGTAAAAATACCGGCATCGCCGAACCGATTATCACCAAAAAAGAAGAAAACGTGTCAAACCTCGAACCATCACGTTGCGCTTTTTTAATTCCCAAGGGAATAGCTATTAAATAAATAATCAGAGTTGACCACAAGCCCAAAGAGATTGAAACCGGCAGACGTTCTTTTATCAGCTCCACAATTGTTTTATCACGATAATAGCTTTTACCAAAATCAAAGAATAAATAATCTTTCAGCATTTTAGCATAACGATAATACCACGGTTTATCAAAACCGAATTGTTTTTCGAGGGCTTTAATCAAATCTTCAGGTACACCTTGTGCCCCCGTATATGCTGATGAGCGGTTTTTTTGAGACATTTCCGCTGTTGAAGTCAAACCGGATTTAGCATCTGTGTTTATCCCGCGATATTGTGCCAACACATAATCAACCGGACCGCCCGGAGCTAGCTGAATAATTGCAAAATTAACGGTTATAATACCCCACAAGGTTAAAGGTATAAGTAATAATCTTTTCAAAATATAGGTTCGCATCACTTCTCCTTTATCCACCACAAATAGGGTTGAAAACCAATTTTTTTATCAGCGGAAGGCTGACCGAATTTATCTTGATAAGCAATTCTGTCATAAGGTGAATACCACTGAAATATAAGATAGTTTTCACTTTTCAGGACTCTGTCTAAAGCCTTTACATACGCCACATATTCCTCTTTTTGCTGAGCGGCTACCAAGCCCTTAATCAAATCATCTACCACGGGATTTTTTATACCTATAATATTATTGCTTCCTTTTATATCAGCCGATTCGCTTCCCCAATACTCTCGCTGTTCGTTCCCCGGAAGTTGGCTGACAGGAAATGAAATAATGGCCATATCAAAATCAAAATTATCCAACCTGTTTTTAAAAATATTAACTTCCAGATTGCGAAAAACCGCCTTTATTCCAATCTTGCGCAAATTTTCTATAAATGGCAACATAACCTTAGTAAAACTTGAACCATTGGCCGTATTACTAAGAATTTCCACCTCCAACGGCTCACCGGTATGCAGATTCGTCATTCGTCCGTCAATAAAATCATAGCCGGCATCTTTTAGCAAATTTACGGCTTGTTTCAAGTTTTTCCGCGGATTATTTATATCTTCGTTTACCGTAGGTTGATATGGAAAATCGAAAATCTCGGTTCCCAGTTTATCTTTATATTTCAGCAATATTTCCCGTTCTTTTCCTTCCGGCAAGCCCTTAGCCTCCATTCCGGTATTTGAAAAATAGCTGAAAAGTCTTCGATATTGTCCATAAAACAGCTTTGCGTTTGCCCACTCAAAGTTAAAAGCTAAATCAATTGCTTTCCGCACTCTTCTGTCACTAAATTTTTGACGACGCAGATTAAAAGCAAAATTTTGCAACGTTGCCGGATTGTTATGCTCCAACTGTTCTTTTTTTACTTTTCCCGATTTTACCAAATTATTATCATAACCTGTCATCCATATTTTGGCGATATATTCTTCTCTTGCGTCTATGTTTCCGGAGAACAAAGCTTGCAAAGTCACGGTAGTGTCTTGATAATAGTCATATCGTATTACATCAAAATTAAAATAGCCGCGACGGGTCGCTAATGACTTTCCCCAATAATTCGGATTTTTTTTAAGTTCAACAAATTTATTAACCTGAAAGTCCGCCACCTCATAAGGACCGCTTCCTAGCGGAACTTCCAACCGAGGTTTTGAAAAATCTCTTCCTTGCCAATCCTTAGCTGAAAAAACACTGAATTGAGATAAAATTAAAGGCAATTCTTTGTTTTCTGAATCCGGTTTAAAATAAAACCGAACTTCCCGTTCGTTAATTTTTTCAACTCGCTCGACATCGGCGTAATAAAGCCGATAAATCGGGGCTCCCTCACGGGTTATGGCATTAAAGCTAAAAATCACATCATCGGCCGTCACCGGACTACCGTCAGAAAATTTTGCTTTAGGATTTAAAATAAAACCGACATAACTTTTATCTTTCGGCAAATCAAATTTTTCTGCCAACAACGGATATACCGTAAACGAATCATCGGCAGGCGAAAAGCCTAAACTTTCAAAACTCAGAGAATTAACAAAAGTTGCCGCCACGCCCTTAAATATATACGGATTAAAATTATCAAAAGTTCCATACGCCGGCAACACCAGTTTTCCACCTTGCGGAGCCCGAGCATTAACATAGTCAAACGCCTTAAAACCGCTTGGATATTTAGATTCGCCATAAAGAGCGATGCGGTCAGAAATTACAGCGTTTGCCGCTGAAGCATAAAACAGCGATGCAAATAAAACAAATTCAGCGATAATTATCTTCATCTGTCCAGCCACCAAACGGATACGCCATATTTTCTTCTTTTTCCTCATTTTTTACAACTTCCGGAGCCGCAGCTTCGTTTTTATTCACCGAAAAATCGGCATCACCACCCAAAACCGGCTCCGCTTTCACCGCCCTTAAATTTTCATCACTGACGGCACCGGACGTTGAAAACATTTCATTACTGTTTCGCAAACTATCTAACGCCGTTTTGGCATTACCGAAAGTCGGCGCGCGTCTTTCTTCATTATCCACAGCAACATCTCCACCGGCAATCAGCGAGTCATCTCTATCAGTTTCTGATGAAAACATCGGTTCTTCACTGCTTTGCAATCTGCCCTCAAAGGACAAAGAACTGCCGCCAAATGATGAAAAACTTGTATTTTTATTCTCAGCCGCTAAATCATTACTGTCCTGAAAACTGTTATGTAAAGCTCGGAAAAACGGATCTTGTTCACGCTCTTCATCTTCAAACTCTTCTTCTTTGCGGCGAAAAGGATTTAACTTAGAAAAAAATGAAAAACGCGGCTTAGGCATAGTTTCAAAATCATTTTCTTCTTCATTATCATTTTTATCAACATTCACAATTGTTTCACTGGCTTTCGGCTCTTCCATTGTGGCAATTTTCAAAACAGAAGAATAATCGCTTTCACTTTTAGACGGCTGAATTTTATCGGCCGGAGAAGCTGTTAATCCGCCCAAACCCTCGCTCAAAGGAGCAATAATGGAATAAACCTTCCCAAACACACCTGTTTCAATAATTCGCAAAAATATTCTGTCTCTGTCGTGTTTTTCCAAAAGTTGCAGCAAATTTTGATAACGGGAACAAAATTCCAACATTGTGCCTCTGAACACCTTGTCACGATTAACTTTTTCACGCACCCACGCGTCAAAAGTGCTTTGACTTTTACTGGCATCAAGAATAGCTTTACCCAGCACCCAACGTTCACCTCTTTTAACTCTTTGCCACAATTGTTCCAACTGTGCCGACGAGGCAATATTGCAGCGTTGAATAATTTCGCTTAATGCTTCATTCATATCAGAAACAAACAAATCAAATTTATTTATCACAAATCCGTCTTTAATTTCGTGTTCAGCGTCTAACATCACTCGCACCACTAAATCGGTGTAGTCCTGATTTTTCTGCAATTGTTTCAACAATTCGTTTTGTTTAACGTTTATGGCTTTGTTAGAGGAAAATTGGTTAATAAAACCAAATATAAGCCAAATTATCAACATAGGCAAAAACACCACTGTCAGCATTAAAAGCATTTGTTCCGTACTTTGTTCCCAAAGACGAGTTTCCGCCAACTTTGAATTAACAAACATAACGGCGTAAATCAACCAACTGGCCGAGGCAAATACCGTGATAAAAAAACAAAACATCAACATTGTTCAAAACCCTTTTAAAACAAGACATATTCATTATAGCGTCATATATTTCAATAGCAAAGCATTTTATAAAAAAGTCAACAATCATCAACAGAACAAAAAAAAGACTAAACATTTAAAAAAAATGTGCTAAACTCCGAGCAATTGTGACAACCATATAGGGAAATAGATATGAGCGAAAATGAAACAGTCATTCTGGATTTTGAAAAAACTATAGTTGATATTGAAGAAAAAATTCAACATTTGAAAATGATTGCCAAAGACGAAGATTTGGACATTACTAAAGAAATAAAACGTCTGGAAAAGCATCTGCAAACTCATATGTCAAACGTTTATAGAAACTTATCACCTTGGCAAAAGGCGCAAATTGCCCGCCACCCGAACCGTCCGCATTGTTTGGATTACATCAACGCCCTTATCACCGATTTCACTCTTTTATGCGGTGACCGCTGCTTTGGAGATGATCCGGCAATGGTTGGCGGAATCGGCAAGTTTAACGACATACCGGTGGTGGTTATCGGTCAAGAAAAGGGCAATGATTTGGATTCTCGCATAAAATATAATTTCGGTATGGCAAAACCTGAAGGCTATCGTAAAGCTCAGCGGCTTATGGATATGGCCGAGAAATTCAAACTTCCGGTTTTAGCCTTTGTCGACACCGCCGGAGCTTATCCGGGGGTTGACGCAGAAGCTCGCGGTCAGGCTCAAGCCATTGCCGCCTCAATTGAAAAATGTTTGCGGGTAAAAACTCCGATTGTTGCCACCGTAATTGGCGAAGGTGGTTCCGGCGGTGCCATAGCAATTGCGGTTGCCGACAAGGTAATAATGCTTGAACACTCAATTTATTCTGTTATTTCACCTGAAGGCTGCGCCTCAATTTTGTGGCGTTCTGCCGACAAAACCAAAGAAGCTACCGAAGCCTTGCATCTAACCGCTCAAGATTTAAAAAAGTTGGGAATTATTGATGAAATTGTGGAAGAACCTTTAGGAGGAGCTCACCGCAATCCGCAAAAAACTTTTGAAAATTTACGCTTGGTTCTTGATAAAAACCTGAAAGATTTATGCTCGCAAGATTATGAAAAACTGAAGCTGCAGCGCACCGATAAGTTTTTAAAAATCGGCGAACAGTTTGTAGTTGCCAACAAGTCGATTTAATTTTTTATAAAAAGCACTTGACTTCACGCATTTTACAGAACTAAAATAGAACAAATTTTAGGAGTTGTTTATGCTTACGGAAAAGCAATATAATCTTTTGATGTACATCAATAAAGTCAATCGCGAAAAAGGACAGTGTCCGTCTTTTGATGAAATGAAAGATGCAATCGGCTTAAAGTCAAAATCAGGTATTCACGCCCTGATAACCTCTTTGGAAGAACGAAATTTTATCCGCAAACTTCCGCATAAGGCACGCGCGCTTGAAGTGATTCGGCTGCCGCGTTTTAAACCGCAAGCCATTATTGATGAAGAAAAAAAACGCGAACAGGCACTTCATAACAGTTCTGTGCAAATTCCGCTATACGGAAAAATTGCTGCCGGAACGCCTATTGAAGCTTTAGCCAATGAAAGCGAAACCATTCCCGTTCCTTTCGATATGGTGGCCTTGGGCAACTATTATGCCTTGACAATTGAAGGAAATTCTATGATTGAAGCCGGAATTATGGACGGCGACACGGCTGTTATTCGCAAACAGGAACAAGCTGACAACGGCAAAATTGTGGTAGCTTTGGTTGACAATAGCGAAGCAACTCTGAAAGTCTTAAAAAAAGACGGAAATGTCGTCCATCTAATCCCGTGCAACAAAGATTATGAAACTCAAACCTACACTTCCGAACGCGTAAAGATTCAGGGAGTGCTTTCGGGAATTATCCGCAAATATTGATACCAAGGACATACAACAGTGACGGGAAAAAGCCTAACAGTTGAAACAGCTCTTAAATTATTAAGTTTTTTACTTCCGTTATTATGTTTGATTATCGGCGGATATTTTGCCTGTGAACATCTATTTTTTAAGCAGAATTTCAATAAAACCATAGAAGATTTAGAACAAATAACCGGTAATATGAGCGAAAAATTTAACGGCCGTTATCCGGTGTTAAACTCAACACTTTTAGTTGTAAACGACATTTTGCCTTATGATTTAGAAGTCACTGAAAACGCTATGGGATATGATTTTTCCAACCGCTTCGGAGGCAAAATATTTTTTTATGACGCCTACAACACCTCGACCGAAAAGAATAATTTTACAAACTCTTCTTACGTCGGTGCCTACATTGTTCTCTTAACTCGCTTAACCGCTAACGAGTGCAAAAAGCTATCCCGAACAGATTGGCGGCGCAAATTTCCAAACTTTCTGGGCCTTGAAGCCTCATATTTATCGGCACAAAAAAGCTTTAACGGCGTTTTTAATTTGCAAAATTACCTTTTATTTGACAAATTTGAAGTCAATTCCAACAGCCGTGATGAAGGAACAATTTCTCGCCGCTATTTAACTAAAAATGAGTCTGAAAAAGCTTGCGCTTGTTTATTAAGCACCTGCACCATTGCCTTAAAATTTCAATAACATCTTGTTTATTTTCATATTTTTTACTTGACGTTACATTTTATATTTTTTACACTTAATTCATTATCAAAAAAATGGGTTCAAAGTGATGACCGAACAGAAATATACTGATAAGTTAAGCAAATTTATTCGATTTTTATGCATATTATTGCCCTTTTGCCTGTTAATTTTTGGGGCGTACTTTATTTATTTTGGCGTATATCAACGCAATAAAATAAAAAAAACTTATGACGATATTATCACCATTACCAAAAACATTAAAAGCAGCTATAATGGTGTCTACAAAGATTTTAACAATGAAAACATTATCCTGCGCGAGCTTTTGCCTTATGATATTCATATAGACAGAGAAAATAACAATTACGACATTTTTAATCGTTTCGGCGGACAAATATTTTTCTATGAAGCTTTTTTCACTATGCAAGAAAAAATTCTTTACTTCAGCCTATACAATGAACCGCAAAAATATAAACAACTCTATAACGGAACCACCGCTTATTTGATGCTTTTTACAGGATTAACCCGAAGACAATGCCGAATTCTCGCCACTACCGACTGGAAATCATTTGCACCAAACTACATCGGCTTAGAAGTGTCTTATTTAGACAACCACGGCAAATACAATGGTGTTTTCAAACTTAAAACCCAACTTCTTTCCGAACCCGACACCAAATATTACGCCTCCAAAGATGAAGGCATAATATCAAGTGTGCCGTTAACTTTCCAAGAAGCTAAAAATTCGTGCATCTGTTCAAATAATAATTGCACTATTGCCTTAAAATTCAATTAGCTCTTAAACTTCTTCTAATATTTTAACGCCACTCCGCTGATTATTGCATAGCCGCGGTTATTATTTTTTGACTGACGTTTTACCCCTTTTGAATTTATATAACCGTTAATCAAAAACAGCTCCACATATTTATTTACTTCAAAACTATTGGACTGCACATACAAATCATCTCGATTGCGAGTATTTTCGGCTTCTGTGTGCAAATAAGCAAAATTAACCTTTAAGCGATCGAAAAATTTATAGCCTATACTAAAGTCCCAAGATTGTCCCTCGCGATAATTATCAAACAAATCAAGCAAATACGGATTGTTTGAAACCACGGTTATTTCGTTTTTATTACCGTCTATATATGATTTTTTATATGAGCTTGAAACGTTGAAATTATTTATAATCCACCGCGCGCCGAAAGCCCATTCTTTGTCGGTGCCGTTAAATTCGCCGTAAGCAGCTGATGTATAAACATCTCCCCAACCGACAGCCCATTTATTTTGCATTGCTGCGGTGTAACCGTCTTCGTTTTTCTCATAATCCGTATATCGACTAACCATACCGCGGCGACTGGCGTTTTCCGGTGTATAACTGAAACCAAACTTAGTATTGCCAATCATCGGCGTAAAATAAACAAATTTCATTGCCCGTCCGTCATCAATAATTGTTGTTGATTTCGGCGAAGCAAATTTTGTTTTTTTCAAACCATTCACCCAGTTCGCACTGGTCAGAAAGTTTGGAAGATTACTGTCTTGAATACCTATCCAGCTGATATCTTGCGCCCCTTGATGCAATTGCTGCGCCGCATTATAAGAATAACCGACCGTAAATTTACCATAATTTGGATTTTCGACTAAGGCATAGGGATAAAAACGCCAATCTCCGTCATTATAATCTTTGTCGTGTTGACGAAAAGCCAACGTATAGTCAGCGTGAGCCCCCAATCGCGTTTCATCAACAAACTTATAAGCCCCCTCAAAACGTCCGTCTTGCCTATAAACAAGCCGATTCGGCATATTATCATAATTATTTTGTCGTCGAGTTTGCATAACTCCATAATAAACACCGGCCAGTCCGGATTGGCTAAAATCGAAACCGCTTGCTTGCGCATTGCCGGCTAACATCGTCGAAACACACAAAACACAGGCAAATTTTTTCATTATAGTTCTCCATATCATTAAATTCGCCGGACTATAACACAATGCTTATCTGAATAAAACCTGAAAATGATAAATTTTAACGATATTTTCCTAATTTATTTGCAATCTGAAAATAAACTGAAAAATTTTGTAAAAAAACACTTGACCGGAAGTGGTCTCAAAGGATTAAATAAACAAATTAGGGAGAATATATTATGAATAAAAGAATTTTAATTATTTCCGGTAGTCCGCGTTTACACGGTAATTCCGATATTTTGTGCGATGAATTCAAGCGTGGAGCTCTGGAAGCAGGTAACGAAGTTGAAAAAATTCGTCTGAGCGATAAAAAAATTAATTATTGTTTAGGTTGCGGTGTTTGCAATGCCACGGGCAAATGTGTACAAAAAGACGATATGGCTGAAATATTGCAAAAAATCATAGATTCTGACGTTATTGTTTTGGCTTCACCGGTTTACTTTTATGCTATGAACGGACAAATGAAAACATTTATCGACCGCACGATTACTAAATATACTCAAATAACCAACAAAGATTTTTATTTTATTATCTCTGCCGCCGACACCATACAAAAACATATGGATAAAGTAATTGAATGTTTTCGCGGTTTCACTGCCGACTGCTTGGATAATGTCCAAGAGAAAGGTATTGTTTACGGCCTTGGGGCTTGGCAAAAAGGCGAAATTGAGCACAATAAAGAAGCTATGCAGCAAGCTTATGAATTTGGTAAAAACGCCTAAAAACATTGTCTATACAAGGTAAAAGCCATCCTCAAAAAGGATGGCTTTTACGTTAATTAATCTTTTCAAACTTTCCGCTTTCCGTATCATATTGCAAATGCAAAACGGCGCAATTTTCAAAACTGACGTTTTTTAATTGATATCCGCATTGCAGCGCGCTGATAACACCGGCGTGACAAACCACACCAACCGTGTTTTCTTTTTCTGACGCAATCTTTTTTAAGCAAGCATCAACACGATTAAAAGCCTCATATTTTGATTCCGCCTCAGGAAAATGCAAAAACCAAGTCTGTTGATTTGGATTAAGCAAACACTGTTCAAATTCACTGCCAAAAATTTTTCTTACTTCTGAAAAAGTTTTACCCTCGGCAACACCAAAATAAATTTCACGCAAGTCATTCATCACTTTGACATCAATTTTTTTAGTGCTGTTGTTAACAATAAAATTTGCAGTCTGTTTAGCACGAATCAATGGTGAGCAATAAATTTTTTCCAACTCAAAGTCTTTAACTTTATCGGCCAACTCTTTAGCCTGCTGCTTACCGGTTTCATTCAAAACATCATCACAACCTGAACCTTGCCATTTTTGAGCCAGATTTTTATCTGTCTATCCGTGGCGGAATATAAAGATATTCTTCTTCATAATTTAAAAATAATATATTTTGAGGCGATTATAGCCGATATTTTTAGCTATTTCAACAAAAAAACACTCGATTTTTCAAAATCGAGTGTTTTAACTCAGTGCTTAGAACAAAACGGTTATTGCATCTTCTTTACTTATTGCCTGCAAATCTTCACAGGGCTCCCAAATCCACAGTTCTTCCGGAGCCGTAATATAATGGCAGCACTCAGACCTGTCATATTTTCCGCCAAAAGCCTCAAACAACGCTATTGCCCGTTTTTTTGAACCAACGAAATACGGTTTCTGATTAAGAGCCAAGACTTCAATAAAAATTCCTTCCTCGCGTATTATACGATAAACAAGGTCACGAAGCACACAGCCGCTGCTATCTCTTAGGAAAAACATTGTGCCAATGTTTTCAACCTTGCGAAAAGAATTTTCAAAATCAGAATAAACAGTTGCCAACTTAGTTCTTTTTGTTTCTAAATCCATAGCAAAAAAATTTTAATTTGTTAAACATATATAAAAATTGCTAAAATAATTAAATATTATTGGCAAGCTATCATATTTTTTTCTATTTAGCAAGTTTTTTATTGACAAAAATATTTACTCAAAAAAAATTCTTGACTTAGAGTATACTCTAAGAGATATGCTGATAAAAAATGAAAGGACAAAAACAAAATGCGGATGTGGATTATAATTTTAGTAATTTTAATTTTTTCAACTTTAGCCGGTTTAACCTATTTAACCAATCGCGTAGCTAAGTTTGATTTTATACAAAAACTAAGCCACGAGAACACTAAATTGCTTTATTCTATTAGCTTAATTTCAATATTGGCGGTGTTTGGCGCACTTTGTTTAAGTCTAAACCTGATGAATACCGTAATCATTTTATTGCATTTAATGATATTTTGGCTGCTTAGCGATGCCGTTTTTGGCTTTATTGAACACTTTAGAGCGCAACCATATCAACATTATTATGCCGGCCTTGTTGCTTTGTCCTTAACTTTGGTTACGCTTGGGGTTGGTATATTTTTGGACTATAATGTTTGGACAACTCATTACAAACTCGAAACAAATAAAACCACAAAACCCTTGCGTATTGTACAATTTGCAGATTCGCACATTGGTACCACTTTTGACGGTGACGGATTTGCCAAACATATTGAGAAAATACAAAAACTAAATCCGGACATTGTGGTGATTGTCGGCGATTTTGTTGACGACGACACAAAACTTGCCGATATGTTAAAAGCCACAAAAGCACTTGGCCGACTAAAAACAACTTATGGCGTTTACTTTGCTTTTGGCAATCACGATAAAGGCTATCACAGTCCGGAACACCGAGGATATTCCGGAGATGAGTTGATTGCGGAACTGCAAAAAAACGGCGTAACCGTATTGCAAGATGAAAATGTTTTGATTGCTGACGAATATTACATTTTAGGCCGCAAAGATTCTTCTGAATTTATGCGCGGCGGCAGACGAGAAAATATGGAAACGCTTGTAAAAAATTTAGATAACAATAAATACATTATCGTTTTGGACCACCAACCTAACGACTATAAAAATCAAGCACGGGCTAAAGTAGATTTAGTGCTGTCCGGACACACGCACGGCGGACAGCTTTGGCCCTTAAACAAAGTCGGAGAATGGATAGGTGCCAACGATAGAACTTATGGCTATGAACGCCGAAATATTACAGATTTTATTGTCACTTCCGGAATTTCTGATTGGTCTATAAAATTTAAAACCGGCACTAAATCTGAGATTGTCGTTATAGATATCAACAATTGATTTATTATGTGTTCACAAACAAAGCAGATTTAAACATCTGCTTTGTTTTTAAGAATATATTAAATTTTAGGCTTTAATCTCTAAATCAGAGGTTGATTATGAGAAAAATTACATTATTGTTAGGAATATTCTTTTCCCTATTGCAGAATCTTGAAGCAAAGGAATCTGATTTTATTGATTTAACCACAGATGAAGAAAAAGCCATAACGGGTTTTACAATAAAACGTAAAATCAACCCGCAATATATAAAAAGATATGAGGAAGAGACTAAGAAAAAATATAAAGTCGGTGATAAAATAGATCCGTTATACGCCGCTTATTATGACCCTGAATATTTTATTGAATATCTAGAAAAAATTCCATTCCGCACATTGGCTCAAAAATACCAATTATTAGTTTTATGGCAAGTTTACAAACCTAAAAAGGTTCATACGGAAGAATATAAAACAATAGCCGCTCAAGCCCACAATAAAACTATGGCCTATTTAGCAGATGACCGTAATTGGCAGGCTTCTTGGCGGCGCGAAGAATACTCTGAAACCATAAAAGATGATTTTCAAAAATGTTATGCCGACACAAATTGCCTGCTAAAGGCTATTCCTTATTGGATGTATATACGCATACCAATGGATGTTATTTTGCCTTGTGACCTAGCTAAAAAACACAATTTAATTTATTATCTTGACTTTGCTGCTGGCGGTTCTGGAGCACAAACCATTACAACATCAACTTGTATTGCCGATAAAAAATATGATTTTTCGCCCGAACTTGATAAATATGTAGAAAATACTATTTATGAAAAAATTCCATTTTCTACCGGTTCAATTGTCAATGTTTTTAAAGCATATGCTTATGCTAATTATTTAGATATAAAATATCAACCTGATTTTAAGGCAGAAAAAATTGAAGATTGGCGTAAATTTCCCTATACCGAATGGTCTGTAATGTCTTATTATAATTTCAAAAAATTTAAAAATGTTATTAACTATGAAATCGGCTATTCTAAAGCTGTTGATTTATTGAAAAACCATTACATTAAAACTTTTAACGCAAAGCCGGACCAAGCTCTGAATGCCGCTTTAATTGCCCTAAATCCGCCGTCTTCTCAAATATTCAAACGAATTACATCTAATAATCTTAACTACCTATTGTTAACCGGTGCTAGTTGGGAAAAAATCAAAAAACATCTTACCTCAGATATTAACGCGGCAAAACTATTGGAATTAAGCATTGCCCATCCACAAAATTTACAACAACTGCTTAAACTTTCCCAATCCTCTCCAGATGAACCGAATGAATTTGGTAAAACACCTCTGCAAACAGCAGCTCAATACGGCTATTTGGAAAGTGTTAAAATTTTGCTCAACGCCGGTGCCGATATAAACCATCAGACTAACCCCTCAAATTGTTATTCTGATTATGGCATAGAATGTATTCATAATGGCAAACGCACAGCTTTAATGTACGCTTTACAAGAAAACCAAGCTGAAGTTGCTCAATATTTATTAGATAACGGAGCAGATATAAGATTAACCGACTCTTTAGAAAAAACAGCTTTAGACTATCTAACCAAAACAGCACCCATACAAAGCACACATAAACTAGGAAGTATTTATGGCGGTGAATCGTCACCAAAATCAGAAAAAGATTATGAAAAAATTCCGCAACCGCAATATGAAGAATTATATAAAAAATTATTCACTAAACAACATATTCAGCTTGCCGACGTTTTAGCAGGAAAATGGGAACAAGAAAATGTATATTCGCAAAAATTTTTTAATGGAGATATATTTATTGAAAAAAATACTCGGAAAATAAAACCGCTAATCGTCATTAAAGATAAAGACAAATTAACTGTTAAATGCTATCCGGCAGAAGACTCCCATAATGATTTTAGTTGTTATATAAAGTTTACAAACGATAACAATCCTTTGATTATTTATTATTATATCAACTTTGAGATTGCCCACTATGCTTATAACGACCAACTAAAAATTTTAGGTATAGAACAGAAAAAATTTAAACAATGCCTAAACAAACCACAAGATTGCTCATTTCAAGAATTGGGAAGCTTCCAACGCCCATAATTATGATTACAACAACTATTAAGCAATACTTAATAGTTCAATAACCTGCTTATAGTTATAATATTTTAAAACCATAAATCATAGAGATAATCTACAAAAAATCAGAGCAGAAATTTAGGAAACAGTTCCGGCAACACCCACCTTTTTTACCTTTCGACAAGGGCGTTAATTTGCTCAACCACATTCAAACCATCTTTTACTTTTTCTGCCATCAAGAACAGACCTTTGCCGGCAGATTTGCTTTCCCATAACTTTCCGATAGCTAATTTCTCTTTCGTATCAGCGGAATTAATCAGATGCTTGCCTTTGTATTCAACAACTAAAATCCGTCCATCATTCAGCATTGCCACAAAATCCGGATAGAATTTATCGGTTGATGTCGGCAACCAAAAAGACTTTAAATTACGAGCCACATTTTTTATCCAAAATTTTACATGCTTGTTTCTATCCAGAGCTTTGGCACATTCAAATTCTTCTCCGCTTTCTCCGCCGTCAATAAAAGGGACATGATTTGCGCCCAAATACGACTTAGAGAATTTATATTTTCCTCTATAACAAAGTTCATTTTCATACATCTTTTCCGAAAATTGAAATCCATTATCAAAATTCAACTCAACTCTTGCCTGTGGCGCAAAAAATGATGTTTGATAAGCCTTTTTGCGAGCCTCATTATAAGCATCATTCATTTTATTTTTTAATTTTGTTGCCAACGCATATTTAGCCAGCATTAACTCTGCTATTTTCAATCCGCGCTGTTCAACCAAATAATTAACAACATTTGTCAGCCATTTTATCATTACCGCTTGCGAAAAATATGAATTTCTTAGTTGTTTATCCAACCATCTTACTAAATTTTCAGTTGTCCAGTTATCAATACTCATAAAAGGCATAGACAACTGTTCTTCACCTGCCGGAGAATATCTTAAAGCATGGTCATCAATATCAATTGTAAAGCTATTTCCTTGTCTGGTAATTTTAAATTCGTTTTCGTTTAACTGATATGGCGCAAACTCATTTAAGTCCCAATCAAAATATTCAAAGACAATTTCCGGGTCGGCCAATTCAAGCTCACCTTGCAATTCAACTTGCATTTGCGGAACAACAAACTTTTCACCATTTTTAGCCGGTGATGACTCTTCTTGTTCTTTTTTATAATTGGCAAACTTAGTTTCCAATTCATACTTAGCATTATCATCAAGCATCGGCTTAATTTTTTCAATATCATCTGAGGTTGTCTGTGCCGTAAATACCAAACTTTGCGCTCCATTACTTTCTTTTTGCACTTTAATTGATTCCGGCAGCTCGCTTGGTTTAATTACAATTTCCGGCTTCAAGATAACTTTATTGCTTTGCGGATTGCTACTGAATAGGTCATTAGACATAGGCACTTGTTCAACCACGCTTTGTGCTTCTTCATCAGAAAAGCCTTTTTCGCCCAATTTACTTACGATGCACTCTGTCGCATCACCAAATTTTGGCGACAAAACATAGGCATAAGCTTTATTTAAGGCCGCAATTTTACGACTTTTTGCGTAAGGCATACGCATTACCCGTCCCAATAATTGAATAACCGATGTATCACTATGCACATTTGCCAGCGAACACAACACATAGGCAAAAGAGCAATCCCAACCTTCTTTTAAAGCCTCCACCGTTATAATATATCTAATCGGACAGTTGCGGTCAAAAATATTTATACCGTCCAGTTCTTTTTGCTCTCCGGTGGCAATAGCTATTTCATTTTCCGGAATTTGTTGAACATTTATCAAATTATCTTTAAGTTTTTCAACCGTGATTTCACTATTGACATTTTGAGCCTGAAACAGCAAAACTGGCCGCACATACTCTCTTTCATATTGCGCGGCTTTTTCCAATTCCGCACGTTTGGCAATAGCTTCTGTAACCGCCATTTCCCAATTGTTATGTTCGGTCAAGGCTATCGGAAGTTTTATCATTTCTTCGTCTTTCAACTCCGACGCATAAACATTATACAGTGTATTATTTTTCAGGTGCGGCGTTGCCGTAAATTCTATAACCGCAGATGGATTGATACGTCCTTGCATTTCCGCACTTAATTTTGTAACCACACGATGTGCTTCATCTAAAATCATTATCGGTCTTTGTGCAAACAGCAAGTTGGCAAATGAATATTTTAGTTGCCCGTTTTCATCTTTTTCCATTCCCTCTTGAGCCTGTATATGTGCAAAATGCGGTTCTAAATTTTCATTGTGCTTGTAAACATTATATTTTGCCGTATCTCTGTGGCTGAAAGATTGAATTGTAGAAACAACAACACACAGATTCTGTTCAATATCCGCCGGACGAATATTAAATTTTTCATCAATATCAAAAACTTTGACGTGACCGCCAAACTGTTCATCCAAGGCTTCTCTATATGGATGTCTAGGATTTTTCAACGCTTCCGCGGTTTGCCGACGAATTTGGTCGGACGGAGTAAACCACAAAACTACCGGAAATTCACGTTCCAACCACATTTCACTAACAATTTTCAACGAATGAGCGGCTAAAATGGTTTTACCGCCGCCGGTAGGAACTTTCAAACAAACACGAGGCGTATTCGGAATAGTTGACCAAACAGTGTAATCACTTTTCAGTTTTCCTAAACGATAGCTGATTTCCGGATTTGAAGTAATATTTTCAAACGCTTGTTTATGACCGCAAATCCGCGCCTCTTCAAAAAATTTCCGCAAAACATTAAGTGTGTTAATCTGATAGTTCTTCAGTTGCATATTAGACCTCTATCTAGTTTTTTACTTTGTTTTTTATAAATATTTTAGATAAATAATTTATGAGAATTAAATACAAAATTGAATTAGAAATAACAATAGGTATTATCAAATATTGTTTCAACAAATCTATTCCCCAAAAATTAACCTTTTCTGGATAAAGTAGTAAAATAATTATTGATAAAATAGAATATCTAAGAGCAAATAAAAAATAATTTTTAATTCTGTGTTTCAAACTAATGCTTTTATTCTCTTCATCTATGATATGGTATAAAGAATCTATAAACGAAGAATTAAATAAAATAGAAAAACCTGTACATAAAAAACCAACAATAACAGAAATAAATGTTATTATTGCAGAATAATCATATTTATACCCTGATATTTCTCTAGCAAAACCTATTGTGAATATAATAGATATTATTAAAATTACGCCAAATATTATTTTATCCTTAAATATCATTTTCCATACCTAGTTTATCTAATAAATTAGCCTTTACAACAACTCCACTCCATAGTCCATTCTCATTTTTATCTAATGAGAACGATACTTTTTGAACAAACGTTCCTGAATTGAAAATTTTTTCAAATCCCTGATCATCTAATCCTCTGATAATAATTCTATCAATTCCTTTATCCTCATTTAGCCCTTTAATTACATTTTTCATTGCAACATTAATTGGTCGGTGATATTTAGCTTCTATGTAAAATTCTTCTGGTTCTTCCATACCATAATTGTCAGATAAGACCTTATTGACACCGCCAAATTTTGAAAATAAATCCCTTTTAAGAGATGTGAATGATATTCTTTCAATACTTGATATTATTTTATAAAAATCATCAATACTTTTGTATATATCTTTTATAATAACATTTTTACCTATTTTCTCTTTCAATAATTCAACAAAAAAACCTTTTTGTTTAAAACTAGATAAATATAACAATCCATATTTAAAATCATATAAAACAAATAACTGTTGTTTTTGTTCAACCATATTATTTGTTCTCGGATTTTCTTCATCAGATAAATTTGAAATATTCAGAACCTTATCAGGTCTTGGATTTGGAGAACCATATCTTATATCTAACCAAAAATATTTAGATGTTAATTCTGTATAGACAGTATAATAAATGGTATTTGCCAAACTATTCTTTATATATTGAAATGATTTTTCAATATCTTTAAATTCATCTCTCGAGGGAAATTCGTCATCTATAAGCAAATGTTGAACGGTAAATGTTATCTCTTCAGTCATCATTTACCTCGCTTTGATATCATAAGGAGTTTGCTTGAATTCTATATTTAGAGATTTTAGACGAGGTTGGCTGATACGAGAACTCTCGCCATAAATAACCAGTTTGTCATACGGCGCATTTTGCATATCATCTAAAATAACTTTCAGCGTTTTATTGGTTAAAACATTGCCGCCGTCAACTCGTTTATCTTTCAAAATTCCATTATACAGCAACGCGTATGCAATATTATCTTTTATTCCTAAAAATGTTAACTTTTCAGCCGGTTTATTAAATGGCGTTTTAGTTTCAGTAAACCAAATATGCGCAGATAAATCTTCAAAACTTATGCCCTCATTGATACAACCATCGGCATCAAAAACCTCGTTTCCCAATTTATAAAAACGGAAACCGCCACCGCCTTGCCAATTAACAGCTTTAGAAATACCGCCTTGTTCGCCATCGACAACAGCTTTCAGACGCGGAACACAATGCGTTATGGCGTGATTACCCATTTCTATGCCGATATAACGACGTCCCATTTTTTGCGCCACCGCCGCCGTTGTTCCTGAACCTAGAAAACTGTCTAATACAAGGTCATTGGGATTGGTTGCAAGTGTCAGTACACGCTCAATTAGTCGCTCAGGTTTAGGCGTTGCAAAAATATTTGCTGAATTAAATTGTTTAATTTCTCTTTTAGCTTCTTGATTATCTCCACATTCATCTCTCATCCAAATAGTTGTGGCTACAACACCTTCTTTTACTTCCGAAATAAATTTTTTTACTCTTGGAGCATTATTTCCATCTTTACCAAAATAAATACGATTGTCTTTTACCATCTCATCAAATCTTTCTTTGGTAAATAACCAACATCTTCCTTTTGGAGGAAGAACTAACCGACCACTTGGAGTTTTAATTTCATAAAGTTTTTCTTCAACAATAGGTCCTACTGTACAATCTGCGGATGTCCAAGCTCCCCTAGGATCATTATCTGGATTTTTATAATTACTATTCTGTTTATCGCTTCTTGACAAAGTATTTAAAATGAAACTTTCAATTCTTTTGCAATAAACCAACATTAAATCATTTGACCTTGATAAAGTTTTTTTCAAATTTACAGGTGCAAATGCTCGTTGCCAAATAACTTCATCAACAAAATTTTTGCGCCCCAAAATTTCATCACATAGAACTTTTAAATAGTGTCCCTCATCGGCATCAATAGAAATCCATATACTTCCATCTTCTCGCAAAAATTCACGCAATAATTCTAATCTAGGCTCCATCATAGACAACCAAGTTGAATGTTCTAAGTTATCATCATATTGTAATTTTTTTCCATCAAACGTGAACCTTGAACCGGTGTTATACGGCGGATCTATATAAATGCACTTTACCTGACCGGCATAAAAGGGTAATAATGCCTTTAAAGCTTCCAGATTATCACCTTGGATAATCATATTATCGGTGCTTTTATCCCCATACCCCAGTTCCGACACTTCCTCTAATAACCGGTATGGTGTTTTTGCTGCGGTTTTCAAGGCTTCATCTCGCCCTAACCAGTTCAATATAGGCATTATTTTTCCCCATTGTTATTACTATGCTCTATATTTTATCTTATACATTACCAAACGCAAGTTTTAATTGTAAGGTACTAACCAATTTTTATATCTAAATAAATTATTTTTGGCTTTATTTATTATGTTAACAGACACTAGCTCAATATATAACTACCATTAAAGGCAACACGAGCTGGATTTAAAGTTGGTAAAAACACTATTGACAGTAGTGATGGAGACCAATATGCTAATAGAATAGGAAGATTTCTTGGCAGTAAATATCCAAAAGAGGATTGTGATGAGCTTGTTCAAAGATATATCAATAGACGTTATTAAACTTTTGTGTTGGATTGCGTTATTTATTGCATTACTTTTTCTTGCAGGTACGGCATTTTATTACATTGATTTCTATATAAATTTGGATAAAAATACAAAATTAGTTCAAGAATGTATAAATGAAGGTAATAGTGAAGAAGTCTGTAATGGAAGAATTTATTAAGTTGTGAGGATCTGCTGGATGATAGAAGAACACCAAATATGCGCAAATTAGGCATAAGATAATTATCAAGTGATGTATAGGGTGTTAACATTATCTAACGCCCTATACATATTATATGGAATACATTAAAATGAATAAAGATATATTAAAATCAATCAGGCATATATTTTATAAATGTACATTGTGTCTCATTATAGCGGCTCTTGTTGCCGTTCTTTTTCTACAAATATTCTATCTCTATGAAGAAAAGAAATTTGTAGACAATTGCGTTGAAGAAGGAGATACACAAAAGCATTGTCAAAGCATTTGGTCTGAAATAGATGCCTTAAATTAAAGTTATATATTTAATACGGATAAAATTAAGGTTCAATGTCAAAGTAATGAATAACGAGAATGAAAAATTATATATATCTTGATAAATTTGGCCATATTACTTCCGGTGTTGGAGCCTTACTGGATGATGAAAAAGCTTTCAAGAGTGTACCATGGAAAATTGGTGATAGGTTAGCAACGGAAGCTGAAGTCGATGCCACTTATCGCTATTTTGTGGCAAAAAAATTTGAAAAAGATGATAAAGGAAAGTTTAAAAATCATAATAGATTAGCCGAATCTTTTAAGAAAGAATGTTCACTCCGTGTATCTAATTCAACGAATGATGACACATTTGCGAGAAGACCTGTATAGAGCAAGAAAAAAGAGAAATGATTTTGATACATATCCAATTCCATTAAAACTAATTATTTTAGATTTCTACTATAATAAAGGTAGTTTCTATAATCAACCCGGACTACCACAAGCATTAAACGAAAGAAATGCAAAACTATTTCAAGAGAAAATGATGCGCAACATGGAAGACCGTGATAAATGGACTAAAGAACAATTTAATCTTATTCCAAGAAATTTCTGGAATGCTTATTGATATGGAGGAATGGTTATTAAACCATCATTGGTAAGTATTTCCTCATATTCTGCAGAATCATTTTTATCAAATACTTTATGGCTGATAATATAACCATTATCAGCTATTTTATTTTTTAACAAGGAAAAAGTATGAATTTTTGAAGAATGAGATAAATCAATCAAATCATTACAAAGCATTTTTATAAAATATTCCTGGTTTTCTTGCAAAATACATTCTACAGATTGAGTAGTTCCTGTCTCAGAATTTTCATAGTATATAGAATTTGGTCGCAGTATATAAAAATAGTCTCCATTTTTTCCGGATAATTGCTGATAAAATATAGGGTGTAAAAAAGTAATATTATCTGCCTGTGCATTTATATTAAACACTAAACAAAATCCTAAAATCAAAACAATTTTTTTCATTTTGCCACCTCTTGATATAAAGATATCATTGTTAAATTAGAATGCAATAGTTTTAATTTGGTATAAGATATTTATCCGCAAGTGACTTAAAAAGGCCCTCGGAATTGCTACGAAGGCCGGTAAAATAGTCCGTTTAAAACGAAAAAAACGTGTGAAATCTAGTCTGCACACGTTTCTCCCGAATTATACCGAAAAAAGTAACATAAAACGGCAAAAATGTCTCCTACATTTTTGTTCCCAACGTATACTAATTTGTCCCCAACATACTTTTCAATTATTTTTACGGCATTAATTTAAAGGTCTCATGTTTCGCCTTTGGGATATGTTTCCCCAGTATATGGCACATTTTGGAACAAAAATCGCGATATTGCAAAATTATATCGCAAATTCAAAGGATTAAAAAGAGAGTGATTTTCCACTACCGTTTCAGGCGTTTTAGTACAAATTAAGCGGATTTACGGAATTTCAAAAGATAAAGACATCGTGGTTTTGGTTAGTAGGGCAACGAGATTGGCTTGATTTTTTGTTAAAAAATCTGCGCCGCTGCGTCGGCTTTATATGGCGATACTCCCGTCTCGCCAAGCCTCCTTGTCAAACACGCTCTCTCGCGTGTTCGTAACTGATTGCTTACAATCTACAAACAAAAAAGCCACCTTTTCAGGTGACTATTTTTTGTTTGTGGTCGTCTTCACTCGATATTATTAGAACCTCTTTAGACGATGATTTAACAGCTATTGAAGAAGCTAAAAATAGCTTAATCTAAAATAAAAATTAGCATATACAAATTATACTTTTTTCAGAAATAAATATCTTCTACAGACAAGCAGTATAAGAACTTTAGCTAAAAACTATTATCAACATACTACTATTAATAAAATCATAAACATTTTAGAATTATATTAATAAGTAACGTATTTAGGAAATAATAAAGATATGACCTTACTAGCTACAGACTTAAATAAAATAAAAAAGATATTTAACACAAAAAGTTGGAATACTGATGAAGATGATCTATTTAATGATATGTGTAAAGCTATTGAGCTTTTAGATGACGATGAAAAAGAATTGTTTTTCTTTTTGACTAATAAATTTTTAAGAATCCAAGATACAGATTTTTTTTCTAAAATTGATAGCGCCTTAAAAAAACTTGTTATCCCCAAAGATATAAACAAAATAGTAATTGTACCTTTATTAAAGGAACAAGATTTCAACCGCATAAAAAGTTCTTCCATGTTTGTGTATAACCTAAAACAACAACTAAGAAGAATTTACAAACTAGAACTACCTATTTATACATCTAATAATTACAAAAACATTTCTCAAAAAATTGATGAACAAACCATGTTAATTATTCCGGATGATTTTATAGGCTCAGGTAATTATGCTAAAGAATTTATAGAAGAGCTGCACAATTTATACAATACAGCCAAAATCACATTTATTACTATTGCCTCATTAAAAACAGGCGAAGATTTAATAAAATCATTGAATTGTGAAATTTACTCCTGCCATCATCTAACAAAAGGAATCGAAGACGACAATTCAATTGACCTAGATAAAAAAAATAAATATTATAAAATTCTACATAAACTTAGTGAAAAATTAGATATCGAATTACAATATGAGAAAGGGTTATATAATTCAGAAGCTCTCATATCTTTTCTAAAGGTACCTAATAATACTTTTGGTCTATATTGGTGTGTTTCAAAAAAAGGAAAAGAATTAAAATGGCCGCAGATATTTCAACGATTTTAGATAATAACTTATTACTATTATCTATTATTAACAACAAACATTCTCTCAAAGCTCTATTAGAAAAAGGATATACATATAATCAAATTTATGAAATGATTGTGTCTTTACAAAATGATGGTTTTATTTCAATAAACGACAATAATGAATATATATTATCTTCTAAAGGAAAAGATTTATTAGGCACAACCAATAAGAATTTTTTTATTGAACCTGACAATCAATACATTTTAACTACAGAAATTAACGAATTATACATACCTTCCAAGTATACTATAAGAGATTTGAAACGATAAGGGGCATTAGTCTTTGCAATATTTTATTGCGCTATAGCGAGTCGTTATGGTAGAATGAACTTTCTTTTCGAGCCTTTTATACGCTCAACTTTGTTTAAACACAGAGGTTTAACCGAAAGTTAAGCGTATAAAACTCGCAAGCTCGTGGAATTTGTAAATTCAATAAATTTATAAATTCAGAATCATTTAGTTTGTAATGCTCCTTTTTACTTAAACAGGTGATTTGATTTGAATGAATATATAAATCAATTTATAAAAAAAGCTGCAAGAAAATTGAATCCCGAGGAGATTGAAGTATGTGTAAACTATGCTACTACTCTGATGAGCAAAAAATTGCCAGTGATTTATGATTTAAAACATCTTTCCCTTCAGACAAAATATAAAGTTTCATTTCTATACTTATGTATGAATTTTAAGGATAAAGTATATAGACAATTTAAAATAAAAAAAAGGAATGGTACGGACAGAAATATTAGTGAACCTTTACCAAATTTAAAAAACATCCAATTATGGATTAAACAAGAAATTTTAGAAAAACTCCAAGTTCATAAAGTAGCAAAGGCTTTCAAGAAAAAACAATCCATAAAAAATAATGCTTATTTTCATAAGAACCAAAACACTATTTTAGCTCTCGATATAAAAGATTTCTTTAATAACATAAATGGCAAGACCGTATATCTGCTATTCCGTCGTTGTGGATATTCACATAAAGTATCTAACATACTTAAAGAATTATGTACATTTAAAGATTGTTTACCTCAAGGAGCCCCAACAAGTCCTATAATATCTAATTTAATTTTTACCGCTCTTGATAATAGGATATATAATTTTACTAGAAAGGAAAATCTTTATTATACAAGATATGCCGATGATATAACCATATCAGGAAACAATATTAATATTAAAAAAGTTATTTCTTTTATATCTATGGTATTAAACGAAAACAACTTTGAGTTAAATAAAGAAAAGATTAAAATTATGAAACAAAATACCTGTCAACTCGTAACTGGTATAGTTTCAAATAATAAAATTATAAATGTTCCGAAATATAAAATCAAGAATTTGAGAAAAGAAATATATTATATAAAAAAATATGGAATCGATGACCACATGAATCATATTGGAATAAAAAAAGCTCATTATCTTGAGCACTTAATGGGAATAGCTAATTTTATATTATTTATAAATAAAAATAACAAAACAGCAATAGAAGCTATTGACTTTCTGCGAAAATTAAAACAACAGATAGCTTCATTATAATAATTTCATAAACATAAAGACTGCCGAGATTCCAAAAATACTTTGACTTTTTCTAGCTCATCTCGACAATTTTTCGTTGTGCTTCAGTGTCGTAAGCAATATAGCGTTGGGTTGTGGCAAGCGATGAATGACCTGCAAGCATACGCACATCGTTTAGTGTACCGCCGACAAGGCTTATATGCTTTGCAGCATTTGTAATAAAAGTTCGCCGACCACTATGCGAGGAACAGCCGATAAAACCAATACTTTTATACAAATCGTGAAAAAAATTAACAATAACCTGAGCCGTAGTTGCTTGCCCTCGTTCAGTATTTATAACTGCCTTAGCCAAACTAAAAAATTCATTTTGTTGCTGCTGCGCTAGTAATTCCACCAGCAACGTTTTCAACTCTTTATGCAGAGGAATAATGCGCCCCGAATATTTACCCTTGCTGGCATTATTGCTCAAATTTATCAAATCGGAAACTTCTCCGTCGGAATTACAAACCATACTCCATTTAAGTTTTGCAATTTCTTTTGCCCGTAAACCCGCCTTAAAACTTAGCATAAAAATTACCTTATTGCGAAGCGGGTGCCGTGTACTTTCTAAGTAAGTTAATGTTAAATTTTGCTGCTTCTCTGTTAAAATTTTTGCCTGTTTTCCTATCGCCATTATTTTGTCCTAAATTCATTATAACTAACTTATTATATATATAAATTATAATGAGTTTACAAAATAGTTCAAGAACAGATTGCCTCAACATCTCGGAAAATTTAGACTCATTATAAAATATAAATTCTATAATGAATCCGTTTTCCGTGTGCATTTTTAATAATTTTATATATAGAAAAATTTTTTATTGAGGAATTTGATTATGCTTGAAACTTATTACATATGCACGGATAAAAAATCTTACAAATACGCACTGCAATACTATAAAAATGAAAAGACAGGAATTTTATATTGCCTGACAGACGAAGATTTTGCACAGATTAACGAACTTTACAATACCTATCAGGACAGAAATTTTTACTTTTTCAGTTCGTGTGCTAAAGGATATTTAAAAGCCAATGTAAATGCTATTGAAAATTTCACCGATGATTACTGCGAGTTGTACGCCATACCTAACCCAAACAAAATTTCTACAACTAATCACAAGCCGGAAGAAATATATTTTACCACCCCCGATGACCGCTACAAAATCTTCGCTAGATTACATATTAAATAAAAAGTAATTTAGAATAAAATATAAGCCTCTCATTAGCGATAATGGGAGGTTCTGTTATCTAATTTCAAATATGCTATAAAAATTGTTAATCAGCTGAGCTAAGTCTTGCAGTCTGCCTGTATTGGGATATAATAATAAATATTATGGCAATGTTGCTAAAATTAAGTTTGAGACTATGGGGCAAACAAAATGGTAAAGAAAAAACAAGAAATAACAATTCGCTCTTCTGCAGCAGAATATTTGACTTTTATTGCTGCCACCGGAGATAGTCCCACTAGTGTGGAAATGCGCTATGAAGACGAAAATATTTGGCTTACCCAAAAAATGATGGCAACGCTTTATGATGTTTCTATATCAGCAATAAACCAGCATATTAAAAAAATATACGATGATAATGAATTATCCGAAGAGGCAACTATTAAGAAATACTTAATAGTTCAAAACGAAGGAAACAGACAAATTTCACGAGAAGTTACGCATTATAATCTGCAAATGATTATTGCCGTTGGTTTTAAAGTTAATAATGAACGTGCTGTACAATTCCGCAAATGGGCAAATCAAATTATTAAAGATTATACAATTCAAGGTTGGGTAATGGATGTTGAACGCTTAAAACAAGGCGGTTCTGTGCTAACAAAAGACTATTTTGAAAAGCAGTTAGAAAAAATCCGTGAAATTCGTTTGTCAGAACGTAGATTTTATCAAAAAATTACTGATATTTATGCAACATCTGTTGACTATGATGTGACGGCAACTGCCACAAAACGCTTTTTTTCAGCAGTTCAAAACAAATTACACTATGCTGTACACGGGCAAACCGCCGCAGAGGTTATTTACGACAGGGCTGATGCTAAGAAAGAGAATATGGGATTAACTACTTGGGATGGAGCTCCGAAAAGCAAAATTCATAAATACGACGTAGTTATTGCTAAAAACTATTTAACTGAGTTTGAGCTGAAGCAATTAGAGCGTATTGTTAACGCTTATTTAGATACGGCAGAGTTAATGGCTATGCGTCATATACCAATGACAATGCAAGATTGGGAACAACGCTTGAATGGCTTTTTAACAATGCTAGACCATAAAATTTTACAGGATAACGGCAAAGTTTCGGCTGAATTAGCTAAACAACACGCTGAAACAGAATTTGAAAAATACAGGGTAATTCAAGATAAATTATATCAAAGCGACTTTGACCGCTTTTTAGAGCTTGAAAACTTAGCTAAAAAGAATGGCTAGAAACAAAAGTCTAATTATGTATATCCTAAAACTAGAACATTTCTAGAATAATCTTAATTACAATAACTTTCACTTGAACTCTTGAAGATGTGAAAATATAAAAAAATAAAAAGAGTGGCAAATGCGAAGTAATAAGTTTAACAAATTCAGTAAAAGAGTCGGAAGGAATTCCGGCTCTTTCTGTTTTAAACGAAAGGCAAAAAATGGACAACAAGATTAAGAAAATCCGAGAATTGAACGACAATTTACGGCAAAACTTTTCCGGTGGTAAAGTTATGGTGACAAGAGGTGTTGCCGATTTACCTTTGGCTACACGGCTAAAAATTATACAAAAAGTCCAAAGTTTTAATAATTTCAACGCAAGCAACGACTCCTATGGCGAACACGATTTTGGAGCTTTTGACTTAGAGGGCGTTATTTACTTTTGGAAAATTGACTATTACGACCTTAATTATGAATACCTCAGCATAGACCCCAGTGACCCGACAATTACTAACCGCGTACTAACAATAATGCTTGCAGATGAATACTAATTAAAAAGGGCTATTTTCATCAATAAATTTAATTTTTTTATAATGCAGGTCAAAAATAAGCAAAACTATTTCTATTGGTAATTTTCCCCGCCTAAACACTTTTTTAATCTCATCATCAATCCGATAATTTTCAAAATATTCTTTATTTGTCAGATATTCTCTGGAACATTGGCAATATTGTTCTGTTTTAGCAATACGGCTTTTACTTGGCAACAATCCTGCGTTCATCGCAATTTCATCTAAAAATACATAACGATTGGGATTAGCCAAAATATATGCAAATACTTTTTCAATATTACTTTGTTTACAACCTTTAAACTTATAGCTCCAAAAAACTTTATTGTTTTTTCTCAATACCAGTTTTCGTTTTTTCTGATTATAAACTAATTTTACGTTGTTTGTTGTAACTTTTGACATCTCAATCCCTTTTACTTTTGTTGTTGGAAATTCACCGTAAAAGGATGAGCTATAAAACCAAACTATACACCTCTTCCTCCTCAAGAACAATATTCTTGCGGTGAAGAGGGGTTCGGTCATCGTTAATGAAAAAATATCACCCAAGATGTTTATAAACCCGCTCCAATGAAAGCCATCTTGGTTAAAACAACATAGTTAGATTGGCATAAAACAAATCCATAAGTCAACTATTATTTTTGCACCTTTTATTTTGTGTGTAAAGGTGCAAACAAATTTCTTGAATTTTGGGCTTATTTTTTGTATAGTTGCTCTGTTGTTAGTCCATACTAACAATGAGGTCTTCAAACCTCAAATCACTAACGGATACGAAATCCGATATTTTCGTGCCTATCCAGTCTAACTGGCTGGAGGGCAACTTAATATATTGAATATGTTGCACTTCTATTAGTGATGAAGTTTGAAGCCTCCAGCCGCCTTGTTGCGGCTTTGACTTTATTCAGAACCGGAGGTGCAATTATGCAAGACACAGAAAATCTGAAAAAAATTTACAACTTTGCTTATACATACCTAGAGCAAAGGTCTCAAGATTTAAACCTAAAAACTCCATTAACCAAATATTTTTTCCCGCTTTATGACATATTTGATAGTTCAAAAAATCCTACTTTAGATTTGGTTTTTGAACGTATATTAGTTTCTTTACAAAATCGCAGCTATATGCCCAATGTCATAAAGTTTGATCAAGATAAAGCCAAAATTCTTTCTGCCTTAGAATTAACTTCTCCTTATAATTTTCAAAAATTTGCCACTAATAATATTGAAAATTTATTGGCTAAACTAAAAAACTCTAAAGAGTTCACTGACAAAAATCAGTTTAAAAAATCTTGGAAAACTTGGCTGCAAGGTGCTGTTGACGGTGCCAAATGGCTGTCAGAATTTAATAACCTTGAAGAATTTAAATCCTCCTTAGGCGGACAGCATAGCTTTAATCCCGATATTCCTCAAAAAATCAGCAAAAAAATTACCGGTTTTGGTTTTGCCCTTGCTTGTGATTTTTTGAAAGAACTCGGCTTTATAAATTACGGCAAACCAGATGTTCACCTCATCAATATGTTCAAAGGACTTAAACTGATAGACAATAATACCTCTGAACAAGAAGTTTTATGCATTATAAAAGAAATGGCAGATAGCGTTAACGTGCCAGCTTATCAAGTTGATAAAATATTCTGGCTGATAGCCACCGAAAACTTCTATTTAGATTTCTCTCAACCGCCAAGTCTTCGTGACAAATTCATCAAATCCTATTCCACAAAAGAGTGACGCTATGAAAAAATATTTAATCATCTCCGGCATATTTTTTAGTTTAACCGCAAATGTTAATGCTGCAAACTTCACAGCACAGCAAATTTATTGGCATGCTAAAAATAATAACTCAACCGCTCTATATTATGCCAACAATATAGATGTTACAGATAAAAACGGCAATACCGCATATTGCTTGGCTTTGAAAGACAAAGACCAACAATCAGCCGATTTATTAACCTACTATGGTGCCAATAAAAACAGCAGCTGTGTTTCTAAAATTAGCGGAAAAGATACATTTTTAGGTATGGGATCAGCAGGCTGGACTGTTGTCGGTTTAGCCGCAGTCGGCGGCGGTGTCGCACTTGCAGCCGGTGGCGGCGGAGGAGGTTCTTCCGGTTCATCTTCTTCTGACAATAAAAATGACAGTACAACAACAAAATTAGATTGTGTGCACGGCACGCAAAGCGGAAAAGTTTGTATTTGCCAAACTGGCTATACCGGAACTTTATGCGATTCGCTGTCTGATGGCTATATAGAAATTGACGGTACAGTTTACCCTAAACTTGATTGTCAAAACGGCGGAACGCAAACCGGTGCTGCTTGTTCCTGCCCAACCGGTTACACAGGAACATTGTGCGATTCCTGTACACAATATTATGAAAAAAATACGGCTGGCGAATGTGTGTTAAAATCTCCGGAGATTATTGGAACGGAAAATCCTATAAATAACTCTAGTATCAATATAGACAGCAAAGATGCGCAAACCGTTTATGGAATGAATATTCTAAATGGAATTGAAGCAGAAGGCTTCCTTTCTAAATATTATTACGGAGCCAATGCTTTTGAAGACAATGGCGAAATTTTCATCAACAACACAGGGAATAACGATATATATGGCATAATGGCTTCATCATCAGAATCAGGAAAAAATTTAGGAATCAAAAATTCTTATTCTCATGCGACTGGAAATATCACTATTTCAAACAATGGCTCTGGCAATGTTTATGGAATGTATAATCTCACATCTCTAGGTAATTCAGCTAATTCACATTATTATAGTACAGGTACTATTTCAATTGAAAACTATGGAAATGGCAACATCTATGGAATATATGGTAAAAATAAAGGTGTAAATTCTTATTTCAATAGTAACGGAATAATATCTATAGATAATCACGGCAATGGAAATATTTATGGTATCAAAGCTCAATCTGGTTGTAATGTAATGTATAGTGATGGGAGTGACGGAACCATTGGCGATTATACAAATGACCTCGGAATTATTAAAATCACAAATGACGGCAATGGCAAGAGTTATGGAATTTATGCTGATGATAGAAGCTATAATGTTGGAAACCAATTTTATATTATTCAAACCAGATACGTTAGTACCAGCAAAAGTATAATTTCAATTGTAAATAAAGGAAATGGAAATATTTATGGTTTATACGGTAAAAATTCTTGGAATAATGTTTTTATAGATGATTATTATAGCAGTAAAAATCTCATCGGAACAATTTCCTTAGCCAATATGGGAGACGGCTTGTCAATTGGCATATACGGCGAAAATAGTTATAATTATAGCTATGACAAGTTTAATCAAGGCAATAAAATTGTTGGAACGGTAAAGATACACAATCTTGGAGATGGCGTGGCTATTGGCATGTATGGCAACGGCGGAACTGTTGAAAATTCCGGAGATATTATTATCACCCGAGCCGATTTTACCGATGATAATTTAACCGAAGATGATACTTCTGATGATACAACCTACTCCGCCAAAACCGAAAGAGGCGGAACGGCTATCGGCATTTACGGAGCTAGTGGCACAACTATTAAAAATAGCGGAACAATCACTATTGACGGCGCAGACAAAGCGTACGGAATTTGGGCGGAAGACAGTACGGTCAAAGTTTATAACTATGGTACAATTACCATTGACGGTGCTTCTTGCACCGAATGCCAAAACACTGCTAATGCTATTGTTTTGAACGGCGGTAAACTATTCCAAGACGGCGAGTTTATTTCAGACGTTATAGACCTTTCGGCTATTGGCGGAACAGTTTTAGCAACGCAAAACTCAAAATTTGTGGCTAAAAATGCTATTTCCGGTGAGTTAGTTATGAGTTCCGATATTGTCAACCAAGGCTTTCAGACCTCTTACACTACCAGCAACACCATTGATTCTGCCGACACAAAAAGCTTAAAACTAAGCTCTCAGTCGGCTTTATTTAACGCTTCGCTGGCAGAAAACGGGCACGATGTAAATTTAACGATGAAGTCTTTTGATGAAGTTGTTAAAAATAAATCGTTGGCAAATTTCCTGCAAAATAACTATGCCGCGCAAAACAATGAAAATTTGTTCAGCAGCCTGAAATCATTAGAAAATGTTGAACAGCTGAATAGCGGTTTGAATGATTTTGCCGGAAAAGACTTGTTCGGACGTATGGCGTTTGAAGACCTGACAATGCTGCGTGAACTTAATTTTGATATGAAGCAGAAAATGTCCGGTAATGCTAATGAATATTTTTCGCTTAACGGCAGCACTGCCCCGTTTGCTTTTGACGGCAACAGCGGTTCAAACAGCCGTTGGGCTATAACCGGACACAAAGACGGCAAACATTCGTACGCTTTTGGTTTTGCTTTCAGCGACATCAACAGCAACGACGGCAGCAGTCATAACAACCGCAACGAAAAAATGTTTCAGATTAGTCTGCCTCTTGGCTATCAGACTAACGGCTTTAACTTAACTTCTGCTCCGCAAATCGGCTATTCTTATGGTAATTATAACCGCAAAGGCTTTGACAACAGCGATTATAAAGGCACGGTTTCCAAGCAGATGTTCGGCTTGATGAATGAGGCTCGCTATCCGTTGCAATTCGGCGGTTGGACAGTTGCTCCGAGTGCGGAATTTAATGTGGTAAACTACCGCTTAAAAGGTTCGGAAACAGACTACCAGCCGTTTGCGCTGCGCTTAAAATCGCAAAATAATTACTCCGTTGAAACAGGCTTCGGACTTTATGCCGACAAAAATATACTGTTGGCTAAAGAAAGCAGCCTGAAATTAAACGGCGGTGTGGCGATGTATCACGAATTTGCCAATCCATACGCCCTGACCTTAGGAATGAACGGAATGGACGGTTCATTTACGGTTCGTGATGAAAAACGTACGGACAACCGCGCTGTGGTTCGCACCGGCTTTAAATTTACGCAAGGCAAACTGTCGCTGCTAGGGAATTTAATGGCGTATATTGACAGCGAATACCGTACCAACGCCACTCTTGATTTGAAATATAATTTCTAACGTCACCTACAACCTAACCGCCTCGCAAAAATCGGGGCGGTTTTTACTTTTTTATACCTTAAAAAATTAATTCCAAATTTCCCCGATTCGTTTCATTTATCCACCATTTTTTCAATTAATTTAATCTCTAAAATTCATTTAATTATATTATAATATATATAAAACATATTGATTTTACGCAATATTTTTTTAAATGGTTAATGAATCTAAAAGTATTTAAAGAATTTTAAATTTTGCACTTGATTTTCAAAAAAATTAATGGTTAAAAAGGTGCAAAAGCACAGTAGTGCTAAGCTGCAATTAGGCGAGATTAACAGTCTTGACCGAAGGAGTCCTAACGGCTATAAGAAACTCAACTCCACTTAAAAAATAGGTGGAGTGTTATTTTTTTAAATCCACCACTGCGGTGGATTTTTTTTATACCTTCCTAACATTTCTAAAAAGGAGAAGAATATGAATTTTTTTATCACTAATACTCCTTTGGAATTAGCCAAAGGCACTTTGAAAGCTTGTCAAGCTGTTGACGATTTAGAAAACAGCGGAGCTTCTGAACAAGAAATTGCAGACGCTGAGGAAACTGTGAACCAGTTGAGTCAACTGATTTCACAGTTCTACCAAGCGCAGTTCAATATTACTGCAGCAAATGATAACAATAAAAGTGGAGAAACAAAATGATAAACCAAACTGAAACTAAAAATTATAAAGCAATTTGCGACACAATAAGGATTAAACTGAATTTGAATGATTTTAAAATCATTGAAGACAAGTTTGACTCACCGGTTAACAAAGTTCTGAGTTACTACGGACGTGGAATAGCCACCGCATATCAAGGTATGACTGCTGAAGATAAGCGTCTAAGCCACTATAAACCAAAACTGCTTCTCATTAACGGAATGCAGCACGGCGGAAGAAATGTCTATTTGCAGATAGACGTTTCAATTCCAAAATTATTGTACGGAAACAACCTGCAAGAAGTTTGTGACCAAGATTTCAAACAGTCAGTATTAAAATTACAAAAGGTTTTGATTGAAATGGGAATCAGTGCCAGTCCTAAAATTTTAGCCAACGCACCGATAGTCAGATTTCACTCTTGCAAAAATATCATTTTACCTAGAGGACTTGCAACACAAATGGTTGTCAGCAATGTTTCTAAAATTTACTTTGGTGCTCGCTCCAGCAGCGGACACACGGACTACCTTAATGGCGGTCATTGCGCTAGATTTCATTATAATGAATACGAAATTGCCGTTTATGACAAAATAGCTGACATTCAACAAATGCGTTTTTCTCCCAAGAGATGCGTTGACGATGAAGCACACCGGAATTTTCAAAATATTGACATCAATAAACTTGGCAACTTACAAGTACTTCGGCTTGAGGTACGGCTCAACACTTCAAAAGTTATCCGTCAAAAATTGGCGGAAGTAGGCCTCACCTTTGATGAAGGTCATATCATAACACTCCGAGATGTGTTTAGCAGTGAAATCTCACGTCGACTGAACGCTCATTATTGGAAGAAAATATGTGAAGCTGGACGTTCTATCTATGCTTTGAACGATAAAAGCGAAAACATTATGGCAAACCTAGGAAATATGAAACTTAAAAAGAAAATTGAGTTCCTAGGTATGTTAAAACTTATTGATGACTGCGGGGCTTCGTACGCCAGAAAGATGATTGGAAAAAATGTTACCTCATTAAAACTCTTCAATATTGTTAGAAATTACAATCCTGATGACCGGACGTTAATCAAGATTTTTGGCGATATTGGCAGAAGCATTGTTAAAGACGAAGTTATTGTTTTACCAACAGAGGAAAATTACCAACAAAAAACTTTAGAGGAAAAAGAGACTGCTCGAGACCTTCCTCAAAATGTTCTTGAGAATTCGCAAACTGAATTTAATATAAAGGATTAAAAAATGACAAATTATTTAATAAAAGACAAAGATATGAACCAAAATTCAAACTTAAAAGCTGTCGCATTTGCACGGGTATCAACGAGAGAACAACAAGATGGGTATTCAATAGGTGGACAACTTCACCGCATACAACAATATTGTAAGAACAAAAATATCCCCATTATTACCACCTATACACCTGCCGAAAGTTCAACCCGAGGAGCTCGCAAAACATTCTTTGAAATGCTGGAATTTGTAAAAAAACAAAAAACGCCTATTGCCATAATTTGTGATAAGGTTGACCGTCTTCAAAGAAGTTTTAAGGAATACAGTTTCATTATGGATTTGGTTGATAACCACAGTACACAGCTGCATTTTGTAACTGAAGGTGAAATTATCAGCAAAAATTCAAGCGGACATGAATTTCTAATGTACCATATGAATATTCTATTAGCAGAGGGATGTGTTAGAAATTTGTCGGATAATGTTAAGCGCGGAATGCGGGAAATGCCAAGCAAGGGTGAATACTTCCACACAGCTCCAGTTGGATATCTTAATCAGCGAACCAACCGGCACCAAACTACCATTATTATTGACCCTATAATGGGACCGATTGTCAGAAAGCTTTTCCAAGAATACGCAACTGGAATTTACTCATTGGCTGACTTAACCCGTATGGCAGAAGAGTTGGGATTTAAAACAATACGCGGCAACAAAGCACATAAGCAAACAATTATACGAATGCTCAAAAATCCTTTCTACTACGGCTATATGCGATGTTACGGTCAGCTTTATCCGCACAATTACGCAAAGCTTATAAGCAAAGAACTTTTTGAAAAATGTCAAGACCTCCTCCTTGGGAGGTCTTCTCATAGAAAAAGAAAAGTTGATGACCTGTATCGCGGGCTTATCCATTGCAAAAATTGCGGAGGCTTAATTACTCCAGATGTCAAGATTAAGCCTAACGGACGGGTGCACAAATATCTGTTTTGCCCTCATTGTAAAGGCACTCGCATTAACGAAAATATAGTTGACGCCAAAATTAAAGATGACTTATGTAGGCTTAAAAAAGTGCCTAAAGAATGGCTAGAAAAATCCTTGGTAGCAATTCAAAAAGAAGTTAAGGAAAAGCATAAAATTGAAACCGAAGAAAGACGAATTTTGAAAAGTCAAAAAACCCAGTTGGGAAATAGCTTAGATGCCTTGCTTGACTTGAAACTCAATAATAGTATTACACTGGAACAATATAATAAAAAATATATAGACATTAACAAAAGAATAGAGAATATCAGCAATAAATTAATACACTATAATGAGATAACCAAGCAAGGGTTAAATAGCTTGAAAGACTTGCTAATCCTCATTTCTAAGATACCTGACATTTATGAAAGTTCGAATTCTGATGAAAAACGCAAGATTTTAAATTTACTCTATTCGAACTTATTTTTAGATGGAAAAAATCCTTTATTTTCAATAAGAAAACCTCTAGAGAACATCCTCTCTAGAGGTCATCGTCTTATGTGGTCGGGGCAACGAGATTCGAACACGCGACATCTTGGTCCCAAACCAAGCGCTCTACCAGGCTGAGCTATGCCCCGCTGACCGATTTAAGTTAATACAACATATTTTTTCACAATGCAAGCATTTTTTTATTATTTTCTCATTTTCGGTAAAATTAAGCCGGAATTGCGAAAACTGAAAATTTCATTTCTGGTCACAATCAAGTGATCATAAACTTCTATATCCATTGCCTCGGCAACCATACTGATTTCTTTCGTCAGCTGTTTATCGGCCATTGACGGTTTACACTCACCCGACGGATGATTATGCGCCAAAACAATAATCACCGCCTTGTTATCAAGAGCCGCCTTAATAATTTCCCGCGGATGTGCCATTGTTTTGTTTACTGTTCCGGTATTCATCAGCTTACTGCCTTTATAATGCAACACATCATCAAAAAAGAACACTCGAAACTCTTCAACCTCTTTATATGCCATCAGTTGACGGCAATAATCCTCAAATTGGTCCCAATAAGCAATAATCGGTTCATCGCTGTCAGAAAAACAAGCACTTGACGAACGCAAAGCACACGTTGCCACCACTTTCAGCAACGCCAATGTATTTACACTCAATCCGCAAACATCAATCAACTCGTGAGCCGGAGCGTGCAACACACCGCCGATATCGCCATATTTGGCTATTAACTTTTTTGCCAAAGGCTTTACATCTCGTCTTGGAATAGACATTGTCAAAAGCAATTCCAAAACTTCATAATCCGGCATACTTGCGCCCTCGTCCACCAAAAATCTGGCGCGCAATCGTTCTCGATGACCTAAATATAAAGGCTTTTCCTGTTTATCGTCCGTCATTCAACACCTTTATTTATATGGTGGTTTATCCATTCCTTTCGGAGAATAAGTAAAGATTTCATAACCGTCCTTAGTTACCCCCAAAGAATGTTCAAATTGAGCCGACCACGCGTGATCACAAGTCACGGCCGTCCATCCGTTCGAAAGAATAACGCCGTCTTTTTTGCCCATATTAATCATCGGTTCAATGGTAAAAATCATACCTTCTTCCATAATCGGGCCGGTACCTTTCACGCCGCAATGCATAACATTCGGCTCGTCGTGAAAAACTTTACCTACCCCATGGCCGCAAAACATATCAACCACCGAATAACCATATTTATGCGCGTATTCTTCAATAACCGCGCCAATATCGCCAAAATGCGCCCCCGGTTTAACCACTTCTATGCCGCGCATCATACATTCGTATGTCACATCGCATAAGCGTTTGCCTTTAACTTTCGGTTTGCCGGCAAAATACATACGGCTGGTGTCTCCGAAATAGCCATCGACAATAGCGGTCACATCAATATTTAAAATATCTCCGTCCGCCAATTTACGTTCATAATCCGGAATTCCGTGACAAATAACCTGATTGATGGAAATACAGGTTGCCTTCGGATAACCGTGATAGCCGATACAAGCCGAAACCGCGCCCTTGCTTTTCATAAATTCGTTACATAAATCATCAAGTTCGCCGGTAGAAACCCCGACTTTTACATAATCGGCAATATAATCCAAACATTCGGCAGCCACTTGTCCGGCTTTACGCATACCGGCAAAGTCTTCTTCAGCATAAATTTTTATACCATTTTTATTTGTGCGAACCATAATAAAAAATCTCCCTCAACTCTTTTGTCTTACACATATAACATTCTGATGTAAAAGACAAGAGTTAAGAGAGATAATAACACGTTATATAAAAGATCTATCTACCGTCGCGTCCGCCTTTAAAATGGTTGGCTTTAATAACATTACCGTTTTCATCAAGCAGGCCAGCTGCAATTGCCGCTTTGCGAACCAATTCTTTTTTCTTTTTGCGTGAAAGTCTTTCTTTTTTAGCCTTAAGTTCTCGGCGAGACGGAACATAATAGTTTTCCTCATCTTCCCGAGCTTTTTCCAAATCTTTTGACAGATAATCACGAACTTCATTTCGACTATTCGCATCGTAAACAATCATCAAATCTTCAACTTTTGTAAAATCTTTATCCACTAAAGTATATACATATTGTTGCGCACCTCTTGAATAACCGGTCAAAGCCTCGCATTGTACAGCAATCCAACGTTGTTCTTCTATTGGTTTTTGCTCCAACTTTTTCGTACCGCCGGCCCAAACTTTTATTTCATCCGCATTATGACAAATAGACGGCTCACCACCTGCTTCACGCACAACTTTTGCCGTACTGGCCAATTGATGCACATCTCCGTGAATAGGAATAAAAGCCAATTTGCTGTGATTTTTTCTGTTTTTCACAATTAATTCAATAAACTTTTTAGTTTCAGAACGAACAGCGTGGCCTGTGCGTTGCATTAAAGCAGTTTCAAAATTGCCGGTATTGTTACCGGAACGATTTTCAATTATGGTTGCCCCCAAAGCTGCCAAACGATTATACATTGCCCGAACTTGTTTTCCGTTAATCGCTTCAATACAACGTTGACGAGCCAAAATCAGCGTTAATTTATCAACCGTAAAATCAGGATGTCCGCCTTCGCCTTTGCTATTACCTTTTACTTTGCCGTTTCTATCCAAAGTAACCTTTTGTTGTTCCGACATTTTATACAAACCGGATTTCATACCTTTTTTAGATTCGGCAAACGCGCCGCTTGGAATAATATAACGTTCACCGCGGCCATATTTATCCAAATAGGCTTTGGCATTAGCATTTTTTAAATCTTCACTTTTATAAACTACTTCATCATAATCGTGAATACCATTGCGTTGCATTGCAATAAAAGCAAGCTTTGCCCAATAGCCGTCAATAAACACTTTACGATTAGATTGTTTTGCCGTTTCCAAATCAATTGCCAAATTTTGAATACTACGGGAAATAACCGCGGATATAACTTGTTTATCAGGGTGTTTGTTTACTTGTTCCAACGTATTTGCCACCGCATTATCAAAGTCAACCAAATATTCATCTGTACCATCGCTTGAAGTAGAATCCAACAAAACGTGTGTAACAGGTTTATCTTTCAAAAACTCAACAAATTTTTCTTCATCAAACCCGGGGCCGACTTTGGATTCGCCCATACGATAGTCGCCGGGGTCAACAATACCGGCAGAAACACGTCCGCGAACGGTGGTTAAAACGTGAAAGCCCATAGCACCAACGGTTGAGTGAGAAACATTAAAAGGAGTCACTTGAACATTATCTGCCACTTCAATGGTTTGTCCTTCTTGAATAACATTAATCTCCGGCTGATTTTCAAGCGGAACTTTACCCTCTTTAAAGGCTGTTTTCAAAAGTTCTTTAGTATAGGAGCTTGTATAAATTTCCGGCATTTTATAACCGGCGCGAGCCAAGTGAACCAAACCACCGATGTGGTCTTCGTGACAGTGTGAAATAAACATCGCATCAATCGGTTTTTCGGCTTTTTCATCTTTATAGTCCAAATAGGGTCTTACATCAGGTATAACAGCATCAAGTCCTGTCCATTCAGGCGGAAACAAAGCACCCAAATCAATCATCACGCGACAGGTTTCCTTATCGTCTTCATTGTGTTCCACAAGTAAACTGTTACCACCTATTCTGTTTTCATTATTTCCACCCAAAAAATCAATTTTTGTGCCTTCTTTTGCTTTTTCCATAGCCCTAACTCCTATACGTTTTGAAAGTTATACCCTATCATACACATTTTTTGACAAAATGCAAATAAAAAAATGACAAAAACAGCTAAAGATTTGCCGACTTGAAATTTTCAACACAGACATTACTTAATTTTCAGGAGAAATCAGATGTTTAAAAATAGGTCACTTAACTTTTTATACGCATTTTTATCCGTTGGCATAACAGCCGGACTTTGCGGATATTTAAACGATTTTGGTCTAAATTCCTTTTATCCGCAAATAGATTTGCCGGCTTTCACGCCTGCCAACAGCGTTTTTCCGGTCACTTGGGGAATTTTATACGCCTTATTGATTATTTCCACAACATTAATTCTAAACCAAGAAAAAACAGCATTATTAAAGTCAGCTTTGCAAATTTTTTGGCTGAATATGTTGTTACAAATAGTCTGGACCTATGTATTTTTTTACAGCGGAATGTTTTTAGCCGGATTTTTTGTAATTATTTTGCTTGATTTCAGCACCTTATTGCTTATGGATTCTTATCATAAAATACAAAAAACCGCTTTTTATCTGCTTATTCCTTATTTATTTTGGCTGATTTTCGCCACTTATTTAAACTGGGGAATTATTGATTTGAACGGCACCGCCTACTTTTTTTGATATATTTTTGAAAATACATAAAGATTCTGCTAGACAATACCACAAGTTTGCGCTAGTTTAGCCCCGATTAAATTAATTATACTTAAACTTTTTTTAGGGACGTACAATGACTAGTGTAAATCAAATTCGCAAAACCTTTTTGGACTATTTTGCCAAGAACGGTCATAAAGTTGTTCCGTCATCATCACTTGTTCCTGATAATGACCCGACATTAATGTTTACAAACTCCGGTATGGTTCAATTTAAAAACGTGCTTGCCGGCAACGAAACCCGCGACTACACCCGAGCGACTACCGCGCAAAAAAGCGTGCGCGCCGGCGGTAAACACAATGATCTGGACAGCGTTGGTTATGACGTACGCCACCACACATTTTTTGAAATGCTCGGCAACTTCTCTTTTGGTGATTATTTCAAAGAAGGCGCGATTCCGTTTGCTTGGGAGTTGCTGACCAAAGATTTCGGCCTGCCTAAAGATAAACTGGCCGTAACAATTTATTATAACGATGAAGACGCCTATAATTTGTGGAAAAAAGTTTCCGGTTTGCCTGACGACAGAATAATTCGCATCAGCACCAAAGATAATTTTTGGCAAATGGGCGACACCGGACCTTGCGGACCTTGCTCCGAAATTTTTTACGACCACGGTCCGGAAGTTTGGGGCGGCTTACCGGGGACTCCTGAAGAAGATGGCGACCGTTTTATTGAAATTTGGAATTTGGTGTTTGACCAGTTTGAAGATTTGGCCGACGGTTCGCGCATAAACTTAAAACGCCCCGGAATTGATACCGGTATGGGTTTGGAACGTATCGCCGCCATTTTGCAAGGCGTTCACTCCAACTTTGACACTGATATGTTTCAACACATAATCAAAGCCATTGCCGATATGGCCGACACCGACCCTAACGGCCCGTTAAAAGCCTCGCACAATGTAATTGCCGACCACTTGCGTTCTATTTGCTTTTTGATTGCCGACGGCGTCTTGCCATCTAACGAAGGTCGTGGCTATGTTTTGCGCCGTATTATGCGCCGCGCTATGCGTCACGCCTATATGATTGGCGTTAAAGACCCGATGATTTACAAACTTCTGCCGACCTTGCAAAAAGAAATGGGTGAAGCTTATCCGGAACTGTATACTAGAGAAAATCTGATTAGCGAAACCATCAAAATTGAAGAAGAGCGTTTCGGCCGCACTCTGGATAAAGGCTTGAAGCTTTTAGATGAAGAAATTTCACATCTTGGCCGCGGCGATAAATTGAGCGGCGAAACTGCTTTCAAGTTGTACGACACTTATGGTTTTCCGTTGGATTTAACTCAAGACGCTTTAAAAAATAAAAATATTGAAGTAGATACAGCCGGCTTTGACGCCTGTATGGCTCGCCAAAAAGAAGAAGCTCGTAAAAACTGGGCCGGTTCGGGTGATACGGCGGTTGAAAAAGTTTGGTATTCCGTGGAAGATAAAGTAAATCCGACTGAATTTTTGGGATATAACGTCACTAAATCCGATGGTGAAATTGAAGCCTTAGTGCAAAACAACCAAGAAGTAAAAGAAGTTACTTCCGGCAAGTTTGAACTTGTCGCCAATCAAACTCCGTTTTATGGCGAGTGCGGCGGACAAGTCGGTGACACCGGCCTGATTGTTTCAAAGAATTTCACCGCCAAAGTTGTTGACACAAAACGCAAATTGGAAAAGATATTTGTTCACGTCTGCGAATTGGAAAAAGGTTCGGTAAAAGTTGGTGATTGCGCTAATTTTGAAGTTGATGAAGAAAACCGTAAACGTATATGCGCCAACCACTCGGTTACGCACTTGGCTCATAAAGCTTTGAAAATGATTTTAGGCGACCACGTTGCGCAAAAAGGTTCAATGGTAGAGGCCGACAGAATGCGTTTTGACGTTTCGCACCCAAAACAAATTACTGCCGAACAATTACGTCAGGTTGAAGATATCGTCAACGAGCAAATTCGCAACGATTTACCGGTTACTACTGTTATTATGAACAAAGAAGAGGCCGTAAAACTTGGCGCCATGGCTTTATTTGATGAAAAATACGGCGATGATGTGCGCGTGGTGACAATGGGTGATGAAAATGCACCATTCTCACGCGAACTTTGCGGCGGTACTCACGTTTGCTCAACCGGAAACATCGGTTATTTCCATATAATCGGAGAATCCGCCGTGGCTGCCGGCGTACGCCGTCTGGAATGTTTAACCGGTGTTGGCGCCGACGAATATGTCCGTGCTACTGAAAACAAATTGCATCAGGTTGCCAACACTTTAAAAACAAATCTCAACGATTTAGAGGCGCGGATTAATAGCTTGTTGGAAGAACGTAAAAAGCAGGAACAAGAAATTTTTAATTTGAAAAAAAGCTTGGCCAGCGGTAAATCGGCTTCTGATGAAACCCAAACCGTAAACGGCGTAAAATTTGTCGGAAAATTGGTTACCGATGCCCATCCGAAAGAACTGAAAGCTTTTGTTGATGACATTATGCAAAATCTCGGCTCCGGCGTAGTTGTTTTGTGCTCAGACAAAGATAACAAAGCGTCAATCGTTGTCGGTGTCAGCAAAGACTTAACAGCCAAGTATAATGCTGTTGATTTGGTACGAGCCGCTTCTGCCGTGGTTGGCGGTCAAGGCGGCGGCGGTCGTCCGGATATGGCTCAGGCCGGCGGCTCCGACGCGTCGAAAATCAACGATGCCATTGCAAAAATTAAAGCAATGATTGCTTAAAAAAACAGAAAAGGGACGTACATTTATGATAAAATCACGATTGTTCCGAACCTTTTCTCTAAATATCGAAGTGTACAGCATTTTCTATATGCTGTACACTTTGCTAGCTTTTAATTGCGTGTTTTTTGAAAAAATTTTCGAGCTTAGCCAAAGTTTACTGTTTACGATTGGCACTTTCTTTGTAATTTGGCTTCTTTTAACCATTTGCGGTATTCTGCTTTTTTGGAAATGGAGTGTAAAACCTCTTTCCATTTTGTTTTTGCTTATTAACAGCGGTGTTTTTTATTTTGTAAAAAATTATCACGCGGCCATTGATGAGGAAATGTTACGCAACGTCTTAGAAACAAATATGCACGAAACCGCCGAACTTTTGAATTTTACTTGGTTATCATACATTTTGCTGTTGGGAGGAATACCCTCTTTAATTATTTGGCGAATAAAATTCAGCGAAGAAAAAAGATTCAAACATCGCATAATCGTATTTGCGGCGGCTCTTTTAGCCATATCAGCCATAATTATTCCAAACAGCAAAGATGTGGCGCAATTTGTTCGCAATAACAAACCAGCCAAATACTTGCTCATTCCGGTTAACTATATCGGAGCCATAAGCTCCACCATAAAACATAATATGCGCGCCAACCATAAATTTGTGACTATCGGCTTGGATTCGCATTTTACTAAATATTGGAACAATGACAACCCGTTAATATTAGTATTTGTGGTTGGAGAAACTGCCCGCTCCGCTAATTTTTCACTTGACGGATATAATCGTGACACCAACGCACCGTTAAATCCACATAGCCATAACATCATAAATTATACCAATATGTTTTCTTGCGGAACCTCAACAGCTGTTTCGGTACCTTGTATGTTTTCCAAAGACGCTCGCGCGGAGTTTGATAATGGTAGTTCGTATTATACGGAAAATGTTTTGGATATTTTCCAAAAGAATGGTTGGCAGGTTGTGTGGTTAGAAAATAACAGTGACTGCAAAGGAGTTTGCACCAGAGTAAAAACCATAAAACCTTGTCCAACCGCTGCCGGAACTTGTTTTGATAATGTTCTGACCCAAGAACTTGTCAAACAGCTTGATAATCTCAAACAAAACACCCTGATTGTACTGCATCAGGCCGGTAGTCACGGGCCAACCTACTACAAAAGATATCCTCAAGAATTTAGCCGATTCGCACCTGTTTGCAACACCGAAAAACTGAATAAATGTTCGGCCGAAGAAATTGTCAACACCTACGACAACACCATTCTTTACACCTCGCAAAATTTGGCCGATATCATTTCAATATTACAAAAAAAGCCGGAATATAACAGTATGTTATTCTATGTGTCCGACCACGGAGAATCTTTAGGCGAATATAATGTTTATCTGCATTCGGCTCCATATCGTATTGCTCCGCAAGAACAAAAACATATTCCGTTTTTTATTTGGGCCGATGATTCGTCATTTCAAAATCTAAATTTAGACAAACAATGCCTCGAAAGCGCGAAAAATAAAAAGATTTCACACGATAACCTTTTTCACACGTTGCTGAGTATTGGCGGAATTTCTACTTCAGAATATAAACAACAGCTTGATTTAACTGCTAAATGTAAAAAAACAAACCAAAATTGACAAATTGTACTTGCTTTTGCCAAAAAGTTATGATATACAATAACCATTGATTTTATTATTAACTCTTTAATTATTTTACTTATGAATGTTATTGCTCTTGAGAAGTTGAATGCAATTCTTGCTAACATTAAATCTGATGAAGCTATTAAAGACTTTAATCAGAAGAACAAGCGGAAAAATATTGATGCCATACAATTTCTGACCGATGAAAAACCTCACCTGATGAAACTGACGCTGAAACAACCGCTGTTCAAGAAAAACTCTGGTGTGCCTTTTTACGCGTTTGTAAAAAGTGCCGATAACGGATATATCATTGTTGTTGACGTGATTACCGGCGCGGCAAAGGTGATTGAAAACTCAATTATCGATTCAGAAACAGATGCCGGCAAAAAATTCCGCATCAATGGAGTGACTTATGGTCTGCAGGACACTGTTAACGGGTTCAAACGTTATTGTCCGCTTTCTGTAGAGCCACGCAAGCCTCGTCAGCGACTTACTCCTAATTCTAAGGCGGCTGTTTATGCTGTTATAGAAGAAGAGGCAATGCAAAAAGCCGATTTGGAGGAAAAAGCCGCCGAAATGGACCCATTGCCAAATGAAGAGTCTGAGTATTATATTGGGGAAGATGAGCTTGGTTTTGAAGATTAAATCAAAGCACTAACTAAAAAAAGCACTCGCCGCACGAGTGCTTTTTTTTATTTAATTCCAAACAACAAAAAAACAACTTGTTTCCAAAATCTTACTGCAACATATTGATAATTTTTTCGTAAATCTTATTTATTTATAAACATTTTTGTTTTATTATGCCGCTATAGTTTAAAATTTTTTAAAGAGGCGTGTTATGAATAAAATTGCCATAGTAGGTGTGAACAACAGCTTAGGTCGTGAATTATTAAATATTTTAGAAGAAAACGGAACTTCCGCCGACAGCATTTTTGCTGTTGACGTCAACAGTCCACTGGGCACACAAGTGTCTTACGGCGAAGATGTTGATATGGACGTTTGGAACTTAGATGATTTTGATTTTTCTTCTGTTAAATTAGCTGTTTTTGCCACTTCTGACGAAATAGCCAAACGCTATATTCCGCACGCTACGGCGAAAAAAGTAACGGTTATTGACTGTTCTTCCGCTTATGCGGCGGATTCTGACGTACCTTTGATTATTGCCGGATTAAATGATGAAAAAATTTCTGATGCTCAAAAAGGTATTATTGCCGTTCCCTCACCGCAAGTAACTCAAGTTATGCTGCCATTGCAAAAAGTTGCGGAAACGCATAAAATTAAACGTTTGGTTATTAACACCTATATGGCGGCCTCAATTTATGGTCGCGAAGCAATGGACGAATTATTTGTTCAAACCCGCAAAATATTTATGAACGAACCTATTGTTGACGATGAAAAAATTTTTCATAAGCAAATTGCTTTCAATGTACTGCCTCAAGTTGGTGAATTTATCGGCGATGAAACAAAATATGAATGGGCAGCCAACGTTGAAATCAAAAAAATTTTGGGGGCGGATGTCAAAGTCCACGCCAATTGTGCCGTGATTCCGGCCTTTATCGGAATTGGCGAGTTTGTCAACGTTGAATGTGCCGATGATGTTGATATTGACAATATTCGCAACCAAATGCGCGACACTAAAGACGTGGTAGTTTTTGATAAACACGTTGACTGCGGATATGTATCAATCAATGATGTTCAAGGCGAAAATGATGTTTACGTCAGTCGGTTGCGACAAGATGTATCCGTAGAAAACGGTTTCAGTTTTTGGTGCGTCGCCGACGATTTGCGCGCCGGAACAGCGAAGAACGCCTATAACATCTTAAAAACTCTTCTAAAAAAATAGGAGAACCTATGCTTAAATTTTTCAAAACAGCCTCTATTGCCATTTTTGCAGCTTTCTTGTTTTTGTTACCGGCTTTTGCCGATAGCTCAGATACGCAAAACAGCATTGATTTTAATAAGATTAATAAAAAACTCGAACAAATAGACAACGCCCTAAAAAGCGAGAATCTGACCGAAGACAACATAAATGAATATGTCAATTATCTGAGTAATCAAGAAGCACAAATAAGTGCTACCCGCAAAGATTTGGATAAGGATATAAAATATATCCAAAAACAATTAGACGCGCTTGGAGAACCTAAAGACGGAGCCGCTGAGGACAAGGTTATTACCAAACAACGTAACACCCTGACCAAAGAATTAACCGCTGAAGACCGTGTTTTAAAAGAAGCGGATTTGCTTATTGTTAAAATAGAAGATTTAACCACGCAGGTTTTAAACGCCCGAAGCAAAAAAGTTTATGGTGATTTAATCACCAAACAATCGGCCTTGATTAACCCAATGGTTTTTTTCAACAGCTTAAAACTCTATGCTATTTTCTTTTGGGACATAACCAAATCCCCGATTGATTGGTATCAAAGTATCCCTAAAAGTGACCGTAGTTACACCATTTTAAGCATAGTTTCTATGGCTTTGATTTTAATTGCGGCTTTGGCCGTGGCCATTATTTTGCGTAAATATATTTTAACCCACTGGGGATATAAAGAAGATGTGGAGTTGCCGCATTTCAGCCGTAAGGTGGTGGCAGCCATTGCCGTTGCCATTGCCCGCGGATTAATTCCGGATGCGTTTGTCGGCGCGGGTATGATTTGGATGGTCAGCACCAAAATTTTTGGAGACAGTCTGCTCGGTCACGTTTTAATGATTACCGGTTTTTCCTCATTTTTAGCCATTATTGAAGCCACCATTTCCCGAGTGACTTTTGCGCCGAATTATGAACAATGGCGACTGATAAATATTCCCAACGAAAAAGCTTTGCGTTTTACCCGTGTAATATTTATGTTTATTATCTTTAACGCCATTGCTCTTATTCAGGTTATTGTGGCGCAAAAAGCTAAATATCCGATTGATACAATTCACTTTCTGACAATGATATCGTGTGCGGTTAAGGCCTTTTTCTTGATTTGGATTATCAAAATAGCCGTTGACACTTATCGGGAAATGAATGGTATTACATCTGAAACCATTGAAGAAACTGAAGAAGAAACAGACACTCTTGACAGCGGATTTAAAATTATGGTTGCCAGTAATTTGCTTTTAGCCACAATTTTCGGTTTATCGCTTGTAGGCTATCCGGAGCTGTCGTCTTTTATTTTACGAAACCTTATTTTATCTATGATTATCATTGGCGTTTTCGAGCTGTTTCGCCGTGCTTTTATTGATATTTTAAAACGCATAGTTTTGGCCAGCCCGTGGATGAAATCCATAAAAGTGAGCAAACGCAACGTCAGTAAGATAGAATTTTGGCTTACTTCGCTGATTAATCCGGTTTTAGTTTTGGCACTCATTTTTATTTTACTGAATCTCTGGGGTCTCCCAGGTGACTTTATGTTGCAAATGGGTAAAAAGCTTTTATTCGGTTTCAAAATCGGCGGAGTGCAAATTTCTTTAATTGCCATTGCTTTTGGCATTATGGTATTTTTCATTTCCCTGACTGTGGTTAAACTGATAAAAAAACATCTGGCCTCCAATGTTTTTAACAATATGGATATTGATGATGGCATTAAACACTCCCTGATTTCCGGTATAAGCTTTGTCGGTTTCATAATATCGTGTTTATTGGCCATTATTGCTGTCGGTGTTGATTTAACCAACCTCGCCTTTATCGCCGGTGCTCTTTCAGTTGGTATCGGTTTCGGTCTGCAAGATGTGATTAAAAACCTTGTATCCGGTATCATCATTTTATTTGAGCGTCCATTTAAGGTGGGCGATTGGGTAATAATGAACGGCACAGAAGGCAAAATTAAACAAATTAACATTCGTTCGACCGAAATGGAAAGCTTTAACCGCACCAGTGTGATTGTGCCAAACGCCACATTGTTATCCAGCTCTATTGTCAACCTCACACACGGCGATAATATTTCTCGCCAAAGCATTTCCGTCGGGGTTGCTTATGGTTCTGATGTGGAAAAAGTGCGTAAAATTTTGCTTGAATGTGCGCTTGCTCATAAATATGTTATGAAAAATCCGGCACCTTATGTGCTGTTCAAAGACTTTGCCGACAGCAGTTTGAACTTTGAACTACGTTGCTATACCAATGATATTTGGAAGGGCTGGATTGTGCCAAGCGACTTGCGTTTTTCCATCAATAAGCGTTTTATTGAAGAAGGAATAGAAATTCCGTTTCCGCAAATTGTTGTCCACTCTGGTGAAAAAGTGGCGCAAGACAATCAATTTTACGCACTTAAAAAAGGTGACGCAGAATAAAGTTAATACTTGCAAATTAAAGAAAAGTGCTTTATGTATTATTGTGTTTGCCGGTTTAGCTCAGTTGGTAGAGCAACGCATTCGTAATGCGTGGGTCGTGTGTTCGAGTCACATAACCGGCACCATTCTTTTCAAAGGGTTAGGGCAAAATCTAACCCCATTTTTTAGCTTTTTACGCTATTATCAGACAATTCTATAACCAGAAAATAACTGCACAAACTTCTCTATCTTCCACACAAGTTTTGCAAGCCGCATCTATTTCCGTCAACGTAATATCTCTAAGACATTTTTGCCCCGCACTGCAAAAATTATCTCCTTTCCATATTAGACCATTTAAGTTTCCATTTTCATTACGATGCACATCAATTTGCTTTAATGTCTGATGTAAGGGAAAAGCAACTTTATTTAAAAATTTACGGCAAAATTTTGTATCAAATTTTTTAGTTTTTCCACCCATCCAAAAATCAATAACCAAAATACCACTTGTTCCCATATATATTCTTAATTTATTTCCAAAGCTATCATTTATATAATCACTGCTTAGTCTGGTCCATACAGATGGTACAATATTGGCAGATAGAGCAAAATCAACCATACCTGTTTGTCTTTCATATTTATTTCGCTTTAAATTATCCAAATGTTCAATAAAACCTGTCAGCATATAGCTATATTCTTCAATAACTTTATCTTCTTTATACATTTCCATTGCCTTAGAATATCCGGCAATACCTCCCACGGATAAAACGGCGATAATAGCCAAAACGCCTAACATTTCTATCATTGAACGACCTGTTTGATTGTAAAAATATCCCATATTCTAAACACCTGTATAATTATAAAAAAACAAAACCCACCTGTTGGCGGGCGGATGTTCAGAAACCGTATCAGATATACAAAAAACGGCTCGGCATTTTCGTGCTTATAGCCTTATAAAACCGACATCCGTCCAAAAGAGCAGAAGTCGGCATACATATTTAAAGTCGCTTATGCTTAACGACTGTATATCTGAATAAAGGGTTTCTGACGCCCTAAGCCGGTTACAACCAACTCAAGAAACATTCTAACTAATTTGCTGAAAATTAGCAAGATAATTTTATTGTAAGCTTACAAAAAAACTCGCGGTTAATAACCAAAATATTAACCGGAGTTCTTATAAACAGCAAAGTTATGCTAAATCATTCTATTCGTTTTCTAAGCTTTTTGTTTCAACTTTTCCCTGAATTTTCTTTTGATAGATGTTTGGCTGCTCTTTTTTACCCTCAATATCCATATCCGGATTTACAAAATTTACCTGTCCTTTTTCATAAAAGTAAAAATCCCGACGAATTCTCGTTTTATCTTTAATCGAAAGCTGATTCCATTCAGATTCGCTTAAACCATACGGATAAGTTTCTTTTGGCGAGGAAGAACAAGCCGCAACCATTGCCACTATACCCAACATAAATAATTTTTTCATCTTAGTCCTCCTGAATATCTGACGAATATTATGCAAAAATTCCGGTTAAAAAGTTGTTAAAATTAAAAATTTAAAAAGTTTGTTTATTTTTAGCATAAAAAGTGTTAGACTGATATTATGATAAAAGAAGCTGACTATAAATGGCTTGAACGCCACACAGATATCCTGAATATCGTCCCCAACCTCGACGATTACGCTTCTGAGTCTGTAAAATTTAAGGTATTTCGTCCTAACCATATCAACAAAATCAAAGAAATATTCAAAAATTATAAGTGCACCTGCGGGCAAAATAAAAAAGATATTTGGATTAAAATAAATGGTTTTACCCTTGATAACTTAAATGATACGGCTTTTCAATATTTTGGTGATATGATTTATGACAGCTATGAACACGGTATATATTTTATGCCTGAAAACAGACGAAGAAACAAAAGAATCTTACGCAAATCTTCGCCCAAACTTTTAGCAAATTTAAGTAATCGCAAAAAATTAGACATTATTTTTTCTTATGCTCAAACATTGTTTCCGACTGAAAAAATACGCCAAAATCAATATAATTTTATTGAAGAAAACAGCGAAAAATTTAAGGCGGTGCTTCAACTTAAAATTCCGTCACGTTTTATGGAAGCTGAATATCAAAAATTACAGCAAATCGTTGCTAAAATAGCGTCTATCCCGAATATAAAAGAAAAATTAGAAAATTTCAGTTCGCTACGTGAAAAAGACAGGCGTTATATTCTTAATGAAACAAGCCGAATAACTGCCGAGGTAAATGGAATTAATCCGCCAAAAGTTTACTATTTAAGCCAAAAACAAGTAAATAATGACCAACAAATTTCACAATGGGTGCAAACCGACGCCTTTTCCGATTATCAGAATATTTACTTGAATAAAGATTTTTTTCCCAAATACACCGGTATAGAATGTTTAACTCTGGCCTTTCACGAAACCACGCACATTGCACAAACAAACGCCGATTATCCTGATTTTCCGGAAATGGAAGAACTATTCAGCCACCGCTTAAATTATTTACAAGATCATTCCGAAACCTATTTATCCATTCCAATGGAAGTTGTGACTTACAATTTGGAAAAACGATTTCAAAAACAACTTGCCGATAAACTACAGCTAAAAACAAACGAAACCTATTATAATACCGAATACGCCATTGCGCAAAAACATTTAGAAAAATCCTTACGCCGCTCCTATTGAATATCTTTATTTCTCCGTAACAAAATATAGAGAGCTCCCTCACCTCCCATTTTTTCCGAAGCGTGTTTATAAATCAATATCATAGCCCGCAAACGTGCCATATTCAGCCATTGCGGCACTTGCTTGCGTAAGACGCCTTTAGAAGTAAAAATATCGTCATTCGGATGAACTCTGATTCCTTTTCCGGTTATAATCATCACACAGCGACGGCCTAAAGCATAACTTTGCGGAATAAAACTGTCAACCTTGGCAAAAGCCTCGTCTTCCGTCAGCCCGTGCAAATCCAAAACAGCTTCCACTCTAAACTCTTCACGCTTAAATTTACGCAAAGTAGACTTGTCTATTCCACCGTTTTCAAAATCATCTAAAAATTTGGAATAAGTAGAAAACTCCTGCTTTACAGCATAATAAATTTTTTCTTTTTGCACCGGTTTTAATTTTTTTTCACGTGAAACAACCTGAGTGGATTGCATTGGTTTAATACCTTCAACCACTTCAAGCCAAAATTTTTCATCGTCGTTTTGTTCTGTCATCAGTTAACCTTTGGTGTCGAATATTTAGGCGCAAGCAAATAATATTTACCGACGGAATTCATTCGTCCGGCTTCAGCCAACGCTTCTTCGCCGTGCCCCCAAAAATAGTCGCCGCGCACAACACCTTTTATAGCACTGCCAATATCTTGAGCAAACACCACTTTTTCTATTTTATCATTATCGGGATTAACCGTATCAAGCCACAGCATAGCTCCCAAAGGAATGAATTGATTGTCAACGGCCATACTGCGGCCGGCCGTCAAAGAAAGTCCCATCGCTCCAATCGGACCATCGGCATCCACAGCCCTCTGAAAAATAAAACGTTCGTTTTCGGCCATTATCTCGGCGGCTTTTTGCGGATTTTTCCGTAACCATTCTCTGATTTTGGTCATTGAGGCTTCGCCTTGTTTAATCAACCCTTTTTGCAGCAAAATAGAACCAATACCTTTAAATTTTCGGCCGTTACTGTCGGCAAAACCGATTCGCTGTTCCGTACCGTCATTCATAATAGCTATCGCCGAACCCTGAATTTGCATAAAATGAATATCGACCAAATCATCACCCCACATCAAAACCGGAGCCTCCACCCCGTTTTGTTCAATTTCGCGGCGATTATAATAGGGAACAAACTTCTTACCATCTACCCTCCCCACTAAGCGAGTATTAGGCAACGAACTGTCAAAATCTTTCAAATTTATCTCTATTAAATCTTGAGGTCTGCCATAAATCGGAAATTTATATTTTGCCGTTTTTTCCCAAGACGCATAAATTACTGCCTCATAATAAGAAGTAAACTTGCCGTTTTCCACTCCGTTATTACTCACCGAATATGGCACAAATTCATTTTCAATAAATTTTTTCATCTGCGAACCGTTTTTTATGGCGGCCGCATTAAATTTTTTGCACACTCGCTGATAATCAGCAGTTATTAATTTTATTTTTGAAGTATATAAATAGGTATTTTTATTTTTCAAAACAGCCTGACAGTTTTTAGCAAAAACCGGAATAATCTCAGCAAAATCATCGTTTTTCCAACCTGAAAGTTGTGAATATCCGACCTTTTTCAACACAACCTTGCCTTTTTCGGTTGTCGGAACTTCTTTTTTTTCTTGAAAACAACCGTTCAGAAGCAATAAAAATGTGGTTAAAAAGATAAAACTAAGCTGTTTTTTTAGTGGAAACCAGCACCCAATTATTGTTTTTTGCATTTAACATTCTTTCAAAAGTCCAAACATCAGTGATTTTTTGCACGAAATTTTCATCACCTTCAACCACCTCGCCTTTAGCGTTGCGCAACAAATTAACTTGTTCGCTTACAAACTCTACCACCACTTTAATACTGTTTTTCAGCATTTTTACATCTTTAACTTCGCTTTTATCAAAGCAAATAAAATCAACTTCCGAGGTTATATTATTTTCTTTCCGCTCGGTAATCACGCCATTGATAGCTTCAAAAACTTTTTTACTCACCAAATCTTTTACCGGCAGCAAGTCGCCACGGCTAAAAGCGTTCAAAACAAGCTCAAACACACGACGCGCGCCTTGTAAGAACATTTCTTTATTAAATTCGTCGGAAACAGAACTTTTTTCTTCCGTTTTGGTTTTAACCTGCTCTGGCCGAACAATTTCCATTATGTTATCAACAACCTGCTCGTCAGAACTTTTTTGTACAGGTCTCAAGATAACGCGAACATTTTTCTCTTCGCTGTTTTTTCCAAAAACACTATAAAGACGTACAGCAACTGCGGCAACCAACACTAACAAAAAAATTATATCAACCATCTTTTTTTCTACCTCACTATATATACGCTAATAATATAAAACAAATAAAAATTTTATCAATATAAATGTTTGACGATTAGCTTTTTTCGTATTATTTCTTATTAAACTGAAATTTGAAGGAGAAAAAAATGGAAAATAATCAAACCAACAATCAACAACCAAGCGGAATTGTAATTCACAGCCAATATATAAAGGATATGTCTTTGGAAGTTCCTTTGGCACCGGAAATTTTTAAGGAATTAACACAAAATCCCAATGTAAACGTTGATATGGGTATGAACAGCAAAAAAATGGACGATGGAAACTATAACGTTACTCTCAACGCAAAAATGAACGCTGATGTAAACGGCAAGACTCTGTTTATTGTTGAATTGACTTACGCCTCCGTAGTTTCCGTAAATGTTCCGGAAGAACATTTGGAACCTGTTTTGTATATTGAAATGCCTCGTTTGCTGTTCCCGTTTGTTCGCAGCATTATTGCCAACAGCTTGTCTGCAGCAGGTTTACCGCCGATGTTGTTAAGTCCGGTAGATTTTGTGGCTTTGTACAATGCTAAAAAAGCCAAAGAAGCCGAAGAAGCGAAAAAATCGGCATAATTCGTAAAACAAAAAAAGGAAATACCGCTATGCGCTTAGCTTTATATCAACCGGATATACCGCAAAACACAGGTACGCTTTTGCGTTTGGGTGCCTGTTTGAATCTTGAATTGGATATCATTGAACCTTGCGGTTTCATATTTAACGAAAAAGCTATGCGCCGTGCCGGTATGGACTATTTGGATTTTGTTAATTGCCGTCGCCACAACAGTTGGACGGACTTTATGGAATATCGCCGCCAACACCCCGAAGAATATGGGCGATTGGTTTTAATGACAACTCATGGCGCGGATTCGTTTTTAGATTTTTCCTTTAAACCTAACGACATCATTCTTATGGGACGAGAGAGTGCGGGCGTACCTGAAGAAATTCACCAACTGGCCGACGCACAGCTTTTGATTCCGATGTCGCCGGAAGCTCGCTCCATAAATATGGCGGTTTCAGCCGCAATGGCTTTAACCGAAGCTCTCCGCCAGACAAATCTGTTTCCAAAAATAAAAAAATAGTAAAAATTTTATCTTTTTTCACATTTTGCTCTGGATTTAGCTCTAAAAATGTGCTATATTCATTAATGTTTTCGTAATAAATTTTATTTTTCTGGAGTGAATATGAGTATTAAAAAATTACCATCACTAACTTTCAACGCCGGCGAATATGTAGTTTATCCAACCCACGGAGTTGGAAAAGTTGCTGACGTAACCAAACAAAATATTGCCGGTTCAGAACTTGAGCTTCTGGTGGTAAATTTTGACAAAGACAAAATGACTTTGCGTATTCCGACTTCCAAAATTCAGCACGTTGGTTTGCGTAAGATTTCTGACGACAAAACGATGAATGAAGCTTTTACAACCTTAAAAGGCAAAGCTAAAATTCGTAAAATTATGTGGTCGCGCCGCGCTCAGGAATATGAAAACAAAATCAATTCCGGAAATCCGGTGGCTATTGCCGAAGTTATACGCGATTTGTACCGCAATGAAAATATTGCCGAACAATCTTACAGTGAACGTCAAATTTACGAACAGGCGGTAAACCGCTTGGCAAGCGAAGTTTCGGTTTACAGCAATTGTTCAATGGAAGAAGCAAACAAAAAATTGTTGGATATTTTGGCTAAATAAGCCCTTTGAAAAAGTGTATTTGAAAAAGGTTGTCTGTATTTTGACAACCTTTTTATTTTTTGCGTAAAAATAAGCAATTATGTCCATATTTTTTTCCCGAAAAATGTGATATTTTGCTTGAAGTCTGACATTTTGTGTTATACATTCAAGGCAAATTGAAGTTTTTTTAATTTTAGTTATGGTTCGCTTGCGGGCTGTAACTTCGTTTTAACAAAATAGCTAATAGGAGCTTAAATAACCATGAGTAAATGGGTATATACATTTGGAAATGGCAAAGCAGAAGGCGATGCCAACATGCGTAATCTCCTGGGCGGTAAAGGTGCTAACTTGGCAGAAATGAACAAAGTTGGCTTGCCTGTTCCTCCTGGATTCACCGTTACAACAGACGTTTGCACATATTACTATGCAAACAACAACACATATCCTGCCGACTTGAAAGACCAAGTTAAAGCAGCTGTTGCCGGTGTTGAAGCCATTATGGGTAAAAAATTTGCTGATCCAGAAAATCCGCTTTTATTCTCTGTTCGTTCCGGCGCAAGAATTTCTATGCCTGGTATGATGGACACCGTTTTAAACCTTGGTTTGAACGATGAAAGCGTTAAAGGTTTGGCTAAAGTTTCGGGTAATGAAAGATTCGCTTATGACTCTTATCGTCGTTTTATCCAAATGTTCTCTGATGTAGTTTTGGGTGCAGACCTTGATGAATATGAAGGTGCTCTTGAAGCTATGAAAAAAGCCAAAGGTTATAAATCTGATACAGATATGACAACCGATGACTTGAAAGAATTGGTAAACGAATACAAAGAAATCGGTAAAAAATTAGGCAAAGTTGTTCCGCAAGACCCTTGGGAACAATTGTGGCTTGGTATCGGTGCCGTATTCGGTTCTTGGAACGCAGCTCGCGCCATCACCTATCGTAAATTGAACAACATCCCTGGTGATTGGGGTACAGCTTGTAACGTTCAAACTATGGTATTCGGTAATGCCGGTGACGATTCTGCAACCGGTGTATGCTTCTCTCGTGACCCTGCAACCGGTGAAAACAGATATTATGGTGAATACTTAATCAACGCTCAAGGTGAAGACGTTGTGGCCGGTATTCGTACTCCGCAACCTATGGGTTCTGAAGGCAAAGGCAACTCTTTGGAAGAATTGTGGCCTGATTTGTATCAACAACTTGTAGATGTTCGCAACGCTTTGGAAGCACACTACAAAGATATGCAAGATATGGAATTCACCATTGAACACAAAAAATTGTGGATGTTACAATGCCGTAACGGTAAAAGAACTGCCGCCGCTGCTGTAAGAATGGCTGTTGAAATGGTTAACGAAGGTTTGTTGACTAAAGAAGAAGCTATTATGCGCGTTGGTGCTGACCAATTAGACCAATTGTTACACCCGATGTTGGACCCTAAAGCCAACAAAAAAGTAATTGCTACCGGTTTGCCAGCTTCTCCTGGTGCCGCTGTTGGCCGTGCCGTATTCTGCGCTGAAGATGCAGAAGCTTGGGCCGCTAAAGGTGAAAAAGTTATCCTTATCCGTAACGAAACTTCTCCGGAAGATATTGGCGGTATGCATGCTTCTCAAGGTGTGATTACTGCTCGCGGCGGTATGACTTCTCACGCTGCTGTGGTTGCTCGTGGTATGGGTACTCCTTGCGTATCCGGTTCAACAGATATCACCATCGACTACAAAACTAAAACAATGTCAACAAAATCCGGCGTTGTAATTAAAGAAGGCGATTGGGTATCTTTGGATGGTGCCAAAGGTCAAATCATTGAAGGCGAAATTCCAACTGTCAGCGCATCTATGACCGGTAATTTCGGTACATTTATGGGTTGGGTTGATGAAATCCGCACAATGCACGTTCGCGCCAACGCTGAAACTCCGGCAGACGCTAAACAAGCTTTAGCCTTTGGTGCTGAAGGTATTGGTTTGGCTCGTACCGAACATATGTTCTTTGACGCTAAAAGAATTTCTGATATGCGCACAATGATTTTGTCTGATGACGAAGCCGGCCGCCGTGCTGCTTTGGCTAAATTGTTGCCATACCAAAAAGAAGATTTCAAAGAATTGTACAGAACAATGAACGGCTATCCGGTAGTTATTCGTTTGTTGGATCCACCGCTCCATGAATTTTTGCCTCATACAGATGCAGAAATGCAGGAATTGGCTGATAAAATGGGCAAAACTTTAGCCGAAGTTAAAAACCGCGCTAACTCTTTGCACGAAATGAACCCTATGTTGGGTCATCGTGGTTGCCGTTTGCCGATTACTTATCCGGAAATCTGCGAAATGCAAACCCGCGCTATCTTGGAAGCTGCTATGGAATGCCGTGAAGAAGGCGTTAATGTTATGCCTGAAATCGAAGTTCCATTGGTTGGTTCTAAGAAAGAATTGGATATTGTTAAAAACATCATTGATACAACTGCTCAAGCTTTGTTTGCTGAAAAAGGCAAATCTATTGAATATGAAGTTGGTACAATGATTGAATTGCCAAGAGCCGCTTTGATGGCTGAAGAAATTGCCGCTTCTGCTGCATTCTTTGGTTTTGGTACAAACGACTTGACTCAAACAACTTTGGGTATGAGCCGTGACGATACCGGTGCCATCTTGGATTGCTATCGCGCTAAAGGCATTTATGTTGCAGATCCGTTTGCTTCTATTGATGTTGATGGTGTTGGTAAATTGGTTAAACGCGCTTGCGAATGCGGTCGTCAAACTAACCCAGACTTGTTGTTGGGTGTTTGCGGTGAACACGGTGGTGACCCTAAATCCATCGAGTTCTTCCAACAGTGTGGTTTAGACTATGTGTCTTGCTCACCGTTCCGTGTACCGGTAGCTCGTTTGGCTGCAGCTCAAGCTGCTATCAAATATGGTAAAACTCAAAAAGACCACGCAGAAAAGAAAGCTGCTTAATCTTTAGAGATTGACTACAAAAAACTCCCCGTTATCAATTTAGCGGGGAGTTTTTTTAATAAGGATTTAGCATTAATGAAAAACGAACTCCGCCCTCTTCTTTAATTACCATATTGCATTTCTGTTGCATATCTGCCATTGTTGCCGTTTCTAAAGACCTTTTTGTATACATTACATTTTGACCTGAACCATTCCAACTGGAAGAATCACTATAATTTGTTTTTACACAAACAACCTCTTCCGCAATAGTTTTAGCAGCCTCAAGCAAATTCAAGCAAAAATCCTTAGCCGGAACCGTTAGATTACCAGTACCTATTTTATAATTAAAACGTAAAACATAAGCAAACATCGTGCCAATGGAACCATCTTCATTAGTCCACGACGATAAACCATAATCAATCCAAATCAAATTATCTTCTTTATCATACATATAATTATTTTTATAAGTTATTCCTTCCGGTAATGCTCCCATAGCCTCAAAAACATAGGTTATGTTATCAAATGATGTAGATTTTTTATCGAGATTAGGTCTAATTTTTATCATATTAGTTAACAATTCTGCCAACATATTTTTTTGAACATTTGATTTCCATTTCATTAAGGCCTTGGAATATCCGGCAATTCCGCCAACGGAAAGAACCGCAATTATAGCCAAAACGCCGAGCATTTCTATCATACTTCTTCCGGACTGCACAACTCTATAGTCATTGCCGAACGTGACGCACTCCACCTTACTGTCATTGCCAGACGTAATCCGGCAATCCAGATTCGCAGGTCGGAGCCCGCGAATGGTACCCAAAATCTCACTAATAACCTTGAAAAAATGCCGATTAATGACATTGTGCCCAAAAATCACCTCAAAAACCCGTCTTAAAAGCCCCATTTTGCCATTTTCTAACACTTTGATTCTCCTTTATTTTTTCTTCTTTTAAAGTCCAATTTAAACCACCGTTATTTTTGGACTCTTTTTTGCTGTTTTTTTGAGTATAGGAAAAAGGTGCCAATATTGCAATAACTTTTTATATTTTCAACATTTTTTCGGGTTTGGTGATTTTTTTGATTTTCCATTTTTGAGAGTCCGTTTTAAACGGTGGTTTAAAACGGACTTTAAACCGCGTTTTAATTAATTGTTTTATCTAAATATGTTTTATTTTTTACTATTTTAAAACAGATTTTAAGTTAATCGTTAAAAACAAAAAAAATCCGCCTTTATACAGCGGAAAAAAATCAAAGTATTAGTTGTTAGTTGTTCACAAAAAATGCTCTCCGTCAGGAAAGCATTCTTTATTGGTGCGCTAGGCCAGACTTGAACTGGCACGGGATAAATCCCAACAGATTTTAAGTCTGCAGCGTCTACCGATTCCGCCACAAGCGCATTACAAAGTCTTATATACATAAATTTTTTTATATTTGCAACATAAAACTTGTAATTTTTTACAAAATATGTTTAATTATCTGGTGGAAAGAGGAAAAAATTCCTCTGTTTAACTTTGGAATACGACAGAAACAGCGTTTCGGTATTCTTGGGGAGAAAAAAATGAAATTTGTCGACACGTCTCTTCATCATTATTTTTTTCCAAATATAAATGAAGACGGGTGGAAATTTGTCAGCCTACTGGCTTTTATAACCTTTATATTGGCAGTTATATGGTTTCCGCTTGGCTGTTTTTCGTTTTTACTTACTGTTTGGTGTTTTTATAGTTTTCGCGATCCGTTGCGTGTTACGCCAATATTATCAGGTGCAGTTATAGCTCCTGCCGATGGCCACATAATATCTATCAATCGCGAAAAAGGTCCGGAAATTTTCGGTCTTGACCGTAAAAACTATACTAAAGTGAGTATTTATATAAGCCCTTTTGATGTTAATATTAATCGAATTCCGCTTAAAGGAATTATTAGTAAAACCTTTTACGATGCCGGAAAAAATTTTTCCGCCTCAACCGCTAAAAACGATATTTACAATGAAAAAATGTATATTACCCTAAAACACAATAGCGGTTTGGAATTTGTTTTGCAGCAAACATCTTTGTTTTGTAGCCGAAGAATTATTGACAAGCTGAAAAAAGGTGACGAATTCATAGCCGGACAACGCTTTGGTTTTATACGTTTCGGTGGATATATTGACCTATATTTGCCTGAAAAAGTAGAACCACAGGTTTGTGTCGGACAATACTTAATCGGCGGCGAAACAATTATTGCCGATATAAAATCAGACGCTCCCCGTCTTGAAGGAGAAATCAGATAATGACTAAAAACTATCAAAATAACTATTCTTACCCTGTACGCACAGGTATCAAAAAAAAAGCCATTGGTAAATTAAAAGATGTTCCTTTCCGTAAAATGGCTCCAAACATTGTAACTTTAATGGCTTTATGCTCCGGTGTTACCACCATAAAATTTGCTATTTTGCAAAACTGGACTTATGCCATTGTCTGCTTATTTTTAGCTTGCGTTTTTGACGGTTTGGACGGACGCGTTGCCCGCAAATTGAAGGCTTCCTCAAAATTTGGTGCCGAATTGGATTCTTTATCCGATTTTGTAAGTTTTGGCGTGGCTCCTGCCGTATTAATGTATCAATGGTGTTTAAACAGCATTCCTCACTGGGGGTGGATTTTTACTTTAATGTTCGCTGCCGGAATGGCTATGCGTTTAGCTCGCTTTAACACAATGTTGGAAGATGCTTCTATTCCGGAATATTGGTCGCACTACTTTGTTGGCGTACCGGCTCCGATGGCAGCGGCAATTGCGGTTATGCCCCTGTTAATTTCTTTTGCCTATCCGGAATATGATTTTATTTTGCGCAACAAATATCTCTGCAGTGTCATAATGTTGTTTGTGGCCTATTTAATGGTCAGCCGCATACCAACTTTATCTCTCAAAAAAACTCGCATCAGTGCGGACTATTTTCTGCCGCTGATGATAGTTTTCGCCTTACTTGTAAGCTGTCTTTTAACTCAGCCTTGGCTGACACTTGGTTTATTTACTCTGTTTTATGTTTTAACCATACCTTTCACGGTTATCAAATTTTTACACGACAAATCCGTGTATGAAAAAAACTTAAAAACAGATAAAACTGAAATTAAAGCCTAATTATATAAACCCCCAAATAATGAACTGTCACTTGAAAAGTGTGATAAACCGTTCGCCTAAAATGGGGGTTTATTAATGTCTTGAAACAAAAAAACCGCAATGTTCCCCTAAAAAGAAGAACAATGCGGTAGTTTTCTGACAAAGATTATTATAAAAAATAATCTCAAGTTGGCGAACGAACATTAGGGAAAATGTCAGGTGTAAAATCCAGACCTGAACTCAATAGGCCCACACCTGTTTTCATTAGGTCGTTAAAACTTTCAACAGCTTCCCATTTTAAGCGGTTGAGTATAGAAACAACCCATTTATTTATATTCGCGGCAACTCTAAACTTTTCAAAATAAATAAAGGACAAATAAATTATTATAAGTCCGATAATAAATGAGAAAAATAAAATTATACCACCCATAATTATTAAAATTTATATAGGTTTAACACCTATAATTACTGTTGTCAAGCCATTAATTTGTTTACATAATTCCACCGTTATGCAAACAATAGTCGTGATTTTGCAAATTATATTTTTTATAAACCTCACACTTACTGCAAATACAACCTTTGTCCTGATAAATACATTTGCTTTTTTCAAACGCGCAATACAATTTTTCATAATGTTGTATTTTTTGTAAATTTTCTAAAGATTTCAAAAAATTCTCCGGTGCATTTTTTAATTTACAATGTTCCGAATACGACGGACAGGTCATACAACGGCATAATTTAATATTTTCAGCTGTTTTATCTACTTGCATTTGAAGCCTCCTCTTTATTTTTCACAAAATTCATATAAGCCTAAAGAGGAGCTTAACAACCTAATCAAGAGTTATAAGCGTTTAAACACTCCCTCGACAATTGAAGGGAAATAAGATGTCATTTCCGGAGCCGATTTAACCATATCAACCCTTGCAAACACAGGCCCTTTATGTAAAGCCTGCTCCAATTGTTGAATATTGTCTTCCTTACCGGCCGCCAACACCAAAACATCTCCGTTTGACAAGTTACAAACATAACCGGAAATTTCTCCGATTTCTTTAACTCGCCGCAGAGTCCAAAAGCGAAATCCAACGCCCTGAACTCTGCCGCTTATTATATAACATTGCTGCATCAATTTTTACCGTGCAAAAAATCTTCTATTTCCAGAAGTTCTTTTTTAAGGCATTGCCGCCCCTGTTCGGCTTCCTCATCTACACCCCACGATTTACTTTGATAAAGCTCTTCCAAATATGCTAAATCAAAGGCTTCTGCTGCCGATATTTTCTTTTCGGCAAAGGCCAGAGCCAGCAGCGGAGATTTCAAACGTACCGCCGCCAAATAATACGCCGTAAGAGTTTTCAAACTCATTTTTTCTAAAATTTGTGTAAATACAGCGCGATTATTTTCATTTTGCGGAAGTGGCGTTAAACCATCGGTTTCTTTGAGTGTTATCTTAAAACGATTGTTAAGCCATTTTAAAACCGGAAGCCATTGCTCGGCTTGCAATTTTTTAACATCTTCATTTGCACTCCAAAATAAAATGACATCAGTAAATGAAAATTCAACAAGTTTTTCAATAACTTCAGAGTGATGCTCTTTAATATCTTTTTCAGCTTGTTTAAAATCTATCATTTTTTAATATCCTTTACCAAACCTTTTAATAAACCCGAGGCTTGATTTCCCAAATCCTTCACCGCGTCTTTAGTGTCGACCAAAGATTTTGAAACAACTTCTTTTGTATCCGTATAAGTTTTAGACGCATCATCTTTAACTCCATTGTCTGCAGCCTTAAAATGATTTGCATATACAGTTCCTTTCAGAGCGGTGTGACAAGGTGAGGAATCTGCGCTTAAAAGCATATCTCCGGCGTTATAAAGTCCGCCTGTGGCAATGATTCCAACCACTGTTTTGGCAGTTTGAGTTTTATTTAGCCCCACACTCGGATTAGATATTGTTCCATTAATACTCAGCAATGAACCCAAAACCGATGAAACGTTTGTATCGCTAATACGTCCGGAAAACGGCTGTAAATTAAGATTAATTTTGTCATTATACAAATTAACATCACCTTCAGCCACAACATAAAAATCGCTGGCGTCAAAAGCTATACCTTTCGGAAATTCAGCTACACCGTTTTTAATGTCCGTACGCACCACCGCGCAATTCAAATTCATATCTTTATTAACAATATTTAATTTAAGATTATTCAAAATTTGAACAATAATATTCCCCTGCAAACGCTCTAAGCTTTTTATTCTTAAAACAGAAGGGTCTATAAAAATAACAGCCTGTCCGCCCAAATTAGCTAAATATTGGTCAGTATTAACTCCTGCGGTCAATAAATCTATATCCGCCGTAATTTTTCCGCCGTCTTTAACTGATAAAATTTCATTATTTTGGTCAGCAAAAGAAGTGTAAAGTTTTTGCAGAACCACGTTATTGGCTTTCAATGAAGCTGCCGCCGACTTTTCGTTAGCTTTTACAGTTACACCGCCGTTAATTTTACCCTCTCCGCCGTCAATATTTTTAATATTTGCTTTTAAAACTCCGTTTTTTAAGCTTACATCGCCTAAAATATTAGTCAAAACCATTTCCGGCAAAACTTCCAATCTTTTTACATCTAAAGAAACATCAGCATTTGCCATTTTCAGACTATCATACGGAATTGGTGTATTTTTAATTAAAGTCGAAGCTTGAGCTTCTGAAATAAACAGATTATTATTTGCTTGTTTAACCGACGTCAAATCTGCCAAACTCCAATTTTCACTACCGGCAAAAAGTTTGAGATATGGCAAATCTTTGGTCATATCGACTAAAACATCACCATTAATTTTATTTGTTTTATATTCAACATCATAAGTTCCCTTAACGTTTAAGCCTTTCAAAATACCTTTTATTTCGCCGTCAAAATTCAAAGTATATCCCAAACTGTTAACTTCAAGCTTTGCTGTCACATCATTATAGCCGGAATCTTGAATTGATTTAAAAGAAGATGTTTCACCCTCACCTGTTATTTGAGTTCCCATAACCATCGTATCAAAGCTTAAATTAACCGGCGAATCAAAGCTGCTCATAGCCACACTTAAATTTTTAATATCTACGCTGTCTTTATCACTATAAAAAACACTGGTTTCCGATGTGGTTATTGAATCCAAAACAATTTCTTTTTTCAAAAGCGGCAACAGCGAAAATTTTACTTGAGCCTGACCAATTTGCGCCACTTGTTTATTATTTTCGGCTTGAGCAATTGAAACATCATTTAATTCAATTCTCGGTTTCAAAGAAACTCCCATTTTCAAATCACCATTGATTTTAACAATCATATTGGCATATTTCAAAGCCAAGGCTTCTATTTGCGGTTTATAATTATTAAAATTGGCAAATTTTAAAAATACTACCAAACCAATTATAGGAATTAAGATTATCAACAATAAAATTACAAAAAATTTTTTCATTTTTTATACTCCAATCCAAAAAAATCACAAGTTTCCTTATAATATTTAGGCAATTCAGCGCAAATTACCATATTTTTTCCATAAATTTCCGATAAATCTATTTTATATGCGTGTAAATATAATTTATCTGCAACCTCTTTTAAACGGACGCGTTCCAAACCATAATATTTATTATCTCCCAAAATCGGGCAGCCTATCGCCTCTAAATGAGCTCTGATTTGATGAGTACGACCGGTTTGCGGAAAAGCCTCGAGTAAAGCATATTTTTTGCCGGCGTTGTCTAAAACATTATAAGTTGTCAATGCTTTTTTACCACCCTTTACAACTTCCATTTTTTCACCGACTTTTTCTAAAGGTAAATTAATTTCACCGCTTAATTGTTGCGGACATCCGCGCACTAAGGCCAAATAAGTCTTTTGCAAATTATGTTCCCTAAAAGCTTTAGTTAAAACATCGGCTGACTTACGATTACGCGCCAACAATAAAATTCCGCTGGTTTCCTTATCAATACGGTGAACAAGTTTCGGTTTTTCATTATTCTCAAATTTTAGAGCTTCTAAAAACCCGTCAATGTGACGAGTTGTGTTGGTTCCGCCCTGCACCGCTAAACCTGATGGCTTGTTAAGGGCAATAATATCTTTATCCTTATAAATAACCAACGACATAATATAGTCTGTATCATTTTTACTTATATTTTCTGCCGTTTTAACAGCTTTTTCATTATCCAAAGGAGGCAGGCGCAATTCCTGCCCTGTGGTTAATCTGGTAGATGTTTCAGCTCGCTTGCCGTCAACTTTTATCTGCTTGGTACGCAGCAGTTTTTGCAAACGCCCCAAGCTTAAAGACGGATATTCTCTCAAAAACCAACGATTTAATCTGATTCCGTCATCTTCAGCTTTTATTTTAACAATTGTTACACCTGACATTATCTTCCACCTTTTTTATGTTAATTTTTCCTATTATCATAAAGATAATCAATCATTTTTTTCTTTCATTTTGGCTTGTTTTTCTTTACGCAGCTTATCAAAATATTCTATACGCTTTTTAATTTCCCGTTCAAAACCGCGCTCAACCGGATTATAAAATTTAGCGCGGCTCATACCATCCGGAAAATAATTTTGACCGGAAAATCCGTCTTCCAAATCTTGGTCGTAGATATATCCATCTTTATATCCCAAATTTTTCATCAGCTTAGTCGGTGCATTTAAAATATGTTTTGGCGGCATCAATGAACCTGTCTGACGCGCCGCGTCAAATGCTTTATGCATCGCTTTATATACACTTGCAGATTTAGGAGCTGTTGCCAAATAGGCTGTTAATTGCATAATAGCTAGTTCTCCTTCCGGTGAACCCAAGCGTTCATAAGTTTCACTACACGAAATCGCTTGGCTGACGGCGTTTGGATCAGCTAAAGAAACATCCTCAACCGAAAATCTTAATAATCGTCTTAAAATATAGCGCGGGTCTTCACCGGCTACAAGCATTCTCGCCACCCAATATAAAGCCGCATCAACATCTGAACCGCGCAAAGATTTATGTACGGCGGAAATCAAATTATAATGTCCGTCGCGACCTTTATCATATATAGGAGCTCGCGAACGAATAATATTCAAAATTTGTTCTTTATTAAAAATTTCTCCATTTTGCGCATATGACCAAATATTTTCCGCAATATTCAAAATATAGCGACCATCTCCGTCGGCAATTTCCTTAATAAAATCTCTGGCTTCGTCATCAATCGGTAACTTTTTACCTTCTTCTTTTTCGGCACGCTCCAAAAGAATTTCAAAATCATCAGCAGTTAAACGATTCAAAACAAAAACCTGACAACGCGAAAGTAAAGCCGAATTTAATTCAAATGACGGATTTTCGGTGGTTGCACCAACTAAAATAACCGTACCATCTTCGACATAAGGTAAAAAACCATCTTGCTGAGATTTATTAAAACGATGAATTTCGTCAACAAACAACAGAGTGCCTTTTCCTTGATTAGCCCTACGTTCCTGTGCATATTGAAAAACTCGCTTTAAATCGGCAACCCCTGAAAAAACAGCGGAAATTTGTTCAAAATATAAGTTTGTGTATTCGGCAATCAAGCGCGCTATTGTGGTTTTTCCGCATCCTGGAGGTCCCCACAAAATAAAAGAACTGATTTTACCTGATTTTAACATACGCCCCAACGGAGCATTATCACCAACAACTTGTTTTTGCCCAACAACATCTTCAAGTTTTGTCGGCCGTAACCTGTCTGCTAAAGGTCTTTTTATTTTATTTGAAAATAAAGTGTCTTCCATTATCTTTCTCGAGAAGTTCTTAACATTGCTTTATTTTCATTTATTTTTTCACGAATTTGTTCACGCATTTTTTCTTTAGATTCTCTATTAAGTTCTTCTTGTCGGCGTTCTAACACTTCACGTTTATGTTCTTCAATTGTTTTTCTTAATTCATCAATATTACTTTCTTTTTTATCCGTTTTATGTTCAGATTTTTCTTTATCAAAATTTTCTATAATTTTATTATCGGAAGCATCACGGGTAAAACTTTTAACAAAATTTTTTCCTTTTTTATACAAACCGGAAACATCAAGACTCATTTTTGTTGTATCTAAATCAAAACCACCTCTTCCACCGGTAAAAAAATCTTCAAAATCGATTCCCATCTGTTTTGATTTTATACTTTTCTTTTTCGGTGCCAAAATTTTCTTCAGTTCCAAAGCTGTTGGAATATGTCCGATTGCCTGTTCAATTTGCGCCGGAGAAATAACACATTCACTTAAATCAAGTTCATAAATATTTACACCGGTAAAATCACATCCCGTAAAATCAACTCCGCGTAAATTTACTTGAGTTAAATCAATACGTTTCAAATCAAGCAAAGTCAAATTAAGTCTGGTTAAATTAAGCTTATGCGGATAATATTTAGCCAAATACTCAACCAATTCCTGCAATTCTTCAATTGAAAGATTATCCAAATCGGCATCAAGCAATATCGCGTCTTGTAAATCGGCATTTTGAAACTTTACGCCGTGCATATGTGCACCGGTAAAATTTGTACCTATAAGCTGAGCACCTATAAAAATTGCTCCGTCTAAATTTGCGCCGCTTAAATCCGCGCCGCTCAAATCCGCTCCCGTAAAATTAACATTTTGCAGATTAGCGTTTTTTAGACTGCATTCTTGCATATTACTGCCGCTAAAATCGGCATTTTCAAAATTTTCGCCGTTAAAACTTCCGCCTTGCAGCATTTTACCTGAAAATATTATATCGTTGCTTATTTGTCCTTTTCCACCGGATTTTTCGGAATACTTGTCAAATTGTTTTGCCACTGCCTGCCAAGATTCGCTGCGTTCTAAAATATTATCAGCACTTTCACTATTATATTTTCCGGTTTCAAACTTATTTTTATTATTTTCAGTCATTTTCAAATCTTTCCAATAAACAATATAGAGTATAGTCTATTTTTTCATTTTTGACAATCACTTATTTATCGGTTTTAAAACAAAACCACACAACAAACAAGCTTGGTAAACTTAAAAATCCGCAAATAATAAAAAACACCTGCCACGAAACCATTTGCGCAAGCATACCGCTTGTTGAAGCAAAAATATCTCTTGATAAGCTTATTACCGATGACAGCAATGCATATTGTGTTGCCGTATATAGTTTGTTGCATAGCGATGATATATAAGCAACCAGAGCCGTAGTGGCCAAACCTGAAGAAAAATTTTCTAAAGTTATTATAATCATAAACAGCGGCATATTATGCCCGTATTCTGCTTGCAACGCAAACAAAAATGTTGTCAAACATTGAGCCAAACCAAAAAACATCAAGCTTTTTTTCAAACCTATTTTCATAATAATCAAACCACCGGTTAACCCGCCTAAAATAGCCGCGACCATACCATAAACTTTTATAACTGAAGCAATTTCCGCTTTTGTAAAACCTAAATCCACATAAAAAGGAAAACTCATAGGTGCAAAATAAGCGTTGCTTAATCTATATGTAAAAATAAAAAATAATATCCAATACCAATGCTGATGTTTAATAAAATCCTTAAAAGGGTTTATTATTGAATTTTTAAAAAACAGAACACTGTCTTTAAACTTAAATTTATATTTTTTATAAATATATTTTTGCGGTTCTTTTGCCAATAAAATCGCGGTTAATCCGACAAGCAAACCGCAAGCCATAATCATATACACTTCAGACCAATCAATTACCGAGGCTAAATAAATTGCGCCGGCACCTGAAAAAATCAATCCCAATCTATACCCCAAAACATAAATAGCCACACCAGATGCTTGTTTTTCGGGTTCATTTTCAAAGCTTTCAACTCTGAATGCGTCCAAAACAATATCTTGAGAAGCTGACAAAAAACTGGCAAGCAATGCAAACATCGCCATATATAAAGTGTGTATTTCCGGCTTAGTTAAGGCCATAGCAATCAAAGCGCAAAACAATAAAATTTGAATAAAAACGGCCCAAGAACGGCGGCGTCCTAACTTATATAAAAAAGGTATTTTCACATTATCAATTATGGGTGACCAAGCCCATTTTAACGAATACGGAATTTTAACCAAAGAAAAAGTACCTATTAAAGTATAGGAAATATCCAAATCTTTTAACCAAAAACTCAAAGTTCCGAACACTAATAAAAAAGGAAAACCGCTGGTAAAACCCAAGGCCAATAATATAAGCATTCTTTTATTTATGTAAGTTTTATAAACATTATTGAGTTGGTTAAGCATCATTATTTATATCACTTTCAGTATTTTTTAACCATAAAGCGTTCTTAATTTTTTTTTCAAGAAAATCTAAGTGAGCCTGCTGTTCTTCTTCTGATAAAGCAAACACTCTTTTTTGCACGTTTTGCGCCGTAAAACTGATATTTTCGCCGTGTTTTTGAGAATTTTCTGCCGATGATTTAACAAAATTTATACTTGGCTCATCGCCTCCCAATAACTGCAAATATACTTCGGCAAGCAATTGCGCATCTAACAAAGCTCCGTGATATGTACGCGCTGAATTATCTACATTAAAACGACGGCACAAGGCGTCCAAATTATTACGAGCCCCCGGAAATTCATTTCTGGCAATTGCCAACGTATCAACAACTCTGTCCCAATCATAAGTTTTAAAACCGCATTTTTTCAGTTCAAAATTAATAAATTTCAAGTCGAATGAGGCATTATGAGCCACCAAAATTCCGTCATCGCCTATAAAATCAACCCAAGATTGTGCCACATCTCTGAAAACCGGTTTATCTTTTAAAAATTCATTGTCCAAACCGTGCACTTTTACAACTTCTTCGGGAACATCTCTTTCCGGATTTATATATTCGTGATAAATCTTTCCTGTTGGCAAATGATTAATAAGCTCGACCGCGCCTATTTCCACCAATCTATCACCGGTATCAGGGTCTAAACCTGTTGTTTCCGTATCAAAACATATTTCACGCATTTGTTAACTCTTCTATTATTTTTATAAGTTCGACTTTTAATAAGTTTTCAGTTTTATCCGTATTAATCACAACATCGGCATATTGTTTTTTTTGTTCATTATCCATTTGTAAGGCAATAATTTTTTCAAAATCTTCGGCACTTATATTATCTCTTGCCATAACTCTTTCTTTTTGAACATTTTTAGCGACATCAGCCAAAATAACCGTTTGACAATAAACATTCCAATTACATTCAAACAGCAAAGCCGCTTCCAAAAAGAAAATTTTATCGCTTTGTGAATTTTTACGAATAATATTCAATAATTTTTGTTTTAAAAACGGATAAATCAAAGCTTCTAACTTTTTTAAACGTTTACTGTCATTAAACACTAAATTTCTTAATTTTCGTTTATTAAAACTGCCGTCTGCCTCAAAAACTTCAGGAAAATTTTGTTTTACCACATTAAGAAACGCCGGCTTATAATATAAATATTTAACCCATTTATCCATATTATAAACCACAAATCCAAGATTTCTTATGATATTGGTTAAGAATGTTTTACCACACCCAATTGAACCTGTAATCGCAATTATTTTCATCTTTTGCCTTATATCAAAAAGTTATAATGCTTATCCACAAACACACCCCAAAATGTGCATAACTTTATTACAACTTTAGTTTTTAACAAAGTATCAACTTTTTGTAAAAATATTATACAAACTTATTAACATCAGATAAATTTTATTAAGATATGTTGAAAAAAATATTAACTATTTTTTAACTTATTGAATAATTAACTATTTATTAACTTTGTTAAACAATTTATTAATGTTATTAACTCTGTGGATATAAATTTATCCACATATTTCGCAAGCATATATAACAATAACTATTTAAATTTAAAATATTAATAAGGGAAAAGAAATGTGCATAAAAAACATTTGACTTTTAACTTCATCTTTTATATAAGCAAACCAACAAACATTTCAATGTTTCACATTCTATTTTTAACAATCATACAAAATTTAAGGTAAAAATGCATTTAAAAGAATTAAAGGAGAAATCTCCGACTGAGTTGTTAACTCAAGCAGAAGATTTGGGAGTTGAAGACGCATCTTCTATGCGTGTTCAAGATTTAATATTCGCCATAATGAAAAAACTGTCAGAAGTAGACACGGTTATTTGCGGTGACGGAGTAATAGAAGTTTTGCAAGACGGGTTTGGTTTTTTACGTTCTTCAAAATCAAATTATTTAGCCAGTCCTGATGATATATACGTTTCTCCGGCTCAGGTTAAAAAATATGGATTACGCACGGGGGACACTGTGGAAGGTGAAATTCGCGCGCCAAAAGATAATGAACGCTATTTTGCCTTAACCAAGGTTAATGCCATTAATTTTGATGACCCTGAAAAATCTAAATTGCGTGTGAATTTTGATAATTTAACTCCGTTATATCCGACAGAAAAGCTTAATTTTGACATTATATGCAAGGATAAGGATTATACAACACGCGTTATTGATTTGATAGCTCCGCAAGGCAAAGGGCAGCGCGGTTTGATTGTGGCACCGCCGCGCACCGGTAAAACCGTGATGCTGCAAAATATAGCCCACGCCATTTCCACTAATCACCCTGAAGTATATTTAATGGTGTTGTTGATTGATGAGCGTCCGGAAGAAGTTACGGATATGACACGTTCGGTTAAAGGCGAAGTTATTTCTTCAACTTTTGACGAACCATCAACACGACACGTTCAAGTTGCGGAAATGTGTATTGAAAAAGCTAAGCGTTTGGTTGAAAATAAAAAAGATGTTGTAATTCTTTTAGATTCAATTACTCGTCTAGGAAGAGCGTATAACGCGGTTGTTCCATCATCTGGTAAGGTTTTAACAGGTGGTGTTGATGCCAACGCTCTGCAACGTCCTAAGCGTCTTTTAGGTGCGGCTCGAAATGTGGAAGAAGGCGGTTCTTTAACCATTATTGCCACAGCATTGATTGATACCGGTTCGCGTATGGACGAAGTTATTTTTGAAGAATTTAAAGGAACAGGTAATTCGGAAATAATTTTGGATAGAAAATTAACCGATAAACGATTGTTCCCTACCATTGATATCACTCGTTCCGGCACCCGTAAGGAAGAAATGTTGGTTGATAGGGCTACATTGACCAAAATGTGGGTTTTGCGCCGTGTGCTTATGCAAATGGGTATGACTGACGGTATGGAATTTTTATTGGATAAACTTCGTCAAACTAAAAATAATGCTGACTTTTTCCAAAATATGAATTCTTAAAGTTTGAATGATAAAAATGAAAGCTCGTGTAAATTCAGTGTTACACGAGCTTTTAATACATTCGTTACAGAAATCACCCGATTTTGAACTGTACCCCAGAAAGTGGAAACCCACCTTTAAGGAAGAAGTTCATCATTACTGGTGGATATCTATTATATACAATTTAAAAGTCTATAGTTACTGAACAAACTTCTTTTTTTGAGCAACGTTTACAATTATCATACACTTCTTTTATACTGATATCACTCAAACATTTGCGTCCGGAAGAACAATTCTTATCACCATAAAAAGTGGATGAGTTTCCTTTTGACCTGTAAAAAAATAAAAATTCCAAAGAAGAATGCAATGGTTTGACAACATTGTTTACCAATTCCATACAGAATTTGGTTGAAAAATTTTCAGTTATCCAAGAACCTTCGTCCTTAAATTGCGAACCGCCTAAAATAAAATCAAAACGCAAATTTCCGTTTTTTGAGTAAATAGATAAAAGATTGTTATATGGGTCTTCAAATAAATTTTTATGACTAACATTAAGATTGTTTGCTATCATTGTCCATGTCGGAGGAACCAAATTCAAATTATTAGCTAATTCCACAACAGGAGTATCATTTCCGTCTCTGGATTTAGTGGAATATTTAATTTCATCTAAGTGTTCCAGCAACCCATAAATAAGATAGCTGTATTCATCCATAGCCTTATTAAGTTTGAATTTTTCCATTGCCTTAGAATATCCGGCAATACCGCCAACGCTCAAAACAGCGATGATGGCCAAAACGCCCAACATCTCAATCATACTTCTACCGTACTGCACGCCATCTGCTAGGAATTTTCGCGCTCGTGTACTTTTTTTGTACACGTCGCTTAAAAATCCCGTCGCATCTGACGCACATTGCGGAAGAAGATTTCTAATATGTTTTGTCTGTCCGTTCACTGCTTGCGCTTTTCTCACTCGTGTACTACTCTGTACACGTCGTTCAAAAAGCACGGCGTATTGCCGCACGACATCCAAACCCTTTGATGGCTTATCGGTCGCAGACTTGTCTGCTGGTGAGGGGTAATTAAATAACTTGTAACAAATACTAAGCCAACACCTCCAGCTACCGTCATTCTCGGGCTTGTCCCGAGAATCTTGTGCGAACCGACACTTATGTAATAATAAGGCAAATTTATTGACTAGGTTAGTACCTTGTTGCAACAAGATTCTAGGCACAGGGCCTATAATGACTGGTGCTAGAATTGCTTGCTTTGTGCCGCCTGCCAGTTTCGTGCTGTGCTTGTTATTTTTTAATATGTCATTTTTTCTGAAAAAACTTGCAAAAACGTCTGTAGCGGCAGAAAATATGCCTTTAATCAGACATTTAGGATTTGCAGAGAGAGAGAGAGAGACCTTTGCTAAGCTTATTTTTCATCTTTCTTTCCTCATAAAATTAGGTGAATCATTAAACACCTTGATTATAACAAACACTTCTTAACAAATATATAATCGTTAAAATTTATATCCTAAGTTAAACAAATAATAAGTATTATTCTTTTGTTCCAAAGGCTTATTAAGCGAAGCACTTATTGCTAAATTTTTATTTTCATATTGTGCTTTTACGGTTAATAAACCGCTGTTTCGCTGTAAACGATTACTTTCTATTTTATAAGAATTTATTAAATCTCCCAAAGTTGCTTGTGTAGAATATTTATTTCCAAATTCATAGAAATATTTTCCACCGGCTGTTAAATAAATTGTTTGATTTTCAGTTAATTCAAAATCCTTTTTAATATCTAATCCTATAACCGATTGCGCCGACAATACGTTGTCATCATCAGTTTTTAAGCCGTTATTGCTTTCCTTTATGCCGTCAATTCGCATATTTGTAACATTAAACCCGATAGTCGGTTCAAGCTGTGCGGCATCTAAATCATAAGTTTTACGAGCTTCTGTGTTTATACCGTAATAATAGTTGGTTAAGTCGGCCTTATAAATATTGCTACCGCCAAAGCGACGATAATGACCTTTTCCAAAACCGATTAAAGGTTTTGTCATAGCGCGGAAATTGTCATTTACATAAGTTAAGGGTGTAAATATTTCCAATATATTGTTATAACGTTTTGAATTATCGTTAAATTTGGTGTCAGAACGCGCCGCCGCGGCACCAAATCCAACTCGCCATTTGTCAGCTGTTTGATAATCGTTAAATCCGTAAACAGCTTTAACCATATCTTTATAACCGGAAACTTCTTGCTTGTTGCCTATTTTTTGCTGATAGGTAAGAACATTAACTTTAGCGCGGCTGTTTTCTGTTGTTGAAACCAAAACATCATCATTTATAGCGCGGTTGACATTGTTTAAAATGTCTAAATCCTGCTTTGCTAAGTTTGGCAGCATACTAAACCCGAATTCTCTATTCTTTATAGTTGTAAAACTTTGGGCGGTAGTTGCTCCTTTTAGCAAATTAAATGTTTCTTCACCTTTACGCGCTTGGTAGTTTTCAGTTAAATAATCAGCAAATTCTTGATTATCTATTACATCGTTAAATGATTTCATTGTCATAACAACATCGGTGTTACCATTACTGTTTAGAGCTTTTTGCGCATTAAACAAATAAGAGCCGGAAACGATATTTAAACCATTGTCTTTTCCGATAAAGGAATTATCATTTCTATAGACTGTGTTAAATCCGTTTTGAGAAATGTCGGCATCAGCAACAACAGTTCCGCTTAGTGATTGTGCTTTGTATGTTCCGTTTTTACCAACAACAATTTGTCCGCTTCCATCGTTAGATTCGTCAAAATTAAAATTTTTGGCGGTAATAAGGCCATTGTTTTTTATAATACCTTTAGTTTTAACCTGTAAAAAGTTTTTAGCGGCTAAAGAGGCTTGCGAAGTTTCATCGCTTGGTTGGTCAATATCTGTTCCGCTGCCGTTGATAACACCGTTATTTTTAACTAATCCGGCTTTTTCCGCTTTTATTCCCGTCGACCCGCTGGAAACATTAATTGTTCCGTTATTTTCAACATTAGCTTGCGAGGTGTATATTCCAATATTTCCCGAACCTTGAACATTTATGCGGCCGCTGTTGATTATTTTTCCTTCAGCAACAGAATAAATACCATAGTTATTTGAACCTGTTAAGGTAATTGTTCCCGAATTGGTTATATCTTCACTGCTTTGAGAATATAAACCGTAATTATCGTTTCCGGAAACATTAATATTTCCTTCATTGGTAATTTTGGCGTCATTTATGGCAAAAATACCGTAATTGTTATTTCCTTTTACATTTATAGTTGGTTGTTCTGGGCCGGTGCTTATACTCTTATTGCTGAATTCACCTGACTTAATATAAACACCATAGTTGTTTTCACCATTAACATTTATGGTGCCATAATTTTCGGCTTTAGCACTTTTATCTAAAAGCATAACATAACTTCCCGAACCGCTTGGTAAGCTTAATGTTCCTTTATTAATGATAGATGTTGCTCCGTTTTCAGCGTTTATAATTGTTCCTTGCTTGCTGATTGAAAGTGAAGTTGTTTCATCTATAGATAAAGTTCCGTTGCCGTTAGAGCCGATTTTTACAAAATTTCCGGAATCAATACCTAAATCAATATTCTTTAAGTTTAAAGAACCGTTTACATAGTAATAAGTGGCAGTTGATTTTACGGAATCGTCAATATTAATGCGCCCGTTTTGATTTATTTCCGCAGAGCCGTTAATTTGATAGATAATGGCATTTTTCCCTTTGACATTGATAATACTGTTGGATATAAGCGCGCTGTTTTGCCCTGTTCCTGTTCCGGCCGAAAAAATAGCAATACTGTCATCACTATTTACATTTATAGTGCCATTATTAAACAAGTTGCTGTTTCCCGAAGCATAAAGACCGATGGTTTTATCGGCATTAAGGTTGATAACTCCGTTTTCGGCGTTTTCGATTCTTGAATTATATGAAGACGCGCTACCCATTCCCACGGAATAAGAAGTATTAATGTTTATTTGTCCGTTATTGACAATTTTCGCGGATTTTTCAGTATCTGCAGAAAGATACATTCCGGCATTAACTCCATTATCTTTTAATTTATTTGCCGCAACTGTAATAATATTGTTGTTAATAGCGGAACCTTGTGAAGTTTCTACACTCATGGCCGAGGTGTTTGAAGTTTCTGTAATAATAGTTCCGTTGTTAAGAGCTTGTTCGTTACCGCTTGAAGTGACGGAAGAAACGGTTGGAGATTTAGTGTCCATAACGTGTTGATTAAGGGTTAAATTCAAATTGTCACCAACTGTTCCGCCGGTTGTTGATGAACCTGAAGAACCGCCGGAACCAGAAGTATTTGAGGCTGCAGGTTTATATTGAATTGTTCCGTTATTAATAATTTTACTGTAATTTCCGCCGAAAACATTTGAACCTTTGGCTGAATTTGAAATAAAAATTGTTCCATCATTAGAAATAACGTTTCCGCCGCTAAAGTCGTTGCGCATAGCGTAAGAATTTTGTGAGTAAACGTTTATAGTTCCATTATTTTTCAATGTTGTTAAAAAGCTGTCGCCGGAACCGTACATTGCCGTGTTTTTACCAAAATTACTGTCATCTTGGTTGCCGATAGTAATTGTTCCATTGTTGACGACCGTTCCGCCGTTGAATGAGGCCATAGCATAAGAATTACTGGCATTCATTATTATTGTGCCGATATTATCTAAAGTTTGCTTATTTTCCGTATATAATCCGGAAACAGAACCATCACCTTCTACGGCCATCATACCATAAGTTATACGGGCATTGGTGGAAGAAGTTGAAATTTTAATGTTATTTTTATTGGTTATGTTACCGCTGTGAACAGATTGCATAGCTGCCGCCACATCAACCGAGTTTGCAGCTGACGATGTGGTGTCGGTCAATTTTATGTTTATATTGCCGTTATTGACGCCGGTAGTGTTGGCATCAGCTCTTATACCGACAATTCCGCCCAGACCTTTGCGTAAAGTGTTTTCTGCCGCGGCGGAATAAGAACCGGTATAGCTCAGAGTTATATTTCCATTATTTTCCAGAAAAGATTTTTCCGCACGTTGGATATTTTTACTGCCATTAAGAAAAGAGTTATCTAAAAAACTACTCATACCAATAATGTTTAGCTTTACATCTGTACCGGAAGATATACCCTCACCGGCACTCAGCGAAATATTGCCATTTTCGCCGTTGATGGCATAGATAGTATTTCCGCTTGAATCTTTGTTGGCATTAATAATCATTGTTTCCATACCGACAATTGTGCCGTTGCCGGAAGTAGTGCCGGCCGTTGTCGAACCGGAAGATGAAGAATTTTCAGAATTGTTTTTGTTTTCGGCTGTCGGGTCCGAAATAGCTTGAGTGGCCGAACCTTTTATATCTCCGTTGTTGGTTATTTTTGAACTTGTGTCGGCGTACATACCTATAATCAGGTTGTTTTCATTATAACCGGAAAATTTTAAATCAATTCCGTTTGCGCCTGTTCTGTCAATAATTCCCTTGCCATTGTTTATGGCTTCGGAGTTATTACTGGCCATCATACCTGCCGACGCATTAAAATCTGTTTCAGTTGATTTTAAATAACCGTTGTTTATAACCTTACTGTTATTAACTGCAACCAAACCGGCTCCTCCGGCTCCTATATTTATGGTTGTGTCAGCAGTGTTTATATATTGACCTCCGTTTTCAGCTTTTAATGCAATATTTAGAGATTTTGCAGCGGAAATAACATCTTTATTAAAATTTATTCCGGCGACTTCAGATAAGTTTGAATTGCCAACACTAAGCTCTGAACTGTTTGTGGCCAAACCAGAGGTTGTTTTTAGGGTTGAACCTGATGAACCGATAACGTTGCCAATACCGCTTTCACTGGATTTTTCCGAAGACGAACCGCCGCCTCCTCCTCCGCCCATAGCTAAAGCGGCAATTCCACCGCCAACGGCCAGACCTCCCAAAATCCACCACGTTGTTGAAGAAATTTTATAAGTTTCTTTTCCAATAGCTCCGTAAGCTTCTCTTGGTGTGGCGGTAATAGGTACGGCCTTTGATGAAATTAAAAAATTGTTATAATAATCAATACGCTGCACACAAGGGTGGTGAGGGTTTGCACCCGCAGCGCGAAAGGCATTGTAAGTATAGGTATCACGGCGTCGTGCGGCTATACAAAGTCCGGTATCACCGTTTTGGTTAATTGTATCAATATTTAATCCTCGTCTGACGGAGGCTCTTAAAGCTTCAACATCACCGCTTTGCGCTAAACGATACATTTCCGAAAAAGAAACAGGCGGCAAATAATAGGCTTTTAAGTTGGTAGGCAAAGCTAATGTCCCCACACAAATCAACGTTACAAAACCTGTTGTTTCTGTTAAAACTTTATTTTTAAACATTTTACCCTCGTTTTTGTACATAAACTCAACTGTAATCTATATAAAATAATTTAAATTTTGATTAAGTTTGCGAGGGTGTCACATAAAAAAAAGTCTGTGTTCCATTAAAATTGAAACACAGACTTTTCTTTTAGTTTTTATCAGTTGTTTTTATTGCAATTTTTTTGAATTTTTGTTTTTCAACCTGTGTTTTAGGTATCAAAACATTAAGCACGCCGTTTTTGTAAGTTGCGTCAGCGTTGTCAAAAGCCAAATCCCAAGGCAAAGGAATTGTTCTTTTGAACATACCGTATGAAATTTCAGAAAAATAAGCATCTTTTGATGAACTTGAGTTTGAATTTTTCTTTTCGCCGCAAATAGTTAAATAACCATTGGCGGAAATTTGCAAATCCAAATCATTTTCATCAATCCCCGGAAGTTCTGCTGAAACGTTTATTGCGTCTTTGGTTTCCGTTACTTGAATTTTTGGTTCCAAGTCTTCGGTAAAACTTTCGGGCATATCTGTATAATTCCAAAAATAATTCATAAGGCTGCCAAAGTCATTGTTTTGACGATTAGCTGCGGCAACTTCAGAATGGCGGCTCCGGCTGTTACCTGCCATATTTTTCATAAAAACGCCTCTCTATTTGTTGAGTGAAATTTCATCAATTTCTTCCATTTCCGAAACGGAAGAACCACTGCAACCACAACCGCAACCGCCTTTAGAAACAGTTGGTTGAGCTTTTTGAGATGACTTTTTATTATCGTATGACTTAGATTCTTTTTTCATTTTTTACTCCTTTTTTGTAATAACAACATATCGTTACGCTAAAGGAGATAAAACCTATTTTAGCAAATCAAAGCTAGACGTTAGGACAGTTTGCTTATTTTTTTATCGTTTCGTGATATGATTTTTCGGTATTAACCTGCCAAATAGATTTTTTATCCGAAAGTTCGCCCAAAATGTGACGCACGGCGGCAAACGATGTGGCCATAGAGTGGTCCATATTGTTATAGCGGTGCTGTCCATTGCGCCCCACACAATAAAGATTGTCGAAAGAGTTTAAAAAGTCAGTCAGCTTATCAATGTCTTTATAAGTATCAAAATAAGCCGGATAAGCTTTTTTCTGATATTCTATATGTGAGTCTAACACGTCTTTTTCAGAAGAAATTACACCTATTTTCAATATTTCTTTAGTTCCGAAGTCGCGCCATTCCTCTGGTTTCATATTCCAATATTTATCATTTTCGCTGCAAAAATATTCCAATTCAATTAAAGCGGTTTCATCGGGTTTGGCCAACATATAAGGCGACCAATTGTTAAAAATAGATATTCTGCCCAGTTTAACACCGGTGTCTTGAATATATATCCAAGAGTCCGGAATAATATCATTTATGGTTTTTATTTTTGTTTTGTTTTTAAGATTTAATTTTTTCAACACCAAACCGACGCTTACAAAATCCCTATAAGGCAAGCCTTTGGCAATGCGTTCTATTTTACTCGGAATATTATCCATACCGGCGGCTAAATCTTTTAACGGCATAGAAGAAATAACAATATCAGCCGAAACGGTTATTTCTTTACCATCTTTAAGATAAATAACTTCTTTAAATTTATTCTTTTGAGTTTTAAATTTTATCACTTTTGCGTTTTTAATAATTTTTCCGCCCATTTTTTCAAATTCGGAAGCTGTTTTTTCCCAAATTTGTCCGGCCCCCAATTTGGGATAGCTAAATTCTTCAATCAATGAAGTTTCTACTTGTTTAGATTTAAGCGGTATGATTTTCCCTAAAATATCTTTCAAAATAGAAATAATGGATAAACCTTTAACGCGTTGAGCTCCCCAGTCTGCCGAAATTTCTTTTGGGTGACGCCCCCAAAGTTTTTCGGTGTATCCTTCAAAAAACATTGAATATAATTTTTTTCCGAAATGGTTTATATAAAAGTTTTCTAAAGATGTTTCCGGAAGTTTTTTGATTAAAGTTTTAAGATAGCTGAAACCGGCGATGGCGGTAGTAAACAAACCCATATTAAAAATGGTGTTAAAATTCATTTTAATCGGATAATCAAAAAATTTATTTTTATAATAAATCCGAGAAATTCTTTGACGCAACAATCTTACATTATCTTCTGTTTCCGGATTTGGTCCATTGGGGTTTAATTGAAGCTGACGACCGGTTTTCAGGTCATCATAAGCCGGAGCTCCCTGTAAAGGCATTATATTATCCCACCATTGTATAACTTCAGGGTCTTTAGAAAAAAAACGGTGACAGCCGATATCCATTCTGTTGCCTTTATAACATACGGTGCGGGAAATACCTCCGATAGCATCACTTTCTTCCAAAATTGTTACGTCATAATCTTTCGATTTTTTCAAAAGTTCAAACCCTGCGGTTACACCTGCCGGACCGGCTCCTATAATTATTACTTTTTTCATCATTTTCCCCATAGTCGTTTAGTTAAAATAAGTTTAAACGACAAGATTTAAAAATCAATTAATTTGCATTAGTGTGTTTATAACTTGTCTGTTTACTTGCCTTTTGGCGGTAGAATACCTAAATTATAAAAAGATGTTCTCTAAATAGGAAATAAAATGAAAAAGGTCTACTGTTTTAATTGTCAAAAAGATGTAACGTCCGTAAACTTTGGTAAGTGGCGTTTTTGTCCGCATTGTTTTCATAAACTTGAGGATAACGGCGAAGGTTTATATTTGGTTTGTGATAAATGCGGAGCAAATTTACCGGTTAATGCCACACATTGCTTGAAATGCGGACACGGAGTTAACGGACACGATGATTTTGAAAAGCCGCTTTCTCTTCCTTCAGCTCAAACAAGCTTAAATTGGCTTATGCAAATCGGTTTATTTATTTTATCACTGCTTGTGGCTGCCGGAATTATATATTTATCTTTTTATTTTTTGTTGTTTTGCCTGATATTCGGACTGGGCTATTACTTATACAGCAGTTTTAAGGGCTACTAGGAGATTTTTATGAATAAAAAACTGTATTTTTTTAGTTTATTTGCCAGTTGTGTGACTTTTTCTTTGGTGTCGGCTCAAGAAATTGAAGAATTTTCTGATATTTTCGGTTTGTCAGATGTGAATAGCGATGGTTTTGTTTCCGAAAACGAGTTTTTAATGATGCAGCGCGGCGTAGACTATGAATATGGTTTGTCGGAAGCTGAGAAAGCAGCTAAAAAAACGAAAATGCAGGAGCATTTTAATCAAGTCGATAAAAACAGCGACAAAAAGTTAGATAAAGATGAATATAAAGTTTTTTTACAAAAACAAATTGACGCTAGAGTTGTGGAACGTCAAGAGAAAATAAGAAATATAATGTCAAAATCACCGAAAGAAAATATGGCAGAAATTCAAAAACAAATGGATGGTATGAAAGATGCCTTAGAGAAATTGAATAATACTTCTTCTGATGAAATGGCTGATAATTTTATTAAAAGTGTGTCAAATAACCTTGCTGATGAAAATTATTTTCAGATGGATAAAGATAAGGATGGGTGTGTCACAGCTGATGAATATGCCGAATATATGGTTATTTTTGCTAAAAATACGGCAGATGGTGAAAATTCAGATATTGAACTTTCAAAAAATGATTGGCGAGAGCTTTATAAAGATGAAAATAAGGCTAAAGAAAATTGTTTAACCAAAGAAGAATATATTCGCAATTTTAATGAAATGCCGGAAATACCAGATTTGAATGAAGCTGATAATAAGTAAAGGCGAAGATAAAAAAATCCCTCTAATTTCATTAGGGGGATTTTTTTGTGCTAAGCTCTGCAAAAGAAATAAATTGTTATAACGGCTATTGCAATAACATACCATTTAGTAACTTTCCAAGAGCGTTTTTTATCCTCATTATAACGGTTTTCATATTCAACCTTGTTTGTCATATCAAGTACTCCCAAATAAACTAGAGTACAGACCAAAAGAGAAATACAATAAACAGCAAGCATAATTATAAAAGATTAAAAATTAAAAAAACTATTTTAATAAAACATATTTTGGATATTTTGTCAATTTATTTAATAAATTCATTAAAAAAATACTTACTTTAAAGACATAGCTATATATTAATATAAAAAAATAATATATAGCTGAAACTTAGATATTGTAAAACAGATTAATTTCTCTGTTTCTGCTGTTGCCAATATTTTTTGAGATATTCTGCAGCACCTTTAAGTTTTTTCGGATTTACATTTTCGGAACCCAGAAGAACTTTTGCCGCTTCAGTTGAATTTATATCTTCATTTGTTAAGCGTTGATGACGTTTTATTTTGTCAATAGAATCCTGAGCTTTTAAAGTGTTGCCGTGGAAAATATCTTTTGCCGAAATCAAGCCTTTTAATGTCAATCTTTTAGCAACATCAATCAAATTACGCTTAATCGTAGAATCAACGCGATACGGATTTTCAAACTGATAAACAGAATGTTGTTCAGCGCGCAATAATTTCATTATTGTACCAACTTTTTCATCTGTTCCGGCAAGCTCACGAGCAACATTCGGATATGAATAAACAAGTGAAATAGGAAGTAGCGGTTTAAATTCTTTGGGATAACTTCCAAGTTTTGAATCAAAACGCCCACCGGCTGAAACACGATACGGATGAGCCATACAATTACCGATAATTATGTCTTGTGCAATGCCATCTAAATTGTCATAAGATAAAAATCTGTCGTTTTCATTTTTCTTAATAGGTACGGCAGGCATAATAAAATGAGTTGGTTTTACTTCGCCGTTTTTTTCCATTTGATTAAAAGCAAAAGAAAACTCAGAAGCAATTCGTTTTTGATAAGCCGGATAACCAAACATAACAAACGAAACATCATCTTTGTTTTTGAAAAACTTATTTCTGATTTCAGCTAAAAGTTTTGTATTGTCCTCTGTTGAAGTGTCATTTGGTGTGACTAAGCATTCTTTCAAAATTTCTTCTGAAACGCCAAGCGAACGACAATATCTAACATACATTTCAACTTCACTACCCGTATTATATTGTAAATTTTCTTGGCTGAAATCGGTGTTTCCTTGGTTATCATATAATCCCAGAAAAATGAGTTTTTTCGGCTCACCTGTGTTTTTTAAATCTGTCAACCAAGATTCAATTGCCGGTTCTGCAGCTCCCGGATGGCCTGAAAAAATAACAAAAGCGTCTGTGTTACGTGGTAATTTTTCGTAATCTGCACACACAATTTTTTTGTCGTAACCATCATATTCTATTATTTCGCCATCTTTAACGGAGCCCAAGTCTTCAGCTTGAAGAACAATTTGTTTTTCCTCGTCTGTCAAAGAAAAACGTAAGACATCATCATTTTTTGAAGGGTGATAATTTTTAACAGCATCAGCCGCTTTCCGTAAATTAAAATCAGGTGAATCCATTAAAGATTTGATATATTCTATATCCTTAACATAAGCATCAAAATAACGTTTTTCGCCCCAACCTCGACGAGCGAGCTTTTCCTGATAATTTTCAAATTTAAGTTCTTTGCCATCTAAAAAGTCTCGTACAATCTGTTCATAAACAGTCGGTTTATATGAAAGCATTTAATAACCTCCGTTGATTATATCTTTTGTTATGTTTTTTTGAATTGTATGCATATCTAAAACTGTTTTTTTTACTGGTTCAGATACTTTTTTGTCATCTGTACTTCTTACTTTCTTAGAAGTTATTGAATTTGATGTAGGCTCTGAATTTTGAGCTAATCTCTTTCTTAAAACATTAAGTTTATTCATATTAATATCTTGTTGTTGGGAAGAAAATAATACCTTTTCATTAAATTTAACATCATATCCACCATAACGAGCATTTTTAAAATCAGCTATCTTTTCATCAGTACCGAAATTTGAATGCATTTTACTGATTTCCATATCCGTCAACATTTTACTTCCACAATATTTTAAGGCAATATTTTGTGGGTGTAAAATTCTATCACCGATTTGTACTTTTGGCTCATTTAGGGCCACGGCCATAAGCAATTTATTATAATTATCACGATATGATGGATATTTATCGGCAAGATAATTATTAATTGCCTGAGTTCTAAAAGATTCTTCAGCAAGTGTTGAATTAATTTTTATTACTTTTTTATCTTTATCATTTGAAATAAGTGTTGGACAATGATTTTGTTCATCAAAACACATATTATAAAGAACACCTTCAATTTGCACTTGATTTTCTTTATTAAATAAATCTTTCTGAGCTTCCCAAAAATCAAGCCATATAGATTTTTCTCGTCCGCTGTTTTTATCTGGATGTTGTTCATTATCCAATTGATAGTTAGGATATTTAATGGAGTTTTCATCAACTTGTATTTTTAATTTTAAGGCATTTCCATTTTTTAAAGTTATATCTTCTCCAAATTTTTCTTTTGCCCATGCAGCTTGTGACCCTGTTGCCCACATTGCATAACACTCATTGGCTTTTTCTTCGTTTGTCCAACAATAAAATCCAGATTGTTGTCCGCCATACCCTGTGCCCAGATTAGCTTCAATACCCTTTTTAAAGCTTTCAAGCTTTTCTTCTGACGCATCACGAGATATGTGAAAAAAATTGAGCATTATTCCAATCCTTAAAACTGTTGCGAAAAGTGTAACATACTTTTATATTGAAAAGCAATAATTTTATAAAAAAAGATAAGCCGAAGTTCGATAAATTTTGTAAAATTGTTAGCAATTTTATTATGTTATATAATTTTTAGTAATTGCATATTATATTAATTTCAATATACTTAAAACACCGGACAAGAGGATTAAGAATGGTCTTAAAAAACAAGTTGGACATCACAAGTAAAATTGAACTCTACAAATGACAAAAAAGACACTCTCTCGAGTGCCTTTATTAAAATGGTGCGCGATACTGTGCAATTATCGGACTAATGGGTATGAAGATTTTAAGGAATTAGCAAATAAAATTGAACTTCTTATGGAAAGTCTTTCAAAGTTACGGGCTTATCTTTAACATTCTTGCGGATAAAGGCTTTAAGGTAGAGAATATCAATGTTTCGCCGAAACAATATTATAAAATATCTTATTTCCATTGTGGTTATTGTGAAGTTATTTCTTTACTTTTTACTCAATTTCATTTAGTCTGAACTCAAAATTAAGCGGCTGATTTAATAAGGAGTATGCAATGCGGAAATTGTTTTTAATTCTAAGTGTTTGCTTGACTGTGGTGGGATGCGCGTTTCCGCAAACGCCGAATGAGAGCGACCTGTTGCGCGCCAGCCGTCAGTTTCGTCCCGCATTGTTTAACAGCGGTGCCCGCGGAGTGGTTATTACCTCTTTATCGGACAATGTGTCCGATGATGGGTTCTTTGGCGCCAATTATAACGATATTGTCGCTTTCAAAAATATAAAAACAAATGAAGTTTTTTATATGAGTACCATCTTGGACGGCAACAAATATGATAAGGCGATGCTGCCGATAGGGGCATACGAGGTAACCAACCTTTATTTGCAATATATCTATACAACGACTGAACAGTATGGCAATACCCAAGTCGTCCGCACGGTGGTAGAAACAGATGAACATTATGAGGGCAACAGCAAAATCAGATTTACGGTGCGCCCGCAGGAAGTGACCTATATCGGACATTTTGCATTGACAAAAACGGATAATGAGGTTTCAGCAGACGGACATGTTAAGGCGAATTCTTTCAGCATAACGGACAAATCTGATGAAATTTCAGATAAGCAGAAAATGGATTGGCAAAAAGAATTCGGCCAAAATTTTGTTGTCAGATTGGCAAAAGTTCAATAGGAGAGCGCAGATGAAAAAAGTCTTATTAGTAATTGCGATGATTGTTCTGACATCTTGCAGCACCACTATCGGAAATGAAAAATTGGCAGACAGCCGCATCAGTATAGAAAACCAAATGGTCGGCGTTTCTTCTAAAACAGACGCAAGAGAAAAATTCGGAACGCCGAATCTTGTGTTTCAGAAAAACAATTTGGAATATTATGAATATCGAAAAATATATGGTGCCGGAAGATACCATTGGTTGATACCGCTCATTGGCTGGGTTATGTCATGGTTCCAAGATAATTATACTTTTGAGGAAACAAATCTGTTTATAGGATTTGATAAATCTGGCAAAGTCGTTGATTATGATATTATCCAATCCGACGGCACGATGTAAAAGCCCAACAGAACGGTAAATAGAAATTTCAACGTTGGAGCTTTAATTTATGCAAAACGATATTAAACTTTTTGAATAGAAAAAAATACGCTCTATAGGTGAAGAGAAAGATACCTGGTATTTTTCCGTTGTTGATGTTATCTCCATTTTAATAGAGAAAAACTTGAAGAATGGGCAAAGAATAATACTCCTCCATCTGGAGGTACATTAGGACAATGGATATATGAAAAACAAACTTTTGCATCAAAACAAGATGGTAAAAAATTACCAGACTTTACGAGAGTCAGTTATACCAACAAAAAAAGCACCTCAAAAGGTGCTTTTTATCAAATGGTGCCATTAGCAAGAATCGGACTTGCGACCCCGTCATTACCAATGACGTGCTCTACCACTGAGCTATAATGGCGTAACTTAGCTAAAAACATAATACTTAAATATGACGGGGTCTGCTCCCCCGCTTGTCAGTTCTGGTTCGCCGCGGTTGTTTACACTTCCCTTGCTTACCAAGCCCTTCCAAGGCGTTGCAGACAAAAATAACAAAAAATTGTTATTTTTGCTTAGCCGCTACCAATGACGTGCTCTACCACTGAGCTATAATGGCAACGCCGAAAATTCATTTACCAAAAACATTGATAACAAATTTCATCTACCAAAATACATATATGTTTTTAAAAATCAATGTATTTTTTTATAAAAGTGCAAAATTTATGTAAAATCTTTACTATTTATTCTATATATTAGGGGCTAATATGTTATAACAATCTGTACTTAGAGGAAAAAATGAGCGCGAAAAATCCTGAAAAAAAAGTGAAAAAAACAGAAACGGTTGAGGTTTATTCCGCAAATGATGAACAACCGGAAAACTGGTTGGCTAACGGATTGCACCGTTTTATGATTGTTTTTAGTGTGATGTGGTTTGGTATAGTCGCTATCTACATTACACAATTTTTCGGTTGGGATAACTTATTTTCTATGGTTCCGAATGAATTTAGTGGTTTTATGGCCGGAATAACCTTACCTTTGGCTATTGTTTGGGTGATTATGGCCTACATTGACCGCGGCAGTAGTTTTCGCAACGAAACAAAAATGCTGCGAGATTCGCTGAATCGTTTGATTTTTCCGGATTCGAATGGTAGTGCCGCAACTAAGATGATTGCCGATGCCATAAAACTACAGGTTGCCGATTTGAAGGAAACAACGCGCGATGTATGTGCTCAGGCCGATGTTATTAAACGGGATTTAAGCGATAGAATAGCCGAAATGAAATCTTTGGCAGGTGAATTGGACACATATTCTTCGCAAACAATGCAGGAATTAAATACAGAAATCAAAAAATTGGTTGAAAACTTTACGTTTGTGGCCGATAAAGCCGCTTCGACCACCGCTGATTTTCGCGTTAATACAATGCAAATGAAAGAAGATAGCGAGCAGTTGGTGCGTATTGTAACTCCGATGGTTGACGAAATGGTTACCGCCGCCGAACGTGTTAAAGAAGTTGTAAATGTTAATAATGAAAACATTGAAAAAGCCCAAACTCAGTTGAATAATTATTCTGAGGCCAGTCAATTGGCAATTGGTAAAATTATTGAATCTTGGGCTGAAAAAGGGGAAAATTTGGAAAAAACCTTTTTACGCACGGCCGAAAATTGCGAAGAATTATTTCATCGTCTGGATTCGGGAATTTCGCACATTGAATCTAGTATAAACGAGCAAAAAACAGTGGTGGAAAAACAATCTGATATTTTGGATAAAAATTCCGGTTATTTAGATAAAAAACTTGGTGAATATGGCAAATTAATAAGTTTGGAAGTTGAGGCAATGATAGAACGTTCCGGCACATTGGAGCAAAATATTCAAACTCAGATGAAAGATATGCGCGCCGCTTCTGAACAAGTCAGAGAAATTTTCAGCCATTTGGGAAATGATATTTCGGATAAGCGTCAATTGCTTGAAACAGAGGGAAGCCGAATGGTTAATAATATTAATTTAACCGTTGGAAATTTAGGTGAAGAAGTAAACAGACTGCAGGAGTTTTATAGAAATACCCAAGACAAAAACAGTGAAATGGGCAAGGTGTTCTCTTCTCTTTCTCTAACCCTAAAGGAAATGGAAGAAGGCTTGTTGTCCAGCGTAAATAATTTCAGCACAAAAGCCGGAGATGTTGTTGACCGCTTTCACGAGGTTAATAATCTTGTTTCCGGTAATATAGGCAAGTTGTCGGAAACGGCGGATAATATATCAACCCAAAGCAAAACAAACGCCGGTTTATTGATTGAACAAGATGAGTATGTAAATAAGGCTTTAATGAGCTTAAAACAAATAAGTTCTAAAATTTCGGAATTGAACAAAGAATTATCCTCAACAGCCGGAAGTGTGGGGAAAACTTTGTCGGTTTATGAAAATAAAATGAACGCCTTTGGCAAAGTTGTGGGCGAACATTTGGCGGATTTGAATGATAATTATGATAAAACTCAAAAGCAATATGATGATTTTAATCAAAAGTTTAGGGTGGCGAGTATTGATACTTTTATGAAAAATTCTGCCGACATTATAAGTGAATTGGAAACAATATCCATTGATATCAACAGCATATTCAACAAAGCCGGCGATGATGATGCTTTATGGAAGAAATATTATGAAGGTGACCACAGTGTTTTTGTGCGTTATCTTTCTAAAAATATGACTAAAAAAGAAGTTGTGGCTGTGCGGGAAGATTATGAAAAGAAACCGGATTTCAGAGTGGTGGTGGACAAATATTTAGATGATTTTAACAGTCTTATTGAAGCGGCTCGCAATAATAACCGCGCCAGTACGCTGTTAGCCTTAATTTCCGGTTCGGATATAGGTAAGGTTTATTATATTTTATCCCGAGCCTTGGGAAGGGTTAATTAATGTCATTTTGCGGGTTTGACAGTCAAGTTTTTTTGGCTCCGATGGCCGGAGTTACCGACAGGCCGTTTAGGGAAATTTTAGCCGCGTGCGGAAAAGGTAATATGTATGCGGAAATGGCAGCCATAAATGCGTTGCAACGTAAAAACCCCAAGAGTTGGCAAATTGCTGATGTGCGGTCAGAAAACTATCCGGTTGTGGTGCAATTGGTGGGAAATGATGCCGAATTGTTTGCCGAGGCGGCAAAATTGGTGGCGGATTTAGGAGCGCGTTCTTTAGATATAAATATGGGCTGTCCGGTAAAAAAAATTGTAAACAATGAGGCCGGTTCTGCGTTGATGAAAGATTTGCCTCGTGCTGCCAAAATTATTGAAACAGTGGCAAAAGCCACGCCGCTCAGCGTTAGTGTAAAATTTCGCAAAGGTTGGGATAATGAACACGTTAACGCTGTGGAGTTTGCTAAAATGTGTGAAGAAAGCGGAGCTTCATATATCACCGTGCACGGCAGAACTCGTTCTCAAGGATATAGCGGAGAAGCGGATTGGAATATCATAAAAGTCGTAAAAGAAAACGTAAAAATACCTGTAATCGGCAATGGTGACATTGACTCTCCTCAAAAAGCTAAGCAAAGAATGGAAGAAAGCGGAGTTGACGGAGTGATGATTGGCCGTGCGGTTTTGGGAAATCCGTGGCTTTTAGCCCAAACAGATGAATATTTGCGTCATAATAAACTTTCTTCTGTGCCGACTGTGTCCGAAATTAAGCAAATTTTGCTTAAACATTTGCATTTACTTGTTGAATATTATGGTGAAAAAGGCGGATTGGCCATATCTCGTAAACACATTGGTTGGTATGTCAAAAGTTTATACGAGGCCAAAAAGTTTCGTGAGCAATATACAAAGTTAAATGAGTTGTCCGTTGCGTTAAAATTAGTAGATGATTATTTTTCGAGGTTAGAATAATGAAAATAGTGATTGGCGGAGCTTCAAGTGTCGGAAAAAGTTTGGTTGGTTATCTGAGTTTAGGCAATAACGATATTGTTGTGGTGGCGGAAGATGCGGAAAAACTTGATGAAATAGCCAGAGAATATGATATTCAACCGGTTTTAGGCTCAATTTCCAATCCGGATATTCAAGAAGCGGTAGAAATGAAAAAAGCAGATATGCTGATAGCCGTTACAGAAAATGATGAAGTTAATCTGGTTGCCTGTCAGGTGGCATATACCTTATTCGGTGTTCCGCGTAAAATAGCCCGAGTGGATTCGCAATATTTTTTGAACCCGTTATGGAATAAGCTTTATAATGAAAAAAGTTTGCCGGTTGATTTGGTGATAACACCGGATATTGAAATTGCCGAAGTTTTGCAAGGACTGTTTAAGCTCCCGGGAAGCACGGCTGTTTATCCGTTTTTTTCAGGTAAATTAAATGTGTTTAGTTTTCGGCAGCGTGATACGGATATTCCTTTTATGAAATTTTCGCTTAGCCATATAAATAATAAACTGGCGGAATTATCAGCGGCGGTAGTAATGATTTTGCGCGGAAATCATCGTATTTTACCTAAGGATGAGGATATTTATTTACAGCGGAATGATTTAATTTATATTGCCTGTTTGCCGGAACATAATATAGAAGTTATGCGCCTGTTCGGTGTTGACCATAATCCGTATGAAAAAGTTGTGTTATTCGGAGCTAACGCCATTTCTTATTATTTGGCTAAGCAACTGGAAGAAGATGAAAACATTTTAAATTGCAGCATTGTGGAAAATGATGTGAAAAAGGCTCGAAAATTAGCGGAAAAATTAAACAAAGCGTCGGTAATTGTCGGGGAAATGATGAGTGACAAGATATTGGAAGATGTCGGTTTCTCGCAGTCGGATATCAGCATAGCCGTGACGGAAAAAGATAAGGATAATTTGTTACTTTCGTTGTTAGCATCAAAAAACAAAGATACACAGGCGGTTTCATTGATAAATTCGCGTGAATATAATCTGTTGGCAAACAATATTCGTAACAATACTTTGATTGATCGTTCGGTAATCACGGTTTCCGGTATTTTGCAATATTTGCGGCGGGCTCGAATTAATGAGGCTTACGCGCTTGGGCGAGAAATGGGGGAAATTTGGGAAATTCGCTTGGGAGAAGACAGCAGCAATATTGACCGCGATATTGAAGATTTGCAAATTTCTGATAACAGCGCGGTTATGGCGGTGGAGCACAACGGCGAATATTTATATAATCCTAAAAAATACAGGCTTTGTGCAGAAGATATATTAATTATTTATGTTTCTCCGGTGGATATTAAAAATATTGAGAGAATTTTTTATCGTTAAATGCTTAAAATTAAAGCGTAAAAACTCTTGAAATTTAAAAAAAATGCGTTATGGTAAGGCAAATTTTGCGCGTGGAATGGTTTTCCGCGTAGCTTTTTTGTGGAGATTTTAAAAAAGGATAAATTTATGAGTATGAGAAATATTGCCATAATTGCCCACGTTGACCACGGTAAAACAACTTTGGTTGATGGTTTGTTGCGGCAAAGCGGTACATTCCGTGATAATCAAAAAGTGGCTGATTGTGTTATGGATAGCAACGCATTGGAAAGAGAGAGAGGTATTACAATTCTTTCAAAATGCACCTCGGTTGACTGGCACGGTACTCATATAAACATTGTAGATACTCCGGGACACGCTGACTTCGGTGGTGAAGTTGAACGTATTTTGTCAATGGTTGATGGCGTTGTTTTGTTGGTTGACTCCTCTGAAGGTCCGATGCCGCAAACGAAATTTGTGTTGGGAAAAGCTTTAAAAATCGGCTTAAAACCGATAGTTGTTATTAATAAAGCCGATAAGCCGGACGCTCGCCCTGATGAAGTTTTGAATGAAATCTTTGACTTGTTTGTCAGCTTGAATGCAAGTGATGAACAATTGGATTTTCCTATTTTATACGCTTCAGGCCGCAATGGTTGGGCTGTTCGCGAGCTTAGTGATGAACATAAAGATTTAACGCCGCTGTTTGAAACCATTGTGTCTTATGTCAGCGAGCCGGTTTGCGAGCCTGATAAACCATTTAGAATGTTGGCGACAACTTTGGAATCTGATAAGTTTGTCGGTCGTATTTTGACCGGTAAGATTCAGAGCGGCAGCGTTAAGGTTAACGATGCGGTAAAAGTTATTAACGAGCGTGGCGAAGTAGAGCGGGCTAAAATTACTAAAATTATGGCCTATAAAGGATTGGAAAGAGTGGCTTTGGATTCGGCTCACGCCGGAGATATTGTTGCTGTTGCCGGAATTGTTAAAGGCACGGTTGCCGACACTATTTGCGCTTTAGACGTTGATGTTAAAGATTTTATCAAAGCTCAGCCGATTGACCCGCCGACATTGGCAATGACTTTTTCTGTGAATGATTCGCCTTTGGCCGGCAAGGAAGGTGATAAAGTTACATCCCGTGTGATTTGGGCACGTTTGGAAAAAGAAGCCGAAGGTAATATCGCGCTTAAAATTTCTCGCACCGATAATTCAGACACTTTTGAAGTGGCCGGTCGCGGTGAGTTGCAGCTTGGTGTTTTGATTGAAACTATGCGTCGCGAAGGCTTTGAACTTTCAATTTCCCGTCCGCGCGTTATTATGAAACGCGATGAAAATGGTCAGCTTTTAGAGCCGGTTGAAGAAGTTGTGGTTGACGTAGATGAAGAATTTTCTGGCGCGGTGGTAGAAAAATTAAGCAAACGCCGTGCGGAATTGGTAGAAATGATTCCGTCTCAAGTCGGTAATAAAGTGCGTTTGATTTTCCACGCTCCTTCCCGCGGTTTGATTGGTTATCATTCGGAATTTTTGACAGATACACGCGGAACCGGTGTTATGAACCGTATTTTCTATGCTTTTGAGCCGTATAAGGGTGAAATTGAAGATCGTCGCAACGGGGTGATGATTTCCAGCGAAAACGGTCAGGCAATTGCTTATTCTTTGTGGAAACTGCAAGACCGCGGCCCGATGTTTGTTGAGCACAATAGTCCGGTGTATGTTGGTATGATTATCGGTGAACATACAAAATATAACGATATTGAAGTTAACCCGACAAAATCTAAGCAATTGACCAATATCCGCGCCGCCGGCAAAGATGAAGCCATAGATTTGATTCCGCCTCGTAAATTGAGTTTGGAACAGGCTTTGGCTTATATTCAGGCTGACGAGCTTTTGGAGGTTACTCCGAAATCATTGCGTTTAAGAAAACGAATTTTGGATCCTATTGCCCGTAAGCGAGCTAAACCGGAAGCTATGGAATAAATTAAAAAAGCACCGAAAGGTGCTTTTATTTATTGAAAATTAAGCATTTTTGCGTTACCCTGAAAATAGGGAGAATGATATGTCAGAGCAAGAAAATCATAAATTATGTCCGGAATATTGCCCTTTTTTGAAGGCTAAGAACACATTTTGCGAGCTGTTTAGAAAATCATTGCAAAATCATTTTGGTTTGCCGCAAAAGTGTGAAGAGTGTTTGAATCCGGCTCAGCGTATGGAATCATACAAATCTTTGGGGTTAACCTTGAACAATCGTATAGAAATGTGGCAAAAGGCTGTGGTAAAACATAATGAGATTGAACTTGGTAAAAAACGAGAGCAGGAGGCTATACGCCAAAAATTTGCCGATTTTCTTGCGGATAGATATGGCGATAAGCCGCCTTTAGCCGGTAATACATATTTAAATAATTTGGTTATAAATCTATATATGGTGTTGGACGCTACCGAGCGCAATATGATGCAATCAATATTAAACAGCAAGGGAGGAAACTCTTTGCTGCAAGCTATTGACAGAGCTCCAAAAGACGAAAGTTTGCTTCGCAATGTGCGATATGAACTTGATTATCATTATCAAGAATATCAGCTGCAAAATCAGCAAGTTCAAAAACGTGAAAATGGTCGGGTATAAATTCTGTTGAATTTTTGTCAAGAATATGCTAATGTGCTTATAAATTTAACGGGATAACTAAAATGACCAAAGAAAAATTGTTGCTGCATACGGCAGATAATAGTATTATCGTTTTCAACTTGGACTATAATAATGATGCTGAAAAGCGACGTAAGGTTTTGGCCTATAAACAATTTTGCGAACAGCGCACGCAATCTGAATTTTTTAATTTGTTTGTCCGCTACCAACATTCCGGACAAGAAATGTATGATTCCTTTGACGTTGATAATACTAATTTTATAAATAAAGAAATATTCCGTATGGATTTGCGCAAGCAACAGTATAACTATGAAAATCAGGTATCAACCGATAATATTCCGGCACACATACGCTCTAAACCTTGTACTTTGCACTTTGATAATCATATTGATGATATGGAAATTTCACCACTAATCAAAAATCTTGGTTTTCAGATAGAGCCTGAAGATAATTTATATGATGTTTATTTTGACAATGTTAGTCAAGAATATGATATACGAGACTTTTCAAAACGCCGTGCTTCAGTCAATACGGATAAACGTAAAATTATTTTAGTGCGAAATCATTTTACTTTGCCGCCGGCAGAATATATTACGATGCAGCGATTGATTGCTTCTTGGGAAAGAAATAAGCGCAATAATCCGACGTTAAGTGTTTTTCAGTTTGTAAGTTCGATTCGTGATTCCCGTGAGAGAAGTTTATTTAATATTTATGCAAACGAATATAACACAGTTAATCATCGTCTATTGATTTTGAAGCACGAGCTTACACACATTAAGAATAACGCTCTTATGGCGGGATTAAGTCTGAAAGACACCGAAAAAAGGATGTCGGTTGAAGATTATTATCGTCTGGAGGTGGAGGACGAACGCAGTGCCTATCTTTCGCAAATTATCAATGCGGTAAATGTCTATATGAAAAACGGCAATCTTGATGATTTCACGATGTTTGATATCGAGGCTAAGGAGCTTGTGCGGACGGTTAGTGGTTTGCCGCGCGGACAGCGTTTGCAATATGTGCAAAATTTGCCGGTTTTACTGGATGTGGCATTTAAATCATTCGAGAGAAATCATCATAAAGACTATGATTCTCAACAGTTCAAAGATAATTTACTAATTCGAATGGAAAAAGTTCCACTTACGGTTCCAAGTGATGATGACAGAAAAGAATTTTTTCTTCGCCGTTCGCTTTTATATCATTATAAGTTATATAATCCGCAAACCGGAGCTTACGAAGAAAAGAATTTAGCAAGTCTGATTCGTCCCGAACAAGAGGTTAAAATAGACGCAGATGCAAGGCAAAATATAATTATTCCGTCTCAACAAAAATTGTCTCGCCGTTTGACGGAATATAATCGTGATAAGAGCAGGGGAATAATTAATCCGGAGTTAGTGCCGGAAGCGAAAAGATTAATGCGAGATAATCTTCACAATCCGCGTTTTATTAATCAAATAAACGGTTTGGAAATTTCCTCTTTGCCGGACGATTTTGTTCAGCCGCGGCCAATAGTGACTCCTCAGCCTGTCAAATGGAGTAAAGATTTAAGAGAATATTGGCAGAAAATTGATGGATATAAAGAATTAGCAAGCACAGAAAACGAATACACATTTGCCGTAAATGAAAGCATAATATCTTATAAGGCAAAAAACAAGGTGAACTTAAATAAAGATGCTGAATATAATGCGTATATAAAATTATTACAGGAACCGAGTAATAAAAACAAGCCGATAATTTTTAAGGATACCCTAACTAAAGAACAAGCCTTAAAACTTTATGTTGCTTGTGTTGTGAACAAGCGTCAAATGAAAGGAAATTTACCGACAGATTTCACGTTGTTGAAAAATATGAAAGATATTCCGGCAGCTGATTTGCAAAAATGCTTAAATGTTAGGCAACCGAATAATTCAGCAAATTCGCAACATAATTGTCTGCAACGAATAAATCACGGTCGTTAATGCTTAAAAAATCGGCTTCGTCAGATGGGTTTTTAGGGGTGTATTTTATAAAAAATGATAAGTTAGTCACAAAAAGATTAAATATGCTTCTATGATGAAAAAATCGGCCTTATTTTTGAAGTGTGAATTTTAATAACAGAAGAAAGATAAAAATGGATAACAAAACAATTTATGCCTTGTCAACGGTTTTTGGAAAGTCCGGAGTTGCCGTAATTCGAATTTCCGGAGCAAAAGCTTTTGACGTTATTTCACAAATGACGGATTTAGATGTTTCTAAAATTGTCAGCCGTAAAATGTATTTAACAAAGTTTTATAATCCTGTTTCACGTGAAACATTGGATAATTCTTTGTTAGTGGCTTTTAAATCTCCGGCTTCTTTTACCGGTGAAGACACTGTTGAAATAAACTGCCACGGTTCGAAGGCAGTTATAAGAAGCTTTCTCACCGCTTTATCGGCTTTGCCTGATTTTCGGTTGGCTGAACCCGGAGAATTTTCACGCCGCTCTTTTTATAATGGTAAAATGGATTTGACCGAGGCTGATGGCTTGGCTGATTTGATTGATGCTGAAACTTCTTTGCAGCAAAAAGTTGCTTTGCAGCAAATGGGCGGAAATCTGTTTAATTTGTATAATGATTGGCGTTCGCGTTTGGTGTCGATACTGTCATATATTGAGGCGTATATTGATTTTCCTGATGAAAATATACCTGAGGACACTGTATTTAAAATTGAAAATGGTGTATTTAAAATATCTGAGGAAATAGAAAAGCATATTCAGGATAATAAAATAGAAGAACGCTTGCGTGATGGCTTTAAGGTTGTGATTGCCGGACCGACCAACGCCGGAAAATCAAGCTTGATAAACGCTATTGTTAAACGCAACGTGGCTATTGTTTCAGACATTGCCGGTACAACGCGTGATGTGATTGAAACTTATGTCGATATCCAAGGCTTTCCGGTTATTTTTTCAGATACGGCCGGTTTGCGGGAAACTGCTGATGAAATAGAGCAAATTGGTGTCAAATTAGCTAAGGATAAAATTGCCGAAGCTGATTTTTGTTTGTTTATGTTTGACGCCGCGGTGGATACGCCGGAAATATTTTCGGAATACTTAAATAAAATAGAAGTTCCTTATTTGTTTGTGGCTAACAAAATGGATAAGATTAATGAAGCTGAAAAAGCCGACTTAATAAAAAATGGTTGTGCTTTAATATCGGCCAAAGAAAGTAAAAATATTTCCGTTATAACCGAAACTATTTATAAAACATTTCAGGATATGTATGAAAAAGGCACTGCCCAACTTATAACTCGTCAGCGATATAAAGAGGCGTTGGGCGAATGTTTGCAAAATTTATCTCGCTTTAATTTGCATAAAGAAATTGAATTGGCTGCCGAGGATATTCGTCTGGCTTGCCGCGCTATTGGCAAAATTACCGGACAGGTTGAAGTTGATGAAATTTTAGATAAAATTTTCAGTAGTTTTTGCATTGGCAAATAAATGTAACGATGTATTTAAAAAATATTTTTATAAATACGCTGTATTTAAATTTATACAGCGTATTTTAATTTGCAATTATAATATATTTGTGCTTTATTATAAAAAAATTTATGAGGGAAAAGATGAATAATATATTTGATGTTATTGTTGTCGGCGGCGGTCATGCCGGATGTGAAGCTTGTGCGGCCGCGGCTAGAACCGGAGCAAAAACCTTATTAATAACGCATAAAATATCCACTATTGGTGAAATGTCGTGCAATCCGGCAATTGGCGGTTTGGGAAAAGGTCATCTGGTGAGAGAAATTGACGCGCTTGACGGTTTAATGGGGCAAGTTATTGATAAAGCCGGAATCCAATTTAGAATGTTGAATCTTTCCAAAGGTCCGGCCGTGCGAGGCCCTCGCGCTCAAGCAGACAGGAGTCTTTACAAAAAATATATGCAAGAGGCACTGGCTAATACTCCGAATCTTGAATTAAAAGAGGGAGCGGTTGAAGGTTTGCTTATTGATGAAAATAAACAGGTTTGCGGAGTGCAGTTGGCTGACAATTCGGAATACAGAGCAAAGGCTGTTGTTTTAACAACAGGAACATTTTTGAACGGCATAATGTTTACCGGTCATCAAACTAGTATCGGAGGCCGTGTCGGAGATATTTCCTGTACTGGCGTAACACCGTATTTAAAATCTTTGGGGTTAAAACTTGGTCGCTTAAAAACCGGAACGCCTTCACGCTTAAATGGTGATACGATTAATTGGGCTGTTTTGGAAAAGCAAAGCGGCGATAAAAATCCGATACCATTTTCATTTTTAACAAAAAATCTTTCAAATAAGCAAATTGATTGCGGTGTTACATATACAAACGAAACTACCCATAAGATTATTCGTGATAATTTTTCTAAATGCGCTTTGTTTTCCGGATTGATAACCGGTAAAGGTCCGCGCTATTGCCCGAGTATTGAAGATAAGTTGGTACGTTTTGCGGATAGAACATCTCATCAGATATTTTTGGAGCCCGAGGGTTACGACACAAATGTTGTCTATCCAAATGGAATTTCAACCTCTTTGCCCGCCGATGTGCAAGATGAATTTATTCACACAATGAAGGGTTTGGAAAATGTTGAAATTTTGCGCTATGCCTATGCCATTGAATATGATTATGTCGACCCGCAAGAACTTGACCATTGTTTGGCTGTAAAAAAGACCAGAGGATTATATTTGGCCGGACAAATTAATGGAACAACCGGATACGAAGAGGCGGCAGCCCAAGGATTGCTTGCCGGCGTAAATGCGGCACTGTTTGCTCTAAATAAAAATAAGGAATTAAAAATTGACCGTAGTCAGGGATATATCGGAGTTATGGTTGATGATTTGATAACCAAGGGCGTTGATGAGCCATATCGAATGTTTACTTCTCGTTCGGAATATCGTTTGGTGTTGCGCGCCGACAATGCGGACAGTCGTTTGACGGAATTAGGTTACAATATTGGCTGTGTTTCAGAAAATAGATACAGTGTATTTAAAATAAAAGAAGAAAAAATATCCAAGTTTAACGAGTTTTGCTGTGATAAAATTGTGTCATATCCGGAAATTGAAAAACTGGGAATAACCGTAAAACATAATGGTAAAAAAACGTTAAAAGATTTGCTTGGCTATCAAGATGTTTCACGTGAAACAATTTCTACACTGTTTCCGGAAACCGGCAAGGTTGAAAACGATGTGTTTGAACAGGTTGAGATTGATGCAAAATATTCTGGATATTTGAAACGTGAATATGAAGATATTGCGGTGTTTAAGCGTGATGAAAATTTGGAAATAAAGGAAGATATAGATTATAGTAAAATCGGTGGTCTTTCTACGGAAATGATTCAAAGATTTACTCTGGTGCGCCCAAAAACAATTGGCGAGGCCGCTCGCATTCGCGGTGTAACACCGGCTGCTGTAACCGCGATTTTAGGTTATTTAAAAAAATGACGGATATTCAAAATTTTTCTTATCATTCGCACACAAATTTTTCTGATGGTAATAATAGTTTGGAAGAAATGGTGGCGAAAGCTAAAAAAATCGGGTTCAAAGAACTTGGAATCAGCGACCATCTGATAGTGCATAAAAATATGGCGCAAAGCTTATCTTGGCCATATTGGCATAAGCGCGGTAAATATAATATTTTTAATAATGATTTTAAGTCTGTTTTAAGTGATTATCAACGTCATTGTGAAAAAATTCGCAAACTGTCCGAACGAGAAAATTTTAAATTGTACGTTGGATTCGAGGTTGATTTTTTTACTTATGATGGTTGGTTGGAAGAATTAAAAGATTTTTTAAATAAACTTGATTATGATTATTTAATCTCCGGAAATCATATGTTGTTTGATGAAAAATGCGAAAATTTATTTGATATTACTGACTTACCGGTGCTCTGTCCTGATAAAAGTTTGCAGAAAGATTTATTGCAACGTCATTTCAACACTATTAAAATGGCGGTTGAAAGCGGTGTATTTAAATTTTTGGCTCATCTTGACTATGCTCGTAAGATTGGTGAAGAGTTTTGCGCAAAAGACGATTATAAAAGCGAAAAGATATCAATTTTAAACGCGCTGCAAAAACAGAATATGCCTATGGAAATAAGTAGCAAAGGTTTGCGGAAGATAGGGGATTTTTATCCTTGCGACTGGATACTGACGGAAGCTGCAAAACGTAACATTAGTTTTGTGATAAGTGATGATGCTCACAGCGTTGCTGAATTGGGGGATAGTTTTGATTTGGCCGAAGCTACACTTGCCGCGCACAAAATTAAGAATCGTTTGAAGTTTTAGTTAATAACCAAGATATTTTGTTGCATAAATAAAAAATCCCCATTAGTCTTTAGACAGAGGCAAAAATGAGTTTTGATGAAGAAGTTTTAAAATATAATGTTTCACGTGAAACATTGCAAAAATTAAAAGATTTTAAGGTTCAACTATTGGAGTGGAACCAAAAGATAAATCTTGTCAGTAAAAACGCGGAAAACGAATTGGATTTTCGGCATATTTTAGATTCTTTACAATTGCTTGAACATATAGATAATAATGCAAAATTAATTATAGATATCGGAAGCGGTTCCGGCTTCCCCGGAATTGTGTTGGCAATAGCTTTACAAGAAAAAATTCCGGAAGCGAAGATTGTTTTAGTTGAAAGTATAACTAAAAAGACAGTGTATTTAAAAGATGTCTGCGGTTGTTTGGGTTTAACGAATGTTGAAGTTGTTAATAATCGTGCTGAAAACATTGTATTTAAAAATGCGGATTATATAACAGCGCGCGCTGTTGCGACAATTGATAAGATTTTTAACTTTACAAAAACTATATACTCAAAAAATACTCGCTATTTGTTACTTAAAGGTAAAAGCGGAAATGAAGAATTGCAAGAAGCAAGAAAAAAATGGATATTCAAAGTCAATAGCTTTGCCAACAAATATTGTGCAGATGGTTATTTGTATGAAATTTTTGATTTAAGGAAGATAAAATGAAAATAATTTCTGTTGCGAACCGTAAAGGCGGTGTGGGAAAAACAACAACCACAATTAATATTGCCACAGCGTTGTCGGCAATTGAAAAGAAAGTTTTGGTTATAGACTTTGACCCGCAGGGCAACGCCACAACCTCAATGGGAATCCCAAAGCAAAAAGAGCATTTTTCATCATACGATGTGTTGATTGGAAAATGTGATGTCAAAGATGCCGTAATTCATACGGATTTACCGCGATTTGATATGATTCCTTCTTCTCCTGATTTAGCCGCGGCTGAAATTGAATTGGTTGAGGTTGAACACCGTGAGTTTGTTTTGAAAAAAGCGTTGAGCAATTTAGCCCATATCTATGATTATGTGCTGATTGATTGCCCTCCATCTTTGAACTTGATTACAATTAACGCCTTAGTCAGTTCAAATTCGGTTATGGTGCCATTGCAATGTGAGTTTTTAGCCTTGGAAGGCTTGGCTGATTTAATGAAAAATATTAACGCTATCAAGCGTAATTTTAATCCCTCGCTTAGTTTGCAGGGAATTATTTTGACGATGTACAGCAAACAAAATAATTTAAGTCAGATGATTGAAGCCGATGTTAGAAAATATTTTGGCGACAAGGTGTATCAAACGGTTATACCGCGTAGTGTGCGTATTGCGGAAGCTCCATCGCACGGAAAGCCTATTTTGATATATGATTTCAAAAGTGCCGGAGCTCAAGCCTATATACAATTGGCTAAAGAAGTCTTAAAAAGGGAAAAGGAGTTGTAAAATGAATACAAATAATAAAAAGTTCGGACTGGGACGCGGTCTTGAGGCTTTGTTGGGTGATGAAGACCTGAACTTAAATTTAGATGATGAAACTGCAGATGTTAATAGTTTTGTGGAGAACAGTGTATTTAAAAGCGAAAACTCCAATGAAATAAATATAGAAAATATTGAGCCTTGCAGTTTTCAACCGCGAACGGAATTTAATCAGGAAGCATTGGAAACATTGGCGCAATCCATAAAAGAAAAAGGTATTCTGCAGCCACTTCTTTTGCGTAAAAAAGGCGAAAAATATGAAATTATTGCCGGTGAGCGTCGTTGGCGAGCCGCTAAATTGGCCGGCTTAGAATCTGTGCCAGCTGTTATTAAAAATTTGACGGATAGCGAAACGCTTGAAATTGCCTTAATTGAAAATTTACAGCGTGAAAATCTCTCGGCAATAGAAGAGGCTGAGGGGCTTAACCGCTTGATGAGTGAATATGAATACACCCAAGAGGTTATAGCCAAAGTCATTGGCAAATCTCGTAGTCACATTGCCAACACTTTGCGACTTTTGAGCTTGCCGGACGAAATAAAGCAAATGATAAAAGAAAATAAATTGTCAGCCGGTCACGCCAGAACTTTAGTCGGTAAAGATAATGCCGCGGAGCTCGCCGCAAAAATTATCAACGAGGGTTTAAGCGTGCGCGAGGCGGAAGCCTTGGCTGCAAATTACAAAGAACTTGATGTAAAAAATATTGCTCCGAAAGCACAAAAAACCATTGATAAAGATATTGAAAGAATTATGGCGGATTTGGAAGCAAAATTAAAACTTAAAGTTAAAATAAATGCTGGAAAAAAAGGTAAAGGTAGTATAACATTGCACTACAACACACCTGCTGAATTAAGCACACTTTTAGATATTTTAGAACAAAGATAGGAGAAACAAAATGGCTACGATTTTAGAAAAAATGTTAGAAAACTGCAAAAAAGCCGGTTATTATCCGACACAGAACATAGAAAAAATTGCAAAAGCAAAAAATATGATGTTTGGCGATGCCGAATGGCAGCGTTGTCCTTGTGACGGAACAAACGAAAAAAGATATTGCATTTCCGAGCTTTGCCGCAGTGATATTGAGCGCGATGGTATTTGTCATTGCCGCTGCTATCAGAAAGCCGGTCAAGACAACAAATAATTAAACCGAGAGAGAGGGGGACTCTAAACTGAGTCTCCCGATTGACATTATGTCCGAGCCAAAATTTATACACTTACGCGTTCACACCGCTTATTCGCTGTCATTGGGAGCAATGTTGGTGCCAAAGTTGGTGCACAAAATGCACGATTTAGGAATACCAAGTTGCGCCATTACCGATAGAGGCAATTTGTTTGGGGGAAAATGTTTTTCCAAATATGCCTCAGATGAAGGCGTTAAGCCGATTCTCGGCTCGGAACTTTGTGTGCATAACGAAGATTCGGAAAATTTAGCTCTGTCAAAAGGCAAAGAACTTCCGCCGGATAGGATTATCCTTTTAGTTAAAAATGAAAACGGCTACAAATCTATTATGAAAATGTTTCGCCGCTACTATCTGGATAATATGGAACACAGCGACACGCCACAGCTTAATATGCAAAACTTGCGGGATTTTAACGAGGGCTTAATATGTCTTACCGGTGGTTATGAGGGGCCTATCGGTCGTCTGATTTTGCAAAATCGTAAAGATGAAGCCGAAAAAAAACTGCTTGAATATAAAGAAATTTTCGGCGACAGACTCTATATTGAAATTTCCCGCGTGGGCTATGAAGAAGAAAAGAAAACCGAACCGGTGTTTTTGGAGTTTGCTTACAAGCACAATATTCCGCTGGTGGCCACAAACGATGTGTTCTTTTTTGATGAAAATATGTATGAGGCGCACGACGCGCTATGCTGTATTGCTGCCGGAGAATATGTGGCGAATGAAAACCGCCGCAAATATTTGCCGGGGAACCATTGGCGTAGTGAAACAGAAATGTTGGAATTGTTTAAGGATATTCCGGAAGCTGTTGAAAATACGGTGAATATTGCTAAACGTTGCAACTATCTGTCTTCTAAAATGGAGCCGCTGCTACCGATTTTCATTTGCCCTGATGGCAAAACGCAAGACGAGTTTATTACCGAAGAAGCCTACAAAGGCTTAAACGAGCGAATGAAAATCCAAGTCTATCACGAGGGAATGACGGCTGAAGAGCGGGCGGAAACAGACAGACACTATTACGAACGCTTGGATTACGAGTTAAGCGTTATAAAGAAAATGGGTTTCCCAGGGTATTTCCTTATTGTGTCGGACTTCATTCGTTGGTCGAAAACGCACGGCGTTCCGATTGGGCCGGGGCGAGGTTCCGGTGCCGGTTCCATTGTGGCTTGGGCACTGAAAATTACCGACCTTGACCCGATTCGTTTGGATTTACTGTTTGAGCGTTTTTTGAATCCGGAACGTGTTAATATGCCGGATTTCGACGTGGATTTGTGTCAGGAAAATCGTCATAAGACCATTGAATATGTGCAAAAAAAATATGGTTACGATCACGTTGCGCAAATTATCACTTATGGTAAATTGCAGTCTAAGGCCGTTATTCGCGATGTGGCGCGCGTGTTGCAAATGCCGTATAGTCAGGCTGACAGAATTTCAAAAATGATTCCGCCTGGGCAAGGAGGAAAAAATCCGACTTTGCAAGAGGCTCTTGACCAAGTGCCCGAACTGGAAGAAATGCGCGTAAAAGACCCGCAGATTAACAAATTGTTTGATATTGCGATGAAGTTGGAGGGGTTATACCGCAACTCAGGTATGCACGCGGCCGGCGTGGTTATCGGCGACAGACCGCTTGACCAACTGGTGCCGCTCTATAAAGATCCGCGGGCGGAAATGCCGGTTACTCAATATGATATGAAATTTGTGGAAGAAACCGGTCTGATTAAGTTCGACTTTTTGGGGTTGAAAACCCTTACGGTTATCAAGCGCGCGGTGGATTGGGTTAAAAAAACGCACGGTATTGAATTGGATATGGCATCGGTTCCTTTAGACGATAAACCGACATACGAGTTGATGCAGGAAGGCAACACCAGTGCGATTTTCCAGTTTGAATCGTCGGGTATGCGTGATGTTATGAAGCAAATCAAACCTGACCGATTTGAAGATTTAATTGCGGTTATTTCTCTATATCGTCCGGGGCCGATGGATAATATTCCAACTTACATAAACCGCAAGCACGGGCGAGAAGAAATTAAATATCTACACCCTGATTTAGAGCCGATTCTCGGTGAAACCTACGGAATTATGGTCTACCAAGAGCAAGTGATGAAAATTGCTCAGGTTTTGGGTGGTTACACTTTGGGCGGTGCCGATAAATTGCGTAAGGTTATGGGTAAAAAAATGCGCGATGAAATTCCGCATCAGCGCGAAATGTTTACCGAAGGAGCTATCAAAAAAGGTATTGATGGTGAAGTGGCAAAAACTATTTTTGACCAAATGGAAAAGTTTGCGTCTTATGGTTTTAACAAATCCCACGCCGCGGCATATTCGCTTATTTCTTACCAAACAGCGTATTTAAAAGCCCACTATCCGGTTGAATTTATGTGCGCCATTATGGACTTTGATATTACAAACACCGACAAGGTTTTGTTCTATACCGAAGAGTTTAAAAATATGGGCTATAAAGTTTTGCCGCCGGATATCAATATGTCTAACGCCCTGTTTAAGGTAGAGGGAAACAATATCCGCTTTGCTTTGGCCGGCTTAAAAGGCGTCGGTGAAGCGAATATGAACGCCATTGTGGAGGAGCGTGAAAAAAACGGCAAATTCCGCGATGTTTCCGACTTTATTCATCGTGTGGACGTTAAACAAATCAACCGAAAGCAGTTGGAGCAATTAATAAAAGCCGGAGCCTTTGATTGTCTGGACACCAATCGCGGCAAGCTTTTCGCCAATATTGAAAATATAATGCGTCACATGGCGGCAGCGGCCGAATTAAAGAACAGTAATCAGACTTCTTTGTTTGGCAATGAGGAGCTTAATGCTAAAGTTAAGTTGCAGGATAAACCTGATTTTCCGGCTTTGGAACGCTTGCAGCTTGAGGCGGAAGCCATTGGATTTTATTTGTCGGCGCACCCGCTTGATGTGTATAAGGAAAGTATGGAACGCTTGGGTGTCAGCACTTATGCCGAAGCGGTTAAAGGTATAAAAACCGGAGATGTTATTTATGCCAACTTAGCCGGTTGCCTGCAAAGTTTTCAGCGTAAAATCAGTAAAAGCGGAAAACCTTTTGCATTTGTTAAGCTTTCTGACACAACTTCAGCCTATGAGGGGTTGTTATTTTCAGACGGCATAACTAAATTTGAACACGCCATAAACAGCGGTTTGCCGTTATATGTCAAAGTAAAAATAGAAAAGCAGGCCGAAGATATGCCGCCGCGGATGTTGTTTAACGTTATAAAAACATTAGACGAGGAAATTACCGAAAATTCCAAAGGACTGGTTATTGTTATAAACAATGTTGAGGCAGTGCGCCCGTTGCGTCAAGTTCTGTCACACGAAAGATATGGCACCAATAAAGTTTATATCAAGCCTGAAATTGAAGATTGGAATATTCGTATAGAGCTGAAAAACGGCTATGCATTGGCCGATGGTTCATTATTGTCGTCAATCAGGGCAATTGCCGGCGTAACATTAGTAAAGGAGATATAGCAAATGGCAGAAGAAAAATTATCTTTATTACGAATTTTGAACAAAATGACTTCATTAATAAAGACAATGTTTTTAGAATTAAAGCTTTTTGCTGCTTATGCGTTTGTATCGGTTTTAATTTCATTGCCATTGGGACAATGGCGGCAAAGTTGTATGATAGACAATGAAAATTGGTGGTGTAATATCAAGCCGGAAAATGCGTGGTTAGTGTTTAGTATGTTTTTGGCTAATATGATTTTGCAGTTGATTTTATATTGCTCATTTGGAACAGATATTTTCGCCGCTACGGTCAGAAAACAAAAGTTTTATTTTAAGTCAGTCTTTCAATTTAGCAAAGATAAGCTGTTAAAAATGTTATTTTTATTTTTAGAATTTTTATTGTTTATCGTACCGATAATGATATTTATGACAATTATGCTGAAAAAACCTAATCCGGATTGGCTTATAGAATTTTGTTGGTTTCTGTTGGCTTTCAGCTGCTGTTGGTTACCGTTTTTAACTTTGCGATTGTCGTCTGCCGTCAGCTATTATTTAGATGGAGTGAAGAAAATTGATTTCGCAATGATTTTACAAAAAACAGAAGGGCGTAATTTTAGCATAATTTTTTCTTTTTGTATCATTTTTGTAGTTGTCGGCATTATCCAATTACAGTTTATGGGAATATCTATAAGAATGTTGCGAGGATATAATTCTTTTGTAACGGCGTTTGGCGTGGAGTTTTTTAAGGTTTATCTTCAGATGTTTTTTTTAGGTTGTCTGATTATGATGTTTCGGGCGCAGCAAGAAATTTTGACGCCGGAAAATCCGAGTCCGTCAGATAAAAATACAGCTATGGATTCGCTAAAAAATGATACGACATTGCCGGAAGCCGAAAACGACAACTCCAGAGTCAAAAAAACGGTTAAAAAAGCAAAAGCCGTAAAATCTCGCAAAAATAAAAAGGAAAAGAAGTAAATTAAAAGAGCCGAACTAAAAATTCGGCTCTTTTATAAGCTCTTTGTAAAATATTATTTTTTAGCACCTTCTTTCAATCCGTCTTTAAGACCATTTTTCAATCCGTCTTTAAGATTTTTATGACGTCCGTTTTTTAATCCCTCTTTCATTCCGGCCTTATAACCATCTTTAAGACCATCTTTCAATCCATTTTTGGCTCCGTCTTCCAAACCATTTTTTAAACCTTGTTCCAAAGTTTTATTTGAAGATGTTTCCGCTTTTACTTCGGTTACTATTCCGCCGAAACAAAGCAAGCAAGTTAATGACATTAAAATTAGTTTTTTCATTGTTTTTTCCTTTCTAAAAATTGTTAAAATTATTTTTCACGTACAACTCTAAAACCTACATTGTTGTACTTTTGAACGGCGTTTCGAGTTTCAACGCGATTTTCAGTACGGCAAGTTGTTCTTGGAGTATTCCAAGCTCCGCCTTTAACCGCCAGTTCATTTGCGTGGTTTTTGGTGGTGGAAGTCCATTCCCACACATTACCCCACATATCAACGGCTCCAGAAGCGGATAAGGTTTGTTTGTAGGTGTCAACGGCTGTTAACCCTTTGTTTTCACCACAATTCATATCTGCGTCTTTCGGCATGTGTCCGGCCGCTAACTCCCATTCTTGTTCGGTAGGCAAGCGGTAAATTGCATTTTTATCGCGTGCCGAAAGCCATTTGCAATAGGCCTCCGCGTCATTATATGACACATTAACAACCGGTAAATTATTGTCGGTGACGGAAGTTTTTTTGCCTATTGCTCTTAAAAATGTGTTAAACTCTGTGTTTGTTACCGGCGTATAAGCAATGGAAACATTTTGCGCCGCACCTAAAACAGGTAAAAATCCGTCTTTTGTTTGTCTGGCGTTTGGGCGTAGTCGAGGATCAGTAAAACGCTTCATAGTTTGGTTTATACGATTCTCTTTGTCTTTCAGCATTTCATCAACAATAACTTGCATTTCTTCTATTTTAGAGGAATGCTTTGCCGTTTTCTTTAACTCTTCCAACTTGGATTTTTTACGCTCAACAACTTTATCGTAATTGATTTCAGCTTGTTTACGCAGAGCGTCATAATTAGCTTGTGTCGGATTTTTTCGATATGCGGCAATTAATTGTTTAGTTTCGTCATTAAGCTGTGGTCGTTCTTTCTCAATGGTTGTGCTGTATTTAAATAATTTTGCTTCCGGATTCGTTGTGATAGCAAACACCGTTCCGCTAAAGCATATCATTGCCGCGGTTGATAATAAAATTAGTTTTTTCATAATGTTTAAGTCCTTGGTTGATTAGTCCTTATCGTGTTTGGAAAAATCCTTAAAATCACGCGGTGGAAATCTGTGTCCTTTCCGACCTTCAAACTCTTTTTCGTGATGTTTTTTGCGCGCTTCTAATTTAGCTTTTTGTTCCGGAGTTAATAAAGCTTCAAATTTTTTCATATCGGCTTCGCGGATTTTATCCATTTTTTCACGGAGAGTTTTCATTTCATTCATCAGAGGTTCAATTTCTTTCCGACTTTGTTCACGAATTTCTTTGGCCTTGGCCTTTTGTTCGTCGGTCAGGTCTAAAAATTTATCCATTTTGCCGTCAGGACGCGTTTCTCTTGCTTTGTCTCCTTTATGATGTTTAGGCATTCTTTCTGTTTGTTGAGCCGGTTCTGCCGGATTCGCTACCGCTTCGGCAAAGGCGTTGGAATAAGCCGAAAAGGCGATTAAGGTGGAAAGTGCGGTTGTCATTAATAATTTAGTCATTGTTTTTCTCCTTTTAAAAAACTTAATTGTTTAGCCAATATCTTGCGGGCGTTAAACAGTCTGGATTTAACTGTCCCTTCGGCGATTTTCAACTTGTCGGCAATTTCTTTGTACGATTTCTCTTCAAATTCATACAAAATAATTACTTTTCGCAAATCGGCTGGCAGCTCGTCAACCGCTTTCAAGATAATTTTCTGTCGTTTCTTTTTATCAATTTTTTCTTCATATTTCGGGATTACGCTAACCTTTTCAATTATTTCTCCCTGTAAAGTACAATTATTATATTTGTTAAAACGAGATTTTAAATAGTCGCGGCATAAATTTGCTGTCACCACACCCAACCACGAAGATTTTTTGCCTTCATCTTGATAATTATTTTGGTTTTGCCAAATCTTCAAATAGGCTTCCTGTTCCAAATCTTCATTGTAATTGCCGGTAATTTTTTTGATAACCGCGCGAACAATGGCTTTGTATGACGTTATTTCATTGTTCATCAGCTAATCCTTAAAAATCCGTATTCATCTGTCGGAAGACCTAAATCTTCTATGGCGGAGCCGTCTTGCAGCATACTTATGGTACTTGACATATTGTCAAAATCATAAACATAAGTATCCGCGCGCTGAAAAGCTCCCATCGCTAAAAAGGCGGCAATTGAAAGTACTCCGGCGGCTTTCGTGAGGTTTCTAATCCGTTTGCGTCGAAAATACAGCGGTTTTGCCTCTTTTAACAAATCAGATATATCGTCCATTTTCATACCTCGTTTAACTTGTTTACATTATTTATAACGACATAAGTTGCGTAAAAGTTCACTAAAAAAATAAACCACCGAGATTTTTTTCGGTGGTTTATAAAACAAAGTTATTTTATGCTTGAGGGGTATCGGCCTCAAAGTTGTCATCTTGTCCCTCGTTTTCATCATATTCAATACCAAGTTTAGCCAACATATCGTCATTAATGTCTTCACGTTGTGCTACAATCCAGTCCGGAACATTCGGTGAAGGCGGAAGTTTGGCTAATTTGCGCATTTTATCATCAAGGTAATAACGAGGAGAATCCGCCATAATCGGTCGGTCAATATAACTTTGCATCAGAACAACTTGTTTTAATAAAGGCAAACTCAAAAGTTGGGTCGCACTGATAACCGGCACGCCTTGCAATTGATAGCTCACATTTTTCGCCAATGGGTTAAAGTCTTTACCCAAGCTGCCTTCGGTTCGACTGAAAGAAGAAACCTGTACGGTTTTATTACCAATCATCTTAGAAAAACGCTGAGCCGTAACCTCGTTGTTTTGCGAAAGAATAATCTTGCAGGCGGTGGTGGAAATCACGGTTTCCAAGTCATCTTTACCATATTTACCGGAAATTTGGCCTAAGTCTTGTCCAATCAGCAAATAAGACACTTTTTGACCACGACCCACGGCCGGTCCGTCAATAATTGCTTTCATCTTAGGCATTTGCGGAAACTCGTCGAGAATAAACAGGGTTGGGAATGGTCCCATTTTGCCATCTGTTTTATTAACGTGATTAGGCGGGTTAGAAATCAAATAAGAGGACATCAATTCAATAAACGTACTGCTGATAACGCCTAAAGCGCGCGCGTCCACTTGGTTTACGGACAAATAAACTGAAATCGGTTTCCACTCGCCGGTTACAGGGTCTTTCATACCCCGTAGGTCTTTGAATTGAATGTCCGAAAAACTGGTACGGGCTTTCACCGCTTGGTTTTTGAAACATCCGATACCGGCAAAAGCGGTAGAAAGCACGGAACCGCGTTCTTTATCCGGCATACTGCTGAGTGAGCTTAACTCGGTGACGCAGCGTTGAGAATAACCAAAGTTGCGGGCTTCTTTCACGGCTTCTTCCAACATATCGTGAGTAGGGTCGGCCATTGCCGCCATTTGGTCGCCTTCTTCCATTCGGCGTTGAATTTCCTGTGCGGCGTTAATTTGCGCTTCGGTAATCCATTCCATAATCATAGCAATGCAGGCTTCACGCCCCATCCAACGTGACGGAAGCAAATTCCAAGTGCCGATAGGCAGATAATTTTCCATAGTTAAGGTGCCGTTTTTTAAATTTTGAATAGCACGCGGAGCTCCGGGGTCGCGCATTTCCATATAATAGCCCGTCAACACTTCTTTATCTTTTTCATCCAGTTTACCTTCATAAATTCGGCCGATGAAATAGTCGTTGGCACGCGCGCGATCGCATTTTGAAGCCACAAAGTTAATAAAACCTGTTAATGCGGCACGACCTGTGTTTGCCCAGTGCGGGTCAGCACCGCCTTTAGGGTCTTCAACCAAAATATTACACATTGAGTCGATATACATATCTCTGTCAGGACCGGCTTCAGGCATAGCATTCGGCGACAACGGATTCCAACTCGGATAATAAATTCCTTCGCTCGGATTGTCTTCTGCACCCCAGTTAATAACAAACACCGGACCCACTTTAGCGCGCGCGCCTGTCGTGGAATAACAAAGTTCCGGTTTCGGGTCATTAACAATAATACTTAATTTACCTGAGTTAAAAATAGTCGGAATAACCACGCCGGCAGTTTTACCGGTACCCGGAGGAGCGCAGCACAAAGTTGCCAATGTTTCTTTCAGCATCAGAAAACGGCCTTTAAATTTGCCGACAACCTGACAAAAACCATCAAATCCCAACAACGCCATTTTATTGATATCACGCAATTCGGCAATACGCGCTGAACCTTGAGTATTAACCTGAAATTTGTATGGGCTGAGCAGCGCGCCGACAATCAGTCCGACCGGCAGGGTTATAAAGGTTAGCAGCGGAAGCCACAGACTTAAAGAAAAAGAACCGTGATAATGCAAAAGTTGCTTAAACCATTTAGCATACATCAGCCAAAGATGTGATGGTTTTTGAACAATAAGAGCCAGAAATTTGTTAATGACTTCAAAAGTTGATTTAGAAACACCGTGCCCAACCAAAAAAGACAAAGGCAACGAAAAAATAATCAAAAAGATCGTTAAACCCAAACAAATGAAAAAGGTTGTCAACATCCAACGCATTGCGTTGTCATATTCTTTCCATTCTTCACCACGTTCTCTTAATGCCATCTGCTTTTATCCTCTATTTAATACTTTTCAAAATTCTACGCAATTTTTCAAATTCTTTACGCTCCATAGAACTTTCCGCTTCGTCAACAGTTTTGGAAAACAGTCTGATTTCTTTTGGCGAGCCGCGGTTAACTCTGGTCACATCAATATCCATATTGTTCCAAATTTCAAACATATCGTCGGCGTTGATAATGTTTGCCATCTGTACCACAACATAAGATTTTATTTCTTGTTCAAAATCTTCTTCTGCTAATTTATCACGAATTAAATTTCTTGCCACATCTAATTTACGAACAGGAGAAATTCTGTGGCTGTTTTCCGAAAACCACAGTGGTTCCTCACCGTTAAACAATTCTTCATCAGCCAACCAGTCGCCGCTTTCCTTGTCTACCAGACACAAACAAATTTCTGTGTTTGACACACCGACATAGTCAATCAGAGTATTGTTGACATTAATTCCGCTGATAATGTCATAGCCTTTTTGTTGCAGAATTTCATAAACTGGACTGCGTTGGTTAGAATTGTTATTATTAGAACTGTCCGTTGCGTTGTTATTGCGTTCAACTTTATCGGCACGGTCGGCTTTATTGCGATTTTGTTGCTTATCCGATTTATTATCATTGCGGCTGTTTTTGCTGTTTTTGTTACGATTCTCATCATTTTTCCGATTATTTTTCGGTTGATAGTCGTCATTATCTTCATCATAGTCAGAATCGCTACGCTGCTGCCGTTTGTTAGAGTTTTGTTGCTGATTATTCTTATTTTTTCGCGGTTTTGGTTGAAAATCGTCATCATCATCGGCAAATTCATCAACAACATCGGGTTTGGGCTTGGTGTCTTTCTTTTTAAGAATATCCGCTTTTTCAAAGGAATCTATATCCAAATCAAAATCATCGTCGTCATCGTCAAATTTAAACAAAGCGTGGTCAAGGGTTGAGGAAGCGTCGGCTTTTTTAACCGGAGCTTTGCCGGAAGTCATAGCCGGTTTCGGAGCCAACGGAACTGCCGGCGCAAGCGGTTGAACCATAGGGCGTGCCGGTGGTTGTGAATTTTTCGCATCGGAATAATCGGAAATAGGCATTCTAAAACCACCCACGCCGGTAGGACGTATTTGCTTATAAGATTTTCTTTTAACCACGCCGTATTTGTTATTGGTCTTCATCACGTTAATCGGAGCTTTGATTAAGCGTCTGTAGAGCATAACTGGTGACATTATAATATCGTAGATAATGTTTTCCCACGCCACCATACACAAGGTCCACCATCCGGTTATCAGCATTGGGAAAAACGTGAGCAAAATAATCACAAAAGCCCATTCTTTGGGTGCGCGTATAACCCAACCGGCGTTCCACAAGGCATAGGCTTGCCGCCAGTGGTCAGGCCAAAAAATATCGAAGTGCCAATTGCACAGCATAATAACGCGGATGCCTTCAATAAAAACAATACTCCAAAGGCAACCGACGATAATTATTCTTGCAAATACCACTAAGGATTTCACTCGTCACACTCCATAATTTTTGGGTCTATCATACAATGAATTTGTTAAAAAGAGATTATTATTTGACTTCATTTTCAATTTTCTCAATAATTTCTTTGCGAAATTCAGAAGTATCTTTTTTAGGATTCTTTTTATTTTCCAGTTCAATACGCTCCTTCACCAATTGTTCTATGGTTTTCTTTTCTTCTATTTTCAGGTTTTTAATATTTACTTCCGGCATACCGCCGCTATATTTTCCCAATCCATAATTTGAGAGCCAGCTAAGTGGCGTTGTGAGCAGATTTAAGTATTTGTATTTAGCTAATTTTCTCCACAAATAAAAGGCTAGAGGAAAATAAGAGATAAATATCAAAATCATCAGCAAATCACCGGCTTTAAGTATTCCCCCTCCGTTCCAATAATCGGCAAGCAATTTATAAGTCTGCACAGAAAAGATGTTTATATGATAGAAAAAATTAAAAGCTTGCCAATAAAGCAACAGCAACAACGCACTTGTCAAAGAACCGGCAAGCAACACGCAGAAATAATGTAAATATTTTTTTATCATTGCCTGCCGTTTCCTTTATTTGAATAAATCATACTATGCAATGAATCTTTTGTGCTTTGTTGCTTATAGTTTTTAAATTTACTGCTATTGTTCAGTTCAGATTCATATTGTTGCGTGTTTTGCTTAAAGTTTGCTCTGCGCTTTTTATTTGCATCAATTTGTGCGGCGACGGACTTGATGTCATTAGAAACATTGGCATACGCGCTATTTTGAATAATATCTTGAGTATTCATCTTTTTAGCGATTTCATCAGGTCCTTCCAGTCCGGCGTTTTTGCGCTTGTTAGGCACTAAATATTCCCAATGTTTTTCGCCATCGGACATAAGCTTTTCCATAGCTCGGGCATTATCTTTTGTTTCTTGTGATATAGATTTTCCGGCACTCTTAAAATCTCCGGTTTTCAAATCATCTGTTATAGAGGCCATAGTCTTAGCCGTAAGCATTTCCGAACCTTTTAAGAAATTTGAAATAGCCTGAGCTTCAGCATCTTTAATTTTAGTAGGGTCGGTTACGCCTTGATTTAGTTTTAATTCATATTTCGCGTGTTCGGAAATAGCTTTTATTCCGGACATATTGCTTGCAAAATTCTTTTGTGCCAATTTAGCAATTTCTTTTTGAACTTTTTTATCATTAATATCAAAATCTTTCGGATTCTTTTTATCCATCTGTTGTAGCATATATTGCGCGGTGGCTTGCTGTACCGAAAGGTCATAAACGCGTAAGGTAAAGTTCTTTACGGATTTGGAATTTTTTTCCATATCTTTCAATTGTTGAACAAAACCGGTCGGATCTTTTTGGTAAGAGGCATTAATGGTGTCGATTAGAGCTTTATTAGATGGAACATTAGCGTCTAGACTTTTCCATTGTTGCGGTTTTTTGCCGACGTTGTCCAAAATATCTTTGTTAAGCGTAGACATATAGTTGTTTTTGTCATTTAGCGAAGCTTCAAATTGATTTCTCATCTGTGTCGGCATAGCTTTCAAGAAAGTTGCGCCGGATTTTTGGAATTTTTGAGCTTTGTTTGAAAGGTTTTTATTTGTAGTTTTGTTAGATTGTTTTACATAACTGTCGCAAAGAGCAGATACGCCTGAATAGGCCAAATCACCCAGTTTGTTGATAGACCAACTCAAACTGGCCAAGAACCATTCTCTGTACATATATTGAATAATGTCCTCTTCTTTAACCGCTTCCGGACTTAATCCGCTGCCTTTTGGTTTATCTTCTTCAGGAGCGTCTTCAACAGTGGCTTCATTTTGGTCTTCTTCTTTTTCTTTAGGCTTTGTGTCAACCTTTACTTTTAAGGCCGGTTTGTCATTAACTTCTACTTTTAACGGTTTAGGTTCGCCTCCCCCCACTTCCAGACCGTTGTTGTCGTCAATATTGACAGACAAAGCCGGAGAATTTCCGTTGGCGTTATTGTTTTTTCCGCTTTTGGCAATAGAATCAAGAGTTTGACCTTTTTCATTAGGCAAATTCATTGGCACGCCTAAATTTTTCATTTCTTCAATTTGGTTGGAGTAAAGTTGTTGTTGCTGCTGAAAAATATTTTTGCCTTCATCAGACAAGTTTGGTTCAGGCGAACGGTCTGTATTGGCCTTGTCATAGGCTGAAACTGCTTGTTTGGCGGCAAAAGTGGCAAAATTTTCGCCGGAACGCGGGTCTTTCATAGACATAAAATCTTTTGATTGTTCAGCAGAAATCAATCCGTTGTCGGCCAACTCTTTAACTTTTTTAATGGTGTCAACCATTTTGTCAAGAGGAACCAATCCCATATTCTTGGCATCGCCGACTTTTGGGAAAACCTGTTTGGCAAACGCTTCGGAAGAAAGCAAGTTCGGTGTTTTATCAAGTAATGTTTTTAATTCATCATTAGAAGCCTTATTTTCAATTGCTTTCATAAATTCAGCAGCGGCATTGGTCATAGATGCGTTTTCTTGTGTGTTTTCAGCCATAACAATCACTCCTTTTAATTCTAAACCTTAATATATCATAAAAAAATTTTTTTGTCTATTGTTATTTGTATCAAACTTTGAGTCTTTTCAAAAAGTTACCGATTTCCAGATTAACACGAATGCCGTCTTTAGGAGTTACCTTTACCAAGCCAAACCAACGTGGTTTAATTTTGCTGAAATCTATCGGGGCAAAAATCGCCGGATTAGTAGTTAAGGCTTTGAAAGCTCCGTCCACATCTTTTTGGGCTACCCGAAAATAATTGCTGATTAATCTTTCGGCGTCCACCGGAAAGTTTTTGGCGGCTAAAGCTTCGGTAAATTTACGTTGTCTTTCTTTGCGGTTCAGATATTCTTCATACATAATGCGTTTAATATGTTTTTCTTGATATTTCAAAAACTTGGCTTGATATGAAAGTTCACAGCTTTCAATATCAATCATAATTTCCACATAAGAGATAACCGCCAGCTGCAAATCGGAATTATTTAATTTTTCGGCAAAATTCAAAAACGCTTCATCAGAAGAATTAAGCGGAAAATTGCCAATTTCCTGAGGAAACATTTTCGTTAGCAAAACCCAACCGTTAGCAACGTCGTCGGCTAAAATGTTTCCGATACTCGGTTTATAGTTCGGATACAAATCATCAATTTCAAAATAACATTCATATTCTTTATTTAAGTATTGGGTCGAGAGTTTGTTGACGGAATTATAAAAATTTACAAAAGCTTGAGCCAGTTCGGACTCGTCGCTGCCAAGGGCCGGTTGATTACTTTCTTGTTGAGCCTCATCTTTGGCTTCTTGTAAAGAAGAAACCAACAGTTGGTCAAAATCATCGCCGTTAACAACATCTTGAGTTATCTCTTCATTTACTTTTTGGTCGGCTTCATTTAGTATTGTTGTGTAATCAATTGTTTCGCCGTCGTCATCAACATAATCATCAGAAGTTGTCTGATTGTTTGCCGTTGTTTCCAAATCAGAAACATCTTTTTTGTTATCAGAGGCAGAAGAGGTCAGGTTGTTTTCTTTTAGTTGGTTTATTTTCTCGGTTGACGAACCGCCGGAAGAATTGTTTGTATCTCCCAAATCAGAATCATTAATAAAACTGTTCAGCAGCTTTTCAAAATCATCATCGTCCAAAACATCATTAGCGTTGGCCATTTATCTCCTCCTGAAGAATTACAGAATCTTTACTTGCATTTAAAAACAAGAGCTTTTAATCTACATATAACATCAAGATAATTAACAAAGGCTAAAAATGAATAATGAAGAAATGATATTTTCCACACCTGAAGCTGCGGTAGAAAACAAAAATCAGCGACTTGATAAATTTTTGGCGCAGAAACTGCCGGATTTTTCACGTTCGCAGCTGCAACGTTTGCTGAGCGAGGGAAATGTTTTGCTCGACGACATTATTGTTTCGGACAACTCGCACAAGGTGAAAGTTGGCGATGTTTATCAAGTGATTGTTCCGCCGGCCGTTGAAGCTGAGCCTGTGCCAGAAGATATTCCGCTGAATGTGGTTTATGAAGATGATGACCTGTTGGTTGTCAATAAACCTGCCGGTATGACGGTGCATCCGGCGGCCGGTGTTTCACGTGGAACACTTGTAAATGCTTTGCTTTATCATTGTCACAGCAGCCTTTCGGGAATTGGCGGTGTAAAGCGTCCGGGGATTGTGCATCGTATTGACCGCGAAACCAGCGGGCTATTGGTAGTGGCAAAAAATGATTTTGCTCATCGGTTTTTGAGTGAACAATTTGCCGAACATTCCATCGAACGCACCTATTTAGCGATTGTTTATGGTGTGCCCAATCCGCTTGCCGGTCGCATCGTCGGCAACATCGGGCGTAGTCCGGTTGATCGTAAAAAAATGGCTTTGGTTGCAAGCGGCGGTAAATCGGCCGTTACTAATTATAAAACTCTGAAAGTGTTTAAAAATGCCGCCTCACTGGTGCAATGTAACTTAGAAACAGGCCGTACTCATCAGATTCGTGTACACTTAACAAGTGTAAGCAATGCTCTTATTGGTGACAAGGTCTATGTAAAAAATCATAAAACCGCTGTTTCGTTGCCGCAAAATCTTAAAAATTATGTAAATTCATTTCCTCGCCAAGCCTTGCACGCAAAGAGTTTGGGCTTTATTCACCCCAAAAGCAAAAAGTTTATGCAATTTGATTCTGAACTACCTGATGATATGGAAGAATTATTGCAGAAACTGGAAAATATTAACTAATTTTTAGTAGAAAATATTTATAAATTAAAACTAAAGTATGGGTTGTTAGTTAAATTTTTCACTTATATCATACTTGTAAACAACTAAAAGGAGAAGTGAAAAGATGGAAAATTTAACAGCACTTACCGGACTGGACTTTTCTCCGGAAATAAATTTAGCCAGATATTTGCAAAATATTCGCAAATATCCGATTTTAACTCAGGAAGAAGAATATATTTTGGCGACGAAATATAAAGAAACCGGAAACAAAGACGTGGCCTATCAGTTGATTACTTCACATTTGCGTTTAGTGGTAAAGGTTGTTTCTCGTTATAAAGGTTATGGTCTGCCGGCAAGTGAAATGATATCGGAAGGAAACATCGGACTGTTGTATGCTGTAGATAAATTTGAACCGAACAAGGGGTTCCGTTTTTCAACTTACGCGTTATGGTGGATAAAGGCTTCGGTACAAAAATATATTTTAAATTCGTGGTCTTTGGTTAAATTGGGGACAACGGCCGCGCAGAAAAAATTATTTTTCAATTTGCGTAAAATTAAAAATAATTTGAATTTGATGGACGATAGAGAGCTTTCTTCCGATGTTTTGAAAGATATTGCAAAATCACTTGATGTCAGCGTGCAAGAGGTTACAGAAATGAATACGCGTCTTAAATCTCACGACGGTTCGCTAAATTCGCCGATAGACAGCGATTCTGAACACACTTCGGAGTGGATGGATTTTATTTCTGACGGCAAACCTAATCAAGAAGAGCGTTATGCCTACAAAGAAACGCTGAATTATCGTCGGAGATTGTTTAATCAGGCTATCAGCGTTTTGAATCCGCGCGAAAAGGATATTCTCTATAAGCGTAGAATGAGCGAAGAAAGCATCACTTTAGAAGATTTAAGCCAAGCTTATAACATTTCTAAAGAACGTGTTCGCCAAATTGAGTTAAATTCAATTCGCAAAATATCTAAGGCAATCGAAGTTTTACAATAACAATTTCACTTGAAAAGCGTCTTTTACCGCATATTTAGAGTCTAAACAACCAATCGGGGAGATTCTATAACAATGAAAAAAGACGCCATAAAAGATTTATTGATAGTTGTATTGCTAATTATTATTATTTGCGGCGGTATAGTTTTATATAAACAGCAAGGAGCTGAAAAAACTGAGTCGTCTACTTTGCCGCAAAGCGTTTCAATGGTTGAAGTGTCAGTGGCAAAACCTCAAGACGTAAACGTTTCACAAAGTTTTATCGGTCAGGTTGTGGCAATAAATAGCGTAAATATTGTGCCTTATCTCAGCGGATATATAGCGCAAATACCTGTGGACAGCGGAGCGACAGTCAAAAAAGATGATGTTCTTATTGTTTTGCAACAAGATGAATATAAAGCACAGCAGGATTCTGCCTATGCGGCGGTTTTAACTTGTGTTGCCGATTTGCGTAACGCCCAAAACCAATACGAACGACTGTTAAAGGCCGGAAAAAAGGCGGTTTCGCAAACCGAATTAGAAAATGCACAAACAGAGGTTTTAAGAACGCAGGGAGCCTTGAAACAAGCTAAAGCCAATTATGAAACGGCGGCTGTAAATCTGGGGTATACCTTGATTAAAGCACCATTTGACGGGGTGTTGGGAAATATCAGCGTGTCGGTTGGGGATTTTATTTCTCCGGCAAAGACCTCAAGTTTGGTTCGTATAGTAAAATATAATCCGGCGCGCGTGGTTTTCTCAATAACAGATAAAGAGTTTTTGCAGCGAGCGAATATTTTTGCCGATAAAGTTAAATTACAATTGTCTGACGGACAGAAATATCCCTTTGTCGGCAAAATTATTTACACGGAAAATGCCTTGGATAAAAATACCAACACTTTAGCGGTTTATGCCGAATTTTCCAATCCGCAAAGACTATTGATACCCAATGCGTATGTTAAAGTTTTTTTGGAGCACGTTTATAAGAAAGTGTTTCTGCTGCCAAAAAATTTACTTTATATGCAAAATGACGGAAATTATGCTTACGGCGTGAAAGATGGCAAGGTCGCATTGCTTAAAGTAGAGATAATTGCCGAACAGGGTGATAATTATTTATTGGAAAACAATCTTCAAAAAGATGAATTTATTTTGTCAGAAGAAATTGAGCCATCTTTGGTAGGACAAAAAGTAAAAATTGCTAAATTATCTGAGGAGAAATAGACAATGTTTTCAGCTTTTTTTATCAATCGCCCGCGTTTTGCCATTGTTTTATCCATTGTCCTGATTATTTTGGGTGTTCTTTCAATATTGGTGTTGCCGGTTGCCCAATATCCGGAAATTACTCCGCCGCAAATTGTGGTTTCTACCACATATTCCGGTGCCGGAGCCAAAGTTTTGGTAGATACGGTGGCCGTGCCGATAGAAAATGAAATTAACGGCGTGGAAAATATGCTGTATATGTCGTCATCATCAGATGATAATGGTTCCTATCAATTGACTGTAACTTTTGATGTGGGAACAAATGCCGATATTGCTCAAGTGAAAGTGCAGAATCGTTTACAGCAAATCATTTCGGAATTACCTGATGAGGTAAATCAATATGGAGTTAGCGTTAAAACTCAAAATCCGAATATCTTAGCTCTTTTAGTTTTGCGTTCTCCAAATCACACCTATAATGATTTATTTTTAAGCAATTATGCTTATACAAATATCAAAAACGCTTTAGCTCGAGTGAAGGGCGTGGGGGAAGTGCAAATTTTCGGACCGCAATACAGTATGCGTATCTGGTTAAATTTGGATAAGCTTAATTCGCTGGGGCTAAACAGCAGCGATATAATGAGTGCGGTGAAAAATCAAAATGTGCAGGCCTCGGTCGGCAGCATTGGCGCGGCACCCAGCCATAAGGATAACAAGTTGGTTTTGACATTGACGGCCAAAGGTTTGCTGAACAGTGTAAACGATTTTGAAAATATTGTGGTTGCCTCGGCCGAAAACGGAGCCCAGATATATTTAAAAGATGTGGCTAAAATAGAGTTGGGAGCCGATACTTATAACATAAAATCGGGATATAATAACGCACCGGCTTTAATTATGGCCATCAATCAGTTGCCAAATTCCAATTCTTTGCAAATTATGGATAGTTTAAAAAACAAAATATCCGAATTGTCCGAAGTTTTGCCCGAAGATATGAGCCTGCAAGTGGCGTATGATTCCACCGATTATGTGCGCGCGTCGATTCAAAGCATTATAGATACGTTGATTATAACATTTTTATTGGTGGTTTTAGTCACCTATATTTTTTTACAAAAGTTAAAAACCACGCTGATTCCGCTGTTTACAATTCCGGTGTCGTTAATTGCGACTTTTGCGGTTATTTATATTTTAGGCTTTAACATCAATATATTAACCTTGTTTGCAATGATTTTGGCCATTGGCTTGGTTGTTGACGACGCTATAATTGTGGTTGAACGTGTGCAGTATTTGATTTTGACGCAAAAAAAAGATTCTAAAACCGCCTCGTTGGAAGCGATGCAGCAAATTGGCAGTGCCATTGTGGCCACCACATTTGTTTTGTTGGCCATATTTATTCCGGTAGGTTTAATGGCCGGCATAACCGGAAAAATCTATCAGCAATTTGCGGTGACTATTGCAACGGCGGTGACTTTTTCCGCTCTTAATGCTCTAACTTTAAGTCCGGCTTTGTGCGCCATTTTTTTGCGGGGAGATGAAAACGATAATCCGCGCGGATTTTTTGCTTGGTTTAACAAAGTTTTGGATAAAAGCAAAACCCATTATCTGTCAGCGGTAGTATATTTTTCAGAGCATTTAAAAATAATGACTTTATGTATTTTGAGTACAATCGGCTTGATTGCTCTTGGTTTTGTTTATACGCCGACGTCATTTTTACCGGAAGAAGATCAGGGAATTATTTTTGGAAATATCCAGCTGTCGGATACGGCAAGTATAAATGAAACCAATAAAGTTCTGGAAGAAATGAATGAGAAAATTTTAAAAACTAATGGGGTAAAATATTTTATATCTGTGGCCGGATACAGTATCTTGGGCGGCGGTGGCGAAAATGTGGCGTTAGGGGTTATCGGTCTTAATAACTGGAAACAACGCGCAAATAAAAATCTGTCAATAGAAGCCATAAGCAATGATTTGCGGCGGCAGTTTGCACAAAATAAAAATGCGTCAATAAATTTCTTTGCGCCGCCGGCAATTCCCGGTGTCGGACAAAGTAATGGTATTTCTTTTGATTTTGTGACAATGAATGGCAATACCTCACCGCAAAAATTATATGCTGAACTTACGAATTTTTTGCAATCTATTAATAAAAGTGGTTATTTTGATTATGCTTTCAGCACTTTTACGGCAGACACACCGCATATTTATTTGGATATTGACCGTAAAAAATTGGAATATTATAAAATTCCGGTTTCCTCATTGTTTACCACTTTGCAGAACAACTTAGGTTCCCGCTATATAAATAATATTACTTTGAGCGGTCAGGTTAATAAGGTTATTTTGCAAGCCGACTATCAATATCGCCGGCAAATAGAAGATATTGGTAATTTATATGCGCGTTCTTCTGATGGAAAATTGGTGCGGATAAACAGTTTTGCCGAAATAAAAACTGAATTATCACCTAAAATCATCTATCGATTTAATCAATATACTGCGGCTTCTGTGACGGCAATGTCAAAAGATGATATAAGCAGCGGCACGGCTCTTTCAAAAATTGAAAACATAGAAAAGTTATTGCCGAAAGAATATGATATATGGTGGACGGGTTTAAGTTTGCAAGAGGTGGAAACCCGTGGATTAGCCGCGATTCTTATTACTTTGGCGGTAGTGTTCTGTTATTTATTTCTAGTGGCTTTATATGAAAGTTGGTTGTTGGCTCTGTCTGTAATTTTTTCCACCGTATTTGCAATTTTGGGGGCGTTAACGGGACTATGGTTTATGGGACAATCGCTAAGCATTTACGCTCAGCTCGGTTTGATTATGCTTATTGGTTTGGCGGCTAAAAATGCTATTTTGATTGTGGAGTTTACCAAAATGTATCGTGAACAGGGGTTGAGTATTACCGAGGCGGCTCGTCGCGGGGCGGAAGAACGATATAGAGCGGTGCTGATGACGGCCTTTACTTTTATTTTAGGTGTATTTCCAATGGTTGTGGCCACCGGTGCCGGAGCCAGTTCACAAATAGCCATTGGCTCATCGGTGTTTTACGGAATGATTGCTGCCACATTAATCGGTATCATTTTTATTCCGCCGCTTTTTGCGTTGTTTGAGCACATAAAAGAATATTTTGCGCCAAAAAATGAAACGGAAAACGGAGGGGATAATGGCTGAAAAACATTTGCTTTTAATGCTAAGTTGTCTGGTTGTGTCTTGTTCGGTGGGACCAAATTATACTACGCCTGAGTTTTATAATAATGCCGCATTGAAACAAGAACTGAGTTTGCAAAAAAGCCATAATATTTCGGAAAAATGGTATAAATCATTTGCTGACAAACAGTTAAATTTACTGATTGAGCAAGGACTAAAAAACAACACGGATATTGACGCGGCCGTTGCGCGTTTGCACCAAGCCAGAGCAATACAAAAAATAAATAAGGTTGCGTTTTGGCCGCAAATCGGGGGACGCGGTGGCTATACTTACGAAAAAAACAGCAAGAATATCGGACCGACCGCGGATACCGATTATTATTCCGTAGGTTTTGATGCCTCGTGGGAGGTCGATTTATGGGGCAAAGGTCGACGCAATGATGAGGCTTCGGCCGCTCAAGTTAAAATGGCCGAATATTCGCTTAATAATGTGCGGGTCAGCGTGGTGGCTGAAATAGCCCTAAACTATATAAATTTGAAGTTGTCGGAGGAAAAATTAAGAATAGCCCGACAGAATTTGCGCTTGCAAAGAGATATTTTCAGTACGGTAAAAGCAAAATATCAAAGCGGGTTGAGTGATGATATTGCTTATAACCAAGCAGAATATTTATTAAGTACGACAGAGGCGCAAATTCCGACTTATCAAACGGAAATTGAAAGTTATAAAAATGCTCTAAGCGTTTTGTCCGGTGTACTGCCGTCGGGATTGTCGTTAAATTCTGAAAAATCACCGATATTTAATGCCGGATACAAATATAATACTTCGGCCTTGTATAATTTACCGGCAGATGTAGTGCGAAGTCGCCCTGATGTTGCGGCCGCGGAACAAAATTTGATAGCTCAAAATGCGTTAATCGGGGTTGCGGTGGCTGATTTATATCCAAATATAAGTGTTACGGCTTTGTGGGGATATGCGGCCAGTGGCGGCAACAGCCTGTTTAATTCTAAGAGTCAGGGATATAATTATGAGCCGCTTGTAACCTTGCCGCTTTTAGATTGGAATCGTTTGCAAAATAAAATAGAACAGCAAAAAGAAGTGAAGAAAGAAGCTTTGGCTCAATATAAAAAGTCAGTTCTGAATGCGGTAAGCGAATTAAAAAATTCAATGATTGCCGTGCAGAATGAACTAAAAAGCAATCAGGCGCAAAACCGTGCTTTAATAAAAATGGGCAGAGTTGTTGAGGCCACGGCAAATCGTTATCAAAGCGGATTAATAGATTTTTCTGAATTGCTGCAGGCAGAGCAAAACCTTCTTTCGGCGCAAAACAACAGTCTGGAAAGCCGAGCACGGATTTTCCGGAATTTGGTGGCTTATTACAAAGCCGGAGGAGGCGGCTATCGACTGTAAATATCTTCGAGAGGAACTCTGTCCGTTCCTTTTTGCGGATTATAAACAAACACGTTGGTTACGGTCGGAATATCGTAGGTTCTGTGCCAATAACCTTTAGATTCCATACAAAGTCTGTATTCCTTAGGGTCGGAATCTGCGGAATCGCGAATAGAATTTACAAGTAGAGGCGAGGCACCGCGATAAGGTACATAACTTGCCCAAATTCCCTTTGTTTTATGCCAGTCAACAACAATGTTATAGCGGTATTCTTCAGAATAGAGCCAACTGCTGAAATCCGGCCAATGCAACCAGCCTTCTGCTTGTTTCAAACATTCCGAGTGATCGCGTGAAAATTTTTGTACACCGGTACGTTCTCTTTCCCAGTGATAAATTACTTGTCCTTTTCCTTTTTCAAAAGAAGAGCAGGAACATAAAAGGGTTAAAATAAATAAGGATAAATATTTCATCTTAAAAATCCAAATCCATATAGTGTTTAGCCGGATAAATACCTTTGAACCGATCGCTGAGGATATCTTTAAAGCTTGGCCGCGATTTTATTTTAGAATACCAAAGTTTTGCACTTTTATAGTCTTCCCAAGGTACGTCACCTAAATAATCAATAATAGAAAGTTGGGCGGCCGCGCTGATATCAGCCAATGAAAAATTATTTCCGGCCAAATAGTTGTTGCGCTCCACAATCCAGTCGATATATTCCAGATGAAAATGCAGATTATTTATTCCGGCCTTAATGCGCTTAGATTCCGGCGGCTGTTTAAGGGCAAAGCGTTTATAAATTTTTTCACCGACAATATATTGATAAACTTCTCGATTGAACTTATTATCAAACCAGTCAACCAAACGTCTGACCTCGGCTCTTTCTTTATTATTTCCGCTAATCAGACGATTTTGCGTATAGGTTTCTTCCAAAAATTCAGTAATAGCATAGCTTCCGGAGATAATATTTCCGTCATAAATAAAAACAGGCAGTTCACCGGCCGGATTAATTTTCATAATATCCTTGGAAAGCATCCAAGGGTTTTCTTCTTTCAAAACAAACAGCATCTTTTTTTCGGACATCAGTATTCTGATTTTCCGACATTGCGGTAACACACTGTTATGTACTAAAAGAACCATTAATTTTTCTCCCTAAATTCCATCAAGCACATCGTCAAAAGTTTTTTCTTTTATTTCTTCTTCAATAACTTTACCTCTTTTGTCAGAATTTTCAAGAAGTTCATTATCACTCTGTTCAATAGTTGTAATATTTGTTTTTTGAGTAAAAGCCGGAGGAACAATCCCTTGATTTTTTGTAAGTTCTTCTTCTACCAGTTTAATAATTTCTTCTTTTACGGCCTTGGCATAGTTTGGTTTGGCAAATTCTGTTTCAAAAGCTTTTTGATAAAGTGATTGTTTTGGCATTATTTTAGTTAAAGCCACAAAAAACGGAATTTTGAAAACAGGTTTTTTGGAATAGGCTAAATACTGTTCAATTCCCAAGCGACTGGCCATAATTCTGTTATAATATAAGCTACCCAAAATATAATCGGCATTGGCAGTAAACAAAGCTTCGTACGCTTCGTTCGGACTGTCGACGTATTTTATGTTAAGAGGTTTTATTTTGCGTAGGACAAAATCGCTTAAATATTCGGTTTTACTGATTACGCCTTTTAATTTACCCAAGTTTTCAATTGATTTTATTTTTTTCTGGGTATCCGGTAAAGTTATAATGTGTATAGGATTTGAAATGCTTGCCGGATAAATTAAGGATACGCCGTTAAAAATTTTAGTGTTTGAATAAGTACCGAAAAACAATTGGGCATCACCGCTGCGGATGTCTAAAATCAGTGATTGAAAATCTGGAATTTGCGTGAAAGTCTTTTCATCTATTTGGAAACCGTATTTGTTCATAATATCTAAAGTCGGTTTTAAAAAGGCACTTTCATAGACAACAGTTTTTCCCTTGGTTTGATAATAAGAAAACGGGGGATAGTCCGGCAATCCGATATAGGTTATGTTATCGGTCAGATAACTCTCTTCTTTCACCATATGTTGTGCGTGCGCCGGTGCAGCCCCAAATATACAAATCAGTAAAAAAGCAACAATTTTTTTCATATTCAATTCAGCCTCATTTTTATATAATATAAATAAATTGTGTTAAAAAGTTTTTAACCAATTGCAAGAGAACAATAAATTTGTCACTATCATAATAATAAAAATTGAAAAGTACAAGATGATAAATAAAAAAGACATAAAGATTGACAAGAATCTGTTTTTAACTCCTCCGGCGCAAATTACGGCGATAACTTCCGGTTTTGGGAGTATGGGAAAAACGTGGTTGGCGGCTACATTGGCTCAAGCCTTGAATATGTTGCACAAAAGCGTGTTGCTTTTTGACGCCAACAATGGTTTGCTGAATACGGATTTTCAGTTAGGCTTGAACAGTTCTTATTATCTAAATCAGGTTATATCGGGAGAAATAACCCTAAATCAGGCGGTTGTTCCGGTCAATAAAAAGAAGTTTGATGTAATCAGCGGTCGCGCCGGTAGTGATTTGCTTGATGGAGTGCCGGTCGGGCGTTTGCAAATTTTGCGCGAAGAGTTGGTGATGTTAGCACAAAATTACAATGAAGTTGTTATTGATTTGCCGGCAACGGATAAAATTTTGCATAATTTGTTGCCGCCGTCGCAAATAATTTTGGTTTGCACCAATGATCCCTCAAATTTGGTTTCCACATACGATTTTTTGCAAAAAAAACTCAGCGGTCTGTCTTATAAAAGTTTGCAAATTGTCATAAACTATGCTAATTCATACGAAGAAGGTTTGCGAACTTATGATACATTGCGTCGAGCTTGTGAGCAATATATGACTTCAACGCCGCCGCTTTTAGGCGTGATTCGCCGTGATACCAAAGTCAGGGACGTGATAAGAAATCAGGTGTTGCTGCTCAATCGTTATCCGGGGTCGGAAGCAGCCGAAGATGTGATAAATATAGCTAAAAAGTTATGGGTGAGGGAGGCTGAATTTGAACGCTAATTATGATGCCAAAGGATATTATCAAGTTTTAGAAGTATCTCCGAATGCTCCGCTGTCGTTAATTAAACAGCAATATTATAATCGTGCCAAATTCTGGCACCCCGACCATAATGACAATCCTGACGCTGTTGAAATATTTCAAAAAATTTCCGTAGCCTATAATTTGCTGAAAGACCAAAAAAAACGTCTGCAATACGATTTATTGTCGCTTGTTTACGGGGCTGAAGATTTTCCGGAACTGGATTCTCTGCAGATTTACAAAAACCAAAACGGTAACGATGATGCCGCGTTGCGGGTTATGAAACAACGGCGTGTGACGGCGCGGTTGAATGGTTTTTGTATAAAAGAAACCAAGGATATTTGTAATTTTAACGAAGCTAAAGATATGGTTTTATCAACTTCGGTTGCAAACTGGCTTAAAGGTTGGTGGGGAATTAAGGCATTCGGCGAAAATATTAAAGCCTTAAAATTCAATTATGCGGCAACGTCGGCGGCAGATGATGATAATTTGAAATTATTGCTGCATAACGCTATTGCCTATGAAACAAACGGGCAAAAAGATATGGCGTGGATATATGCTAAACAGGCTGAAAAATTGGTTGTTGCCGGCAGTCGGGCGCAAGAGTTGTTAAAAACTTATGTGGATATTTTAGATTTTCACCCCACCCGAAAAATTGTTCTCCCGCGATGGTCGGCTCAAGAATTGAAATTCCGTCAATTGATAATGCCGATGTTTTTTTTAAGCGTGGTTATTGTTTATTTTGTTTTCTTTATGGGAAAAGTAGGGGGAATACACTTGCCGGAATATCAAACAAACTCTTATTATTCCTTGGTTGATATGGGCGGAGTTAAAATGGCCGATGATCAAATAGAAAGCAAAATAATAAAAGTTGACGGCGGAAACGATGTTTCTGAATATTTATATCATCTGGCGGTTGCCGTAAACATTTATTATGGGCCTGACGAGCGTTATGATGTCTTAAAAGAAGGCTTGGAAGGTCAAACGGTGCGGGTGATAGGGTTTACACCGGACAGAAAATGGTATAAAGTTGTTGTGGACAACGGCGAAGCCGGTTATGTTAAAAAGAATAATTTGCGAAAAGGTGTCGGAAACCCGATTCCTTTACATTCTAAAGTTAATTAATATTGATAGGAATTAAAATGGGATTAAAGTTTGAAATAGATAAAAAAATTGGCAAAAGCAGACGCGGCCGTTTAATCACCAAACACGGAGTTGTCAACACGCCGGCGTTTATGCCGGTGGGAACTTGCGGCACGGTAAAAGCAATGATGCCGGAAAGCGTGGCGGCGACCGGCGCGGAAATTCTGCTTGGTAATACCTATCATTTAATGTTGCGTCCGGGGGCCGATTTGGTGGAAAAAATGGGTGGTTTGCACAAATTTATGAATTGGAATAAGCCTATTTTAACTGATTCCGGCGGTTTTCAGGTAATGAGTTTAAGCGGCTTGCGTAAATTAACTGAAGAAGGGGTTACTTTCCGTTCGCACGTTGACGGAAAAAAATTCTTTTTAAGTCCGGAAGAGTCAATGAAGATTCAACACAAATTGGATTCGAATATTACAATGTGTCTGGATGAATGCACGCCATATCCTTCAACTTATGAAACTTGCGCCAAATCTATGCGAATGTCTATGCGTTGGGCAAAACGCAGCAAGGAGGCTTTTATTGACCGTGACGGCTATGGAATTTTTGGTATTCAGCAGGGAAATGTCTATAAAGACTTACGAGAAGAGTCGGCAAAAGCCTTGCGAGAAATAGGTTTTGACGGCTATGCTATCGGCGGGCTTGCTATTGGCGAGGGGCAAGAAAAAATGTTTGAAGTTTTGGATTATGCGCCGGATATGTTGCCCGAAGATAAACCGCGTTATTTAATGGGTGTGGGGCGTCCTGATGACATTGTCGGCGCGGTTTTGCGAGGTGTTGATATGTTTGACTGCGTGATGCCGACACGCTCCGGACGCACGGCTCAGGCTTTTACTAAATATGGACCTATAAATATTCGCAATGCGCGCCATCGTGAAGATTATCGGCCGTTGGAAGAAGGTTGCGATTGTCCGCTATGCACGCATTATAGCCGCGCCTACATTCATCACTTGCAAAAATGTAATGAAGTATTGGGCATAATGCTTTTAACGTGGCACAACATTCGCTATTATGAGCGTTTGATGCAAGGTTTGCGGACAGCAATAGAAAATGACACGCTTAACGATTTTGCGGCCGAATTTTATGCCAATCAGGCTAAAGGCGACATTGAGGAGCTCTAAAAATGGAAAGTAAAACCTGTAATATCGAAGAAAAAGTAATCCAAAGTTTCAAACAAGCCAACAAAGAAGAGGGAATCCGTGTTTTCGTGGCCGGTGGTTCTCGTTCCGGCAATGATACGGCTTATGCGCAAGAAGCTTATAATTTAGGTAAAAAAATTGTAAAAATGGAATTTAAATTGGATTTTGGCTTGTCCAACAGCGGTATTATGGGAGCAGTGGCTAAAGGTGTGCTTGATGGTTGGAATAAACGTCAATGCAATTTAGAGGGTTCTCCAATTCAAGGCATAACCACCAAAAAATATTTTGATTTATATCCAAATGACGATGAGTTAATTAACAAAATGGATATTGTAGTGGCAAAAACCTTGGAAGAGCGCAAGCAGAAACTGTTAGAGGCAGATTTTGTGGTTTTTGCCCCCGGTGGTGTTGGAACTCTTGATGAATTAGCTTATGATTGCGTGGCTATGCAAGATGGTATGTTGCCGATGAAGCCGTTTATTATTTATAACATTAACGGATTTTTCCACCACTTGTTGGAGTTTTTAAAGTATATTGCCCAAGAGGGGTTTGCCAATCCGGTGCCTTTTATTGTGGTGGATAACAATGAGGAGTTGGAAATTGCATTCCGTTTGCTGAAAAAACGCTATATTAAATGTGTCGACGGACAAGAAGCTTATGCCAACGCCCGCCAGTTGGTTTATGAACTTCCGTATTTTATTAAGCAGAAGCTCAGTTATAACCTTGAGGTTGAAAAGTCTATTGAATATGTGCACAAAATTAACACTACGGGTACATATCAAGAGCGAACTGTGTTGCGTAATGAAATAGAAACCGCGTATCTGGAAAAAGAAATCAGCCGTATGTATGACCGTTTGGCGAAAACCGGACGTGACACAGGCAATGTAAGCGAAAAACTGACAAAACTGAAAAAACGCCGCAAGGAACTTGCCGGATGAGCGTTTTCGGATTTATCTTTAAGTATTTACGCAAAACAAAGTTGATGGTTTCGGTTATTTTAGCGGCTTTGATAGCGCGCACTATAGCCGAACGCGGGCAAATTTATGCAATGTCGCAAGTTATCGGCTATTTACCGCAATATGCTGAAAACTCTGTAATTCTAAGCAAAATTCTCTTATTTATAGGTTTTTTGGCGGCAATGTTAATGCTTGATGCCGTCGGAGCCTATGTGTGGCGATACACGGCCGGAAAGTTTATGCCCTATTTTTGTAGTTTGGTTTATAAAGATATCTTTGTAGTGGTTCATCATCATTCGATTCGTTTTTTCAATGAGGAAATGGCCGGCAAAATAGCTTCAAAAACCAAAAACATAGTTTCCGGAATTAAGGATATATACGGGCAAATAGTTTTTGGCGTTATTCGTCCTTTAGGCGGGCTGTTTATTACGATGTTTTTGATATGTTCGGCCAATGTGAAACTAGGGCTTATTATTTTCTCGCTGAATATAATATATCTTTTGATTATGGTTTATATCCGCAAGAGAATAGGTTCATTTTCCGAAAAAAGAGCCAGATTCGGGGCTGAAACAGACGGTGTTTTTATAGATACGGTGACAAATTCGGATTTAGTAAAAAGTTTTGCCAATTATTTTTATGAGAAAAAGCATTTTTATAATGTGTTGAAAACCGCCGTAAAAGCCGAACAAAGTGAACGCACCAAAGATGCGTGGTTTGACTTGGAAGGAAAAATCTGTTTCACTCTAACCTATATGGCCTCTTGTTTGGCGGTTTTCTATTGTTGGTATTTGCAAAAAATCAGTTTTGCCGAAGTGGTTATGTCCACCTCGTTGTTAAACGGTATAATGTTTGATGTTATAAATGTTGGCTTTTTTGTGGGTGAATTTTCCCAATCTTACGGACAGGTTAAAGACGGGTTAAATTTGATTTTTCAGCCGTGTCAGGTTCAGGATTCGCCAAAGGCGCGCAATATCAAAATGCGTAACCGCTCAATCAGTTTTGAAAACATAGATTTTTGCTATCCGCAAAAGGAAAATTTATTTAAAGGGTTTTCACTGAAAATAAAATCAGGGCAAAAAGTCGGATTGGTCGGCCATTCCGGTAGCGGTAAATCTACGTTGATAAAGCTTTTGGTGCGTTATTTTGATGTTTGCGGAGGAAGAATTGTGGTCGGCGGTGAAGATATTTCCAAAGTTCGGCAAGAAAGTCTGCGGGCACAAATTGCCGTTATTCCTCAAGATACAACCTTATTCAATCGCACGATTCGCGAAAATATCCGTTATGGCCGTTTAGACGCAACAGATGCCGAGGTTGAAGCCGCGGCAAAGCAGGCGTATGCCGACGAGTTTATTAAAGAACTTCCGGAAGGATATGAAAGCAAAGTCGGTGAACGAGGAGTTTTGCTTTCGGGTGGAGAACGGCAACGTATAGCTATTGCTCGGGCTATTTTGAAAAACGCACCGATTCTTATTTTAGACGAGGCCACATCGGCACTTGATAGTCAAAGTGAAAATTATATTCAAAAATCACTGAAAAAATTGATGAAAGGTAAAACGGTTATTGCTATTGCTCATCGCCTTTCCACCTTAAAAGAAATGGATTCGCTGGTGGTGATGGATAGGGGCAAAATTGTGGAACAAGGTTCACATAACAAGCTATTGGCCGAAAAAGGAGCATATTATAAATTTTATGGTCTGCAAAATTTCAGCGAGTAAAAGAAGAAATAAAAAGCTTGCAAAAAAATAGAAATTGCATATATTTTAGGCAGTTAAAATAACTTTTTAAGGAGAAAAAAATGCCTTTAGTATCTATGCGTCAAATTCTTGACCACGCAGCGGAACACGGCTATGGCGTTCCGGCTTTCAATATAAATGATATGGAACAAATTTTAGCTGTTTTGCAAGCCGCTAAAAAAGTAAACGCCCCTGTTATTTTGCAAACTTCTACCGGAGCTCGCAAATTCGCCGGCGATCCAATGATTCGCCACATGGTTATGGCCGGTATTGAAATGTTTCCGGAATTGCCGATTTGTTTACACCAAGACCACGGTTCTTCGGTTAATATCTGTCAGTCTGCAATTGTTAACGGCTACAGCTCGGTAATGATGGACGGTTCTTTGGAAGCAGACGGCAAAACACCGGCTTCATTTGAATATAATGTTCGCGTAACTCAAGAAGTTGTGGCTCGTGCGCACGCCGTTGGTGCATCGGTTGAAGGTGAATTAGGTGTTATCGGCTCTTTGGAAACCGGTAAAGCCGACAAAGAAGATGGCCACGGTGCCGAAGGTACTTTGGATAGAAAACGCTTGGTAACCGACCCTGATGAAGCAGCTGAATTTGTGGCTTTGACACATTTGGACGCTTTGGCTGTGGCTGTTGGTACTTCTCATGGTGCTTATAAATTTACTCGCAAACCGGATGGTGATATTTTGGCTATTGATGTTATTGAAAAAATTCACGCCAAATTGCCTAACACTCACCTTGTTATGCACGGTTCTTCTTCGGTTCCGCAAGAATTGCAAGATTTAATCAATGCTTACGGCGGTGCCATTCCTCAGACCTATGGTGTTCCGGTAGAAGAAATCGTTCGCGGCATTAAATCCGGCGTTCGCAAAGTTAATGTTGACACCGATTCGCGTATGGCTATCACCGGTGCTATTCGCCGTGTATTTGCTGAAAATCCAAAAGAATTTGACCCTCGCAAATATTTGAAACCTGCTATTGAAGAAATGCAGAAAGTTTGCGAAGCTCGTTATATTGCCTTTGGTGCAGCCGGTCACGCCGACCAAATCAAAGCTATCAAATTGTCTGATATGGCACAAAGATACGCCGCCGGCGAATTATAATCGTCTCTGCGTTACAATGAAAACTCCATCTGTTTAAGCTGATGGAGTTTTTTTATGGCCATAAGTGTATTGAAAAATGTGCCTGTCCACCATCTTTGGCCATTAAACGACACTTTGTCTGAATATCGTTCAGTGTTGCAGACATCAGGCCGTCCGTAAAAAATAAAGTGTAAACAGTTCCGTTGCCATCTTCATTTCTATAATAATCAATCACTTTTATATCTTGGGCTATGGGTTTTGTCGCCCAAACTATATTGTGGCAAAATTCTACGGATTCACGAGATAACTCTGAATCTTGATTTGCTTCAAAAAATATTTCCAAAACATAATGTTTTACATCATCTCTATTATACTTATGTATTTCATACATGTTACCGCTTTTGTCATAAATTGTGTTGTTTTCATAAGTTGTACCTTCCGGCAGATACCCAAGAGAATCAACCAAATAAGTTATGTTTTGAAATTCTGCTAAATTAGTGCCGAGCTTAGGTTTAATTTCTATCATTGCATGAAGCAATTCAGAAAGTATGTTGCGTTGAATGTTTGATTTGTAGGCCAACATCGCTTTAGAATATCCGGCGATACCACCGACGGAGAGAACGGCGATGATAGCCAGAACTCCGAGCATTTCAATCATACTTCTTCCGCACTGCACGCCATCTGCTAGGAATTTTCGCGCTCGTGTACTTTTTTTGTACACGTCGCTTAAAAATCCCGTCGCATCTGACGCACATTGCGGAAGAAGATTTCTAATATGTTTTGTCTGTTTGGTCACTGCTTGCGCTTTTCTCACTCGTGTACTACTCTGTACACGTCGTTCCAAAAGTGCGGCGTATTGACGCACGACATCCAACCCCTTGAATGTGATGTTGTTTAAAACCTCGCCCCGTGCGGGAGAGGTCGCAGACTTGTCTGCGGGTGAGGGGTAATT